>NZ_JAODTZ010000019.1 GCF_025399795.1 Streptomyces rhizosphaerihabitans | reverse complement strand
GTGGCTCGGAGGAGGTCACCAGGTCGCGCAGCGGATGCCGGGCCAGCACCTCGTCCACCTCGGGTGTGAGGGCGGCCGCGAGGCGGGAGGCGACGGGACGGCCGGTGTCGCGCAGCGCGTCGACGGCCCCGAGCAGCGTGCCCCTGCGGCTCTTGCCCTTGGGTCCCTTCGGCAGGGCGGCGACCGCCCGCTCGTACAGCAGGGCGCCTTCCTCCAGCACCAGTTCCGTGTCCATCCCGGCCGGGATCTTGATCCCCGCGTGATGCCGCCAGGTGGTGACCGGATCCCCCCAGGCCTCCACCGTGTACGTCCAGCGGCCCTCCGTGCCGGCGCTCACCCTGGCCCCCCAGCGGTCGGTTCCGGGGGCCAGCTCGCGCATCGGCGTCCACGGGCCGACGCGGCCGTCCGGGTCACGCAGGACGACGTTCGCGGCGACCGCGTCATGGCCCTCGCGGAAGACCGTGGCCGAGACCTCGAACTCCTCGTTCACCACCGCCTTCGCGGGTCGGCGCCCGTGCTGCACGACCGGGCGGACGTCGAGGACGGGGATGCGTCCGACGGCCGTCGCCGGAGCGACGGCGGGGGCGAGAGGGGCGTCGGGGGCGCGGGTGGCGGGGACGGCGGCCTTGCCTGCCCTGGGAGCGGCCTTGCCTGCGCCGGGAGCGGTCCTTCCCGCCTTCGGAACGGCCTTGCCCGTCTTGGGTGCGGACTTGGCTGTACTCGAAGCGGACTTGGCTGTCTTGGGCTTGGGAGCGGCGCTGCGGGGAGCGGAGGTGCCGGGAGCGGAGGTGTCCGGGGCGGACGTACCGGTGACGGAGGTACCGCCCACGGAGGTGCCGGTGCCCGGGTCGGCCGACTCGGCCGTGGAGCCGGTGGTCGTCGAGCGAGCGGAGGAGCCGGTCACGCCGGGGGCGGCCGGGCTGCTTCCGCCGGGGGCGGCCGACGGTTTCTCAGGTGTACGGGGACCGGCTTCGGTCGTGCGTGTTCGGGGTGTCTCGGGGGTGGTCGTCGGGGTTGGCGACGTGTGGTGCGTGGCGGGCATGACCGCTCCTGTCCGCGTCAACGTGGGCGGGCGGATGGGGGTGTGGGGAGGTGGGGCCTGCGGGTGTACCGGAGGAGCCTTCCCACACTATGCGGGTGAGCATTCCGGCACTTTGTTAACTACTCACGCGTATGTCTACACACAAGACCGGCCTCGTCCCGGGCAGGCGAGGCCGGTGCGGTGTGGCCGAATCACCCTGGTTGTACCAGCGTCCCACCCGTGTCAGCCGACTTGCAGGAGCCTGTTCGGCGAACCCGGGCCGACGCCCGACAGCCTTCCCGTGACCGCCCGCTCCACCAGCGCCTTCACCACCTGGGCGGGTGCGGCCCGCGGATGGTCCGCCAGATACAGCGCGGCCGCGCCCGCGGCGTGCGGGCTCGCCATCGACGTACCGGAGTACGTCGCCCTGGCCGTATCACCGGTGTACGAATCCGACGTGATGTCGACCCCCGGCGCGAAGAGGTCGAGCGACGACCCGGTGTTCGAGAAGCCCGCCCGGGTGTCGGCGCGGTCGCTCGCGCCGACGGTGAGGGCCTGGGCGACCCGGGCCGGGGAGTAGAGCGAGGCCGGCAGTCCGGCGTTGCCCGCCGCGACGGTGTAGGTCACGCCGGAGGCGATGGAGTTGCGGACGGCCGCGTCCAACCGGTCGTTGGCGTAGCCGCCCAGGCTGAGATTGGCCACGGCCGGCTTTCTCGCGTGCCGGGTGACCCAGTCGATGCCCGCGATGACCTGGGCGGTGGAGCCGGCCCCCTTGTCGTCGAGGACGCGTACGGCGACGACCCTGGCCTTCTTGGCGACGCCGTACGCGGTGCCGGCGACGGTTCCGGCGACATGGGTGCCGTGGCCGTTGCCGTCCCGCGCCGTCCCGTCGTCGTCGACGAAGTCCCAGCCGTAGCCCGCCCGGCCCCCGAAGTCCCGGTGCGTGACACGGATGCCGGTGTCGATGACGTAGACGGTCACCCCCGAACCCGCCGATCCGGGTGCCGTGTACCGCTTGTCCAGCGGGCGGCTCGGCTGGTCGATCCGGTCCAGACCCCACGAGGGCGGGTTCCCCTGGACACGGCCGAGCGTCACCCTGGTGTCCTGGACGACCGAGGCCACGCGGGGGTCCGTGGCGAGCCGCCGGGCCCGTCTCTCGTCGACCCGCACGGCGAAGCCGTTGAGGACCGTGCCGTAGGTGTGGCTGATTCTCGCCCCGTACCGCTCGGCTATGTCCGTGCCCGCCGACGACGGAGCCCGCGTACCCCCTTTGAGCGTCACGATGTAGCTCCCGCTGACGGAGCCGGGTTCCCCCGCTCCGAGTATCTGCCCGTCAGGGGCCGCCTGCGCGGGCGGGGCGATGGCCGAAAGCACCGCGGCCGTCGTGACCGCGGTGAGACCCGCCGCCCAGCGCAGACGCCTCTTCCTCGTCCGTGCCATGACTTGAGTTCCCCTCCTCAACTCGACGTACCGAGGCCGGAGCCGACCGCTCTGGGCAGGGTCCGGCCGCACGTCACCCGGTGAGCCTCTCGTGCGGCGCGAAGCACCACAAGGCCGCCCATGAGGGCGGAATCGGCCATGCCGTCCATGGGTGTCCGGGAAGGTTGCGTCGATTTCTCGCCGACGTCACACGGTCGGCCCCATCCGGGGCCGTGCCGCGATGCGCCGTGTCGCGAAGGCACCCTCGCCGCTAACGTCGTGGGTGACGAAGGCCGCACAACGCCGTGCGTCCCTCTGCCGCGTACGTCCTGTGTGAAGGTGGAACTCGTGAAGGCGATCCGCAGATTCACCGTCCGACCCGTTCTCCCCGAAGTCCTTCACCCGCTCAGTGACCTGGCCCGCAACCTCCGCTGGTCCTGGCATGCCGAGACCCGAGACCTCTTCCAGTCCGTCGACCCCGAGCGCTGGACCGCGTGCGGCGGCGACCCCGTACGGCTGCTCGGCAGCGTGTCGGCCGGCCGGCTCACGGAGCTCACCGAGGACAGCCGCTTCCTGCGCCGTCTCGCCGCGGTCTCCGACGACCTGCGCGAGTACGTGACCGGCGAGCGCTGGTACCAGACGCAGACCTCCGACCTGCCCGCCGCCATCGCCTACTTCTCGCCCGAGTTCGGCATCACCGCCGCGCTGCCGCAGTACTCCGGGGGCCTCGGCATCCTCGCGGGCGACCATCTCAAGGCCGCCAGTGACCTCGGCGTCCCGCTGATCGGCGTGGGCCTGCTCTACCGGCACGGCTACTTCCGCCAGTCCCTGTCCCGCGAGGGCTGGCAGCAGGAGCACTATCCGGTCCTCGACCCCAACGAACTGCCCGTGGTGCCCCTGAGCGAGGAGGACGGCACACCCGCCCAGGTCTCCCTCGCCCTGCCCGGCGGCCGCGCGCTGCGCGCCCGGATCTGGCTGGCGCAGGTCGGCCGCGTCCCGCTCCTCATGCTCGACTCCGACGTCGAGGAGAACGACCTCGGCGAACGCGAGGTCACCGACCGGCTGTACGGCGGCGGCAGCGAACACCGGCTGCTGCAGGAGATGCTGCTCGGCATAGGAGGGGTGCGGGCGGTCCGGACGTACTGCCGGCTGACCGGGCACCCGCAGCCCGAGGTGTTCCACACCAACGAGGGGCACGCGGGGTTCCTCGGCCTGGAGCGGATCGCCGAACTCGGCGACGAGGGGCTGGACTTCGCGTCAGCGCTGGAGGCCGTGCGGGCCGGCACGGTCTTCACCACCCACACGCCCGTGCCCGCCGGCATCGACCGCTTCGACCGGGAGGTGGTCGCCCGCCACTTCGGCGCCGACGCCGAACTCCCGCGCATCGACGTGGAGCGCATCCTCGCCCTCGGCATGGAGACCTATCCCGGCGGCGAGCCGAACCTCTTCAACATGGCCGTGATGGGCCTGCGCCTGGGCCAGCGGGCGAACGGGGTCTCGCTGCTGCACGGCCAGGTCAGCCGGGAGATGTTCTCCGGGCTCTGGCCGGGCTTCGACCCCGAGGAGGTGCCGATCACCTCGGTCACCAACGGCGTCCACGCGCCGACCTGGGTGGCGCCCGAGGTCTTCCGTCTCGGCGCCCGGCAGGTCGGGGCGCAGCGCACCGAGGACGCGCTGACCGTCGGCGGCTCGGACCGGTGGGACGCGGTGGCCGAGATCGCCGACCAGGAGATCTGGGACCTGCGCAGGGTGCTGCGGGAACAGCTGGTGCTGGAGGTACGGGACCGGCTCCGGGCGTCCTGGCGCCAGCGCGGCGCCGGCACCGCCGAACTCGGCTGGATCGACGGGGTCCTTGACCCCGACGTCCTCACCATCGGCTTCGCGCGCCGCGTCCCCTCGTACAAACGGCTGACCCTCATGCTGCGCGACCGCGACCGGCTCATGGACCTGCTGCTGCATTCCGAGCGGCCGGTCCAGATCGTCGTGGCGGGCAAGGCGCACCCCGCGGACGACGGCGGGAAGCGGCTGATCCAGGAGCTGGTCCGGTTCGCGGACGACCCACGGGTGCGCCACCGGATCGTCTTCCTGCCCGACTACGGCATGGCGATGGCCCAGAAGCTCTACCCGGGCTGCGACATCTGGCTCAACAACCCGCTGCGCCCGCTGGAGGCGTGCGGCACGAGCGGGATGAAGGCGGCGCTCAACGGCTGCCTCAACCTCTCCGTCCTGGACGGCTGGTGGGACGAGTGGTTCCAGCCCGACTTCGGCTGGGCGATCCCGACCGCGGACGGCACCGCGACCGACGACGACCGCCGGGACGAACTGGAGGCCGGCGCCCTGTACGACCTCCTCGAACAGCGGGTGGCCCCGCGTTTCTACGAGCGCGGTCAGGAGGGTCTGCCCGACCGTTGGATCGAGATGGTCCGCCGGACCCTGACCCACCTCGGCCCGAAGGTCCTGGCGGGCCGGATGGTGCGCGAGTACGTGGAGCGCCTGTACGCCCCCGCGGCCCATGCCCACCGCTCCCTCACCGCCGATGCGGCCCGCGAACTGGCCGCCTGGAAGTCGCGGGTCCGCGCCGCCTGGCCGCAGCTCACCGTCGACCATGTCGAGGCGTCCTCGGCCACCACGACCCCCGAACTCGGCACCACCCTGTCGCTGCGCGTCCGCGTCGGTCTCGGCGACCTCGCCCCCGACGACGTGGAGATCCAGGCGGTCGCGGGCCGCGTCGACACGGACGACCGCATCGCGGACGCGGTCTGTGTCCCGCTGAAACCGACCGGCGGCCCCGACCTGGAGGGCCGCTGGGTGTACGAGGGTCCGCTCTCCCTCGACCGCACGGGCTCCTTCGGCTACACGGTCCGCATCCTGCCGGCCCATCAACTGCTCGCCTCGGGAGCGGAATTGGGTCTGCTGACGGTTCCGTCGGAAGGGTCCGCAGAGGCGGCGGGAGTGCTGATGCGGTGACACGGGTCCCGCGACAGGATCTGTCGGCGCCGACCGCCTCCACGGTCGGCGCCGACTGGGGCGGCTGCGCCAAGGCCTCCCGCCGGTATGAGGCGGGACAGTCCTCGGCTGCCGCCGCCAGGGACACCGCGTCGGCCGGGGCTGCGACGCCTACTCCTCCAGCCCCGCGCACAACCTCCGCATCACCTTTCCGCACCGCTGGGCGTAGGCGTGCTGGAGGCCTCGGACCGCGGCGCCGCCCGCGCGGGCGTACCACTTGGCGGCGCGGCTGAAGGCCGTGATCGTCAGCCAGACGGTGCCGTCGCCGGTGCGGGAGACCACGAAGGCCTCCTCGCCGCACTCGGGGTGGCCGGAAAGCGTTCCGTAGGCCCAGGCGGTGCGCCGGGGTTCCTCGGCCGTCCAGACGATGCGGCAGGGGGCCTTGATCGGGCCGATACGGACCGTGACCGTGACGCCGGGCGCCGCCTTGTCGGCGTCGGAGGCCATGCCGATGCCCATGGCGCGGTGCAGCTCCCAGGTCATCAGGGCTTCGGAGGCGCGCCGGAAGACGGCCTCGCCCTCGCCTATCCGGGAGCGGACGTGCAGTCGGTGGAAGCCCGGGGGGCAGCGGTCCTCGCGGGTCGCGCCCACGTCCTCGTACGTGTAGGGCATGGGGGCAAGAGTAAGGCGGCACCCGGCACTGTTCGGTGCCGGGTGCCGCCTCAGTTCGATTACGTTCGTACTAGCTGACGTTGACCGCGGTCCAGGCCGCAGCCACCGTCGCGTACTCGGTGCTGCTGGAGCCGTACAGCGACGACGCCGCCGACAGCGTGGCCGTACGGGCGGCCTTGTAGTTCGTCGTCGACGTCATGTACGTCGTCAGCGCCTTGTACCAGATCTGCAGGGCCTTGGCCCGGCCGATGCCGGTGACCGTCGTGCCGCTGTAGGTCGGGGAGCTGTAGCTGACGCCGTTGATCGTCTTCGAACCGCTGCCCTCCGAGAGGAGGTAGAAGAAGTGGTTCGCGACGCCGGACGAGTAGTGCACGTCCTTGCTGCCGACCGAGGACGACCAGTAGTCCGCGGAGCCGCCGTCCTTGCTGGGCTTGTCCATGTAGCGCAGCGGGGTGCCGTCGCCGTTGATGTTGATCTTCTCGCCGATGAGGTAGTCGCCCACGTCGGAGGAGTTCGCCGCGTAGAACTCGACGCCGGTGCCGAAGATGTCGGAGGTCGCCTCGTTGAGACCGCCGGACTCGCCCGAGTAGTTCAGGCCCGCGGTGTTGGCCGTGACGCCGTGGCTCATCTCGTGGCCGGCCACGTCCAGCGAGGTCAGCGGGTGCGTGTTGCTGGTGCCGTCGCCGTACGTCATGCAGAAGCAGCTGTCGTCCCAGAACGCGTTGACGTACGCGCTGCCGTAGTGCACCCGGGAGTAGGCCGCGACGCCGTTGTTCTTGATGCCGCTGCGGCCGAAGGTGTTCTTGTAGAAGTCCCAGGTCACCTGTGCGCCGTAGGCGGCGTCGACGGCCGCGGTCTGGTCGGTGGTGGAGCTGGAGGCCGCGCCGGTGCCCCACACGTCGTCCGCGTCGGTGAACAGCGTGCCCGCGGAGGAGCTCGTGGTGTGCGACTTGTTGTACGTCTTGTGGCCGCCGCGGGTGCCGTCGGTCAGGCTGTACGTCGAGCCCGACAGGGTCGTGTTGAGGGTGACCGTGCCCGAGTAGAGGCTCTTGCCGGTGCCGGTCTCGATGCCCTGGTACTCGTAGAGCTTCTTGCCGGTGGCGGCGTCGGTGATGACGTGCAGCTCGTTGGGGGTGCCGTCGTCCTGGAGGCCGCCGACGACGGTCTCGTAGGCGAGGGTCGGCTTGCCGGTGGCGGCCCAGATCACCTTGCGGGGCGCCTGGTCGGCGGCGGTCTTGGCCGAGCCCGCGGCCTGGGCGGCGGTGAGCGCCTGCTTCTCGGCCTTGGCGGTCGTGACCAGCGGCTTGAGCGAGGCGACCTTGATGGACGCCTTGTTCGCCTTCGTCACGCCCTCGGTCTTGCCCGCCTTGGACTCGTGGACGACGAGGTCGCCACCGAGGACCGGAAGTCCGTTGTACGTGCGCTCGTAGCGGGTGTGGACGGTGCCGTCGGCGTCCTTGACGACATCTCTGACGACCAGCTTCTCCTTGGCGCCGAGGCCTATCCGCTGGGCCGTCTCCGCCGTGGCGGCGTCGGCCTTCTTGATGAGCGCGGTGCGCGCGGAGCTGGACAGCAGGACGGGCGAACCGGCGAGGGGGGTGGTTTTGCCGGCGGGGAGTGCCGCGGTCTGGGCGGCGGCACCGGTGGTCAGACCGGTGGCGAGCAGGGTTCCGGCCGCGACAGCGGTGGCGATGGCCAGAGTGGTGCGCTTGTGACGCGCGTAGAGGGGGGTCACGCAAGCTCCTTCTTGTGGGGGCGCCCGAACGGCGTGGGGTGGCCGGACGGACGGTTGTGAAGTTGCGGTGCGGGTGAGCCGTGCGGGTGAAGCGTGCCACCCCGGGCGCGTACATGTCAGGAGGCCATAAGGACCTTGGCCGAAAATCGTCGATCAGGTGAACAGTTGGGTTCCCGGGCGCCGGGTGGGGCACCGGCAAGAACGGGTCAACGCAAACCCCTCGCAGGGCAAAAGAGGGCGCCGTCCCGGGGAGTTGAACCTCCGGGACGGCGCCCTGGCGTGCTGCCCGCGTACCGACTTCCGCCGCTGTCCACGCGGCGGTCGGCCGCGGTCTACGGGAAGGTCAACTTCCAGCTGTTGATGTACCCGGTGTCCTGGGCCGCCTGGTCCTGGACCTTGAGTTTCCAGGTGCCGTTGGCGACTTCGGAGGACGCGTTGACCGTGTAGGTCGCGTTGACGTTGTCCGCCGAGTCGGACGAGCTGAAGTTCTTCAGGCGGTACGTCGAGCCGTCCGGGGCGACCAGATCGATCACCAGGTCACCGCGCCAGGTGTGCACGATGTCCACGGCGACCGCGAGGTTCGACGGGGCGTTGCCGGTGCGGCCGGTGACCGTGATCGACGAGGTGACCGCCGCCCCGTTGTCCGGAATCGATACGTCGGCCGTGTTCTCGAACGACGTGCCGCCACCGCCGCCGCCACCCGGACGCGAACCGACGTTCACGGCCGCCCAGGCGTTCTGCACCGCCGTGTACTCGGCGCTCGTCGTGCCGTACAGCTCACCCGCCGCCGCGAGCGTGCCGGTGCGGGCCGACGCGTAGTTGGTGGTCGAGGTGAACTTGGTGGTGAGCGCGCGGTACCAGATCTGCAGCGCCTTGTCGCGGCCGATGCCGGTGACCGGAAGCCCGTCGGAGGTGGGCGAGTTGTAGCTGACGCCGTTGATGACCTTGGCGCCGCTGCCCTCGCTCAGCAGGTAGAAGAAGTGGTTGGCGACACCCGAGGAGTAGTGCACGTCGAGGTTGCCGACGCCGGAGTACCAACTGTCCGCGGAGCCGCCGTCCTTGCTCGGCTTGTCCATGTAGCGCAGCGGTGTGCCGTCGCCGTTGATGTCGATCTTCTCGCCGATGAGGTAGTCGCCCACGTCGGTCGAGTTGTTGGCGTAGAACTCCACGCCGGTGCCGAAGATGTCGGAGGTCGCCTCGTTGAGACCGCCGGACTCGCCCGAGTAGTTCAGGCCCGCGGTGTTGGAGGTGACGCCGTGGCTCATCTCGTGGCCGGCCACGTCCAGCGCGGTCAGCGGGTCGTTGTTCCCGGACCCGTCGCCGTACGTCATGCAGAAGCAGCTGTCGTCCCAGAACGCGTTGACGTACGCGTTGCCGTAGTGGACGCGCGAGTACGCTCCCACGCCGTTGTTCTTGATGCCGCTGCGGCCGAAGGTGTTCTTGTAGAAGTCCCAGGTCTCCGCGGCGCCGTAGTGCGCGTCGGCGCCGGCTGTCGCGGCGTTCGACGTGGTGCCGTTGCCCCAGGTGTCGCTGGTCTGAGAGAACAGCGTGCCGGTGCCCGAACTCCCGTGGTTCAGGTTGTACGTCTTGTGGCCGCCGCGCGCGCCGTCGGTCAGCGTGAAGTTGGAGCCCGACTGCGTGGTCGTCAGGGTCACCTGGCCGCTGTACTGGGTGTTGCCGATGCCGGTCTCGATGCCCTGGTACTCGTAGAGCTTCTTGCCGGTGGCGGCGTCGGTGATGACGTGCAGCTCGTTGGGGGTGCCGTCGTCCTGCAGGCCGCCGACGACCGTCTCGTAGGCCAGGGCCGGCTTGCCGCTTCCCGCCCAGATCACCTTGCGGGGCGCGCGGTCGGCGGCGGTGCTCTTCGAACCGGCGGCCCTGGCGGCGGACAGAGCCTGCTTCTCCGCGGTGCCGGCGGCGACCGTGGGCTTGAGGGTGGCGACCTTGAGGGACGCCTTCGTCGCCTTGTAGACGTGCCCGGTCTTCCCGGACTTGGAGGTGTCGACGACCAGGTCGCCGCCGAGGACCGGCAGTCCTTGGTACGTCCGCTCGTAGCGGGTGTGGACGGTGCCGTCGTGGTCCTTGATGACGTCACGGGCGACGAGGCTCTCGCCGGCGCCGAGACCCAGGTCCTTGGCGGTCGTGGCCTTGGCGGCGTCGGCGTCGCGTATCAGCTCGGCGCGCTGCGAGGCGGTGAGCTTCATGGCGACGGCGCCCGGGTTGACCTTGCCTGCCCGGGGGGCCTGTTCGGGGGCGGCGTTCGCGGCGCCCGACTGGACGGCCGCGGCCAGCAGGGCGGAGACGCCGACGAGGGCGACACCGGCGACGCGGCGCTTGGTGATGTGGGAGGTGCGTCTGTGGGGAGAACTGCTGCTCAACACTGACTCCTTCTGCATGGCCGCGGGTCGCGCGGCCAGGGGAGACCGGACGATGGGTGACCCGTCCGGGCAGAACTGGGCGTTACGCGGAACCAGGTGCATGGGGTCGTACGGCTCAACACAGCGGACGTAGCTGTGAGGTTGCTGTGAAGTAGCCGTGGGAAGAGTGGCAGGAGATAACCCTTTCTGTCAGGACCGCGTCACTAAAATGGCCGGAAACGGTTCGTTGTCCGGTTAGTCATGTTCGATATACGGACTGTCCTTCGGGTGTTCGCCGGGCGTGAACCGGACAGCGGGACGGGGAGACGGACCGCTTCGGGACGCACCCGGCGCGCGGCGCCGGCCGGGCGGCGCGTACCGCCAGATGACCGGCCCGTCGGCCGCAACGGAATGAAGCCCAGACCCTTTCGGGCGCGTTCCGGCACGTCCGCTCGCCCGCGTCCGTCCCCTGCGGTTTGAGTGATCCCGACATTCCGGCCCGCTCCTGGCGCCTTCAGTCGTGCGAGGCGTGGGATCCGGACACGTATTCCCGCAGGAGGTTTGGTGAGAAGGTCACATCGGTGTGCGAGCCTGGCGGTTCTGGGAGGTCTGACGGGCTCCCTGGTACTCGGCGCCTCCATCTCGTCCGCGGCGCCCGCGCACGACAGCCGTACGCCCGACGTCGCGCATGCCCTGTCCGCCACTCCGGTCCCGAAGCCGGCGCCCGGGCACGTGAAGCCAGGGGACGTGAAGCCTGGGGGCGTGAAGCCTGGGGACGTGAAGCCAGAGGACGTGAAGCCCGGGCACGTGAAGCCAGGAGGCGAGCACGGCGGGTACGAGCAGCCGCGGGTGTGCAAGGGGCTCGTGCCGGACCCCATCCCGCCGAGGCTGGAGCGCCTCTACTTCTGCGGTGACTGGCGGCTGGGCCCCAGGCGGCTGCCGACCCGGGGCGCGCTGGGGCGCATCCTCGACGGGTACGACCGGCTCGGCGGCCTCACCGCCGTGAAGTTCCTCGACAAGTGGTGGGACCCCGCCCTCGACTCGGGCCAGGGCGACTGGCGCTACCCGCCGGACGACGGCTTCACCCACCGGAACCAGACGGTGCTCGCCGCCCCCCTGGTGCTCCACGCCGGCCTGAGGCTCGACCGCATCGGCAGTGAGGCGGGCCGCTTCCTCGCCCCGGCGGGCACCAAGTACGGGAAGCGTTCCATCCCGCCGTCGAGCCTCAACACCATGGACCCGCGCTACCCGTACAACTACCACGCCTACCGGCTGGCCAAGGACGTGACGGTCTGCGCGGGCAGGACCGCCCCGGGGTTCGAGCAGCCCGGCCTCGGCACCCAGTACGTGACGTCGAGCAAGTTCTGCCCGGACATCCCCCGCACCACGGTGGGTGACCTGGTGAGCAATGGCACGCTGGTGCGGGTCGGCAACTGACCCGCCCTCCCCCGGCGGCGCGCAACCCCGTGCGGAAGCCGGCCCCGGCGGTGACCGGGCCCGGTTTCCGCCCCGGCGGAAGGCTGACGGCATGGACCGGTTCGGGTTGTGCCGGGCCCTCGTAGCGGCCGGGGTTCCCGCCGCTTCCTACGAGATCGCGGACTGCTCCGGCGGCCACCGCGCGGCCGACCGCTACTTCCTCGAAGGACACGACGGGGACTGGGCCGTGGGCGTCCACGAGCGGGGGACGCACGAGGTCTTCGAGCGGTTCGCCGACGAGGACGAGGCCTGTCGGTGGATCTACGACCGGCTCATCGCCGAGTCGTCCGCCCCGGCACCCGCGTCCGAAGCGCCGGCCGATCCGGGGTGCGACTCCGAGGCCCTGCAACGGCAGGCCGACGAGGAGCTCGAACAGGCCCTCGCCGAGCTGCGCCGCCGAGCACGCGAGGAGCCCCAAGAAGAGCCCGACGAGCAGCCCGGCGAGGGGCCCTGAGAGGCGCCGCGCCCGGCGAGGACCTGCCGCAACGAGACCCCAGCCCGCTCCTCGTGCGTCTCACACCGTGACGACGACCTTCGCCCGGGCGTGCTCCACTTCCAGATAGCGGATGGCCTCCGGCACCTCGCTCAGGGACCCGTACGTCCGGTCGATGACCGGGGTGATCTTCCCGGATTCGACGAGTTCCCGCAGGGTCGCGAGGTTCTCCCCGCGCTGCTTCGCGGTCAGGGTGAGGATCCGCTGACCGACGAAGCGCGACAGCGCCGGTCCCCTCAGGATGAGCCCCATCGGCCCGAAGAGACTGCCGCCCTCGGACACCCCGCCGCCGGACAGCACGAGCGTCCCCGTGGGTGCCAGTGCGCGCCGGAACGCGGTCAGGGAGCGATTGCCCACCAGGTCGAGCACGACGTCGTAGCGCTGGTCCTCGCGGGTGAAGTCCACCGCGGCGTAGTCGATGACGCGGTCCGCGCCGAGCGAGCGAACCAGGTCCGCGTTCCTCGCGCTGCACACGCCGGTCACCTCCGCGCCGTACGCCTTGGCGATCTGTACGGCGAAGGTGCCGACACCGCCCGAAGCGCCGTTGACGAGCACCCGCAGTCCCGGCCGCAGCGGTGCCACGTCGCGCAGCCCGATGAGGGCGGTGTTCCCCGCCAGCGGCAGTGCGGCGGCCTGCTCGAAGGTCAGACCCGCGGGCTTCCTCTCCACCACGTCGTCCGGGGCGCACACGTACTCGGCGAACGCCCCGTCGGCCTCACCGAACACCTCGTCACCGGGACGCAGCCGCTTCACGTCGGCGCCGACCGCCTCGACGATCCCCGCGAAGTCCCGCCCCCGGATCCGCTGCCTGGGCCTGCGGGGACCGAAGGACAGCCGGGCCAGATACGGATCGCCGCGCATGAGGTGCCAGTCGTACGCGTTGAGGGAGACCGCCTTCACCCGCACGAGCACCTGGTTTCCCGTCGGCACCGGTCGGTCGAACTCCCTCAGCTCCAGTTCGTCGGGAGATCCGTACCGGTCCTGGGCGATCGCCTTCATGGGAACTCCGTAAAGCACTCGTGGGGTGCGGAAATTGATCGGCCGGCCGAGGCAGCGCCACTGCTTGCGAGGCTAGCCGCGCACCGGCCTCACGGGAATCGGGGAGAGGCCCTAGGGGACAACCGGAGGGACGCGACCCGCGGCGGCCGCCGGTCGCCGCGACCCGTTCAGCCGTCCGCGGGGCGCCGCTCCCCGTGCCATGAGTGCCACAGCGCCGCGTACGGACCCTCGGCCGCCACCAGCTCGTCGTGCGTGCCCAGTTCGGTCAGCCGGCCGTCCTCCATCACCGCCACCCGGTCGGCGTCGTGGGCGGTGTGCAGCCGGTGGGCGATGGCGATGACGGTCCGGCCTTCGAGGACGGCGGCCAGCGCGCGCTCCGTGTGCCGGGCGGTCGTCGGGTCGAGGAGCGCCGTTGCCTCGTCGAGGATCAGGGTGTGCGGGTCGGCGAGCACCACCCGGGCCAGCGCCAGCTGCTGGGCCCGTGAGCCGTCGACGCGCAGGGCCTCGGGACCCAGCTCGGTGTCAAGACCGTCCGGGAGCTCCCCGGCCCAGTCGTCGGCGCCGACCGCCGCGAGCGCCGCCCACAACTCGGCGTCACCTGCGGCCGGTTCGGCGATGAGCAGGTTGTCGCGGACCGTGCCGAGGAACACATGGTGCTCCTGGGTGACGAGGACGACGTGCCGGCGCAACTGCTCGGGGTCGAGGGCGACGACCGGCACCCGCCCGACCGTCACCGTCCCGCTGCCCGGCGCGTCGACGCCCGCCAGCAGTCTGCTCAGCGTGGTCTTCCCGGCGCCGGAGGGGCCCACGACGGCCAGTCGCTCCCCGGGCCGCACCGTCAGGTCGACCCCGCGCAGCACCTCGCCGCCGCGGTCGTACGCGTACCGCACACCGGTGACGTCGATCCGGTCGTCCACCGGTACGGGCGAATCGGCCGGGACGGCGCGCGGCGCGCGGGCCAGGCCCTCCACGCGGGCGAACGAGGCACCGCTGCTCTGCAGTTGCTCGACCTGGTTCAGGATCTGGTCCAGCGGTTCGGCGAGCCGGTGCAGATAGAGCGTCGCGGCGACCACCGTGCCGAGGCTCAGCGTGCCCCGGGCGTGCAGCGCGCCGCCCACCAGGAGTACGGCGACGACCGGTACGACGTACGAGATCTCCACGGCCGGGAAGAACACGCTGCGCAGGAACAGCGTCCGCATGCGCGTCACCCGGGAGACCTCCAGCGCGTCCCGGCTCGCCCGGATCCGGCGTCCACGCAGCCCGAACGCCTCCACCGTGCGGGCGCCGGTCGCGGTGGCCGAAAGGACCTCGGCGACCTCCGACGTGGCGGCGCCCTGGGCGAGGTAGGCGGAGCGCGCCCGGCGCAGATACCAGCGCAGCGCGAACCCGATGCCGGCCAGACCCAGCACACCGCAGCCACCGAGCAGCGGGTTGATGGCGAACACGGCGACGAGGACGAACAGCGCCTGCGCGCCGGAGATCAGCAGCTGGGGTCCCGTGTCGCGCAGGGTGTTGCCCACCGCCGTGACATCGGCGGTGCCGCGCGCCGTCAGATCACCGGTGCCCGCCCGCTCCACGACCGACGCGGGCAGCGTCAGCGTCCGCTCCACGAACTCCTCCCGCACCCGCGCGAGTGTCCGCTCCCCGAAGCGGTACCCCACGTACCCGGCCCAGCGAGCCAGCAGCACCTGCGCGATTGCGGAGCCGAGGATGACGAGCGCCGGCCCGTCCACCACCTCCACACCGCCGCCGCTCCGCACGTCGTCGATCATCCGCCCGAGCAGCCAGGGGCCGACCAGAGCGGCCGCCGCGGCCAGCGCGTTGAGACCGAGCACGGCGGCGAACACCCGCCCGTCCGCCCGGATCAGCCGCACCGCCGCCCGCCGCACGTCGGCGCGCCCCGCGACCGGGAGATGGACACTCACAGCACGACCTCCTCGTCCACGCCCGCCACCGGGCCCGCGCCGAACACCGGAGACGAGCCCGCCGTCGCGCTCCCGCCGACCCCAGTGCCCGTGCCGGCCGCCGCGCCCGTACCCGGCTCCGGGCGCCCGTACGCCGCCGGGCCCGCGCCCGTTTCCGGATGCGCGTCGGCCGCGCCATCCGTGTCCGTCTCCGCGTCCTCGCCCTCGTCCGGCTCCATGTCGCGGGCCACCAGTGCCCGGTACCCCGGCTCCGTTCCGAGGAGTTCGCGGTGGGTGCCGGTGGCCGCGGTCTTGCCGTCGACCAGGAAGCAGACGGTGTCCGCACGGTCAAGGACGAGCGGCGACGTGCTGGTCACGACGGTCGTACGGCCCGAGCGCGCGGCGCGCAGCCGGGTGGCGACGGCCGCCTCGGTGTGGGCGTCGAGCGCCGAGGTCGGTTCGAGGGCGAGCAGCACCTCCGGGTCCGCGAGGAGCGCGCGCACGAGCCGTACCCGCTGCCGCTGCCCGCCCGACAGGCTCCGGCCCTGCGCGTCGACGGCCGAGTCGAGACCGCCCGGCAGGCCGAGCACGATGTCGTCGGCGACGGCGGTATGCACGGCCGTGGCGATGGTCTCCTCGGCGGGGTCCCGGCGTCCCCTGACCAGTTCGCGCAGGGTGCCCGCGAACAGGTCGGCCTCGTGGTCGGCGACCAGGATCCGTTCGCGTACCTGGGACAGGACGATCTCGTCGAGCCGTACGCCGCCCCAGGTCACGTCCGACGCCGCGTACCGGCCGAGCCGGTCGACCACGGCCTCGGACTCCGCGGGGCGGGCCCCGGCCAGCGCGGTCAGCTTCCCCGGGACCACCCGGACCCCGGACTCCGGATCGTGGAGCACGGCCGGGGACCCCGGGGCGTCCAGCGCGTCGGAGGGAGAGGCGTCGGGCTCCAGGGACAGGAACCGTACGACGCGCCGGGCTGCGACCACGGCCCGGGAGAGTTCGTAGGCGCAGTCGATGAAGAAGTACACCGGCAGGACGAGCACCGCGACATAGCCGTACACGGACACCAACTCGCCGATGCTGATGGCGCCTTGAGCCGCAAGCCGGGCCGCCATCCAGGTCACCGCGGCCAGGAAGACGGACGGCAGCCCCATGCCCAGCGCCTGGATCCAGCTCGTCACGGAGCCGACCCGGTAACCCTGTTCCCGCAGCTTCTGCGAGTCACGGCGGAACGCGTCCGCGAACAGCCCTTTGCCGCCCAGCCCGTTCAGGACGCGCAACCCGCCCGCGAGATCGCCGATGCGTGCCGTCAGTACGGACTGCCGTTCGCGGTACCCCGTCTCGGTCCCCTGGAGCCGGCTCATCAACGGCCCGACGAGGACGGCCATCAGCGGCACCCCGAGCAGGATCACCCCGGACAGTTGCACCGAGACCGGCAGCAGCAGAGCGGCCACCACGGCGTAGGTGACGACCGCGGCCAGACCGGGCCCGACGACGGTCAGCGACGTGCTGATCGTGTCCACGTCGCGGACGCCGACCGTGACGATCTCCCCCGTGCCGATCTGCCGCGAGAGTGCCGCACCGAGCCGGGCCGCGTGCTCGACCACGAGCTTGACCGTCCGGAAGTTGGCGTCCATCCGGACCTTGGTCATCGTGCGGTGCCGTACGACACCCAGGCCGGCGTTGATCACTCCGGCACCCAGCACGGCGGCCGTCCAGCCGGCCAGGGCCACCCCGTCGCCCGGCTCCAGACCGTCGTCGATCGCCCGGGACAGCAGGTACGGCGTCAGTGCCATGAGCCCCATCCACACGCTCGCGACCACCGCGCCGGTGACCGACCGGCCCGCCTGCCGGGTGACCAGCCACCACAGGAACCGCCAGCCGCCCCGCCGGTCCGGTGTCCCCGGATCCGCGTACGTGTCGATCATCGGCCTTCTTCGCCCCTCTGTCCTCTGTCCGTCGGCCCGCCCGTCCACCGCTAGACGAGGCTGTCGCGCCATGCCCGGTGCAGATCCGCGAACCGGCCGGTGCCCGCGACGAGTTCGGCGGGTGTGCCGTCCTCGACGACCCGCCCGTGCTCCATCACCAGCACCCGGTCGGCGATCGCCACCGTCGACAGCCGGTGCGCGATGACCACCGCCGTACGGCCCCGCAGGACCGTCGACATGGCGCGCTGCACGGCCCGTTCGCCCGGGATGTCCAGGGAGCTGGTCGCCTCGTCGAGGATCAGGACGGCCGGGTCGGCCAGCAAGGCCCTTGCGAAGGCGACGAGTTGGCGCTGGCCCGCGGAGATCCGGCCGCCGCGCTTGCGTACGTCGGTGTCGTAGCCGTCGGGCAGGGCGCTGATGAAGTCGTGCGCGCCGATCGCCTTCGCGGCCCGCTCGATGTCCTCGCGGGACGCCTCGGGGCGGCCGATCGCGATGTTCTCGGCGACCGTGCCGGAGAACAGGAACGCCTCCTGGGTCACCATCACCACCCCGCGCCGCAGTTCGGGCACCGACAGTTCGCGCAGATCGACGCCGTCGAGCAGGACCCGTCCCTCGGAGGGGTCGTAGAACCGGGCCAGGAGTTTGGCCAGCGTCGACTTGCCGGCGCCGGTCGAGCCGACCACGGCCACCGTCTGTCCGGCGGGCAGCGTGAGCGAGAAGGAGGGCAGGACCTCCCCTCCGGTGCGGTAGGCGAAGCGGACCTCGTCGAACACGACCTCACGGCCGGGGTGTTCGGAGGCGAGCGCAGGCAGCTGCCGCGGTGCGGAAGGCTCCGGCACGGACGGTGTCTGGGCCAGCAGACCGGCGATCTTCTCCAGCGAGGCCGCCGCGGACTGGTAGGAGTTCAGGAACATGCCGAGGCGGTCGATCGGGTCGTACAGCCGGCGCAGATACAGGACCGCCGCGGCGAGCACACCGAGTGCCAGCGAACCCGACGCCACCCGGTAGGCACCCCACAGCACGATGCCCGCGACCGCCGTGTTGGCGACGAGCCGGGAGCCGACGACATAGCGGGCCATCTCCAGCAGGGCGTCGCCGTTCGTCTTCTCGTGCCGCCGGTTGAGCACCCCGAACTCGGCCTCGTTGGCGGCCTCCCGGCGGAACGCGCGCACCGGCCGGATGCCGTTCATCGTCTCCGCGAACTTCACGATCACCGCGGCGATCGTCGTCGAGCGGACGGCGAAGATCCGGCCGGCCCGGCGCTGGTAGCGGCGGATGAGCAGATACAGCGGCACGAAGGAGACCACCGCGACCGCGCCCAGGCCGGCGTCCAGCCACAGCAGCATCGCCGAGATGCAGACGAAGGACAGGATGACCGTGACGAGCTCCTGGAGGCCCTCGCTGAGCAGTTCGCGCAGCGACTCGACGTCCGTGGTGGAGCGGGAGATCAGCCGGCCCGAGGTGTAGCGCTCGTGGAAGTCGATGCTGAGCGCCTGGGCGTGCCGGAAGATCCGGCCGCGCAGATCGAGCAGCACGTCCTGGTTGACCCGGGCCGAGGCGATGATGAAGGCGTACTGGAGCAGGCCGGAGGCTGCGGAACACAGCAGGTAGGCGACGCCGACGGCGATGAGCGGCCCGTGGTCGTCCTGCCGGAACGCCGGAACGGCGCGGTCGATGGCGTACGCCACCAGCAGCGGGCCCGCCTGCACCGCGGCCTGCTGGAGCAGCAGCAGAACGGCGGTCACGGCCACCCGGGCCCTGAGCGGGGCGAGCAGCGAGCGCAGCAGCGTCGCGGTCGCGTCCGGGGGAGTGGGAAGGGTGTCGCGGTCGAAGGGGTCCTGGTACGGCTCGGGTTCCGGGGCCGCCCGGCCCTTCCGCCGTCCGCCGCCCGGTCCGTCGTCCCGGCCTCGGCCCGGTCCGTCGTCCCGGCCTTCGCGCGGCCCATGGTTCCGACGACCTGTGTCCGGGGCCTCGCCCGGGCCCTTTCCGGGACCCCCGTTCGGTTCCTTGTCCGGTCCCTCGTCGGGTTCCTTGTCCGGCGCGGTGGTCCTGGGCGCCGCCGTCATCGGCCGTCCTCCTCTGCACCCGACATCAGGTGGGCGTATTCGGCATGCGTGCGCAGCAGTTCGTGGTGGGTACCGACCGCCGTGACCCGGCCGCCGGAGAGAAGGGCCACCCGGTCGGCCAGCAGGACCGTGGACGGGCGGTGCGCCACGATCAGCGCGGTCGTCTCCGCCAGCACCCGGCGCAGGGCGGCCTCGACCGCCGCCTCCGTGTGCACGTCCAGCGCCGACAGCGGGTCGTCGAGGACCAGGAAGCGGGGTCGGCCGACCACCGCGCGGGCCAGCGCGAGCCGCTGGCGCTGCCCGCCGGAGAGGCTGAGGCCCTGCTCGCCGACCTGTGTCGCCGTGCCCTGGGGCAGCGTGTGCGCGAAGTCGGCCTGCGCGACGGCGAGGGCGCGGTCCAGCTCCGCCCGGCCGGCGCTCTCCGCAGCGCCCATCAGGACGTTCTCGCCGACGGTGGCCGAGAAGAGGGTGGGTTCCTCGAAGGCGACGGCGACGAGTTCGCGCAGCTCCTCGCGGGGCATCTCGGTGATGTCCCGGCCGTCCAGGGTGATCCGGCCGGACGTCACCTCGTGGAGACGGGGGACGAGTGCGGTGAGCGTCGTCTTGCCGGTACCGGTGGCGCCGACGAGGGCCATGCTCTCGCCGGGGCGGACATGCAGGTCGATGCGGACCAGCACGGGCGGTGTGTCCGCGGGCGCGTCGGGATAGCGGAACTCGACACCGTGGAACCGGAGCCCGCCGCCCTCGGCCCTCGCCCCGGCCTTGTCCTCGGCCCTCACCCCGTCCTCGGCCCTCGCCCCGGCCTCGTCCTCGGCCTTCACCCCGACCTCGTCCTCGGCCCTCACCTCGACCGCGGCCCTCGTCCCCACCTCGGCTTCGCCCGTGGCCGAGGACCGTGCCGGGCCCGTCGGGAGGACGGCCGTGGTGGCCCGTACCCGCGCCGAACTCGGAGCGGGCCCGGTCACGGTGGCAGGGGCGCGTCCGGACGCGGTGGCCGGCGTCGGCGTGACCTCCGACTCCGGCGTGGCCCGCATGACCTCGAAGTACCGCTCCGTGGCCGTCCCGGCCTCCTGGCTCATCGCGAGGAGGAAGCCGATGGAGTCGACGGGCCAGCGCAGGGCGAGCGCGGTCGACAGGAACGCGACCAGCGTGCCGGCGGAGAGACGGCCGTCGGCGACCTGGACCGTGCCGAGCACGAGGGCGGCGCCGATGGCGAATTCGGGCAACGTGACGATGACGCCCCAGATGGAGGCGAGCAGCCGGGCCTTGACCAGCTCCGTGCCGCGCAGCGTCCCGGACAGCTCGCGGAACGCGCGCGCCTGGCTGCGATGGCGCCCGAACCCCTTGATGATCCGGATGCCGAGCACACTCTCCTCGACCACCGTCGTGAGGTCGCCGACCTGGTCCTGCGCCCGCCGCGCCACGTCCGCGTAGCGCCGCTCGAAGAGCCAGCAGACGATCATGACCGGGACGGCCGGGGCGAGGAGCACCAGCCCGAGGGTCCATTCCTGGGCCAGCATGATGGCGATGCCCGCGGAGATCGTCACGGTGTTCACCAGCAGGTAGGTCAGCGGGAACGCCAGGAACATGCGGACCAGCATCAGATCGGTGGTCGCCCGGGACAGCAGCTGACCCGAGGCCCAGCGGTCGTGGAAGGCGACCGGCAGACGCTGCAGATGCCGGTACAGAGCGGCCCGCATCGCCGCCTCGACCCCGGCCAGCGGGCGTGCCACCAGCCATCGGCGCAGCCCGAACAGACCGGCCTCGGCGATGCCGAGCAGCAGCAGATACAGCGCCCCGAGCCAGACACCCGCCGGATCGTGCCCGGTGACCGGACCGTCCACCATCCACTTGAGGATCAGCGGGAAAACGAGCGCGAGACAGGACGCGACCACCGCGACGAAGGCCGCGCAGAACAGCCGCGCCCGCACCGGGCGTACATACGGCCACAGGCGCAGCAGGCTGCGCACGGTCGAACGGTCGGGGTGGTCCAGGGCGGCGGCATCTGGTGTGGGCATCACGTGCGAGCCTACGTTTCACCACTGACAGTGCCCACCGAGTTTTCGGCGCACCCTGAGTCGTTCGAAGGACGCAGGCGCCCGCGCGGCCACTGCCGGGGGCGGGCGTTCGAGGAGTCGTACCGCCGCATCAACCGATCGGCTGATGCCGGTTCGAGCGTGATGGCCGATGTACCGGCGGGGGGCCCGCTGGAACTCTCGGAACATGTCAGTCATCGAAGTGAGCGGACTGCGCAAGTCCTACGGCGGCCGGGCCGTCGTCGACGGTGTCTCCTTCACCGTCGAGGAGGGCGAGATCTTCGGGATCCTCGGCCCGAACGGCGCCGGCAAGACCACCACCGTCGAATGCGTCCAGGGGCTGCGGGTCCCCGACGCGGGCCGCGTCCGGGTCGCCGGGCTGGATCCCTTCACCGACCACGAGGCCACCAGCCGCGTCCTCGGCGCCCAGCTCCAGCAGAGCGAACTCCAGGCGAAACTCACCGTGCGCGAGGCCCTGGAGCTGTACGCCGCCTTCTACCCGGACCCCGCCGACTGGCGCCCGCTGGCCGAACGCCTCGGACTGACCGACCGGCTCGGCACCGGCTTCGGCAAACTCTCGGGCGGCCAGAAGCAGCGCCTGTTCATCGCGCTCGCGCTCATCGGCAACCCACGCGTGGTCGTGCTCGACGAGCTGACCACCGGGCTCGACCCGCGGGCCCGCCGCGACACCTGGGAGCTCATCGAGGACATCCGCGCCCAGGGCGTCACCGTCCTCCTGGTCTCGCACTCCATGGAGGAGGCGCAGCGGCTGTGCGACCGGATCGCGGTCATCGATCAGGGGCGTGTGGCCGCCCTGGACACCCCGGCCGGTCTGATCCGCCGCTCGACGGGCTCGACCGTCATCAGCTTCACGCCGTCGGCGCCACTGGACGAGGGTGACCTGGCCGCGCTCCCCGCGCTCGCGTCCGTCGCGCACAAGGACGGCCGTATCACGCTGTCCGGCACCGACGAGACCGTCAACGCCGTCCTCACCCTGCTCGCCCGGCACCGCATCACCGCCCACCAACTCCGCGTCACCGACGCCACCCTGGACGACGCGTTCCTGGACCTGACGGAGGCCGCCGTATGAACACCGCCGTTCTGCGCTCCGAGTTCCGGCTGTTCCGCCGCGAACCCGGTGCTGTCTTCTGGGTCTTCCTGTTCCCGACCCTGCTCCTGGTGATTCTCGGTTCGATCCCGTCGTTCCGGCACGCCGACGAGTCCCTGGGCGGGCTGCGTCCGGTCGATGCCTATGTGCCCATCGCCGTGCTGATCGCCCTGATCATGTCCGGGGTGCAGACACTGCCCCAGGCGCTGACCGGTTACCGGGAGCGCGGCATCCTGCGCCGGATGCGGCTCACCCCCGTGCGGCCCTCGGCTCTGCTGTCCGCGCAGATGGCAGTGCAGGGCACGGTCGCGCTGGGCTCGGCGCTGCTCGCGCTCGCCGTCGGCCGCCTCGCCTTCGACGTGCGACTGCCCCGACAACCGGCCGGGTATCTGCTGGCGTTGCTGCTCGCGGTCGCGGCGGCCCTGGCCCTCGGCTCGGTCGTCTCGGCGCTGTCCCGCACCACGAAGATCGCGAGCGCGATCGGTTCGGCTGTGTTCTTCCCGATGATGTTCTGCGCGGGCGTGTGGATCCCGGTGCGGGCGATGCCGCACGCGCTGGCCCGCGTGGTCCAGCTGACCCCTTTCGGCGCGGCGGCCCGCGCCCTGGACCAGGCCGCCGCCGGGCACTGGCTCGGCTGGGGCCACCTGGGCGTGCTGGCGGCCTGGGCGGTACTGCTGACGGTGGGCGCGGCACGCTGGTTCCGTTGGGAGTGAGTCGACCGTGCCGGACACTGATGGCATGACGCAGGCCGAACGACCCGAGCGCAGGGCCTTCTTCGACCTCTGGGGGCCCTACGCGCTGCTCGCGGTCGGCGTGGTGACGGCGGGCGGTTCGGCCCACGCGGTCGGGATGACGCCTGCTGCGATACGGGTCGCCGGCGCGCTGGTGGCCGTGTCCCTGCTGCTGCAGCTGTTCTGGGGGCGGGCGGCCCGCGAGTGGTCGGGGCCGAACCGCACGAGTACAACGCTGTACTTCGTCCGTTGGGCGCTCGGGTTCGGGCTTACCTGGCTCAACCCGTTCTTCGCCTTCTACGCCGTCACCGGCTACTACAGCGCCGCCCGCCAGCTGACCCGTCGGCTGATGCTGCCGGGTCTCTTCCTGACCGCCCTCACCATGGCGGGCAGCGAGATCGGTGGCATGCCACCGCGCGGCCTGCTGTGGTGGCTGGGCTTCGTCGTGGTGTTCGGCGCCAACCTCGGGCTGGTCGCCCTCTTCAACCGGTTCAATGTGCAGGAGCAGGAGCATGCCCGCACCCAGGCCGAGGTCATCGCCGAACTCGGCCGTACCAACGCGGCGTTGCAGCGGGCTCTCGATGAGAACGCCGCCCTTCACGCCCAACTTCTCGTCCAGGCACGGGAGGCCGGGGTCGCCGACGAGCGCCGTCGGCTGGCCGCCGAGATCCACGACACCATCGCCCAGGGCCTCACCGGCATCATCGCTCAGCTTCAAGTCGCGGCGAACGCACCCGGCTTGACCATCGCCCGCACCCACCTCGAACGGGCCTCCGCGCTCGCCCGCCACAGCCTCGGCGAGGCCCGCCGCTCGGTGCACAACCTGGCCCCCGTGGCGCTGGCGGACGACGGTCTGCCCCAGGCGCTGAAGAAGACGGTCGCCGAGTGGGGCGAACGCACCGGCATACGTGCCGAGTTCACCGTCACCGGCACCAGTGAGCAGCTCCACGACGAGGTCTCGGCCACCCTCCTGCGCATCGCCCAGGAGGCCCTCTCCAACGCCGCACGGCACGCGGCCGCCGCCCGCGTCGGAGTGACGCTGAGCTTCATGGGCGACGAGGTCACCCTCGACGTGCGCGACGACGGCCGTGGCTTCGACGCGCTCGCCGTGCCCGCCCGCACCGGCACCGGCGGATTCGGCCTCGACGGCATGCGCGCCCGCGCCGAACGCATCGCCGGTTCGCTCGCCGTGGAGTCCGAGCCGGGCCACGGCACGGCGCTCTCGGCTCGCGTACCGTTGGTACGCCATGCCCCATGACACTGACCCCCGAATCTCGCTGCTGATCGTCGACGACCATCCCGTCGTACGCGACGGTCTGCGCGGCATGTTCGAGTCCGCGCCCGGTTTCACGGTCGTCGGCGAGGCGGTGAACGGAGTCGAGGCGGTCGAGCGGGCCGCCGCCCTCGACCCGGACGTGATCCTGATGGACCTGCGCATGCCGGGCGGCGGGGGAGTGGACGCCATCGCCGAACTGAGCCGCCGCCGCGTCCGCGCCAGGGTCCTCGTCCTCACCACCTACGACACCGACTCCGACACCCTGCCCGCGATCGAGGCGGGCGCCACGGGTTATCTGCTGAAGGACGCGCCCCGCGACGAGCTGTTCACCGCCGTGCGCGCTGCCGCCGAGGGCCGTACGGTCCTCTCCCCGGCCGTCGCCTCGCGCCTGGTCAGCGCCGTCCGTGATTCCGGCGCTCCCGGCAACGAGGCTCTCTCGGCCCGTGAGCGCGAGGTGCTGGCCCTGGTCGCCAAGGGCACCTCCAACCGCGAGGTCGCCCGCGAACTGTTCATCAGCGAGGCGACCGTGAAGACCCATCTCACCCACCTGTACGCCAAGTTGGGCGTCAAGGACCGGGCGGCGGCGGTGGCGACGGCGTACGAGCGGGGGATCCTCGGCTGACCGGGCCGCGCCCAGGTCTCTGACGGCGCGCCCTCAGCGGACCTTCAGCAGCAGCACGGACCGCGCCGGCACCGTGATCGCCGTGCCCGCCCGGTGCACGAGCCCGGGCGCCGCTGCCTGGTCCTCGCGCGAGGTGTCCACGACCACCTCGTACCGCGCGGCCCAGGGGGCGCCGGGCAGGTCGAAGGGGGCCGGCCGGTCCCCGGCGTGCAGCACGGCGAGGAAGCTGTCGTCGACGACCGGGGTGCCCCGCGCGTCCCGGCCGGGGATGTCCCGGCCGGACAGATACATCCCGAGGGTCGCGGCGGGCGCGTACCAGTCCCGTTCCGTCATCTCGGTGCCCCGCGCGGTGAACCAGGCGAGATCCCGCAGTCCGTCGACCGAATGGGCCCGCCCGGAGAAGAACGCCCGGCGGCGCAGCACGGGATGTTCGTGCCGCAGCGCGATCAGACGGGACGTCAGCTCGAACAGCGCCCGCCAGCCGGGGTCGTCCAGCTGCGACCAGTCGACCCAGCTGATCTCGTTGTCCTGGCAGTAGGCGTTGTTGTTGCCCCGCTGGGTCCGCCCGAACTCGTCCCCGGCGACCAGCATCGGCACCCCGGTCGACAGCAGCAGCGTCGTCAGCAGGTTCCTCAACTGCCGCCGCCGCAGCGCCTGTACGCGCTCGTCGTCGCTCTCGCCCTCCGCCCCGCCGTTCCACGCCCGGTTGTCGTCGGAACCGTCCCGGTTGCCCTCGCCGTTCGCCTCGTTGTGCTTGCGCTCGTAGGACACGAGGTCCCGCAGGGTGAAACCGTCGTGCGCGGTCACGAAGTTGACGGAGGCGTACGGCCGCCGTCCGCCCCAGGCGTACAGGTCGCTCGACCCGGACAACCGGTAGCCCAGGTCCCGTACGTCGGGCAGCGCGCCGCGCCAGAAGTCCCGGACGGCGTTGCGGTAGCGGTCGTTCCACTCGGTCCACAGGGGCGGGAAAGCCCCCACCTGGTAGCCGCCGGAGCCGACGTCCCACGGCTCGGCGATCAGCTTCACCCGGCGCAGCACGGGATCCTGCGCGATGACGGCGAGGAACGGCGACAGCATGTCGACATCGTGCATGGACCGGGCGAGCGCGGCCGCCAGGTCGAAGCGGAAGCCGTCGACGCCCATCTCGGTCACCCAGTACCGCAGCGAGTCCGTGATCAGCCGCAGCACCTGCGGCTGCACGACGTGCAGGGTGTTGCCGCACCCCGTGTAGTCCGTGTAGCGGCGGGCGTCCGACTGGAGCCGGTAGTACCCCCGGTTGTCGATGCCGCGCAGCGACAGCATCGGGCCGAGTTCGCCCGCCTCCGCGGTGTGGTTGTAGACCACGTCGAGGATGACCTCGATCCCGGCCGCGTGCAGCGCGCGCACCATCCGTTTGAACTCGCCGACCTGCCCGCCGGTCGTGCCGGAGGCGGCGTAGCCCGCGTGCGGGGCGAAGTAGCCGATCGAGTTGTAGCCCCAGTAGTTCTTCAGGCCCCGGCGCAGCAGATGGTCCTCGTGCGCGAACTGGTGCACCGGCAGCAGTTCCACCGCCGTCACCCCGAGGTTCACCAGGTGCTCGATCGCGGCCGGGTGCGCCAGTCCCGCGTACGTGCCGCGCAGGTCCTCGGGGATCCCGGGGTGCAGACGGGTGAATCCGCGCACGTGCAGTTCGTAGATCACCGAGTCCGCCCAGGGGGTCTTCGGGCGGTGGTCGTCCGACCAGTCGTCGTCGTCCTGGACGACGACGCCCTTGGGGACGAAGGGCGCCGAGTCGCGGTCGTCGCGCACGGTGTCGGCGACCTGCTGCTGGGGCCAGTCCCTGACATGCCCGTACACCTCGGGCGGCAGGCTGAAGTCGCCGTCCACGGCACGGGCGTACGGGTCCAGGAGCAGCTTCGCCGGGTTCCAGCGGGCGCCGGTCCACGGGTCCCAGCGGCCGTGCACCCGGAAGCCGTAGCGGCGGCCGGGGTGCACACCGGGGACGAAGCCGTGCCAGATCTCGTGGGTGAGTTCGGTGAGCGGGACGCGTGTCTCGGCGCCCTCCTCGTCGAAGAGGCACAGGTCGACGGCCTCCGCACCGCCCGCCCACAGCGCGAAGTTGGTGCCGGTGGAGCCGTCGGGCCCGACCCGGAAGCGTGCTCCGAGCGGAGTCGGGGCACCCGGCCACACGGAGACGGGGGGCGCCGCGGGGCGCCGCCGCGCGCCGTTCACCGGGGGAGCGGCCGGCTCCACCGCCGGGTCCGTGGCCGCCGGAGCGGCGGCGGACGGCCCCGCCGGGTCCGTGGCGGTCTGCGCGGGCAGCCCGCCGCCCACGGCATGTCCCTCGTGGACCGCCTCCTGCTCGGGTGCGCTCGACACCGGTCAGCCTCCCACGGCTCGTGGAACGGCACGAAAAAGGGTGCACGGCGTCCCGGCCGCAGCTCCTTGTCGCGTCGTCCTCCCCACTGTTCTGCCCAGAGCGTGGCTCGCACTCACGTTTCCCCGGAGGGGCGGCGTCGTTGGGTCCCTTGTGAAGCACGTACAGACGCGCGCGCGGCGCGCAGGGGCCGCGCTGGCCGCCGTACTGACCTGGGCCGGCCTGCTGGCCGGAGCCTCCGGCTGCTCCTCCGACGGGATCTCGAAGGGGATCGGCGAGGCGTTCGGCAAACCACGGTCGCCCGAGGACGTCATCCATGTCTCGCCCGACGACAACACCAAGGGGGTACGCCCCGAGGAGCCGCTGCTGGTACGGGTGCCCAGCGGGCGCCTGGAGTCCGTGAAGGTCGTCAGGTCCCAGGATGCCGAGGAGTCCCCGGTGCCGGGGCGCATCAGCGACGACGGCCTGTCCTGGAAACCGGACGGGACGCGGCTCGCCCTGGCCGCCAAGTACACCGTCGACGCGGTGGCCCTGGACGGGAGCGGGCACCGCTCGGCACGGCACACCATGTTCACCACGGCCGTCCCCGACGAGCGGTTCATCGGATACGTCACTCCGGAGGACCGGTCCGTCGTGGGCACCGGAATGATCGTCTCCCTCGAGTTCAACCGGGAGATCGAGAACCGGGCCGCCGTCGAGCGTGCCATCCACGTGCGGGCGCGGCCGGCGGCCGAGATCCGCGCGCACTGGTTCGGCGACGGCCGCGTCGACTTCCGCCCCGAGCGGTACTGGAAGCCGGGCACGAAGGTCACCGTGGAGCTGCGGCTGCGTGACGTCGAAGCTTCACCGGGGGTGTACGGACTCCAGTCCAGGACCTTCTCGTTCACCGTCGGCCGCAGCCAGACGTCGCTCGTCGACGCCCGCGCGCACACCATGGAGGTACGCCGCGACGGCAGCCTCATCGCCACGGTGCCCATCACGGCGGGGGCGCCCAAGACGACGACGTACAACGGGAAGATGGTGGTCACGGAGATGCTCGAAGTGACCCGGATGAACAGCCGGACCGTCGGTTTCGGCGGGGAGTACAACATCCCCGACGTTCCGCACGCGATGCGCCTGACCGACTCCGGAACCTTCCTGCACGGCAACTACTGGGCGCCGGACGCCTTCGGCAACGCCAATGTGAGCCACGGTTGCGTGGGTCTGCGGGACGTGAAGGGCGGCAGCTCGGACACTCCGGCGGGCTGGTTCTTCGACCGCAGCCTCATCGGGGACGTCATCGAGGTCGTCCACAGCAAGGACAAGTCGGTCGCCCCCGACAACGGACTGGGTGGCTGGAACATGGGCTGGAAGGAATGGAAAAGGGGTGGGGCGGTGAAGTAACCCGATATACGGGTATCCGCACTACGGGCTCCAGCCGCGCCCCGTACGGCCGAAGTTGGGACTGAACGGTGACCTTCCCGGGGAGCCATC
Source organism: Streptomyces rhizosphaerihabitans (assembly GCF_025399795.1). Taxonomy (GTDB): domain Bacteria; phylum Actinomycetota; class Actinomycetes; order Streptomycetales; family Streptomycetaceae; genus Streptomyces; species Streptomyces rhizosphaerihabitans. The sequence goes on along the minus strand of NZ_JAODTZ010000019.1, from coordinate 130,136 downwards.
ACTCCAGGTCGTGTGATTAATTAGCGCGATACGCGCGTGGGACGCGCTGGAGTGCGGGCCTGATCAGGCCGTGCGAGGGGAGAAAACAATTTTGAACGGGCGACCGATATCGGGGGCGTCGGTTGGCGCGCGGACACACAGGAGCAAGGGAGTCCTGGCGCTGCTGGGAGTTCTGCTGCTCGCCGTGACCGCCTGCGGCGGGGGAGGGAGTTCGGACCAGGGGTCCGGCTCCGGCGACGGCAAGGGCAAGGGCTCCAGCGGCACGGCGGACACCAAGGTCTCGCAGGCCGTGGTGACCATCGCTCCGAAGGACGGCGCCGCGGACGTGAAGACCAGCGGCGCTCTCAAGGTGACCGCGGCCAAGGGCAAGTTGACCGAGGTGGCCGTCGAGGACACCAAGGGCAACGCTGTCAAGGGCAGCATCACGGACGGGGGCGCCACCTGGACGCCCTCGACACACCTCGCCGCGGCCACCAAGTACAAGGTCCACGCGGTGGCCAAGGACTCCAGTGGCCGTGAGGCGGCCGAGGAGGCCGCGTTCACCACGCTGACCCCGAAGAACACGTTCGTCGGCATCTACACGCCCGAGGACGGTTCCAAGGTGGGCGTCGGGATGCCCTTCTCGATCCACTTCACCCGGGGCATCACACACCCCGACGACGTCAAGAAGGCCATCACCTTCAAGACCGAGCCGGCGGTCGACGTCGAGGGTCACTGGTTCGGCAACGACCGTCTCGACTTCCGTCCCGAGAACTACTGGCAGGCCGGTACGAAGGTCACCGTCACCTTCGACCTCGACGGTGTCGAGGGCCGCCCCGGTGTCTACGGTAAGCAGGCCAGGACCGTGAAGTTCACGATCGGCCGCAGCCAGGTCAGCACCGTCGACGCCAAGACCCACAAGATGGTCGTCAGGCGCGACGGCAAGGTCCTCAAGACCATCCCGATCACCACGGGCAAGCCGGGCTACGAGACCTGGAACGGCCAGATGGTCATCAGCGAGCGCCTCAAGGTGACCCGTATGAACGGCGAGACGGTCGGCTACGGCGGCGAGTACGACATCAAGGACGTGCCGCACGCCCAGCGCCTGACCAACTCGGGAACCTTCATCCACGGCAACTACTGGGGTGGCGGCGCCTTCGGCAACTTCAACGCCAGCCACGGCTGCGTCGGCCTGCGCGATGTGCGCGGCGGCTACGACGGCAAGGTGCCGGCGGCCTGGTTCTTCGACAACTCGATGATCGGCGACGTGGTGGTCGTCAAGCACTCCCACGACAAGACGGTCGCCCCGGACAACGGCCTCAACGGCTGGAACATGTCCTGGTCGGACTGGATCAAGTAGCCGCGGGACCGGACCGGGCAACCGCGCCGGACCGGATCGAAGGACCGCTCTTCACCGGGCCGGGTGTGCTGTGACTCAGCACACCCGGCCCGGTGTCGTTAACGGCCACTAACCTGTTTCCATGACTGTGCATCTCGAAGTGGCCGAAGGCGTGGGCACCATCCGCCTGGACCGCCCTCCCATGAACGCCCTGGACGTCGCGACGCAGGACCGCCTCAAGGAACTGGCCGAGGAGGCCACGATCCGGCCGGACGTCCGCGCGGTGGTGCTGTACGGCGGGGAGAAGGTGTTCGCGGCGGGCGCGGACATCAAGGAGATGCAGGCCATGGACCACGCCGCGATGGTCGTACGGTCCCGGGCCCTGCAGGACTCCTTCACCGCCGTCGCGCGCATCCCCAAGCCCGTAGTCGCCGCCGTCACCGGATACGCGCTCGGCGGCGGCTGCGAGCTGGCCCTCTGCGCCGACTACCGCATCGCCGGGGACAACGCCAAGCTGGGCCAGCCGGAGATCCTGCTCGGCCTGATCCCCGGCGCCGGTGGTACCCAGCGGCTGTCCCGGCTGATCGGCCCCTCCAAGGCCAAGGACCTCATCTTCACCGGCCGCATGGTCAAGGCCGACGAAGCCCTCGCGCTCGGCCTGGTCGACCGGGTCGTCCCCGCCGCCGAGGTGTACACCGCCGCGCACGCCTGGGCCGCCCGGCTCGCGCAGGGCCCGGCCATCGCGCTGCGCGCCGCGAAGGAGTCGATCGACGCGGGCCTGGAGACGGACATCGAGACCGGACTGACCATCGAGCGGAACTGGTTCGCCGGCCTGTTCGCGACGGAGGACCGCGAGCGCGGAATGCGGAGCTTCGTGGAAGAGGGCCCCGGCAAGGCGAAGTTCCTCTGAGCTGTCCGCCGCGCCGGCCCGGGACACGGCAGTGCGGTCTCCCGGGCCGGCACGGCCGACGGCCGCCGATCGCGGCGAACTTCCCCCTCGTGGTCCGCTGATCCACTTGCAGTTGACGCGATGTCTTACCCGGCGTCCCCCGTTGGAGCGGTTTATCCCAGGCTTAAGGCAACCTTAAGTGAACCTTGTCGCGAGGCACTGGCGATTGCCCTCGACGGGCCTGTTCCGGCAGGTCGGAAGGGCCCTTACCATCCCCGAACTGCCTGTGGCATATGCCGATCGGATGGTGTGGAATGTCGCGTTCCGGGGGGCGTATTCCTCCGGAACGGCCCCGAAGGGGGCTCTTGGCGGCCATGATGGGGGCATGGCGGGGCTGGAGGGTATCGAACAGCCGCGGCGGCACGGAAGTGCGACCGCGGCGCGCTGGACGCCTGCGGTCGAGGACGAACGGGCGCTCAAGGCGATGGAGTTGTTCGGCAATCCCACCGAGGGAGAGGTGCCGTTGCCGTCCCGCCCGGAGTCCGCGGCCACCGCGCGGCGGCTCACCCAGGTCGTGGTGCTGCGGCACTGGGGCCTGTCCCCGAAGATGACCGAGGACGCGGTCTTACTCGTCTCCGAACTCGTGGGAAACGCCGTACGGCACACAGGCGCCCGCGTTTTCGGACTCCGTATGCGCCGCCGCCGCGGCTGGATCCGTATCGAGGTCCGTGACCCCTCCCGCGGCCTTCCCTGTCTCATGCCGGTCCAGGAAATGGACCTGAGCGGCCGGGGACTCTTCCTCGTCGACAAGCTCTCCGACCGCTGGGGCGTCGACCTGCTGCCCCGCGGCAAGACCACCTGGTTCGAGATGCGCGTCGCCGACCGCTGACCCGTTCCGACCGCCAGCCCGTTCCGACCGCCAGCCCGTTCCGACCGCCGGCCCGTCCCGGCCCGTACACGAGAGCCCTGCACACGAGAGCCCTGCGCGCGAAAGCCCGTACGTGAAAGACCTGTACGCGAAAGTCCCACACCCGTAGGCCTCGTACCCGAAATCCCCGTACGCCCGCCAGGGCGAGCCCCGCGCCCGCGGCCCCGAGCGCAAAAGCCCCGGCCGTGTGGCAGCCGGGGCTTGCGGGGTGTCGCGGAACGAATTGGGGTGTGAACCGCGGCACCGGCGACAACCGTGGCCCGGGTCAATGGGTGGAGGTCGCATCGCCGACTATCGCAGACGCGGCCGACTGATCCAAAAGCAGGGGATCCCGCTCCGCTTGCGGGCTCCGCCGCCCCGTGCGACCCCGTGTCCGGGAGCCGCCGAGCGACCCGCACCACCACCCGGCCGGACCAATCGCCGGTTTTTCGGTCGATTCACCCTTAAATGGTCCGGTGACCACGCCCGCCGAAGACCACGCAGCCCCCGCCCCGCCCCGGCGCGCGGCCCTGCTCACGGGACTCGCGCTCACCGCAGGAACCCTCGCCACCGGAGTGACCGCAGGCTGCTCCACCCCGCGCGCCACTCCCCACGACCTCACGACACCTCCGGCCGCGCCCAGCGCACCCCGCGCCACCGCGACCCGCGGAGCCCCCGTACTCGCCCCCGCCCCCCGCCGCTACCCCGCCCAGCCCTCCGAAATCACCCACGGCCCCCGCACCCACCCGTCCAAGGTGGCCCTCACCTTCCACGGCCAGGGTGACCCAGCCGTCGCGAACTCGCTTCTCGGTGAGGCCGAGAAGGTCGGCGCCCGGGTCACCGTCCTCGCCGTCGGCACCTGGCTGGACGAACACCCAGGTCTCGCCCGCCGCATCCTCGACGGCGGCCACGACCTCGGCAATCACACCTTTCGCCACCTCGACATCAACGCGATGTCACCGACGGAGGCGGCCGCGGAGATCCGGGGCTGCGCGGACCGCCTCAAGCGGCTCACCGGCTCGATCGGCACCTGGTTCCGGCCCTCCCGCAGCCCCCGGGCTTCCCCGCTGGTCCAGCGCCTGGCCCGCGACGCGGGCTACCCGCACACGCTCTCCTACGAGGTCGACTCCCTCGACTACACCTCGCCGGGAGCCACCGCGGTCATCCGCAAGGTCCTGGCCGAAGTCCGCCCCGGCTCCGTGGTGAGCATGCACTTCGGATACGCCGACACGGTCGCCGCCCTCCCCGCCCTCCTGCACGAACTCGACCGCCGCGGCCTGCGCGCGGTCACCACCACGGAGCTGCTGAGCTGATGCTGACGCCACCCACCTCCCTGTGCCGCGTCCTGATCGCCGGCGCCGCCCTCACCACGCTCGCCGCCCTCGCGGGCTGCGGCGGCCCCGCCCGGGAGCATGCCGACGAAGCCCTCGGCACCAAGGCCGCCGCCGTCCGGCCCGCCCAGCCGAAGCAGCGGACCGTCCAGGGCCTGCCCGGCATGCCCCCCCTGCTGGACCCCAGGGACGTCTACGCCGCCGACCGCCCGAACCGGCTCTCCCCGGTGGTCAAGGACTTCCCGTCCCGCGTCTACGTGCCCAACACCAACTCCAACACGGTCTCGGTCATCGACCCGAAGACCTACAAGGTCATCGAGACGATCCCGGTCGGCGTCCAGCCCCAGCACGTCGTCCCCTCCTGGGACATGAAGACCCTGTGGGTCAACAACGACCGGGGCAACACCCTCACCCCCATCGACCCGGGGACCGGCGAGGCGGGCAGGCCGGTCGACGTGCACGACCCGTACAACCTCTACTTCACGCCCAACGGCAAGTACGCGATCGTGATGGCCTCCCTCGACCGCGAACTGGTCTTCCGCGACGCGCACACCATGAAGACCGTCAAGACGGAGCCGGTCAGCTGCTACGGCGTCAACCACGCCGACTTCTCGCCGGACGGCCGCTACTTCATCGTGTCCTGCGAGTTCAGCGGCGAACTCCTGAAGGTCGACACCGAGCGGATGAAGGTGATCGGCCAGGAGAAGCTGCCGTTCCACGGGGCGATGCCGCAGGACGTGAAGATCTCCCCCGACGGCAAGAGGTTCTACATCGCCGACATGATGGCCGACGGCGTGTGGGTTCTGGACGGCGACAAGTTCACCGAGCCGACCCTGCTGCACACGGGCAAGGGCACGCACGGCCTCTACGTCAGCCGGGACTCGCGCGAGATGTACATCTCCAACCGCGGTGAAGGCACCATCTCCATCTTCGACTTCACCCGGAACAGACTCACCAAGAAGTGGCACCTGCCCAACGGCGGCAGCCCCGACATGGGCGGTGTCTCGGCGGACGGCAAGGTCCTGTGGCTCTCCGGCCGCTACAACTCGGAGGTGTACGCCATCGACACCCGCACCGGTGTCCAGCTCGCCCGCATCAAAGTCGGCAGCGGTCCGCACGGCCTCGCCGTCTACCCCCAGCCGGGCCGGTACTCGCTCGGCCACACCGGCATCTTCCGCTAGGGCGAGGCCTGTTGACCGGCGACGGCTGACCCGCCGTGGTACGGGCGACGGCCCCAGGTCCGTCGCCGCAGCGTTGTGATCGTGCCCCGCGCGATCACAACTCGCTTGCGGTGGCGGGCCGTTGCCGTCTTCCGGTCCCTGGCGGCCGTCGGCGCGAAGACCGCCGCGCCGGTTCGGTACGGGCCGGTTCGACAGGGCCGGTTCAGTACGGCCGTTCAGTACGGTCGGTTCGGTACGCGCCGGTTCAGTACGGCCGTTCAGTACGGCCGTTCGGTATGCAACCGGTTCGGCTCGCGCCGGTTCGGCGAAGGCTGAGCAGCGCCTCCGCTCCGACGGGACGGTAACCGGCCGCCTGGAACGCCCGCAGACTTCGCGCGTTGCCCGCCGCCACCTGCGCCCAGACGGGCTCGCCCGCGAGGTGCCGTGCCGCCGACGCGAGCGCCCGGCCCAGCCCCCGGTGCCGTACGCCCTCGTCCACCTCGGCCGCGACCTCCAGGCGCCCGCCGACCCCGCGCCCGAGGACGAGGACCCCGCCGTCCGCGGCCCACGCCCGAACGTCGTCGCGCCGCCTTCGGGACCCGGCGACCCGCGGGTGACCGGGGTCGTCGATCTCCGTGAGCGCGAGAGTCGCGGGGCCGGGAAGCGGGGCGGCGACGGACAGCAGATCGATCGTGTCGTTCGACCGTCCCGTCCGCTCCATGAACGCGGCGAGGAACCGGGGATTCATGGTCGCGGCGAGCGCGTCGCAGTCGAGATCGCCCAGTGCCGCGCGCACCCAGCCCTCGTCCTCGTCGGTGAAGACGACGGAGTGCGCGGTGAAGGCGAGGACGCCGGCGTCGCGGGGGGAGTGCTGGCGTACGACCGTGGTGGCACCGTCGGGCGGCGGGAGGACTCCACGGGCCGCGGCGTCCAGAATGTCGCGCAGAGTACCGGGCATGACTGTCCCCCGCCGCTTGAGTCTCCACCCACTGGAAGGCACACACTCGCAGACATGATCGACGACGGCACCGGCCTTTTCACGATCGGCGAACTGTCCCGCAGCACCGGCCTGTCCGTCCGCACCATCCGCTACTGGTCGGACGAGGGTGCATTGCCCCCGGTGGCCCGGTCCGCGGGCGGCTACCGCCTGTACGACGCCGGGTCCGCGGCCCGCCTGGAGCTGATCCGCACCCTGCGCGAGCTCGGTCTCGGTCTCGCGGACGTGCGCAGGGTGCTGGCGGGCGAGACGACGGTGGCGGAGGTGGCGGCCGCGCACGTGGCCGCGCTGGACGCACAGATCAGGTCGCTGAAGGTGACCCGGGCGGTGCTGTCGACCGTGGCGCGACGCGGTTCGACCGCACAGGAGATGACACTCATGAACAAGCTGGCGCGGCTCTCGGCAGCCGAACGCGGACGCATCATCGACGACTTCATGGAGGAGACCTTCGGGGGCCTGGACACCGCGGACCCCGACATCCGTACCCGGATGCGGTTCAGCGTCGGTGATCTGCCGGACGACCCGACCCCCGGACAGGTGGACGCCTGGGTGGAGCTGGCCGAGCTGATCCAGGACCCGGGCTTCCGGGCGCGGATGCGCGAGATGATCGAGTTCAACGCGGCGGACCGGGGGCCGGACGTGCCACCGGGCACCTCCTTGTGGTTCATGAGCCGACTGGTTCAGCTGGCGGGCGAGGCGCTGGGGCGGGGTGTCGACCCCGGGTCGCCGGAGGCGGACACGGTGCTGAGCGGGTTGCTCGGCGACGCCGACCGGGCCGCCGTCCTCGCGCGCATGGAATCCGCGGCGCATGCCGAGATGGCCCGCTTCAGGGAGCTGAGCGCCCTGGTCCGCGGCATGGACCCGCTCTCGGCGCACCGTGAGGAGTTCGCCTGGGTGGTCGCCGCACTGCGCGCTCGCGCGGACCGTTAATGTGACCTCCGTACACAAGGCAGTAACGCATGCAGTGATGCACGACGAAGGGGCGGATCGGTGGCCGACATCGAGGAAGCACGCAAGCAGTTCGAGCGGATCGATACGGACGGTGACGGCTTCATCACCGCAGCCGAGTTCAAGACCGCTCTCGCCCAGGGCGGTGACTGGAACGTCACCGAGTCGGTGGCGGAGGCCGTCATCGCCAGCCGCGACCTCAACGGCGACAAGGTCCTCTCGTTCGACGAGTTCTGGACCCACCTGAGCAAGTGACGCCCGCCGAAGGGGCACCCACCGGGTTTCCGGAGGGCGCCCCTTCGACGTGACGGAACCCATCGGCAGGGCGGGCAGAGCGGGTGCGGAGCGGGCAGGGCGGGCAGGTCCGGCCGCTCGTCGGTGCGGAGCCCGGGCCCCGCGGACCTCGGCGTTCTCGGTACCGGTCACCCGGATGCCGTACGTCCCGGAATAGCGCATCCGCCTCCGGAGTTGGTGTGCCCATCAGGAGCATCCACCCCGGAAGGGTCTGTCTCTCATGAAGATCGGCATCATCGGCGCGGGCAACATCGGCGGCAACCTCACCCGGCGGCTCACCGCTGTCGGTCACGACGTCTCCGTCGCCAACTCCCGCGGTCCCCAGACGCTCGGCGCGCTCGCCGAGGAGACCGGGGCGACCCCGGTCACGGTCGAGCAGGCGGCACAGGACGCGGACGTCGTGATCGTCACGATCCCGCTCAAGGCCGTACCGAACCTGCCGGACGGCATCCTGGACGGAGCCGCCGAGGGCGTCGCCGTCATCGACACCGGCAACTACTACCCCCAGCAGCGCGACGGCAGGATCGCCGGGATCGAGGACGACGGCCTCACCGAGAGCCGCTGGACCGCCCAGCAGATCGGCCACACGGTCATCAAGGCCTTCAACGGCACCTTCGCGCAGGACCTCCTGGACCGCGCCCGCCCGGCCGGCGCCCCCGACCGCATGGCCCTCCCGGTGGCCGGCGACGACGCGGCGGCGAAGCGGCGCGTGCGCGACCTCATCGACGAGATCGGCTTCGACACCGTCGACGCCGGCGGCCTGGACGACTCCTGGCGCCAGCAGCCCGGCACCCCCGTCTATGGCCTCCAGGAAGGCGTCGACGCGGTCACGAAGGCACTGGCGGAGGCGTCCCCGGAGCGTCAGGCGGACTTCCGCGGGTGACCGGCCGACGATGAGCGATCCCTAGACCGCCGGGCTCAGCGCGGTCGCCGGGTTCTTCGGAGCGTGCGGGTAGGCGGCGGACCGGTGCTGGAAGGAGAGGATCTTCGGGTTCTGGACGACGCCGTCGCGGATCTCGACGGCCTTGCTGACCGTGGCGTCGGCCTCCCATGCGCCGGGACCGCTCATGACCTTGCGCAGGTAGGGAAGCAGTGCCTCACTGATCTCCCAGGTGGCGGAGTTCCACAGGTGGGACGGGCTGTGATCCACCGCGTAGTAGTGGCAGCCCGGTCCCACGGTGGGCATGGGATCGCCGAAAGTGGTCGGGTGGGCCCAGGTGAAGCCCATGCCCTCGTCGCAGGCGACGTCGATGAAGAAGGTCCCCGGCCGGAACCCTGCGAGTTCCTCGTCGGTGACGAACATGAGCGGCGCGTCGGTGTCCTGCAGGATGCAGTTGACGATGATGTCGAACCCGGCCAGGTACTCCGCCAGCGGCACGGGCCCGGCCGGAGTGGCGGCCTGCAGGCGTGACGGGTCGTCCTCCTGCTCCTCGAAATGGCCCATCACGACCGAGGGCATCGGCGAGGCCACCGCCGCGGCGGCGCGCTGAGTGAGCACCGTGACGTCGGAGACCCCCATGGCGCCCAGGCCCGTGACCGCTCCGCGCGCCGTGGCGCCGAAGCTGATGACCACCGCGCGCAGGCGGCGCCCGTAGCTGCCGGTCAGCCCGCCGAGCTGGAGCGCGTGCAGTACCGAGCAGTAGCCCGCGAGCTCGTTGTTCTTGTGGAACACATGGACGCTGAAGGCGCCCGACGAGGTCCAGTGGTTCATGGCTTCCCAGGCGATCAGCGTCAGCCGCCGGTCGATGGCGATCTGGGTCATCTTCTCGTCCTGCACGCAGTGCGGCCATCCCCACAGCACCTGGCCCTCGCGCAGCTCGGCGACGTCCTCGTGCATCGGCTTGGGCAGCAGCAGGATGTCGCACTCGGCGACGAGTTCCTCGCGGGAGCGCAGTCCGGCCACGAGGGGCCGCAAAGCGTCGTCGGCGACGCCGAACCGCTCGCCGTAGCCCTGCTCGAGGAAGATCTTCTCCCGTATGTCCGGGGCGATCCGGTCGAGGTGGCGGGGGTGCAGCGGCAGGCGGAACTCGTTCTCCTTGCGGGAGGACGCGAGTACTCCGAGACTCATCAGACTCATGTGGGGCGGCTCATTTCCGGCCGGACGCGATGTGCTCCGGCCTTGCCGTTCCCCGAGGGCGACGCCGCGATGGATGGCGGCGTGCGAGGTGCGCTCGGTATCGCCACCGTACTCCGTCCCGGCCGGGGAACCCCCGCCGCTCGTTTGAGCCGAGGTGCCGGCTCGGCCCTCCGGGTGACGTGGACGCCGGCGGACCGCGGGTGACGTGGACGCCTGCGGACCGTCGGAACCGAACACCGGGTGCGGGCGGACGGCGGACCGTCGGCACCGGACACGGGGCGGGGCGGACCGCCGGTGATCCTCAGGCGCCGGCGGCCCACGCGCGCAGGGCGGCCTCGCTCTCGAAGTCCGCGACGTCCCTGTCCACCGGCTCGTCGGTGTACTGGTGGAAGCGCCACTTCGCCTTGATGCGTGGTTTGCCGGCGGTCACGTAGTCGGCGATCCAGAGGCCGTCCCCGGCGTACGAGGTGGTGTCGACGTTCAGCCAGAAGTCACGGTTGGTGTAGAGCACCACACGGTTGTCCGGGCGGAGCTCCTTCACCTTGCGGATGAAGCGGTCCTTCTCCGCGTTGCTCGCGTGGGTGCCGTCGCCGGTGGTCTCCCAGTCGACGGCGAGCAGGTCGTCCGCCCTCTCGGGGGCCTTGCTCACGAAGTACGCGGCCTGGGCGGTGATGTTGCCGGGCCACAGGAAGTGGTAGAAGCCCACGACGCAGTCGGCGTCGCGGGCGGTCTTCGCCTGTGCGGTGAGTTTCGGATTGACGTACGAGCGGCCTTCCGTCGCCTTCACGAAGACGAAGGAGAGGCCGGCGGTGCCGTACGCGGACGACTGGTAGGCGCTGACGTCGATTCCTCGCAGCATGGGTGGAGCCTCCGTGCATGGGGGGACGGGCCACGCGGGGCGATGCCCGGTGTCCGTGGGGAGCAACTGCCGCTGTCCGTGGGGGACAGTTCGTGGGGGACAACTGCTTTTGGGGTTCCCCCACTTCGCCCCTTCCACGCTCGCCCGCCCGACCGGCACACCCGTACGGGCCTGCACGGGCCGTCAGCCCCGGCGGGATTACGCCGAGCCGCGCCGCCGGGGCGGCCGGGTACGCGGTGACGGCCGGGCTCCCGCTGCGCGACGCCCCGGGAAGCGCGACCGCCCACTGCGGAAACGTGCCGCCGGGCTCGTTCGTGGCCGCCGTACGGAAAAGGGACCGGAGGGAAGGTGCAGCACCCCGCTCAAGTGCGGATACAGGCGGAAGTACTAGCCGCTGAACAAGGGGCAGGGACCATCGTCCTATAGCCCTCGGACCCGGTGACCCGTCAAATTAGTGACCACGGCGAGAAAACATGTAAAGGTCATGACGGGAGTGATCGTGTCCGCGCAGATAGCAATTGATCCCGGCCGCTTCAGCCAGTTCGGTGAAGCCACCGGAAGCACCTTCTGTCTGATCACGAATTCCGAGCTGGTGGATCGGTTCGAAGTCGTCGAGACGGCACCGTACCGGGAATTCCTCACCATTACGCTGGACGCGGGAGACCGCTTCGAGGAAATTCTCGAGAAGAAGATCCCGGAACCCGCGCACGTGCTGGTGGTCTCGCCCCACAGGTTCTTCGAATCACCCGACCCCGATCTGGTGGGGCAGCGGAAGATCATGGGCATGGCGTGCAACTCGACGCCCACCGGTCTCGACGAGATCCGGCACTTCCTCGGTGTGATGGAACGGACCTCGGCGGCCGACCAGGCGGCGTTCTGCGACACCTTCTTCGAACTCGCCGAGGACTCGGAGCAACTGGTCTACGTCGACCCCGTGCACGGCACCCGCGCCACCCTCGACCATCTGCGCGAGGGTCTGGTGTGGAACCAGCAGGCCGGCCCGCTGGACTGGGGCGACCAGCAGATCGTCCCGTCCGGTGAGATCAGCGTGCTGCCGGTCGAGATCAGGGAGTTCGACGAGGCACTGAAGCTGCCGCTGGAGGGCGAGATCACGCTGCGCGGCTACCCGATCCTGCACAACGGCACCCCCTCCTTCTCCCGGACCGACCAGGCCCGCGTCCACTCCCAGCTCTGGGCGATGCGCGACAACGCGATCAAGGCCACCGTCGAGGACGGCAGGATCACCCGCCTGGAGGCGCTGGACGCCGGAGCGGCGCCGGCCGTGGCGATGCTCGAGCAGATGTTCGCCGTGGACTCCCGCTACCGGATCGTGTGGGAGATCGGCCACGCCCTCAACACCTCGCACGACATCCTGCCCGGGAACCACGCCATGAACGAGGTGTACGGCGGCACGGAGGGATGCCTGCACTTCGGCCTCGGACTCACTCCGTACACCCAGTACCACCTGGACATCATTTCGCCCGACACTCGCGTGCTGACCAGTAATGGAGTCGCAGTGATCGGCCACCCGGACCACCCCACCGTGGAGAGGGTCGTGCCCGCCCTATAGCGGACCACGACCACCCCGGCCGGGGTGAATGCAAGGAAATACACCCAACAGGAGGTGACTCCCCATGAAGAAGATCAAGGTGCAGAAGAACCGCAACTACCTGGGCACGCTCCTGGGCTGAGTACCGACCCGCGGCGGGGTATTTCACAATACCCCGCCGCGGGGTTCCCATTGTGTCCTCACTAGGGAGTGCACCCGTGCCACCGCTGGATCTCACGACAAGCGACTTCGGTCAGTTTGGCCGACCGGTCGAGACATTCTGTCTGATCACGAGTGAACAGCACGGCGAGCTCTTTTCCCTGAATTCCGGTGACGGGTATTCCCGCGTGCTCCGCCTGACGCTCCCGCCCGGCATCCGCCTGGGTGAGCTGATCGCGCGGAGCGTCCCCCCGGACGCGCATGTGCTGGCCGTCTGCCCAGGGCGGTTCCTCGACTCGCCGACCCCGCAGGAGCTGGGCGGGCGCAAGCTGGCCGTGCTGCCGGCCGGCTCCACGCCGTTGACCGACGAGCACGTCCGCTACTTCCTGCGCACCGCCGCTCAGACCGACGTCGCCGAACACGCCCGTGTGGCCGAGGAGTTCTTCGATCTGGTGGGCGACAGCGACCGGCTGACGATCGTCGACGACGCCTCAGGAACCGAGGCCGAGTTCGACCACACGGTCGGCGATTGCGTCTGGAACATGCAGGCGGGCGTCCTGGAAGAGGGTGACCAGCAGATCTTCCCCTCGGGCAAGCTGAGCGTCACCGCCGCCGAGATCACCACCTTCGAACCGGAGGCCCGGCTGCTCGGCCTCAACGGGGACCTGACCCTGCGCGGCTGGCCGATCGTCCACCGCCACCGGGACCCGGCCGACGGCCCCGACCAGCAGCGGCTGTTCGAAGCGCTCTCGCCGCTCGTCTCCAACGCCGTGACGCTGCACGTCGCCGCCGGAAGCATCGAGGGCGTCACCCCGCAGACGCCGGGGGCGACGTCGGCCGCCGTGGAGCTGGAGAAGCTCCTCACCGACGATCCGCGCTACCGCGTCATCTGGGAACTCGGCTTCGGGATCAACACCACCACGGAGATCATCCCGGCGAACTGCGGCCCGAACGAGGTGTACGGGGCCACCAACGGTGTCGTGAACCTCGGGCTGGGGATCACGCCGGCCACGCGCTTCGCCCTGGCCTTCCTCTGCCCCCGCAGCTCCCTGGTGACATCGGACGGAACCGCCGTCCTCGGCGCCCGCAAGGCGGTACGCCGCGGCCGGATGCAGCGCGTCTCCAGCGCGAACTGCGGCTGCCACTGACCCCAAGGAGGGAAGCACGCCATGACGATCAACCCCGAACTGCGCAAGAAGGTCGACGCGGTCCTCGACACCTTCATCAAGGACTTCTACGAGACGGTCCCGTACGCCCAGCACCAGAAGAGCGCCTCCGAGCTGAACCTCGACTACTACAAGCGGCACAACATCGAGACGATCCTGCGGCTGCGCCGCAAGCGGACCGTGGACGCGCTGGCCATCAAGTACTTCACCAAGGTGGACCCGGTGCAGGCCAAGGCGTGGGCGCACTACACCGACGACGAGATGCTGCACGACCGGCTGTTCGCCGCCGACCTCGCCAAGGTCGGAGTCACCAAGGACCAGATCTACTCCACGGAGCCGCTGCTCTCCACCAAGCTGCTCACCGGATACCTGCAGTACGGCATGGAGTTCGAGGACAGCCCGATGGCGCTGATCACCAGCGTGTACTTCGTGGAGTACGTCACCACGCGCACCCAGCCCGACTGGCTGGACAACCTGGGCGACGTCCTCGGCGAGGAGAACGTCAAGGGCGCCCGTGCTCACGTCAACACCGACCTCGACGACGACCACGACGACTTCGTGTGGCGTGTGCTGTCCACGCTGATCACCTCGGAGGCCGACGAGCAGAAGGTCGTCGAGCACCTCAACAACGTCTACTGGCTGTGGAAGCTCTACTTCGTGGAGCTGCACCAGCTCACCGTGCTCGGCAAGAGCGACGCGCAGATCCCGCTGCCCACCGCGGCCGAGGTCTGAGCGGGGCAGCGGTGGCCGACGACGACCGAGCCACGCGGCCCGGCGGGCGGCCCGGGGTCGAGGTACTGACCCTGCCGCCCGGCCGGGAGCTGCCGACCGGGACCGAGAAGTGGATCGTGGACGGTCTGGTCCTCGCCATGCCGGGGCTCCACACCCGGCAGCTGTTCACGCTCCGCCGCGAGATGCTGACGGATGCCGACTACGTCGTCGTAGGGGTGGACCGGGAGCGCGACCGGGTCGTCTCGCTGCTCACCTCCCGGTGGGCGGAGATCCCGTCGGGGCGGCCCTGTCTGCACATCATGATCCAGTTCGTGGGTGACGCGTACCGGGGCGCCGCGGTCTTCAAGGAGAGCTGGGCGCTGCACTTCGCCCGGCTGCTCGCCGACGGCCGCCCGTTCCCCGAGGTGATCGCGCTCAAGACGTACAACCCCGTGGTGCACTGCGCGATGTCGGCGTTCAGCGGCCATCCGGACATCAGCATGTACCCGGACCTCGCGGGCAAGGACGACAGCCAGGAAGCCCTGGCCGCCGAGGTGGCCGGGGCGCTCGCCCCCCGGGCCGCGTTCGACCCAGTGCGCGGAGTCGTCCCGGGCATCGGCCGTCCGCTCGACCTCTACCGGGAACGGCCGCTGAGCCATGTGCCCGAGGCCAACCGGTACTTCGCCGAGCACACGGAGCCCGGCGACCGGGTGCTGTGCCTGCTGCACGTACCCACGCAGGCGGGGGCGCACGCGATCCTCACCGCCCTGGGCGTGCCGTTGCCCTCCGGGCGGAGCTGAACCCGCTCGACCGGCCGGGTCCGGCGCCCCCTACGGGGCTCCGGGCCCGCCGCCCGTGGCCACCCCTGCGGGAAGTCCAGGCGCTCAGGGCACTCCACGAAGCACTCCAGGAAGCACTCAAGGCACTCCAGGCACTCCAGGAACGCGAGGCAGCATGGCGGACACATTTCCCCTCGACTACTCCCGGGCCCGCGCCGCCTTCCTGGGCGCCGCCGAGGAGGCGGGCGCACGCCTGAGGACCTTCACCCTGCCGGGGCACCGCGGACCCGACGGCGGCGAACTCTGTGTCGACACCGCCTACCTGGGACCGCCCGACCCGGCGAAGCTCCTGGTGACGGTGTCCGGGACCCATGGCATCGAGGGCTTCTGCGGCTCGGCCTGCCAGACCGGCGTCCTGCTGCGGGAAGGCGTCGCGAAGGCGGCCGCCGGGCCCACCACCGGTGTGCTGCTCGTCCATTCCCTCAACCCGTACGGCTTCGCCTATCTGCGGCGCGTCAACGAGGACAACATCGACCTCAACCGGAACTTCGTCGACCACGCCGTCCCGCCGCACAACGACGCCTACGACGCCGTGCACCGCACGCTGGTGCCGGCGGACGCCACCGGGTTCGCACCCGGCGAGCTGGTCGCGAACCTCACAGCACTGCGCGACCGGCTCGGCCCGCAGCGCCTCCAGGAGGCCGTGACCCGCGGCCAGTACCGCCACCCCGACGGACTGTTCTACGGCGGACACGCTCCGACCTGGTCCCGGCGGGTGTTCGAGACGGTGGTGGCCGAGCAGATCGCCGGCGCCGGTCACGTCGGCTACATCGACCTGCACACGGGGCTCGGCGAGCGCGGCGTCGGCGAACCCATCTTCCGCGGCGGCCGTGACGCCGACGCCCACCAGCGGGCCCGCCGGTGGTACGGCGACGCGCTCACCGCCTCGGAGCAGGGCACCTCCTCCTCCACGCCGATCGTGGGCAATACGGCGACCGCGGTGGCGGACGGCCTCGGCGCAGGCGGCCGACTGACCGCGATCACCCTGGAGTTCGGCACCCGGCCGGGCCCCGAGGTGCTGCTGGCGCTGTGCGCCGACACCTGGCTGCACCGGCACCATCAGCCGGCCGACGCGGTCCGCTCCGACCTCAAGCGGCTGATCCGCGACGCCTTCTGCCCCGTGGAGGACGCCTGCTGGCGCGAGCAGGTCCTCCGGCGGGCGCGTGAGGTCTTCGACCAGGCCCTCGCCGGCCTCGCCGACGCCAAGCCGTGGGAAGCCGGGTGACCCGACAGGCACCGCGCCGGTAACCGCCGTCGGCGACCACCCCCCCGGGGTGGTCGCCGACGGCGTGCCGCGTGCCGGAGAACTTGCCCGGCTCGCGGCACGTGCCGGCCCGCGTCGGCCCGTGCCGGGGTTCGGACCCGGACTCAGGGGTCCTTTCGGCCGATCCCGAGCACGGCCGTTCTCGGCACCGTGCACGTCCATGTCCGGGCGGAGGCGTCGTACGCGACGGAGAACGTTTCCAGGGAGCCGTCCGCGCGCTCGTCGCGGAAGATCGTCTTGGCCCGCTCGACGGTGTGACGAGAGGCGTCCGACGGGTGTTCCCGCGCGATCCCGGTGAGGCCGTACATGTCCAACAGGTAGCTTCCCAGCTCCAGTTCGGCCTCCCGGGCGGTGGCCGCGGTCGCGACATAGGGATCGGCCATCTCGGTCACCTCACCCGACTCGAAGCCCGCTTTGGTCAGGTAGCCCCGGATCTCCTCGCGGGTGAAGTGATCGAAGGCGTGGCCGGTTCGCGAGTACGGGTCGACGACGTCCCGGAACCAGGTGTCCATCGGGGACCCGACGAGGAAGTCGTGGAGCAGCAGTACTCCGCCGGGCCGCAGTACCCGGTACGCCTCGTGGACGAGTTCGGCGCGGTCCTCGGCGGCGATGTGGTGGGATCCGTAGGCGACGAGGACCGCGTCGACACTGCCGTCCCGCATGAGCAGCCGGTCGGCGCGCTGCACCAGCGCCGGGCAGTTCGCCGCCCAGGCGGCGCGCACCATGTACGGGGACGCGTCGCAGGTCAGCAAGGACAGGCCGGTGAGGCGTCGGGCGTTCGCGACCCTGCGGACCAGGCCGTCGCCGCCGAGCACGTCCACGACGACGGCGGGCCGGCGGTCGGCCCGGGCCGGCACCAGGGAGAGCAGGTGCTGGATGCCCTGCGCGCGTGCGGTGAGGTTGCGGGACTGCGCGCGGATGTAGGAGGCACCCCTGCCGCCGTCCTCGTCCTCGCCGAAGTCGTCCTTGAGGTCGGCGGCCTGGGCCAGCCGGCGAGCCCAGGCCCGGGCCCGTGCCGGGTCGACGCACGCGTGCAGGTCGGGTGCCGCCCGGCCCAGGCGGCTCAGATGATCCGCCATGTCGGCCTCGCCGAACCGTACATGACGTTCCGTCAGGTCGGTCACGACCGCTCCTCCTCGGGCTCCAGGAAGAGCGCGAGGGTGAGCGCCATGCGTTCGATCTCCTCGGGGTCCACGCTCTCGTCGGGCGCGTGGATGAGGCACTGGGGCTCCTCGACGCCGATCAGGGCGATCTCGGCGTCCGGGAAGGTCTCCTGCAGCGCGTCGCAGGTGGGAATCGAGCCGCCCTGCCCGGCGGTCGTCAGCTCTCGCCCGAACGCCTCCCGCATCGCCTCGGCCAGCCTCGCGTAGGCGGGGCCGTCGGTGCGGGCGCGGAAGGGGCGGCTGGAGGAGAGCCGGACGGTCTCCACCTCGACCTGCCAGGGGGCGCTCTGCGCGAGGTGCGCTCCGAGCGCCTGCCAGGCGGCGTCCGGTTCGGTGCCGTAGGGGATGCGCAGATTGAGCTTGGCGGTGACCTCGCCGAGTACGGCGGGGGCGGAACCGACCACCGGCGGGCAGTCGATGCCGACGACGGTCAGGGCGGGCCTGGCCCACAGCATGTCCGCGACGCTGCCGTCGCCCACCAGGCGGACGCCGTCGCGCACCCCGATGTCACGGCGGTAGCGCTCGGCGGGATATTCCGCGCCCTGCCAACGCCCGCTGCTGTCGAGGCCGTTGACGGTGGTGTTGCCGTCCGCGTCGTGCAGGGTGGCGAGCATCGCGATCAGGGCGTTGAGCGGGTCGGGGGCGGGCCCGCCGAAGGAGCCGGAGTGGACAGGACCGGCCAGCGAGCGAACGGTGACGGTGGCGTGCACCACGCCCCGCAGGTCGGTGGTGGCCGTGGGCACCCCGGCCTCGGAGTTGCCCGTGTCGCACACCAGTACGGTGTCGGCGTAAAGGAGTTTGGGGTTCTCGCGGATCAGCGCGGCGAGGCCACCGGTGCTCTGCTCCTCGGCGCCCTCCGAGATGACCTTGATGCCGACGCCGAGCCGGGTCAGGTCGCCGAGCGCCCGCAGGGCGGTGAGCTGCATGACGATGTTGCCCTTGCAGTCGGCGGCCCCGCGCCCGTACCAGCGGCCGTCGGCGCGCTCGGTGAGGGTCCAGACCGGAGTGGTCCAGGCGGGCTCGTCGAGCGGCGGCTGCACGTCGTAGTGGCTGTAGAGGAGGACGGTGGGGAAGCCGGGGGCGGCCGGCAGATGACCGAACACGGCCTGGCTGCCGTCCGGCGTGTCCAGCAGGCGCATGTCGGGGATGCCGGCCTCGGTGAACAGCCGTGCGACCAGCACGGCGGCACGCTCGCACTCCTCCACGGGGTACTGCCGGGGGTCGGCGACGGACCGGTGCGCGACCAGGTCCCGCAGGTCCTCCTGAGCCCGGCCCATCAGTTCGTGCACCCGTGCGCGCAACGCCTTGGGCGGCATGCGGCCTCCTTCTCGGTCGGTGGTTCCGGGGTGTTCCGGGTCGTTGCGTAGAGCGCCCGAGGCGCGCGGACCTGGGTCCGGCGGGGGCTGTCAGCCGGACGCGGACGGCGTGTCGGCGGGGGCCGGCGTGTCGGCCGGGGCGGGCTCGGGGGTCCGGCGCCGTTCCACCGCGTCGGCGAGCGAGCGGCGCACCACTCGGGTGCCCGCCCCGTACCCGATGCCCACGAGGGCCAGCACCAGCCAGAACACGGGCAGCGCGCCGTGGCCGGCTGCCAGGTCGAAGCCGCCGCCGACGAAGCCGCCCAGCATGCCGCCGACGCCCCAGGCCATCGTGGAGTAGCCCAGATAGAGGCCTGTACGGCCCTCGGTCGCGAGGCCCGCGACAACCGCGTCGACCACGCCGCAGAACAGTGACTCGCCGATCGAGGTGACGATGACGGCGGCGACGATCGGGCTGATCCCGTCGACCGAGCACAGCAGCCAGCCGCCGCCGAGCAGCACCCCGGACGCGATGAACATGTCGAGGCGGCCGATCGTGGAGCGCTTCTCGATACGTGAGCCGAGCAGCCACACGGTCAGCATCACCACCACGGCGTTGCCCGCGGTGAGGGGACCGACCAGGTCGGAGGAGAGCTTCTGGTGGACGACGGTCAGCGGCAGCGCGACCCGGTACTGGGTGATGAGGAACCAGCCGCCGACCGCGAGCGAGCAGAAGATCATCAGCGGGCGGTCGCGCAGCGCCTCGGCCATGGCGGCGGCCTTGATGGGCGCCGCGTTCGTGGCGTGCAGGCCGCGCAGCAGCACCGCGGAGGTCACGGCGAACACCAGGTGCAGCCCGGCCGCGATCAGGAACCCGGCCTTCATCGCGCCGGCCGCCATCAGCGCGGTGCCGATCAGCGGGCCGATCAGGGCAGCCCCGTTGATGGACACGTAGTAGCGGCTGAGGTTGGCCGCGACCCCGCCGGACTTGCTGGAGGCGAGGACGCTGCGGGCGCCGTTGTTGTTGAGGGAGCCGCCGATGCCCAGCAGCGCGACCGCCGCGCCCCAGGCGACGAAGCTGCCGCCCGCGACGGTGAACACGACGTACGCGCCCGCCTCGACGGCGAGACCCAGGGTGAGGATCCGGGCGGCACCGAAGCGGTCGCTGACCCAGCCGGACGGGATGCCCAGGCCGCGCCGGGTGAATTCCATGACGGCGAAGAGCAGACCGGTCTGGAAACTGCTCAGCCCCTCGTCCTTGGTCAGGTGCACCGCGAGGAACGGCACGACCATGAAGAAGCCGATGTTGGTGGTGAAGCGGCCGAGGATGACGACGTACGCCGGACCCCGGCCCGTGACGAAACGGCCGGTCCTCGCCTTCGGGGTGCGCTCCGCCTCCGCTCCGGAGGTCCCGGCGAGTGTCACCCCGTCTCCTTTCTCGGGTGTCACCGCGCCACCTCTTCATCGGTGCGTATGACGATCCGGGCGGCCGCCGCGTCGGCCGCGTCGGCGGCGGCCTTGGGGTCGGGACCCGCGGCGACGACATGCCCGGCGCGGTTCCAGGAGTCGCCGAGCGACACCAACTCGTCCCCTGCCTTGGGTAGTTCACTGATTCGGATCACGCCCTCCATGGCCCGGGCCTCGGCCGTGCCCGTCACCTCGGTGACCCGGCCGGGCCGGGGGGTGAGGTAGCGGATCGAGGCGCCGCCCGCGTGGCCCGCACCGGGCCCCGGCAGCACGCCGTGGGCGAGGGCGAGGACGGCGCCCTGCAGCATGTCGATGCCGGTGACGTGGTGGACCAGCTCCCAGATCTGGTCGCCGCCCTGCCGGGCGTTGATCTCGACGACGGTGGCGCGCTCGCCGTCCTCGGCGAGCATCACCTCGGTGTGGCAGGGGCCCCAGGCGTAACCGACGGCGTCCAGGGCGTTCAGCGCGGCGTCGACGATCGTCCCGTACCGGTCGGCCGGCAGCGTCGCGGGCAGGTCGTGGCCGGTCTCCACGAAGTGCGGGCCGCCCGAGGTGTGTTTACGGGTGACCGCCAGGACCTGGTGGCGCCCGGCGGCCGACAGCGACTCGACGCTGAACTCCTGGCCGGTGAGGAACTCCTCGGCCAGCACGGTGGACGCGGACTCGCCCTGCGGCCAGGCGAAACCGGTTCGGGCGCCGCTGGTCCAGGCCCACGCCTTTGCCAGCTCCTCCTCCGTACGCACGAGATGCACGCCTGTTCCGCCGTTGCCGTCGACCGGCTTGAGGATCACGCCGGTCGGGCAGCGGCGGAGCAGCGCGCGGGCCTCGTCCACGGTGGCGCACACCCGGTGGGCGACCGCCCCCAGGCCGCGGTCCCGCAGGTGCTCGCGCATGGCGGCCTTGTCCTGGGTCAGGGCGAGCGTGGCGGGCGAGTTGCCGCGCGCGCCCAGCGCCTCGGCCACCACGCTCGCCGGACGCAGGGAGAGCTCGGTGAGCCCGAGCACCGCGTCCACGGGGCGGCGGGCGTGCACCTCGCGGGCGACGGTGAGCAGCGCGTGCGGGTCGGTGAAGTCGGCGTCGACCACCGCGAGGGCGAGCGACTCCTCCAACTCCCGGTCCCCGCCCGGACGGTGGACCACGGTGAGGGCGACGGGCAGGCCGACGAACTTGCCCAGGATGTCGTGGCGCGGACAGATGAGCAGAAGGTGGGGCACATGGTTCCCGTAGTGCTGGCCCGGCATGTCAGGCGGTCCCCCCGGTGCCGGCCGCGTCCTGCGCGGCCGCGTTCCACACTCGTTCCAGCTCGCGGATGCGAGCCGAGTCCTTCTCGATGGCGTCCCAGTCGTCGGCGCCCTGGATGACCCAGCCCAGGCTGGTGGTCACGTCGTTGGTGACCGGCATGTCCCGGCCCTCGGGCGGGATCGACATGGAGAACGTGGTGGGCAGGTCGGCGATCGCCTGAAGGATCTCCATGTTCCGCACGGGGCCGGCCAGGTCCGAGCAGAGCCAGAGCGTGCGGACCTCCTTGACGAGCTCGAAGGACGGTACGAACTCCCCGTCCAGGACGTGCCGTACGGTGCGCTCGATCTGGTTGTCGCCGGTGGCGAGGGACCCGGAGATCATCATGCAGCTGCCCGAGTAGCGGGCGGCCAGCTCCACCAGGCGGGGCCCGTCCGCCGTCATGATCGCTTCGGCGTGGGTGGAGCCGTTGCGGATGCCGACCGCGTCGGCGGCACTCATCACATAGGGGGCGAGGGCCGCCACGTCGGGGTGGTCGGGGGCCAGGAAGTCGGCGACGTCGTAGATGCCGATGCGGGGGCCCCGGTCGTGCTTGGCGTAGACGCAGGTGTCGACCAGGCCGTGCCGCCCGTCCACCGAGTACAGGTCGACGATGTATTCGGGCCCCTCCAGGAACTCCTGCACGATGACGGTGTCGTTGGTGAGTTCGAACCCGTTGACCTGGCCGAGTATGTGGGTGAAGTAGCCGAGCCACTCGCCGCCGGCCGGCACGAAGTGCACATTGTCGGTCCCGGCACTGTGCGGCGGCTTCAGGATGAGCGGCCGGCCGGAGAGCCCGTTGGCCTCGATCCAGGCGGCGGCCTCGGCGGGGTCGGCGGTCGACAGGGTGCGCGGCCCCGGAATTCCGGCGCGTTCCAGGGCGAGTGCCATTTCTCCTTTGTGACGTTGGCACTTGGCGCTGCCGGGAACGTTCTGGAACTGTGGCATGAGGCGTTCGACGAGCAGGGCGGCGAATTCCACGCCGCTCTCGTTGCCGGTGACGATGCCCACCGGGTCGTAGGATTCGACGAGTTTCACCATGGCCTCGAAGTCGCCGTCGTAATAGTGCACGGCCTCGAAGTCGTCGGGGTACCAGATGTTCTTCTTGACGAATTTCGCCAGAGGCTGTGGGGTGCTCATGACGGTGACCGGCAGTATGCCCCGGGCCCGGAAGGCGCTGGCGAAGCCCCGGTCGTCGCCGTCCCTGATGTGGTAGCCGTCTACGACGATCACGTGCCGCCGCCCAGTGGACTTCATGACTCAACTCTGCTGGCCGGAGCGCCCGCGGCGACAGTGGCGGAACGGACACGCAACCACGATTTACTGCCAGCCGGTGCTCCAGGGGCGAGTGTGACACCGGTCCTGTACCGAGGTGGGAACCGGGGTGTTGGTCCGTTGTTTCCCGATGTGCGCCAGTGCTGCCGGTTGGTGGGTTTAAGTCATAGGGCAAGGGACCTATGGCGGGACCCAGGACGACTGGCTACTGTGGCCCTCGCCCGGTCGAAAATTGTGTGAAGGCGACGTCGATTCGCCGAATCGGCCGAGACGTCTGGGTGCGCGTCGCCGTTCGCCATGTCAGTTTCTCGGTCGGATTTCCAGGTCAAGCCAATGAAGGCGGGGACGGACTGTGGAATCGCTCGGGTGGGGCGGAGATGCGCCGGAGCATGAACGAATAGTCAGCTGGCAGGCCCCACCGCTGAAATTCGGTGTCGGCGCCACCCGGGAAATCGGCCATGAACTGCGCAGGGCCGGTATCGCGTCGGTGCTGTTGGTGACCGATCCCGTCCTGGCCGGTCTCGGCCTGCCGGCCCGCGTCGCCAAGCAGATCGAGCAGGAGGGGATCTCGGTCACGCTGTTCGACCGGGCCCGGGTGGAACCCACCGACGAGAGCTGCGCCGAGGCGGCCCGTGAACTGGAAGCACTGCAGGTGGACGGCTACGTCGGTCTCGGCGGTGGCAGCTCGATCGACACCGCCAAGATGCTGAACCTGCTGCTCAGTTACCCCGGCCGCCCGGTACGCGACTACCTGAACGCGCCGATCGGCGCCGGAGCCCCGATTCCCGGCCCGCTCAAGCCCCTGGTGGCGGTGCCCACCACGGCCGGCAGCGGCAGCGAGTGCACCGCCATGGTCGCCCTCGGTGTCACGGGCCTGAACGTGAAGACGGGCATCAGCGACCTGCGGCTGATGCCCTCCCTGGCGCTCGTCGACCCGGCGAACACCCTGACGCTGCCCCCGGCCGTCACCGCCTCCTCGGGGTACGACGTCCTGACGCACGCCTGTGAGTCGTACACGGCCCGCGCCTACGACCGGCGCCCCCCGTACCCCACGCCCGGGGACCGGCCGTTGTACATCGGCGCCAATCCGATCAGCGACGTGTGGGCGGAGCAGGCCCTGGAGCTGGTCGGCCGCTACCTCAGGCGTGCCGTGCTCAACTCCGCCGATCTGGAGGCCCGTACCGGAATGAGCCGGGCGGCGAGCTTCGCGGGAATGGGCTTCGGCAATGCCGGAACCCACATTCCGCACGCCTGCGCCTATCCCATAGCCGGGATGGTGCGTGACTACCGGCCGGACGGGTACGAGGTCGACCACGCCATGGTGCCGCACGGGGCGGCGGTCGTCTCCACGGCGGCGGCGGCCTTCGAGTTCACGTACCCGACGTCCCCCGAACGTCACCTGCGCGCCGCCGAGTTGCTCGGAGCGAATCTCAACGGCGTGACCGGGGCGAACGGTTCGGACGTGCTCCCGGCCACGCTGCTGAGCATCGTGGCGGACACCGGAGGACCCGCCGGGCTGCGGGACTTCGGCTACTCCACGAAGGATCTCCCCGAACTCGTCGAAGGCGCGCTCAAACAGCGGCGGCTGCTGGTGTGCTGCCCGCGTGACGTCGCCTCACGCGATCTCGGAAGGGTGATCGCCGGTTCGATGACCACCTGACACCGAAGCAGTGCGCCCCCCCACGCCAAGGAGCTGGATGCACCCGTGAGTGATGCATCAATACCGGAGTACACGGCTGTCATCGCGGGGAAGCAGGTTCCCACGGCCCGGTGGATCGACGTCCTCGATCCGTCGAACGCCCGCCGCGTCGCCCGCGTCGCCCGCTGCGGCCCGGAGGAGGTCCGGGCGGCCGTGGAGGCGGCCCGTCACACCTACGAGACGGTGTGGCGGTTCGCCACACCGGTGGACCGCTCCCGGGTCTGCCATCGCATCGCCGAGGTCCTGCGCGCCCGGCGCGAGGAGCTCGCCGCACTGGAGACGCTCGACACCGGCAAGCCGCTCAGTCAGTCACTGGTCGACGCCGACGTCGCCGCCCGGTACTTCGACTTCTACGCCAACGCCGTCGAGGCGCTCGGCGGCGAAACGATCCAGCAGCAGCCGGGCCGGCTGGCCTTCACCCTGCGCGAACCCTACGGCGTGTGCGGCCACATCATTCCGTGGAACTACCCGCTGCAGATCGCGGCCAGAACCCTGGCACCCGCCCTCGCGGCCGGAAACTGCTGTGTCCTCAAGCCAGCCGAGGACGCGCCGTTGACCTCGCTCCGGCTGGCCGACATCGTCGAGGAAGCGGGACTCCCGACGGGGGCCCTGAACATCGTGCCGGGCTACGGAGCGGAAGCGGGCGCCGCACTCGCCGCGCATCCCGACCTCGACCGCCTGGCCTTCACCGGTTCGCGGGAGGTGGGCGAAGCCGTGATGACCGCGGCGGCGCGCACCATCGTCCCGGTCACCCTGGAGCTCGGCGGGAAGTCCCCGCACCTCGTGCTCCCCGACTTCGACGCCGCCCGCGCGGTGCCGCAGATCGTGGAGTCGATCACCGAGCATGCGGGACAGAACTGCTCGGCCGGCAGCCGGCTGCTCGTCCACCGGTCCGTTCACGACGAACTGGTGGACGCGCTCGTCGAACGGTTCCGCGCCCTGACCATCGGGCCGGGGGCGAGCGATCCCGACATGGGACCGCTCATCTCCGCGAGACAGCGCGACCGGGTGCTCGGCTACCTGGCCGAGGGCCGACGGGACGCCGTGGTCCGCGTGGGCGGTGGAGTACCCGAAGGGGACGCGTACGGCGAGGGCTTCTATGTGGAGCCCACCATCCTCGATCAGGTCACCCCGGAACACCGGGTGTTCAACGAGGAGATATTCGGTCCGGTCCTGTGTGTATCGGTCTTCGACTCGCTGGAGGAAGCGGTCGGACTCGCGGAACACACCACGTACGGACTGGCCGCCGGAGTGTGGACGTCCGACGTGACCACCGCCCACTGGCTCGCCCAGCGGCTGCGGGTGGGGCAGGTGTTCGTGAACAACTACAGCGCGGCCGGGGGAGTGGAGCTGCCGTTCGGCGGTTACCGGCGCTCGGGAATCGGAGTGGAGAAAGGGCTGGAGGCACTGCGCGAATACACGCGGTGCAAGACGGTGGCGATCCATGCGGAGCTTCCTTCCTGACCCGGTGCGTCGATTTTCCCGCAAGCCCTCGGCCCTACGGAGAAGAGCGGTTCGGTCAATTCACATCGGTGGAGGGAGTTCATCTGATGTCGCCTGTTGCGCGCGGGTCGGTCGAGGAGCTGAGGGGTCGGCAGTGCTGCGAGGTCTGCGGGGCGCCGAAGGAGCCCGTGACGGCCTTGGCCGAAGGCGTCGCCAAGGTGCACAAGGCCCTGGGCGAGGCGCAGGACGCCCTGGAGGCACAGGAGCAGTTGATCGAGGACTTACGGGCCGACGGCCGACGGACGGCCGACGCCGCCCCGCCGCCCTCCGAGGAAGCGCTCGCGACACGGGAGGCCCTCTCCCTGCTGACGGCCCGTGAACGGCAAATTCTGGTGCTTATCGCCCAGGGGAATTCGAATCGGCGCGTGGCCAAGGCGCTTGGCATATCCGAGAAGACGGTGAAGAACCATTTGTCCGCGGTCTTCATGAAGGTCGGC
Organism: Streptomyces rhizosphaerihabitans; assembly: GCF_025399795.1. Classification (GTDB taxonomy): domain Bacteria; phylum Actinomycetota; class Actinomycetes; order Streptomycetales; family Streptomycetaceae; genus Streptomyces; species Streptomyces rhizosphaerihabitans. Next base: position 103,551 of record NZ_JAODTZ010000019.1, on the reverse strand, counting down.
GCGTCCGATCGGACGCAAGCCGTCGTCATGGGCATCCGCAGCGGGATCGTGTCCATCGGCGGGCCTGTCAACGGTGTGTCTCCACCCATGAGCGCGAGTGAGTGAATCCCAACCGCTTCAGGGTCCATGCCGTGAGTATGAGGGCTGATTCGGCCAGGGGACAGCGGAGGGACTGTCAGAACACCATGTATTACTGCCACATTGGAAAACATGCTGAAGAACGTAGCCGCGGTCCTGCTCGACAACGTCCATCCCTTCGAGCTGGGTGTCGTATGTGAGGTATTCGGGATCGACCGCCGGGAGGAGGGGCTGCCCGCGTACGACTTCGCGCTCGTCGCCGCGGAATTCCCGTCGGTCCGGGCGGTGCCGGGGTTCACCATCAGCACGCCCTACGGGCTCGACCGGCTGGAGGAGGCCGATCTCATCGCCATCCCGGTGGGGGACGACTTCCACACCCGGGACTTTCCGCCCGCTCTTCTGGAGGCCCTGCGCCAGGCGGTGGCCCGCGGGGCCCGGGTGGTCAGCGTCTGTGTCGGCGCCTTCGTCCTGGGCGCCGCGGGGCTGCTGGACGGACGGCGTTGCACCACCCACTGGCGGTACGCCGACGCGCTGGCCGAGCGCTACCCCAAGGCCCAGGTCGAACCGGGAGTGCTCTACGTCGACGAGGACCCGATCCTCACCTCGGCCGGCACCTCCGCGGGGATCGACGCCTGCCTTCACCTGGTGCGCAAGCTCCAGGGCAGCGACGTCGCCAACGCCATCGCCCGGCGCATGGTGGTGCCCCCGCACCGTGAGGGCGGCCAGGCCCAGTACATCGAACGGCCGGTGGCGCAGTACGGGGAGGACGGTGTGCGCGAGGTGCTGACCTGGGCCGAGCGTCACCTGGACCAGGAGATCAGCGTGGAGCAGCTGTCGGCGCGGGCCTGCATGTCGCCGCGCACCTTCGCCCGCCGCTTCCGGGCGGAGACGGGGACCACCCCCTACCGGTGGCTGCTGGCCCAGCGGGTGCTGAGTGCCCAGCGGCTGCTGGAGAACACCGACGAGACGATGGAGGCGGTGGCGGCCCGTACGGGATTCGCCAACGCGGCCGCCCTGCGGTACCAGTTCGTGCACTTCCTCAACACCACGCCCAACGCGTACCGCCGTGCCTTCCGGGGCCGGTTACCCGGCACAACCACGCACTGAGCCCCCGCGCGGGGCGACAGGAGGACGGGAATGCTGCGCATCGCTGTAGTGGGCGCCACCGGAGCGGTGGGCCGGGAGTGCCTGGCCCTGCTCGACGGCGGGATCGTACCCGTGGAACAGGTGGTGCCCGTGGGATCGGCGCGCAGCGTCGGCCGGGACCTGGGCACCGAGCTGGCGCTGTCCCTGCCCATGGCGGACCTGGTCACTCTCGACGACCTGGACCTCCGGGGTCTGGATGTCGCCGTCTTCTCCGCGGGTGCGGAGGTGAGCGGCCGGGAGGCGGAGCGACTGGCCTCTGCGGGGGTACTGGTCGTCGACAACAGCTCCGCCTTCCGGATGAGACCGGACGTCCCGCTCGTCGTGCCCCAGGTCAACCCGGGCGCGCTCGACGACCGGCCGGCGTCCAACCTCGTGGCCAACCCCAACTGTTCGACCATCCAGCTGGTGCGCGCCCTGCACCCGGTGCACGAACTGGCGGGTCTGGAGAGTGTCGTGGTGGCCACCTACCAGGCGGCGTCCGGCGGCGGGGTGCGCGGTCTGCGGGAACTGGCGGAAGGGTCCAGGGCCGTCCTGGACGACCCCCATGCGCAGGGCGTCCCCGGCGGGCGCTTCGGGCAGCCGCTGTCCTTCAACCTCGTCCCCGAGATAGGGCTGCAGGACGACACCGGGTTCACGCACGAGGAACGCAAACTCGTCCGCGAACCACGCAGGATCCTCGGTCTGCCGGACCTGCGGGTGAGTGCCACCGCGGTGCGGGTGCCGGTCTTCGACTGCCACTCCGAGGCCGCGCACCTGCGGCTGCGCGAGCCGGTCACGACCGCGTCCGTCGAGGCCGCCCTGGCCGCGACGCCCGGCCTGCGGGTCTACCGCCGCTCGGAGAACCCCTCGTACCCCATGCCCCGCAGGGTCTTCGCCCGGCCCGAGGACCGGGCCCTGGTCCATGTCGGCCGCATACGCGTCGAGCCGGAGGACGACCGGGCGGTGGCGCTCTGGGTGGTCGCCGACAACCTGTGGGTGGGGGCCGCGCTGAACGCGTTGCAGATCGTGGAACTCGCCGCGAAGAACGGGTGGCTGGGATGACGGGCCGCCCCCTGCCGGACAGCCGTCCGCTGGTGCTGAAGTTCGGCGGCTCCGCCTTCGCCGATCTCGACGGCTACCACCGCGTGGCCCGGTACGCGGTGCGCCGCAGCACCGAGGACAGGCGCCCGCTGGTCGTCGTGGTGAGCGCGATGTCCGGTACGACGGGCAGACTCCAGCAGACGCTGGACGCCCTGGCCGCCGATCCGCCCGCCCACGCCGCGGCGATGCTCCTGACCGCCGGCGAGACGGTGAGCGTCGCCCTGCTCGCGGCCGCGCTCGACGCCCAGGGCGTGCCCGCGTGCCCGCTGCCGGCGGCGGGCACCGGGCTCCTCGCCCAGGGGCCCGGTGATCGGGCGGAACTCGTCTCGGCCCGTCCCGAGGCGCTGTCCAGGGCTCTGGCCGAATGCCCGATCGCTGTCGTCCCCGGCGGCCAGGCGGTCGACACGGCCGGGAGGACCGTCATGCTGGGCCGCAACAGCTCGGACCTCTCGGCGGTGGCGACGGCCGTGACGCTGGGCGCCGAGTCGTGCGAGCTCTTCTCCGACGTGCCCGGGGTGTGCACCGCCGACCCCTATCTCGTGCCGGAGGCGCGCACCCTCTCGCGGATCAGCTACGAGGGAGTGCGCCGGATGTCCCGGCACGGCGCCAAGGTCGTCCACGAGGGTGCCGTGGACTGGGCGGAGCGCGGCGGGGTGCGGCTGCTGTGCCGTCCCTTTCCCTGGAGCGAGGGCCCGGGAGGCGGGACCGCCGTCGGGACGGGTCCGGAGGCGGCCGCGGTCGTCGTGCACAAGGACAGCGAGGTCTGGCGCTTCCGGTCCGGCCGGGAACGCCGGGCGGCCGGGGGACGGCTGCGGGCCGAGGGCCTGGCGGTCACCGAGTTCGACACCGCGAGCGAGGCGTGTCTGACGGTGCCGGCCGGAGCGCGCGGCGCGGCCCCGCACCTGCGGACCGCACGCCGCCTCGGCGACCTGTGCCTGGTCACCACCCTGCGGGCGGACGGCCGGGCCGAACACACCCTGGTACCGCGCTCCGACGCCGCGGCCGAGGCCCGCCGACGCCACGGTCTGCTGTACCCGGATCCCGCGGGCCCCCCGGGACCGGCCGTCCCCCCGCCGGCCAAGGCCCGTTCCCCGCACAGCGACGTCCTGGTCGGCTCGGGCCCGGCGCCCGCCCCCGAGAGCGAGCGGCCGGGCTGACCGGGACGGGCGGCGCCGACCGACCGGGCGGACCGGTCCGGGCGGGGCCCGACCGGTCAGCCCCTCTTCCTCAGCACTCGATGATGTTGACCGCCAGCCCGCCCCGGGCCGTCTCCTTGTACTTGACGCTCATGTCGGCGCCGGTCTCCTTCATGGTCTTGATGACCTTGTCGAGGGAGACCATGTGGGAGCCGTCGCCGCGCATGGCCATCCGGGCCGCCGTCACGGCCTTCACCGCGGCCATGCCGTTGCGCTCGATGCAGGGGATCTGGACCAGGCCGCCGACCGGGTCGCAGGTCAGGCCGAGGTTGTGCTCCATGCCGATCTCGGCGGCGTTCTCGACCTGCTCGGGGCTGCCGCCGAGCACCTCGGCGAGCGCGCCGGCCGCCATCGAGCAGGCCGAGCCGACCTCGCCCTGGCAGCCGACCTCGGCGCCCGAGATGGAGGCGTTCTCCTTGAAGAGCATGCCGATGGCTCCGGCCGCGAGCAGGAACCGTACGACGCCCTCCTCGTCGGCGCCCGGCACGAAGTTGATGTAGTAGTGCAGCACCGCCGGGATGATGCCCGCCGCGCCGTTGGTGGGGGCGGTGACCACTCGGCCGCCCGCCGCGTTCTCCTCGTTGACCGCCATCGCGTAGAGGGTGATCCACTCCATCGCGTGGGCCAGCGGATCACCCTCGGCGCGCAGCTGGCGGGCCGAGTGGGCGGCGCGGCGGCGGACCTTGAGGCCGCCCGGCAGGATGCCCTCGCGGGCCATGCCGCGCGAGACGCACGCCTGCATCACGCGCCAGATGCCGATGAGTCCCTCGCGGATCTCCTCCTCGGTGCGCCAGGCCCGCTCGTTCTCCAGCATCAGGGCGGAGATCGACAGGCCGGTCTCCTTGGTGAGCCGCAGCAGCTCGTCGCCCGTGCGGAACGGGTACTTCAGGATCGTGTCGTCGAGCTTGATGCGGTCCTCGCCGACCGCGTCCTCGTCGACCACGAAGCCGCCGCCGACCGAGTAGTACGTCTTCTCCAGGACGAGCTCGCCCGAGGCGTCGTACGCGAAGATCGTCATGCCGTTCGCGTGGTACGGCAGGGCCTTGCGGCGGTGCAGGACCAGGTCGTCGTCGAAGGAGAAGCCGATCTCGTGCTCGCCGAGCAGGTTGAGCCGGCCCGAGGCCTTGATCTGCTCGACCCGCTCGTCGGCGCCCTCCACGTCCACCGTCCGGGGCGAGGCGCCCTCCAGGCCGAGCAGCACCGCCTTGGGGGTGCCGTGGCCGTGGCCGGTCGCGCCCAGCGAGCCGTACAGCTCGGCGCGTATCGCGGTGACGGGGGCGAGCAGCTCTTCGTTGCGAAGCCGCCGGGCGAACATGCGCGCGGCGCGCATCGGGCCCACCGTGTGGGAGCTGGACGGGCCGATGCCGATCGAGAACAGGTCGAAGACCGAGATGGCCACGGGAACTCCTTGGTGGTTTCGCCGGACGCCGTTGTCCGGCGGAGGTGGTGCGGGACCGCATGGAACGGGGCACCGCGCTCTTCCAGTGTGCGCGGTGCCCCGGATGTCCGTACGAAAGGAACCGTACGGGTGAATACAACGTATGGCAGAAAGCCTACGGAACTACTTCAGGCCGGGGTACAACGGGTGCTTGTCGGCCAGAGCGGACACACGGACCTTCAGGCCCTCCACGTCGTAGGACGGCTTCAGCGCCTCGGCGATGATGTCCGCGACCTCGGTGAAGTCCTCGGTCGTGAACCCGCGGGTGGCGAGGGCGGGCGTGCCGATGCGCAGGCCGGAGGTGACCATCGGCGGGCGGGGGTCGTTCGGGATGGCGTTGCGGTTGACCGTGATGCCGACCTCGTGGAGGCGGTCCTCGGCCTGCTGCCCGTCCAGCTCGGAGTTGCGCAGGTCGACCAGGACCAGGTGCACGTCCGTGCCCCCGGACAGGACGTCCACACCGACGGCCTTCACGTCGTCCTGGACCAGACGCTCGGCCAGGATGCGCGCGCCGTCCAGCGTGCGCTGCTGGCGCTCCTTGAAGTCGTCGGTGGCGGCGACCTTGAAGGAGACGGCCTTGGCGGCGATCACATGCTCCAGCGGACCGCCCTGCTGACCGGGGAAGACCGCGGAGTTGATCTTCTTGGCCAGCTCGGCCGTCGAGAGGATCACGCCGCCGCGGGGGCCGCCGAGGGTCTTGTGGGTGGTCGTCGTGACGACGTGGGCGTGCGGCACCGGGTTCGGGTGCAGCCCCGCGGCCACCAGGCCGGCGAAGTGCGCCATGTCGACCATGAGGTACGCGCCGACCTCGTCGGCGATGCGGCGGAACTCGGCGAAGTCCAGCTGCCGCGGGTAGGCCGACCAGCCGGCCACGATCAGCTTCGGCCGGGACTCCTTGGCGAGGCGCTCGACCTCGGCCATGTCGACCTGTCCGGTCTCGTCGCTCACGTGGTACGCGACCACGTTGTAGAGCTTGCCCGAGAAGTTGATCTTCATGCCGTGGGTGAGGTGCCCGCCGTGCGCGAGGTTCAGACCCATGATCGTGTCGCCCGGCTTGAGCAGCGCGAACATCGCCGCCGCGTTGGCCTGGGCGCCCGAGTGCGGCTGCACATTCGCGTGCTCGGCGCCGAACAGCGCCTTCACACGGTCGATGGCGATCTGCTCGACCACGTCGACGTGCTCGCAGCCGCCGTAGTAGCGGCGGCCGGGGTAACCCTCGGCGTACTTGTTGGTCAGGACCGAGCCCTGGGCCTCCATGACCGCGACCGGAGCGAAGTTCTCCGAGGCGATCATCTCCAGGGTGGACTGCTGGCGGTGCAGCTCGGCGTCGACGGCGGCCGCGACGTCCGGGTCCAGCTCGTGAAGGGGGGTGTTCAGAAGCGACATGCGGTGACTCCTCAGCCGGCGGTGAAGGCGGTGTACTCGTCGGCGGACATCAGGTCCTCGGGCTGGTCCGCGACGCGCACCTTGAACAGCCAGCCGCCCTCGAAGGGCGCGGAGTTCACCAGCGACGGGTCGTCCACCACGTCCTGGTTGGCCTCGACGACCTCGCCGTCGACCGGGGAGTACAGGTCGCTGACCGACTTGGTCGACTCCAGCTCGCCGCAGGACTCGCCCGCGGTGACCGTGTCACCGACCTCCGGGAGCTGGGCGTAGACGACATCGCCGAGCGCGTTGGCCGCGAACTCGGTGATGCCGACCGTCGCGACGCCGTCCTCGGCGACGGACAGCCACTCGTGCTCCTTGCTGTAGCGCAGCTGCTGGGGGTTGCTCATGGCCTGAATTCTCCTGTACGCGGTGGAGTGCTGATGGAGGGAAGCGTGGGTGACCCGGGCGGATGTGCCCAGGGTCACGTCCGGCGCCCGACGGGCTCACCCGTCAGCGCCGGCGCCCGACGGGCATCCGTGTCATGTCCGGCCCTTGCGGGCCGGTGTCACTTCCGGCCCGTGCGGACCAGTGTCACTTCTGGCGCTTGTAGAACGGCAGTGCCACGACCTCGTACGGTTCGTGGCTGCCCCGGATGTCCACGCCGACACCGGCGGTGCCCGGCGCGGCGTGCGCGGCGTCGACGTACGCCATCGCGATCGGCTTGCCCAGGGTCGGGGACGGGGCGCCGGAGGTGACCTCACCGATCACCTTGCCGTCGGAGACGACCGGGAACCCGGCGCGCGGCACGCGACGGCCCTCGGCGATCAGTCCGACGAGGACGCGCGGCGGCTCGGAAGCGGCACGCTCGGCGGCTTCGGTCAGGGCCTCGCGCCCCACGAAGTCGCCCTCCTTCTCGAACTTCACGACCCGGCCGAGACCGGCGTCGAAGGGGGTCAGCGAGGTGGTCAGCTCGTGCCCGTACAGCGGCATGCCCGCCTCCAGGCGCAGCGTGTCGCGGCAGGAAAGACCGCAGGGGACCAGTCCGGCCGGGGTGCCCGCGTCGGTCAGCGCCTGCCACACCTTCTCGGCGTCGGCGGGGGCGACGAACAGCTCGAAGCCGTCCTCACCGGTGTAGCCGGTACGGGCGATCAGGGCCGGAACGCCGGCCACCGTGCCCGGCAGGCCCGCGTAGTACTTCAGGCCGTCCAGGTCCGCGTCGGTGACCGACTTGAGGATGCCGGGGGACTCGGGTCCCTGCACGGCGATCAGCGCGTACGCGTCACGGTCGTCGCGCACCACTGCGTCGAAACCGGCGGCGCGCCCGGTCAGCGCGTCCAGCACCACCTGGGCGTTGGAGGCGTTCGCGACCACCATGTATTCGTCGTCGGCGAGCCGGTAGACGATCAGGTCGTCCAGGATGCCGCCGTCCTCCTGGCAGATCATGGTGTAGCGGGCGCGGCCGACGCCGACGGTGGCGATGTTGCCGACCAGCGCGTGGTTCAGGAGAGCGGCCGCCTCTGGGCCGGTGACGGTGATCTCACCCATGTGGGAGAGGTCGAAGAGGCCGGCCTTCGTGCGGACGGCGAGGTGCTCGTCGCGCTCGGAGCCGTAGCGCAGGGGCATGTCCCAGCCTGCGAAGTCGGTCATCGTCGCGCCGAGCGAGCGATGCAGGGCATCGAGCGCGGTGTGACGGGGTGCGGTGCTGCTCATCGGTCTGGCTCCCAAGGCATGACGGCGAGGTCGTTCCTCCCCATCTGTCATCGGAACCTGAGAGGTTCATCACGACCCCACGAAATGGTGGTCCTGATTTGCACCTTGGGTGGAGCCGCCGGTGAGCGGCCCGCTTTTCAGATGTGCCTCGCCCGCGCGGTAACGGGGCCTGAGAGATTCAAGGGAGGGACTTGCTCCTTCGGCGCCCGGGTACACGTACCCAGGACTCTCCCGCGCGGATTCAAGCGGCCGGTATGCAGTTGGCGCGGCCATCATCGCACGCGCGGTCCGATCCCGGCAGTCCGGCATCTGTAACCGGGCTGTGGCAGTCCGAGCACGGAAAAGAGAAGCGCGGGGCATTACCTTCTCTTTACACTCGACGGGGATGGGACTCCACGTCCAAGGGGAGGACGGTCACGGTGAACAGGACCACGGTGTACGCGACGACCTCTGGTCTCGCACTGCCCGAGCAGCCCGGCGCACCGGCCCGGAAGGCGCGCGGCCCGCGTCCGGCGGCCGTCGTCCGGGATCTCCGCGACCGGGTCGGCCACAGCCCGCACGGTCTCCGCTTCGGGGCGCACGACCTCGTCGTGGTCACCGGACTGCCCGGCAGCGGCAAGTCGACGCTGATGCGGCGGGCCGTGCGGGGCGCGCGCGTCGACTCGCAGGACACCCGCGAGCGCTGGGACGGCCGGATGGCCCGCCTGCTGCCGTACGCCCTCTACCGTCCCCTCGTCCGTCTCGCGCACTACGCCGGCCTGCGCCGCGCGCTGCGCGCGGGCGGCGGACTCGTCGTGCACGACTGCGGTACGCAGACCTGGGTGCGCCGCTGGCTCGCCCGCGAGGCCCGGCGCCGGGGCGGCGCGCTGCACCTGCTGCTGCTCGACGTCACGCCGGGCACCGCGCTGGACGGCCAGCGCGAGCGCGGCCGGGGCGTCTCGCGCTACGCCTTCGCCCGTCATCGCGGCGCGGTCGCCCGGCTGCTGCGCTCCGCCGAGAAGGGAGACCTGCCCGAGGGGTGCGGCTCGGCGGTGCTCATCGACCGGGACGCGGCGGACGTACTGCGCAGGATCGACTTCGGCCACTGACCGGTTGCGGTGGCCCACTAACCTTTCCAGCCGGAACAGTGGTTCGAAGCGGGCGGTAGACAGATGGACTTTCCGGCACAGGCGCACCCCCATCCGCACGGCGGTTGGCCCGGCAACGAGTTGGAGGAGGTGTTGTCCTCCTCCCTCGGCATGCCCGCGGGGCCCTCGTCGGCCGCCCGGATCGTCGAGGTGCTCGGCCGCAGCTTCGTATGGGTGCCGCTGCCCAGCGGCGGCGGCCCGCAGAGCGGCCCGCTCGATCTGCCCACGATGGATCTCGGGGGCCAGGTGTACGTCCCCGTCTTCAGCTCCGAGGAGCAGTTCCGCCAGGTCACCGGTGGCCACATGTCGTACACGATCGCGCCCGCCGTGGAGTTCGCCCGAGGACTTCCGCCGCAGGTGGGCATCGCGGTCAACCCGGACGGCGTGGTCGGCGTGCCGCTGCCGCCGATGGCCGTCGCCGAGCTGTGCCGGGCGGGGCGGACCCCGCTGGACGGGTCGGCCAGTGGTGGCCGGGTGCGGCTCTTCGAGCCCGACTGGCAGGAGGAGCCGATGGACTTCCTCGCCGCGGCCTCGGCCGAGTTCGCCGGGACCGGCGTCGTCCTGAGCGCCCGCCGCTGTCTGGCCAGCATCGAGGGCGACGATCCGGTCATGTTCATCGGCGTCGAGCTCTCGCAGTGGGAGGGCGAGGCCCGCACCCTGCCCCTCGACGCCCTGGGCCGTGCCCTCGGCCGCGTCCCGATGAACATTGCGGTGAACCTGGTTCTCCTCGATGTGACGCAGGACCCGGTCGGCGACTGGATGCGGGCCCAGGTGCGCCCCTTCTACCAGCACGGTCATTGAACGGCGCCCGCTTCGGGGGCGCCCGGGAACCCGTGCGCCCGGCCCCGCACGGCCCGTGGGTCCCCTCCTGCGGTGGGCCGCGGCTCTCGACTGCTTCCCCCGGCGGAGCGCGATCGCCGCATAAGCTGGTTTCATGGCCTGGTCGAGGTGTTGACGCCCGTGCGTAACGGGCACCTCGGGCGTAAGGGATGAGTTCGTCGTGAATTGTTCGCGAAGGGGCGGTTGAGGGTGAGCGCGTCGGGCACGGCCGCGGCCGGGCAGGTCGAGCACATGCTGCGCCAGGTGACACCCGGGCGTTATGACGCCTACGAGGCGCTCCTTCGCGCGCTCGCGACCCCGTCGTCCGGCCAGGTGTGGATGCTGCTCTGGCACGGCCAGGCCGGCTCCCCGGACGCCCAGTACGGGAACATGCAGGTGGAAGGCTTCGGTTACGCGCCCTGCGTCACCTCGGCCCAGGAACTCTCGGCCAGCGGCTGGAACCGCTCGTACGAGGTCGTGGACGGGCTGGACGTCGCCCGCACCCTGTACCCCGACCAGTTCGGCCTCTGGCTCAATCCGCACGCCCCGGGCGGCGGCCTCGGCATCCCCTGGCTGGATCTGCGCCGGATCACCACGGGCCTGGAGCGGCAGCCCGCGGGCCCGCTCCGGCTCTCCGAACCCGGCATCGAAATCCCGCAGTTCTACGCCCTGTTGACCCAGAACGCCCATCTGACCCCGGCCGTGCGCTCACTGCGCCGCGCCTGGGTCCAGCCCGCGCTCGGGGCGCCGTATCTCGCCATCGGCCTTGACGTGTACGACACTTCGCCGCCCGCCGTGGACTCGGTGCGGGCGATGATGCAGCAGTCCATCGGCGCGGTCCCGGACGGGCTGCCCGTCTCCACCGTCGCGATGTCGGACGAGTTCGACCCGGTGGCGATGTGGCTGCGCGCCAACGCCCGGCCGTTCTACGACCGGGAGGCGCACGCGGCCCCGGTCCGCGGTTACGGTGGCCCCTCGCCGCACGGTGCCGCGTACTGACCGGACCGAGCCCGAGGCGGACCCCTCGACGCGATCGGTCCGACGTCGGCACAAGAACGCCTCCGTCTCCTCCTCGATGTCGGCGTGCCGGTCCTCGATGCCGGCGTACCCGTCCAGGACGAAGACGACGTCCGTGTCGTCGTTGAACGTCAGCCCGCCCACGACGCTGCCACCGCTGTCGGTGACGTGAGCGAATCCTCCGGCCGGATCTGCACCTTGAGAAGCAGGGTCAAGGGTGGGTTCAGTAACTGTTCGCGGACGGGTGAAGCCCGCTTTAGCCCTACTTGTCCGGATCGAGTCGCGATGGTGAGTTCCGTCTCTTTCGTGGCTTCGAGGGCCCTCGAATGACGAAGGTGGCCGATCCTGATCCGTGGGTGGCCGGAAGAGACCTTGTGGCGATTTGGTGTAAACGTGACCGGTATCGTCCGTCGGTGCACGGGGATGTCCCGGTTGCGACAGTTCGCTCCTTGATATCCGCCGTCCGAATAACGGAACCTTCCAGATGGCGTCACGTTTGCGCATCCATTCACCGCCAAGTCTGGCAACGGATCACCTAAGCATTGAAGACTTCCGGTCTCCAGGGGTTTAACTCCTGAGTACTACGGACTGATCACGCCGCTACAGCGGCAAGCGCGGGCCGGCTACCGCCGGTTGAGAGGGGTCCCTGCCAGATGACGGCACCACTGCACGAGCCGACCGCGGAAGCGGCCCCGAGCGCGGCCGAGGAAGCGGCGGTTGCCACCGCCGGCGAAAAGGCCGTACAGGGACGTTCCCTGGGCCGGATCGCCTGGGAGCGCCTGAAGCGGGACAAGCTCGCCCTGACGGGCGGCGTGGTCGTGCTCGTCCTCATTGTGATCGCCCTGCTCGCGCCGGTGCTCACCAACCTGGTCGGGCAGGACCCGGACGCCTATCACGAGAACCTGATCGATCCGCTCTTCGGTACCCCCACGGGATCGTTGGGCGGCGTCAGCGGTGACCACCTGCTGGGTGTCGAGCCCGTCAACGGCCGTGACATCTTCGCGCGCATCCTCTACGGCGCTCAGATCTCCCTGCTCGTCGGCTTCCTGTCCGCGGTCGTCGCCGTCATCTTCGGCACCGTCCTCGGAATCCTGGCCGGTTTCTTCGGTGGCTGGGTCGACTCGCTCATCAGCCGCGTCATGGACGGCCTGCTGGCCTTCCCGCAGCTCCTGTTCATCATCGCGCTGGTCTCCGTCATGCCGAACGAGATGCTCGGCCTGACCGGCTCCAGCGTGCGGGTGTTCGTGATGATCCTGGTCATCGGCTTCTTCGGATGGCCCTACATCGGGCGCGTGGTGCGCGGCCAGACGCTTTCGATGCGTGAGCGCGAGTACGTCGAGGCAGCCCGATCCCTGGGCGCCGGGCGGCTGTACATCCTCTTCAAGGAACTGCTGCCGAACCTGGTCGCCCCGATCATCGTCTACACGACGATGATGATCCCCACCAACATTCTCACCGAGGCGGCGCTCAGCTTCCTGGGCGTGGGCGTCAAGCCGCCCACGGCTTCCTGGGGCCAGATGCTCTCGAACGCGATCGATTACTACGACTCGGACCCCATGTACATGGTGGTCCCGGGTGTGGCGATCTTCATCACCGTTCTTGCCTTCAATCTCTTCGGCGACGGCGTGCGGGACGCGCTGGACCCGAAGGGTTCCCGCTGAACTGCCGTACCCCAAGCCTCCCGTGGCACCTACACGGGGTCTCTCATCAAAACCGGAGGATCCGAGATCGTGACTACCCAACGCACCTCAGGGCGGCGTAAGCAGGCGCTGGCCGCCGCTGTCGCGGTCGCCGCGCTGCTGACCACGGCTGCGTGCGGCGGCGGCGACGACACCAAGGACGGCGGCTCCAAGAACGGCGCGGCCGGCTTCGACGCCGCCAACAACAAGGTCGCCCAGGCCTCGCTCGTCAAGAAGGGCGGGACGCTCCGGTTCGGTGGCGCCCAGGACGCCGACTCGTGGGACACCACGCGTGGCTACTACGGCTTCATGTGGGACTTCGCCCGCTACTACAGCCGCCAGCTCGTCACGAACAAGACGGAGCCGGGCAAGGCGGGCGCCGAGATCACCCCGGACCTCGCGACCGGTGTCGCCAAGGTCACCGACGGTGGCAAGACCTACACGTACACCCTGCGTGACGGTGTGACGTGGGAGGACGGCCAGGCGATCACGTCCAAGGACGTCAAGTACGGCATCGAGCGCGTCTGGGCGCAGGACGTTCTGTCCGGCGGTCCGGTGTACCTGAAGGACGTCCTCGACCCCAAGGGCGAGTACAAGGGTCCCTACAAGGACACCTCCAAGGACAAGCTCGGTCTGAAGTCGATCGACACGCCGGACGACAAGACCATCGTCTTCCACATCCCGAAGGCCAACTCGGACTTCGAGGAGATGCTGGCCCTGGTCTCGGCCTCGCCGGTCCGCCAGGACAAGGACACCAAGTCCAAGTACGGCCTGCACCCGTTCTCCTCGGGCCCGTACAAGTTCGACTCGTACAGCCCGGGCAAGGACCTGACCCTGGTCCGCAACCCCTCGTGGAAGGCGTCCTCGGACCCGATCCGCAAGGCCTACCCGGACAAGATCACGGTCAAGTTCTTCTCGAACGCCAACGACCTGGACCAGCGTCTGATCAACAATGACCTGGACCTGGACATCAACCAGACCGGCATGTCGCCGCAGGGCCGCACCACCGCCCTGAAGCAGCACAAGGCCAACCTGGACAACCCGGTCTCCGGCTACGTCCGTTACGCCGCCTTCCCGCAGAGCGTTGCGCCGTTCGACAACGTCGAGTGCCGCAAGGCCGTCATCTACGGCGCCGACCACGTGTCGCTGCAGACCGCTCGCGGTGGCCCGGTCGCCGGTGGCGACATCGGCACCAACATGCTGCCGCCGTCCGTCGCGGGTGCCGAGGGCCAGCAGTACGACCCCTACGGCATCTCGGGCGAGAACAAGACCGGCAACGCCGCCAAGGCCAAGGAAGCCCTGAAGGCCTGCGGTAAGCCGAACGGCTTCTCGACCACCATCGCCGTGCGTAACAACAAGCCGGTCGAGGTGGCCACCGCCCAGTCGCTGCAGGCGTCGCTGAAGAAGATCGGCATCACCGCGCAGATCGACCAGTACGACGGTTCGCAGACCACCGGCATCATCGGTAGCCCCGCCAACGTGAAGAAGAAGGGCTACGGCATCATCATCATGGGCTGGGGCCCGGACTTCCCGTCCGTGCAGGGCTTCGGTCTCCCCCTGTGGGACAGCAAGTACATCCTCGACAGCGGTAACTCGAACTACTCGCTGATCAAGGACAAGGCGATCGACGGTCTGTTCGACGACTACGTCACGACCCTCGACGCCGCCGGCAAGACCAAGATCTCCTCCGAGATCAACCACAAGGTCATGGAGGGCGCGTACTACCTGCCCTTCACCTTCGAGAAGTTCATCAACTGGCGCGGGAACAACCTGGCGAACGTGTACACCACCGATGGCTACAGCGGTACGTACGACTTCGTCAACCTCGGCCTGAAGTCCGCGAAGTAAACCCGGCACACCCGCCGTACGGCACGAAAGGCAGGTGAAGGCCGGCGCGGCGTGGATCGCGGGCCATCGGACGACCTCCGATGGCCCGCGGTCCCGCAGCGGGCCGTAAGCTGTGCTCGCTTATCTCATCAGGCGGCTGTTCGCCGCCGCAGTGATGCTCGCGGTCATCATCATGGTGGTCTTCTGCATCTTCTTCCTCGTCCCGAAGTGGGCGGGCGTCGACGTCGCCACAAGCTTCGTGGGCAAGCAGGCCGACCCTGCCGCCGTAGAGGCCGTCCGGCAGAAGCTGGGTCTGGGTGACCCGATCTACCAGCAGGTCTGGGCGTTCTTCAAGGGCATCTTCGCGGGTCGCACCTATGCGGGCGGCGGTGACGTCACCCACTGTGCCGCGCCGTGCTTCGGCTACTCCTTCCGCAGCGAGCAGGCCGTCTGGCCGGTGCTGACCGACCGCTTCCCGGTGACCCTGGGACTCGCGCTCGGTGCCGCCGTGCTGTGGCTGGTCTTCGGTGTCGCCGCGGGCGTGCTCTCCGCGCTCAAGCGGGGCAGCCTGTGGGACCGCGGTGCCATGGTCGTCGCCCTGGCGGGTGTCTCCCTTCCCATCTACTTCACCGGTCTGCTCAGCCTGGCGGTCTTCGCCTTCGGTCTGAAATGGATCGACGCGCAGTACGTGCCTCTCGACGAGAGCTTCACCGGCTGGTTCGGCGGCATGATCCTTCCCTGGATCACCCTCGCCTTCCTGTACGCGGCGATGTACGCCCGGATCACCCGCGCCAACATGCTGGAGATCCTCGGCGAGGACTACATCCGCACCGCCCGCGCGAAGGGCCTGGGTGAGCCGGTCGTCATCGGCAAGCACGCCATGCGCTCCACGATGACGCCCATCCTCACCATGCTCGGCATGGACCTCGGCGCCCTCATCGGCGGCGCGATCCTGACCGAGACGACGTTCAGCCTGCCCGGTCTCGGCCAGGCCGTGCTCAACGGCATCAAGAACCAGGATCTGCCCATCATTCTGGGCGTCACCCTGATCACTTCTCTCGCGGTACTGATCGCCAACCTCGTGGTGGACGTCCTGTACGCGGTGATCGACCCCCGAGTGAGGCTCTCATGACGGAACTCAGCAAGAGCGGAGCGGTCGTGGGCGAGCCCGTGGCCGCCTCGCCCTCTCCGACCGCCTTCCTCGAAGTGCGTGACCTGAAGGTGCACTTCCCGACCGACGACGGTCTGGTCAAGTCCGTCGACGGTCTCAGCTTCAAGCTGGAGAAGGGCAAGACGCTCGGCATCGTGGGCGAGTCGGGTTCCGGCAAGTCGGTCACCTCGCTCGGCATCATGGGGCTGCACACCGCCGGCCAGTACGGCAAGCGCAAGGCTCAGATCTCCGGTGAGATCTGGCTGGACGGCACCGAGCTGCTCTCCGCCGATCCGGACCACGTGCGCAAGCTGCGCGGCCGCGAGATGGCGATGATCTTCCAGGATCCGCTGTCCGCGCTGCACCCGTACTTCACGATCGGTCATCAGATCGTGGAGGCGTACCGGATCCACCACAAGGTCGACAAGAAGACCGCCAAGCGCCGGGCCGTCGAGATGCTCGACCGGGTGGGCATCCCGCAGCCGGACAAGCGGGTGGACAACTACCCGCACGAGTTCTCCGGCGGTATGCGCCAGCGCGCGATGATCGCGATGTCGCTGGTCAACAACCCCGAGCTGCTCATCGCCGACGAGCCGACGACCGCCCTGGACGTCACCGTCCAGGCGCAGATCCTCGACCTCATCCGCGATCTGCAGAAGGAGTTCGGCTCCGCGGTCATCGTCATCACCCACGACCTGGGTGTCGTCGCCGAGCTCGCCGACGACATCCTGGTGATGTACGGCGGCCGTTGCATCGAGCGCGGTCCGGCGGAGAAGGTGTTCTACGAGCCGCGCCACCCCTACACGTGGGGCCTGCTCGGCTCGATGCCGCGGCTCGACCGTGATCAGCAGGAGCGCCTCATCCCGGTCAAGGGCTCGCCGCCCTCCCTCATCAACATCCCGTCCGGCTGCGCCTTCAACCCGCGTTGCACGTACGCGGACCTGCCGAAGGACAACGTCACCCGCACGGTCCGCCCCGAGCTGACCGAGGTCGGCAGCCAGCACTGGGCCGCCTGCCACATGACGCAGGAGCAGCGGGAGCGTATCTGGACCGAAGAGATTGCGCCGAAGCTGTGAGCGAGAACAAAGCAGTGAGCATCCCCGCGCAGAGCACAGGCCCCCGGCTCGCCGGTTCCGGTGAGACCCTGCTGAAGGTGACCGGGCTCCAGAAGCACTTCCCGATCAAGAAGGGCCTGCTCCAGCGGCAGGTCGGCGCCGTGCACGCCGTCGACGGGATCGACTTCGAGGTCAAGGCCGGCGAGACGCTCGGTGTCGTGGGCGAGTCGGGCTGCGGCAAGTCGACGATGGGCCGACTGATCACCCGGCTGCTCGAACCGACCGGCGGCAAGGTCGAGTTCGAGGGGAGGGACATCACGCACCTCGGCGTGGGCGCCATGCGTCCGCTGCGCCGGGACGTGCAGATGATCTTCCAGGACCCGTACTCGTCGCTGAACCCGCGTCACACCATCGGCACGATCGTCGGTGCTCCCTTCAAGCTCCAGGGCGTCGAGCCCAAGGGCGGAGTCAAGAAGGAAGTACAGCGACTGCTGTCGGTGGTCGGTCTGAACCCCGAGCACTACAACCGCTATCCGCACGAGTTCTCCGGCGGTCAGCGCCAGCGCATCGGCATCGCCCGCGCGCTCGCGCTCAACCCCAAGCTGGTCGTGGCGGACGAGCCGGTCTCGGCGCTGGACGTGTCGATCCAGGCCCAGGTCGTCAACCTGCTGGACGACCTCCAGCAGGAGCTCGGCCTGACGTACGTGATCATCGCGCACGACCTCTCGGTCGTCCGGCACGTCTCGGACCGGATCGCGGTGATGTACCTCGGCAAGATCGTCGAGCTGGCGGACCGCGAGTCGCTGTACAAGGCGCCGATGCACCCGTACACCAAGGCTCTGATGTCGGCGGTGCCGATCCCGGACCCGCGGCGCAAGAACGAGAAGAGCGAGCGCATCCTGCTCCAGGGCGACGTGCCCTCGCCGATCTCCCCGCCGAGCGGCTGCCGCTTCCACACGCGGTGCTGGAAGGCCACGGAGATCTGCAAGACGACCGAGCCGCCGCTCCTGGAGCTGAGGCCCGGCCAGCAGGTCGCCTGCCACCACCCGGAGAACTTCGAGGACCAGGCTCCGCAGGACACGGTGCTGCTGACGGTTGCGAAGCGGGCGGCCGAACTCGTGGCCGACGAGGTGCTGGCGGAGTCCGCGCAGACGTCGGCGGCGGTGGCCGCGGAACGGCGGACCGGCGAGACCGACGCCGAGGGATCCACGGAGACCGTGGCCGAGGAGCCCTCCGCCGCGTCCGGTTCCGACGAGTCGGCGAGCGACCCCGAGAAGTAGTCGGACGCGGCATCGAAGATGGTGCGAGTGTGCCGGAACGTATGCCCCGGCAGCCGGGTAACCGGCTGCCGGGGCATACGTTTTGGTGTGCTCGGGACCGGTTGCCGAAGCCGGCGGTTGCGCCTTTTGCGGGGCATTCGTCGATCGGGAACCGGTCTCCTGGAGCTTCCGGCCGACGGAACCCATCGGTACCGGCCGTCGGCGGTGCGGAAGCCGATCGTCAGGAGTCAACCGGCAAGTAGGCCGTGACGACTTGGCAAAGTCATGAACATGCTCGAACGGGAGAGTGCAGAGTCCTGCGTGTCCGTCTGATCGGAAATGATCGGCACACGTACGAAAGGGACGCTCATGGCACTCTCCCGTTCGGCACGTTTAGGGGCTCTCGCGACCGCGACGGCCTCCTTCTTCCTCATCGCCGCCTCCTCCGCCCCCACCCCGGGCGCCGACGGCATCGGTGACGCTTACTTCCCCCAGCTGGGCAACGGCGGCTTCGACGCCCGCCACTACGCCCTCGACGTGGCGTACAACCCGGACACCGACCGCCTCGACGGTCGTACGACCCTCACCGCCCGCGCCACCCAGAACCTCTCCGCCTTCGACCTGGACCTCCAGAAGCTGGACGTCACGAGGGTCGAAGTGAACGGCAGAGCGGCCCACTTCACGCGGGAGGGCGACGAGATCCACATCACCCCCCGCGGCCCGCTGGCCAAAGGCAAGACGTTCACGGTGACCGTCACCTACGGCGGCATCCCCGAAGCCCTCAACGGCCCGATCGTGTTCGGCTCCGACTACGGGTGGATGAAGACCACGGACGGCGTGTTCGTCGCCTGCGAGCCCAACGCCGCCTCCACCTGGTTCCCCTCCAGCGACCACCCGTCCGACAAGGCGACCTACGACATCCGCATCACGGCCCCCAAGGGCCTGACGGGGGTGTCCAACGGACGCCTGGTGTCGACCCGCGACAAGGGCGCCGTCACGGTCACGCACTGGCGCGAGAGCCGCCCCATGGCCACCTATCTCGCGACGGCGACCATCGGGAAGTTCGACGTGAGGACCGGCACGACCCCGGCCGGGACACCGATCTACGTCGCCATCGACCCGGTGCTCGCCAACAGCAACAGCGTCGACGTGTACGCCGTCACCGCGGAGGCCACCGACTACTGGTCGCAGGTGTTCGGCCCGTACCCCTTCGAGGAGACCGGCGCCATCGTCGACGACATGCCCGAGGCGGGATTCTCGCTGGAGGTCCAGTCGAAGCCCGCGTACTCGGCGGTGCGTTCGGAGTCGACCATCGTGCACGAGCTGGCCCACCAGTGGTTCGGCGACTCCGTCTCGGTGGCGCACTGGAAGGACATCTGGCTCAACGAGGGCTTCGCGACCTACGCCCAGTGGCTGTGGGCCGAGCACAAGGGCGTCCGCTCGGCGCACGACTCGTTCGTCGCCGGGTACAACCAGCGGCCCGCGGACTCCGCCTTCTGGCAGACCACGGTCGGCGACCCGCAGCGGGACACGATGTTCGCCTCGGCGGTCTACCAGCGGGGCGCGATGACGCTCCAGATGCTGCGCGAGCGCATCGGCGACACAGCCTTCTTCAAGCTCCTGCCCGCGTGGACGAAGCTCCACAGGTACGGCAACGCCAGTACCGCCGACTTCATCGCCCTCGCGGAGCGGATCTCCGGCCGGCAGCTCGACGACCTCTTCCAGACGTGGCTGTTCACCACAGGCAAGCCCACCGTCTAAGCCTTCCTTTGTAAGGTGCACTCCCCACGACAGGTGAGAATGTGGGGGTGTTCCAGCATCTGTTCAACCCCTCCGTCCAGCACACGCTCGACTTGATCGGCATCTTCGTCTTCGCGATCTCCGGCGCTCTGCTGGCCGTCCGAAAGAACTTCGACGTCTTCGGCATCGCCGTCCTCGCGGAGATCACCGCGCTGGGCGGAGGGCTGCTGCGCGACATCATCATCGGCGCGGTACCCCCGGCGGCCTTCACCGACCTGGGGTACTTCACCACACCGCTCATCGCCGCCCTGCTCGTGTTCTTCCTGCACCCCCAGGTGGAGCGCATCCAGGCCGGCGTGAACGTCTTCGACGCGGCCGGGCTCGGACTGTTCTCCGTCACCGGCACCGTGAAGGCGTACGACTACGGGCTCGGCCTGACCGCCTCCGCCGCCCTCGGCCTCGCGACCGCCGTGGGCGGCGGTGTGCTGCGAGACGTCCTCGCCAACGAGGTCCCCTCCCTGCTGCGCTGGGACCGTGACCTCTACGCCGTCCCGGCGATCGTCGGCGCCACGATGGTGGTGCTCTGCATCCGCTACGACGCGCTCACCCCGTTCACCAGCGGCCTCGCCATCGTCACGGCCTTCGTGCTGCGCCTGTTCGCGATGCGGTACCACTGGCGAGCTCCGCGCGCGTGGAACCGCCGCTCGACGGTGCGTGAGGAAGAGAACTCCTGACCCGGTCGGCGCCGGCCGTGCCGCCGGCGTCTCGGGGGCCGTCCTTGCCGTCGCTTCCGGGAGCGCCGCCGGAGCCGGGCGTGCCGGCCGTGCCTCCCGTACTTCCGGTACCTCCCGTCCCTGCGTCGAGCTGCGCGGTCAGCCAGCGGAACACCTCCGGCAGCTGGGGTCGCCACAGCCCCATGTCGTGGCCGCCCGCGCTGCGCGGCAGCAGCACCACGTCCACGCTCGTCGGCGGCTTGGCGATCGCCCGGATCGCCGCGCCCGCCTGGTAGCCGTCACCGGACTCGCCGGAGAAGTAGAGGGCGATCCGGGGCGGGACGCGGTCGGCGAGCAGTTCAAGATAGGGATTGTTCCGCCGGCGCAGTTCAGGGTTCTGCCCCGCGAGTGAACTGCGTTCGCCCTTGGGGTCGTTGTAGCCGGACATGCTCACCGCCGCCCGGTAGCGGTCGGGGTGGGCGACGGCCAGCTTGGTGGCGCAGTGCGCCCCGGCCGAGTATCCGGCCGTGGCCCAGCCGTTCGGGGCGGACTCGGCGCGGAAGTTGTCCATGACCATCCGCGGTACGTCGATGCTGAGCCAGCTGTCCGCGTTCACCGTTCCCGGGATGTTCGCGCAGCCGGTGTCCGCGCGGGCCAGCAGGTTGGTGCGGGGCGCGACCAGGATGAACGGCGCGATGCGTCCGTCGAGCATCATCGGCCGCAGCTGCTCGTGCACCCTGGCCGATCCGAACCACGCCTTCGCGGAGCCCGGATATCCCGAGAACAGTTCCACGACGGGAAACTTCCGGTGCCGGTAGGCGGGTTCGTTGTACTGCGGCGGCAGCCAGACGTAGACCTCCGCGTTCACCCCCGACACCCGCCCCCTCAGGTCGGTGGAGAGCACCCCGCCGGCCTGGCGCATGCGATGCCCGTCGGCCGGCCGGAAGGTCTGCCGCATCCTGGGCAGGTTCTCCAGCGAGATCCCTCCGGTGCCGTCCACGCCGAGGTCGGCGGCCTGCTGGACATGGTTGCCGGTGCCGAGGAGGTCGGCCCAGTTGTCGTACAGGTTGTTGGCGTTGTTCACGAG
Source organism: Streptomyces rhizosphaerihabitans (assembly GCF_025399795.1). GTDB lineage: Bacteria > Actinomycetota > Actinomycetes > Streptomycetales > Streptomycetaceae > Streptomyces > Streptomyces rhizosphaerihabitans. Next base: position 82,062 of record NZ_JAODTZ010000019.1, on the reverse strand, counting down.
GACGAACACCAGACTGATCGCCGTCCCCTGGGCGAACAGCAGCATCAGGAGCCGCGCCGCCCCGCGCACCGGTGCCGGTCCGCGCACCCGGGACCACAGGGCCAGGGGCAGCAGGAGGGCGACGGCGCACAGCACGAACGAGGTCAGGAGGAAAGGTGTCCCGGTGAGGCTCATGCCCCTTCAGAGGAGAAGCCGGACCGATTGGTCACGGGTGATTGCGGACACTTGACAAGAAATTGCCGAATCCTCACCTGAATGGCTGGATGGCGCGGGGTTCATACGCCCGAAACAGTGAAAGCTACCGCTTAGTAATTTCCTGTTGTACCGTTCACGTATGCCAGAAGCAGCTTCGGTACAGGCCGTACGGGCCACGATCGGCGACAGTGAGTTCGACCGGGACACGGCCGTCACCCCGCGCGAGGCCGGCGTCTACGACGTCGACCTCTCCGCCGGGTGGACGATCATCAACGCCGTCAACGGCGGCTATCTGCTGGCCGTCCTCGGCCGCGCGCTCGCCGACGCCCTCCCGCACTCCGACCCGTTCACGGTCTCCGCGCACTATCTGACCGCGTCCCAGCCGGGCCCCGCGGTCATCCGCACGGACGTCGTACGCACCGGCCGGACCCTGTCGACCGGACAGGCGTCCCTCTTCCAGTACGACGACGAGGGCCGCGAGACCGAGCGGATCCGCGTGCTCGCCTCGTACGGCGATCTCGACACCCTGCCCGACGACGTCCGGACGACCGCGCGGCCGCCCGAGATCCCGCCCATGGACCAGTGCTTCGGTCCGCAGGACGCGCCCGCCCCCATCCCCGGCAGCTCGGCGATCACCGACCGGCTGTTCCTCAAGCTCGACCCCGCGACCCTGGGCTGGGCGCTCGGCGCGCCGTCCGGGAAGGGCGAGATGCGGTCCTGGTTCGGGCTCGCCGACGGCCGTGACGCGGACCCGCTCTCGCTGCTCCTCGCGGTGGACGCGCTGCCGCCGACCGCCTTCGAGATCGGTCTGTCCGGCTGGGTGCCGACCGTCGAGCTGACCGTGCATGTGCGGTGCCGCCCGGCACCCGGCCCGCTGCGGGTGTCGATCACCACCCGCAACCTCGCCGGGGGCTTCCTGGAGGAGGACGCGGAAGTCTGGGACAGCGCGGACCGCCTGGTCGCCCAGTCCCGGCAGCTCGCGCGGGCCCGGCTGCGCTGACCCGCCGCCGGCTTCCTCCGGCGCTCCCCGGCTGCCCCCGCGGCCGTCCGTGACCCCGTCACACCTCCGTCGGGAAACCGACGGACCTTTCACCTGCGGACGACGGCCGGTCGGGGCTGCCGTCCGCAGGCAGGGGCCGGCTCCTTCGGGGATCGGCACCGCCGCGTCCAAGGGGCGACTCGGGGTTCCTTGTGCCCTGGTCCGGTCTTCGGCGGCACCCGCGGTCCGTGCCGCTGGCGTGGTGCCTGCGGTGCCCGCGGCCGGTGTCCCGGTCGCGGGCTCGGGGCACCCCGTCGGGTGCCCGCGGCCTGCGCTCAGTAGCGACGTCCAGGGCCGTCAGGCGGTCACCAGTGGACGGCGGCCCGTCCAGGCGGCCAGTCGCTCGTAGGCATCGGCGCCTTCGGGGACCGGCACCACCGGGCCGAAGGGCAGCTCGGGGTCCTCGCGCCCCTCGTCGGGCAGCACACGGCCGGCGATCGCGAGCGCGAACTCGGCCAGTTCCGGATCGAGTTCGAGCGGTCGGCCAAGCGCCTCGGAGAGGTCCCAGGTGTGCGTGACGGCCTCCATGACGTACCCGGCGAGGGCGATGCGCCCGGGAGCCTCGCCCCACGGCACCCGCACCGGCGCGTCCAGCCGGGCCTCGTCCGCCCATCCCGCGCGGACCTGCGCCCGGACCTCGTCGTACGCGGCGTTCCAGCCGTCGTCCGGCACACCGTCGGCGAACGGCCGCACCGCGAGCCCGTCGCCGCCCGCCCCGATCACGGCGATCCGCCGGGTGCCGCCGACCATGTGCGACAGCAACAGGCGTACGTCGAACCCGGCGCACGGAGTGGCACCGTCCAGCTGCTCCGGCCGCACGGTTCCGATCAGCGACGCGATCTGCTCGGCGGCTCGGGTGTACAGGGGGCGGGGGTCCATGGCGTTCATGACTACCTCTTCCGTGTGTCGGTGTGCCCTCACTTTCGCCGCATAACCTGACAGTTTCCGTCAACATTTGCGGACGGCCTCCCGCGGGCGCGATCCTGGGTCCGTGAAGTCCGACCGGCTGCTCTCGATCCTGCTGCTGCTCCAGACCCGCGGCCGCGTTCCGGCGCACGAACTCGCCGACCGGCTGGAGGTGTCCGTGCGCACCATCTACCGGGACATCGAGGCGTTGTCCGCCTCCGGCGTCCCGGTCTACGCCGAACGCGGGCGGCACGGCGGCATCGAACTGCTCGCCGGATTCCGTACGGACGTCACGGGCCTGACCGCGGACGAGTCCCGCTCGCTGTTCATCCTGGCCGCGCAGGGCGCCCACGCCGCCCTCGGTCTCGACGCGGCGCTCGGCTCCGCGCTGCGCAAGGTGATGGCCGCGCTGCCCGCGCCCTTCCGGCCGGCCGCCGAGGTCACCAGCCGACGGGTCCTCGTCGACGCCACCCGCTGGAAGGGCGGGCCCCAACGGGCCGTCGATCTGGACGTGTTGCAGGACGCCGTCTTCACCGACCGCCGACTGCGGCTGCGCTACCGGCACGGCGGGGACACCGAACCGCGCACCTACACCGTCGACCCGTACGGGCTCGTCTCCAAGGCCGGCGTCTGGTACCTGGTCGCCGACCGGCGCGGCAGGCCACGGCTGTTCCGGGCCGACCGGGTCCGCGGGGCCACCCTTCTGCCGGACCCGGTGCGGCGCCGTCCGGGCGTCGAACTGGCCGACGCCTGGGAGGTGTTGCGCCGCCAGGTCGAGGAGCGGCCGGGGGGTGTCGATGTCACGGTTCGGGTACGGCGCTCCCGCCTCGACATGTTCGTACGCCTCAACACCGCCTCCCTCGTGGAGCTGCCCGAGGACGACGGCGCCGGTGAGTGGGTGACCGCGCGTCTCTCCCTCGGCTCGGTGCGCGAGACCCGCACGCTGCTGGCCTTCGGCGATGCGCTGGAGGTCCTCGCGCCGGCCGAGGCGCGGGAGGAGCTGGCCGCGACGGCCGCCGCCATCAGCGCGGTGTACGAGGGGGGTTGAGCCCGGCGACGGGGCCGCGCCGCACAGCAAGGCACAGGTTCGGCACAGCGCGGCCCTACGTGGATCTGGTGCTCTGGCTCCCGCTCGTCCGGCTTTTCGTCAACCGGCCCACGTGACTTGACTGGGAGTTGCCCCATGAACCGTCGTGCACGACTCGTTCCCTTCGTCGCCCTCCTCGCTCTCTCGCCCCTGCTGGCGGCCTGCGGCTCCGGCGACACGTCGTCCTCGGACGGCAAGACCTCCGGCGGGCAGAACTGCACGCGTCCCTCCGGGATGCCGGGCGGCGCCTCCGGACGCCCCAGCGGTGCACCCTCGGGCATGCCCACGCGGTCGGGTGCCCCTTCGGGCATGCCCACCGGGAAGGCCCCTCCGGCAATCCCTCGGGCATGCCGAGCGGCGCTCCCGGCGGCGGCATGGGTGGCGGCCAGGGCGGCTGCGGGGGCGGCCCCGGCGGCGGCCGGACGGGCCAGGGGCAGGGTCAGTCGGCGGCCGCTCAGGGCTGACGGACAGGAAGGCCCGCCCTCATAGGGCGTACGACGTACGGCGGTGCTGCGTGCTGCGCGCGGCCGTCCGTCGGCCTGCCGGGGCGGTCAGCCGAGCCAGTGGCGGCGGCCGATGCTGATCAGCCGCATCTGACGGCTCGCCACCCGGGCGACCCGCTCGCGCTCCGCCTCGGAGCCGTCCAGCGCCTCCAGGAACGCCGAGGCCGCCATCAGCATGTGGTCGACATACAGACCCGCGAGCATCAGCAGATCGTCGTCGCTCCACCCCGCCGACTCGGGGTGCTCGGCCAGCGCGTCCTTGACCTCCTCGGCGAACCGGGCCAGTTGCTCGCGGATCTCGTCCCGCACCGGCTGGACCCCGCCGTGCCGCTCGCGCGCGATGAAGCGGACGTGTGCCGGGTGCGTCCCGACGTGGTGGGCGATCAGTTCCACGGCACGCGCGATGCGTTCGTCGGTGTCGCCGGCCGCGGACACCGTGTCCTCGATCATCGGGTGCAGGCTGCCGAGTGCCTCCTCGACCAGCGCCACGCCGAGGTCCGCCGTCGAGCGGAAATGCCGGTAGAAGGCGGTCGGAGCGACTCCGACGGCGCGGGTGACCTCGCGCAGACCCAGGCTGCTCAGGCTCTGTTCCTCCAGAAGCCCCAACGCCGCGTCCAGCAGCGCCTGCCGGGTCTTCTGCTTCTGCGCCTGGCGGATGCCGAGAGTGTGACTCATGCCATGCAGTTAACAACTGTTCTCTGGAATTTTAAAGCCGAGGAGCGCGCTAGACTCAAGAGTCAGTGAACAACTGTTACTACAACCGTTCACTGAGCCGTCAAGTCCCGGAAACATCGGGGCCTCACCGTTGAGGTCCCGGACGTTCCGGGACAGGACTTCGAGACTTCTTCGAGAGGCATCTCATGCTGTTCCTCGTGGCCGCACTCCTGCTGCTCGGCGTCGTCATGGGCTCCGTGGCGCACGCCCCGCTGCCCGTCAGCCTCGTCGCCGCGGCCGTCATCGGCGTCTGGCTGGTCGTCTTCGCGCTGCGTGAGCGCAGCGCCCGGCGGCGCCACCCCTCCGCCAACTGACCGGTGGTCCCGCACCTTTGCCGACCGGCCGCTGGTCCCACACCTTCACCAACTGACCGTTGGGAGCTGACTCACGTCATGGAACTCACCACGCGCACCACCGGCACCACCCGTACCGCCGACACGACCCGCACCCTTGGCATCGATCGCACAGCCGAGGCCGCCCGTACCGCCGGCACCACGGAGCCCGTCCGTGCCACGCGCCGGACCGTCGTCCAGGACGCGGACGGCATGGCCGTGGCCGCCTTCATCCTCGGCCTCCTCGGGCTCCTGGTGCTGAACGTCTTCCTGGGCCCCATCGCCATCGTCCTCGCCTCTGTCGCCCTCTGGCGCGGCACGGCCCGCCGGGGCCGCGCCTTCCTCGGTCTCGGCCTGGGAATCGCCGACCTGGTCGTCCTGATCGCCTTCATGCAGTTCGACAGCACCGTGTCCTGGAGCTTCTGAGGCCCTCGCGACGGCCGGGGCTCCGCTGCGGGCCGCGGCGCAGCCGGACGCACCGCACAAGGGTCCCGGCGCGACGCCGGGGAGCGCACTACGACCTCTTGCGCCGACCGGGGTGGACGGCCACACCGGTGGGGGCCGAGGCGAGGGGAGAGCGGGCCCGTAGAATCGAGCCCACCATGGCTTACCTCGACCACGCCGCGACCACCCCCATGCTTCCCGAGGCAGTAGAGGCTCTGACCGCCCAACTGGGCGTCACGGGCAACGCCTCCTCCCTCCACGCCGCCGGCCGCGCTGCCCGGCGGACGGTCGAGGAAGCCCGCGAGACCCTGGCGGACGCCCTCGGCGCCCGGCCCAGCGAGGTGGTCTTCACCTCCGGCGGCACCGAGGCCGACAACCTCGCGGTGAAGGGCCTGTACTGGTCCCGCAGAGACGCCGACCCGGCCCGTACCCGCGTTCTCGCGAGCCCCGTCGAGCACCATGCCGTCCTCGACGCGGTCCACTGGCTCGGCGAGCACGAGGGCGCCACGGTCGAGTACCTGCCCGTCGACGCGTACGGCCGCGTCCACCCCGACGCCCTGCGCGAGGCCGTCGTCCGCAACCCCGACGATGTCGCCCTCGCCACGGTCATGTGGGCCAACAACGAGATCGGCACCGTCATGCCGGTCCGTGAACTGGCGGACGTCGCGGCCGAGTTCGGCATTCCGCTGCACGCCGACGCCGTCCAGGCCTTCGGTCAGATCCCCGTCGACTTCGCCGCCTCGGGCCTCGCCGCGATGACGGTGTCCGGTCACAAGATCGGCGGTCCCTACGGGATCGGCGCGCTGCTTCTCGGCCGCGAGTACAGCCCCGTACCCGTGCTGCACGGCGGCGGTCAGGAGCGCCATGTCCGCTCCGGCACGCTCGACGCGCCCGCGATCGCGTCCTTCGCGGTCGCCGGACGGCTGGCCGCCGAGCGGCGGGAGTGGTTCGCCCGCGAGATCGGCGCCCTGCGCGACAACCTGGCCGACGCCGTCGTCAAGGCCGTGCCCGACGCGATCCTCGGCGGCGACCCGGCACCCGGCGGCCGGCTGCCCGCCAACGCGCACTTCACGTTCCCCGGCTGCGAGGGAGACTCGCTGCTCCTGCTGCTCGACGCGCAGGGCATCGAGTGCTCCACCGGCTCGGCGTGCACGGCGGGTGTGGCCCAGCCGAGCCATGTCCTCCTCGCCACCGGCACCGACCCGGACCTCGCCCGGGGCACCCTGCGATTCTCGCTCGGCCACACCTCCACGGAGGCGGACGTCGCGGCCGTGACGCGGGCGATCGGCCCGGCGGTGGAGCGGGCGCGCATGGCGGGCCTCACCTGACACCGCCGCGCCCACCCGCCGTACCGGACAGGCCCTAGCTCTCCGTCACCATGAGGGCGGCCATCATGCCCTCGTCCTCGTGCTGGAGCAGATGACAATGGAGCATGTACATGTAGGTGTCGTCCGCGAAGTCGGTGAACTTCATGGCGATCTTGATGGTGCCGCCGCCGACCACCTCGAACGTGTCGTACCAGCCCAACTGGACGCCCGTCGGATCCGCCCCGTTGATCGAGATCAGCTGGAACGGCACGTCGTGCAGATGGAACGAGTGCTCCAGCTGCGTGCTGTTCTTGACCGTCCAGACCTCCTCGGCGCCCAACGTGGTGCTGATCATCGCCATCGAGGACATGCTCGTCCCCACGGAGCCGTTGACCGTCATCGAGGTGCCGCTCTGGCCGAGTGTGATCGTCCGGGCGGTGAAGCCGCTGGTGTCGTACCGGGTGATGGTGTTGAGGGCCGGCAGGTCCTCCGGGGTGTCCGAGGCGTCCGGAGTGACGGTCAGGAACTCGTAGGTGCCGCTCCCGCCGCGCACCCAGCCCGTCGTCACCACCGCCTCCAGGGTGACCGCGTCGCTGAGCTCCATCACGAACTCGGCGCGCGCGCCCGCCACGAGCCGGATCGACTTCACCTCGGTGGCCTCGGTCAGATACCCCTGGTCGGTGGCTATCTGGGTGAGCGTCCCGCCGTCGCCGCGCTGGACGGTGATGATGTCCGACGGTGAGGCGTTGAGCAGCCGGAAGCGGGTGCGCTTCTTGGTGGCGGTGAAGGTGAGCGTGGTGGCGTCGACGTTCGTGCCGTTGCACAGAAGAGGGAAGCTCAGGCCGTTGGCGAGGTAGCCGGTCAGGTTGTACTTGATCTCTCCGGCGGTGTCGGTGGCCAGACACTGCAGGATGATCGGGATGTCGTCGGTTCCGTAGGTGCTGGGCAGGGCCGCGGTCGCGGCGGAGTCGTCCTCGACGATGATCATGCCTGCCAGCCCGTGGGTGGCCTGCTCGGCCGTGGTGCCCAGGGCGTGCGGGTGGTACCAGAGCGTCTTGGCCTCGTCCTTGACCGTGAAGGTGGGGGACCAGGTCTTCCCGGAGGCGAAGGCGTTCTGCGGGCCGCCGTCCATGCTCGGCGGAACGTGCGCGCCGTGGAAGTGGACGGTGGTGTCCTCGGTGAGGCTGTTGGTGATGTTCAGCAGGACGGTGTCGCCGGAGGTCCACTTCAGGGTGGGGCCGAGGAACGACTGGTTGTAGCCCGCGGTCGTGCTGGTCACGCCGCTGAGCACCTCGCTGGTGCCCGTCTTGGCCTCCAGGGTGTACGTCGTGGTGCCGCCCGAGGCGGTCCCCTCCAGGAGGTCGGGGATGGTCAGCGTGGTGCCCGCCGCGTGCGCCTTGGTCTGCGTCGCGTTCGTGAGCAGAGCGATGGCGGTGCCGCCGGCGGTCACCGCCGCGAGGGCCGTCCCCGCCATTCCGCCGAGGAACGCGCGGCGGTGCGTGCCCTTGGTCCTGGACCGGCCCTTGTCGTTGCCCGCGCCGGAGGCGGGCTGTGTGGAGTGCGTCATGGCGGTGGACTCTCGACCCGGGGGCTGTGCGGTGTATGGGGCCGACTTAGGAGAACGCCCTCTGCGCTGTGAAAAGCGATGACTTAAATTCAGGTTCAACTCCCCTGAGAGTGAGACGAGTTGGTCTCGCGCTGGTCACGGCGACGGCGCGGGACGCAACGGACACGCGCTTCCCGGACGTATCTCACAGCATCACGATTCGGCGCCCTGAGCCCTCGGCGCCGCTGTCTGTGCCCCCGCTGCGACCACGCCCTCCCATACCTGCGCGACGGTTGTGCGCGACCGCCGGACGAGGACCTGCGTGACGGTTGTGCGCCCGCCGGACGAGGACTACGCGAGGGTTGTGCGTGCCCGCCGTACGAGCCGGATGTACCGGTTCCAGTCCCAGTACCGTCCGGGATCCGTGTGGTCCGTGCCAGGGACCTCGACGTGTCCGATGATGTGCTCTCGGTCCACGGGTATGCCGTACCGCCCGCATATCCCGGCCGTCAGCCGTGCCGAGGCCTCGTACATCGCGTCCGTGAACGACGAGGCGTGATCGATGAAACCCTCGTGCTCGATGCCGACGCTGCGTTCGTTGTATGCGCGGTTGCCCGCGTGGAACGCCACGTCCAGCTCGCGGATCATCTGGGTGACATGACCGTCCTTGCGGACGACGTAGTGCGCGGCCGCTCCGTGCCGCGGGTCCTGGAAGGCCCTCACCGCGCTCGCGAAGCCGCCCTGCGTGACATGCACGACCACCCGGTCTATCGGGTAGTCGTCGGGGCGGTCGGCCCGCCGCCAGTTCGCCGCCGAGGCGGCCACCCACCGCGCGCCCCGGAAGTCCACCGCTCCCGCGACCCGCGCCTTCTCCACGCCCGGCAGCCGCCACCACAGGTGCGACAGCTTCTCCCGGGCGAGCCCGGCCGCGCTCAGGGTGGCCAGCGCGCCGCCGATGAGCAGCACCCGCCGCCCGACCGGCTGGTCCGCGTCCTTGGCCCCCGCCCCGGCACCACGGCTCCGCGGCTTCCCCGGCTTCCCCTTTTTCGCCCCCATGCGATCTTCAACGGATACTCGCGGGCTCCGGTTCCCACGGCCCCGTACTCTGGAGGGGTTATGACTGACACCTCGCAGCGCCCCCTCCGCGTCCTCGCCGCCATGTCGGGCGGAGTGGACTCCGCCGTAGCCGCCGCCCGTGCCGCCGAGGCCGGGCACGACGTGACGGGCGTGCACCTCGCCCTCTCGGCGAACCCGCAATCGTTCAGGACCGGCGCGCGCGGCTGCTGCACCATCGAGGACTCGCGCGACGCCCGCCGGGCCGCCGACGTCATCGGCATCCCGTTCTACGTCTGGGACCTCGCCGAGCGCTTCCGGGAGGACGTGGTCGAGGACTTCATCGCGGAGTACGAGGCCGGCCGCACCCCGAACCCGTGCCTGCGCTGCAACGAGAAGATCAAGTTCGCCGCCCTGCTCGACAAGGCGCTCGCGCTCGGCTTCGACGCGGTAGCCACCGGGCACTACGCGCAGGTGATCGTCCGCGAGGACGGCACGCGCGAGCTGCACCGCGCCTCCGACATGGCCAAGGACCAGTCGTACGTCCTCGGTGTCCTCGACGACCGCCAGCTCGCCCACGCGCTGTTCCCGCTCGGCGACACGGTCACCACGAAGGACGAGATCCGCGCCGAGGCCGAGCGCCGGGGCCTGGCCGTCGCCAAGAAGCCGGACTCGCACGACATCTGCTTCATCGCCGACGGCGACACCCAGGGCTTCCTCGCGGGCCGGCTCGGCAAGTCCGAGGGCGACATCGTGGACGAGTCCGGTGCCAAGCTCGGCACCCACGAGGGCGCGTTCGGCTTCACGATCGGCCAGCGCAAGGGGCTGCGCATCGGCACTCCGGCATCCGACGGCAAGCCGCGCTACGTGCTCGACATCTCGCCCGTGAACAACACGGTGACGGTCGGCCCGGCCGCCTCCCTGGACGTGTCCGCGCTGACCGCCGTCAAGCCCCGCTGGTGCGGCGCTGCCCCGACGGGCCCCGGCACCTACACCGCCCAGCTCCGCGCCCACGGCGGCGAGACCGAGGTGAGCGCCGAACTGATCGACGGCTCCCTGGACGTCCGCTTCACCGAGCCGGTCCGCGGCGTGGCCCCCGGCCAGGCGATCGTCCTGTACGAGGGCACCCGCGTGGTGGGGTCGGCGACGATCGCGACGACCACGCGCGCGACGGCGGACGTCTAGGACCTGTCCGTTCGGTCACGACGGATCCGGTCGATCACTGCTGATCCGGTCGATCACGGTGAAGGGGACTGCGGCACCGGACACGTTCCGCGACCGGTCGACCGTGATCGGGCACCGTCCGCCGTCCCGCGTCTAACCGTTCGTACGGAAGAACTCCGCCAGCACCGGCGCGAGCACGAGGGGATCCACCATGTGGGTCTGTCCCTCCAGCGTGCGGTACGACCCGTTCGGCGCCGCCTCCGCGACGGCTCGTGTCGCCTCGCGCATCCACGCGGGGCTCGCGTCGCCGGCGATCGACAGCAGGGGCACGGACAGGGCGGCCAGCCGCTCGCGGGGAACCCGGCTGTCGCCCATCGCGGCGTTGTCGTACGCCAGGGTCGGCGCGATGGCCTCCATGCCGGGCCAGGCGTGCGACATGCGCACTCCGGCGATCATCTCCGGCGGTGTGCCGACCAGGGACAGGAACAGTTCGACCGCGTCCCCGCGCCGGTCCTGGCCGAGCAGCTCGGTCAGCCGCTCGGTGTACTCGGCCCGCTCCTTGCCGGCCCCCTCGTCGAGGGCGAACGGCGTCTCGTAGACGGCGACTTCGCGGACGGGCAGCCCGATCGCCGTCGCCGCCAGGGCCAGCGCGCCGCCCGACGAGATGCCGTAGAGCGCCGCGCTGCCCCCGGAGGCCTCGATCAGCGCCGCGATGTCCTCGACCTCCCGCGCCACCGCGAAGGGCGCGGTGTCGCCGCTGGCGCCGCGGCCCCGCCGGTCGTAGGTGACGGCACCGAAGCGGTCCGAGAGGGCCTCGGCCAGGGGCGCCAGCGTGGCACCCGTGCACATGGCGCCGCCGACCAGGACGACCGTCGGGCCGTCACCGTAGCGTTCGTACGCGATGGGGGTCCCGTCGCGCGAGATCGTCTTCTTGTCCATGTCGGTAGAGACTGCCGGGCGAGGGGGAACTCATCGCGTCACCACGCCCGCGTCGGCCCAGGTCCGCCCGGAACTCAGGACACGTCCGCCTCGTAGAAGCAGAGATGGTCCCTGATCTCGGAGACATCGGGCTTGGGGTCGGGATAGGCCCACACCAGATCCGCCGCGTCGGGGCGCGACCAGTAGGACGCGGTGCCCTTGAAGGGGCAGTACGTGTGGGTGTCGGAGGGCGTCAGCAGGTCCAGGCGGACGTCCTCGGGCGGTAGGTAGTAACGCACCGGACAGCCGGTCTCGCGCAGCACCAGGGGGCGGTCGCTCTCCGCCAGGACCTGGCCGCCGTGCACGACGCGGACGTGCTGTGCGCCCTGCTCGATGGTGATCGTGTGTCCTTCAGCCATACCGGGAAAGCGCTCGCGAGCCCCGAATCGTTCCCGCGTACCGTGAAGACATGAACATCTGTGTCTTCCTCTCCGCCGCCGACCTCGACGACCGCTACACGCGCCCCGCGCGGGAGTTCGCCGAACTCCTCGGCAAGGGCGGCCACACCCTGGTGTGGGGCGGCTCCGACGTCGGGCTGATGAAGGTGGTCGCCGACGGCGTCCAGGAGGCGGGCGGACGGCTCGTGGGCGTCTCCGTGGACTTCCTGGCAGCCAAGGCCCGGCCCGGCGCCGACGAGATGGTCATCGCCCGTGACCTGGCCGAGCGCAAGGCACTGCTCCTGGCGAAGGCCGACGCGGTGGTCGTCATGGTCGGCGGCACCGGGACCCTGGACGAGGCGACCGAGATCCTGGAGCTGAAGAAGCACGGGAAGACCGAGAAGCCGGTGGTCCTGCTCAACACGGCAGGCTTCTACGACGGCCTCAAGGAGCAGTTCCGCCGGATGGACGCCGAGGGCTTCCTGCCGCGCCCGCTCACCGATCTGGTGTTCTTCGCCGAGGAGCCGGTGGGGGCGCTGGCCTACCTGGAGGAGAGCGCCGGCATCCGCTGAGGCGCCGATACCCGCCGAGGCGTCCGCGTCCGTGACGCGTCGGCACCGGCTGAGGTGCCGGAACCCGGTTCGAGGCCGGTACCCGGTGATGCGAGCATGGCGTCCATGGCTACACATGTGATCACCGGGGCCGGTTCCGGCATCGGCGCGGCCGTCGCCCGCCGTCTTCACGCGCGCGGGGACGAACTCGTGCTCCACGCGCGCGACGCCGGCCGCGCGAAGGAACTGGCCGCCGCGTTCCCCGGGGCGAAGACCCTGGTCGGCGATCTGGCGGACCCCGACAAGCTCTCCTGGGCGTTCTCGCACCAGACGCTCCCCGGCAGCGTCGACTCCCTGCTGCACATCGCGGGTGTGGTCGACCTCGGCCCGGTCGGCGAACTGACCCCGAAGTCCTGGCGCCATCAGCTCAACGTCAACCTGATCGCCCCCGCCGAGCTGACCCGGCACTTCCTGCCCCAGCTCCGCCTCGCCCAGGGACACGTGCTCTTCGTGAACTCCGGCGCCGGCCTGAACGCCCACGCCGACTGGTCCGCCTACGCCGCGTCCAAGCACGGACTGAAGGCCCTCGCCGACTCCCTGCGCCACGAGGAGCACGCGGCCGGGGTCCGGGTGACCTCCGTCTACCCGGGCCGTACCGCCAGTCCCATGCAGGCCAAGGTCCACCAGCAGGAGGGCAAGGAGTACGACGCGGCGAGGTGGATCGACCCCGAGTCGGTGGCGACGACGATCCTGATGGCACTCGACCTGCCCCGGGACGCCGAGGTCAACGACCTGACGGTGCGGCCGGGCGGCTGACCTTCCCCGGGGACGCCGGGCGGCTGATCCGCCCCCGGGGATTACGTACGCTTCCGGGGTGAGCGAAAACAGCGAGTTCAGGTTCGGTTCCGCCACCGGGGTCGGGTCCATGCCGGGCGGTGACGCGCGGGAGGCCGCGAAGACCGTCACCGGTTCCCTCGACGACTTCCCGTTCCTCGCCGAACTGCCCGCACGGGGGCCCGGGGCGGACATGATCGGCCGGACCGCCGGAATGCTCGTCGAGCTGTACGCGCGCGTGGAGCCCAGCGGCTGGCGGTTCGGGGACCGGCCGGGCCGGGACACCAAGCGGGCCAGGTCGTGGCTGGGGGAGGACCTCGACGCCCTGGAGGAGTTCACCCAGGGCTACGAGGGCCCGCTGAAGGTGCAGGCCGTCGGTCCCTGGACCCTCGCCGCCGGACTGGAGCTGAGGAACGGCGAGTCCGCCCTCTCCGACCCGGGCGCCTGCCGCGACCTCGCGGGATCGCTCGCCGAGGGACTGCGCCTGCACCTCGAAGAGGTACGCCGACGGATTCCCGGCGCCCAGATCGTTCTGCAGCTCGACGAACCCTCCCTCGTCGCCGTGCTCCGCGGCCAGGTACCGACCGCCAGCGGCTACCGCACCAACCGCGCCGTGGACCGTCAGGTCGCCGAGGCCAGGCTCCGGGACGTCGTCGGGGTACACGGCGGCGGGCCCGTCGTGGTCCACTCCTGCGCGCCCGACGTCCCCTTCGCCCTGTTGCGCAGGGCGGGCGTTTCGGCCATCTCCTTCGACTTCTCGCTCCTCACAGATCGTGACGACGACGCGATCGGGGAAGCGGTCGAGGGCGGTACGCGTCTGTTCGCCGGTGTCGTCCCCGGCGCGGACGTCCCATTGTCGGACCCTGCCGGTAGCGTCATGGGTGTCAGGACGCTGTGGCGCAGGCTGGGGCTGCGGCCGGGTCTTCTCGCGGAGGCGGTCACGCTCACTCCGTCGTGCGGACTCGCGGGGGCTTCCCCCGACTTCGCGCGCAAGGCGCTGGCCCACTGCGTCCGGGCGGCGAGATCCCTCGCGGACAACCCAGAGTAACGGGAGGACACAACGGTGGCCGGCGAAAAGCACGCAGAGCCCACATCGGTACCCGCCGAGGCACGGGAGAGGCACGCGCAGCTCGCCGAGCAGATCGAGGAGCACCGCTTCCGGTACTACGTGAAGGACGCCCCGGTCGTCAGCGACGCGGAGTTCGACACGCTCCTGCGCTCCCTGGAGGCGCTGGAGGGGGAGTATTCCGAGCTGCGGACGCCGGACTCGCCGACCCAGAAGGTCGCGGGAGCGTACGCCACGGAGTTCACCTCGGTCCAGCACCGCCAGCGCATGCTGTCGCTCGACAACGCCTTCTCCGATCTGGAGCTGGCCGCCTGGGCCGAGCGCGTCGCCAAGGACGTGGGCGCCTCCGAACACCACTTCCTGTGCGAGCTGAAGGTCGACGGCCTCGCCGTCAACCTGACGTACGAGCACGGCCGCCTCACGCGCGCGGCGACCCGCGGCGACGGCCGTACGGGCGAGGACATCACGCCCAACGTCCGTACGATCGAGGAGATTCCGGACCGTCTGACGGGCGACCGTGTCCCGGACCTCGTGGAGATCCGCGGCGAGGTCTACTTCCCGATGGAGAAGTTCGAGGAGCTCAACGCCCGGCTGGTGGAGGCGGGCGACAAGCCCTTCGCCAACCCGCGCAACGCGGCGGCCGGTTCGCTGCGCCAGAAGGACCCGCGCGTCACCGCGACCCGTCCGCTCCACATGGTCGTCCACGGCATCGGCGCCCTGGAGAGTTTCGAGGGCCTCGGCAGGCTCTCCGAGGCCTACGGCCTGCTGCACACCTGGGGGCTGCCGACCACGCGCTACGCCAAGGTGGTCGACGACCTCGACGGCGTACGGGAGTTCATCGCGTACTACGACGAGAACCGCCATTCCGTGGAGCACGAGATCGACGGGGTGGTCGTCAAGCTCGACGAGATCCCCCTGCAGGGGCGGCTCGGCTCCACCGCGCGCGCACCGCGCTGGGCGATCGCCTGGAAGTACGCGCCCGAGGAGGTCAACACCAAGCTCGTCAACATCCGTGTCGGCGTGGGCCGTACGGGCCGGGTCACGCCGTACGCACAGGTCGAGCCGGTCACGGTCGCGGGTTCCGAGGTCGAGTTCGCCACCCTGCACAACCAGGACGTGGTGAAGGCCAAGGGCGTTCTCATCGGGGACACGGTGGTGCTGCGCAAGGCCGGGGACGTCATTCCGGAGATCCTCGGACCGGTCGCCGACCTGCGCGACGGCAGCGAGCGGGAGTTCGTGATGCCGGCCGAGTGCCCCGAGTGCGGCACGGCGCTGCGGCCCATGAAGGAGGGCGACGTCGACCTGCGCTGCCCGAACGCGCGGGCCTGCCCTGCCCAGTTGCGCGAGCGGCTGTTCTACCTCGCGGGCCGCAAGGCGCTGGACATCGAGCACTTCGGGTACGTCGCCGCGGCGGCCCTCACCAAGCCGCTGGAGCCGTCCGAGCCCCCGCTGAAGGACGAGAGCGACCTCTTCGACCTCACCATCGAGCGGCTGCTGCCCATCAGGGCGTACGTCCTCGACCAGGACAGCGGTCTGCCCAAGCGCGACCCGAAGACCGGCGAGGAGAAGATCGCCACGGTCTTCGCCAACCAGCAGGGCGAGCCCAAGAAGAACGCCCTTGCCATGCTGGAGAACATCGCGGCCGCCAAGGACCGCCCGCTCGCGCGCTTCCTCACCGGTCTGTCGATCCGGCATGTCGGCCCGGTCGCGGCCGAGGCGCTGGCCCGCGAGTTCCGCTCGGTGGACCGGATCGAGGAGGCCACCGAGGAGGAGCTCGCCACCACCGAGGGCGTCGGGTCGATCATCGCCGCCTCGCTCAAGGAGTGGTTCGCCGAGGACTGGCACCGCGAGATCATCCGCAAGTGGAAGGCCGCCGGAGTCCGGATGGAGGACGAGGGAGCGGGCGAGGACGAAGGGCCCCGTCCGCTCGAAGGACTCACCGTCGTGGTCACGGGCACGCTCGAACACCACACGCGGGACGGGGCGAAGGAGGAACTCCAGAGCCGTGGAGCAAAAGTGACCGGTTCTGTTTCGAAGAAGACATCCTTCGTCGTGGTGGGCGACAATCCTGGCTCGAAGTACGACAAGGCGATGCAGTTGAAGGTTCCGGTCCTGAACGAGGAGGGCTTCGCAGTCCTGCTCGGACAAGGACCGGACGCGGCGGCGGAGGTCGCGCTTCCGATCGAGGAATAGCGGTTGAAGGCCACCCGTTCGGCGTATATCGGCTGTATGCGGGTGACTAGGTCGAATTCGGGCAACCGTGGTCGACCGCTGCCCGTGGAAGCCTTCTGCGGCCTACTGTTGACGTGTGCGCCTGCCGTGCCCGGCTGCGGTTGGCGCATCCCCAGCTCCGCACGAGCCGGGGGAAGGGCTTTCCGCCGCGGCGCCGTTGGCAGTTGTCGCCGGCAACGGACCGCGTGGCGTGGGCACCGCCGGCAGTGAGAGGGACGGGAATGGAACCGACCGAGAGCGCCGCTCCCGACTCGCGGCTGCGCCTGCGCCGGATGACCGGCACATGGCTGGCAGGCCTGCGGACGGGACGGCCTTCGGGGCGCCCCGCCCCGAGCGGGTTCGGCGCCGCACCGCTCGCCGCCCCCGTCGTCCCCGGCGTCGGCCGTCTCACCGCCGAGCGCGGCGCCGGCCTGCCCGGCCACGATCCCGAACGCCACATGTCCTGGCCCGCACTGCCGTCGGTGGTCGTGGCCACCGCCGCGTTCGTCCTGGGCGCGGGCTTCTACCGGGCGTTCACCGGTCACCACGCGCTCTTTCCGTGCGGCGCAGTCGGCTGGTCGCTGGCACTGCTGACCGGCGTCATCGTCGGCCACCTGGTCGCGCTCGGCCGTGCCCGCTGGTGGGGCGGCACCGGCTCCGGCGCGGCACTCACCCTCGCCGTCCTGCTGCTCTACGGCTGGGTTGCCGCCGGCATGGTCAGCCTGACCGTCGTCGTCCTGGTCGGCACCGCCCGCCGCAACCGCTGGCGCCAAGGAGTGCTGCACGGCGCGGTCGACATCCTCGGCATCGGGGCCGGAGCCCTGGTCCTCGCGTCGTTCGGACGGTTCCCGAGCGTCGAGGCGCCCTGGGACCCCTTGGCCTGGACGTTGTACGCCGCCCCTCAGGTGGTGCTGGTGGCGGGCGCCTACCTCGCGGTCACCCGCGCCCTGCTCTGGTACCTGAACGCACCGCGCGGCGGCGGTCTGCCCACCGTCGCCCGTACGGCCCTGGTGAGACAGGGACTCGTCGCGGTGGCGCTGCTCGGCATCGCGCCGCTGATCTGCGTCGTCGCGGTGGCCCAGCCGATGCTGCTGCCCCTGTTCTCGATCCCGCTGATCGCCCTCGACTCCACTCTGTGGATAGCCCGCGCACGGGCCGAGGAGCAACTGCGCGACCCGCTCACCGGGCTGCCCAACCGTCAGTGGCTGCTGGAGCGCACCTGGACCGCGCTGGACGACGCCGAGCGTATCGGCGCACGCTCCGCCCTGATGCTGATCGACCTGGACCGCTTCCGTTCGGTGAACGACACCCTGGGGCATCTCGCCGGTGACCGGCTGCTCCTCCAGATAGCCGACAGGCTGCGGCTCGCACTGCCACGCGGGGCGGAGGCCGCGCGGCTCGGCGGTGACGAGTTCGCCGTCTTACTGCCGGTCGCGGACTCCACCACGTCGGCCACTCGGGTCGCCCGCAATCTGGTCGCCGCCCTCGGTTCGCCGCTCGACCTCGACGGACTCACCCTCGTCCTGGAGGCCAGCGCCGGGCTCGCCGTCTTCCCCGACCACGCGCTCGACGCGGAGGGGCTGCTGCGCCGGGCGGACATCGCGATGTACCAGGCGAAGCGGGACCGGACGGGTGTGGAGGTGTACGAGTCGAAGCGGGACTCCAACACTCCCGACCGGCTGGGTCTGCTGGGCGACCTGCGCCGGGCCCTGGACACCGGCGACGTCGAACTGCACTACCAGCCCAAGGTCCGCTTCGACGGACAGGTGGCCGGACTGGAGGCACTGGTCCGCTGGGTGCATCCCGAGCGCGGCAAGGTACCGCCGGACGAGTTCATCGCCATCGCCGAGTCGTCCGGGCTGATGCCCCACCTCACCGAGTACGTCCTGGAGACCGCCCTCGGGCAGGTCGCGCGCTGGCGGGCCCAGGGCCTGTACGTGCCGGTCGCGGTGAACGTGTCGCCGCGCGACGTGCATACGCCGGGGTTCGCCGGCGCCGTCGCCGCCCGCCTCGCCCGGCACGGAGTCCCCGCGGGAGCGCTCCAACTGGAGATAACGGAGCACGTGCTCCTGGAGGACCCGCAGCGGGCCGCCGACACCCTCGCGGCTCTCACCGCGCACGGCGTGAAGATGTCGCTGGACGACTTCGGCACCGGGTACTCCTCGCTCGTCCATCTGCGCCGGCTCCCGGTCAGCGAGCTGAAGATCGACCGCTCGTTCGTCGCACGGCTCGCCGTGGACACCGAGGACGCCGAGATCGTGCGCTGCACCGTCGACCTCGCGCATTCGCTGGGTCTGCTCGTCGTGGCGGAGGGCGTCGAGGACGACGAGACGTGGGAGCGGCTGCGGGATCTCGGCTGCGACGCCGTGCAGGGGTGGCTGGTCGCCGCGGCGATGCCGCCCGACGAGGCCACCGCGTGGCTGCTGGCCCGGGGGTCCCGGGGATGGCAGCGGCCCCGCGCCGCGTTGCCCGCGGCGGAGTAGTCCCCTTTTCAGGGGGAGACATTCCGGCCTCCGGCCGAATGTCTCCCGCCCACGCACCACCCGTGACCCTCACCCGACAGGCCCAGCTCTCCCGCGGGGCCGACCCGCCGTCGGCGTCGGTTCCGCCGTGGGTTACCGGCCCGCCCGCGGGCTGCACCCGTCGCCGGCCCCGCCCACCGTTGGCCCCGCCCCGCTCACGGTCTCCGTCCGTGGTCGGTCACGTGGTTGACCGTGCTCTTTCAGGGCGCCAACCGTCCCGCAGGGTGTGTTCCGGAGCGTGCCGGGAGTAAACCCGGGCGCGGGCACGGTGCCCGGCCCCATAGGATTGGGCCAAACCACACACACTCACCCCAGAGGATCGCTGCATGCCTGGCATCACGCGCGAGGAGGTCGCCCACCTCGCACGGCTGGCGCGTCTGGAGCTGAAGGGCGAAGAGCTCGACCACTTCGCCGGCCAGCTCGACGACATCATCGGCGCGGTCGCCCGCGTCAGCGAGGTCGCCGACCAAGACGTACCGCCGACCTCTCATCCGCTGCCGCTGACGAACGTCATGCGCGTGGACGAGGTCCGTCCGTCGCTCACCCCCGAGCAGGCGCTCTCCGGCGCCCCGGCCCAGGAGCAGCGGCGTTTCAAGGTGCCGCAGATCCTGGGGGAGGACTAATCACCATGACGGACACCAACGTCAACATCATCAAGCTCACCGCGGCCGAGATCGCCGAGAAGATCGCGACGGGCGAACTGACCGCCGTCGAGGTCACCGAGGCCCACCTCGCCCGTATCGAGGCCGTCGACGAGAAGGTGCACGCCTTCCTGCACGTCGACCGCGAGGGCGCCCTCGCCCAGGCGCGTGCCGTGGACGCCAAGCGCGCGGCCGGCGAGAAGCTCGGCCCGCTCGCCGGTGTGCCGCTCGCGCTCAAGGACATCTTCACCACCGAGGGGATCCCGACCACCGTCGGCTCGAAGATCCTCGAAGGCTGGATCCCGCCGTACGACGCGACCCTCACCAAGAAGCTGAAGGCCGCCGACGTCGTCATCCTCGGCAAGACCAACATGGACGAGTTCGCCATGGGGTCCTCCACCGAGAACAGCGCGTACGGTCCGACCGGCAACCCCTGGGACCTCACCCGGATCCCCGGCGGCTCGGGCGGCGGCTCCTCCGCGGCCCTCGCCTCCTACCAGGCGCCCCTCGCGATCGGCACCGACACCGGCGGTTCCATCCGCCAGCCGGCCGCCGTCACCGGCACGGTCGGCGTCAAGCCGACGTACGGCGCGGTCTCCCGCTTCGGCATGGTGGCGTTCTCCAGCTCCCTCGACCAGGGCGGCCCCTGCGCCCGTACGGTCCTCGACGCGGCCCTCCTGCACGAGGTCATCGCCGGGCACGACCCGCTCGACTCGACCTCCATCGACGCCCCGGTCCCGCCGGTCGTCGAGGCCGCCCGCAACGGCAGCGTGACGGGCATGCGTGTCGGTGTCGTCAAGCAGTTCCGCGGCGAGGGCTACCAGGCCGGTGTCGTGCAGCGCTTCGACGAGGCCGTCGAGCTGCTGAGGGGACTGGGCGCCGAGATCGTCGAACTGGACTGCCCGTCCTTCGACCTGGCGCTCTCCGCGTACTACCTGATCGCCCCGTCCGAGTGCTCCAGCAACCTCGCCCGCTTCGACGGCCTGCGCTACGGCCTCCGTACGGGTGACGACGGCACGCGCTCCGCCGAGGAGGTCACCGCCCTCACCCGTGAGGCCGGCTTCGGCCCCGAGGTCAAGCGCCGCATCATCCTCGGCACGTACGCGCTCAGCTCCGGCTACTACGACGCGTACTACGGCAGCGCCCAGAAGGTCCGTACGCTCATCACGCGCGACTTCGAGAAGGCGTTCGAGCAGGTCGACGTGATCGTCTCCCCGACCACGCCCACCACCGCCTTCCCGATCGGCGAGCGCGCCGACGACCCGATGGCGATGTACCTCGCGGACCTGTGCACCATCCCGACCAACCTGGCCGGCAACTCCGCCATGTCGCTGCCCTGCGGTCTCGCCCCGGAGGACAACCTCCCGGTCGGTCTGCAGATCATCGCCCCGGCGCTGAAGGACGACCGCCTTTACAAGGTCGGCGCCGCCGTCGAGGCCGCCTTCGTGGAAAAGTGGGGGCACCCGCTGCTTGAGGAGGCTCCGTCGCTGTGAGCAAGGCAATGTCCAAGGCCAAGGGCTTCAAGAAGTCCAAGTCCGGCACGTATCTGTCCATCGCCGGCACGGCGTTCGGTGCCTTCGGTGTCGCGAAGCAGGTCAAGAAGGCCCGCCAAGAACACGACACGCTGCGCCTCATCGACGCGGCCGTGTCCGCCGCCGCCATCGTCACAGGCCTCGCCATCCTCTACCGGGAGCTCAAGCGCCTGGGCGACGACGACGTCCTGCTGGGCTGAGAGGGAAGTTTTCACCGTGACCACCACGACCGACCTGGTGTCGTACGAGGACGCACTCGCTACGTACGACCCCGTCATGGGCCTCGAAGTCCATGTCGAACTCGGCACCAAGACGAAGATGTTCTGCGGCTGTTCGACCGAGCTGGGCGCCGAGCCCAACTCGCAGACCTGCCCGACCTGCCTCGGCATGCCCGGCGCCCTCCCGGTCGTCAACGCGACCGGTGTCGAGTCCGCCATCAAGATCGGCCTCGCGCTGCACTGCGAGATCGCCGAGTGGTGCCGCTTCGCCCGGAAGAACTACTTCTATCCGGACATGCCGAAGAACTTCCAGACCTCCCAGTACGACGAGCCGATCGCCTTCAACGGCTATCTGGACGTCCAGCTGGAGGACGGCGAAATCTTCCGCGTGCAGATCGAGCGCGCCCACATGGAGGAGGACACCGGCAAGTCGCTGCACGTCGGCGGCGCCACCGGCCGTATCCACGGCGCGTCCCACTCGCTGCTCGACTACAACCGGGCAGGCATCCCGCTCATCGAGATCGTCACCAAGCCGATCGAGGGCGCGGGCGAGCGGGCCCCCGAGGTCGCCAAGGCGTACGTCGCCGAGCTGCGCGAGCTCATCAAGGCGCTCGGTGTCTCCGAGGCCCGTATGGAGCAGGGCCAGATGCGCTGCGACGTGAACCTCTCGCTGCGCCCGCACGGCCGCGACAAGTTCGGCACGCGCTCCGAGACGAAGAACGTCAACTCCCTGCGTTCCGTCGAGCGTGCCGCCCGCTTCGAGATCCAGCGCCACGCAGCGGTGCTGAACTCCGGCGGCACGATCATCCAGGAGACCCGCCACTTCCACGAGGACACCGGGTCCACGACCTCGGGCCGCGTGAAGGAGGAGGCCGAGGACTACCGGTACTTCCCGGAGCCCGACCTCGTCCCCGTCGCCCCGTCCCGTGACTGGGTCGAGGAGCTGCGCGCCACGCTGCCCGAGCAGCCGCTGGCCCGCCGCAACCGGCTGCGCGAGGAGTGGGGAGTCAACGCCCACGACATGCAGTCGATGCTCAACGCCGGCGCGATCGACTCGATCGTCGCGACGATCGAGGCCGGTGCCGACTCCGCCTCCGCCCGCAAGTGGTGGATGGGCGAGCTGGCGCGCAGCGCCAACGAGTCGGGCAAGGCACTGGAGGATCTGCCGATCACCCCGGCGCAGGTCGCCCGGGTGGCCGAGCTGGTCACCTCCGGTGATCTGAACGACAAGCTCGCCCGTCAGGTCATCGAAGGCGTCCTCGCCGGCGAGGGCACCCCGGACGAGGTCGTCGACAAGCGCGGTCTGAAGGTCGTCTCGGACGAGGGCGCGCTGACCGCCGCCGTCGACGAGGCGATCGCCGGGAACCCGGGCATCGCCGACAAGATCCGCGGCGGCAAGGTCCAGGCCGTCGGCGCGCTCGTCGGCGCGGTCATGAAGGCCACCCGCGGCCAGGCCGACGCGGCGCGCGTCAAGGAGCTCATCCTGGAGAAGCTGGGCGTCGGCGAAGGCTGAGATCCGGGTTTTCCCACATCCCAGGGGGTGCGTCGCGATCGACGCGCCCCCTGGGGTCTGTGTCGGCGTGCTCAGGTCAACGCGCTACGCTCCCGCGCCATGAGTGGAAGCACCGACTCCGAGACGCACGAACACAGAACGCACGACCGCGAGACGCGTGACGGCGGGGTTCAGGACCAAGAGGAGCACGCCCGCGAGACACGCGCCCGCGAGGTTCAGGACCTGGAGATTCAGGCTCCGGAGGAGCAGGGCCGCGGGGATCAGGCCCCGGAGGTTCACGACCAGGCGGAGCAGGGCCGCGAGACACCCGCCTGCGAGACACCCGCCCGCGAGGTTCAGGACCAAGAGGTTCAAGGCGAAGAAATCCAGGGCCGCGAGACGGGCGACCGCGAGGACCGGAACCCGAAGGACCCGGGCAGCGAGGACCAGCACGCGGAGGACCCGGACGACGAGGACCCGGCCGAGGTTCAGAACCCGGCCGAGGACCAGCACGCGGAGGATCCCGACGGCGAGGTTCAGGACCCGGACGTGTGCCGGGCCCGCTGGACCGCGGTAGGGACGGGAGTCCTGCTGACCGTCGCAGGGCTCGCCGCGTCGGCGATGCGCTCCAGCGGCTCCACGACCGCCCTCATACCCCTCTCCTACGCCTCGGGGGCCGTCCTGTGCGCCGGCGCGTCGGCGCTCGGCGCCAAGGGCCGCACCCGGCGGGCGCTGTGGCTGATGATCGTCGGCGTGATGGTCATGGCCGTGGGCGACCAGCTCGACTGAGCGACGGCGGGCAGGGCTGCAGCGACGACGAGCGGGGCGGCAGAGTCACCGGGAATGCCCTGTGACGTGCGTCGCAGCCCTGTGAGTAAGCCCACGAATGGGACAAAGGATCATTTGCGGCTGTAAGAGTGATGACGCATTAGTCATGCGTTCTTTGCGGGCAGTTCCCGATAAAGATCCATATATCCCCAGGGAGCTCGTTCGTGGCAGCCCTCGCACGTTGGTGTGTCCAGCATCGCCTCGTCGCCGTTCTGCTCTGGCTTCTGGCCTTCGGCGGCGTGACCGCCGCCGCTGCCGTGACGGGTTCCGCGTACTCGAACGACTACGAGGTCCCCGGCACCGAATCGGGCCACGCGACACAGCTCCTGAACACCGGCTTCCGGGGCCTCGGCGGCGACAGCGACACCGTCGTCTGGCACACCGGCTCGGGCACCGTGCGCTCCGCCGACGTCGAACAGTCGATGACCAGCGCCCTGGACAAGATCGAGAAGCTCCCCGGAGTGGCCTCCGTCGACAGCCCGTACGCGCACCAGGGGCCGGGCCGGATCAACTCGGACAGCCGGATCAGCCCGGACGGCCGGACGGCGTACGCGACCATCACCTTCGCCGACCGCGCCGAGAACCTCGACAAGGGCGAGGTCCAGGCCGTCGTCGGCGCCGCGAAGGCGGCCGAGACCAAGGGACTCGACGTCGAGCTGGGCGGCACCGCCATCGCCCTCACCAAACCGTCCGGCGGGCACCTCGCCGAGATCGTCGGCGTGGCCGTCGCCGCCGTGGTCCTCTTCCTCGCCTTCGGCTCGCTGGCCGCCTCCATGCTGCCCATCGCCACCGCCCTGGTCGGCGTGGGCACGGCGTACTTCGGCATCGTGCTTCTCGGGCACGCCATGACCGTCGCCGACTTCGCCCCCATGCTCGGCATGCTGGTGGGCCTCGGCGTCGGTATCGACTACGCGCTCTTCATCGTGACCAGACACCGGCGCGGCCTCAAACGCGGGCTGCCGGTGGCCGAGGCGGCGCAGAACGCCGTCGCCACCACCGGACGCGCGGTCGTCTTCGCCGGCGCCACCGTCTGCATCGCCCTGCTCGGCATGCTCATCCTGAGGCTCAGCTTCCTCAACGGCGTCGCCATCGCCGCCTCCCTGACCGTCGTCCTCACCGTCGCGGCCTCCGTGACCCTGCTGCCCGCGCTGCTCTCCCTCATCGGCCCACGCGCACTGAGCCGCCGCGAGCGGCGGCGACTGGAGGAGCACGGGCCCGAGCCGGAGATGGCCACCGGGTTCGCCGCCCGCTGGTCCGCCTTCGTGGAACGCCACCCCAAGCTGCTCGGCGCCGTGGCCGTCGTCGTGATGGCCCTGCTGGCACTGCCGACGTTCTCGCTCCACCTGGGCACCTCCGACCAGGGCAACGACCCGAAGGCGACGACCACCCGGCAGGCGTACGACCTCATCGGAGAGGGCTTCGGTCCCGGCGTGAACGGGCCCCTGACCCTCGTCACCAAGGTCGGCGGCGCCGAGGACAGGCTCGCCCTGGACAACCTGGACGCCACGCTGCAGTCCACGGCGGGTGTCGCCTCGGCGACCCCGGTGACGTACAACGGCGCCGGTGACACCGCCTTCCTCACCGTCGTCCCGGCCTCCGCGCCCCAGTCCCAGAAGACCAGCGACCTCGTCGACCGGCTGCGCACCGACGTCCTGCCGCGCGCCGAGTCGGGCACCTCCCTCGATGTGCAGGTCGGCGGTGTGACGGCGAGCTACGACGACTTCGCGGACGTCATCGTCGGCAAGCTCCCGCTCTTCGTCGGCGTCGTGATCAGCCTCGGCTGCGTCCTGCTGCTGCTCGCGTTCCGTTCGATCGGCATCCCGCTCAAGGCCGCGGTCATGAACGTCGCCGCCGTCGCCGCCGCCTTCGGGGTCGTCGTCGCGATCTTCCAGTGGGGCTGGGGGAGTGAACTGCTCGGCCTCGGAGCCGCGGGTCCCATCGAGCCCTTCCTGCCCGTGATCATGGTGTCGGTGCTCTTCGGGCTCTCCATGGACTACCAGGTCTTCCTGGTCAGCCGGATGTACGAGGAGTGGCTGGAGACCGGTGACAACCGGCGCGCCGTCCGGGTCGGCCTCGCCGAGACCAGCCGGGTGATCAACTCCGCCGCCGTCATCATGATCTCGGTCTTCCTCGCCTTCGTGCTCAGCGGCGACCGCGTCATCGCGATGTTCGGCATCGCCCTCGCCGCCGCCGTCGCCCTGGACGCCTTCATCCTGCGGACGCTCCTCGTCCCCGCCCTCATGCACCTGCTCGGCGATGCCAACTGGTGGCTGCCCCGCTGGCTCGACCGGAGGCTGCCGCGCATCAGCATCGAGCCGCCCGAGTGCCGGGCCGCCCATGAGAGGCTGGCCGAGGCCACGGACGCAGAGGCTGCGGACGTACTGGGCCGCGCGGCAGCGGACGCCGAGGTGACGGACGTACTGACGAAGGAGCGGGATGTACGCGATACCTCTGGGTGACGACGGAGCGGAACTGCGGCCTCTGGAGCCGTGGCACGCCGAGGAGTTCCTCGCGCACCTGGACCGGGGGCGCGAGTTCATCGGGCGGTTCATCCCCTTCGGGTCCAAGTCCACGGACGTGCCGTCCGCGCGGGCGCACCTGCAGAGGTACGCCGACATGCGCGCCGCCGGTACGGGCTCCCTGCACGGCCTGTGGCTGGAGGGGAAGCTCGTGGGCGGGGTCCTCTTCCTGAACTTCGACGCGGAACAGGGCAACTGCGAGGTCGGCTGCTGGCTGGAACCCGCCGCTTCCGGGCGGGGTCTGGTCACCCGGGCGATGAGGATCCTCATCGACTGGGCGGTCGAGGAGCGCGGCATCCAGCGCGTGGAGTGGGTCGCCGCGGCGGGCAACGTCCCGAGCCTGAACGTGGCCCGGCGGCTGGGACTGAGCCGGGACGGGGTACTCCGGGAGAAGCACCCCCATCGCGGGGTCCGGCACGACCTCGAGGTGTGGTCCGTACTCGCGTCCGAGTGGCGTGCCGCACGCGCGGACGGCGCCCACAGAGACCATTAAGGAACTTCTCAGACAGCGTCCGTACGGTGCGCTTCATGGGAACCAAGACAGTTGACGAGGCCGGGGCCGAGACCGGTACCGAGGCGAAGCGCGACGAGCAGACGGTGGACGTCACCAAGACCGACAAGGCCGAGGCGTCCACGGACAACGAGACCGAGGCCGCCGGGAACGCGGCCGACGTCGAGGAGCCGGACGAGGCCGACGAGGACCTCGCGGACGGCACCGACTCCGCCGACGCGGGACAGGACACCGGTGTCGGCCAGGGTGCCGCCGCCGTGGTGTCCGCCGGACTCGGCGTGGTCTCGCTGACCGGCAGCTGGGTCGCCACCGTGGCCGCCGCCCGCGAGTCCCTGGACGGCCAGCTCCAGCTCCAGACCTCGTCGAACGCGAGCGTCGCCACGCAGGTCAAGGAGGTCTACGGCGATGCCTGGGCGACCACCGCGCTGATCGGCGGCCTCTTCGCGCTGGCCGCGCTGATCGTCGGCGTCGTCGTGCTGGTCCGGCCCGCGTTCGGCGCCCCCGGCAAGCCGCAGGCCGCCTGGATCAAGTCCGTCGCCTGGGCGGGCGTCTCGCTCGGCGTCGTCGGACTGGTGCTCGCGGTCGCCAAGTACTCCGACGTCATCCTCGGACTGCCCTCCGCCGGCTGAACCCCGACAACTCTGAGGGGCCTTAGGGCCGGCGCGGGAAACCGACCGCCGCCCTAAGGCCCTTCGCGTTCCCAAGATGCGGAACTCTCCCGATGTGGCGCACCCCCCTGGGAGACGAGGGTTGAGGCATCGCGAACAAGCGAGGCCGAAACCGACTCTTCACCAGGGGTACGAGATGTTCGAGTACGACCTTCATCAGACCCGGTCCGCGGAACTGATCCGCAGGGCCCAGACCTACCGGCTCGCCAAGGAGGCCGCGAGCGGCCGCCGGGCCGCCCGCCGCGAGGCCGCCCACCGGTCCGCACAGGACGACACGGAGGGGCAGTCCCATAGCGACCGTCCCCGCCGGCACCGGTTCGCCCGAGCCGTATGAGCGCCGGGGCTCCTGTGGACGGCCGCTCGACACCAGGCCGTCCACAGGGTGTGCGGGAACGCGGCCGTACGGCGGTCGGCCGTCTCCCGTCCGTCGGCGGCCCGCCGACGGACGGGGCACTGCCCGCCGTCCCGATAACCGCTGCCGCCCTGTCGGACCCCTGTGCCATGCTCGGGCCCGTGGAGACCAGGTCCGTCAGCCCGGTGTTCGTCGGACGCGCCGACGAACTGGGGGTGCTGAACGAAGCGCTCGCCCGCGCCGCCGCGGGGGAGCCGCAGGCGTTGCTGCTCGGCGGCGAGGCCGGCGTCGGGAAGACCCGCTTCCTGGAGGAGTTCGGCACCGCCGCCGCCCGCGAGGGTGCCGTCGTCGCCTGTGGCGGCTGCGTCGAGATCGGCGCGGACGGCCTCCCCTTCGCACCGTTCTCCACCGCCCTGCGCGCCCTGCGCCGCACCCTGCCCGACGAGCTCGCCGCCGCGGCCGCCGGACAGGAGGAGGAACTCGCCCGACTGCTCCCCGAACTCGCGCAGACACCCCGGGGACGGCAGTACGAGGAGGACGGCATGGCCCGCCTCTTCGAGCTCACCGCCCGACTCCTGGAGCGCGTCGCCGCGGACCGCACGGTCGTCGTCGTCCTCGAAGACCTGCACTGGGCCGACGCCTCGACCCGCCATCTGCTCGCCTATCTCTTCCGTACGCTGCGCAGCGGCCGCCTCGTCGTGATCGCCACCTACCGCGCCGACGACATCCACCGCCGCCACCCGCTGCGCCCGCTGCTCGCCGAGCTCGACCGCCTCCGCACGGTCCGCCGCATCGAACTGGGCCGCTTCAGCCGGGTCGAGGTCGGCCGCCAGATCGCCGGGATCCTCGCCCGTGAACCCGACACCGCCCAGGTCGACGAGATCTTCGCCCGCTCCGACGGCAACGCGTTCTTCGTCGAGGAACTCGCCGTGGCCGCCCGCGAAGGCTGTCGCACAGGACTCACGGACACGCTGCGCGACCTGCTCCTCGTCCGCGTCGAGGGACTGCCGGAGAGCGCCCAGCGGGTCGCCCGGATCGTCGCCGAGGGCGGCAGCACCCTCGAGTACCCGCTGCTCGCCGCCGTGGCACAGCTCGCCGAGGACGACCTCATCGAGGCCCTGCGCGCCTGCGTCGGCGCGAACATCCTGATCGCCTCGCCCGGCGGCGACGGCTACCGCTTCCGCCACTCCCTGGTCCGCGAGGCCGTCAGCGACGACCTGCTGCCCGGCGAGCGCTCCCGCTTCAACCGCCGCTACGCCGAGGCCCTGGAGGCCGACCCGGCACTCGTACCGGCCGACGAGCGCGTCACCCGCCTGGCCAGCTACTGGTACCACGCCCATGACGCCGCCAAGGCCCTGCCCGCCGTCCTCGACGCCTCGGTCGAGGCCCGCCGCCGGCACGCCCACTCCGAGCAACTGCGGCTCCTGGAACGGGCGATGGAACTGTGGGAGGCGGTCCCCGACGCCGTACGGGCCGAACTGCGCCCCATCGACTACGTGGAGGCCTATCCACCCCCACTGCCCGAAGTGCACGGGGGGACCCCCGGCGGCTGCGGCCCCGCGACCACACCCCTGCGATACCTCGACCTGATGGCCGAGGCCGCCGTCGCCGGCCGGCTGTGCGGTGAGCGCGAGCGCGCCCTGAAGACGACCAAGCGGGCGCTGCACCTCCTGGAGGACGAGGGCGACCCGCTGCGCGCCGCGTGGTTCTGGATCCAGCGCTCCCGGCTCGTCCAGGCACAGGTCCGCGGTGACGGCTGGAAGGAACTCGCCACCGCCCAGGACCTGGTGCGCGGTCTGCCGCCCTCCCAGGTGCACGCCGAGGTCCTGTCCATGGTCGCCGCCTGGTGCATGGTGCACCAGCCGGGCCACGGCGCCCTCTCCGCGGCCGAACGCGCCGTGGAGTACGCGCACATGGTGGGCGCCCGGGACACGGAGCTGAACGCCCGGCTCACCCTCGGCGGCCTGATGGTCGACGCGGGGGACGTCGAGGCCGGGCTCGCGGAGATGTACGGGGTCAGGGAGCGGGCGAACCGACAGGGCGCCGCCTATGTCGTCGGCCGTCTGCACATCAACCTGCCCTCCCATCTGGAATCCGTCGGCCGCTCCCGCGAGGCCGTCACGATCCTGCGCGAGGGCATCGAACTCGCCTGCGGGAACGGCCTGTTGGACACCCAGGCCTGGGTGTGGGGAAATCTGTCCGAGTCGCTGTACGCACTCGGCCGGTGGGACGAGGCCGCCGAAGCCGCGCGCAACGCCCTGGCCATCGGACTCGGCGGCAAGGCCTCCGGCGTGGGCGCGTCCCGCCTCGCTCCCGTCGCCCTCGCCCGCGGTGACCTCATCGAGGCGGGACGCCAACTGGCCGCCGCCCGAGGTCACTTCGGCACCCACGACCCGATGCCCCAGCATTCCCTGCCGCTGGTGTGCACCACCATCGGCATCGCCGCCGGCGAGGGCCGCTTCCTCGACGCCCGCGCCGTCCTGGAACAGGCCCTGGAAGCGGGCTTTCCGCCCGGCACCCAGCGTTATGCCTGGCCCCTGCTGCTGGCCGCCGCGACCGCGGAGGCCGATGCCCGCGGCCTGCCCGTCGCCGAACCAGGCCGCGCCCCGACCCTGGAACACATCCGTACGGCCGCGAAGACCCTGGCGACCGGAGCGCCCATCTGGCTCGCCCACGCCGACTGGGTCCGCGCCGAACTCCAGCGGGCCGACGGCGCGAGCACCCCGGAGCAGTGGTTCGAGGTGCTCGCGGCCCTCGAACCCCTGGAGCGCCCCTACGACCTCGCCCGGGTCCGCCTCCGCCTCGCCGAGGCCCTGCTGCTCACGGGCACGGACGACGACGAGCGCGCCCGCGCCACGGAACTCCTCCGGCTGGCCCGCGCCACCGCCGACCATCTCGGCGCCCGCCCCCTCTCCGACGCCGTCGCCCTGCTCGCCCAGCGCGCCCGCCTCACCCTGGAGCACGTCCCCGAACGGTCCCGGACCGCTCCCGCCGACCCCGCGGCCGCGCTCGGCCTCACCAGCCGCGAGCGCGACGTCCTGCGTCTCGTCGCCGTTGGCCGCAGCAACCGCCAGATCGCCGAGGAACTCTTCATCTCCCCGAAGACGGCCAGCGTCCACGTATCGAACATTCTGGCCAAGCTGGACGTCTCAGGACGGGGGGAGGCGGCGGCAGTGGCCCACAGACTGCGGCTCTTCCCGCCGGAGGCCCCGGCCGCCCGAGCGGCCGGCTGAGGGCCACGCCGCGAGGGATCCGGGCCGAAGGAGCGCCGTGTTCAACATGTTCGAGGAGCTTTTCGCACCAGGGCGCAAGCACACCGACGACGAACGCAAGCGACTGGAACTGACCCGCGTCGACCTGAACGACGGCGACCCGGGCCGCGGCCCGATAGACCTGACCTCGGGCAAGGTGGTCGTACGGGTGCCACGGCAGGAGCGCGGGCCGGAGGACCGGCCCGAGAGCGGGCCGAGGATCAGTCCTGAGCACCGGCCCGAGGATCAGCCCGAGCACCGGCCCGAGGATCAGCCCGAGAGCCGACCTGAGGACCAGCCCGAGGGCCGGCCGGGTCCTGAACCGGACCCGGAGTCCGCGCGGGCCCCTTAGCCCCCCGCCTCCCTACTTCACCTCCAGCTCCAGGAGCCGGTCGTCGCCCTTCACGGGGGTGCCGCGGCCGTCCGTCTCGCTCGTGGTCAGCCAGAGCTTGTCGCCGCCGGCGGAGACGACCGTGCGGAGACGGCCGTACGTGCCCTTCAGGAAGGCCTCGGGCGCCGCGGACGCCTTGGTGCCGTTCAACGGGACGCGCCACAGGCGCTGGCCCTTGAGGGACGCCATCCATATGGACCCCCCGGCGTAGGCGATCCCGCTCGGGGAGGCCTCGTCGGTGTGCCACTGGGCGATCGGGTTGTGGTACTTGGTGTTGTCGCTGATCCCTTCCACCACCGGCCAGCCGTAGTTGTCGCCCGGCTTGATCTGGTTCAGCTCGTCCCAGGTGTCCTGGCCGAATTCCGAGGCCCACAGCCGCTGTTTGTCGTCCCAGGCGAGGCCCTGGACATTGCGGTGCCCGTACGAGTACACGACCGAGTCGGGGAACGGATTGCCCGGCGCGGGCTCGCCCTCCGGCGTCATCCGCAGGATTTTCCCGCCCAGCGACTTCTTGTCCTGGGCCAGGCCCCGGTCACCCGTCTCGCCCGCGCCCGCGTACAGCATCCTGTCCGGACCGAACGCGATCCGGCCGCCGTTGTGGATCACGCCCTTGGGGATCCCCTTGAAGATCGTGTCCGGTGCGCCCAGTTGTTCGTCGGACGGCTTCCGCTCGTCGTACAGCATGCGGACGATGCGATTGTCGGACGCCGTGGTCAGGTACGCGTAGATCATGTGGTCGGAGGCGTAGCCGGGGGAGAGCGCGATCCCCAGGAGACCGCCCTCGCCGGCCGGGGCCACCCCGGGGACCTCACCCAGCAACGTCTTCTTGCCGGTCTTCTCGTCGATGCGGGTGATCGTCCCCTTGTCCCGCGAGGAGACCAGCAGCCCGCCCCCGGGCAGCGGTGCCAGACCCCAGGGAGTGTCGAGATCCTCGGTGACGGTGCGCAGGACCTTCACCGAGCCCTTCGCCGGCGGTGTCTCCTCGGGGGCGGCGCTCCGGGAGGACGACGCGTGCGGCGCCGTACTCCCGGAGCCCGGGAGCGTGCGCGGACCGGCCGAGCCCCCTCCGCCTCCGGAGGAGCAGCCGGCGGTCCCCAGAAGCGCGGCCGTGGCCAACACGACTGTCACTGCTCGTACTTGCACCATCAGTGTCCCTTCGACGCGGCGGTCCTCCTGTTCATACACCGCTCGCGTTCCACGGGTTCCCGATCACGGACGGGCAATCCGCACCGAGATCCGGAAGTGCCGCTCAGTCCCAGGATCCCAGCGCCCCCGGCAGCCCCGCCACCTCGGCCAGATCCTCCGCTGTCAGCCGCAGCCCGGCCGCCCCCGCGTTCTCGGTCACCCAGCGCTCGCGCTTGGCCCCCGGCACCGGGACCACGTGCGGACCCTGCGCCAGCACCCACGCCAGTGCCACCTGCGCGGGCGTGACGGGACGGCCGCCGCCCCCGTGCCGCCGCGCGATGCGCCGCAGACCGACCACGACGGGCTGGTTCGAGGCCATCATCTCGGCGGTGAAGCGCGGATGGCGGGCCCGCAGGTCGTCGGGCTCGAAGCCCTCGCCGGGGGTCAGCGTGCCGGTCAGGAAGCCGTTGCCGAGCGGCATCGCGGCGAGGAACCCGACCCCGCGCGCCGCGCACCACGGCAGCAGCGCGTCCAGCGCCTCCGTCGACCACACCGACAGCTCGGCCTGCACGGTACTCACCGGGAAGACCTGCTGCACCCGCTCCAGTTGCCGGATCGTTCCGTCGTGCAACCGCGCGCCCGCCCGGCGGGCGGACCGGGCACCCACCGCGCACAGCCCGAGCGAGCGCACCTTTCCGGCCGAGACGAGCTCGGCCATCGCGCCCCAGGTCTCCTCCACCGGCACTTCCGGGTCCGCGCGGTGCAGCTGATAGAGATCGATCACATCCGTCTGGAGCCGGCGCAGCGACGCGTCGCACGCCCGCTTCACATAGCCGGGGCGGCCGTTGGCCACGATGTGCTGATCGCCCACCAGCAGGCCGACCTTGGTCGACACGAAGGCCTCGGAGCGCCGCTCCCTGAGTATCCGTCCGACGAGCAGCTCATTGGTGAAGGGGCCGTACATGTCGGCCGTGTCGAGCAGCGTCGAACCCCGGTCGAGGGCCGCGTTCACCGCGCGCAGCGACTCCTCGCCGCGCTGTTGCGACCCGGTGTAAGCCCAGCTCATCGGCATGCATCCGAGCCCGACCGCCCCCACATCGAGCGCCGCGGCCCCGATCGTTCTGCGCTCCACCTGGCCGTGATCCTCCCTCGATTGGCCCCCCAACCTAACCTCTGCGCGCATGGGCGCCTGGCATAACCTCCTGACCATGACTTCCGATGTCTGGCTTCCCTTTCACGCCGACGAGATCGACGGACTCCCCGAGGGCCTCAACTACCGCTTCTGGGACGGCGGCCGGGACTTTCCCGCGAATCCGGCCGACTGCGCGTTCTATGTCGTGCCCTACATGAAGCCGCCCGCCGTATCGCGGCGGCCGATGTCCGAAATGACGTCGGTCCGGGTCGTGCAGACGCTCTCCGCCGGCGTCGACCACGTCCTGCCGAGCCTCAAGTCCCTTCCCCCCGGCGTGGTGTTGTGCAACGCCCGCGGAGTGCACGAGGCGAGCACGGCGGAGCTCACCCTCGCCCTGATCCTCGCCTCGCTGCGCGGCATCCCCGACTTCGTGCGGAGCCAGGACAAGCAGGAGTGGACCTCGGGCTTCCGCCCCTCGCTGGCCGACAAGTCCGTCCTCATCGTGGGGTACGGGTCGATCGGGTCCGCCATCGAGGACAGGCTCGCGCCGTTCGAGCTCGCGCGGGTTGCACGCGTCGCACGCTCCTCCCGTGCCACGGCGCGCGGTCCCGTGCGCCCCCTCACCGAACTGCCCTCGCTGCTCCCCGAATCCGACATCGTCGTGCTGTCCACGCCCCTCACGGCCACCACCCGCGGCCTGGTGAACGCCGACTTCCTGTCCCGGATGAAGGACGGCGCGCTCCTGGTGAACGTGGCCCGCGGCCCCGTCGTCGACACCTCGGCGCTGCTCACCGAGCTGGAGAGCGGCCGCCTCACCGCCGCCCTCGACGTCACCGACCCCGAACCGCTGCCCCCGGGGCACCCGCTGTGGCATGCGCCCGGTGTGCTCATCAGCCCCCATGTCGGCGGGCCCACCTCGGCGTTCTGGCCGCGTGCCAAGCGGCTGCTGGCGGATCAGCTCACCCTTTTCGTGAACCGGGAGCCGCTGCGCAACGTGGTCCTTACCACCGGCACCTGAGCAACTCCCCGTTCGCTCCGAGTCCGCTTCGGGCACCCTCCGCAGTTCCCCGAACGCGGGCAGTGTCGGCATAGTCCCTGGTAGTTACGGAGCGTAGAGGAACTATGTCCCTGAGTGACGACACTGGTGTATCGTCCCGACAGGGGCTGCGCCGCGCACCGTTCGGCGCCGGGGACGGACATTGAGACTGCGAGGGGGGCGACGGGCGATGCACGGCCTATGGACCAACGATCCGACGCGGCGGGGCCGCCGCCGACGACCCTGGCGCGCGGCCACGCACAGCCGCGGCCACGGCGGCCATCACCACCGCAGGCACGGAGGCCGCCGGAGGCATGCGCACCCGGCACACCGGGATCAGCGGGACCCCGGGTCACGGACCGGGTGGGCCCGGTGAGCTCCCCAGGGGTGCTGCTGACCCGTCGGACGGTCTTCGACGGCGGGACGGGCCTGTTCTCGCAACTCGTGCTGGCCCTGGTGTGCGCGGGATACGCCGTCGGTTCCGCGCTCGGCTGGGGCTCCACGAGTCTCGCGTTGGTCATGGGCGACTTCGGACTGAGCGTCTCGGCGGGCACCGCCGCGGTCTCCTGCTTCCTGTACGCCCGTAGCCGCCGCAGCCGCTTTCGACCCGCGTGGCTGCTGTTCGCGCTCTCCTCGGCCATGGCCTCGCTCGGGAACCTGGTCTGGGGGTGGTACGAGGTCGCCCTCGACCGCCCCGTTCCCACCCCGAGCTACGCCGATCTCTTCTTCCTCTGCTTCGCGCCGCCCGCCATCGTCGGACTGCTGGTGCTGGCCAAGCGGCCCGTCACCAAGGCGGGCTGGGTGTGTCTCGCGCTGGACGCCTGGCTGATCGGCGGATCGCTGCTCACCCTGTCCTGGAGCCTGGCGCTCGCCCAGGCCGCGAAGTTCGACGGGCCGAGCGTCGCGCACACCGCGCTGTCGCTCGCGTACCCGCTGCTGGACATCGCGCTCGTCAGCATGGTTCTCGCGTTGCACTTCAGGCGCTCGTCGGTGAACAGGTCCGCGGTGAACACCGCGATCGGGGCGCTCGCCCTGACCGTGATGTGCGACGCCCTGTTCACCTCGCCCCTCCTGCACAACAGCTACCACTCGGGTCAGCTCCTGGACGCGGGCTGGTTCGCCGGCTCGCTGCTCCTCGCGTACGCCCCCTGGGTCGTCACCCGGCACGGACACGACACCGACGGGCACGACATCGACGAGTACGACACCGACGAGCGCGGCCCGGACCAGCAGCACGGTCCGGATCGGCGCGGCCCGGACGGACAGGGCCCGGAGGAGCACGCGCGCGTGGTGCACGAGCGCATCCCGGGGCAGCGCAGGGAAGGACAGCACGGACCCCCGGGAAGCCGTGTGCCGTACGGATCACAGGAGGCCCACCCGCCGTACGGATCACCGGCGGCCTCGCCGGAGGGCCCCGGGTCCCACGAATCCCCGGGGCGGCAGGGGGAGCCGGAGCACCGGCACGAGCGACAGCAGGGCGGACACGCGCACGCGAACCCCCAGGGACCCGGACAGGGCCGCTACCCGGCGACACGTCCGATCACCGGGTCGCTGGCCGCGCTGACGCCCTATCTGGCCGCCGCCGTCTGCACTTTGGGGATCCTCTACAACATTCTGAACGGACGCAATGTGGACCGCGTGGTGCTCGTCACCGCCGGCCTCGTCGTGCTCGCCCTCGTGGTGCGCCAGGGCATCATGCTGCTCGACAACATCACCCTCACCCAGGAGCTGGCCCAGAAGGAGAACCACTTCCGCTCCCTGGTGCAGGGTTCCAGCGACGTCATCATGATCGCCGCACCGAACGGCATCCTGAGATACGTCAGCCCCGCCGCCGCCGGGGTCTACGGCCGCGACGCCGAGGAGCTCGTCGGCTCCGAGCTCGCTTCCCTCATCCACCCCGAGGACCTCGGCTGCGTGGTCCACGAAGTGCGGCGTTTCCTCGCGGCCAGCCACGCCGAGGAGCCCACCACCCGCATCGAGTGCCGGTTCCGGTCCGGCGACGGCGGCTGGCTCAACGTGGAGTCCACCGTCAACAGGCACCACGGCGGCCTCATCTTCAACAGCCGTGACGTCACCGAACGCGTGCGGCTCCAGGCCCAGTTGCAGCACAATGCCGAGCACGATCCGCTCACCGACCTGCCCAACCGCGCGCTGTTCACCCGGCGCGTCCAGCAGGCTCTGTCCGGGCGCCG
This sequence comes from Streptomyces rhizosphaerihabitans, assembly GCF_025399795.1. Taxonomy (GTDB): domain Bacteria; phylum Actinomycetota; class Actinomycetes; order Streptomycetales; family Streptomycetaceae; genus Streptomyces; species Streptomyces rhizosphaerihabitans. The sequence goes on along the minus strand of NZ_JAODTZ010000019.1, from coordinate 45,345 downwards.
CTCCTCGGACCGGGGCACCGCCGTCCTCTTCATCGACCTCGACGGCTTCAAGGCCGTCAACGACACGATCGGACACCAGGCCGGCGACGAGCTGCTCGTCCAGGCCGCCCGCAGACTCCAGGATTCCGTCCGGCACGGCGACACCGCCGCACGGCTGGGCGGGGACGAGTTCGCGGCCCTCATCGTCGGCGACGGAGGCCGCGACCGCACCGCCCGTGAGCAGCAGATACTGGAGCTCGCCGACCGTCTGCGGATCAGGCTCTCGCAGCCCTACTGCATCGACGGCAACGATGTCCGGGTCGCCGCGTCCATCGGCGTCGGCTTCGCCGAACCCGGACTGGGCGCCGGGGAGCTGCTGCGCAACGCCGACCTCGCCATGTACCGCGCGAAGGCGGCCGGAAAGGGCCGCGTCGAGCTGTACGCGCCCCAGATGCAGCAGGACGTGGTCCGCAAGGCGGAGCTGGCGACCCGGCTGCGCTCCGCGCTCCAGGACGGCGAGTTCGCCCTGTTGCACCAGCCCGTGGTGTCGCTGGAGAACGGCCGGATCGCCTCGGTCACCGCACAGGCGCGCTGGCGTTCCTCGCAGGGGGTGCTTTTCACACCGGCCGAGTTCCTGCGGGTGGCCGAGGACAGCGAACGGACCGCCGAACTGGGCCGCTGGATGCTCGACGAGGCCGTCGAGCAGGCCGCCGAGCGCACCGCCGCGGGCGTCGCGGTGCCGGTCGCGGTCCGGATGACCGCCCGGCGCCTGCTGGACCGCTCGATGCCGCTGGGCTCCGTGGAGTCCCTGCTCACCCGGCACGGGCTGGCCTCGGGCGGTCTGATCGTCGAGCTGTCCGACACCGATCCGCGCGTCCCCCTGGACGAGCTGGAGCGCCGGCTGAACGCGCTCAGACGTCTCGGGGTGCGGATCGCCCTGGACGGCTTCGGCAGCGGCTACGCGGCGATCACGGCGCTGAGGCGGCTTCCCGTCGACGTACTGCGACTCGACAGGAGCCTGGTCGAGGGAGTCGTCGAGTCCGCCCGGCTGCACAAGATCACCAGCGGGCTGCTGCGGATCGCCGGCGATCTGGGGCTGCAGTCCGTGGCCGACGGGGTGGATCTTCCGGAGCAGGTCGTCGCCCTGCGCGCGATGGGCTGCACCCATGGGCAGGGCATGGCGTTCTCCGGGCCGCTGGACGAGTACCGGCTGCGCAGAGCGCTCTCTTCCGGCCACTATCCGGTGCCCGACGGACCTGTCGAGCCCGTGTTCGCCGGTGGCGGCGGCTCGGGGGTGTATACGAGTGGTGTGCCCATTGTCCTGGGGGGCGGAACAGCCCTCCGCTCACATAATGAGACTCCCGTCCCACCCACTTGACAGTCGGTGCGTGCCGGGGGGAGGGTCAATGCCATGCGCACCCGAATTCTCGTACTTGGAAAGCGCGTCGGCTGAAGCTGGGTGGTCACCGGAAATATCCGGAACACCCAGCGACCGAACCCGGCGCGCTCCCCTCGCTTGCCTCACGGCACGAGGGGTTTTTTGTTGCACAGGCACCAGTCGTACATCGCACAAAAGACGCAAAAACCCTCAGCATCGAGAAGAGAATGCCGATGACCGAGCAGGCCACCGGGGCCCACCATCCGCAGCCGCGGCCCCGTTCCGGAGGACACCAGTCCGCCCCCGAGCACGTCACGGGTGCGCAGTCCCTCATCCGCTCGCTCGAGGAGGTCGGGGCCGAGACCGTATTCGGCATCCCCGGCGGTGCGATCCTTCCGGCCTACGACCCGCTGATGGACTCCCGCCGGGTGCGGCACGTGCTCGTGCGCCACGAGCAGGGTGCCGGCCACGCGGCCACCGGCTACGCGCAGGCCACCGGCAAGGTCGGCGTCTGCATGGCGACCAGCGGACCCGGCGCGACCAACCTGGTCACGCCGATCGCCGACGCGCACATGGACTCGGTGCCGCTCGTGGCGATCACCGGGCAGGTCGCGTCCAAGGCGATCGGCACGGACGCCTTCCAGGAGGCGGACATCGTCGGCATCACCATGCCGATCACCAAGCACAACTTCCTGGTCACCAAGGCCGAGGACATCCCGCGGACGATCGCGGAGGCCTTCCACATCGCCTCCACCGGCCGGCCCGGCCCGGTCCTCGTCGACATCGCCAAGGACGCCCTCCAGGCGCGGACCACCTTCCAGTGGCCGCCCGCCATGGACCTGCCCGGCTACCGTCCGGTGACCAAGCCGCACGCCAAGCAGATCCGCGAGGCCGCCAAACTGCTCACCCAGGCCAAGCGGCCCGTGCTGTACGTCGGCGGCGGCGTCCTCAAGGCGAACGCCACCGCCGAGCTGAAGGTCCTCGCGGAACTCACCGGAGCGCCCGTCACCACCACCCTGATGGCGCTCGGCGCATTCCCCGACAGCCACCCGCTGCACGTGGGAATGCCGGGCATGCACGGTTCGGTCACCGCCGTCACCGCGCTGCAGAAGGCCGACCTGATCGTCGCCCTCGGAGCCCGCTTCGACGACCGCGTCACCGGCAAGCTGGACAGCTTCGCCCCGTTCGCCAAGATCGTCCACGCCGACATCGACCCGGCCGAGATCGGCAAGAACCGCGCTGCCGACGTGCCGATCGTCGGAGACGCCCGCGAGGTCATCGCCGACCTGGTGCAGGCGGTGCAGAAGGAGCACAGCGAGGGGATCACCGGCGACTACACCGCATGGTGGAACGACCTCAACCGCTGGCGCGAGACCTACCCGCTCGGCTACGAGCAGCCGGACAACGGCTCGCTCTCCCCGCAGCAGGTCATCGAGCGCATCGGACAGCTCGCCCCGGAAGGCACGATCTTCGCGGCGGGCGTCGGCCAGCACCAGATGTGGGCCGCGCACTACATCCAGTACGAGCGGCCCTCGACCTGGCTGAACTCCGGCGGCGCCGGAACGATGGGCTACGCGGTCCCGGCCGCGATGGGTGCCAAGGCGGGCCGGCCGGACCGCACGGTCTGGGCGGTCGACGGCGACGGCTGCTTCCAGATGACCAATCAGGAACTCACCACCTGCGCCCTGAACAACATCCCGATCAAGGTCGCCATCATCAACAACGGTGCCCTCGGGATGGTCCGCCAGTGGCAGACCCTCTTCTACAACCAGCGCTACTCCAACACCGTGCTGCACAGCGGCCCGGACGCCGACGGCAAGCAGCCGAGCGCCGGCACCCGCGTCCCCGACTTCGTGAAGCTGTCGGAGGCCATGGGCTGCTACGCCATCCGCTGCGAGTCCCCGGAGGACCTCGACAAGGTGATCGAGGAGGCGAACTCGATCAACGACCGCCCGGTCGTGGTCGACTTCATCGTCCACGAGGACGCGATGGTGTGGCCGATGGTCGCCGCCGGCACCTCCAACGACGAGGTCATGTTCGCCCGGGACGTCCGCCCCGACTTCGGCGACAACGAAGACGACTGAGAGAGAGCCGAGTCAGACCCATGAGCAAGCACACCCTCTCCGTCCTCGTCGAGAACAAGCCCGGTGTCCTCGCCCGGATCACCGCCCTGTTCTCCCGGCGCGGCTTCAACATCGACTCGCTCGCGGTCGGTGTCACCGAGCACCCCGAGATCTCGCGCATCACCATCGTGGTGAACGTGATCGAGGAGCTTCCGCTCGAACAGGTCACCAAGCAGCTCAACAAGCTCGTCAACGTCCTGAAGATCGTCGAGCTGGAGCCCGGTTCCGCCGTTCAGCGGGAACTCGTTCTGGTGAAGGTGCGCGCCGACAACGAGACGCGCTCCCAGATCGTGGAGATCGTTCAGCTGTTCCGCGCCAAGACCGTCGACGTCTCCCCGGAGGCCGTCACCATCGAGGCCACCGGCGGCGCCGACAAGCTGGAGGCCATGCTCAAGATGCTGGAGCCGTACGGCATCAAGGAGCTGGTCCAGTCCGGCACGATCGCGATCGGACGCGGGGCGCGGTCGATCACCGACCGGTCGCTGCGCGCACTGGACCGGTCCGCCTAGGCCAGGAAAACGCCGGTACACGGGCGGGCCGTACGCGAGGTCCGCCCGTATACCGAGACCCGAGAACTTCACTTCCCCCGCCCGCCGTACGGTGGGACGCAACACCGGAAAACAAGGAGAACCCCAGTGGCCGAGCTGTTCTACGACGACGACGCCGACCTGTCCATCATCCAGGGCCGCAAGGTCGCGGTCATCGGCTACGGCAGCCAGGGCCACGCCCACGCGCTGTCGCTGCGTGACTCGGGTGTCGACGTCCGCGTCGGTCTGCACGAGGGCTCCAAGTCCAAGGCGAAGGCCGAGGAGCAGGGCCTGCGCGTGGTCACGCCGTCGGAGGCCGCGGCCGAGGCCGACGTCATCATGGTCCTGGTGCCGGACCCGATCCAGTCCCAGGTCTACGAGGAGTCCATCAAGGACAACCTCAACGACGGCGACGCGCTGTTCTTCGGCCACGGCCTGAACATCCGCTACGGCTTCATCAAGCCCCCGGTCGGCATCGACGTCTGCATGGTCGCCCCCAAGGGCCCGGGCCACCTCGTGCGCCGCCAGTACGAGGAGGGTCGCGGCGTTCCGTGTATCGCGGCCGTCGAGCAGGACGCGACCGGCAACGCCTTCGCCCTCACCCTCTCGTACGCCAAGGCCATCGGCGGCACCCGCGCCGGCGTCATCAAGACGACCTTCACCGAGGAGACCGAGACCGACCTGTTCGGTGAGCAGGCCGTCCTCTGCGGTGGCACCGCCGCCCTGGTCAAGGCCGGTTTCGAGACGCTGACCGAGGCCGGCTACCAGCCGGAGATCGCGTACTTCGAGTGCCTGCACGAGCTGAAGCTCATCGTCGACCTCATGTACGAGGGCGGCCTGGAGAAGATGCGCTGGTCCGTCTCCGAGACCGCCGAGTGGGGCGACTACATCACCGGCCCGCGCATCATCACGGACGCCACCAAGGCCGAGATGAAGCAGATCCTCGCCGAGATCCAGGACGGCACGTTCGCCCGTAACTGGATGGACGAGTACCACTCGGGTCTGAAGAAGTACAACGAGTACAAGACCCAGGACGAGAACCACCTCCTGGAGACCACCGGCAAGGAGCTGCGCAAGCTCATGTCGTGGGTGAACGACGACGAGGCGTAAGCCCCGCGGCGGGGCCGGGGCGGCATGCTCCGGCCCCTTCGTCGAACCCCGGGTAACACCGGTGGACGCGGTCTTGGACATCCCGTCCAGCCACGGACGGGTGATCCTTCCGCGGAGGCGCAGGACGACCTCTGCGGCGCCACTACACTGCTCCACATCAACAACGCGTCAGGCCCACAGCGTCGTGCGTCTTCCACGCGGCTCAAGCGACCCCCCCCAAGAAGTGCAGGCACGCCCCGGGGCCGCTACAAACCCTCCACCGCCTGCGGCCGTCGGGACGGCCGTCCGCATTGGACTTGTGAGGACTCACGTGAGCTCGAAACCTGTCGTACTCATCGCTGAAGAGCTGTCGCCCGCGACTGTGGACGCCCTGGGCCCGGACTTCGAGATCCGGCATGTGAACGGCGCAGACCGCGCCGAGCTGCTGCCCGCCATCGCCGACGTCGACGCCATTCTGATCCGCTCGGCCACCAAGGTCGACGCCGAGGCCGTCGCCGCCGCCAAGAAGCTGAAGGTCGTCGCACGAGCCGGTGTCGGCCTGGACAACGTCGACGTCTCCGCCGCCACCAAGGCCGGCGTGATGGTCGTCAACGCCCCCACCTCCAACATCGTGACCGCGGCCGAGCTGGCCTGTGGTCTCCTCCTCGCCACCGCGCGCCACATCCCGCAGGCCAACACGGCACTGAAGAACGGTGAGTGGAAGCGCAGCAAGTACACCGGTGTCGAGCTCGCCGAGAAGACCCTCGGTGTCGTCGGCCTCGGCCGCATCGGCGCGCTCGTCGCGCAGCGCATGTCCGCGTTCGGCATGAAGGTCGTCGCCTACGACCCCTACATCCAGCCCGCGCGGGCCGCGCAGATGGGCGTCAAGATCCTCACCCTCGACGAGCTGCTCGAGGTCTCGGACTTCATCACCGTGCACCTGCCGAAGACCCCCGAGACCCTCGGTCTCATCGGTGACGAGGCACTGCACAAGGTCAAGCCGACGGTCCGCATCGTCAACGCCGCGCGCGGCGGGATCGTCGACGAGGAGGCGCTGTACTCGGCGCTCAAGGAGGGCCGCGTCGCCGGCGCCGGCCTCGACGTGTACGCGAAGGAGCCCTGCACGGACTCCCCGCTGTTCGAGCTCGACGAGGTCGTCTGCACCCCGCACCTCGGCGCTTCCACGGACGAGGCCCAGGAGAAGGCCGGTATCTCCGTCGCCCGCTCGGTGCGCCTCGCCCTCGCCGGTGAGCTCGTCCCGGACGCGGTCAACGTCCAGGGCGGTGTCATCGCCGAGGACGTCAAGCCCGGTCTGCCGCTCGCCGAGAAGCTCGGCCGCATCTTCACCGCCCTCGCGGGCGAGGTCGCGGTCCGCCTCGACGTCGAGGTGTACGGCGAGATCACCCAGCACGACGTCAAGGTGCTCGAACTCTCCGCGCTCAAGGGCGTGTTCGAGGACGTCGTCGACGAGACCGTGTCGTACGTCAACGCCCCGCTGTTCGCGCAGGAGCGCGGCGTCGAGGTCCGGCTGACCACGAGCTCGGAGTCCCCCGACCACCGCAACGTCGTCACCGTGCGCGGCACGCTCAGCGACGGCCAGGAGATCGCGGTCTCCGGCACGCTGGCCGGCCCGAAGCACCTGCAGAAGATCGTCGCCGTCGGCGAGTACGACGTGGACCTCGCACTCGCCGACCACATGGTCGTGCTGAGCTACGAGGACCGTCCCGGTGTCGTCGGCACCGTCGGCCGCATCCTCGGCGAGTCCGGCATCAACATCGCCGGCATGCAGGTCGCCCGCGCGGCGGTCGGTGGCGAGGCCCTCGCGGTCCTCACCGTCGACGACACGGTGCCGCAGAGCGTCCTTACCGAGCTCTCCGACGAGATCGGCGCGACGTCGGCGCGGTCGGTCAACCTCGTCTGAGGTTCTCCCGCGACGCTTCCGCCAAGTGAGCACAGGGCCGGGACACCCGAGGGTGTCCCGGCCCTCGCGCGTCCTGCGGCACCTCACGCGGACGGTGTCGTCTCCGGCTCGATCAGGCCCTCGCGGTAGGCGATGGCCACGGCCTCGGTGCGGCTCGCGGCGCCCAGTTTGGCGAGGATGTTCGAGACATGAACGCTCGCCGTCTTGCCGCTGATGAACAGCTCCTCGCCGATCTGGCGGTTGGTGCGCCCCCGGCCGAGCAGCCGCAGCACATCGCTCTCCCGGGCGGTCAGCGCGGCGATGCGCTCCCCGGCGGCCCGTGCGCCGGAGAGGCGGCCGCGCCTGACCAGGGCGTCCAGCGCCTCGCGCAGCGGCACCGCGCCCAGCCGTACGGCGGTGTCCCGGGCCGTGTGGGCCTGCTCGGCGGCCTCCTCACGGCGGTCGGCGGTGAGCAGCGCCTCCGCCAGCCGTCTGCGGCACCGGGCCAGCTCGTAGGGATCGCCGTAGCCGAACGCCGTGACCGCCCGGTCCCACGCGTCGACCTCCGGGCCGGTGGCGGCGCGCACGCCCTCGGCCTCGGCGCGGGCCAGCCAGGCCAGTCCCTCGGGCCCCTGTTCGGTGCCGTCCTCGCCGCGCGCGGCGGTGCTCCGGGCCAGCTCCACCAGGTCCCCGGCGGTCTCCGCCCAGCGCTTCGCGGCCGCCGAGTCACCGGACAGGCGGGACTCCTCCGCCGCGTCCGCGACCGCCGCCAGCGTGAGCGCGGCGAGCCGCACCACCACGTCGGGCCGCTCGGAAACCGAGGCGTCCGTGAGCGCCTCGACCGACGCGCTCATCCGGCGGACGGCTTCCTCGCCGTCACCGCGCAGTGCCGCGGCGTCGGTCAGCACCACGCTCGCGACGAGCGTCGCCATCCAGTCGAAGGGGCGGTCCAGCAGCGCGCGGGCCCCGGCGGTGGCGGCGTCCAGCTCGCCGCGCGCCAGGGCGACGTACAGCGCGGGTCCGGTCGCGAACCCGCCCGCGGACGGGAGGAGTTCGGCGTCCTCGGCGGCCGCTCGCGCGCACTCGTCCCAGCGGCCCAGCGTGTACAGCAGCAGGGACTGCAGATAGCGCAGCTCCAGGGCGTACGGCGAGGAGAGGAGTCCGGCGCGGCGGGCGCGGTCGAGGCCGTCGCCGATCCAGGTCAGGCACTCGTCCAGGGCACCGGACTCGTAGCACCCGATGGCCAGGTTGAACAGGGCGCGCATCTCCACCGGGAGGTTCCCGGCGGTGCGGGCCAGCTCGCGGGCCCGGCGCAGCCGGTCCCGGCCCCGCGCGGTCCGCCGGTTGTGTGACTCCATGCCGACCAACGAGATCATCAAGTCGGCCTGGGCGTCGCCGAGTCGGAGCCGCTCGGCGATCTCCAGCGCCTGCCGGGCGATCCGCCCCGCGTCCTCTTCGCGCCCCACCTGCCGGGCGGCCATGACGTGGGTCGCCGCCGCCCACACCCAGGTGTGCGAGGGCGGCTCGGCCGGGATCAGCGCGAGGGCCTCGCTGCTGTACGTGAACGCGTCCTTCAGGCTGTCGATCCGGATCAGGTTGCCCGCGAGGGTGTAGCGCACCCGCGCGGCGAGTTCGGAGTCGGCGTCCGCGCCGGCCCGGGCCAGTGCGGAGCGGGTGAGCTGGACCGCGCGATGGGGTTCACCGGCACGGGCGGCGGCGGCCGAGGCGCGCAGCGTGAGCGTGACTGTGCCGCCGTCCTCGGGGCGGGCGGAGGCGTCCACCGCCGCCCACAGTTCGAGCGCGGCCTCCAGATGGCGCAGTTCCTCGGCGGGCGCGCCGACGTGCTGGGCGTGGTCGGCGGCTTCGAGGGAGGCGGTGAGCGCGTCGGCCAGGTCGTGGCTCTCGCGTGAGTGGTGGGCGCGCTCAGCGGCGTTCTGTGCCGAACGGGCGTGCCCCGCGAGGAGTTCGGCGAACCGCCTGTGCAGCCGGACCCGTTCGCCGGGCAGCAGGTCCGCGTACACGGCCTCGCGGGTGAGCGCGTGCCGGAACGAGTACGTCGCCTCGTCCCCGGGCGCCAGCAGCTGGTGGCCGACGGCCTCGCGCAGCGCCGACTCCAGTTCGTCCTCCGGCAGTTGTACGGCCTCACGCAGCAGTTCGTGCTCGACACGCCGCCCCGCGACGGCCGCCGTGCGCAGCACCTGCTGGGCGGTGTCGGAGAGTTGCTCGACGCGGATGAGGAGGACGTCGGCCAGTCCACTGGGCATGGCGGGGGAGGCGGGGCCGTCCTCGCCGGGCAGGGCGGCGAGCAACTCCTCGGCGTAGAAGGCGTTTCCCTCGGCGCGCTCGACGATGCGGCGGACCGTGGTGTCGGAGACCGGGCCGGTGCCGAGCGCGCGCACGAGCCGGGCCACATCGGCGTCGGCCATCGGCCGCAGCTCCAGCCGGTCGACGGCGGGCAGCCGGATCAGCTCGGCGAGCAGCGGGCGCAGGGGGTGGCGGCGGTGCAGGTCGTCCGCGCGGTACGAGGCGAAGACCGCGAGGCGGCGGGCGGGGCCGCCCGGCGCGGGCCGCTGGAGCACGCCCCGGCTGAGCAGAAAGCGGAGCAGATCGCGGGAGGACTGGTCCGCCCAGTGGAGGTCTTCGAGGACCAGCAGCAGTGGTGCGACATCGGCCAGGTCGGCGAGGAGACCCGCGATGCCCTCGAAGAGCTGGAGCCGGCCGCCGGGGTCCGGTGCGGTGCCGGTTCCCGAACCGGAGCCGGTCAGCCGGTCCACCGCCGGGTGTGCCGCGAGGGCCGGGGCGAAGCGGTCGTCGGCCGCCGCCGCGCCGAGGATCTCCGTGAACGGGAGATACGGCAGGCCCACGTCCCCGAGGTCCACGCAGTGGCCGGTCAGGACCGTCGTCCCGGCGGCGGCCGCGCGCGCCGCGGCCTCCGTGAGCGTGCGGGTCTTGCCGACGCCGGCGTCTCCGGCCACCAGGACCGCGCGCGGGTCGCCGTCCCTGGCGCGCTCCAGCACGCCGGTGAGCCGGGCGAGTTCGTCCCCCCGGCCGATGAACGGCGTACCGAATGTCTGTGCCACAAGCCCATCCTGGCATGCCCCGCCGACAACCCCCCGGCGTCGGCCTCCTGGGGGCTCCGCTCCGATCCCGGCCCGTTCCGGCCCGTTCCCGGCCACCGGGCAGATCCGCGAGCCGCGGCGGCCCCACGCGCGCGGGGCGGGGCGTCGGGTGGGGATGCCCGGCGTGGCCGGACTCCCCCTGTACGCATGCCGGTGCCGGGCGGGCCGGAGTCGTCCGGCCCGCCCGGCGGACGGGTGTTCAGGCCGTCGCCCGAACGGAGGGTGGGTGCCAGGCGGATGTCAGGCCGTCGCCCGCTCGGACGCCGCTGCCTCGAAGGGGCCCTCGGGCCCGGCCTCAGGGGCTCCGCCGGCCTCGCGGACCGGCACCTTGCGCAGGGTCGCCGTGGCCAGTGCCGCGGCGCCCAGCAGCAGGATCGCGCCCGCGACGGCCGCCGCCTGCATGCCGTTGGTGAACGCCTCCCGTGCGGCCCCCGCCAGGGCCCGGCCCGCGTCGCCCGGCAGTTGTCCGGCCACGGCCAGCGCGCCGCCCAGCGTCTCGTGGGCCGCGGCGGGGACGCCGGCCGGGATGTCGTGGCGGTAGACCGCCGTCCCGATGGAGCCCAGGACGGCCATGCCGAGGGCGCCGCCGAACTCGGCCCCGGTCTCCAGCAGGGAGGAGGCCGAGCCCGCGTTTCCGACGGGGACGGTGCCGAGGGCCAGGTCCATCATCTGAGACATCACGATGACCATTCCGGAGGCGAGGACACCCGCTCCGGCCAGCACGAGCCACAGGGAGTCGGTGCCGGCGAAGGCCAGCAGGCCGTAGCCGCAGGCGGCGATGACGAAGCCGCCGGAGACGACATGGGCGCGGTTCACGCCCTTCTGTACGAGTTGCGCGGAGACCGGCGCGGCCACACCGACCAGGACCGTGGGGAGAAGGGCCCACAGGGCGGCCTCCATGGAGCTCTTGCCGAGCACCGACTGGAGGTACTGGGTGGTGAAGTACGCCGAGCCCATCATGCCGAAGGACGAGATCAGGTTGAGGACGACAGCGGGCGCGAAGCCGCGGCCGCGGAACAGGGCGGGGGAGATCAGCGGGGACTTCGCGGTGCGCTGGCGGTGGACGAACAGGGCGGCGAAGACCAGGCCGACGAGGACCGAGGCGACGTACTCGGTCCTCCAGCCCTCGGAGGGGATCTCCTTGACGCCGTAGATCACCGGCAGGACGGCCGCCATCGACAGCGGCACGCTGAGCAGGTCGAAGCGGCCGGGCTCCGGGTTCTTCGACTCGGGCAGCAGGAACGGGCCGAGGATCAGCAGCAGCGCCATCGCGGGCAGGTTGACCAGGAAGACCGAGCCCCACCAGAAGTACTCGACGAGGACACCGCTCATCACCGAACCGAGGGCGATGCCGCCGGTCATGACGCCGGACCACAGGCCGATCGCCTTGGCGCGCTGTCCGGGGTCCGTGAACATCGTGCGGATGATCGCCATCGTCGACGGCATCAGGGTCGCGCCGCCCAGACCGAGGACCGCGCGGGCCGCGATCAGCATCTCGGCGCTGTTCGCGTAGGCGGCCAGCACCGAGGCGGTGCCGAAGGCGGCGGCGCCGAACAGGAGCAGCTTGCGGCGCCCGATGCGGTCGCCGAGAGAGCCCATCGTCATCAGCAGTCCGGCGAGCACGAACGCGTAGATGTCGAAGATCCACAGTTGCTGGGTGCCGCTCGGCTCCAGGTCCGCGCTGATCGAGGGGATCGCGAAGTAGAGGACCGAGACGTCCATCGAGACCAGGAGCAGCGGAAGCATCAGGACGCCGAGGGCGGTCCATTCGCGGCGGCCGGCCAGGGCGCCGGGGGAGGTGGTCGTGCTCGTCGGGTTCGTCATGGCAGGGACTGTACGGACGTCTTAAACGCTTGTCTAGTACGAGCGTGTAAGACGTCCGTACTTGACGTCCGTATAGGACGGTTGTCTGAATCGCGGTAGGCTGGCCGGCATGGGACACCGTGAGGATCTGCTCGAAGGCGCGAAGCGCTGCCTGCTGGAGAAGGGCTTCGTGCGCACCACGGCGCGCGACATCGTCAAGGAGTCGGGGACGAACCTGGCGTCCATCGGCTACCACTACGGGTCGAAGGACGCGCTGCTGACCCAGGCTTTCGTGGAGCTGGTCCAGGAATGGGGCGAGAAGTTCGACTCGCCCGTGGCCCGCGAGGTCGAGCCCGGGGGGTCTATGGAGCGGTTCCACAGCGTGTGGGCCCGGATGCTGGAGTCCTTCGAGGACTACCGGCCGGTCTGGGCGGCCAGCATGGAGATCGTGACGCAGGGGGAGCGTGTACCGGAGCTGCGGGATCTGATGGCCAAGGCACAGATCGAAGGGCGCTCCGGACTCGTCGCGATGTTCACCGGGCAGGACGAGGAGACGCTCGACGAGCAGACCGTGAAGTCGCTCGGCGGCTTCTACCAGGCGCTGCTCAACGGCCTGATGGTCCAGTGGCTCTTCGACCCGGCGACCGCGTCCACCGCGGACGACCTCGCCGAGGGTCTGCGACGGGTGATCGCAGGGGTCCGCGAGGCCAAGTGAACCTCCCGGGAACCAGGGGCTGTTGACGGCGCCTAGAGCCGCGCCCCCTTCAGTGCCATGTGCAGCAGCAGCCGGTCCTCGCCGTCGTCCAGGTCGAGGCCCGTGAGCTGCTCCACCCGGGACAGGCGGTAGTAGAGCGTCTGGCGGTGGATGCCCAGCTCGGCCGCCGTGCGTCCGGCCTGGCCCGCCCGGTCGAGGAACGCCTCGGCGGTGCGCGCGAGTTCCCGGTGTGCGGGGGCCAACAGGGCCCGTACGACGGGATCGTGGGCCGCCTCCGGAGGAAGCGCGGTGAGAAGCCGGAACGGGCCGATGGCCCCCCACTCGGCGACCGGGCCGAGCCGCGGCTCGGCCAGCACGGCACGCGCGGCGGCGGACGCCTCCTGCCAGGCGGCACCCAGTTCCCCGAGCCCCACCCGGGCCCCGGCGATCCCGGCAGCCACCGTCCCGCCGGGGGAAGCGGCTTTTGAGGTCCCGCGAGGGGATGCCGCTCCCGAGGTGCCACCGGGCGAAGCCGCTCCCGGGGTGCCGCGAGGGGAAGGGGCAGGCGTCGTCCCGTCCGCGGAGGTTCCCGAGGCGCCGCCCGGAGGTGTGGCCGCCGAAGTGCCGCCCCTCGCGGCGGCTCCCGCCGCACCGCCCGGACGCCCGGACCCGGTGGGGCCGCCCTCGCCGCGCCCGCCCTCCGCCTCCCGTACGAACCGGGTGGCCGCCGTCAGCGCCGGGGTCAGGACGTCCGGCGAACGCAGCCGGACCAGCAGCGCCAGGCTCTGGCCGGTGGCGCCCCACGGGATGGTGCACAGCGCCGTCGCCCCCGCCACCGTACGGGCGGAAGGGGCGTCGTCCGGGTCGGCCGAGGGCCACGGAGCCACGCACACCACCGTGTGCAGGCCGTCGCCGCGCGGGCCGAGCGCGGTGCGCAGCTCGGCCACCGCCATGTCGCGCTGCCAGCCGCGCTCGGCGGTCAGGACGGCACGCAGCTCGCGGGTGAGATCCGCGCCGGCCTGGGCCTCGTCCGCGAGCAGCGCGCCGATGCGGGAGGCCACCTGCATGGCGCCGGCCAGCTGGGCGTCGGTGGGGCCCGGGTCGTCGTCGAGCAGCCAGACATAGCCGAGGACGACGCCCCGATGCCGGACCGGGAGACAGATCCGGCCCCGGTAGACGCCCGCCTCCGGGGTCGGCGGGATACGGACGGGCCCGGTCGCGCGGGTGATGCCGAAGCCCTCGAACCAGGTGCGGACCGTCGTGGTGGACCTGCGGGTGAGGATCGAGCGGGTGCGCACCGGGTCGAGGGCGGACGGGTCGAGGTCGCCCTCGCTGTCGTACGCGCCGAAGGCGATCAGCTCGAAATCACGGTTCTCCAGCGTCGCGGGGACGCCGAGGAGCGCCGAGATCTCGTCGACCAGCTCTTGGTAGTCGCCTCTGTATTCACCGCTCACCCGGGCATTCTCGCGCATTTGCGAGGGCTCTTCATACAAATGTCTGAGATCTGGGGCAGGGATGCGTGACAGCTGTCGATGGCCCAGGATCGGAGAGATCCCTAGGTTTCACGGTGGTTCTCCGTGCCGTACCCGAGTCCTCGGGATTCGGCCTCCTGCTGACTTCGTTGTGGAGGTGCCCCGTGCTGGGTCCCGTGATTCTCGCCGCCTCGCGCAGCGACAAGATGCGCCGTCTGATCTCGGCCGCCCCGGTGACCAAGCCGGTCGTCGACCGTTTCATCCCCGGGGAGACCGTCGACCAGGTCGTCCCGATCATCAAGGACCTCACGGGCAAGGGCCTGGAAGTCACGATGGACGTCGTCGGCGAGGACATCACGACCCCGGAGCAGTCGTACGCCGCCCGTGACGCGTACCTGGAGCTGATCGGCCGCCTCGAAGAGCTCGGCCTCGGCACCAAGGCCGAGATGTCGATCAAGCTCTCCATGTTCGGACAGGCACTGGAGGGCGGTCACGAGCTGGCCCTCGCCAACGTCCGCCCGGTCGTCGAGGCCGCCGCCGCCATCGGCACCACCGTCACGCTGGACGCCGAGGACCACACCACCCTCGACTCGATGTTCGCCATCCACGAGGAGCTGCGGAAGGACTTCCCGCAGACCGGCTGTGTGATCCAGGCCTACCTGTTCCGCACCGAGGCCGACGCCCGCCGCCTCGCCGGGAGCGGCAGCCGCGTCCGTCTGGTGAAGGGCGCCTACAAGGAGCCCGCCGAGGTCGCGTACCAGCAGAAGGCCGAGACCGACAAGGCGTACGTCCGCATCCTGAAGATCCTGATGGAGGGCGAGGGCTACCCGATGATCGGGTCCCACGACCCCCGTCTCATCTCGATCGCCCAGGAGCTCGCGCGGACGGCCGGGCGCAAACTGGACGAGTACGAGTTCCAGATGCTCTACGGCATCCGCAGCGACGAGCACGTGCGGCTCGCCGCCGAGGGCCACCGCATGCGCGTCTACACCGCGTACGGCACCGACTGGTACGGCTACTTCATGCGGCGCCTGGCGGAGAAGCCGGCCAACCTGCTCTTCTTCGCCCGCTCGATCCTGACCAAGGGCTGAGACCGAACCACCCGCTCGACTCAAGGAGTTACGGAAAAAATGGACGCTGTGACCCAGGTCCCCACCCCCGTCAACGAGCCGGTGCACGGCTACGCCCCCGGCTCGCCCGAGCGCGCCCGCCTGGAGGTCAAGCTCAAGGAGCTGGCCGAGAACCCGATCGACCTGCCGATGACCATCGGCGGCGAGCGGCGCATGGGCGGCGGCGACCGTTTCGACGTCGTGCAGCCGCACAACCACAAGGCGCGCATCGGCACCTACGCCAACGCCACGCAAGCGGACGCCCAGGACGCCGTGGACGCGGCCCTCGCCGCCGCTCCGGCCTGGCGCGCGATGGCCTTCGACGACCGCGCCGCGATCATCCTGCGCGCCGCCGAGCTGCTGGCCGGTCCCTGGCGCGAGACGCTGGCCGCCTCCACCATGCTCGGCCAGTCGAAGACCGCCCAGCAGGCCGAGATCGACACCCCGTGCGAGCTCGTCGACTTCTGGCGCTTCAACGTCCACTACGCCCGCCAGATCCTCGCCGAGCAGCCGCCGGCGAACTCCCCGGGCGTGTGGAACCGCATGGACCACCGTCCGCTGGAGGGCTTCGTCTACGCGATCACGCCCTTCAACTTCACGGCGATCGCGGGCAACCTGCCCACCGCTCCGGCGCTCATGGGCAACGTCGTCGTGTGGAAGCCGTCCCCGACGCAGACCCACGCCGCCGTGCTGCTGATGCAGCTCCTGGAGGAGGCGGGCCTGCCCAAGGGCGTCATCAACCTCGTCACCGGTGACGGCATCGAGGTCTCCAAGGTCGCCCTGGAGCACCGCGACCTCGCCGGCATCCACTTCACCGGCTCGACCAAGACCTTCCAGTACCTGTGGAAGACGGTCGGCAACAACATCGAGAAGTACCGCTCCTACCCGCGTCTGGTCGGCGAGACCGGCGGCAAGGACTTCGTGGTCGCCCACCCGTCGGCGGACCGCGCGGTCCTCAAGACCGCCCTGACCCGCGGCTCCTTCGAGTACCAGGGCCAGAAGTGCTCGGCGAGCTCCCGCGCCTACGTCCCGGCCTCCATCTGGAACTCCGGTTTCAAGGAGGAGTTCGCGGCCGAGGTCGACTACCTGACCATGGGTGACGTCACCGACCTGTCGAACTTCATCGGCGCGGTCATCGACGAGCGGTCCTTCGCCAAGAACAAGGCGGCCATCGACCGCGCGAAGGCCGACCCGACCTGCACGATCGTCGCGGGCGGCTCGTACGACGACTCCGTCGGCTACTTCGTGCGCCCGACCGTCGTCGAGTGCTCGGACCCGGAGAACGAGGTCTTCACGACCGAGTACTTCGGCCCCTTCCTCGCCGTGCACGTCTACGAGGACGACAAGTACGACGAGATGCTGACCCAGATGGAGTCGGCGTCCGACTACGCGCTCACCGGCGCGGTCATCTCCGGCGACCGCGCGGCGGCCGCGTACACGATGGACAAGCTCCGCTACGCGGCGGGCAACTTCTACATCAACGACAAGTCGACCGGCGCCGTCGTCGGCCAGCAGCCCTTCGGCGGCGGCCGTGCCTCCGGCACCAACGACAAGGCGGGCGCCCCGCAGAACCTGATGCGCTGGACGCTGACCCGCGCCATCAAGGAGACGCTGGTTCCGCCGACCGACTACGGCTACCCGCACATGGGCTGACAGCCGAACGCGGCGGCCGGCCCCCGGGCCGGCCGCCCGTCACCCACTCCGCCCCCGCCCCACGGTCTCCCCCGTCCGTGGAGCGGGGGCGGTTCCAGTTCCTCGGTGCGCCGGGGCTTCCGCGGTGCGTCGGGGCCGTGCGCCGCGCCGCCGGCTCACACGTGCCGGCCGAGGAAGTCCCCGATCAGCGCGGCCGCCTGGTCCGCGTGCGTCTCCAGGGCGAAGTGCCCCGTGGGGAGCAGATGGATCTCCGCGTCCGGGAGGTCCCGGCGGAAGGCGAGGGCGCCCTCCGGGACGAAGATCTCGTCGTTGCCGCCCCAGACCGCCAGGAGCGGGACCTGGCCGGCGCGGAAGTATTCCTGGAACGCCGGGTAGAGCGCGAAGTTGGAGCCGTAGTCCGAGATCAGGTCGAGCTGGATCTCCGGCTGGCCGGGACGGGCCATCAGGGCGGCGTCGTGCTCGTAGGCGTCCGGGCTGACCAGTGTCGGGTCCGGCACGCCGGTCAGGTACTGCCACCGGATCCCGTCCGGGCTGCTGATCGCGCGGACCGGCGCCTCGGTCTCGGGCGTGCGCTCCGCGATCAGCGCCAGCACCGGCGCCCAGGCGTCGGCGCCCAGCCCCTCCTCGTACGCGTTGCCGTTCTGCGTGATGATCGCGGTCACCCGCTCGGGGTGCGCGAGCGCCAGGCGCAGACCTATCGGGGCGCCGTAGTCCTGGATGTAGAGCGCGTACTCCTCGATGCCGAGCTGCTCGGTGAACTCGTCGGTGATCCCGGCCAGTTGGTCGAAGGAGTACGGGAAATCGGCGGCGGCCGGGGCGGCGGAGCGGCCGAAGCCCAGGTGGTCGGGGGCGACCAGGTGGTAGCGGTCGGCGAGCAGCGGCAGCAGGTCCCGGAACATGTGCGAGCTGGTCGGGAAGCCGTGCAGGAGGAGCAGGACGGGCGCGTCCGCGGGGCCGGCCTCGCGGTAGGCGATCCGGTGACCGCGGACGGTGGTGGTGCGGTGGTGCACCGGGTGGCCGTGGTGGACCGGGCGACTGCTCATGATCGGATCCCCTAACCCCTGAAGGCGTCTTTGATGGTTGGGCTAGTCCACCATGCATGCCTCTAACTGGTCAAGTTATTTTGAACGGTTAGGCGCTCGGATCGGGTGCCGGATGCCCGATGTCCGTACGGGGTGGGCGTCGCCTTTTCGGGGCGGTGACGTGAGGGGGCTGGGATTCCTGTCTCCCGTGTGAATACTGGCCGGATGGCCATCCGACTGCGGACCGCCCACACGGCGGACCTCGCCCCCGCCGAACTCCGCTCCGCTCGCGCCCTGTTGGAGGACGCCTTCGACGGGGACTTCAGGGACGAGGACTGGGATCACGGACTCGGCGGCCTGCACGTCCTGGTCCATGACGGCCGGGGCCTCGCGGCACACGGCTCGGTGATCCAGCGGCGCGTCCTGTACCGGGGCCGCTCGCTGCGGGTCGGATACGTGGAGGCGGTCGGCGTCCGCGAGGACGTGCGCCGTACGGGGCTCGGCGGACGGGTGATGGCCGAGCTGGAACGGATCATCGAGGGCGCGTACGGGCTCGGCGCGCTCTCCGCGAGTGAGGACGGGGCTGCCCTGTACGCGGTCCGGGGCTGGCAGCTCTGGCCGGGCCGCGTCTGCGTGCTCACTCCGGAAGGAGCCGTCCGTCTCCCGGACGAGGAGGGCACCACCTTCGTCCGTCCCGGCGCGGCCGTGGGCCCCCTCGACCCGGCGTACCCGCTGGTCTTCGACTGGCGGGACGGCGACGTGCTCTGACCGAAGTCCCAGGTCGGAGCGGTGTGACGTAATCCGCCGTCTCAGATAGTAGGAAGTCCGAGTAATTGTGGAGACAGATGCCCGGTCCTCGCCTAGCTTTGTAGGAGCCGAACGTCTCGCTCGACCAAGCGAATGGCGGTCGTGAGCCGGAGCCCCTGGCAGGCAACCCCTGCGGCACCGCTCCCCGCCCCTTCCGGCGTCTCGTAAATCCCTCACCGCACTTCCGGCCGCCCGTGTGGGCCCCGCCGGAGGCAAGGAGTCGATTCATCATGGCCGAGACGACCGTCCGCCGAGTCCGTCACCTCTCTCGCACGAGCAGCGAGTCCGACCGCAAGAACGCCGCCGCCGCGCTCCAGCGCGCCCTCGACCGCAGGGACAACGGCGGAGCGACGGGCCACTGAGGCCCGCCGCCCTCTCGACCGGGAGCCGCACCCGCAGGGGTGCGGCGCGGGGTCGTGCCCCGCGCCGCACCTCGACCTGCTGACAGCCCGCGCCGCCCGTCGGCCCTGGCCGTCGCCGGGTGACCTCGGTGCGCCGACGCCGGGCGCCGAGCGGTGTGTGCCGGCCGCCGTGCGGTGCATCAGGTTCCGCGCCGCACCTCGAAGTGGTCGATGCGCTCGCCGCTCTGGGCCAGCGCCGACACCTTGAGCCGGGGTGAGGAACCGGCCTCCGCCTCCACCGAGAGGAAGGAGAAGCCGGTGTACCGCACCCGCGACCACTCCACCGTGTCCGCCTTCTGCCGCTTCGACTTCGTCCAGTGGAAGGTCTCCACGGACTCGCTCCGCGTGACCTTGCCCTCGTAACTGTCCTTCACCCCGATGGGGAAGCGGTAGAGGCTCTTGCCCGCCCCGCCCGCCGTGACGTAGACGATCCCGTCCCGGGTCGGATCGGTCGAGGCACCCACCGGCACCTGCTTGCCCACCTTGCCGCCCTTGACGGCGTCGGTGCGCTCGTACACGTGGTTGTGTCCGTTGATCACCAGGTCCACCTGGTGCTTGGCGAACAGCGGCACCCAGGCGTCGCGCACACCGCCGTCGGAGGCGTGCGTCGACGTCGAGTAGGCGCAGTGGTGGAAGAAGACGACGATGAAATCGACCTGCCCGCGCAGCTCCCCGAGCCTCTTGTCGAGCCAGGCCGTCTGCCTGCCGCCCGAGTAGCCCTTGTTGGCGGGGATCTCGTACGACACGTCGTTGGCGTCCAGCGCGACGATGCCTACGTTGCCGTAGACGAACGAGTAGACCCCCGGCGCGTGCCGGGCGTCGAAGCCGTTGCCGGGCAGTGTCCAGCGCGCCGACTGGCCGCCGTAGCCGTTCGGCGAGTACCAGGCCTCCATGTCGTGGTTGCCGGTCGTCACCATCCACGGCACCGTCTTCGCCACCGTCTCGGTCTGCTTGAGGAACAGGTCCCAGGCCGCCGGGTCGTAGGTGTCCGAGTCCAGGCCTAGCCCGATCCCGTCCGCGTAGCAGATGTCGCCCGCGTGCAGATGGAAGGCGGGACCGCGGCCGAGGAGCACGTGGTCGTTGGCGAGTGCGTCGGGTGTGACGCCCTGGTCCCCGAAGGCGGTGAACACGAACTTCCCGGGGTGCGCGGGCGCCGTACGGAAGTGGCCGATCGTGGAGTGCCGCTCCTTGCTCGCCGGGTCGAAGCCCTCGTGGCCGACCCCGTAGTAGTACGTCGTCCCGGGGCGCAGCCCGTCGAGTGCCGCGTGCAGGTAGTACTGGTCCAGGGCCGCCCGCTGCCCGGCGAGGCCCGGTGTGTGCAGATCGCGGACCTCGGCCTCGATCCTGCGGCTCAGCGCCCAGGGCGTCGGGCCCACCCGGATGTACGGCTTCCTGACCGCGAACGGCACCTGCCAGGAGATCCGCATCTGGGTCTTCGGGTCCGCGCCGAAGGCGAGGTGGCGGCCGAACGGCGCGACGGCTGAGCCGGGTACCCGGCTGGTGGCCGGGTTCGGCGAGGAGCCGGACGTCACCCGGGAGGGGGCCCTGGTGTCCGTGGCGCAGCCGGCCAGCAGCCCGCCGCCCGCGAACGCGCTCGCCGCCACGAGCGCGCGGCGCCGCGTGAGCCTCGTCCTCAGGTACTCGTACTGCTCCGCCATGCTCATGTTGCGTGCGAGCTCGTGCGGGATGCCGACATCGGGAACGGGGAGTCCGGGGGGAGTTCCCCTGGAGGGAGCGGTCATGTCTGGAAAGTTCCCATCGCGCGCCAACGGCGTTCATGCGTACGGGTGAACACCGGTCGAAGGGTAGACGTGTTCCGACACCGCTTGTCCGTATGGCGGACATCGCGTGTCATCCCATGGGACAAGGAGTACGGTGCCGTCATGTCTCGCAGCATCGATCTCGCAGTGATCCCCGGTGACGGCATCGGCCAGGAAGTCGTGGCCCAGGGGCTCAAAGTCCTCTCCGCCGCCCTTCCGCAGGACGTGAAGCTGGAGACCAAGGAGTTCGACTTCGGCGCCCGGCGCTACCACGCCACCGGTGAGACCCTCACCGACGCCGACCTCGACGCCCTGAAGGGGCACGACGCCATCCTGCTCGGCGCGATCGGTGACCCCTCGGTCCCGTCCGGCGTCCTGGAGCGCGGCTTCCTGCTCAAGCTCCGCTTCGCCTTCGACCACCACGTCAACCTGCGCCCGTCGAAGCTCCTGCCCGGCGTCGAGACCCCGCTCGCCGGTCAGCCCGAGATCGACTTCGTCGTGGTCCGCGAGGGCACCGAGGGTCCGTACACCGGCAACGGCGGCACCATCCGCAAGGGCACTCCGCACGAGATCGCCACCGAGGTCTCCGTCAACACGGCGTTCGGTGTCGAGCGGGTCGTCCGCGACGCGTTCGCCCGCGCGCAGGCCCGCCCGCGCAAGAAGCTGACGCTGGTCCACAAGAACAACGTGCTGACCTTCGCGGGCCACCTCTGGACCAACGTCTTCAACAAGGTGGCCGAGGAGTTCCCCGAGGTCACCACGGACTACATCCACGTGGACGCGGCGACGATCTTCCTCGTCACGCAGCCCGAGCGCTTCGACGTGATCGTCACCGACAACCTCTTCGGCGACATCATCACCGACCTCGCCGCGGCCGTCTCCGGCGGCATCGGCGTCGCCGCCTCCGGCAACATCAACCCGAGCGGCGAGTTCCCCTCGATGTTCGAGCCCGTGCACGGCTCGGCGCCCGACATCGCGGGCCAGGGCAAGGCCGACCCCAGCGCCACCGTCCTGTCCGTCGCCCTGCTGCTGCGCCACCTCGGTTACGAGGCCGAGGCCGCCCGTATCGAGGACGCGGTCTCCGTCGATCTCGCCGAGCGGGTCGGCAAGCCCGCCCGCAGCACCGAGGAAATCGGCGACGCGCTGGCCCTGCGAGTAGCCGGCTGACCCGGCGCACCACCTACGTTCCGTAGCAGCCGCCGGGTCGCATCCGCACTCGGCGGCTTTGCTGTGCCCTCGCCGGGTGCCACCATCGGTCCTCTGGGCCATCCCCTCTGGCCGTATTCACCAGATGTCTTGCGAGGTGTCCGGGGCTGGGTGCGGCGCGCCGTTGCGGTCTGCCCGGCGGGGCCAGGCCTGGGCGAACGCGTGTGCCCGTGTTCGCTGGCGGGGGTGGTCGTGGCGGGGATGGGGTGCGGATGTGCGGGGCTCGTACGTACGGTCGTCCAGTAGGTGGGGCGGAGTTATCGGGATGCGGGCGGGGGTGTGGGAGATGTCGGCGCGGGAAGGGGGTGCGGGATTGGGGCAGGCCCGGTACACGTTCCGGCTGCGGGTCTCGGCCACGGCCCGCACCGAGCTGATGGCGGAGTGGGACCGCTGCCGGTGGGTGTGGAACGAGTGTGTGGCCAAGTCCCGGGCCGTGCACGCCCACAACCACGCACATCCGGACGACAGGCTGACGTGCGGCCCGGCCCGGCTCGACAGGATGCTGACCGAGGCCCGCCGCACCACGCCGTGGCTCCGTGACGGGGCAAGCGTTCCGCAGCAGCAGATCATCCGGGACTTCGGTACGTCGCGCGCGAAAGCGCAGAAGGACGTCAAGGACCGGCTGCCGGTGCACCGCCGCGCGGGGATGCCCGGGTGCAAGAAGAAGCGCGAGGCCCTGCCGACGCTGAACTACACCCGGCGCGGGTTCCGCCTGAAAGGCGGACGGCTGCACCTCGCGGGCGGCATCGTGCTGACGGTGGTGTGGTCCCGTGAACTTCCGGCCGACCCCTCCAGCGTCCGCGTCCACCGGGACGCGGTGGGGCACTGGTGGGCGTCGTTCGTGGTCCCGGCCGAAGTCCAGCCGCTCCCGGCCACTGGCGCGGTGCTCGGGGTCGACTGGGGCGTCAAGGAGATTGCGACCACCACCTCGGACGCCCACGACCTTCCGCACCCGCAGCACGGGATGAAGGCCCGGGCGAAGCTGACCCGGTACGACCGGATGGTGGCCCGCCGTAGACCGAAGAAGGGGCGGGCCGCTTCGAAGGGTTACCGCGAGGCGAAGAGGTGGCGGGCGAAGACCTACGCGAAGATCGCTCGGCAGCGTCAGGACACGGCGCGTAAGTGGGCCAGGTCTGTCGTGAGCGACCATGACGCGATCGCCGTCGAGGACTTCCGCCCGAAGTTCCTGGCGAAGACATGCATGGCCCGCAAGGCCGCTGACGCGGCGATTGGCGCCACCAAGAAGGCCCTGGTCGAGATGGCCCGCAAGCACGGCCGAATTGTGCATCTGGTCAACCCCGCGCACACCACTATGGACTGCGCACGGTGCGGAGCGAGAACCAAGCACGCACTCCCGCTGTCCGAACGCACCTACAACTGCACCGCGTGCGGAGCCGTGTCCCCCAGGGACAAGAACTCCGCCCGCGTGATGCTCCACCGGGCTGGTCTCAACCCGGCTGGCGTCGAGGGCCCAAGACCTCCGGGAGCGCCGCTCCCGGAGGCCGCCTGATCCAGGAATCCCCCGCCTTCAGGCGAGGGAGGGGTCAAACCGTTTCGTCCACGGTTCTTCGCGCGCGATAATCGAAGGCGGAGCCGCGGAATGAGGGAATGCTCGGACGTCCTGACACTGGCCACTGGCAGTTCGGGCGTGAGCGCGGCCCGTCACATACAACCGGTGAAGGACAAAACCACTCATGACGCAGCCCACGATCGAGCTCAAGCCCTCCGCCAGTCCGCTCTCCGCCGCCGAGCGCGAGGCGATTCTGGTCAACCCCGGGTTCGGCCGACACTTCACCGATCACATGGTGACCATCAAGTGGACCGAAGGCCGCGGCTGGCACGACGGTCAGCTCGTTCCGTACGGTCCGCTCTCCCTCGACCCGGCGAACATGACCCTGCACTACGCGCAGGAGATCTTCGAGGGCCTCAAGGCCTACCGCCGGCCCGACGGCTCCGTCGCCACCTTCCGCCCCGACAAGAACGCCAAGCGCTTCCAGGCCTCCGCCCGCCGGCTCGGCATGCCGGAGCTGCCGGTGGAGACCTTCATCGAGGCCTGTGACGCGCTGGTCCACCAGGACCGGGACTGGGTTCCCGCGCACGGTGGCGAGGAGTCCCTGTATCTGCGCCCCTTCATGATCGCGACCGAGGTCGGCCTCGGGGTGAAGCCCGCCAACGAGTACCTCTTCCTCGTGATCGCCTCGCCCGCCGGCGCCTACTTCGCGGGCGGTGTGAAGCCGGTGTCGATCTGGCTCTCCGAGGACCGCGTCCGCGCCGTCCCCGGTGGCATGGGCGACGCGAAGACGGGCGGCAACTACGCCGCCTCGCTCCTCGCCCAGAAGGAGGCCGCCGCCAAGGGCTGCGACCAGGTCTGCTACCTCGACGCGGTCGAGCACAAGTGGATCGAGGAACTCGGCGGCATGAACCTGTACTTCGTGTACGGCGACAAGATCGTCACCCCGTCCCTCACCGGCTCCATCCTGGAGGGCGTCACCCGTGACTCCCTGCTGACCGTCGCCCGCGACCTCGGCTACACCGCCGAGGAGGGCCGCGTCTCCATCGACCAGTGGCAGACCGACGCCGAGAACGGCACCCTCACCGAGGTCTTCGCCTGCGGCACCGCCGCCGTCATCACCCCCGTCGGCACGGTCAAGCGCGCCGGCACCGAGTGGCGCCAGTCCGGCGGTGAGCCCGGCAAGGTCACCCTCCGCCTCCGCGAGGCCCTGCTCGACATCCAGCGCGGCATCACCGAGGACAAGCACGGCTGGATGCACCCGCTGGGCTAGCCCGTCGGGCTAGCCCGACGGGTCGGCCCGCTGGGCCGGGCCGACTCGCTGGGCCGGGCCGACCCTCTGGATCAACCTGCCGGGCCGAGCCGCCGGGCCGACCCGCCAGGTCGGCGACACTCCGCCCCGCCCGCGGCTCCGCGGCACCCCGCCGGTCCCCGTCGCCCCAACAGGGTTACGGGGACCGGCTGTTCGTTCGACGCGTAGCGTCCTGACGACACGGGTATCCAAAGATTCCACGGGGGGAGCGTGTCCTCCTGTGCGCCCGCACGGCCACGGAGGGAGCGCAGGTGAGCGCGAGGTCGCCGCTGTCACGACCGCGCTGGCTGCTGCGCACCCTGCGCACCCCGCGCCGGCCCCAGAGCCTCACGGTTCTCGGTCTGCTCGCCGTCGTCGCCGCACTGCTGCTCTGGAGCAGCTCGCGGATGGACAACTACGAGGAGAACCTCGCCCTCAACCTCGGCACCGACATCGTCGGTGTCGTCGTCACCGTCTTCGTGATCGGTCCGCTGATCAGCCGCGCCCAGGAGGGCCGGGTCCGCGAGCACACCCGGCTGGACTACGAGTGGTTCAGTGCCCAGGTCTACGGCTCGACCTCGAACGTCAAGGTCCTCGACACGTTCTCCAGCGTGTTCGGCCCGCAGTTCTCCGAACGTCTGTTCCGTGGCATCAAGGCGGCCACCGGGCACGGCGCCCGTGTGCAGATCCTGCTTCTGGACCCCGACTCCCTGGCGGTCATCCTGCGCGGCCGTGAACTGGGCGAACAGAGCGCCGACATCCGCCGCGACATCATGCGCAACCTGCGCACCCTGGACCGGTTCGCGCTCCGGCTCGACGAGGACTGCCGTCAACTCCTCGAAGTACGCCTGTGTTCCACGTCCCCGGGTGTGACCCTCTACCGCTGGGACGACCGCTCCCTGGTCTCCTTCCTCACGGTCGGCCGCCTCTCCGGCGAAGGCGTCCAGCTCGAAGTCGCCGTCCGCTCCCCGCTCGGCACCTTCGTCGAACAGCGCTTCGACGAGCTCTGGCAGCAGAGCAAGCCGATGGACCGGTTCACCCATCTGCCGGTGACCCTGGTCGACGCGACCGACGGACGCCGGGAGTTCAGCTGCCGCTTCGTCTACGCGGACGACGCCCTGTACGTCGCCGGGCACGACCTCGTTTCGTACATGGCCCGTCACCGGTTGGACCAACTGTCGGCGCACAGCGAGGCCTTGAGCGCCCCCGGAGCGCACGAACTGGTCGTGGTGGACGACGAAAGCCACCTCCACGCGCTGCTCACCCAGCACTTCGCGGAGAAGTACGATGCGCGGGCGACCGCCTTCGTCGAATTGCGGCCAGCGGCTTCGTTCACGGAATAGAGGCTCCGGCACCAATGGGTTCTGCGCTCCACCCGGCTCCGTACGCGAGCCCCCGATCCTCCGGCACGAGCCCCCGCTTCCGTGCCTTCACGCCGCGTGACCTGGACGGCCTGCTCCAGCGCGTGTCACTGCCGCCCGACGGGCGACTCGCCCTGCGGGCCGTCGCGGCCGTCCTGCCGTTCCGTACGAACAGCTACGTGGTCGACGAGTTGATCGACTGGGCGGCCGTGCCCGACGACCCGATCTTCCGGCTGACGTTCCCGCAGGCCGAGATGCTGCCCGAGCCCGACCTCAAGCAGATGGCGGACCTGCTCGCCCAGGAGGCCCCGAAGGCAGATGTGCTGCGTGCGGCCCACGAGATCCGGATGAAGCTCAACCCGCATCCCTCCGGCCAGCTCGACGCCAACGTCCCCGTGCACGAGGGCCGTCGCCTTCCCGGTCTCCAGCACAAGTACCCGGAAACGGTGCTGATCTTTCCGCGCCAGGGCCAGACCTGCCACGCCTACTGCACGTACTGCTTCCGCTGGCCCCAGTTCGTCGGGGAGTCCGACCTGCGCATCGCCACCGACGACATCGCCACCACCTCCGCCTATCTGCGCGCCCACCCGGAGGTCACCAGCGCGCTCATCACGGGCGGCGACCCGATGGTGATGAGCACCGAGGTGCTGCGCCGGTACGTCGAACCGCTCCTGGAGATCGACACGATCCGCTCGATCCGCATCGGCACCAAGGCGCTCGCCTTCTGGCCGTACCGTTTCCTCACGGACCGCGACGCCGATGAACTGCTGCGGCTGCTGGAGAAGGTGGTGGCGAGCGGCCGTCACCTCGCGCTGATGGCCCACTTCACCCACCCCCAGGAGCTGCGGCCCCGGGCCGTTCGCGCGGCGATGCGCAGGGTGCGTGACACGGGGGCCGTGATCCGCTGCCAGGGGCCGCTGGTCAGGGGCATCAACGACAGCGCCGGGGCGTGGGCCGAGCTGTGGAACGAGACGACCGCGCTGGGCGCGGTGCCCTACTACCAGTTCGTCGAGCGGGACACCGGCCCGCAGGGCTACTTCGGGGTGCCGCTGGCCCGCTGCCATCAGATCTTCCGAGACGCCTACGCCCAGGTGTCCGGCCTCGCGCGGACCGTGCGCGGCCCGGTCATGTCGGCGATGCCGGGCAAGGTCTGCGTGGACGGGACGGCGGAGGTGGCCGGTGAGAAGGTCTTCGCGCTGCACCTCATCCAGGCCCGCGATCCGGGCCTGGTGGGGCGGCCGTTCTTCGCGGCGTACGACGAGCGCGCCACCTGGTTCAGCGATCTAAAGCCTGCTTTCGGCGCGAGCCGGTTCCTGCCCGGACTCGACGCCGTGTGACGTCTGCTTCGGCGAGAGGGCCAGGTGGACGATGCCGCCGACCAGTCCCGACAGGACGAAGCTGCAGTCGACCCCGCCGGTCAGGGACAGCAGCGGCCCCTCGTACGACGGCAGGGACACGGCCAGCAGACCGACGAAGGCGCCCAGCGCCCAGGCCGCCGTGGCCCGGAGGTTCCAGCCGGCCTTGTACCAGTAGACGCCGCCGCGGGAGCGGCGGTTGAAGACCTGGAGGGCGTCGGGGTCGTAGACGCCGCGGCAGCGGACGAAGCCGATCAGCGTGATGACCGCCCACGGGGTGCCGATCGCGGTCAGCAGCAGGACGAAGGACGTCATCGCGGACTGGGCGTTCCAGGCGTAGTGGCCGACGAACACACAGAGCATGGCGACGACGGCGACCGCGCAGGTGGCGCGGGCACGCGAGGCGCGGGGCAGGATCGCGTCGAGGTCGAGGCCCATCGAGTAGAGCATCAGACCGGCGTTGCCCACCGAGCCCGCGGAGGCGGCCAGCAGCAGCGGGACCAGGTACCAGCCGGGGGACGTGGAGACCAGCGGGCCCGCGTAGTCCAGGGCCGCGCGGGCCCCGTACGCCGTGAAGGTGCCGAAGAGCTGGGGGACCAGCAGGCCGGCGATCAGACCGAGCCACGTGCCGTGCAGGACCGTGCGGGAGGAGTGGCGCTCGGGGGAGATGTAGCGGGTGTAGTCGCCGAGCAGCGTGATGAACGCGATCGGGCCCGACAGGCCGGCCGCCACCGCCGCGAGCAGCCAGGTGGGCCAGAACGAGCCGAGCAGATAGCCGCCGGTCTCCGGGAGCGCCGCGGTGGTGAAGTGCGGGGCGTACGCGATCACGCCGACCACCAGGAGGGCCGTCATGCCGATCGCGAGGGCGCGGGACATGGCGAGCAGCACGCGGTAGCCGTAGACGGCGCCCGCGACGGTGGCGGCGGCCAGCAGGGCGTAGACGACGGCGTACGCCAGGCCGTTCGCCTCCAGGCCGAAGAGGCGGCCGAGGACGCCCACCATCACATCGCCGCCGATCCACACGGTCAGCGCGGTGTAGCCGAGGGCGAGGAGCAGGCCGACGACCGAGCCGACCAGTCGTCCGCGTACGCCGAACTGCGCGCCGGAGGAGGTGGAGAGGTTCGTGCCGGTACGCAGCGAGACGAGGGCCAGCGGCGCGGTGAGGGCCGTTCCGACGACCGTGCCTGCCACGATCGAGCTCACGGAGGACCACCAGTCGAGCCCGAACGAGGGTGGCAGCCAGCCGAAGATGATCACCCCGAGGCAGAGGTTGGAACCGAGCAGGATCGACACCAGGTCGCGGGGTCCGCTGGTGCGTTCCTCGTCGGGGATGGTGTCGACTCCGCGCTGTTCGATCGGCATGGCTGGTCTCCTTTGACGGCCGCCTGGCGTGGTGCGGGAAGCACCAAGAGTTAGAGCGACGTTCAATGTGGCGTCTCCGATGCTTGTCCGTCAATGTTTCCCTTCCATGAATCGGACGTTTAGAGTGATGCTCTAACTGGAGGAAGGCGAGGAGGTGTCGTGGCGTGAGACTGACCCCCACGGAACGTGACCGACTGCTGCTGTTCTCGGCCGCCGAGCTGGCCCGTGCCCGCAGGGCGCGCGGACTGCGGCTCAACGTGCCGGAGGCCACCGCGCTGATCGCGGACACCGTCTGCGAGACCGCCCGCGACGGCGGGCGGCTGGCCGAGGCCATCGAGGCGGCCCGGTCCGTCCTCGGTCCCGACGACGTCCTGCCCGGCGTCGCGGACGTCGTCACCGAGGTGCACGTCGAGGCCGTCTTCGACGACGGCTCGCGGCTCGCGGTCGTCTCGGACCCCATCGGCGGCGGACTCGGCGACCGGGCCCCCGGCGCGCTGCTGCCCGCGGCCGCCCACGCCGAGCCCCCGGCCGTCCTGCGGCTCACGGTCACCAACACCGCGAGCGTGCCGGTCTCCGTCACCTCCCACTTCCACTTCTTCGAGGCCAACCCGCGGCTCGCCTTCGACCGGGCGGCCGTCTACGGGATGCGGCTCGCGGTGCCCGCGGGGTCCTCCGTCCGCTTCGGCCCCGGCGAGAGCGCCGAGGTCGGCTTCGTGCCGATCGGCGGCGAGCGGATCGCGATCGGCTTCGCCGGTCTGGTCGACGGCCCGCTGGACGCGCCCGGAGCGAAGGAAGAGGCCCTGCGCAGGGCCGCCGCCTGCGGATACCTCGGAGCGGATGGAGCAGGCGGACACTCCGGAGCAGAAGGAGCCGTAGGAGCAGGCGGACACCCCGGAGCCGCAGGGGCCGCCGGACACTCCGGAGCGGAAGGAACCGGCGCACACCCCGGACCAGAAGGGGCCGCCGGACACTCCGGAGCGGAAGGGGCCGCCGGACACTCCGGACCAGAAGAGGCCGCCGGGCACCGCGGAGTCGAAGAAGCCGACGGACACCCCGGAGACGAAGGAGCCGGCCGATGAGTATCGATCCCTACGCCTACGCCGCCACCCACGGCCCCCGCGCCGGTGACCGGGTCAGGCTCGGCGACTCCGGGCTGACCATCCGTGTCGAGTCCGACGCCCAGCTCCCCGGCGACGAGTTCCTCGCCGGATTCGGCAAGACCGCCCGCGACGGACTGCACCTCAAGGCCGCCGCCGTCCGGGACACCTGCGACGTCGTCATCAGCAACGTGGTGGTGATCGACGCCGTCCAGGGCATCCGCAAGGTGTCCATCGGCATCCGCGAGGGCCGGATCTGCTCGATCGGGAGGGCCGGCAACCCCGACACGCTCGACGGCGTCGACGTCGTCGTCGGTACCGGTACGTCCATCGTCTCCGGCGAGGGACTCATCGCCACCGCCGGAGCGGTCGACACGCACGTCCATCTGCTCTCGCCGCGCATCATGGAGGCCTCCCTCGCCTCCGGCGTCACCACGATCATCGGCCAGGAGTTCGGGCCGGTGTGGGGCGTCGGCGTCAACTCGCCCTGGGCGCTGCGCCACGCCTTCGGCGCCTTCGACGCCTGGCCGGTCAACATCGGCTTCCTGGGCCGGGGTTCGTCCTCCGACGGCGCGCCGCTGATCGAGGCGCTCGCCGAGGGCGGCGCGAGCGGCTTCAAGGTCCACGAGGACATGGGCGCCCATACCCGGGCCCTGGACACGGCCTTGCGGGTCGCCGAGGAACACGACGTCCAAGTCGCCCTGCACAGCGACGGGTTGAACGAATGCCTGTCCGTCGAGGACACCCTCAGGGTGCTCGAAGGACGCACCATCCACGCCTTCCACATCGAGGGCTGCGGCGGCGGCCACGTCCCGAACGTGCTGAAGATGGCGGGCGTCCCGAACGTCATCGGCTCCTCCACCAACCCGACCCTGCCGTTCGGCCGGGACGCGGTCGCCGAGCACTACGGCATGATCGTCTCCGTCCACGACCTGAAGACCGACCTGCCGGGCGACGCCGCCATGGCCCGCGACCGCATCCGCGCCGGGACCATGGGCGCCGAGGACGTGCTGCACGACCTGGGCGCCATCGGCATCACCTCCTCGGACGCGCAGGGCATGGGCCGCGCCGGCGAGACCGTGCGCCGGACCTTCGCCATGGCGGGGAAGATGAAGGCCCAGTTCGGCGCCCCCGAGGACCACGACAACGAACGCGTCCTGCGCTACATGGCCAAACTGACCATCAATCCGGCCATCGCGCACGGCCTCGCCCACGAGGTCGGCTCCATCGAGACCGGCAAGCTCGCCGACATCGTGCTCTGGCGCCCCGAGTACTTCGGCGCCAAACCGCAGCTCGTCCTGAAGTCCGGCTTCCCGGCCTACGGTGTCGTCGGCGACCCCAACGCCGCCACCGACACCTGTGAACCCCTGGTCCTGGGGCCGCAGTTCGGGGCGCACGGCGCGACCCCCGCCGAGATCTCGGTGGCCTTCGTCGCGCAGGCCGCGCTCGACCAGGGCAACGACAGCATGCCGACCCGCCGCCGCCGTGTCGCGGTCCGCGGCACCCGGGGCATCGGCCCCGCCGACCTGCGCCTCAACTCCCGTACCGGAGCGGTCGACGTGGACGGGCGCACCGGCCTGGTCACCCTCGACGGCGAACCGCTGCGCTCCGATCCCGCCGACTCGGTCTCCCTCAACCGCCTGTACTTCCTGTAATCGACAGCCTCTAAGGATCACCCATGTCTGCTGCCGCCGACGGCTTCCGCATGCCCGCCGAGTGGACCCCGCACGAGCGCACCTGGATGGCGTGGCCGGGTCCCAACCCCACCTTCGACAACCCGGAGGACCTCGCCGAGTCGCGGGCGGCCTGGGCGGCGGTGGCCCGCGCGGTCCGCTGCTTCGAACCGGTCACCGTGGTGTGCGGTCCGGGCCAGTCCACACCGGCCGCCGAACTCCTCGGCCCCGGCATCGACACCGTCGAGCGGGAACTGGACGACGCCTGGATGCGCGACATCGGCCCCACCTTCCTCACTGACGGGCAGGGGCAACTCGCCGCCGTGGACTGGACGTTCAACGGCTGGGGCGCCCAGGAGTGGGCCCGCTGGGAGCACGACTCCAAGATCGGCGCCGAGGTCGCGGACCTGGCGGGGGCGAAGGCGTACGCCTCACGGCTGGTCAACGAGGGCGGCGCGATCCATGTCGACGGCGAGGGCACCGTGCTGCTCACCGAGACCGTTCAGCTCGGCCCCGAGCGCAACCCCGGCTGGACCCGTGAGCAGGTCGAGGCGGAGATCCACGCCCAGCTCGGCACCCGGAAGGCGATCTGGCTGCCGCGCGGTCTGACCGGCGACTACCCCCCGTACGGCTTCGGCACGCTCGGCCACGTCGACATCGTCGCCGCCTTCGCCCGGCCCGGCGTGATCGTCGCGCACTCCCAGCAGGACCCGGCGCACCCCGACCACGAGGTGAGCCGGGAGGTCATCGGGCTGCTCAAGGCGCAGACCGACGCGCGCGGACGCCGTATCGAGGTCGTCGAGGTCCCGGCCCCGACGGTCCTGGAGGCCGACGGCCACTGGGCCGACTACTCCTACATCAACCACTACCTCTGCAACGACGGCGTCGTCCTGTGCGGCTTCGACGACCCGCGCGACGAGATCGCGGCGGGCATCTTCCGGCGGCTCTTCCCGGAGCGGACCGTGACCCTGGTGGACGCACGTACGATCTTCGCGGGTGGCGGTGGCATCCACTGCATCACCCAGCAGCAGCCGAAGGTCTGAGAATCGGGAGTCACGGATGGCCGGTGCGCGGAAGAACGCGCCACCGCGCGAGGAGGTCCTCGCCGTCGCCATGGAGATGATCGCCGAGCGCGGTCTGGAGAAGCTCACCATGGCGGCGCTCGGCCGCGAGGTCGGCATGAGCAGCGGCCACCTCCTCTACTACTTCCGGTCCAAGGACGAGCTGCTGCTGCGCACCCTGGAGTGGAGCGAGGGCCGCCTCGGCGCCGAGCGCGGCCGGCTGCTCGCCGCGCGCGGAACCGCCCGCGAGCGCCTGGACGCCTACGTCTCCCTGTACGTCCCCGACGGCCACCGGGACCCGCACTGGACGCTGTGGCTGGAGGTCTGGAACCACTCCCAGAACGCGGACGACGACGCCCGCGAACGGCAGGTGGCCATCGAGGGCGCCTGGCACCGGGACCTCGTCGCACTGCTCGCCGAGGGGGTCTCGCGCGGTGAGTTCCGCGCCGTCGACCCGGACCGCTTCGCCGCCCGGCTGCGTGCCCTGCTCGACGGCTTCTCGATCCATGTGGCGATCGGTCTGCGCGGCACCGGGCGTGACCAAGTCCTTTCCCACGTACGGGAGTTCCTCGACGAGTCGCTGGGCTGAACGGCGTTCGCGGACAGTCGGCCAGACGCCTGGGCAGGCCCGGCGCTCGTCCCCGCCGGGCATCCGCTGCCCGACGGTACCTCCGGGGCGCGGACGTGTTCGTCGTACATCCGCACCAACCACGTAGCCCAGTGCTCGCATCCTGAGACACCGTGTGAGCACGGGGGCGGTATGTGCCAGACTGCCCCCGTGCTCTCGTTCGCCACGATTATTGGCAGCAGGCGCGCCGGTCCGCAGTGACCGCCACGTACGACCAGGTACGGGCGGACACCGTCGTTCTCGACCCGCGCGCAGACCTCTCGCACCCGCGAGGGGTTTTTCGCATTTCTGGCCCACCTTCAGCCGGGAGCGCAGCGCGAGGGATCATTGGGGGACGGTGGAGCCGGTCATTCCGGTAGACCGAGTTCAATACAGGAGCCTTGAGACCATGACGGAAACCAGCGAGCTCGACGATGCGTTCCACGTCTTCGACACGACGCTGCGCGACGGCGCGCAGCGCGAGGGCATCAGCCTCACCGTGGCGGACAAGCTGACCATCACGCGGCACCTGGACGACTTCGGGGTGGGCTTCATCGAGGGCGGCTGGCCCGGCGCCAACCCCCGCGACACCGAGTTCTTCGCCCGCGCCCAGCAGGAGATCGACTTCAAGCACGCCCAGCTCGTGGCCTTCGGAGCGACCCGCAGGGCCGGTGGCAAGGCCTCGGAGGACCCCCAGGTCAAGGCGCTCCTGGACTCGGGGGCCCCGGTGATCACCCTGGTCGCCAAGGCGCACGACCGGCATGTCGAACTCGCCCTGCGCACCACCCTGGAGGAGAACCTGGAGATGGTCCGCGACACCGTCTCCCACCTGGTCGCCCAGGGCCGCCGCGTCTTCGTCGACTGCGAGCACTTCTTCGACGGCTACCGCGCCAACCCCGGTTACGCCAAGGCGGTCGTCAGCGCCGCCGCGGAGGCCGGCGCCGATGTCGTCGTCCTGTGCGACACCAACGGAGGCATGCTCCCGGCACAGGTCCAGGCCGTGGTCGCCACCGTCCTCGCGGACACCGGCGCCCGGCTCGGCATCCACGCCCAGGACGACACGGGCTGCGCCGTCGCCAACACCCTGGCCGCCGTCGACGCGGGCGCCACCCACGTCCAGTGCACCGCCAACGGCTACGGCGAGCGGGTCGGCAACTCCAACCTGTTCCCGGTCGTCGCCGCCCTGGAGCTGAAGTACGGCAAGAAGGTGCTCCCGGAGGGCGCGCTCCGCGAGATGACCCGGATCTCGCACGCCATCGCCGAGGTCGTCAACCTGACCCCCTCCACCCACCAGCCCTACGTGGGTGTCTCGGCGTTCGCCCACAAGGCGGGCCTGCACGCCTCCGCGATCAAGGTCGACCCCGACCTGTACCAGCACATCGACCCCGAGCAGGTCGGCAACACCATGCGGATGCTGGTCTCCGACATGGCGGGCCGCGCCTCCATCGAGCTCAAGGGCAAGGAACTCGGCGTCGACATCAGCGACGACCGCGAACTGGTCGGCCGGGTCGTCGAGCGCGTCAAGGAGCGCGAGCTCAAGGGCTACACGTACGAGGCGGCCGACGCGAGCTTCGAGCTCCTGCTGCGCGAGGAGGCCGAGGGCAAGGCACGCACGTACTTCGAGGTCGAGTCCTGGCGGGCCATCGTCGAGGACCGCCCCGACGGCAGCCACGCCAACGAGGCCACGGTCAAGCTCTTCGCCAAGGGCGAGCGCATCGTCGCCACCGCCGAGGGCAACGGCCCCGTCAACGCCCTCGACCGCGCCCTGCGGGTGGCCCTGGAGACGCTCTACCCCCAGCTCGCCAAGCTGGAGCTGGTCGACTACAAGGTCCGCATCCTGGAGGGCAAGCACGGCACGTCCTCCACCACCCGCGTCCTCATCTCCACCTCCGACGGCACGGGGGAGTGGTCCACGGTCGGCGTGGCGGAGAACGTCATCGCCGCGTCCTGGCAGGCCCTGGAGGACGCGTACACCTACGGGCTGCTGCGCGCGGGCGTCGAGCCGGCCGCGTAGGTCCGCCTCAGCAGGAGTCCTCGGCGAGCTTCTCGAACTCGCCGAGGCTCATCGCCCGGTCGTCGGCCCATACCTGGCCGGGCTTCAGCGCGGCGATGTCACCGGTGGAGAAGTCGACGACCCCGTTGTAGGAGTCGCCGGTGACGTAGTGGCCGAAGCCGAGCGAGTAGTGGTGCCCGGGAAGCAGCCGCCGGGCACCCCGGTGCCGGGCCCGCCAGGTGCCCGGCGGCGAGAAGAGCGGGAACTCCGCGTCCCCGCTCAGCTCCTCCTTCCGTACGTCCCAGCCGGTGGTGGCCGGTCCGTTCCCGTCGCCCCCGGCCCATCCGTCGAGCGACGGCTTGCGGTACGTGTCGTCACCACAGGGCCGGATCAGGGCGTACGGCACCCCGTCCGCCCCCATCCGGACCCCGGCGAGCGGCAGATCGACCGCCCCGCATCCGCTGAGCAGCAGTGCCCCGGCGACGACACCGGCCGCCGCCGTTCCCGCACGTCTCATGCCCGTCCCCCTCACCGGCGGGACAGGGCCCGCCCTACTGGAGCAGCCACTTCTGGTTGGCGGCCCCCGTGCATGACCAGATCTGTGCCCGCGCGGCGTTCGCCGACGAGTTGTCCGTGACATCCAGACACTTGTTGGCCGCCGTATTCACCACATCACCGGTGGCGGAGTTGTACGACCACTGCTGTGCGGCGGTTCCATTGCAGTCGTACAACTGCACCTTCGCGCCGTCGGCCGTCGACCCCGATGTGACGTCGAGGCACTTGCCGAGCGAGCGCACCGATCCGTCGGACTGGACCGTCCAGGACTGTGCGGCGGACCCGTTGCAGTCGTAGAGCTGCACCGCCGTGCCGTTGGCGCTCGAACCGCCCGCCACATCCAGGCACTTGCCGGCCAGGCCGACGAACGCCCCCGACCGGCTGCCCCCGCCCGACTGCGTCCCGGACCAGGTGAACGTCGCCGAGGTCTTGCCCGGCAGTGAATAAGTCGCGTGCTGGCCACCCCAGTTGATGGTGACCGACTTGGCGGCCGAGCCGTCGTTGTAGGCGATCAGCGCCTTCGAACCGTCAGGGTTGCGCCAGGCGACGTTCGGGACGGCCGAGGATGCCGTGGAGGCGATCCGCTGCGCCCCGGGCCGGACGAACTTCGTCAGATGCCCCATCGTGTAGTACTCGACCGTGTAGTCGACCGTCCCGCTCGCCCCGTCCCCGTTGTGCACGGTGATGAGCCCGGTGCAGGTGCCACAACCCCCGTTGTGCGGGCCCTTGTTCTGGTCCACGGCGAGCGACCACTTGGTCACCGACTTCGCCCAGTTGCGGGTGTAGTCGACGATGTTGAGCATGTCCTCGCGCTGCTGGTTGGCGATCCAGGTGCCGCCGGAGTGCTCGGTCCCGAAGGCGTCGAGGCCCGGGTACTGGTTGTGCACGCTCGTCTGCTTGGTGACGTCACCGCCGTAGCCGTGCCAGGCGATCCCGCCGAAGTTGGCGTTCGAGCGGACCGCGGCGTCGTCGACGGTCCCCGCGGCGTAGGAGTCGTACACGTCCCAGTTCCAGTCGTGCGCCAGCACCTTCGTCGACAGACCGGACGCGTTGAGCTTCGGCAGCAGCTCGCTCTTCGTGAAGTAGGCGAGGCCCGAGGCGTTCCAGCTCATCGACGGATAGCCGGAGCAGCATGTCGGCTCGTTCTGGACGGTCACGTACGACACGGGAACGCCCTGGTCCTTGTACGCCTGAAGGTACTTGACGAAGTACGAGGCGTACGCGCCGTAGTCCTCGGACTTCAGCCAGCCGCCGTTGAGCGACCCGCTGTCCTTCATCCAGGCCGGTGCCGTCCACGGTGAGGCCATCACCGTCAGGGAGGGATCGAGCTGGAGCGCCTGCTTGGTCAGCGGTACCACGTCGGCCAGGTCGTGCGCGACGGAGAACTGCGCCAGGTTCGGGTCGCTCTGCCCGGCCGGCACGTCGTCGTAGGTGTAGCCGTAGCGTGCGAGGTCGGAGGCGCCCATCGGATTGCGCAGGAAGGACAGTCCGATCCCGTCCGTCGGTGAGAACAGTTTGCGCATCGTCGCGTCGCGGGTGCTCTGCGACAGCGCGCCGCTGCTGTTCATCAGCCAGGCCGCGGTGTCGGTGAAGGAGGCGCCCCCGCCGGTGAAGGTCTGGTACCGGGTGTTCTCGTCGACGGTGATGTTCTCGCCGCTGCCGCCGCTGCCCGACTGGAAGGCGAACGGAGCCTGAGCCTGGAGCCCGCGCACGACATGGCGTCCGCCGTCGTCGTCGGTCGTCGTCAGATAGGCGGTGACCTGTTCGCCCGCGGCGTGCGCGGGCGCTGCCGCCGTGAATCCCGCGGTGGCGAGCAGCCCCGCGACGATCAGCCGGACCGCCCGGGTGGATCTTCTGGTGGATCTCCTCATGGAGCGCCGCCCTTCTGGAGGTGGGGGGAAGGCGTGCGAGGCGTGAGTAAATGACGACTACGGAGCCACGTCAAGGGGGCGCGCGTTCACAGTTTGAAGGAACAACTGCCCTGATCCGGCCGTGACTTGAGTGTGTACCGGTTCTGACGTGAAGTCTTGACGGGTTGCCGGGACGTCAGTTAACTCACGCCGTGATCTAAGTCGTAAGAAGAGTGAGTGATCGCGAGAAGTACGTCGTCAAGAAGCACGTCAACAGAAGAAGCACGTCGTCAGAAGAACGTGAGAGTCGAGGGGGGATCCCATTGACAGGGCTCGATCGGAATTCCGTACGAAGAACAGCTCTGCTGGCCGGTGCCGCACTGATCGCCGGACTGCTTCCGCTCGCTTCGGCGGGAACGGCGGCGGCCGATGATCCCGCTCCCGTCCCGGTCGACCGCTTCGAGGGCGAGGTGCCCTTCGCGAGCCAGCCCGCCGAGGGCATCTTCACCTGGGGCGGCGACAGCGACGATCCGCCGAAGCTCGCCCTGACCGCGCGGTCGGAGGCGCCCGAGGGCGCCAAGGTCCTCACCGGCGACTACGACATCAGCGGCTACGGCGGGTTCACCCACGACTTCGACGCCGGCCGGCCGGCCCACGACTGGTCCGCGCACAAGGGCATCCGCTTCTGGTGGGACGGCCACGACAACGCCAAGAAGATCGCCTTCGAGATCAAGGACGGCGGCGCGAACGGCGAGGCCTCGGAGCTGTGGACGACCTCCTTCACCGATGACTTCACCGGCTGGAAACAGATCGAGATCCCCTTCACCGACTTCACTTATCGCACGGACTACCAGCCGGTCGGCGGTATCGACCAGGTCCTCGGCCTGACACAGATGTGGGGGTACGCCCTCACCCTCCCGGTCGGTGTCCAGGGGCAGTTCGCCATGGACGACGTCGAGCTGTACGGCAAGGCCGACCAGTCCCTGCGCGCCTCCGTCACGACCGATGCCGCGGTCTACCCGGTGAAGGAGGGCGGCACCGCGAGCGTGAAGGTCTCCGTCGCGACCACCGGCTCCGCCCCGATCGACGAGCCCGTGACCGTCGGATACGAGAGCGCGGGCGGCACCGCCGAGCCGGGCAAGGACTACACCCAGGTCCGGGGCGAGGTCACCTTCCCGGCGGGCACGACGTCCGGCACGAGCCGCATCATCAGGATCCCGACCCTGCGGGACCGGTCCGCCGAAGCGGCCGAGACGATCCCCCTCAAGCTCACGGTGACGGGTGCCAAGGCCCCCGCCGAGACCCCGCAGGCCGTCATCGACGCCCACGGACTCCCGTACCTGGACCCGAAACTGCCCGTGAAGAAGCGGGTCGCCGACCTCGTCTCCCGGATGTCACTGGAGGAGAAGGCCGGACAGATGACCCAGGCCGAGCGCGGCGCGATCGGCGCGGGCGGCGACATCGCCTCCTACGACCTCGGGTCGCTGCTCTCCGGTGGCGGATCCACGCCGACGCCCAACACCCCTGAGGCCTGGGCGAAGATGGTCGACGGCTACCAACTGCGGGCGCAGGCAACGCGGTTCCAGATCCCGCTGATCTACGGAGTGGACGCGGTGCACGGCCACAACAACCTCGCCGGTGCGACGGTCATGCCCCACAACATCGGCATCGGCGCCACCCGTGATCCCCAACTGGCCGAGAAGACGGGCGCGGTGACCGCCTCCGAGGTCCGCGCCACCGGCATCCCCTGGGACTTCGCCCCCTGTCTGTGCGTGTCCCGCGACGAACGCTGGGGCCGCTCCTACGAGTCGTTCGGCGAGGACCCGGCGCTCGTCCAGTCCATGGAGACGATCGTCCAGGGCCTCCAAGGCGCCCGCAGCGGCAAGGACTTGAAGGACGACGACAAGGTCCTCGCCACCGCCAAGCACTTCGTCGGCGACGGCGGCACCGGCTACGGAACGTCCACGACGGGCTCGTACACCCTCGACCAGGGCGTCACCACGGTCACCCGGCAGCAGTTGGAGGCCGTGCACCTGGCCCCGTTCCAGACGGCGGTCGACCGCGGTATCGGCTCGGTCATGCCGTCCTACTCCTCGCTCGACATCGTCGGCGACGGCCAGGGGCCGGTGAAGATGCACGCCCGCGCCGACATGATCAACGGTGTCCTCAAGGGCCGGATGGGCTTCGACGGCTTCGTCATCAGCGACTGGAACGCCATCGACCAGCTCCCCGGCGACTACGCCTCGCACGTCCGCACGTCGGTCAACGCGGGCGTCGACATGATGATGGTGCCGTATTCGTACAAGGACTTCCGTACGACGCTCACGGCCGAGGCGAACGCCGGCCGCGTCAGCGCGCGGCGGATCGACGACGCCGTGTCGCGCATCCTCACCCAGAAGTTCGAGCTGGGCCTCTTCGAGAAGCCGTACGCGGACACGAGCGGCGCGTCGAAGATCGGCTCGGCCGCACACCGGGCCGTGGCCCGGCAGGCGGCCGCCGAGTCCCAGGTCCTGCTGAAGAACGCGGACGGCGTACTGCCGCTGAAGAAGTCCCAGAAGGTGTACGTCGCCGGTTCGAACGCCGATGACCTCGGCAACCAGACCGGCGGCTGGACCCTCACGTGGCAGGGCTCGTCCGGCCCCATCACCAAGGGCACCACGATCCTCCAGGGCATGCGGAACGCCGGCGGTGACGTCACCTACTCCAAGGACGCCTCGGCACCGACCGGCGGCTACGACGTCGGTG
This sequence comes from Streptomyces rhizosphaerihabitans, assembly GCF_025399795.1. Lineage (GTDB taxonomy): Bacteria > Actinomycetota > Actinomycetes > Streptomycetales > Streptomycetaceae > Streptomyces > Streptomyces rhizosphaerihabitans. Next base: position 4,843 of record NZ_JAODTZ010000019.1, on the reverse strand, counting down.
TGGTCGTCGTCGGCGAGACCCCGTACGCGGAGGGTGTCGGCGATGTCGGCAACGGCAACGATCTGGAGCTGACCGCGGCCGACAAGGCCGCCGTCGACAAGGTGTGCGCGGCCATGAAGTGCGCGGTGCTGATCGTCTCGGGCCGCCCGCAGCTCATCGGCGACCGGCTCGGCGCCGTCGACGCCCTCGTCGCCTCCTGGTTGCCGGGCACCGAGGGCGACGGTGTCGCGGACGTCCTCTACGGAAGGCGCGCCTTCACCGGGCAGCTCCCGGTCACCTGGCCGAAGTCGGCGGCCCAGGTGCCGATCAACGTCGGTGACACCTCCTACGACCCGCAGTTCCCGTACGGCTGGGGTCTCACGACGCTCACGAACGTACCGGGCGGCGGCACGGCCGCACTCCGGACGCTCGCCCTGGTCGCCTCGGCGGCGGAGCAGTCCGGCGCCGACAAGATCGGCCGCGCCGCCGTGACGAAGGCCCGCCTGCTCGTCCAGCGGAAGATCGGTTCGTCGATCACCGCGGCGAACGCGGGGCCCTTCGCGGACGCCGACCATCTTCTGCTGACCGGCCACTACGCGCAGGCGGTGGCCAAGCTGACGGAGGCGTACCGGGCAGGGTGAGGAAGGGCGTGGAGGGCCGGCCGGGGCTGGACATCAGCCCCGGTCGGCCCGCGTTCCGGTCCTTGCTCTTTACGACGCGGTCGGTGCAGTCGCCGCCGTGGCCGCCGTCGCCGCGGCGGCGCTCCGGAGTTCCTTGGCCAGCTTGCGGGCCTTCAGAGCCTTGATCACGATGTAGACGCGGAACACGGAGACCAGGAGCATCACGACACCGAGGAACGCGCCGAAGGCCGACCCGTCCCGCGCCGCGGCATAGAAGAGAGCGCCGCTGAAGGGGAAGCCGACGGCGATGAGCAGCGGCTCGCGAACTCAGAACGGGAGAACGCGAAGGATGAGTCCGACCATCCGGCTACTTCATCAGGTCCATGCCAGAAATTGCTGTGATGGAGGCCATAGTTCCGGTAGGCGGAATCGGATCGTTGCGGGGCGCCGGCCCGATGGTGTGCTCCACGGCGGGCGGGCCCGGCGCCGATGGGTTCGGCCGGGCCCCGACCGTAGTGGGAAGCCACCCTCCCGATGTCCAGTTTTGCTCCGGTTCGGGTAGCTTCAAAGGCATGAGGGCCGCACGCACCCGAGGACTTCCAGGCCTGTTGGTCGCACTGACACTCGCGGCCCTGGCGATGGTGTGGTTCCCGGCGCCCCGGGCCCATGCGGCGACCGACGTCTCCACCGTCGCTGCGGCCCTGCGGAAGGGCCCCGTCTATGTGGACCCGGCCGCCTCCGCCCAGCTCTCCGGGGCGGAGGCGAACGCCCTCGCCGCCAAGATCAAGAAGGCGGACAAGCCGGTCTTCGTCGCCGTGCTCCCCGCGAACTTCCCCACCCGGAACCTCTTCCAGGACCTGCGCACCGCCACCGGTGTCACCGGCCTCTACGAGATCAGGCTCGGCGACCGCTTCGACGCCCGCGCCGACTCCTCGGTGATGTCCCGCTCGGCCGTGCAGAACCTCGTCACCAGCGTCCAGGGCGTGTCGGACGCGAACACCCAGCTGAACGAGTTCACCGACCGCGCGCTCGCCAACATCCACGGTTCGGCGCCCGCGAGCTGGGGCGGCGGCACGAACGGCACAGGCGTCCCGGTGGGAGCGCTCATCGCGGTCGGCGCGGTGGCCGTCGTCGGCGGCGCGGGCGCGTACACGGTCGTGCGCCGCAACCGGCGCCGCAAGGAGGACGAACAGCGGGCGGCGCTCGACAGGCTCCGCGTGGTCGTGGACGAGGACATCACCGCCTTCGGCGAGGAGCTGGACCGGCTCGACTTCCACCCCGCGGAGGCGGGTGCCGACGACGCGATGCGCGCGGACTACGAACGCGGGCTGGACGCGTACGAACAGGCGAAGTCCTTCATGGCCAAGGCCGAGCGCCCCGAGGACGTACGCGCCGTCACCCAGTCCCTGGAGGAGGGCCGCTTCTCGCTGGCCGTGCTCGCCGCGCGCCGCGAGGGCCGCCCGGTCCCCGAACGCCGGGCGCCCTGCTTCTTCGACCCCCGCCACGGCCCGTCCGTCGCCGACGCGGCCTGGACTCCCGCCGGCGGCGCACCCCGCGAGGTCCCGGTCTGCAAAGCCGACTGGATCCGCCTCGTCGGCGGCGAGGACCCGGCGATCCGCGAGGTCGAGACCGACCACGGCCGCCGTCCGTACTGGGACGCGGGCCCGGCGTACGGCCCCTGGGCCGGCGGCTACTTCGGCGGCGGCGTGCTGCCGGGCCTCCTCGTCGGGACCGTGCTCGGCAGCATGATGGCGAGCCCCGGGTACGGGGCCGCCTACGGCACCGGTTATGGCGACTTCGGCGGCGGTTACGACGGCGGCGACGTCTCCGGTGCCGACTTCGACCCCGGTGACTTCGGCGGCGGCTTCGGGGACGGCGGGGGCGGCGACTTCGGTGGCGGCGGCGACTTCGGCGGCGGCTTCTGAGGGGACTCCGAGGACGCGGGAGCCCCGCCCCGGTCCCTGGGGAGGATCCACTCCAGCTGTCCGGCTCCAGTCGTCCGGCTCCGGGCTTCCGGCTCCGGCGTCCGGTTCTACGCGTCCGGCAGGGCCGGCCAGTCGCGCCAGGACGGATCACGCCCGATGAACCGTGGTCGGCGGAAGGGCCAGTCCTCGGCGATCCACCGGGGCACGAGCAGATCCAGGTCCCGCTCCAGCGCCGTACCGACCCGTTCGTCCACCACCCACCACGAGATCTCGGCGTCGGCGCCCGCCTTCTCGGGCGGGTGAAATGCCCAGGCGCGGGTGAAGTGACCGCGTGTGGAAACCGGAGCGAGGAAACCGGAGCGCCCGTCCCCTCCGTACGGGGAGGGCGGGCGGGCGCGCTCGGGGTGTCGCCGCGGCGAACGGGTCGGCCGGAGCCGGCCGACGCGGCCCGGCGGAAGCCGGTGACTCAGCCGGCGTTCTTGATCGCCGAGATGTCGAAGTTCAGCTTGATCTTGTCGGAGACGAGGACGCCACCGGTCTCCAGGGCCGCGTTCCAGGTGAGGCCCCACTCCGAGCGCAGGATCTCGGCCTTGCCCTCGAAGCCCACGCGCTCGTTGCCGAACGGGTCCTTCGCGGCGCCGTTGAACTCCAGGTCGATGGTGAGCTGCCGGGTGGTGCCGAGGATCTCCAGGTCGCCGGTGATCCGGTAGTTGTCGCCGCCCAGGGCCTCCGCCTTGGTGGAGCGGAAGGTCATCGCCGGGAACTCGTCGGTCTTGAAGAAGTCGGCGCTCTTGAGGTGGCCGTCGCGGTCCGCGGACCCGGTGTCGATGCTGTCCATCTTGACGTCGAGGGAGGCCGTCGACTTGGCCGGGTCGCCGCCGTCCAGGTGCAGCGTGCCCTCGAAGTCGTTGAACTTGCCCTTGACGTTGGTCACCATCGCGTGCCGGGCGACGAAGCCGATCGTCGAGTGGGCCGGGTCGATGGTGTAGTCGCCGGTCAGCGCGGCCAGGTCCGGGTTCACGGCGGTGGCCGTCGCGGTGCCCGCGGACTCGGCGGTGTCGGTGGTCTTGCGGCCGAAGATGCCCATGAGGTGCTCCTTGGGGGACGGGCCGCGGTTCCGGGGGAGCCACGGCGTCAGTTCTTTGAATGTTCAAATCTGTTGAACGTTCAACGAGCTCAACAAGGGCAACCGTAGACCTATTCCGTTCAACTTTCAACATTATCCGGAGAGTGGCTCCAGCGTCACGGTGGGTTGCACGTGTCCGGCCTCTGGCGAACGCGCGTAGAACTCGGGCACCATCTGCATGCACCCCCTGCACAGCCGCCCCACAGGAATCACGGCCGTATGCCCGTACGGCCGTCCGACGGTCCTCCGCAGGAAAGGTCCCCCCAGATGAGACTCAGGTCAGCGCTGACCGCTCTCGCCCTTGTCGTGGCCCCCGGTGTCGCCGTCGTCGGCACCGCCACCGATGCCTTCGCCGTCAGCAAGATCAGTCACGCCACCGCGACCTCGATGTTCCGGCAGTCCGGCATCACCTGGTCCTCCTCCGGCAACTGCTCCGACCGCAACAACTCCACCTGTACGTCGTTCGAGCAGCTGAACCTCGCCACAGCGCAGGGCGCCCAGACCCTCAAGGGGGCCAGCGGCTGCGCGCTCAACATCACCGGCGGCACCGAGACCGGTCACGCGAGCGGCACCTACTCGCACTGGAACGGCTACAAGCTGGACTACGGCAAGAACACCTGCGTCACCGCGTACATCAAGAACACCTTCAGCTACATAGGTCTGCGCGGCGACGGTGCCCCGCAGTATCAGTCCGGTGCCGGCAACATCTACGCCGACGAGGGCAGCCACTGGGACGTCCTCTACTACAACTGCGGCGGCTGCTGAGCCGGTGCCTGCGGGGTGCGCGGACCGCCGAACGGGGGTCCGCGTCACCCCGGTGACGGCATGTGCCGCTCATGAATGTGAGGTGGCTCTCGGTCCAACGGTTTGTGTGATCTCAACAAGCCCAAGCCCCTCTGGGCAGTCGGATCGCCTGCATGTGATGGCGGTTCTGTTCAGGAGCACCAGGAAAACGGTCCGGAGACTGTGCAGAGTCGACGGGCCTCTTTCCTTGGTGGACTTCGTATGGTCGCTACATGACCGTTTTGGACGAAGCCGACACCGCCAGCTCCACGAGCTCCACAGGTGAACCGACGGACGCGCGCGGACGTGTGGCCGAGCTGCACGCGATCCGTGGCCGGGCGCTGGCCGGCCCCAGTGAGAAGGCGACCGAGGCGCAGCATGCCAAGGGCAAGCTGACGGCTCGGGAGCGT
>NZ_JAODTZ010000018.1 GCF_025399795.1 Streptomyces rhizosphaerihabitans | reverse complement strand
ACGGGAGGGAGCGGGTGAGCCGTTCGCGCAGCGGATGCTCCGCCAGAGTGGCCTTGACCGCCGGCGCCAGGGCCGCCGCGAGCCGGTCGGCCGGTGGCCGGGCGTCGTCGCGCAGGGCGTCCGCGGCGGCCAGTACCGTGCCCCGGCCGGCCCCCTCGGGAACCCCGGCGGCGGCCCGCTCATGGAGTGCGGCGCCCTCCTCCAGGACGAGACCGACGTCGATCCCGGCCGGGATCTTGACCTCGGCGGCGCGCCGCCACCCGGTCACCGGGTCGCTCCACGCCTCCACCAGATAGGTCCAATGGCCCATGGCCGACGGAGTGACGTGGGCGCCCCAGCGGTCGCTTCCGGGAGCCAGTTCACGCATCGGCGTCCACGGGCCGGGGGTGCCGCTCGGGTCGCACAGGACGACAGCGGCGCCGACCACGTCATGGCCCTCGACGAACACGGTGGCGGTGACCTGGAAGGTCTCGCCGACCACCGCTTTGGCGGGCCGTCCGCCGCATTCGACGACCGGCCGCACATCCATGACGGGTATGCGGCCGGTGTCCGTGTTCGCGTCCATGCGTCTTGCCTCCGCGGTTCTGGGCCCGAATCGTCGTTGCCGCGAAAGGCCCTTTCGGTGCGGTCCTTCGGACCGTCGTTCAGATCCGTGCCGGAACGTCCTGCAGATAGACCTCGGCGGCGTTCGCCGCCTCCCGCGCGCAGCGCTTCCCCATCAGGACGCACAGGGTGTAACCGGTGTTCTCGAAGTTCCCCCGCACCACACGGTCGGCGGGAGTCGCGAGAAGCAGGCGTTCCCATGCCCGATAGCGCTCCAGGTGCCTGGCGACCTCGGCTTTGGCAGGCAGCAGCATCACGCTGGTCACCTTCCCGATCTCTCGACCGCGCACGGCTCGCCTGGCCGGCGAGTGAGGGCCGTACGCGAAGGGGAGCCGCCCCGTCATGGAGCGACACCCTCACTCATGGTGCCTGTACTGCGACCGAGCGTCTTGTTGGCTCTTCAACGACATTGGGGTCGCTCTCGTGTTGCACGAATGGAGTAGCCCTCTCATCCTGAGGTGACTCAGGAGCGATCAGTGCTCACGCTTCGTGCTCGGGGTTCGGTCCCGCAGGGGGGCGAGGAGGAGCGAGAGCTTCGCCGGTGAGGAGCCAACGACGATGAAAGCCGCAGTTCCCTGCTACTACCACCTCGATGTGGAGCTCAGTCAGGAAAGGGTCGGACAGGTCAAGCGGATCCTGGCCGCGCACCTCCGGTACTGGAACCTGGAGAATCTCGTCGAGTCCGTCTGCCACTGCGCGGAAGCGCTGCTCCGCACGATCGAGCAGCACGCCGCCGACAAGAACACGACCATCGAGATGTGGTGGAACGGCCAGCACCTCATCGCCGCCGTCTCGGACAACAGTCAGGACATCCGCCCGCACAGGGCGCCGCAGGGATGTCTCGCCCAGATCGCCGCCCTGAGCGACGGCTGGGGCTGCTGTGCCACGGACGTCGGCGGGAAGATCATCTGGTTCTCGTGGCGGGCACGCGCCGCCGAACACGCCCCGCTGGACCCGCCCGTGCCGGCTCCCAGCCTGCGCGAGGCGCGTCCGACACCGCGGTACGTGGTGCTGCCGGAACCCGTCCTCGCCGCCGCCGGCGAGGAGTTCGAGCCGGTCGTCACCCGCGGGTGACCCTTCAGCGGACCCGGCCGTGATCCTCGTACGGACATCACGTACGCACCTGGAACGGGCGCCCCTTCCCTCAGGGCGTGACCTGCGACGGTGAAGGATCCGACTTCGCCCGCTCCACCCAAGTCGCCGAGCGCGTCGATCTCGTACTGATCGACGCGCTCGGCGACGTCCGGGCGGTTCCCGTCGCCGGGGTCGGCGACCTGGTGGAATCGCTGTCTCCCGGGCGTCGGCCCGGTGCTGCGATCCGGATACCGGGGGCGCGTCCCCGGGACTGTGCCCCGTGCCCGACCAGCTTTCCCTGTAGGTGAGTTCACCGGCACCGCACCTACCGGGGCGCCGCGTGCCAGAATTGCGCCGTGGATCGGGGGATCCTCGAACGGGACCTTGAACTCGCTCGACTGGCTGCCGCGGCGCGCGAGGCGGCCGACGGCGCCGGGTCCGTGGCGCTCGTCTTCGGCGAGGCAGGTATCGGGAAGTCCAGCCTGGTCAAAGCACTGCCCAAGGTGCTGCCGGGTACTGCGCGCCTGTTGGTCGGAGCGTGCGACGACCTCACGACGCGCCGCCCGCTCGGACCGTTCCGCGACCTCGTCGGCAGCGTCGGCGCGGACCTGGCCCGAGCACTCACCGAGGGCGGCGACCGTCATCGGGTGTACGACGCCCTGCGCGCCGAGCTGAGATGCGCGCCGCATCCCGTCGTACTCGTCGTCGAGGACGTGCACTGGGCCGACGAGGCGTCGCTGGACGCCCTGCGCTTCCTCGTCCGCAGGGTGGAGCGGCTTCCGGCGGTGCTCGTTCTGACCTACCGTGACGACGAGTTGGACCGCGAACACCCGCTGCGCCATCTCCTCGGCCAGGTCTCCCGGGCCGAGCGTGTGCACCGGCTGCCACTCGAACGGCTCTCCGCGGCGGCGGTCCACCGGATGAGCGCGGCCGGCGGACTGGATCCCGCCCAGGTCTACGAAGTCACCTCGGGCAACCCGTTCTTCGTCGCCGAGGTGGTGGCGGCCGGTGGGACCGGGGGCGTACCGCCGACGGTCGTCGACGCCGTGCTGGCCCGGCTCCGGGGACTGGACGACACCACGCGGGACGCACTGGAGCAACTGGCCGTGGTGCCGTCCGCCGTCGAACGCCCGTTGGCCGACGCGCTGTTGCCCAACGGGATGGCAGTGCTGGCGGCCGCCGAACAACGCGGCCTGCTGGTGGTCACCCCCCGACGAGCCTGTTTTCGCCATGAGTTGATCCGCCGCGCCATCGCAGACTCGCTGCCCGCCGCACGGCGGATCGAGCTCAACCGGCGGGTGCTCGCCGTGCTCGTGACAGCGCCGGGCTCCGACGCCTCCCGGACCGTCCACCACGCGGCGGAGGCGGGCGACGCCGAGGCCGTCGCGCGCTACGGTCCGGACGCCGCCCTCGACGCCTCCCGATCGGGCGCCCACCGCGAGGCGGCCGCCCATCTGCGCCTCGTACTCGAACGGGGCGATCTCTTCGGTCCGGCCGAACGGGCCGGTCTCCTGGAGCGGTTCGCGATCGAGAGCTACACCATCGCGGACTCCGCGGCCGCGGTCCGCGCGGAGCGGGAGGCGGTCGCGCTGCGCAGGTCACTCGGCGACACCCGGGCGCTCGGCGCCGATCTGCGCTGGCTGTCGCGCATCCACTGGTGGGCCGGGGACGCCGGGCAGGCGCGCGAAGCCGCGCGGGAGGCCATCGCCGTCCTGGAGGGAGCGGGCGACGACCGGCTCCTCGCGCTCGCCCTCAGCAACACCTCCCAGCTGCACATGCTGTCCGACCGGCACACGCAGGCCGTCGCCTTCGGCGAGCGCGCCATCGAACTGGCCCGCCGGGCCGGGGACGTGGAGATCCTGGCCCACGCCCTCAACAATGTCGGCACCGCCCGCTGGCGGGCCGGCGACCCGCTGGGCCGGCCCCAGTTGGAGGAGAGCCTCAAGGTGGCCCTCGCGGCCGACGAGGTCGAGCACGCCTGCCGGGCGTACGCCAACATCATCTGGTCCCTTCTGGAGAACCTGGAGTACGCGGAGGCGGACCGATTTCTCGCTCCGGCCCGGCAACTGGCGGACCGCGCCGAACACCTGGGCTTCCTCGGCTACTTCAACGTCGAGCTGGCACTGCGCCGGTTCGCCGCCGGTGCCTGGGACGAGGCCGAGGAATACGCCGAACTCGGCGCGCACGACTTCGCGCCCGCCCGCTGCCCCGCGCTGACCGTGCTGGCGAGGGTGCGCGTGCGCCGCGGTACCGCCGGCGCGGACGAACTGCTGGTGCGCGCCCGGGAGATCGCGGACCGCAGCGCGGAACTCCAGCGCACCGCCCCGGTGGCGGCGGCACGGGCGGAGTGGGCCTGGCTGCGCGGTGACCCCGCCGCCGTCCTCGCGGCGGCGGGGCCCGGGTACGAGGAGGCCTGCCGGCTGTCGGCGGTCACCTACCGCGCGGAGCTCGGCTACTGGCTCGCCAAAGCCGGACAGCCCGTTCCCGCGGACCCGTCCGGCCATCCCTACGCCCTCCAGGCCGCGGGCTCCGGACGGGCGGCGGCGCACGCCTGGCAGGCCGCGGGCTGCCCGTACGAGCACGCCGCCGCGCTCGCCGAGAGTCCCGACCCGGACGACAAGCTCGCCGCCCTCGCCGTGCTGGACTCCCTCGGCGCGGGGCCGCTCGCCCGGCTGGTCCGCGCGGAGCTGCGCGCGCTGGGACTGCGCAGGATCCCGCGCGGCCCGCTCGCGGTGACCCGGGAGAATCCCGCCGGTCTCACCGAACGCCAGGTCCAGGTCATGCGGCTGCTGGCAAGGGGGCTGACCAACGGGGAGATCGCCGAACACCTGGTCGTCTCGGTGCGCACGGTCGACCATCATGTCTCCGCCGTCCTGGACAAACTCGGCGTACGCACCCGGCGGCAGGCCGCCGTCCGTGCCGCGGACCTGGGCCTGCTGACAGCCGGTGAAACGTAGGCAGTCCGGGTCGCCGAGCTGGGTGGGTGCCACGGATGTACGCTGATAATGAATCGGGCTAGAACGGGCACATCGGACCCATCGGCGGGGACCGGCCCAGGGCCCGTGTGCCGGGACCTGGGGCGGTCCCCAGATACGGGGATGCACATGTCCATCACACCGGTACAAGCGGCGCGCCAGGAACTGTCCGGCTTCAAAGGGCAGCTGATCGGCCCGGAGGACTCCGGATACGACGAGGCCCGCGCCGTCTACAACGCGATGATCGACCGGCGGCCGGCCCTGGTGGCGCGCTGCACCGACCCGGACGACGTCGCCCTGATCATCGGCTTCGCCCGCGACCACGCTCTCCCGCTCGCGGTGCGCGGCGGCGGTCATCACGGGGCGGGCCTGAGCACCTGCGACGACGGCGTGGTCCTCGACCTCTCCCCGCTCAAGGACATCGAGGTCGATCCGGCCGCGCGCACGGTACGCGTCGGCGGCGGCTGTGTCTGGGGCGAGGTCGACCGCGCCACCAACGCGCACGGCCTGGCCACACCGAGCGGCATCATCTCCACCACGGGCGTCGGCGGCATCACCCTCGGCGGCGGCATCGGACACCTCACCCGCAAGTGCGGGCTGACCATCGACAACCTGCTGGAGGCCGACCTGGTCCTGGCGAACGGTGAGCGCGTACGAGCCAGTGCCGACGAGAACCCCGACCTCTACTGGGCGATCCGCGGCGGCGGCGGCAACTTCGGCGTCGTCACCTCGTTCCTGTTCCGGCTGCACGAGGTGAGCACGGTCGTCGCGGGGCCCACCTTCTGGCCCGTCGAACTCGCCGCCGAAGTCCTCGCCGCCTACCGCGACTTCATCCCCGGCGCGCCCCGCGAACTGGGTGGCTTCTTCCTCGTCGGCTCGGTCCCGCCCGGACCGCCGTTCCCGGAGGAGATGCACCTGAAGAAGGTCTGCGGTGTGGTGTGGTGCCGCGTCGGCGAAGACGTCGACGCGGCGGCCCGGGACATGGCGCCGCTGCTCGACGCTCTGCCAGCGCCTCTGCTGCACGGCCCGGCGCCGATGCCGCACCCCGCGATCCAGTCCGCGTTCGACGGCGTCTACCCGCCCGGCGACCAGTGGTACTGGCGGGCGGACTTCGTCGACGAGATCCCCGCCGAGGCCGTCGACCTGCACGCCAAGTTCGGTGCCGAGGCGCCGACCTGGAAGTCGACGATGCACATGTACCCCATCGACGGCGCGGTCCACGACCACGCCCCTACGGACACCGCCTGGAGCTACCGCGACTCCGGCTGGGCCTCCGTCTTCGTCGGAGTGGACCCCGACCCGGCCAAGGCCGATGTCATCAAGCAGTGGAGCGTCGACTACTCCGAAGCCCTCCACCCGTTCTCCGCGGGCGGCGCGTACGTCAACATGATGATGGACGAGGGCCAGGAGCGCGTAAGGGCCAGCTATCGCGACAACTACGGGCGGCTGGCCCGCGTGAAGGCCGAATTCGACCCGGGCAACCTGTTCCGCCTCAACCAGAACATCGAACCTGCGACGTCCGACTGACGGCGAGGGCGGGGCGGGGTCCGCTCACGGCTTGCGGGCAACGCCTCCGTGGACGTCCGTGGGCTCGGGTGACGTACCGGGCTCCGGACGCCACAGGGGGCAGGACACGATGCCGGGCTCGACCAGCTCGAGGCCCTCGTAGTACGCGCCGATCTGCTCGGGGCTGCGCAGCACGTACGGGATCGCACCCGTGTCGTCGTACCCCTCCTGGGCCTCCTTGAGCGCGGCGTCGGTGTCCGTGCTGTCGTAGTGCACGAAGCAACTGCCGGAGGGCAGCGCGGCCTGGAGGCGCCGGACGATCGACCTGGCCTCGTCGTAGTCCTGGATGTGTCCGAGGATGCCCATCAGCATCAGGGCGACGGGCCTGGAGAAGTCGAGGATCCGGGACGCCGCCTCGATGATCTTCTCGGGCTCGTGCAGATCCGCGTCGATGTAGTCGGTGACGCCTTCGGCTGTACTGGTCAGCAGCGCCTGGGCGTGGCGCAGCACCAGCGGGTCGTTGTCCACGTAGACGATGCGGGACTCGGGTGCCACCCGCTGGGCGACCTGGTGGGTGTTGTCGTACGTGGGCAGACCGGTGCCGATGTCGAGGAACTGGCGGATACCGAGCTCGCCGGCCACGAAGGTGACGGTACGGATGAGGTAGTCGCGCGAGGCGCGGGCCATGGTCTCGATGTTCGGGGCGACTTCGCGGTACGCGTCACCGGCCACCCGGTCCACCTCGTAGTTGTCCTTCCCGCCCATCCAGTAGTTCCAGATGCGAGCCGAGTGCGGCACCGTGGTGTCGATCTTGGACAGCGCGTCCTGGTCGGGGACGGGTCGGTCTGTCATGGGAGTTCTCCTGCCGTGCGTCACGCGGTCGGTTCTCCAACCTATCGTCAACATGCTTACGCAAAAGCCGAGTTGCTGGATCGTGCGGGTGGGAACCCGGACGGGGCGGGCCGGTTCTCCGGTGTCGAGGGTGATCACGGGGACGTGCTGGGCCAGGGTGCGCAGTACCCGCTCGTAGGCACGGGCCGCCTCTGTGTCGTCCGTCCCGCCCGTCATGTGGAGGAGCGCGCCGTCGCGTTCGGCCACCGCCTCCGCGAAGTCGAGCGCCTGGATCCAGGTCACCCGGGAGCGCCCGCGGCGCAGGGGCCCGTAGACCAGCTCGTGGACGAGACCGCCGTCGACGGCCAACCGGCCCGGAGCGGACAGGAGTTCGCGGTAAGGCTGGGTGGGGTCCACATGATGGAGGTGCCCGTGCAGGGGGCGGATCAGGAAGTGATGCCGGGCCAGCTCGGCGAGCAGGGCGCCCCTGTCGAGACCGTCGGGACCCTCGACGACAAGAGTCCGGCACCGCGTGAGGGCCTGGTGGAGGATCATGCCCGTACCCACTCCCTCCGGGACGACCGGCCTGTCCAGTGTGGGGGGACAACCCGCACGGCGGGAGTGTGCGTGCGGGTTGTCCGGTTGCGGGGGCGTAGTTGCGGCCTCGCGGGAGGTGCGGCGCGGGTTCCGCTCAGGCGATCAGGAAGTCGGCCTGTCCGGACTTGGCGCCCTCGATGAACGCGGCCATCTCGTCGCGGGAACAGATCAGCGCGGGCCCCTCGGGGTCCTGTGACTGGCGCAGGGCGACGCTCCCGTCGGGAAGCCGCTTGGCCTCGACGCAACTTCCGCCGTTGGTGCCGCTCCAGGGCTTGTGCCAGCCCTCGGTTCCCAGATCGACCGCGGACATGCCGTTGTGCACGGATCCCATGGATCACAACTCCTTACGCAGTTCGCCCAGGATGGCCCTGGTCCGAGCGACCGGCTCCGCCTGTACGGACATCCGGTCCAGTACTTCGAGATAGCTGACGACGTCGTCGGGCCGGTCGACGTAGACCGCGCCGACCAGGCTCTCCGTGTAGACGATGTCGGGGAGTTCGGAGAAGCCGAAGCGGAAGTGGTGGAACGGGCCGAACGCGCCCGGATGGGCGCCCGCGCCGAAGGGCATGATCTGGATCCGGACCTTCGGCATGTCCAGGACCTCGGTCAGCCGGTCGAACTGGGCCCGCATCACCTCGGGCCCGCCCACCGGCCGGCGCAGCACCGTCTCGTCCAGGATCGCCCAGACGGCCGGGGCCTCCGACTTGGCGAGCAGGTCCTGACGCTTCATCCGCAGGGCGACGCGGCGGGCGATGTCCGCCTCCGGCTCGTTGGGGAAACCGACGCGCATCAGCGCGGTGGCGTAGTCGTGGGTCTGCAACAGGCCCGGAACGTAGTGGGGTTCGTAGAGACGGATGACGCTGGCTTCGCTCTCCAGGCTCACGTAGGCGCTGAACCACTCCGGCAGTACGTCGCGGTACTTGTACCACCAGCCCGGCTGGTTGGCCTCCCTGGCCAGGGCGAGGAAGTCGTCGATCTCCGCCGCCGGGACCCCGTAGGTACGGAGCAACTCCCTTACGTACGGGATGCGGAGCCCGACCTCGGCCTTCTCGATCCTGCGGACCGTCAGAGCCGTGACCTCGATGGCACGTGCCGCCTCCTCGAAGGAGACTCCCGCCTGTTCCCGCAGCTGTCGCAGCCGTTTCCCGAGAACCATCCGCAGGACGGTCGGCGCGCTGCCGCCGGAGCGGTTCTCGCTCACGTCCTACCTCCCGGGAACGGCCGTCTCGGCGTGCAGTGTGCCACGCGGTCGATGACAGTGACAGAGCGATGCGAATCGTTCTGAAATTATCAGAACGTCGGTTGCACGGGCAGTGGGCGGGCCACCATAGTGATCGGGTGACCTGTCGCACATTCGGCGACGATCACGCTCAACTGTGCTCGTTCGTACCGGAATTGAAGTCTCGGCAGGTATGGGTCGGAGCGCAGCCGCACGCGGATGTGAGGCGATACGGGATGGCCACCGTGACCGAGGGACAGGCGAAGAACGCCGGTAGGACCGCCGGGGGCAACCGGGTGCTGGGGGCCGCTCTCAAGGAAGCGGGCTGCTCCTACGCCTCCCTCGCCCTGCGGGTCAATGAACTGGGGCGCCGCCAGGGCACGGACTCCCACTACGACAAGGCGTCCGTAACGCGTTGGCTCCAGGGTCAGCAACCGCGGGGAACTACACCGGAGTTGATCGCCACCGTTCTGTCCGAGCGGCTCGGCCGCGCCGTATCGCCGGCGGACCTCGGTTTCCACTCCGATCCCCAGCGCCCGGTCGCGAGCAGGGCGCTCGTCTACGGCGAGGACGTGGCGGAGACCCTGCACACGCTGGCGGAACTGGGCTCCACCGATATCTCCCGCCGTAGTCTCCTGGGCTCGGTTCCCTTCGTCGCGGCGGCCCTGACGAACCCTCAACGCGAGTGGCTGCTCTGGCTGTTGGAGCACCAGGACACGGTCTCCCCGACCCTGCCGGTGAGCGGCGGACCGGTCGAGCAGGTGCACGCGATGATCGCCGTGTTCGACCAGATGGACAACCACTACGGTGGCGGCGGGGTCCGCACCAGCATCGTGCACTATCTGTCCACCGAGGTCGTCCCCATGCTCCAGCAGCGCGGGACACCGTCCCGACAGCGGCGCAGGCTGTACGCGGCCGCCGCGCGCCTCGCCGCGATGGCCGGCTGGAGCTCGTACGACGCGGGGGAGTACGGCCTCGCCCAGCGCTACATGACACAGGGCCTGCGTCTGTGTGCCGAGGGCCGCGACCGGGTGCTGGGCGGCCAGATACTCGCGGGGCTCTCCCACCTCGCCACCAACCTCGGCCGCCCCGACGAGGGGGTGGCGCTCGCCCGCGCCGGAATCGTCACGGCACAGGGGGCGGGCAGCCCCCTCGGCCTGATGCGGCTGTACGCCATGTCGGCGCGCGGACACGCCGCGCAGGCCCGCCCGGACGACGCCTCCGAGGCGCTGCGGCTGGCGGAGCAGCAGCTGGCGGCGAGCAAGGGGGCCGAGCAGGAGTCGGAGTGGGTCCGTTATCTGGACCATCACTACCTCCAGGCCGAGTCCGCCCTGTGCTTCCGCGACCTGGGGCTCGCCCGCCAGGCCGAGCGGACGGCGAGCGAGTCGCTGGGCTCGGGCGCCGACCGGCGCAGGCGCCAGGCCATCAGCCGCTCGGTCCTGGCGACCGCGCACCTCCAGCAGGACCGCCTGGACGAGGCGGTCGGCACCGCGACACTGGCACTCGAGACCCTCGGCGCCGTCCACAGCGAACGCTCCGTCCAGGCCCTGCGTGACTTCCGCAGGCGCCTCGAACCCCGCCGCGGCGAACCCGTCGTGCAGGAGTTTGAACGCCGCTCCCGCGGGGTCCTCGGGGCGGCGGCATGAGCGGCGGGCAGGTCACCGACGGACCGGGCGCGATGTCATGACCGCGAGCGGTGCCGCCGAACCCCCGAGGGGCTCAGTACCCCTCGGGGGAGGGGGCGTTCTGGGCGCGGTCGACCGGGAGGTGCGCGCCGGAGATCCCGCTCGACCAGTCCGACAGCAGGAACGCCACGACCCGGGCGACCTCCTGCGGCGCCACCGGGGCACCGCCCGGCAGCTCCGCAGCCACGAAGCGGGCGAACGCCTCGGGATCCTCCCGGCGCATCCGGTCCCAGCGCCTGCCGGGGATCAGCATCGAACCGGGGGAGACCGCGTTCACCCGGATCCCGTCCGGACCGAGCTCGCGGGCCAGCGACGAGGCCAGCTGTATCTGCGCGGACTTCGCGACCGAGTACTGCGCGGGCGGTCCCGGCTTCCAGCCGGAGATCGAGGAGATCACCACGACGGAGCCGCCGCCCGCGGCCCGCAGATGCGGGACCGCGGCCCGCACCAGCCGGGTCGCGTGACCGACGTTCACCGCCCAGGTCGCCGCCCAGTCCTCCGCGTTCGCCTGCTCGAAGCCGCCGCCGCGAGATCCGCCCGTGCAGGCCACCACACCGTCCAGGCCGCCGAAGAGCTCCGCCGTGTCCTCGACGAACCCTTCCAGCTCCTCGGGCGCCGTGACGTCGAGCGGCCGGGTGAACAGTCCGGGGCCCAGCGAAGCGGCCAGCGTCTCCAGACCCCGCGCGGTGCGCGCACACGTGGCCACCCGCACGCCCTCGGCGGACAGCAGTCGCACGATCTGCTCGCCGAGTCCTCGCGTACCGCCGGTGACCAGCACCCGCTTGTCACACAGGCCGGCTCGGCCGGTGCCACCGTCAAGGGACACCGTCGCCCGGCCCCCGCTCCCGTTCCTCACAAGATCGAACATACATCCCACGCCACTACGCGCTTGCAACCGGACAACCCGAATACCCCCTGGTCGCCGAGGCAGTCCGACGTGTTGGCTGCACGGGCAGCCGCCGAGACGACCTCCCCCCGGGCTGCACCCGAAGGAGGACCGATGACGGCATCCAGGGCGCCGCGCCGCGGGCCGTCGGCTTCACCGGCCCCCGACATCCGGGCTCTGGAGCACGAGACACGGGCATCGGAACAGGGGGTGCACCCGACGGAAGACCACGCGCTCCATGCCCGCCCCACGGAAGAGGCGGAGCCCGCCGCACAGGCAGCGCCGACGCCGTCCGGGACCCCAGCCTCTCCCGCACCCTCCATGCCGTCCGCACAGTCCGCGCCCTCCATGCCGTCCGCGGCCTCCGTCGGTTCCGGGCCGGCGGGCGCCCCGGCCGTTTCCGCGGGATCCACGCCGTCCGCGGCCTCCGGCCTCCCCGTGGTTCCCGTGCCCTCCGGGGCCGCGGTGCCCAGGAACACCCCTTCCAGCCCGGTACGAGGGGCGCACCTCCTGCGGACCACCGTCCCGGCGCATCCCTCGCGGGCGCCCGGTGTGCGGGCGATGGTCTCCGCGTACCTCACCCGCCTGCGGATACCGCCCGAGCGCGCCGACGACGCGGTGCTCGCGACCGGTGAACTCTTCACCAACGCCCTCAGACACGGCAGCCCGGACCGCGGCGACACCATCACCGTCATCGTCGAGTGCGACCCGCGCGAGCTGCGCGTGTCGGTCGCCGACCGCTCGTCCGCCCTGCCCGCGGCGCGTACGGCGGGCGGAGCCGAGGAGTCGGGACGCGGACTGGCGATCATCGCCGCGCTGGCCGACGACTGGGGCATCGCGCCGGCCGACCCGGGCCTCACGGGGAAGAAGGTGTGGTTCTCGATGGTGCTTCAGGGGGCGCCGTGAAGGTCGTCCCGGGGCACCCGGCCGGGGACGCCGAGGCGCGCCCCGGGGGCGGCGGCGCCGCACCGATGGTCCCTGGGCTCGCCAGGGCCCTCGCGGAGGAGCTCGTGCGCAGGGCCGACGAGGAGCGGAGCCTGATGCGCCAGGCGCGCGACGGTCCCGCCGGGTCGTGGCGGGACGCCCTCGTGACGTGCCGCGCGGGCAATGCCCAAGCGCTCGGGACGATCGTCCGGCGGCACGGCTGGCCGACCACCGACCAGGTCGGCACCCCCGCCTCGACAGCGGCCCTGATGATCCTGCTGCACGCCCCGGACCTCGCCCTGCAGCTCGGCTGCCGGGACCTGATCGCCCAGGCCGCGGCCGACGGACGCTGCCCCGCCCTGCACCACGCCTTTATCGCCGACCACTGCGCCGTCGAACTGGGTCTGCCGCAGTACTACGGCACCCGCGTCGATCCCGTCACCCTGCGCCCGTATCCCGTACGTCGGCCGGGGACCGTCGACGAACGGCGCCGCGATGTCGGCCTGGGCCCGCTCGACGAACAGCTGAGGCGCCTGCGCGAGGGCGCGTGAGGCGTCCGGGAAACGTGATGTGTAGCACGCACGTAAATGCCTCTCACCGGCCTCGTGGAAAGGTTCTGGCTGGGTACGGCTTGATCGCCGATCAAGAAAGGGGAAATCGCTGGCCACGGCATGTTCGGTGCATTTGACACTTCGTTGAGGGCACAGATAGGAACAACTCTCTGAAGTGGAGAGGTGAACTGTGCGCGAGCCGAACGTGGTCGGGGACTGGCAGGAGTACGACGAGCAGGCCGGCCTGCGTGTTCGCGTCCATGGCGTGGAAAAGGCGGAGCCCCCGAAGGGGCGCGACGACGCCGCCGAGGAACTCACCTACTTCAGATTCCGGGTGACCGTCGAGAACCGCGCCACCGAGCATTTCGGCATCCACCTCGAAGACGGGCAGATCGATATCCGCGTCGGCGCCGACGGTGAGAGCGCCTTCCTCGACTGGCGGAACTGCCAGTTCATCGAGGGCTTCGACATCTATCCCCTGCGCCGGGCCACCGCGGTCCTCTTCGCCGCCGGCCCCGAAGCCGTCCTGCACCGTATGGACATCCAGATCCAGCTGAAGGTCGACGACGAGTGGACCGAGCGCCACCTCTGGGCGGGCGGCATCGAGAACGACACGGCCGTCGACGCGGGCGCGCGTCCCGACACGGTCCGGGACAGCCTCGCCGGTCAGGTCAGCAACTTCCTGAGGCGCGAGGCGGAGTCCTGAGCGCACCGACCTCGCGCGGCGAGACCAGCCGGTCCAGCCGGCCGGTCCGAGCACACCGAACCGAGCCGGCCTGCCTGAGCAAGCCTGCCTGAACCCGCGGTCCGAGCACGGCCGAGCACGGGGTCCGTCCTCCCCACGGAAACCACCCGAAGGGTGACGGGGCGGGCGAACGCCGGTTTTCGCCGCGGCGGGCTAAGGTCGCCAGGTGAGTCGAACCGAAGCGCGCTCCGAGGGGGCGGGTCCGTTCACGACCCGGCTGACCTGGCGTCTCATGGACGGGCGCACCGCGGTCTGGGAATCGCGGCTGGCCCGCAAACGCGGCTTGCTCACCGTGAGCGCCCCGGGTGAGCCGGAGGCCCGTCCCAAGCGGGCGGACACCGTGTCGATCGGCCGGCTGCGCCGGCTGAACGCCATCGCCGCGGCCGCGTTCACACTCGGTGGGTTCCTGTTCGCCCTCGGGGCCGGGGTCGCCCAGTTCGGCCCGGGCGGCGCGACCGGCGCCTGGATCTACTTCGCGGGCGGCCTGTTCTTCAACACCGGGGGCTACGCCTCACTGCTCCAGGCGGTGAACGCTCCCCGCCGGGACAGCGAGTCCGGTTCGCTGACCGGGCGGCGCTGGAGATGGTGGAGCTACGAGCCCGGCCGGATCGACTGGCTCAGTACCTTCCTGCTGTTCGTGGGAACGCTCGTGTTCGGCGTCAACCTGCTGGACTCGCTGCTGCAGGGACTCTCGGTCCAGCAGACGGACCGGCTGATCTGGGCCCCCGACATGGTCGGGTGCGTCCTGTTCCTGGTCTCCGGCCATCTCGCGCTGGTGGAGGTCTGCCACGGGCGTCCGCGCGTCCTCGCCGGCGACGTCGGATGGTGGATCGTCGCGGTCAACCAGTTCGGATCCGTGCTTTTCCTCGTCTCGGCGCTGGCTGCCTTCACCCGCCCGGAGACCGGAAGCCTCGTGAACGTCGACATCGCCAACTGGGGCACCCTCGTGGGAGCGCTGTGCTTCTCGGCCGGAGGCGTGATCCAGTTCTTCGAGCGGCCCTGAGGGGTACCGCGGGACGCGCGGACCCTGCTCCGGCGCTCGGCTAGCGCTCGCCCGCCGGGTTGCCCTCCACCCACTGGATGAGCAGCTGCCGTACGTACGGATTTCCCTCCTGGGCGGCGTGCGCCAACCGCTCCGCGCTCGCCCGTGCCGCCCGCCAGCCCGCCGGGGTGTCCTCGGCGTTGGCGTGGTCCGCGGCGGCCAGCGCGTCGGCCGCGAGGAGACGCAGTTCCTCGGAGAGATCGTCGTCCGCGGCGGACCGGTACGCCTCCAGGCGCAGGGCCGCCAGGTCCGCCGGTGAGGGGGCGGGCTGTGCGGGCGGCTGGGCGTAGCCGCTCACCGCTATGACCACGCAGAAGGTGGCGACGTCCCGTCGGCTCTCCGACTGGCCCTTGGCGATGGCGGGCGCGAGCCAGGTGGGGGCCCGCCAGTGCGAGACCGCCGTGGCGAGGGTGAGGGCAACGGTCAGCAGCGCGAAGGGAATCCAGCCACCGAAGAACCAGCCGATCGGCCCGAGTACGAGGAAGCAGACGGCACTGCTCATCCATATCCGACGGCGGCCGAGTCTCAGGTGTCGTGGATCCATGTGCCTCAGTGTCGCAGGGGCGTCCGGGGCGCGCTGAGGGGGCGGGCGATTCGCGCGGCCCCGTCGCCTTTCGGCCCGCCTGAGGGTCGCCCCGTAGTCGAGGGCCGGCGGATGTGTGTGCGTGCCATGGGACGGCCGGGCCGGGGCACGTCACACGGTCCGTCACGCGGCGGGGGCAGGGGGCGCCCGGGCGCCCGCCCCGCGCCGCGGTGGCGGGCACGCACCGTGACGGCCGCCGGGGGGCCGGTGCGTCCGCGGGCCCGGCCGTGGGTGGCGAGAAGCGCGGTGAACGGGCCTCGTGACCGTGGAGGCAGGTGTGAACGGCGCATATCGAATGGCCGGAGATGGCCCTGTCCACCCCGACCCCCCGTACGTACGCTTTCGTCACTCCCGGTCTTCACAGCTCCTTCACAGCCGGGAAAGGGCTGCGCAGGTGTATTTGTCATGTGCATGCTCAAATGAGTCACGCTTGATCCAACGCACTGGTCCGCGACGGTTCCCCGTTCCCTCGGGGGGCCGCACCCCCCATTTCGCGGCGCGCAGCCGCGTGCTGCCGCCGGAACACCGACGCAACGGATTGGAGCACCATGGCTGGTGGGCTGCTTCTGGGTGGCGCGATCGCCACCCTGTTCGCCACGGCACTTCCCCTCTCGAGCCCGTCCTCCGGGATAGCCGACCCGCCCCCGGACAAGATCGTCATCGCTGTCGCCACGGTCAACGGCTCCGGCTGTCCCCAGGGAACGGCCGCTGTCGCCGTCTCTCCGGACAACACCGCCTTCACGGTGACCTACAGCGACTACCTCGCCCAGGTCGGCGGCAACGCCGACCCCACCGCGTTCCGTAAGAACTGCCAGCTCAATCTGATCGTCCACGTCCCGCAGGGCTTCACCTACGCCATCGCCAGCGCGGACTACCGCGGCTTCGCCTCGCTCCAGGCGGGCGCCACCAGTACGGAGAAGGCCTCGTACTACTTCCAGGGATCCTCGAACACGGCCTCCATCACCCACCCGTTCCGCGGCCCGTACGGCGACGACTGGCAGACCACGGACACCACGGACTGGGCCCAACTGGTCTGGGCGCCCTGTGGTGTTCAGCGCAACTTCAACATCAACACCGAGCTCCGCGTCAACGCGGGCACCTCGACGCCCGGCAGTTCCAGCTTCATGACCATGGACTCGACGGACGGTGACATCAGCACCGTCTACCACCTGGCCTGGAAGGAGTGCCCGGCCGCCTGATCCGCCGGTCCACGCGCAGGTCCTCGGCCGGCTCCACCGCATCGGAGCCGGCCGAGCCGACCCGGGGCGTCGTCCTGCGGGCAGGGTCCTCAAGGCAGCAACTTGTCGACCGCCGCGGAGCCTTCCTCCTGGAGCTTGCGCTCGGCCCAGGCGAGGTTCTGCGGTGTGACGTCGCGACCCGCGGCGAGTACCAGGTCCTCGGCCGTCACCGGGCCCTCGGTCCCGGTGTGCAGCAGCGAGTCGGGGGTCGCCCTGTCGTCGGAGGGCGTGGACGCGTCGGGCTGGCTGGTTGGCATGGTTTCTCCCTGTTCCACCGGATCTGTTCTCACGCTACGGGCATTCCGTACGCCCCGCGCGACGCACCCGGTGTCGGGCACGGCCCACGGCGGTCGCGACGGGCGAACCCTCGTTCGGCTGCGCTGGAATGTCGGCAACCGTTCGCGGAGGTGATCGTGGAGGAGCTCGCACCCCTGCGAATGAACGGAGCTTTGGAATGCGTATTCGTCTGATGGCCGCTGCCGGACTTGCCGGTGTGGCCCTGCTGGCCACTGCCGGGACCGCCGCCGCCGATGGCCCCGGCCCGGTGGGCGTCGCGGTGGGCAGTCCCGGACTGCTGTCCGGCAATGTCGTCCAGATCCCCATCGACGTCGACGCGAACGTCTGCGGCAACACGGTCAACGTGGTGGGTCTGCTGAACCCGGCGGCCGGAAACTTCTGCGCGAACGGCTGACGATCGGGTCCGCCGGTCGGGCAGGCGCTGCCCGGCCGGCGAGCCCGGCCCGAGCCCGGCGGCTCACTCACCCTCCCGAGTGAGCCGCCGGGCTCGCGTGCGTTTCGGGGGTGCGGCCGACGGGAGTCCCGGAAAGAAGGCCCATGACTGGCGACGCGTGAGGGTGTCCGCGGCGCGCTGAGGAGGGGAGGGGAGGGGAGGGGAGAGGTGCGGAGAGGTGCAGGCCCCGGGTTCGTGCCGACGAGAGCGCCGGCGGTTGATGCCGGGGGCGCCGATGCCGAGCTCGGCATCGGCGGTGATTGGGCGGGTGACGGGGTGACGGGGGGCGCCGGTTGAGTGTGGCGGTGTGGTTTCTTCCCGTCGCGGGGCGGGTTGACGGCTCCTGGACGAGGAGTCGATGCCCGGCGTCCATTCATTGGTCTGTACATGACCATCGGGGCGGGCCAGACTGTGCGCCGACCAGTCACCCCCCATCGAGGAGCACATTTCATGCGCATGCCCGCACGGCAACGTTGTCACGCGGTCCTGGCCGGTCTCGTCACCCTCACCACCGCCGCCGTCCTGTCCGTTGCCACCGGCGCGCCCGCCTCGGCCGCCGACACCTGGAACGAGGTGGGCTCCGACCGTGCCGACCCGCTGACCGAGAGCCAGGGCCTGACCTCAGTCGAGGTCCCGGCCGGCAGCCCCAACCACTACACGGGCATCGGCACGATCCCCACCGGTGTGAGCAGCCGCGGCTGGAACCACATCGGCGACCCGGACGCCTCCTACAACGGCTACTACATCGAGCCGTACCAGAGCGACTCCGGCAGCTCGAAGATGTTCCGCGTGCAGGCGCCGGGCGGCGCCTGGTCGGAGTACGTCCACACGCTGAGCGCCGGCGAGGCGCTGAACAACTCCTTCGTCACCATCGCGCCGAGCGGTTCGTGGATGGTGTCCGGCGAGTACGGCACGATGAACCGGCTCCTGGTGTTCCCGACCCCCGGCGTCAACCCGGCCACTTCGCCCTCCGTCAACCTTCCGCAGGCGTCCACCATCAACCTCGACCACGCAGTACGGGACGTACAGGGCTGCGACTTCGTCACGGCGACCCAGTTGCTGTGCTCGTCCGACGACCCCGCCGGCACGCTCTTCGGCATGACCAAGCCGCTGCTCCAGATCGACCTGTCGGGCGAGCCGAACGGCACGGCCGATGTCTCCGGACACGTCACCGCGCTGCGCCGGCTCCCGCTGCGCAGCTCCTGCTCGGGCACCTTCGAGGTGGAGGGCATCGACTACGACCGCCGCTCCGCCACCCTGCGCGTGATCGTGGTGTCACCGGGTTTCTGCGTGCTGACCGACAGCAAGACCTATCGCTTCACCAAGAGTTGAGCCCACACTCCTTGTAAGGCCCGGGCGCGTACCCCACCGAGGGGCTGTTGACGACGGGGGGCGTACGCGCCCGGAAAGGGCCGGGTCTAAGGTCAGAGGCAGATTCAGAGTGATGGGGGGTGGCCGGCTGTGGTGGAGGACGAAGCCGTGATCGGCTGCACGGGGGAACTGCTCATCGGCACCCGGGGATCCGCCGGTCCCGGCGAGATCCTGGTGCGAGTGAGAGGCGGATCCGAGACCTTCCATGCCTGGTCTCGGGAGCCCCTGCCGAAGGGGGCGACCGTGCTGGTCATCGAATCCAGGGGATGCCGTGAGGTCGACGTCATCGAATGGGTCGATCCGCTGGACGCGCTGGACGGCGACGCCGTCGGCGCCGGTTGAGAAGGAGAAGCATGTTCGGTTATCGCGTACCCGCTCCCGATGAGGCGATGTTGATCTCGGGTGGCAGGCGGGGACTGGGGGGCGCGCCGTTCCGAGTGGTGACGGGGCACGGCAAGTTCGTGCTGCCCGTCTTCCGTAAGACCCGCTTCCTGACGCTGTCCATGTGCGAGGCGGAGGTCACCGAGACCTGCGTCACCAAGCAGGGCATCTCGCTGCACGTCCGCGCCGTGATCGCGTTCAAGGTCGGCAACGACACCGAGAGCATCATCAACGCGGGGCAGCGGTTCCTGTCCGACCAGGACCAGATGTCGATCCTGACGGGCCGGATCTTCGCGGGCCATCTGCGTTCCATCATCGGTTCGATGACGGTCGAGGAGATCGTCACCGAGCGGCAGAAGCTCGCCGCCGAGGTCCTCGACACCTCGAAGCTGGAGATGGCGAAGATCGGCCTGATCGTCGACTCGCTCCAGATCCAGTCGATCGACGACGGCGACACCGGCTACATCGACGCGATGTCCGCGCCGCACAAGGCGGCCATCCAGCGCCAGGCCCAGATCGCCCAGGCGCAGGCCACGCAGGCATCCGTCGAGGCGCAGCAGGTGGCGGCGCGCAACCAGGCCGAGTACGCCCGGCAGACGGCCATCGTTCAGGCGGAGTACTCGGCCGAGGTGGACCGGGCGCAGGCGCAGGCCGCCCAGGCGGGCCCGCTCGCCCAGGCCCACGCCCAGCAGGAGGTCCTCGCCGCGCAGACCGAACTCGCCCAGCGCGCGGCCCAGTTGCGCCAGCAGCAACTGGTCGCCGAGATCGTCAGGCCGGCCGAGGCCGAGGCCGAGCGGATCAAGGTGCTCGCCATCGCCGATGCCGAGCGCATGAAGATCCAGGCCGAGGCGGCGGCTTCGCACGACCGGGTCGCGCTCGACCGGATGCTGATCGACCAGCTCCCGCTCATCGTCAAGGAGGCGGCGGGCGGTCTCGCCGGCGCGAACGTCAACGTCCTCAACGGCGCTGACGGCCTCGGCGAGATAGCGGCCGGCCTGGTCGCGCAGGGCCTGACCATCCTCGACTCGGTCCGCCAGAACCTGGGTGGACAGAACTCCGAGAACCGTGCCGCGAAGGCGAACGCCCCGCTCGAACTCCAGGGGTACAGCCGCACGCCGGACAACGGTGTCGAGGGGGACGAGCCGAAGGGCTCCGCGTCGGCGAGCTGACCCGATTTCCTGGTTCCCGCTGCGTCCGCCGTCCCTTCCGGGGCGGCGGACGCAGCCGTTTTCCGACGGCGCTGGCGCACCAACACCCCCGTTCGCATCAAAGGGCCCGGATGTCTCTCAAGTCCCTTACAATCTGCCCCAGTTGATCGTTTGACGCGGCCGCCCCAGGAGGAGCGCATGCCCCGGACACCCTCGCGACGTACCGCACTGCAGGGACTCGCCGCCGCAGGCGCCGCGGTCGTCGGGTTCGATCCCTTCACCCGGAGCTGGGCGGCCACCACCACCGACCGGCCGCTCGTCGGCCTCCCGCGGCTGGACGGGAGCGTGCACACCGACGACGCCTCGCTCGCCGCGGACGCCGACGACTTCGGACACATCGTCCACCGGCGTCCGGTCGCCGTGCTGCGGCCGGGCTCGGTCCACGACATCGTCGCGATGGTCCGCTTCTGCAACGAGCACGGCGTGTCCGTCGCACCGCGCGGTCAGGGGCACGCCACGCAGGGGCAGGCGCAGGTCGACGGCGGCCTGGTCATCGAGACCACGCCGCTCGCGTCCATCGGTCCGGTCGGTCCCGGGAGCACGACGGTCACCGTCGGCGCGGGTGCCAGGTGGAGCGAGGTCGCCCGGGCCACCCTGGCGCACGGACTCACCCCGCCCACCTTCACCGACTACCTCGAACTCTCCGTCGGCGGCACCCTGTCGGTCGGCGGCATCGGCGGCCAGACCCACCAGCAGGGCGCCCAGGTCGACAACGTGACGGAACTCCAGGTCGTCACCGGCGCGGGCCACCTGGTCCGCTGCTCCCCGACCCACCACCGCGACCTGTTCCTCGCCGTGCTCGCCGGACTCGGCCAGTGCGCGGTCATCGTCGGCGCGACCCTGCGCCTGGTCCCCGCGCCCGAGACCGTACGCCACTACCTGCTTCCGTACGACGACCTGCGCACCTTCCTCGACGACCAGCGACTGCTCGTCGAGGAGGGCCGCTTCGACTACGTCGAGGGCCAGGTGACCGCCGACCCCGCCGGTGCGTTCAACGGCTATGTCCTCGAAGCCGTCGCCTACGGGCCGCCCGCCGGTCCCGCCCCCGACGACACCACGCTGCTGCGCGGACTGCGGCACGACCCCGCGGGCGCGCAGACCAGCGACCTCGGCTACTACGACTTCCTCGACCGGCTCGCGGCCGGAGTCGCCGCGCTCAAGGAAGCTGGTCTGTGGGCCTTCGCCCACCCCTGGCTGAACCTGCTGCTGCCGGGCCGTTCGGCGGCCACGCTGGCCGCGTCCCTGCTGGAGGACCTCACCCCGGCCGACCTCGGCCCCGGCGTCGTCCTCCTGTACCCGGTGCTGCGCGAGAGCCTGCACACCCCGCTGCTCCGCACTCCCGAGGACCCGGTGTCCTACCTGCTGGCCGTCCTGCGCACGACCCCGCCCGACGACACCGCGACCGTCGACCGTCTCCTCGCCGCCAACCGGGCCGCCTACGACACCGTCCACGCGGCGGGCGGCACCCACTACCCGGTCGGTTCGGTCCCCTTCGACGCGGCGGACTGGCGCGAGCACTTCGGCCCCGCCTACCGGAGACTGGCCGCCGCCCGGCACACGTACGACCCGCGCGGAATCCTGGTCCCGGGGCAGGGCATCTTCTGACGCCCCGGATCGAACCGGCTTGAAGACCCTTGCTCCCGCCGCACGGCCCGGGCTCACCAGCGCCCGGGCTCGCTGCCCACGATCGGCACCGACGGCTTCCCGTCCACCCCCTGAGGGACATCACCGGCCAGCATCACCCGGTGCATGACCCGGGGGTGGTCGACATGGGCGGTGTCGCTCGGCGCCAGATGGATGGTGGCCCGGTTGTCCCAGAACGCCACGCTGCCCGGATCCCACCGGAAGCGGACCGTGTACTCGGGCCGGGTCGCCTGCTCCAGCAGCATGTCCAGGAGCGCCCGGCTCTCCGGCCGGGACACCTGGAGAATCTGCTCGACGTAGTAGCCGTTGACGAACAGCACCCGCTCGCCCGTCTCCGGGTGCACCCGCACCAGCGGGTGGTCGGTGGCGATCTGACGGTCCAGCAGGTGACGTACGTACGCGTCGTCGCCCGGCCGGGTCTGGTACCCGACCCCCAGCCGGTGCTCGGCGCGCAGCCCGTCGGCGAAGGCACGCACGGGAGCCGACAGGCCCGCGTAGGCGACGGCCAGGTTCGACCAGGTCGTGTCGCCCCCGTACGGCGGCACGGTCTCGGCGCGCAGGATCGTCGCGGCCGGCGGATCGACCCGCGCGCCGTGGTCGCAGTGCCACCCGCGCAGCAGCGAGTGGCGGCGTCTGCGCAGCCACTCCTCGTGGTCCATGCCGTACCGCCCGCCCAGCTCAAGACGGTCGGCCGTCGTCTCGACCTCGGGGAAGCCCCCGGGCGACGCGCTGCCCCTGGAGGGGAGGCGGACCGGTGTCCCGAACCGGCGCGCGAAGGCGACGTGCGAGGCGTGGTCGAGCCGTTGGCCGCGGAAGAACACCACCTTCCAGCGCAGCACCGCCGCCCGGATCGCGGCGACGGTCTCGTCCGTCAGCGGCTCCGCCAGGTCGACTCCCGTGATCTCGGCGCCGATGTGTCCGGCCGCCGGCCTCACTTCGAGACGTGTGACCTGGTCCGTCATGGGGCCTCCGTGGATCGTGCCGTGAGCTCGTCGGTGTCCAGCATGACCGCCGGCCCGTGCCTCCGACAGGCCGCCGCACGGGGAGGGCGGACACCGCACGGGGAGGGCGGACACCGCGCGGGAGGGCGGACACCGCGCACGGGAGGTGCACGGCTCGCACGGGGTGTGTCCCGTTTCGCGCACTTGCTGTGCCGCACTCCCTTTTGGCGGGCCCGGCCGGTGTCGAGAATGAGGCGAAGTGAACGGGGCCCGCCCTCCATCCGCATAGGGGCGGGCCCTGTTTACCTCGACGCGGCCGCCTGCGACCGTGCCCCGGACGTCTCGGTCCGGTGTGGGACGCCTCAGTCCCGGTGCTCGCGCAGGGCGGCGAGAGCGCGGTCGGCGTGGACGCTCATGCGCAGTTCGCTGCGGACCACCTCAAGGACGGTGCGGTCCTGCGCGATGACGAAGGTGACCCGCTTCGTGGGGGCCAGTGTGAAGCCGCGCTTCACTCCGAACCGCTCCCGCACGGTGCCTTCCACATCGGAGAGCAGCGGGAAGCCGAGCGTGTGACGGTCGGCGAACTCCTGCTGCCGGTCGACCGCGTCACCGCTGATCCCGACCGGCCGCGCACCGGCGGCCGTGAACTCGGTGGCCAGATCGCGGAAGTGGCAGGCCTCGGCGGTGCAGCCGCTGGTGAGGGCGGCGGGATAGAAGAACAACACCACAGGACCGTCGGACAGCAGTTCGGACAGGCTCCGGTCCGTTCCGGTCTCGTCCGGCAGTGTGAAGTCCTCGACCTGGTCGCCGACGTTCAGCTGAGATGTCATGACTGTCCCTTTCCGGACCGAGCGACTCCGCGGGCCCACAGGACGAGCGGCACCTGGAGCGGGAGCCGCGCCAGAGCCGCCGCCTTGAGCGGCGCGGGACGATGACGCCAGTCCACGGCCATCTGGACATTGGCGGGGAAGACACCGACGAAGAAGGCGGCGGTGGCCAGTGCGGCCGCCCGGCGCGTGCGGGGGAGCGCCACTCCGGCCGCCAGGGCGAGTTCGGCGACACCGCTCGCGTACGTCCAGGTCCGCGGTGCTCCCGGGAGGGCGCGCGGGATGGTGGCGTCGAACTGCCGTGGTACGGCGAAGTGGGCGACGCCCGCGGTGGCCAAAAGGCCTGCGAGCAGCAGGGGCGATCGTTCGGACCGTGGCACGGTTCCTCCTCCGGGGGCCTGCCGCGGATATTACTGGAGGGTAAGTGCCCGTGATACGGGTGGGACGCCTCGATTGCGTGCCGTTCAGGGGTGTGGGCGGAGGCTGCCGGAGGACCGAACGCCCGTACCGGGAGAAGGTCGGCGTCTCGCCGCTGCCGGTCGCCCGCACCGCGATCCGGTCGGTCACCGGACGAGGTCCGTGCGCGATCCGCTCGGTCACCGGAGGCGGTCCGGAGGCGGTCCGGAAGCGACCCGGAGGTGATCCGGTCGGCCACCGGACGAGGTCCGGGTCCGCCTCGAGGAACGGGAAGGCCTTCGAAAACCGCTCGCGGGGCCGGCCCGGGCAAGAGGTGGGATTTCGGCCCGTCGGGCGAAGTCCGGGGAATACGTGAACGTCCGGGTTTGGGGATCCGATTCACGGTCAGCCGTAGAACTGAATCGCATTTGTCGAGCAGTGAGGACGCGGACTGCGATGGCGGAGGACGAGAAGGCCCGCGCCCGGACGGAACAGGTGAAGGGCAAGGCCAAGGAGACCGTCGGACGCGCGGTCGGCAATGAGCGGATGACGGCCGAGGGCAGGGTCGAGCAGTCCGAGGGCGACGCCCGACAGGCCAAGGAAAAGGCCAAGGACGCGGCCAAGGACGTATTCCGGCACTGAAGACGGCCGATTCCGCAGGGCCCGTCGCGGGATTTCGCGGCGGGCCCTGCCGAATTCCGGGCCTCGGAGGAGGAGCGAAGAATGTGCGGCCAGGACAAGAGGTCCGCCACCGGCGCGGTGGCCGTTTCGCGGCAGGTGGTCTCGACGGGGCCCGGAAGTCCCGCCGATGTACGACAGGCGGTCAGGCACGCCCTCGCGGGGCGGTCCGGCAGCCGCACGCGGGACGATGACGACTCCGTCGGTGACGCACTGCTCGTCGCCTCCGAACTGGTCACCAACGCAATGCTGCACGGCGGCGGCGTCACCGCGTTCGAGGTGACGCCGACCGAGCGGGAGGTGCACGTGTCCGTGAGCGACCGAAGTGATCAACTGCCCGTGCCCGTGCGGCAGATCGACGATGCCGGACGCCTGCGGATCGGTGGTCACGGGTGGATGATCGTCTGCACCCTCGCCAGCGATGTCGTCATCTCGAACCTGCGGACCGGAGGCAAGCGCATCACGGCCGTGGTACCGCTCTCGACCGGAGCTGGGCGCTGACCGCGCGGAGCCGGCTCCTCCGACGTCCAGGAGGGAGCCTGGAGTTCGACGTCCAGGGACGTCCGAGAGCACGGCGCGATCACGGCGCCCCTCCGCTGCCGCGATCGCGTTTCCGGTTCCGTTCCCCGTCCCGTGCCTGTGAACGGCCCGCCCCCGCGAGCACCCGTTCGTCAGCCGGGACTCACGCCGTCAGGGCGTCCCGGGACGCGCTCGGGGTCGTCGTGGCGGCGGCCCGCGCCGCGGCCTGGACCGAATACGTGGTCTTCGCGGGGTCGACGAGAGGGTCTCCGAGAACGATCCGGCCCGCCGCGTGCAGCGCGTCGCACTCACCGGTGGGCAGGGCCACATAGCAACCGCCGCGCCCGGTGGAGGTGTCCAGGGGAAGCCAGTAGCCGTACCGGCGGCGGCCGTTCGCGTGCACGGTGAGGCGGACGGGGAACCGTCGCTGTGTGATCAGACGCAGGACCTCGGCGCCTTCGGCACTGAGCGGGGTGTGGGTGCGGGGAAGCGGCCGCAGTACGGTCACCGGCCGCCCGGCGGGGCTCGCGGCACGGCGGTGCGAGGTCGGCGTCATGTGCATGCGGCCTTTCGACGGACGGATCGGATCACGCATCGCGGGGGCGGTGACGTTCGGGCTGATGATCATTGTTGCGCAGGGCACTGACATTGGGGGCGGGTTTGTGTTCAGCGGCGTTGCGCCGGTGCCTGAGCGCGGTGGGTCCGGGCGGCGAGCCGGCCCTGGACGAAGGGATCCGCGGCAGGGTCGTACACCCCGGCGTGGTCGGCCAGGGTGTCGGTGATCCGTTCCCACTCCTCCGCCTCCGCCCGTGCGTCGAGCGCGGGCCGGCCGGTGGGCGAACGGTCCTCGGCCGCCTTCCGGGCGTCGTCGAGGGCCGCCTTCGCCTGGTGATGGTTCATCCCGGTGGCGGCTTGGCACACCCGCTCCCAAGCAGTGTGTTCCCGCTCGGACGGTTCGGTTTCGGGACTCAATGCTCCACCTCGATCGTGCGACGGGACCGCTTGCCTCGTCGGACCCGGGTGCCCCCGGCAGGCGCGACGACACCTCTGCGTGCGTCACCTGTGCGTGCGTCACCAGGGCGTCGGCGAGCGGGCGCGGCGGAGCGTTTCGTCACCAGGGCAGGAACACGTGGATGTCCTTGCCGTCGGGCCGCACGATCACGCTCACCTGGTCGCAGAGCGCGTGGATGAGGTGCCAGCCGATGCCGCCCCCGCCCTGGGAGGGGCGGAAGCGGCGTGGCGCGGGCCGGGTGGTGCTGCTGTCGCGAAGCGTCACGTGCACACCGTCGAAGGTGGGACGCATCCGCAGCTCGAAGGGACCGGGCGCGTACTGGACCGTGTTCGCGGCCAGCTCGGTGACCACCAGAAGGATGTCGTCCCAGTGCTCGGCCGCCGAGGGCGGTGACGTTCGCGCGAGGGCGCGCAGATAACCGTCCGCGGCCAGCCGCGCGTCGGTCACGTTGCGCAGCTGCCCGCCGAACGCGCTGGTGAGGGCCCGGATCTCCTCGTACGACGGCTTCTTGTTCCGACTCGGATCGATTTCCATCGCGCCCTTCGTTCGGATCTCGTCGGCGGAATGGCTCTCGCCGCGTCGCGACCCGGTCACCTGGATCCGCGCCCGGCCCCCTGGCGAGGGTCCGGTTCTGCCCGCCGTTCCGCCTACGCCGGGGTGTCCTGGGAGCGGGAGCGACTGCGGGAGCGGCGGCGCGCCAGGGCTCGCCGTTCGGCCTCGCTGGTACCGCCCCAGACACCGACGCTCTGGCCCGTGTCCAGGGCCCAGCGCAGGCACTCGTCGCGGACCGGGCAGCCGGCGCAGACTGCCTTCGCCTCCTGGATCTGCAGCAAGGCGGGGCCCGTGCTGCCGATGGGGAAGAACAGATCGGGGTCGACGGTGCGGCACGCCGCGGAATCACGCCAGTTGTCCATAGGAGCCTCCTGTGATCGAAGTGGACGCGTTCGTCGGGTTTCGGTTCCCCCTCGGGTCACCCTTGATCGCCCGGATGAAACGGGCGAGGCGGCAAAGATCCCGTGGATTCCGGATCGGCCGCACGGGGCGAACAAGCCCGGTGGCGGGAAACGGCTCCGCCGCCGGACCGTCGTCCCGCGATCGCCTCGGTGGATGCACCGGGGTGGCAAGATGGAATCCCAGGTGAAGGCCGGTCGGGTTTCGACGAATGAGCGGGTGGCCCATGGCGCAGGAGTCCAGCGAGGTCTGGGAGAAGTTTGCCGTCGCCTTGGCGGACATGGCACGGGACCTGCTGGCCCAGGACTCGGTGCAGGCAACCTTGGACCGGATCGTGGAGCACGCGACGGTACTGATCAACGGGTGCGACGAGGGCGGCATCCTCACGGTCCGCCGGGGCGAGGTCAGCGCGCTGGCCGCCACGAGCGACGTCGTGCGCATGGCGGACCGGATCCAGCAGGACCTGCGGGAGGGGCCGTGCTTCGACGCGGTGACCGAGCGGCAGCAGCTCTACGCCATCGAGGACCTGCGTCGGCCGCACGAGAAGTGGTCCCGCTTCGCCCCCGAACTGAGGAAGCTGGGCATGGGCAGCATGATGGGCTTTCTGCTGTTCACCGACGACGACGAACTCGGCGCCCTCAACGTGTACTCGCACCGTCCGAACATGTTCGACGAGTCGGCTCAGCGGGCCGGCTGGATCCTGGCCTCGCACGCCGCCGTCGCGCTCTCCGCGGCCCGGACGCACCAGCAGCTCGGCCAGGCGCTGGAGACCCGTCACGAGATCGGTGAGGCGATGGGCATTCTCATGGAGCGCCACGGTCTCAGTGAGGAGGACGCCTTCGGCGTGCTGAAGAAGGCCTCCCAGGACCACAACATCAAGCTGCGGGACATCGCCCGCAAGGTCTGCGAGACGGGCGAGCGCCCCACCTGATCCGGCATGCCCACGAGTGACCCCGGCACGCCCCGGCGGTGATGCCCGGTGGGAATCGTCGGACAGGCCCTAGAGGAAGCGGCGCAGCGGGGCGACGGCCAGCTCCTTGGCGCGCTGGAGCGGGGACCTGTGCCGCCAGCGGGCCGGTTCGATGCCCACGGCGTGCTCCCGGTCCTCGTCGAAGTCCCGGTCGAGGGCCGCGGTGAACGCCTCGTCGAGCACGGCGAGCATGACCTCCTCGTCGTGTTCCATGGACCGGCGGTTGAAGTTCGTGGAGCCGATGAGGGAGGCCACACCGTCCACCGTCATGATCTTGGTGTGGAGCATGGTCGGCTGGTACTGGCGGATCTCGACACCGGCGTCCAGGAGCGCGCCGTAGTGGTGCTGACCGGCGAGTTGGCAGGCCCGCTGGTCGGTGTGCGGACCCGGCAGCAGGATCTCCACCCGGACACCGCGGCGCGCGGTCGCGCACAGCAGGTCCACGAAGAAGGCGTCGGGGGCGAAGTAGGCGGTGGCCAGACGGAATTGCTCCTCGGCGGAGCCGAGCATCACGCGGATGAGGGTCTGCATGTCCTGCCAGCCGAAACTCGCGGAGCCCCGCACCACCTGGACGGTCTCCGTGCCCGGCTGGTCGTGTCCGGTGAAGCGGTCCCGGTCGTCGAACAGCTCGTCGTGGCACTCGGCCCAGTTCTGCGCGAACGCGGCGGCGATGCCGTCCACGGCGGGCCCCCGCACCTTGACGTGGGTGTCCCGCCACTCGGAGGGACCGCGGGCGTCCCCGCACCACTCCTCGGCGATGCCCACGCCCCCGGTGAACGCGGTGTGCTCGTCGACGACGAGTGCCTTGCGGTGACAGCGGTGGTTCTGCTTCAGGGGTGAGAGCCACAGCGGTTTGCGGAACCACGCGACCTGTACGCCGGCGGAGGTCATGGACTCCAGCAGGTCCTGCTCGATCCGCTTCGCGCCGAAGCCGTCCAGCAGCAGCCGTACCCGAAGACCCGCCAGGGCCCGGTCGGCCAGGGCGGCCGCGAAGTCGCGGGCTATCTGGCCGCGCCAGTACACGAAGGTCATCATGTCGATGGTGTGCTCGGCGGACCGCACGGCGTCGAGCATCGCGGCGAAGATCCGGTCGCCGTTGCGCAGGGGAACGAGCTCGTTCCCCTCGGTCGCGGCGATGCCGAGGAGGCGCTCCAGGCGTCTGCGGAGCCGCTGCTTGCGCCGTCGCGCCTCTGCCGGGTCCACCGGTCCGTGCGTCTCGACTCGTGCCGTGATGGTCTGGGACATCCGCCGTCTCCTGTTGTCCGTGCCGCGTTCCGCATCGTCACTCCGGGCATGTGAGGAGCGGTGATGGGGTGGCGGCCCCTGCCGGGACCTGCCCGACGGGGCCACCACCCCTCCCGCTCGACCGTGTCGGCCCGGGGTCGCCCGGCCCCTTCGACCGCCACGGGAGCGGCGTCGCCGAAGCACCCTTGGGTGTTCGCGACGCGGGCTCTGGTGCCCCCGATCCGCCGCGGCAGTCCTCTGCGGCCCCCGCGACTTCGGAAGCGGGGGAACCTCGACCCGTGCCGATGCGGCCTTTGCCACTTCGGCGGGGCCGGGAGAACGGTCCGTCGACGCTCGGCGAGGGCACCTGTGACCACGGTGTGAAGGTGGGGGAACCCGTGACATGGGCTCCGGCGGTTCGGGAAGAAGGGGAACAGCCTGCCCGACACACCGGACCGACACGGAGTGGCGCCGCTGTGCGGCGTACGGGCGGGAAGCACGCAAGGGAGGTGAAGGGATGACCACCGTCGAACCGCCCTGCGACTTCGGCCCCGTTCCCGGTGCGAGGCTGGAGAGAAATCCGCAGGCCGCCGTGCAGGCCCGGCGGATGGCCCGAACGTTTCTCGGAGGGCTGCCCCGCCAGGTGCCGCGTGAGACCGCCGAGGCCGTCACCCTCGTGGTCTCGGAGCTGGTGACGAACGTGGTGCGCCACGCGCGCGGCCGGCTGTGCAGCGTGGATCTGTGGGACCTGGGCCACGGAGTGGGCATCTCCGTCTCCGACGACGACCCCGAGCCGCCGCGTCCGCGGCGTCTGGACCTGACCGGACAGGGCGGTTTCGGCTGGCCGCTGGTGCGCCGGCTGTCCTCCGAACTGACCGTGCTGTCCCGCCCGGACGGCAAGACCGTCCGCGCCGTCGTGAGCTTCTGACGCTACCCGCTTCTGACGCTTCCGGCTTCTGACGACTCCGAGGAACGAGCATCATCCGCGATCCGGCGGCGACCGCCGAGCGCGACGAAATCGCCGTCCGCGCGGCGAGGTTCTCCGTCCGCACGGCGGACGTGATGTGAACAGGCCCCGGGGAAGCGCGTGATGACCCGTCGCGGACGACGGGGACGTGAACCGCGCAGCGGTACCCGGCGCCCGTCCCGAGGCAGTCGCCGCACGGATGGCGGACGCCGTCGAAGGGCACGGGGATCGCCGGGCGGCGGACCCTGAATCCGGCGGCCGCGCCGGCGGCGATGAATCCCTCCGGCGGACGTCTCCGGCGGACGGACTGCGCGCGTTCCAGGGCACATGCCGTACGACGGTCACCGAGCGGCGGCCGGACGGGTGGGCCGGGATACGCGCCCGTGGCGAAGCGCTGCCCGGTGGGGGCCGGGCCGGCGTCAGGCGGACGTCTGCTCGGGGATACGGGGCTTCGCCGAGCCGCCGACATGGCAGAGCAGCAGACACACGTCGTCGTCCCGCTGCGAGTCGCGGAGCATCGGATCCAGGATCCGGTCGGCGGCGCCCTCCAGATCGTGGTGCAGATCGGCCGCGCGCTCACCGGACAGTGCCTCGGCCAGCCGCCGGATGCCCGGGTCGATGCCCAGGGCCCGCCGTTCCACCAGACCGTCCGTGTACAGCGCGAGCGTGGATCCCGGCGGAAGCTGCGCCGTGTGGTCCTGGATCTCCTGGTGCAGCGGGATGCCCAGCATGGCACCGGGTCTGGCGTCCAGGACACGCACATCGCCGTCCGGAGTGCGCAGTACCGGCGGCGGGTGCCCGGCGGCGGCCCAGGTGACGGTGGTCTCGTCCGGGTGGAAGCGGGCGATGACCGCTGTCGCGTACAGATCGGGCTGGAGATGGTGCAGGAACACGTGCAGGCGGGTGAGGAGCCGGCCCGGTGTGCCGCCGTCGACGGCGTACGCCCGCAGGGCGGTGCGCAGTTGGCTCATCATGACGGCCGCGTGCAGTCCGTGGCCGGTGACGTCACCCACGACGGCGACCAGACCCCCGTCGGGCTGGCGGAACGCGTCGTACCAGTCCCCGCCGATGTTCAGGCCGTGCGTGGCGGGGAGATACCGCGCGGCCAGGCTGAGCTCCGGTGTCGTGGGGAGGTCGGTGAGCAGGGCGCGTTGCAGGGTCTCGGCGATGTCCCGGTTGTGCTCGAAGCGCTGGGCGTGGTCGATCGCGATGCCGGCCCTGCGGGCGAGCTCGACGAGCATCACGGCGTCGTCCGCGCTCCACCGCTCCCGCGGCGGCGTCAGCGTCACCACGCCGAGGGGCGTGTGCCGGCTCGGCAGCGGGATGCACAGCAGCGGCTGCTCCGGGTTCAGCGCGGAGGGGGGCTGGTCGTCGACGCCGGGCAGACCGCTCGGACGGTCGGCGGCGTACTGCGGGCGGCCGGTGCGGGCGGCGGCGACGGCGGCCGCCCGGTGGGCGGCGTGTCCGCGGGCCTTGGTGTCGTCGGCGAAGAGCCATACGTCGACGCTCCGGGCGTAGTCAGGCACGAGCAGCCGCGGCAGACGGTTCAGGATCTCCTCGTGGTTGAGCGAGGCGGTGAGGGCGGCGCTGGCGTCGGCGAGGAAGGTCAGTCTGCGCCGGGCGCTCTCGGCTTCGGTACGGGCCTTGCGTTCGGCGCCGAACAGTTCGCGCTGGACCCGGCCGGCCGCGTCGAGTTCCGCGTGCAGCGCGAGCACGCCCTGGTTGGTCTGGTGCAGTTCCTCCCGGTGGAAGGCGACCAGCCGTTCCTGTTCGGTGAGTTGGTCGAGTACCCGGGAGGTGTCGTCGTCGGCGCTGAGGAGGGCGTAGGCGAAGGCCGTACGATCGCGCGGCACCCGGGGCGCGCCGGCGTCGTTGTCGTGACACGGTTCCGGGACTCCGACACTCGCCTGCCAACTCGGCCTGTTCTCCGCCCCGTTCGGCCCCGCCCCGTTCGCCCCCGCGTCGACGGTGACCGTGAGCCGGCCGGCGCGCCCCGCCGTCGGGGGCACGGTCGTGCGCAGGGTCAGCCGCCAGCAGCCCCCCTTGACCAGGCACTGCCGCAGCTGCGCGCTCAGCGCGGTGACCAGCCGGGTGCGCTCCACCGTGGAGACGCCGTGCGCCGCGGCGAGCCGGGCGGCGGCGATGCGGGCACGGGCGGCGTCGTCGACCGTGGTGATCTGCCAGGTATGGGTCATGATCTGTGATCCTGCGGGGTGGGGGTCAGTACGGCCACGGTGGTGTCGTCCCGCACCGGGCGGGCGGCACTGCTGGAATCCCGCACGATCACGGCGGCGGTGACCGCGGGGTCCCAGGAGGTCAGGGGGGCGAGGGCCGGGGGAGTCCAGCGGCTGGGCAGGCCGTCGCTGTGGAGCACGAGCAGGCTGTCCGGGGTCCAGGGCAGCCGGCACTGCGGCAGCCGCGCCGGACGGTGGGCACCGACGATCCCGGGGTGGGACAGCAGCGGACGCCAGCTGTCGCCGGAGCGCAGCCGGGCTCCGATGTTGCCGATCCCCGCGAAGTCGAGGTGCTCGGTCGCGAGATCGAGCCGGGCCACCGCGACGGCGGCTCCCCGGGTGTCCCGCAGCGCCGTGTGCAGGACTCCGAGCAGTTCCGCCGGCGGCAGATGCGCGAGGTGGCGCAGTTGTTCCACGGCCGTTCCGGACGCCTTCGCGGCTGCCGGGCCGTGACCGAGGCCGTCGGCCAGCAGCAGCGTGATCCGGTCGCCGGAACGGACACAGGCCCAGGCGTCGCCCGAGTACGCGGCGGCCGCGAGGGGGATGTTGATGCCTCCCGCACGCACCGGTGCGCCCGTGTCGGGGAGGCGGTGTCCGGGCCGGTCCCTGCGGGCCGCGTGGACCCGGGCCAGGGCGATGGTGCCCCGGCCCGGCACGGTGTGCACCTCGAAGTGGTCGGCGATACGGCGGCAGGTGCCGAGCCCCGCGCCGAGCGAGGACGTCGTCGAGAATCCGTCGCGCAACGCGGTCGTGAGGTCGGCGATGCCGGGGCCGTGGTCGATCGCCGCTATCTGGAGGGCCGGGCCGCGTCCGGTGCCGGGGTCCGCGAGGTCCGCGTCCACGGTGTCGATCAGTATCTGTCCGCCGCCCCCGTGCTTGAGCAGGTTGGTGGCCAGCTCGGTGGCGACGAGCGCGGCGACGGCCGTACGGTCGCGGCCGAGTCCGGTGTGGTCCGCGGCGTCCTCGGCCGCCACCCGGACGTCCCGGACGCGGGTGGAGTCGTGGACGGGTACGTCCCAGACGCGCGTCATCGGCTCTCCTCGCGAGGGCGCGGGGCGCCGGCGGTCCAGCAGATCACGGTCACGGCCGTGCCCTCGCCGGGACGGCTGTCGATGGAGAACTCGTGCACCAGGCGCCGGGCTCCGCCCAGCCCGAGGCCCAGGCCGCCGCCGGAGGTGTAGCCGTCGCCGAGTGCCCGCTCGATGTCGGGGATGCCGGGGCCCTGGTCGGAGAAGGCCAGGCGCAGCCCCCGCGCGGCCCCCGTCTCCAGGACGGTGGACTCGACCTGGCCTCCACCGCCGTGCACCAGGGTGTTGCGCGCGAGTTCACTGGCCGCGGTGACCAGCTTGGTCTGGTCCACGAGTCCGAAACCGAGCTGGGCGGCTGCCTGGCGCACATGCTGGCGCACCCACGCGAGATCCATGTCGCTGCGGATCGGCAGGCAGGCGGTGACACGCCCGGAAGTGTCCGTCACGGGCTCTCCTGCCGTGCTGGGCTGTGGTGAAGGGGCGTCGACGCCGGGGAGAGCAGGCGCATGGCTTCCTCGGCGTTGAGCGCGGTGCGCAACCCGGGCAGGGTGAGGCCCAGTTCGACCAGGGTGATGGCGACGGCGGGGCGCATGCCGGCGACCACCGTCTGCGCGGCGAGCAGCTTCGCGTGCGCCGCGACCTCGGCGAACACGCGTCCCAGGAACGAGTCGACGATCTCCACCCCGGAGATGTCGATGACCACACCGGTGACGGAACTCGCCGCGATGGCCTCGCCGATGTTCCGCTGCAACTGTTCGGCCGCTTCGTCGTACAGGTCGCCCTGCAGCGTGACCAGGAGGACGGTGCCGAGCTTGAGCACGGGCACCTGGGTGCCCGAGGAGCCGGCGATCGGGGCGCTCACCGCGCGCTCGGGCCGGAACGGTCCTGGTCGACGACGGCGATGCCCTGCCGGTGCAGGGCGTATGCGAGGGCGTCGGCGAGGCTGGCCCGGGTGACCACCGTGCCGAGGTCGATGCCGAGGTGGACGATGGTCTGCGCGATGGCGGGCCGGATGCCCGAGACGATGCACTCCGCTCCCATCAGGCGCGCCGCGGCCACGGTCTTCATCAGGTGCTGGGCCACCAGGGAGTCGACGGTCGGCACCCCGGTGATGTCCAGGATGGCGAAGCGGGCCTGCTGGCTGACGACGGCGTCGAGCAGGCTCTCCATCACCACCTGGCTGCGCGCGCTGTCGAGGGTGCCGATCAGTGGGACGGCGACCACACCGGTCCACAGCTTGATCACGGGCGTGGCCACTTCAAGGAGTTGGAGGCGCTGCCGGTCGATGAGTTCCTGTCCGGCGCTGAGCGCCGTCTCCAGCACGACCAGGCGGAGCGTTCCCAGCAGCGCGGTGAGCGTGACCGCGCACTCCTCGGCGAGCTCGCGGGGGCTGTCGGCGAGATCGGCGCTCAGCAGTTCGGAGGCCGCGGGGCGCAGGGCCGCCACCTCGTCGGCGATCCGGGCGGAGGTGGCACCCGTCCGCGCGCGGGAGGCCGCCATGCGCCCCAACTGGTCGCGCACGGTGGCGAACCCGGCGGCCCCGAGGTCCTCCACCCGGCCCGCGACCGCGACCGCGGCGAGCGCCTCCACGACGGCCCGGCCGGCCTCCACCGCCTCGTCCCGGGAGACGGTGAAGACGGTGCGGAACAGCGCCTCGTCGGCCCAGCGCTGGGCGATCTGCTCGCGGCGCCGACGCAGGAAGTCACCGACCTCCTGGGCCGATGACTCCTGATGTACCGCTGTCTGGTGGTCCGCCACGTGTTCTTCTCCCAGGTCGTGCGCCGTGCCGACATCCGGGATCCGCCGTCCGGCGCGATCTCTTGTCGTACGGCAACTGTAATCATGGTCCGAGCGTGTACGGCGTCCGCTCACGTCAGGGGAATCGCGGCGCGGTATCGGTTCCGGCGGGCCGGGGTCCGCGCGCCGCGATGGCCGTTGGGTGAACTGGCGCGCGGCCGGCGGCCCGTGCCGGTCGAGGCGCACCACGAGGGCGTCGTCCTCCGGCCCGGGCCCGCCCCGGTGACCGGTCGGCTCCCTGAGGACGGCGCGGGGCACCTCGGTCGCGGGCAGCAGCCGAGTTGAGGTGATCGCCCTGGCCGGGGCCCTCTCCCCGTACGTCTCCCGGCCGGGCCCGGCGACGCCGTGGACGCCGTCGCTGACGAGGAGTCGCCTGGTCGGCGAGAGCCGCCCGGTCCTCGGAGGAGATGCCCGCACGGCGTGCGTCGCGCAGGGCGTTGATCCCCGGGTCGGTCGGCAGCGAGTGCGGAAGGACCGACACGGGCTGGAGCTCGGTGAGCCCGTAGTCGGCCATGAGGAGTTCGACGGACCCGGCCGCGCAGTGACCGCACAGCACGTCACGGACCGCGTCCGGCAACCGGTGGGGGGCCGCGGTGCCCAACGCCCGCTCCGCGGCCAGGAATCTGTTCACGATGTCGGATACGCCGTTCTTCGACCAGTACGATGCCGGGTCCGGGCTCCGGGGGAGCCGGCCCATGACGCGTGAGCGCCGGTATTTGCCGGTTGGCTCCTGTCGGGGCCCCGGCAGGCCGACAGCGCCCTGGAAGACTGGGAGAGTGAGACGGTGACTTCCTCCGGCCCGCGTCCGCAGCCCGGTGAGGTGGCTCGCGTGACCGCCGAGGCGGCCGAGCTGCTGGAGATCCTCTGGGGGCGCGCCTCGACGGCTCCCGTCTCCACGTCCCAGCTGCGGGTGCTGTTCATCCTGGAGCACGACGAGGGGATCAATCTCAGGACGCTCGCCGAGGCTCTCGGCTCGACGCCTCCCTCGACCAGCAGGCTGTGCGACCGGCTGCAGGCCGTGGGGTTCATCGAACGCGTACCCGGCGCCATCAGCCGCCGGGAACTGCGGCTGTTCCTGAGCGCCCGGGGCCGGACCTTCCTCACGGAGCTGCGCGCACGTCGCGAGCACGCCGTGGAAGCGGTCCTCGCACAGATGCCGGCCGGTGACCGGACGGCGCTCGTGAAGGGGCTGGCGGCCTTCTGCGCCGCCGCCGCGGCACAGCTTCGCGAGGGCGACGCGATGAACGCCCGCTCCGCCTGAACGGCGCGTCGGCCCGGGGCCGGAACCGGCCGTCGACGGTCCGCGCGGCGCGGTCGCCGCGCGGGGACGGGCCGCCTCACTCGCCGCGCCAACTCAGGCCCCCTCGCCGACGTGGGCGAGTGCGGCGTCGACGCCGTCCAGCGACGCGATCGTGCGGCTGACGCCCGTGAGGTCCAGAATCCGCCGGACGACCGGCGCGGGCGACACCAGGCACACGCTCCCCCCGGCGCGGCCGGTCGCGTCGTGCGCCTTGAGGAGGGCGTTGAGGCCGGAGGAGTCCATGAAGGGGACCGCGGACAGGTCGAGCAGCAGGTGCCGCCGCCCGCCGCGTATCTGGTCGGCGAGCCGGTCGCGCAGTTGGGGGGCCGTCTCGACGTCCAGTTCCCCCGCGACGGTGACCAGGGCGATGCCCTCGCCGCACAACGTCACGTCGATGGACACAGGAGCTGGTTCGGCCGGCACGGTTACCTCCAAGGGGGTCCTGACCCGTCGGGTTCCATCCGGCGCTGGGCACGCCGGCGAGCAGATCATCGGTTACCCGCCGAATCGAGACGCACACCTCGGGCTTCCTTCCTTGCTGGTCGGCGCGGCCCCGCTCACCGCTTGCGACCCCTTGACCCTCCCTTTCCCGTATTACCTCTGACACAGAGATATATTGGACGTGTGGAGTCGGAGAGTTTTCCCGAGGCCCTGGCCGACGCCTTGGCCGGACTGCAGCGGCTGATCAGACGGCGGCTGCGCGTCGGCACGACCGGACCGCGGCTGCGCGGTGCCGAGGTCGACCTGCTGCGGCTGGTCGTCGACCGGCCCGGCATCGGTGTGTCGGAGGCCGCCAAGGAGCTCTACCTGGCGGGCAATTCGGTCTCGACGCTGGTCAACCAGCTGGTCCGGGACGGCTATCTGATCCGGGAGACGGATCCGGCCGACCGGCGTGCCGCACGTCTGCTGTCCACACCCGCGGCCGATGCCCGGCTGCGCGACTGGCGGCAGCGGCGCGCCGTGCTCGTACGGAGCCAGGTTTCCCGTCTCGACGACGCCGACCGCGCCGCCCTGGAGGCCGCCCTTCCCGCCCTGCGCAAGCTGGCGGCGAACCTGCACGAGGAGGCCGAGGAGACATGACGCGGCACGAGAGCGGACGGACGTCCTCCGCACGTCGGGGGAGCCCGCCGGCCGACGGTGGAGGGCCGACCGCGGGCGGCGGCGCGGCGGGGGCGGCCAGGACGCCGGTCCCGGCCGCCAGGACGGGCGCCGGCGGCGCGGACGAGCCGACCATCGGCCTCGACCCGATCGCCCGCACCAGCGTGTGGGAACACATCAACGCCGTACGGGCCGCCACCGGCATGACCGTCCTCGTGACCACCCACTACATGGACGAGGCCGACCAGTACTGCGACCGGGTCGCGCTGATGCACCGCGGACGCGTCCGCGCGCTCGGCACACCGCGGCAGCTGAGGACGGGCCTCGGTGAGCGCCGCGGAACCACGGGCGACGGTGAACTGCCCACGCTGGAGGACGTCTTCCGTGACGTCGCCGGCAGCGGACTCGACGACCATTCAGGAGACTTCAGCGATGTCCGAAGCACCCGCCGTACCGCTTCCCGGGTCGGCTGAGCGCGTCCTTCCCGGGGGCCTCGACCTGCTCGTGGTCCCGCCCAGGGCCCGGACGGGCTGGCCCGTGCTGCCCGCCCGGGTCGCCGCGATGTGCGCGGTCGAGCTCCAGAAACTCCGCCACGACCGCACCGAGCTGTACACGCGGGCGATCCAGCCGGCCCTCTGGCTGCTGATCTTCGGCGAGACGTTCACCCGGATCCACGCCATCCCCACCGGAGGCATCCCCTACCTCGACTATCTGGCGCCCGGCATCATCGCCCAGTCCGCGATGTTCATCGCCATCTTCTACGGCATCATGATCATCTGGGAGCGGGACGCCGGAATCCTCACCAAGCTCCTCGTCACCCCCACACCCCGCTCCGCGCTCATCACCGGCAAGGCGTTCGCAGCCGGGGTGAAGGCGCTGATCCAGGCCGTGGTCGTCGTCGTGATCGCCGCACTGCTCGGGGTGGCGATGACCTGGAACCCGCTGCGGCTCCTCGGCGTGGCCGTGGCCGTCGTGCTCGGTTCGGCGTTCTTCTCCCGCCTGTCGATGACCATCGCCGGCATAGTGCTCACCCGGGACCGGCTGATGGGCATC
Organism: Streptomyces rhizosphaerihabitans; assembly: GCF_025399795.1. Lineage (GTDB taxonomy): Bacteria > Actinomycetota > Actinomycetes > Streptomycetales > Streptomycetaceae > Streptomyces > Streptomyces rhizosphaerihabitans. Next base: position 123,481 of record NZ_JAODTZ010000018.1, on the reverse strand, counting down.
GGCCAGGCGATTGTCTGCCCATAAGCTCTTTCCATGGACCCAGGCGAGCAGCAGACAGACCGTCAGCGGTTAGCGGACCGCCGCATCTCCCGATTGTCCCTGCCCCGGCAGGCCCGCCGTGGTGCTGCTGACTGGAGCGGAGAGAGGGCCGCGATCTACTGCCGCATCTCGCATGCGGACGACGACGACCAAACGGGCGTTGACCGTCAGGAACGGATCTGCCGGGACACCGCCGAGCGTCTGAACCTTACGGTGCCGAACCCTCTGGTGTTCGTGGACAACAACCGGTCCGCGTGGAAGCGCAACCGCAAGCGCCCGGGGTGGGACGCGCTGCTCGAAGCCGTCAGCGACGGCCAGGTGCGGCACATCCTTACGTACCACCCGGACCGGCTCATGCGGCAGCCTCACGACCTCGAACAGCTCTTGCACGTTGCCGACGAGCACGACATCACCTTGCACGGCCAGGCCAACCGGCGTGATCTTGCCGACCCTGACGACCGGTTCTTTCTCCGCATCGAGGTAGCGCACGCTTGCCGCTCCAGTGACGACACATCACGCCGGTTGCGTGACGCCACGGTTGACCGAGCCCGGGACGGCCAGCCGCACGGAGGTAAGCGTCGCTACGGCTACGACAAATCGGGAACGGCGATCATCGCGGCGGAGGCCGCCATCGTCCGAGCGGTCTTCACTCGCTACCTTGAGGGCGAGACCCCGACCGCTCTGGCCCGCGACCTGAACGAACGCAACGAGCGGACGGCCCTCGGACGCGAGTGGAACGCCGATAGCGTCCGAGCGCTTCTGGACAGTCACCATGTCGCAGGCATCCGTGTCTTCCGAGGCGAAGAAGTCGGCCGGGGCCAGTGGCCCGCGATCATCAATGAAGGTCTCTGGCAGGAGGTGCACGACCGGCGCACGTACCGGGCCCCGGCCGTCCCAAGCAGCCAGAAGGAGAATCACCGCTTCTACCTGCTGCGCGGCATCGTGATGTGCAAGCGGTGCGGCGTGCGCATGGCGGGATCGATGGGCAAGTACCTGTGCGGACGCAGCCAGCGCACGGACAGCAAGTTCTGTGGGCGCAGCGTCTCCGCGCCGACGCTGGAAGCGTTCGTGACGGACGCGGCAATCAACCTGCTGGAGCGGCTGGACGTGACCGGCAGCACCGAGCCGGCGAGCCTGACGGCAGCCGACCAGGCAGCCATTGAGGCTGACGAACAGGAGCTTGCCGAGCTGAAAGACATGTGGGAAACCGGGGAACTGAAGACCCGCGAGTATCGCGCCATGCGCAAGACAGTCGAAGACCGCGTCGCTCGGATTCGTCGCAAGCTGGTGGTCCGGCCGGCCGTTGAGGTGCTTGAGGGTTTGGTAGGCCCCAACGCTCGGCGCAGTTGGAAGGCACTGAAGGAGAGGGAGGAGTACGAGCGTATGAACGCGGTTCTCCGCTTCCTGTTCGGCGCGGTAATCATCGACGCCTCATCGACACGGGGCCGCAGCTTCGACTTCGGCCGTGTGGACATCGAGCCGAACGAGCTGTAGCGAGTGCAGCGGAGGGGCCCGCAAAGGCTCCCTCCGCAATTCGGCTGGTGTCCCGTCTCACCGAAGGCTGAGCGGTTCTCACCGAAGGTTGACGGGCGGGCCCTCGTCTCAGGAGAGTCTGACTGCCAAGGTCATCGGGCTGGGTATCGTCGCCGAGGCACTCCCGCGCGGTGGCAATCCCGCTCCGTCAGCGTGCGAGTTGCGACAGGCAGATGGAAACAGGGCTGTCGCGGTGACCATCGTGGAGGCACGCGCTGAATGCCGGTGAGCTCATGAAGGCAGAGCTGGACAGGTACGACTGGGCCGCGCTCCGATGCGCGGGCGGACACAGCGCGGCTCATTTGCCCGGCGACTTCCTGCTGCTGGCAGCCGCCAAGAGGCGGGAAGACGCGTGGGCTCTCGGCCTCGAAAACCACCTCATGATCCAGTCGTTCCCGCAGGAGCCGGCTGTCCCTGCCGTGTCGGTGCTGATGGCAGCCCTCACACAAGAGCTGTCCGTCGGTGCGAGGACCGAGATACTCGATCTGCTGCTGAGACTCATCTACAACGACGACGAAGACGTCTCGGAAGCGTGCCAGCAGGCTGCCCGGCAGGGACTATGGCTGTTCTACGCCGAGATCGCAGCCGCACGAGGGCCCGACACCGTCGCCTACGCCTGCTACATTTTGAAGATCATCGAGCCCGATCGCACCCGCCTGTCGGACTACGGGGCTTCCGGTCGCTTCGAGGTCCGCCCCTCTTGGATCGGTTCGTAGCCGAGCGATCCACAGGCTTTCCAGACTCTGTGCCGACGACCCCGGGCCTGATGACCTGGACGGTCAGGCTCTCCTGAGACAAGGGCCCGTCAACCTTCGGTGAGAACCGCTCAGCCTTCGGTGAGACGGGACAGCTGGTCACTGAATCTAGGTCCCGCTTCCTAGTGTCTCTTGACAGTGAAAAGAGTCGTCGTCGCGTCGCTGACCTGCAGCGACTGCGTTGGATGTCAATACCGGTGCGAGAGCCGTCGCCTGTCTACCTGATCTGGGCTGAGGCCTGCACGACGAAGGAGTTGAGGGACGCTCGTGCCTCGACTGACCTCGTCCGGAGTTCTTCGCGGTCTGTTGCGCGGTGAAGAGCGCCGATCATCCCGATGGTTTGCTCTGCCTGTGCATGCAGGTCGTTATCGGGTACGAGCAGGCGGAGTTGGTGAACGGCTTGGAAGGCCTGGCCGCGGATCCGGAAGGCTTCCGTTCTGGCTGCCACGTGCGCCGGACCCTCGTGCTCCTCGTGCTGGCGGTGCCACCAGTCGTGTTGGCTCCGTATGAATTCGTTGGTCGCAGCAGTGAAGGCGAGGACGGCGCTGCGGCGTTCGCTCCGGTCTGCCACACGCTTCTGGAACTGATACCCGAGAAGGGAACCGATGAGCGTTCCCGCCACTGCGATGAAGGTCGTAAGTACCTGGCCCACCCCGCTAGTTGACCATGCCTGCTCCGGCATGAACAGGGAACACAGCCGGCAAGAATCAGCGAAGGACTGGGTTAGCTGTCAAACGCCTCGCTTGGATGACAGCGGACACCTAGAACTTTGGACGTGGGTTGCAGAAGCCGGGCGAGCCGCCGCGCCCCCTCGGGGCTGATCTTAGTTGGGAACTTGGCGCACACTCGCTCCAGATGCCGAGCACGATCCGCCTCACGATCACACCGCACCGTCAGGTGATCACCTTCTCCGGGCTGGAGGAGATCTCCTGACGGGCGATCTCGCGGTTCGTGGCGATGTCTTCGGCGACGCCGGCGGCCAGGAGCGCGGCGCCGGGGGTATGGCCGGAGCCGACGTAGCGCCAGTGCCCATCTGCGGCAGTGCCGGGCATCGAGTCGAGACCAACGTGTTCGGCACGGTCGGCGCGAAGGGCTGCGTAGGTCGTTGAGTAGGAACGGGATTTGGTGAGGATGTGGCCGCGGTAGCCGAGGGTGTGAGCCCAGGCCCGGAGGTGGAGGGGTTCGTACTCGGGGAGGGTGCCGAGGCGCCAGCAGGTGAGCATAAGGGCCCGAACGTGGTCGGTGACGGGGACCGCGTCGATGTCGCCCCGGGTGGTGAGCCGGTGGTCGGTGCCGGCGCCTGTCTCGCTTGCTCCCTTGGTGACGTATTTGGCGACGTACGCGGCTACGGCGTCGTCGTCCGGGCCAAACCCGTCAGTCCGTAGAGGCCGGGCGTCGATCTGAGCCCCCAGCGGAGATCGAGTTCGCCGACGGCGGGACTGTACGGAGTGCGGACCTGGACCCGCCGGGCGGAGGCGCGCACGGCATCTGTGAGTCGGTCGGTGGTGCCCCAGGGCGGGGGTTCGTCGCTGGGTCCGTTCGGGCCGTCGAGGCGGACGACGGCGTGTACGTGGACGGCCGCTCGTTTCTGGTACTCGGCAACGCGTGCGAAGGACAGTCGGGCGTGATCAGCGAATCGGGACTGTACGAGGCTGGCCGCAGTGGCGAGTTGGCGCCGGACGCCGATGACGAAGCGGTCCCAGAGCTTGCCCGCGTGTGCGTGCCAGAGGATGTGCGCCGGGTAGTCGTAGCAGTCGGTGCAGAGGGGTTGGCCGACGATGGGATCGGTTGCACCGTGGACGGCGCCGCAGCCGAGGGGCCGACCGTGCTCGCAGCGTCCGCGGTCGCGACGAGGTCGGCAGCGGTCCCCATCGCGGTGCACGGGTCCGAAGGACGGCGCGGTCAGGGTGATGAAGAGCCGGGGTCGGTCGCGGACTGTGGCGGGGACGTTCTTGCCGCCGAGGAGGCCGGCGCGGACCAGGTGATAGGTGTCGCCCGCGTGGAGTCGGGAGCAGGGCGCGCAGACGGTTGAGCGCCTGTTGCGGCAGCGGATGAGGAGCCGTTCCCCGGGTTCTGTGCGGGTGTCGTAGTGGCGCAGGATCTCGCCGGTCGCTGTGTCGTGTGTCGTCGTTGAGCCCGACAGATGCACGGGATGCGCGCAGCCGCCGGTGGCCGTGATCTGGCCCAACCAGCGGGCGAACTGGGGATCCTGGGCGATGCGTATGGCGTCTCGGTCAGTGTCGGGGAGGTGACGCAGGCGCGCCGCGCGGTCGAGGGCGGCGCGCCTGTCAGCCGGGGTGAAGTCCGGGGTGATGGTGGTGGCCTTCCGGGGTGGGCCGCCGAGGCGGCACGGGTAATGGTTGGTGGCGCGCAATCGGTCATGGGGATCACTCCTTGGGTGGTGGCGTGTGGGTGCGTTCGGGTTTAGCGGATGGTTCCGGTGCCCCGGCAGACGCGGCAGCGCCGAAGCCGTCCGGTCCAGGTGGTACGGGCCCCTTCGCCCTTGCAGTTGGGGCATCTCACGCGGCGCATCGGCATGGCCTACGTCCTTCCTGCCTAGAAGTGGGAGAAGCCGCTCAGGACCCAGGTCATGAAGCCGTTGATGGTCAGGCTGACGGGGGTCTGGCCGAGGTACATACCGAACAGGGCGATGCAGACCGCCTCCCAGGCGCGCACATCGCGGGAGCGCACGAGGAGGAAGGTGATGATCCCGAAGACCACCACGAGGGACACGGCGGTACCTGTGCTGATCACTTGTCGTCTCCTTCAAGCGCCGCGAGAGCGCGGACGATGGCGGGCAGTTCGGGAGTCAGGGCCGCGTGCTTGCGGGCCGTTGCCGCGGCCTGTTCGGTCGAGGTGAGGTGAGAGCGGGCCCGGCTCCAACCGCCCTCAGGTCCGGTACAGACGGCGACGCCCTGCTCGTCGGCAGTAATGGACTGGGCGACGATCACGGCGTCCTTGTTGAGGTCGCCCAACGTCATCTCTGCCGTGCCGGGGTCGTTGACGCGGTGGCAGATCCGGCCGCCGAGCTGGGCCCGTAGTGTGGTGACGCCGGGGCCGAGGTCGGAGCCGACGCGTTGGCCGGCCACGACCAGGTGGATGCCGAGCGCGGCCCCGAGCTGGGCGAGGCGGAGCAGGAGGGTGGAGCACTGTTCGGCTTCCGCCTTGCTCTCGCGCCGGCCGTCGGACAGATACAGCTCCGCGAGTTCGTCGACGATCACGACCACCGGCACCGGCCGCAGCTTGTCCGGGAGCTCCCAGATGGAACGGACGCCAGCCGTGCGGCAGGCGCGCATGCGGTCCTGCATGTCGACGGCGAGCGCGGTGAGCACGGCGACCGCCTCGCGCCGACAGGTGGTGAGGGCGCTGAGTCGTTCGGCGAAGAGGCCGAGTTCCATGCCGCCCTTGCAGTCGATGCCGACCAGGGCGACGGGTTGCGGGGCGAGTTGGGTGATCAGCCGGGCCAGCAGGGTGGATTTGCCGGAGCGGGTGGCGCCGGCGATGAGCCAGTGCGGGACGAGGCGCAGGTCCATGACCCAGGCGCCGTCGCTCTCCAGTACGCCGATGAGGGCGGACAGGAGTGCGGCGGGCGCCGAGGCTAAGCCCGGCCGGGCCAGCGGATCACTCGCCGTTGCGGTCAGCAGCACGAGGCCGCGCTCGGGTGAGGTGACCCTCACGGCGTACACCTTCCAGGCGTGCACAAGCGCGTCCGCCGCCTTCATGTAGGTCGCGGGGGTCTGGCCCGCGTGCAGCCGGACGGTTGCCGTCAGTCCGATGCGGTTTGCCCGCGGGAAGGAGAGCCGGGGTATGACCGGCCGCAGTGGATCGCCCTTGACGACCAGGTCCCCGAGCAGCCCGCGGGGCGGACGCCGGGAGACGGAAAGGTCATTGAGCATCGCGACCTTGCGCCAGGTGAACACCACCCGGCACGCAGCGGCCGGATACCCGGCGAGGTACCAGTGCCAGGCCGGACGGTGCCGGCGCAGCAGGTCACCGACGACGAGCACCCAGGCCAGCAGGGCGAGCCCGAAGGCGAGCACTATCGGCCCCATCACGCACCACCGGACTTGGCCGAGGTGGGGGTGCCGTGGATCGGGGTGATGGCGTCGGCGCGGAAGCTGATTCCGTGCCGGTCGCCCATGGCCCAGGCGAACGCGGTCAGTCCGGTGACCTTGAGGATCTGTCCTTCCTCGATGCCCTTGGGCTCGCCGGCGACCGCGATCTCGATGACGGATATCCGGCGTCCGTCCTGGCGGACCATGACGGCGACGGTGTAGATGGTGTTGCCGTCCCGGTCCTTCTTGACCTCCTGTGTCTCGAAGTTGCTGATCTTTGCTTCGGGGGTGATGGCGCACCGCAGTACGCCCAGTCGTGCCGTGTCCACGGGAATGGACTGCATTGCGTGGCCTCCTTGGCCAGCCGGGACGCCTGACATATTCAGACGTCACTTGTCCTTACGAGTTATGACTATGCGGCTCTGTACGGCGAGGGTGCAACTACTTATGCTGACGAGTGATGTCGCGCGTGCGACGTGTCTACGACCTCACCCGGAGATGCCGAGATGTCAGAGATTCAGCGCCCCGGAGCCCTCTACCAGCAGGTGGCCGCCGCGATCCGCGAAGCGATCCTCACCGGCGAGTACGAACCCGGCGCCTCGCTCCCCTCCGAGGCACAGCTCATGGACCGCTACAAGGTCTCGCGCCCCACCGTGCGCAACGCCGTCGCCGCTCTGCGCGCGGAAGGCCTCGTCGACGTCCAGCACGGCAAGGGCAGCTTCGTACGCTCCGACAGCGGCCCCGCCGCCGCGATCTCCCGCCACATCGGCAAGACACCGGCCGGGCATTTCAGGCTGTACGGCGTAGCCACGTGGCAGCAGGCCGAGGAACCGCACACCTACCGCACCCACACCACCGAAGCCACCGCCCATCTGCTGGGACTCCAGACGGAAGAGGCCCTGTTCGGCTGTGACCAGCTGCTCGCCGACCCGGCCACCGGAGCGCGGGCGATGCACCGGACACTGACCCCTTTCGCCACCGTCGAAGCCGTACCCGATCTCGGCAAGACGCCGGACGCCGCCCCCGCCGCGATCTACGCCATGCTGACGGCGGCCGGGCACGAGCTGTGGTGGTCGGAGTCGGTACGGGCCCGCATGCCGCTGCCCGACGAACGCACTACTCTGCGCCTGCCCGACGCGACCCCGGTCCTGCACGTCTCCCGCGTCACCTGCGGCACCGACGACCAGGCCCTGATCCTCGAAGAACTCCGCATCGGGGCGGACCGCGCCGAACTCACCTACCGGATCGACGCCGACAAATAGCCCGCGCGGCGTGTCCGCGGCCGGGAGCCGATGGCGATCGGTCGAATGCGTCTTCACTTCCTCAAGGGCGCGCCTGCGGCGCGCCGGGCAGTCCGGCCGCCCCGGCCGGGCGTGCGGCGTGGCCGCCGGTCCCGTCCGGTCGCCCGACTGCCCACACCGCAGCGCGCCGGAGGTGGGCAGCCGTCGACCGTACCGATCGGGCCGAGGCCCACGGGGCTGGGGGTCGCCGGCCGCAGAGACTTTAGGCAGCTCCCATGGGGCGAGCCTCGAAGAACAGGGGGCCGATCGGGCTCTTGCGGGCAGCTCCAAGGACTGCCCGATCCGCTGGCGAGCGTAAGGCCCCCTGTTCACTCGCCCCATGGCAGCTACCGCCCAAAGTCTCTGCGGCCGACGACGTGCCCACGCGCGCCACTCATCGACGACAACGCCCCTCATGCCGCGCCACCCTGGCCACCGGTCGCAGCCTCCAGGAGCAGAGCAAGGCGGTTCGCAGCCTCCAGCCGACCCGCCACCCGCACCACGCCACGGCCGCGCTCATCCGTCGACGCGATGGCCCGCACCTGCGACAGCTCGAACCCCGCACCGAGCAGCGCCCGGTTCAGCCGGTCCGCAGCATCCCGTGCCGCACGCCAGCCCGCGATGTAGTCGACACCCGGCACCCACAGACCGCAGTCCACGCCCTCGATGTCGAGACCGTCTCTCAGCCAGTCCTCATCCGAGCCAGTCACCTTGCCCACCTCTGCCCTGATCTAGTAACGGATCGTCAACTCTCTTTGTCTCAGGGCGGATGCGCAGCGCAGCGGCCCCGGTACCATCAGGCACCGGGGACCGCTGCGTCCCCTCCCGGACCACCCCGGTTGCTTCCCGGCGCGGGGGTGGTCCGGTCTCGGTATGAGGTTGTGAAGCGCGGCCCCTCAGCTCGGGAGGGGAGCTCCCGGGATGGTCCGAGGAGCCGCGCCCCGTACGGCCGAAGTGGGTCAGACTCCGGCCGGCGTCCGGACCGCCGCTTACTCCCGATCGCGTGAGAGTGGACAGGCGTGCGGCCCGGAGATCTCTACGTAGCGCTATCGAGGTCGAAGCGGACCCACACGGTCTTGCCTCCCGGGCCCTTTGGCGACCACCACACCGCGTCGGCCAGTCGCTGAATGATCAGCAGCCCCCGCCCCTGGTCTGGCAGCAACGCCTCGGAGAAGTCACCCACCAGCTCCGGCGACACAAACTCGCGCGCCGGAAGATCGGGCGGGGTGGAGTCCTCATCGGCGACGCCGATGAACAGCCACCCGGGCCATGCCTTCACGAGCACGTCGATCCGCCGGGCGGCACCAGGTTGGGTCAGGCAGTCGTCCGGCACCGCGTGGTGCACGACATTGCCGACCAGCTCCGAGACGACGAGCCGGGCATCGTCGACCATGTGGTCGAGCCCCCAGTCCTGGAGGCAGGCGCCCACCATGCTGCGGGCGGCGCATGCGGTGCCGGTGGACTCGTCGAAGAGCGTCAGCGCCCGGAAGTGCCCCGCTGAGGGATCCTGCGCCGCGTCACGCAGCGAGACCGCCCGCGGGATGTTCGCTCTGCGTTTGCTCTGCCGAGCATCCATTGCGTCCCCTGCCGACTGCCGACGAGCCCTGTAGCTCGTCGCTCCGTGCAGAACAGTGAACGGCGCGGGCCGCGGAACCGGGAGCGTTCACCAGGGGGTTCACGTGAACACCGGCAAATGCAAAGGGGGTTCACTGATGAACCCCTCCAATGTCGTAGCTCTGTGCCACGATGAATGTTCGCTGTCATTCTCGGGTTGGCAGGGGAGCATGAGCCGAGAGCCGAACGCACAGTTGATCGCGGTCATGACCGAAGCGAACGTCTCCAACAAGGGGCTCGCCAAGCGGATGCAGGACGCCGCGGCCCAGCGCGGAACGAGTCTCGGGACGACGCACGTCGCCGTGCAGCGTTGGCGAGACGGCGCGGGCATCCAGCCCCAGACGGCGGCCGTCATGGCGGACGTTCTCAGTGCCAAGCTGAACCGTCGCATCACACCGGCCGACCTCGGCTTCTTCCGCCAGCTCCAGCAGTCGGCGCCGCAGCCGATCGGCTACCCGGGCACCGTGTCTGACGTGCTGTCCATGCTCGAAGGACTTGCCGACGAGCGCGTTGAAGCCGTGACCCCCGACCATCTGACGATCGCGGACACTGATCTCAACTCAGCGGTCTTGTCGTGGATGATCGCGCGCCCCGACGGCGTCGAGGCCGACAGGCCCGCTCACCAACGCATCGGCATGCGCGACGTGCGGGCCATCCGAGATGCGGCAAGCATGTTCATGCAGCTCGATTTCAAGTACGGCGGAGGCCACGGCCACCGGGCACTGCGCCACTACTTCCGCCAGGAGGTCCTTCCGCTCCTGGAGGCCAGCTACAGCGAGAAGGTCGGCACCGCCTTATTCGGCGCCGCTGCCGAGGTCTCGCAGCTCCTCGCATGGACCTCGTACGACACCGGAAACCAGCGACTCGCCCACCGCTACCTGACGTCGACACTGCGTCTGTCACAGGTCATCGACGACCGCATGTTCGGTGCCCGCATCCTCGGCAACCTCAGCCACCAAGCCAACTACCTGGGCAACCACGCCCAGGCCATACAACTCGCGCGCGCCGCCGTCGAAGGTGCCAAGGGCCGGGCCACGCCACGAGCCATGGCGAACTACTCAGCCATGGAAGCCCGTGCCCTGGCCAATGGAGGAGACTCGATCGGCGCCGGCCGGGCGATGAACGAAGCGGAACGCCACTTCGAGCATGCCGACACCGCCGACGACCCCGCGTGGCTCGACTACTTCGACTCCGCGGAACTCATGGGCGAACTCTGCCACTGCTTCCGCGACCTCAAGATGCGACGCGAATCCATCGAGGCAGCGCAACGCGCAGTCGATCAGACAGACCCGAAGTACGCCCGCACCCTGGGGTTCTGCCGCATGGTGCTCGCCCAAAGCCACCTGCTGAACGGTGAACTGGAAGCCGCCGTCACGACAGCCAGTCTGGCCGTGGACGGCGGAGACACCCTCCAGTCCTCCCGCTTCCAGCGCTACGTGACCGACTTCCAAACCGAAGTGAGCATCCACGCTGCGAACCCCGTCGTGGCCGCCTTCAACGACCAGGTGCACGACGCCCTCGCCCGCCTGGACGACGAATAGCGGCTACCAGGGACGCCAGTCCCGAGGCCCGTCGTCATTGCGCAGCCCAGCGATACGCCGGCGATACTCAGCCGCCGTCCGCTCGTCCTCCTGCACGTTCTGCATCAGCCACGTCGTCATGCCGAACTCCTGCAACCCGCGCAGCGTCTCGTATCCGTGCCACTCGTACAGATCCCGCCCGTAGGCCCTGACGAAGTCGGCGTACTGCTCGTCGGTCTGCCATCCAAGACTGTGGTGCTCGACGGCGGTGACCATCTGGTCCCACTCAGGATGATCGAAGCAGAAGGCCTCGAAGTCGATCAGGATCACGCGCCCTTGATCGTCCACCATGAGGTTCTGCACGTGAGCATCACCGTGCACCGGCCCCTTGGGACTCTCGAACCGCAACTCTTCGAACTTGTCCCGCAGCTCCCGCCACCGCTTCCGCAGGAAGACCTTGTCATCCCCAGGAATCACCGCCCGATCGAGCCGCAACTCCTGCTTGTCAAAGGGATCGAACGAGGGCAGCTCCAGGTCAGCCGGCAGCGTCAAGGAGTGCAGATCCCTCAGGATCGCGCCCAGCTCCCCGTACGTTGCCTTGCGATCCCCCTCCTCGATCAGATGCCAGAACGTCACAGGGTGGCCGCCGACCATGAAGGGCTGTTCAAGATCCTCAACGACGCGCGCAGCGGGAAACCCTTCCGCCGCCAGCCACCGCGCCACAGCCACCTCGTTGCGCGACTTCGGCAGCCACTCTTCCCCGCGGGCCACCCGCACGATCACCGGCACAGAAGCCAGCCGGAACAACGCGTTTTCTCCGAGACGGATCAACTCCGCCCTTCTGTCATCGAGCCCCGCAGCCCGGCACGCGGCAACCATCACCCGCGTCGCCCCCGCCGACGTGAACCCGTCCCCCGATCGAGCAGCGTCAACCACCATGCCCGCACCAGCTCCCCTAGTCGCGCGCGATCCGCTGGCGCGGCAGGGGACCAACCCGACGCGCCAGAGCCGACATTGACCGTACCCATCTGCGGCAGGTCGACGCGAGGGGAGACGTGACGCTACCTGCAGCCACGGACCATCAGCTGAGGGCGTCGGCGCCCCGTGCGCACAGACTCCGAGCCGATCAGCTCGGCTCTGCATTGCGGCCGTCAGTCGCGCGGACCCAGCCGCGCAACGTGTCCTGGACCTGCTCGACAGTGCTGTCGTCGTGCACCAGCTGAAGTAGCAGTACACAGTGGGCCAACGCGGGCAGTCTTTCGGCAGCTGGCACCAGGCGCACCCGGTCCGCGCCACATAGAAGATCGCGTTCACGATCCGTCGACGTCGCCTTCTTCCGAACCCTGAGCAGCGCCAACCGCCATGCCCGAACCAGCTCCCCTAGTCGCGCACGATCAACCAGCGCACGCCTACGGGTGACCAACCCGCGTGCACCAGACACGACTCTGGCCGTACCCAACCCTGGGCGATCGAGGCGAGGTATTGCTTCATGGAAACGGCGCCCCAGCCTCTATGGTCGATGGGTGCCTCTCCGGGAGCTCAGCTTGGGAAGCTTGGGCTATCTACGGGCGGTTACTGACCTGCGGCGGAGCGGCAACGGGGCCTGGCTGGCCGGCGGGTTGGTCCCCACCATCCCCCGCGCGATCTGGCACGGTTCTTGCATGACCTCTTCGCCTCGAACTATCGGCTGGGAGGTCATCGGGGTCTAGCAGGCCGGGTCGGCCAGAAAATGACTGCGGTGGCGGTGATTGCCGAACTGTAACCACCATCACGCGTCGTAGAGCGGCTGGTCAGCCGCAACTGCATCCCGCTCCGGCGGGCACCGCTTCCGCTTTAGTGGCCTGACTGGTGCAGTCTGGTTGGCATTCGCGCCCCTCACTGCCCGGTGTTCCGAACGGCTGGAGGTGAAGTCGGGTCTGATGCTCCGGCATAGGGGTGTTGCCCTCAGCATCGCGGCCGCGGAAGTAGTTCTTCTGCCATTTCGCCTCTGACGGCCCGAGATCCGGAAGTCGTTCCAGAAAGGCTTGACGCGAAGCAGTAAATGCTTTACACCGGCGTTTCTCTTCAGCGTGGGACTCTAGACTCCGCACCTCTGGCTGGAATGCTTCCAGCTCACCGCGACGCTGAGGCACGACCATGCAAATCGTTTCACCCTCTTCGAAGGCGACTTCCGTGAAGGGACGTGTCATTTTCCAGTTCATGGTAAACGTTGCAGCCGTCCAGTCCGTCTCTACAACACCCTCCAGCGCACACACCCCATCCTTGGGGTAGTTCGCGGGGCCACGGACAAGCAAATTATACCCGGGCGGCGTACGGAAAAGATACGGGATATCCCACGTGATAATACCATGACCAAAATGACTACGGGCCAACGGAGCGGGCCCGCTCCGGTCGTGTGTAATAACTAGCGATTTTTTGCAGTCGCCGCCACTCCACTTCGCCTGGAAGTCAACAGTGTTATGGATTACCCAGCCACTCTGATTCGCAATAAGAAGAGGCAAGCAGCGATTGGCGAACCTCTGATCAGTCACTGACATCCAGTCGCGGTTTGGCGACGCCACCGTGATCGGCATAACCTGACTGCATAGCGAGTACGCCGTCAAAGTCAGGTTACTGCTTCCCATCAAGACTCCTCGTGGGTCGTCTCCGGCCCATCAGGGTCACCAACAAGGGCCTGACGCTAAGGATCTCACGAGGCGTGAGATCCCATCAAGCAATGACACACCATCCTGCAGCCAGGCTCTTGCGCGATCAGGTCAAAATCTCCGTGGCACCCGTAAGATTCTTTACTACTTCTAGCAGCCTCTCGTATACACTCCCCGACCAGGCTGGCGAATGGGTCTTACCTTCAACCCTACACACAACGCCATATTCACAGCCAGCGATTAGCCGCTCGTATGAAAGTCTCCAATCTTCTTGCTCCTCGGAGTAGACCCCCAGTAGCATCAAGGACCTCAGAAAAGTCCATTCAGAGACTTGGTCGTTAATCCTCCGGGCCAGCCGAACACCTTTCATGTAAACGCCAAGCGCGAGTTCATCTTCCTTGAGTCTCTCAAGTAAATCACCATACTTTTCGATAAACCGCAACATCGTCGTTGGCGGGATGGAATCAAAGGTTCCACCAATTACCAGAATAGCCAACTTTCGAATCAGGACAGCAGTTTCCTGCCCCAGTGCCAGACGGCTTTCCATGCCATAGAGCATCATGACAGCCTGGTAGTACATATCCACGCCGACTGGAAGACTAGTTGCGCTCTCGAGAACGTCGCCATGCCAGCCAAGACGGGATTTAGCGATTGTCATCCCCTCGTTAACCAGATAGTGCAACCCTTTCCGTGGATAGGGGATCAGTTCACCCTCGTTCACCAGGGAGCGGATTCCAGCATGCTCGATGAATTTCAGGCTGCTAATGAACTCGAGTGCACCGTGAAAATCTCGGGCCTGGAAGAATGCCTTTAGAGAGTCGATCACGTAGACAGCTCGAGGAACTCCCTTCATGTCCGGATCATCGTCCAGGATCACCGACCAGATCTGTGGAGTGATTCGACACGGCCCAAGGTGAACCTCTCTACCCAAGTTAATCGAGTAGACATCAGAAAAATGCGCCAAGGCGCCTTTTGTTTCCCCTTTGAATCCCAGCAAGCGCCCCATATTCACCCACGGGTCGAGAGCCAGGTGGAGAAGATGGGCCGACCGTCTCGGAGGGAGACCATCCGCTTGATTTGCGATCCAGAAGAGTTGCGCTTCGCAGATCTTTCTTGCCCTATCTAGGTCCCCTAGATAGGCAAATACCAGAGCGGCGTTACTAAGAGATGAAATTACCTTCGCGCGTTCATCGGACTCTGGCGGAGTGCCCCTCTGGAAAAACTCGATCAGCCTTTCAGACCAGCACCCCAAAGGGGAACGGGGAATTCGATGATAGTGATACAGGAAATCATTTACCGACTTCGACATCGCCACTCTTTGTAGAGCCAGGGGGACGGACTCCGATCTGCATGAGAACCGGTTCTCCTGCAGATCGCGGGAGACCCACAAGTGGACACCCAAGAGCCTTGGAAGAATCCTTGCTCCAGCCCCTGAGCCAGGGCCCCAGACTTTCCTCCCGCAATTCGAGAGTGCCATCCTCAAGCAGACGGCCAATGCTGTTTGCGGGGTCAGACAACGCTACTGTGCACTTCCCAACGTCACCAGAAGCCCTAATTAGGAGCGAGTTAGGTCGAGACGCATAACAGACGTTGCCTGGGCGGTAGACCTTTTCGCTCCCAGCTTGCCCGCGAATAAGCTCCTCTAGCGCGCTGACCGCTTGAGTTGCTTCAGCATGCCCCAGGACATTGAATTCACTATCATTTGGGCCACCCCAGTGGCCCACAGCCTTGGGGAGGATGACGAATCTGCTGTCCTTCAGGAATTCCTTGCGAATTCCGAGTAGAAATTCAGGCATCACATCCAAGTTAGCTGGCGTGACATGTACCCGCAGGGTTACGCTGATGTCGAGAGAACTCGATCTAAGGTCCAGGAGATTGGTCCAAATCTTTTGGAATGACCCTCCCCCATCGCGTCGAATGCGCGTTCGGTCATGAAATTTTTCAGGACCGTCAAGCGTGATCTGATAGTGTCGAATGTTGAGCTTGTGCAGCCGTTTGGCGGTCGCCAGGTCGAGCTTATAAGCGTTGGTTGTTACCTCGCTCGTGTAGGTGATTCCAGGCGCCGTGCGTGTGAGCATCAGTACCGATTCAGAGATATCCTCGATTACCTTCTGGGCGATCAACGGCTCCCCACCGAACCAGCCGATGTGGAGCTGCCTGAGGGTAGGGATTCGACGTTCCAATAGCCGCTTTACACCCGTAACTACGGGAGCCTTCATGGTGCCTACGCTGAAGTCCTCGTAGCAGTAGACGCAGCGAAAGTTGCACTGTTCAGTAGGGAGCACGATGAGATGCAGGATCTCATCGCTGAAGGCCGTTAGGATTTCCTCGTCCAGGACGCCTGGGATGGCAGCGGTATCAGTCACTGCAGCGCACAGCCCGACTGCATGGGGGGCGGCGGGACGGTGCAATGGCACATGCTTCCGTTGCTGTCGTCCATCCTCGCCAGCTTCTTCACGTCGAGGAGATCCCTCAGCTCGTTCAGACGGGCTTCGACATTCGGGTCACTGCTTCTGATGCGACCGCTCTCGTCGATGCTGACTTTATCGGTGTCGAGCTCGTCAAGCAGATCTCGTAGGGAACGCTGAGTCATTTCTTCTTCCTTGCACTCAATGACAGGGTGGCGGGCGCTATGGCCGCCTGCGCCCCAATCTTTACCATGCAGGTCATCACTTCGAAACTCAGAACCGCCTCCGAGTGGCCGTGTCCGTATACCGAGGGGAAGCCCGCCAAGTAACCGGACACTCCACTTGTGACTGTGACCTGGGCATATTCGCTACAGGGGCAGGCGGAGACGCAGCTGTGACCTCCTCCCTGGCCTTTCCTCTCAATGGACCAAACGAGTGTCGAAACGCAGCCGACAGATCGAAACTCCTTGGGGAGTTGGCCGTTCCATCCACGGGATTCGGGTCGTAGGCCATGCCTGACAGGTGCCGACGCGGCACCCTAAGGGCTGTCCCGTAATCCCCGGTGGATCAGCGCGCGGCGTCAGATGCTGGGGGCCCCTCCCACGCCTTTCGGGCTGTGGGGGAGCATCGCAAGGCGGAGGGTCGTCCTCATGCTGGGCGTATCCGGGCGATCCGACAACGCGGTGTGGGGGTCCCCCCTGCCCGAAGAGCTTGGGGGAGTGCCGTAGCTGTCGTCGTGCGCCCGCCGGGGATCACGGGACAGCCCTCAGGAAGGTGAAGCTGATTTGGCGCGAGTGATCATTGCCTCGTAAGCTTCCAGTGCGGTGGGCAGACTGTGGACCTGCCCGGTGAAGCGCGACGTTGGGGTCATGATTTTTTGAGGCTCGCGCCAAATTGATTGCCTAATACTCCAGCAGCACTTTGACGTTTTCCCTGTTCAGGGGCGGTTTCGGTGAGTGTAGTGAGCTGATTGCCGGCCTGTGTTCTCTTTCCCGGGCCGCCCCTCGATCGTGTGCAGCCGCCGTCGGTAGTGGCAACGCTCTGGGCTCCTAGCGTGATTGACGAGCGTGCAGTTGAGATCTGGAACGACGAGCTCGAGGAACTGTTCCTGCGTACCGGCCACCGCTTCAAGCGCGTCGAGCCGCGTCGCAGGATGCGTGACTACATCCGTGGACTGCTGGGCCCGGTCGGCCGAAAGAACGGCTGGCAACTGGCCGAATACGCTGAAAACCGAACCCCTGACCGCCTGCAGCGGCTCCTCAACGGCGCCCGGTGGAACGTCGACGAGCTCCGCGACGACCTCCAGCACTACGTAACCGAACGACTCGGCGAGCCCGACGGCATCCTCATCCTCGACGACACCGGCTTCCTGAAGAAGGGCACCACCTCGGCCGGCGTGCAACGCCGGTACTCCGGAACCGCCGGCCGCACCGAAAACTGCCAGATCGGCGTGTTCGCTGCCTATGCCACCACACGCGGACGCGCCCTGGTGGACCGGGAGTTGTATCTGCCCAAGTCCTGGACCACCGACCGCGACCGCTGCCGCGCCGCCCACATTCCTGACGAGCGCACCTTCGCAACCAAGCCTGACCTGGCCAGGGCCATGGTGCTGCGGGTGATCGCCTCTCCGCTGCCGATCGCCTGGATGACCGCCGATTCCGCCTACGGCCAGCATGCGGCGCTTGCGCCGCATGCTGGGAAGAGACCGCCATCGGCTACGTCCTGGCCGTCCCGAAGTCCCAGCAGGTGCCGCACTTCGGACGCATCGATCACCTCTTCTCCCAGACACCGGGCGAGGCATGGGAGAGACGTTCGTGCGGTGACGGCGCGAAGGGCCCGCGCCTCTATCTCTGGGCCGCCCTGCAGATCACGTCCATCGAGGACTTCGACGGCGACATGCCCACCCACCAGCGGTGGGCACTGGCACGCCGCAGCATCAATCAAGCCCGACGAGATCGCCTACTACCTCGCCGGTGGATCCGGCACACCACGCCGGAGAAGACAGAAAGCATTCTGACGCTTGCTGCAGGCAACCTCAGAATGTCCTTACGACAGCAAACACCTTGTTAACCGGCATTGACCCAGGCCATCGCGGTACCGCTTCCAAGCAGTGGCGGCACGGCTGACCAGCGGGTATAGCGCGAGTGGTACAGGATCTCCCAGTGGCGGATGGTTTTATCGTGCTGCAGTGCGACTGTGCGGGCAGATTCGCCGGATCGTTGGCTGGTCCGCCGCGACAAGGAAAGAGACCCGCTCGTCCTGGAAGCCCTGGACATGGCCTTTTGGCAACGCGATTGGGACGGAATCCCCCCAGAGCCAAGACGAGTTGAGACTTCACGCCGATGCCGGGTCACAGGGTGGATTCAACCGGTCGTCGCAACACTCGCAGTGGTGGGAGTGTGATGGGCAGGCCGGCAGGGTGAATGAAGGCGTTGACGCCCAGTTCAAGCTCGACACTGGCGTCGCGGTCTACTTCGCGGACCCGCACAGTTCCTGACAGTGCGGGACGAACGAGAACGCGAACAGGCTTCTCCGCCAGTACTTTCCCAGGGGCACCGACCTGGCCAGGTGGTGGCCAGATGAGCTCCAGGTCGTGTCTCACGCCTCAACAGCAGGCCCCGGAAAACGATCCGGTTGGAAGACGCCCGCTGAAGTCCTGAACGATGACCAGTTCCACTACGACACCGCACCGGCCAACGGCTGGCCCATCGCCGCAAATGGTGACTTCGAGGACTAGTGGCGCTACCACGGGCATCGCGGACACCGGCGTCTCCATCCCGTCTCCCGCCAGCAGGAACACGGGCCTACACGGGTTCCAGTAGTTCCCGCCGAAAAAACAACGCTAAGCCTGCGAGGCTCCCCCTGATCTGGGGTGATCTAGGGGAAGGCGGGGCGGTGGCCCGTTGCCGTGCGCAGGGTGGCTCGTTGGGCTGACCGGGTGACGGTGATGGGAGGGCGGGCGGATGGCGACGAGGGTTTTCAGTGATGAGGAGCTGGAGGCCCTGCGGTCGTTCCCGACGATCGGCAAGGACGAGCTGATCCGGTACTTCACCCTCACCCCGGCGGACGAGGCGTTCCTGCGGAAGTTCCGCCGGGCCCAGAACGTGCTCGGCGCCGCTGTGCAGTTGTCTGCCCTGCCTTGGCTGGGCTTCGTCCCCGATGATGTGTCCGCCGCTCCGCCTGCGGCGGTCGGCCGCCTGGCCCGCCAGCTTGGGCTCGCCGTCGCCGATCTGGAGGGCTACGGCGAGCGTGAGCAGACCCGTACCGATCATCTGCGGGAGATCGCCGAGTATCTGGGGTGGAAGCAGGCGAAGACCATCGAGCTCAAGGAGTTGGACGAGTTCCTGCTGGCCCGCGCGATGGAGCACGACGCCCCGAGCCTGCTGTTCCGGCTGGGCTGCGAGTACCTGCGTTCGGCGAAGGTGATCCGGCCGGGTGTCGTCTCGCTGCTGGAGAAGGTTGCCGCCGCCCGCCAGGCCGCGGAGAACGAGACCCACGCCCGCGTGGCTCATCTGCTGAACCCCGAGCGGGCGCAGGGCTTGGACGGGCTGCTGGTCTTCGATGCGCAGCTGCGGTCCTCGCGGCTGCACTGGCTGGTGACCGGTCCGGTGCAGGCGTCGCCGACGAGCGTGGGTGGCGAGGTCGAGAAGCTGAGGTTCCTGCGGGGACTTGGCGCGGACACACTCGACATGTCGTCCCTGCCCGCCGAACGGCGCCGCTACCTGGCCCAGATCGGGCGCCGTCTGACCGCGCAGGCCCTGGTGCGGCGCGAGCCGAACCGGCGCCATCCGATCCTGCTGACACTGCTCGCCCAGTCCTCGATCGATGTCCTGGACTCCGTCGTCCAGCTCTTCGACCAGACCCTGTCGGGCTCGGAGTCCCGCGCGCGGATCAAGCTGCGCGAGGTGCTTGCCGAGCGGGCCAAGCTCTCCGAGGACCGGCTCGCCCTGCTGGAGGAGATCCTGCCCGTGCTGGCCGATGCCGGTATCTTGGACGAGGCGGTGGGGACGCTGCTGCGCGGGAAGATCGGCATGTCCCGGCTGCGGGCCGCGCACGCCGGGACCACGGTGCGGTTGCCGAAGGACCACGGGCACCTGGCGCTGCTGGAGGGCTCCTACACCTACATCCGGCAGTTCGCACCGAAGGTGCTTCAGGCGGTGCGGTTCGCCGGCGGCACCGACGCGCAGCCCCTGATCGAGGCGCTCACGATCCTGCGGGAGCTGAACGCCACCGGCGCCCGCAACGTCCCCGACAACGCACCGACGCTGTTCGTGCCGACCCGCTGGCAGGGCTACCTCGACGAGGCCGCGGCCAAGGGCGACGCAACCGCGTACCGGCACTACTGGGAGCTGTGCACGCTGCTCGCGCTGCGCGACGGCCTGCGCTCGGGAGATGTGTATGTGCCGGGCTCGCGCCGCTACGACAACCCGGCCGCCTACCTGTTCAAGCCCGCCCAGTGGGAGACGCACCGCACGGAGTTCTGCCGCCTGGTCGGCAAAAGCCCCGACGCCTCACAGGCCCTGCCGCTGGTGATGGACGAACTCGACGAGGCCCTGACCGACCTGGAGGAGGTCCTGGGGCGCGGCGACGGGCCGGTCAGGTTGAACGACGCCGGCGAGCTGGTCATCTCGCCGCTGACGGCGGAGGACATCCCGTCCGAGGCCGAGGAGCTGCACGCCGAGCTGGAGCGGATGCTGCCGAACGTGCCGATCGCCTCGCTGCTGGTGGAGATGGACCGGCACACCGGCTTCCTGGACTGCTTCGTCCACGCCGGCGGCAAACAGGCCCGCTCTGCGCAGCTCAAGAGGAATCTGATCGCCTGCCTGATCGGGCTCTCCACGAACCTCGGCCTGCACGGCATGGCCGCGTCCTGCGGCATCCCCTACGACGTGCTGGCGTGGACCGCGGAGTGGTACATCCGCGAGGAGACGCTCCGCGAAGCGAACATCTACCTGGTCAACTACCACCACAAGCTGCCGGTGACCGCGATGTTCGGCTCCGGCACCCTGTCCTCCTCCGACGGCCAGCGGTTCCCCACCCGGGGCAAGTCGATCACAGCCCGGCACCTGAACAAGTACTTCGTGTCCGAGGGCATCTCCACCTACACCCACGTCTCCGACCAGCACTCCACCTTCGGCACGAAGGTCATCGTGGCCACGCACCGCGAGGCGCACTACGTGCTGGACGAGATCCTGGGCAACGCCACCGACCTGCCGATCACCGAACATGCCACGGACACGCACGGCGTCACCCTGGTCAACTTCGGCCTGTTCGACCTGGTGGGAAAGCAGCTCTCGCCCCGTATCCGCGATCTGGGCAAGATCACCCTGTACCGGGTGGGCGCCAAGAGCGACTACGAGGAGCGGTTCCCAAAGGCAGGACCGCTGCTGACGAAGAAGGCCAACCTCAACCTGATCGCCGATCACTGGGACGACCTGCTGCGGCTGGCGGGGTCGCTGAAGTACGGGCACGCCACCGCCTCCCTGATCGTCGGCAAGCTTTCGGCGTCTTCCCGGCAGAACGCGCTGGCCGCCGCGCTGAAGGAGTACGGCGCGATCCGCAGAACGATCTACGCCGCGAAGTACCTGTCGGACGAGGGCTACCGGCGCAAGATCGCCCGGCAGCTGAACAAGGGCGAGTCCTTGCACGCCCTGCGCCGCCAGCTCCACTACGCCCGCGAGGGCAAGGTCACCCGCCGTCAGCCGGAGCAGCAGAACGAGCAGGCGTGGTGCCTGACGGTGGTGACGAACGCGGTGGTCTGCTGGCACACCGAGTACATGGGCCTGGCCGTCGGCGAACTGCGCGGGGCCGGCCGCGAGGTGGACGCCGAGGTCCTGGCACACATTTCGCCGGCCCGCAGCTCGGTGGTGAACTACTACGGCTCCATCACCGTCGACTACGAGCACGAACTGGCCCAGCTCGACGACCAGGGACACCGGCCGCTGCGGACCGTGGCGACGGACGATCCCGGAGCCGGGCTGTAGAGCAGCGAATCGGCCACGGTGAAGTGCCGGGCGCGGAGACGCGATGAGGCGACGTCATCGCCAGCTCCCAGAGCCGCCTGGCTGATCTGAGGCCGGCCAGTGTCCAAGGGGGCGCGGCCAACGTTCACCTGGCGGCCGCGTCCGGGCCAGGGGATCGCGGCGGGCGCTCGCTCTGTGGCAGACCGTCGACGACCAGGTCGTAGGAGTGCTCGACCGCATCGTTGATCAGCCGCTTCGTGATGCCCCGCCCGGGCCCCAGCGAGATCCAGTGCCTCTTGTCGAGATAGCGGCCCGGGGTGATCGAGGCGTAGCCGCGCTCCAGTGCCCGCGCGTGCTCGGGCTCGCACTTGACCGTGATGATCTGTTCCTCCGGGTCGTCGGTGACGATCAGGAACACCTTGTCCGCGGCCTTGTACACGTCGAGTCCGGGGGTGAAGGGGCGGCCGTGGCTGACGTCGGGGAGGGCGAGGGCCGTCTTGCGGGCGGTGTCCTGGAGGCGGTCACCGGCCGTGCTCACCGGGCCGCCCGCGTGCTGGTGCCGTAGGTGTGCGGGTCAACGGGCTGCTCGGCCTTGGGCAGGTGGGAGACGACGAGCAGGTAGGAGTCGGTGACGAGTTCCCTGACGAGCTTCTCGTTGACGCCTGTCCCGCCCTCCAGCGTGATCCAGTGTTTCTTGTTCATGTGGTAGCCGGGGGTGATGTGGCTGTTGCTTTCCCGGAGAGCGTGGGCCTCCTCGGGGTCCGCCTTGAGGATCACGACGGGGCGCCCGGGGACCTCGGTCATCAGCATGAAGACCTTGCCGCGGACCTTGAAGACCTCCCAGTCCGGGCCGAAGGGATGCTCCAGCTGGGCTGCGGGAAGTTCCTCCGCGCACTCGGTGGCGAACGTCTGCAGGGTCGATCCGTTCATGAGTGTTTCCTTTCTCAGGTGGTAGCGGGCTGAGGCGTCGGCCACGGACGCAGACGGCACGCCCCATCCTTTTCCCTGAAGCGGGCGAAACGGGCGGTAGGCTGCGGACACGTGATGGTCGACAAGCGACACCCCAGGCGTTCTGTCGGACGCCGCGGGCAGGCCGCGGTTCCCCTGTACGGTTTCCAGCCCCCGGTCGGCACTCCGTACCGCCTTGTCAACTCCGAGAAGTGGATGCTGCTTTAAGGCCTCCCCGGCAGGCCGCGCTACTTGCCGACGCTGCTGCGAAGCCACGAATCGCGCAGCTTCGGGATGCTGTCGGGATCAAACGCATTACGCAGGGACAGGTGCGCGTGCCTCAGCTGCCACTGGCCGTCGGTCTTGCGGAAGATCTCCGACATGTTCCACGACAGGAACAGCTTCTCCCCGCCGTTGTCGTCCGGCTGGTACGTATTGAAAGTGAAGATCAGCAGAACTTCGTCGTCGCTGAGCGGGCGCGCGATCTCGTTCAGGTACTCCTGCCGGATGATGCCCGAGGGGCCGGTGTGGATGCGCTTGAAATGCGCACGCACGGCTTCACGGCCGACGATCACGTACTCGGCGAGCGGATCGACGTAGTTGACGTCCTCGGCCAACGCGTCCATGTAGCCTGTCGGGTCGCCCGAGCTCCACTGCCACTGGATGGACTTCTCGAACTCGACGAGCGATTCGACTTCTTCGGGGGTCACGACATTCTCCAATCTGTCGGTCATGCTGGTTTTCGTTTTCGGTGTGCGCGCCGAAGGGGGCGTCTCCCGGTCAGGAAGCGATCTTTTCCGTCACGGTCTGGGCGAATGCCCAGTTGGAGTGCACGATGCGCCACTGGTTGTCAATGAGGCGGTAACCGTGAGTGGCGTTCCATGCGCGCAGCTGCTTCTCCCTGCCGTTCTCGTCGAGAACGTAGGTGTTCAGGTTGTACGCCAGGACAGCGAAGTCACCGCTGTCGCTGACGTGAACCTGCGGGTTGAGGTACTCGCTGCGAACGATGTGCGGGTTGGAGTAGATGGATTCGATCCATGCGATGACCTTGTCTCGACCGACCACAATGTTCTTGAGGATCGGGTCGAAATAGCTGACCTCGTCAGCGAACCCGTCGAGGTAGCCGCGGTTGTCGCCGACGCTCCACCGCTCGTTGAAGGACTTCTCCAGTTCGATGATGGTCTTGCTGATTTCTTCCTTGTTGACGCCCATGTCGATTCCTTTCGTGCATGCTGCGGCCGGCCGGCTCTGACCTGACCGGCGTGGAAGGGTGTGTGTTTCTCAGTCGTCGAGCAGCACGACGTGCTTGCCCGGCGTCGTGCCGGCCTCGACGTCGGCCTGGGCTTCGTGAACCTGCTCCAGGCCGTGGTAGACCTTCGCGACCGGGGCCTTGAGCCGCCCGGCGGCGATGGCTTGCAGTTGCTGCTGGAACACCTGCGCGGGCAGGTCGGAGGCCTCGCCCGCGTAGGCGGTCAGCCGCACCCCGCTCGGGATCGTGAACGGGCTGAAGTCGGGGATCGCCCACTGGCCCGCCAGGGCTCCGGTGAAGCAGACGGTGCCGTGGCGGCGGACGGTGCGGAAGGTGTCGGCGAGGGCCGAGCAGCCCACCAGTTCCAGTGCGGCGTCGACGCCGTCCGGCATCAGCTCGCGCACCTGGTCGGCGATGGTGCCGTTGTCGACCAGAGGATGGTCGACACCTGCGTCCCGCAGTTCCCCGGCCCTCTCCGAATTGCGGGTGGTGGACAGCACGGTGGCGCCGAGGTCCTTCGCGATCGTGGCCGCGCTCAGCCCGACCGTGGAGGTGCCGCCGCGGATCAGGAGCGTCTGCCCCGCCTGCAGCCCGAGGCCCGTGGCGAGGGAGCCGTAGGCGGTCTGGAACATCTCCGGCAGCGCACCGACCACCTCCCACGGGAGGCCGGTCTCGAACGGGATGACCTGCCCTTCCGGGACGGTCACGTACTGCGCGTACGAGCCGTCGAAGGACCGGCCCATGCCGCCCATCATGGTCGCCACCTGCTGGCCCGGGCGCAGAGCGCTGTCCTCGTCGGCCTGGTCGACCACACCGACACCCTCGATGCCGGGGATCCGCGGGTAGGTGACCTCCGGGTCCGACTCGCCCTTTCGGGTGGAGACCTCGGACTCGTTGACGCCGAACGCCTTCACCTTGATCCGCACCCATCCGGGCTGCGGCTCGGGCATCGGCACTGTGGTGACCTGAAGGGCATCCAGGCCGCCGGGCTGAGTGACGACGACCGCGCGCATCGTCGCAGAGGCGGCGCCTGCGGATGCTGCACGCCTGTCCATGCCAGCTCCTTACCTGTCGGGTACGGCCCTGCGGGGTCGCCCCGCTGCGGCCCGCGGCGAAGTGGTCGCCGCAGCACCTCTCGATCCTCTGCCGAAACCCGGCGAATCGCCCAGTCAGGTGCGGACATCTGGTTGTCAATGGGGGACACCTGGTGAAGCCCCGCGACCGCGGCGCTTCACCAGGTGTCCCCCATCCCCGACAGCGAAGCCCTGAGCGACCGCCCCATCACCCGTTCGGCTCGGCCGGAACCGTGTGGAGTGGCTCGGCCAGGAGGGATAGGCCGGGGCGTCCTGGTGAGGCCGCCGGGCAGCGAGGGTTGGGACGCGGTCCTGTCACCGGTGCTGTGCGGTGCGCAGCTCGTCGGTGAACCGGGCGAGGGCGTCCTCGGCCGTGGGGACGGGGCCGAACAGCTGCTCCTGGCGGCGGGGGTCGGCGACGTAGCGTCCGGTCTCGAACCAGCGGAACATCGCGGCCAGGTCCTTGATCAGGGGCATGAAGCGGCCGGTGACGGCTCCTGCGGCGCGGGCGACGGCGGACGGGACGGCCCACACCTTGATCTTCTTTCCGGCCCGGCTGCCCATCGCGTCGGCCACCTCTCGCATGCTGACCGGACGGTCCCAACCGATGTCGATCCGTTCACCGGCCTCGGCCTCGGCGTCGACCGCGGCCGCGAGGTACGCCGCGAGATCGGAGGTGTGGACGAAGGTCAGCGGGACGGTGGCCTTGCCGATCCACAGCATGCGGCCCTTGTCGACCGGGTCGCCCGCCATGCTGGCGACCTGGTCGAGGAACGCCCCCGGGCGCAGGGCGACGAACGGGACGCCGAGCTGTTCGAGCTTGTCCTCGGCGAGCTTCTTGTGCCAAAAGTGCGGGACATCGGGCGTCTGGTCGCTGGTGAGGATGCTGGTCAGGACGAACCGCCGGATGCCGGTGCGGTGGGCGGCCTCGGCGAGGTTGGCGTTGCCGATGGTGTCGATGTCGTTGGCGTTCTTGCCGCCGCGGGTGTAGCCGGCGGCGGTGGTGATGACCGCGTCGGCGCCGTTCATGGCGGCCACGAGCGAGTCGACGTCGAGCATGTCGCCGCGGGCGATCTGAACGCCCCGGCTTTCGAGCCGGCTGGCGTCGCTGGCCGGCCTCACCAGGGCGCGGACGTTCTTGCCGCGCTTGAGTAGTTCGTCGACGACCTTGCTCCCCAGGGAGCCGGTCGCCCCGACGACGAGGACCGGGAGGGTGGTGGGGTCGGTGGCAGGCATGGAGGTCTCACTTTCCATCAGGCTGACAGGCGGTGGCTGCAGACGGAGGCGCCTGCGCGCCGGGGGCTCATGATGGCGGGCCATGGGGGCGGATCCGCGGTACGCCTCGCCGCCACGTGCCGCGTGCGAAGGCAGCCGGGACGGGGTGGGTGATACGGCCGACCTGGAGGTGGTCGCGCCGCATGCGGGACGGTGTGCACCCCAGGCCGCGTGCCCCTTGTCACCTGTGGTGTGGCGTACGCGGGCATGGGGTGCACACCGGGGAGTCACGCGGACTCTTCTTCCGGCAGCGCGCGGCTGCTGATCGCCTCGGTGATGGCGTACGCGGTCTCCACGAAGGACTGCGCCTGCTGCTCCGACAGATTCCGGGCGGAGGTCTCCTCCAGGGCCTGCCACAGGGCCGCGATGGGCTCGCGCATGGCACGGCCCTTGTCGGTGAGGTGGACCACCATGACGCGCCGGTCATGTGCGGCCGGCTCGCGGATGACCAGGCCGGCGTCCTGCATGCGGCGTAGCGCCTTGGAGATGGTGGAGTGGTCCACGCCGAGGCATTCGAGCAGCTCGGACTGGGACTGGCCGTCCCGGTCGAGAAGGTGCATCAGCAGCAGTTCCTGTCCGGGATGCAGGTCCATCTCGCGCAGCAGGGTGGCGGCGTAGGCGCGGTGGGCGCGGGCGAGTTGGAAGATCGCGTAGCTCATCGGTCCTGCGCCGGCCGTCGTGGGGATGCGGGGGTCGGGGGTGGGCATGGTTCGTTTCCTCAGCCGGTGTGGGTGGAGTAGTCGGTGTAGCCGGCCGCTCCGCCGCCGTAGAAGGTGGCCGGATCGGGGGCGTTCAGCTCCGCGCCGGCGCGGAGCCGCTCGACCAGGTCCGGGTTGGCGAGCGCGAGGGCGCCGACGGAGACGAGGTCGGCCGTGCCGTTGTCGATGTCCTTGGCGCGGGCGGGCAGGTCGGTGCCGCCCCGGTTGAGGATCAGCGTGGTCGGCCACTGCGCGCGCAGGGCGTCAAGGAGGGCCTCGTCGCCGGCGTGCATCACGTGGAGGTAGGCCAGGTCCAGGGGGCGCAGGGCGTCCAGGAGCGCCGGATACAGCTCGGCGGTGTCGGACTCGGCGATGTCGTTGTAGGGGTTTGCGGGGGAGATACGGATACCGGTGCGCTCCGGGCCGATCTCGTCGGCCACCGCGGCGGCGACCTCGACCGCGAAGCGGATGCGGCCCTCGATCGAGCCGCCGTAGCCATCGGCGCGCTGATTGGTGTTGTCGGACAGGAACTGGTGCACCAGGTAGCCGTTGGCGCCGTGGATCTCCACACCGTCCGCGCCCGCCGCGACGGCAGCCGCAGCCGCGCGCCGGAAGTCCTCGACCGTCGCCGCGACCTCCTGCGTCGACAGGGCACGGGGCTCGGGCATCTCCTGGGGCCCGGACGCGGTGAACATCACGCCCTGGGGGCGGATCGCCGACGGGGCGACCGGCTGGCGCCCGTGGGGAGTGTTGTCAGGGTGGGAGATCCGTCCGACGTGCATCAGCTGGATGACGACCCGGCCACCGGCCGCGTGCACGGCGTCAGTGACCTTGCGCCACCCGGCGATCTGCGCGTCGTCGTAGACGCCGGGGGTCAGGAGGTAGCCCTGGCCGTCGGCGGAGGGCTGGGTCCCCTCGGTGATGATCAGCGCGTGCGAGGCCCGCTGGGCGTAGTACTCGGCGTTCAGCTCGGTCGGCACGCCCTCCGGCGTGGAGCGGTCACGGGTCATGGGGGCCATGACCAGGCGGTGCGGCAGAGATATGCCGCCGAGAGTGGTCGGCGTCCACAGGGCGTTCAGCATGAGGGGGTCCTTCGATAGGGCGGTGACCGGCCGGTCACCGTAAAGGCAGCGGGTGGTCGGGGGGAGGCGGTGGGCGGGCGTGCTCAGTCGACGGTCAGGACGAGCTTGCCCCGCACGTGCCCGGCGTCGCTGACCTGCTGGGCCGTTGCCGCCTGGTCGAGCGGGTAGGCGGTGACGGTGGTGACGAGCTTGCCGGCCGCGGCGTCCTGGGCCAGGGCGGCCAACCGGACGGTCGAGCGTTCCTGGGACCCCTGAGAGAAGGTGATGCCCAGCTGCCGTGCACCGAAGTCGGCGATGGTGACGATGCGCTCGGTGCCGCCCCGCAGGGTGATGGAGTCCTCCAGGGCTCCCTTCCCGGCCAGGTCGAACACCGCGTCCACGCCATCGGGGGCCAGCGCCTGCACCCGCTCGACCAGGCCCTCGCCGTACACGGTCGCAATGGCGCCGAGCGCGGTGAGGTAGTCCTGGTTGGAGGGGCCCGCGGTGGCGATCACGCGTGCCCCGCGGGCTGTGGCGAGCTGGATCGCCAGGGTGCCGACCGCTCCGGACGCGCCGTGCATCAGCACGGTCTCCCCGGCGGCGACATCAAGCTGGTTCAGGACCCGCTCGGCCGTCTCGGTGGCCACCGGCAGCGCGACCGCGTTCTCCCAGTCGAGGCCGGCGGGCTTGGGGGCCACGGTGGTGGCCAGCGCGTACTGGGCGTACGAGCCGGTGTCCGACCAGCCCAGCACCTCATCGCCGACCTGCACGTCGCTCACGCCCTCACCCAGGGCGTCCACCACGCCGGCGAGCTCGCCACCGGGGACGGCGGGGAAGGCCGTCGGGCGGACGGCCTCCAGCATCCCGGCGCGAATCTTGCCGTCCAGCGCGTTCAGCCCGGCGGCCTTCACACGGACCCGGACCTGGCCAGGTCCGGGCTGCGGGACCTCGATGTCCGCCTCGTGCAGCACGTCCGGGCCGCCAAACTGGTCGAAAACGATTGCTTTCATGATGACTCCATCCCTTCGGCCACCAGAAGTGTGGCTGGCCACATAACCAACGTAACAGTAATCATGTGGCTAGCCAAGTAATGCCGGACGCAGGAGCGAGGCGGCCACCTCGACTCGCTTCGGGGCGCGCCGATCACTTGCGTGGCCGACCACGTAAACGAACGCGGCGCCCGCCAGGGCGTGAGCAAGGGTCAGCACCCCTCCGCGCCACGGTCCACCGCATCCTCGCCGAGGGCGAATCGGAGAGTTGGGCAGTCACCGGAGCTTCAAGATCAACTTATTGTCCCGTTGACTCGCCCGGCGGCACCTCGGCCATGTCAGGCATCTGGCATGCCAGAACGATGAAGGTGTTTCATAGGTGGTCCCTGTTGCAACACCGCGCCCGACCGGCGCTCCCGCAGGCCGCCGCGTTTCACCGGTCGTTTCCTTCCTCTTGATCAGTGAAACGCACTTGTGAAACGATCCCGGCGTGATCACCGACCCGCACAAGCTCGTCGAAGCGCACAAGTGCCCGATGTCCACCTGCACCGCCCCGGCTGGCTCGCCCTGCCGGACCACCGCGGGCAAGGTCGCGCTCAAGTACCACACGGCCCGCTTCCAACTCGTCCCCGCGCTCCGCTCCGAACTCCACGTGGCCACCCCCGCCGTCCGGCATCCCGGCTCGGCCTGGACCGCTCTACCGGTGCAGAAGCTCGCGGCGCCCGCCGTCCCGATGGAGATCCGTCTCGGGTACGCGCGTGTCTCCACCCGCACCCAGGAGATCCGGTCACAGGTAGACGCCCTCGAAGCTTCCCAGGTGCACCGGCTGTTTCAGGAGCAGATCAGCACGCGCGTGCGCGAGCGCCCGGAGATGAAGGCGACCCTCGCCGCCGCCCGCGAGTACCGCTCACTGGGGGCGAAGGTCACGCTCGTGGTGCACGAGATGAAGCGGCTGGGGCGCGGCGCCCTGGAGCTGCTCAAGGTCGCCGAGGAACTACGCGACGCCGAGATCGAGCTGGAATTCCTCACCGGCCCGCTGGCGGGCAAGCACGACCCGGCCGGCCACGGGGCGGCCCTGTTCGCGTTCTTCGCCGCCATGGCGGAGTCCGAACGCGACTACATCCGCGACAAGACCCTCGAAGGCCAGGAGACCGCCCGCGGCAAGGGCAAGGCCATCGGCGGCATGAAGGTCTCCGACGAGGACATGCTCGCCACCGCGCTCCGGCTGCGCGACGAGGAACACCTGTCGCTGCGCGAGATCGCCTCCCGCCTCGTCATCCGCATCGGAAAGAAGCGCGGCCAGCACCCCGCTCCGGCGACCGTGATGCGGATGCTGCGCGAGCACGACGAGCAGAAGGCCACGATGGAACCCGCGCACTGACCTGCGGATCATTCCTTAGCGTTGTTTTCTCGGCGGGAACTACTGGAACCCCCTACAGTCTGATCAGGAGCTAGCGACGGTCCCCGTCTCAACCTCCTCCCTGGCGCTGAACTGGCAAGGCAAGGGGGTAGGCGCCCGTCAGACGCAGATCCAGCAGTAGAGGCGATGCCCTCGCTCGACCGCCCGGCCCGCCAGGTCGATGGCCTGCTCGAGGAACTCCGCAAGGCCCTGTGGATCCGGCGGCGTGGGGAACACGTCCGATGCGGCCCATACCTGGGCCACGTGGTGCAATGAACCGCGGTCAGCGGCGGCGAACGCGTCACGCAGGGCATCTGTCAGCGACAGACACAACAGTTGCCCATCGTCGGCCGTCGCGAGCAGGTGACCGTACCGCGGGTCCGCCTGGATGGTCTCGGCAGACCGGCCCGAAAGGATCACCTCCGCCGGCAGCAGGTCGACGGTCGGATCCATACCGTTGACGTCGAACCCGTCATAGCCCGTCGCGGTCGGTTCGTCGTCCTCACGCATCACGGCCCGGACCGCGTCGTCATCGTCAGCAGCAGCGAAGTAGCCATAGATGACTCCCATGCGGCGATCTTGGCACCCGCCCCTGGCACCCGCTCTCGATCAGTCCATCACTCCGGAGGAACCGCACCCAACCCGGATCGCATGCGCCGTCGCTTCACATCGCCGGGTGCGGGGTCCGGTCGTCGCCGCGCAAGCGCGTGCTGTGAGCCGGGTGACGGCTGCGCTCATCGCCGTAACCACCTTTGAACGCGCGTGGCGTCGGCTATGCGGACTCCGACCGGCGTCCTCTCCTGCCGCTGTCGTCGCTGGTGGTGTCCGTACCGCCGGATCCTTGGGGCTGTGAACGCTGTGGCGCCTGTGCGTCTTGGGCCGCGGCGAGCGGCGCCAGGTGTGCCGAGGCGCTGTCCAGCAGTCCGAGGTCGGCCTTGGTGTGCGCGATGGCGGCGTCGATCAGGACCGCGACCAGCGGCTCGGCGGCGTGGGCCCGGCGTTGCTGTGCCAGGCCGGCGAGTTCGGACAGGTATGTCTGCCGCTGTGCCTCGATCAGTGTGGTCAGGGCGTGCGGGCCCAGGGCGACGGCGCCGAGGAGTTTCAGGAACAGCTCGTCGCGGAAGCCGCCGACACGTACCCAGGCGCTGGTCGCCCACGTGTTCAGCTCGGTCCTGCCGGCCTCGGTGAGTGTGTAGAGGTTCTTGTCGGGCCGGTCGGTCTGCGTGACCTGTGAGCGTGAGACATAGCCGTCACGGACCAGCCGTTCGAGGATCTGGTAGAGGTGGCCGATGTTCAGGCCACCCCACTGCGGGCCGATGGCCTCCTCGAACCGGGCTTTGAGTTCGTATCCGTGGTTCGGCCGCTGGGTCAGCAGCGCGAGTACTGCGTGGTGGAGCGGCATATACCTCTCCCTTCGGCATTGCTCCCTTCTGCATTGTGACAACATACCCTTGAATTGCGACAATGTATGAGGGTGAGGCTGCATCTATGGCTGTGAGCGTGGCGTTGCGCGGGGTGAGCCGCCGGTATCCCGGGCTGACCGCTCTGGACGGGATCGACCTGGAGGTCGCGGCCGGCGAGGTGGTGATGCTGACCGGGGCCTCCGGTGCCGGCAAGTCCACCGTGCTGCATGTGACGGGCGGTATGGACCAGCCCGACGAGGGGCATGTCGAGATCGACGGCACGGAGCTGGTGCCCCGGAACCTCGACCGCCACCGGCGGCGTATCGGCTTCGTCTTCCAGCGCTTCCATCTGCTGCCCGCGCTGACCGCGCTGGACAACGTGCTCGCCCCCGTCCTGCCCCGCAGAGTGGACTTCGACCGGCGCGAGCGCGGCATGGAACTGCTCGAAGCGGTCGGCCTGGGAGACCGGTCCGACGCCCTGCCCTCGCAGCTGTCGGGCGGTCAGCAGCAACGCGTCGCCGTCGCCCGCGCGTTGGTCAACCGGCCGGGACTGCTGCTGGCCGACGAGCCGACCGGCAACCTGGACAGCGTCATCGGGCGGGAGATCATCGATCTGCTGATGTCGCTGCGCGAGCGGTACGCGATGACGATGCTGATCGCCACCCACGACGCGGAGGTCGCCGCCAACGGCGACCGGGTGGTGCGTCTGCAGGACGGCAGGATCACCTCTGACCAGCGGGTCACGCCGTCTGGCGACGTGCTGAACCGGCTGGGGGGCCTGCGCCCGTGATAACGATGATCCTCGATCAGCTCCGGCGGCGGCGCGGGCGGGCGCTGGCCCTGGCCGCCGGCATCCTGGTGGCGGCGACCAGCTTCACCCTGCTGACCGCGACGGTGAGCACCAGCAGGGCGACCACCGTGGGCACGGTCCGCAAGAACGCACGGTCCGCCTACGACGTCCTGGTGCGCCCGCCGAACTCGCAGACGGACGTGGAACGGCAGAGCGGACTGGTCGAGCCGAACTTCCTGTCCGGCACGTTCGGCGGCATCACCATGGACCAGTACCGGCGCATCCGCGGCATGGCCGGGATCGACGTGGCCGCACCGGTCGCCAACATCGGGTACCTCATGGTGATGAGCACCGTCACCGTGGACGTCTCTCGCTTCCTGGACAGCAAGGCGTCCCGGCAGATCCTGCGCATCAGCCCGACGCTCACGGCCGGACTGGGCGCCTATCGCACCTCCGACGAGTACGTCTACCTCACCCGCTCCCCTCTGACGTCGGGGTCGTCGTCGGATCAGGTCTTCCAGTCCGACACCCTGGAGAAGGGTGCGGTCGACAAGAGCACCCAGCGCTATCAGCTGAAGGGTAAGTACGACGTCTGCTTCTACTTCAACCGGGACAAGACCGAGCAGACGGACTTCAACCTGCAACTGCCGATGAGGCCGAACCTCATCGCCGAGGATCTCAGTGACAGGTCGGCGTTCGACCGGGACTTGAATTCGTGGATGAACTGTCAGTCCGGGCAGGGCAAGGCCACCATCGACGTTCCGGTCAGTTACCCCGTGCTGCTGTCCGCCGTCGATCCTGAGGCCGAGAACCGCCTGGTGGGCCTGGGCGGCGCGATCGCCTCGGGCCGCATGCTCACCGAGCAGGACAAGCCGTGGACGCTGCCGTCCTCCAAGAGCATCCACGGACAGCACGACTCGTACATCCCGGCGCTGCTCAGCAGCAGCCCGCTGACCGCCGGAACGCTCAACGCCGCCGTCGAGCGGCTCGATGTCGGTGACCCGGCCGAGCTGCCCTCCAAACTGGGCAATCCGACAGCCGCCAGTTTCGTCCGCGGCCTGCACGGGACCCGTGTGGGCAAGGTCGGCGTCGATCTGAGCAAGGGCTACCGGAAGGCGCTGGAGGAGGATTCCTTCGACACCGGCGCCTACTGGACGGTGGGCCCTGTCACCTACCGCCGGACATCCGACGGCGGCCTCGCCGTGCAGGCACAGCCGCGGCAGAAGCCCGGCCTGTGGGTGACCAACCAAGGACAGCGGCCCGTCCCCTACGTCCCCGAGGAGAACCAGGGCAAGCAGTACCGGAAGGTGGTCAGCCATGCCTCCACGGACTGCCTAGGCTTGGGATACTGCGACCAGGTCGACTCCGGGCGCCTGCCCAATCCCTTCGTCCGCCTGGTCGGCCGCTACGACACCGGCAAACTGCGCGGCTTCTCGACACTGTCCGACGTCCCGTTGGAGACCTACCAGTCGCCACAGGTCACCGGCGCGGACCCCGCCACGCGCGCGGTGCTCCACGACAAGCCGCTGCGGCCCGACCGCAACCTGGGCGGTTACGCCAGCCCGCCGCCCACCATGCTGACGACGATGGACTCCATCACCGCGCTCACCAAGAGCCGCCGGGTCCCGAGCCTGCAGGACAAGGCGCCGGTCAGCGCGATCAGGATCCGGGTGGCCGGCGTGAGCGGCGTCGACACCGCTTCCCGTGCGCGGGTGAACGCCGTGGCCGGGGCGATCCGGGCCGCCTACCCCCGGCTCCAGGTCGACGTCACCGTCGGCAGTTCCCCCGCCCCTCAGACGGTGGCGCTGAGTCCCTCGGCGCATGTGACGGAGCGCTGGGTCGCCAAGGGCGTGGCACTGCGGATCCTCAGGGCGGTGGACACCAAGAGCGCGGTGCTCTTCGTACTGGTCCTCGTCGTGTGCGCGCTCTTCCTCGGGCAGGCGGCGCTGGCTTCGGTGCGCTCACGCCGCACCGAGATCGGCACGCTGCGCTGCCTGGGCTGGAGCGGCGGTGAAGTACTCCGCCTGGTCCTCGGCGAACTGGCGGTCATCGGCCTCGCTGCCGGAGCCGCGGGCACGGTCCTCGCCTACGCCCTTGGCCGCATGCTGGGACAGCCCGGCGCCGGCGCCAAGTCACTCCTCGTCCTGCCGGTGGCGCTCCTCGTGGCCCTGGCGGCGGGATTGATCCCCGCCTGGCTCGCCGCCCGGCTGGGGCCTATGGCAGCCGTCCGACCCCCTGTGACCGCGGCCCGCCGCTCCCGCCCGGTGGGTTCGGTGGCCGGACTGGCCGTGCTCAACCTGCTGCGGGTGCGGGGCCGCACGCTGCTGGGCGCGGCAGGGCTGGCGCTGGGAGTGGCCGCCTTCACCGTGCTGCTCGCCCTGACACTGGCCTTCCGCGGCGAGGCGGCCGGCTCGCTGCTCGGCAACGCCGTGGTGGCGCAGGCACGCGGGGCCGACTACCTCAGCGTCGCCCTCTCCCTGCTGCTGGGTGCCGCCGGCGCTATCGACGTACTGATCATCTCGCAGCGCGAGCGCGCCGCCGATCTCGCGGTGCTGCGGGCGACCGGCTGGACCAACCGCGAGCTGGCGATGCTGACCCTGTACGAGGGGATCGGACTGGCTCTGCTGGGCGGCCTGACCGGCGCGGTGGCCGGCCTGCTCGTGGTGCTGTCGCTCGGTCAGGGCGTGCTGCACGGACACCTCCTTGCGGTCGCCGGCGCCGCACTGCTGGCCACGCTTGCCGCGACCGCCCTGGTGAGCGCGGCTCTGACAGTCCCGATCCGGGGGCTGTCCCGGATCGCCCCCGCCCACCTGCTCGCCGCCGACTGACAGTGAGGATGTGACGTGGTGACGCTGCTGGTGGGTCCGACCCTCCGACTGGCTGACGTTTCGACTGTCCTGTCTGGGATTTGTCGGCCCATCGGGTGCCACCACGCACGCGGCCGGACGGGCGCTTGTGACTTCATGGGAGCTTGGTCCAGAAGCCCCGTCACTGTCTTGTCCACCCGCCCGACCGGCGCGTGCCGCCCTCGGATGGGACACGCAAGGACGGACATGACCAGCATGACGCACGACGGCCGGCAGATCACAGGCGGAGTCGACACCCACGGCCTGACCCACCACGCCGCAGTGATCGACCGGATCGGCCGGCACCTGGCCGAGGGTGCGGATCCTGTCGAGTGAAGGCCGTTGATCAGGCGCCGAGTTGGTAGTCGTGCTGGTCGGGGTAGGTGAACCGTTCCGGGTTCGGTAGGGACTCGATCGTTTGAGAGGATCGAGTCATGGCAGGTCCCTCCCAGTACCCGCTTGAGCTGCGCCGTCGTGCGGTGCGGATGGTCGCCGAGGTGCGGCCCGACTACGACACCGAGTGGGCCGCGATGAAAGCGGTCGCCCAGAAACTGGGCATCGGCACGACCGAGACGCTGCGCAAGTGGGTGCGGCAGGACCAGACCGACGCCGGGACCCGCCCGGGCGTGACGACGGAGGAATCCGCGCAGGTCAAGGCGATGAAGAAGGAGATCGCCGAGCTGAAGCGGGCGAACGAGATCCTCAAGGCCGCGGCGTCTTTCTTCGCGGCCGAGCTCGACCGGCCACACACACGCTCGTAGCGTTCATCGACGAGCACAAGGACCGCTTCGGCGGCGTCGAGCCGATCTGCCGGGTCCTCACCGACCACGACTGCAAGATCGCACCGTCCACCTACTACGCCCACCACAAACGCCAGACCGCACCCGCGGCCCGCACCGTCCGCGACGCCGAACTGAAGACCCTGATCCGCCAGGCGTACGAGGCCAACTACCGCGTCTACGGCGCCCGCAAGATCTGGCGGCACCTGAACCGCCAGGACGTCACGGTCGCCCGCTGCACCGTCGAACGTCTCATGCGTGACCTCGGCATCACCGGCGCCGTCCGCGGCAAAAAGGTGATCACCACGATCCCCGACGCGAGCGCCCAGCGGGCCCCGGACCTGGTGGACCGCGACTTCGTCGCATCAGCGCCGAACCGCTGCTGGGTCGCCGACTTCACCCACGTCGCCACGTTCGCCGGCGTCGTCTACGTCGCCTTCGTCGTGGACACCTTCTCCCGCCGCATCGTCGGCTGGTCAGCAGCCACCTCGAAGGAGACCCGCCTCGTCCTGGACGCCCTCGAGATGGCCCTGTGGCAGCGAGATCGAGACCAACACCCGCACCAGAAAGGCAAGTTGATACATCACAGCGATGCCGGGTCG
Organism: Streptomyces rhizosphaerihabitans; assembly: GCF_025399795.1. Lineage (GTDB taxonomy): Bacteria > Actinomycetota > Actinomycetes > Streptomycetales > Streptomycetaceae > Streptomyces > Streptomyces rhizosphaerihabitans. Next base: position 86,557 of record NZ_JAODTZ010000018.1, on the reverse strand, counting down.
CAGTACACATCGTTCGCGCTCGCCGAGCACCCCGACCGGGCGGGCATCGCCGCGTCGATCGGAACTGTCGGTGACGCCTACGACAACTCCCTGATGGAGTCCACGATCGGACTCTTCAAAACCGAGCTGATCAAGCCCCGCCACCCATGGAAGACACTCTCCGAGGTCGAGCTGGCAACCACCGAGTGGGTCGACTGGTACTGCCACCGACGACTCCACGGTGAGATCGGGCACACCCCGCCCGCCGAATACGAAACCAACTACTACAGCAAGACTGCAAAACACCAGGTCACAGTCAAGATCTAGAGTCTCGATCAAACCCGGAACGGTTCAATACCTTGTGAACCGGCATTGACCCAGGCCATCACCATGCCGCTGTTCTTCGGCTCCAACGCCCTCTACCCGGTGGCCGTCATGCCCGGCTGGCTCCAGGCCGTCAGCAGGGTCAACCCGCTCAGCTACCAGGTCGACGCCCTGCGCGGACTGCTGCTCGGCACACCCTCGCACCTGGCCCTCGACTACGGCGTCCTGGTCGTGGCCGCGGCCCTCGGCATCCTGTCCGCGTCGTCACTTCTGGGGCGGCTGGCCAGGTGAGAGCCGGGCCCGGGCCCGGGCCGGACGGGCGCTGCCCGAGGCTGTCGGCAACGGCCAGGTAAGACACATCCCCACATGCCGTCCGGACCGGCTGATGCGGCAACCTCATGATCTCGAAGAGCTCTTGCACCTTGCCGACCAGCACGACGTCACCCCGCACGGCCAGGCCAAGCGCCGAGATCCCGCCGACCCCGACGGCCGGTTCTTCCTCCGCATCGAGGTGGCACACGTCTGCCGATCCGGCGGCAACACCTCACGGCGGCTGCGGGACGCCACGGCTGACCGAGCCCGGGATGGCCATCCGCACGGGGAAAGTGCCACAGCGATGCTGGACACCCAGAGTGTCCACGCGGCTGCCGGGGTCCCCGCCTCCACGACCGGCCTGGACGTGGCGAAACGGGTGCTGGGCCGCAAGCGGGGACCGGCCGTGGACGTGCTTGGACCTGGTCATCGCCGTCACCGCTCTCGCTGACCGCCTCCCAGCCCGGACCTCTGCGCCCGACCTGCCCGAACACCCGGACTACCCCCGCATCCTCGCCGCCTTCGACGAGGCACCGGGCCCCCTCCGGGCCCGCGACGTCTGCGAAGCCCTCGACCACGAACCGCTGCCCAAGAATATCGAAGGTGCCCGCGCCAGCTGGAACGCCTGGTCAAGGTCGGCATCCTCGCCGAGAGCAACACTGGCGACTTCGCCAGGCGGCAGTAGCCCGTGCCCCCGCGACCGACAGCTCTGCCGGAGTTGTGGCCACCGGAGGCCATTGTCGGTCTCCGGCGACCCGACAGTCGGGCCTGTGAGAGTCGGTCAGCCTCATCATCCCGTGGCGACGTGCCAAGACCGATCTGTCGAAGCTCGGGCCACCTCGGCGTCGTACTGCCCGGCCTCGAAGTGAAATGCCGGAGGCCGTGTTTCACCTCCAGGCACCTGCCAGTCGGACCACTCCACGATGTCCCCGTGCCGCTGCACGAACACCGAGAGGTAGCCGCAGCATCCGCCCGTGCACTCGGGCTCCCCCAACACCACACGTCTTCCCTCTGCGGTCGCCCACAGCGGGCGGCGACCGTTGGTGGGCAGTGCCTCTTCCGCGAACGGGCCACGGCCTCCCTCGCCGACCGGGTCTGCCACCACATCTTTGCCGTCGATCCACAACCGCAGCTGAGCAGCCCATCGGGACCCTGGTGGCAACATCATGATGTCCGGCCGATTGAGCATCGGATCAGCCTAGAGGCCGGCTCTGACGCTCGGCCGGGCCAACAGCCAGACCCAGAAAAGGACATCAGCCCACGAACCGCCCTCTTGGAGATCAACTCATTTGGCGGGTCTGCGGTAGCAGATGAGGGTGCAGGTGATGCGGTGCCGGATACCGCGGCTGCGTAACCACACCAGCGTCGGCGAATCCTCCGTGCGTCTTCGCGTTGGACCGCCCACCACAGCCCACCGCGGTGATAAGCAGCAGCGATCCAAGCCGGCCGACGAGTGGCGAGGCGCGCTCAGGCGGAGCGTGTGCGGCGGGAGTTGGCCCACAGAAGAAGTGCGGCGCCGGCTGCGGCAGCGAGGAGTACGCCGCCCGCGGCCCAGGCCACCGTGCCGGTACGGGATGTCCCGGCTGAGTGCTTTGCGGCTTGCTGAGCAGCGCAGGCCTTTCCGGGTGCGGCGGGGGCGATACGCAGACGGGCCCATGGTTTGTCGGGGCCGGCCTGGTCGGCGTCATGCCGGTAGACGACATAGAGGCCGGGTGTGGAGTCGCATCTGAGGGTGGTGGTGGTGGTCAGGACGGCTCTGGCTCCGCGCAGGACGGAGCGGTCGGTGAATGCGCGGGAGGTGAGGGTGATGTCACCGTCCGATCCCTCGTCATAGTTGTCCGTGATCGTGATGCGGCTGCCGGCCCGGAAGGTCCGCACGTCCCATTCCGACTGGGGCCACGTGCTGGCGGGGGCCCAGCGTTCCTCCAGGCTGGGCGGGGGCAGTTTCTGGACCTTGTTCCGGCAGACGCGGCGTGCCGCCTCGTCGGTGGCTTCAACGCGTACGCGTGCCCAACGGAACGGATGCTCCTCCGGGCCCACGTCTCCGGCGCCGTGCAGCAGGACCGGGTAGGTGCCGGGCCGGGTATCGCAGGCGACGGTCACGGTGGTGGTCAGCAGCGGATTCATCATCCGCAGTTTTCCTGCCCCGATGAACGCGGACGAAGTGACGGTCTCGGCGTAACTGGCCTCGCCAGACTTGGCGTTGACCGTCAGTGTGTCGCCGGGACGCACCGACCGGACGCTTCCGAACGGGAGGGACGACTCGAGCGGGGAGGCCGAGGCCGCCCCGGCTGCCAGAAAGGGCAGCAGGAGAGGGAGTGCCGCCCATGCGGTCCTGCTGAGTCGGTCCATCGCCTTGCTCATCCCTTATTTGGCGATATGTCAGTTATTGATGGATAGTACAGTGCAATTGAACCCGTGTACGACAAAGGGGAGTTCGGGGCTCGCTCACCGTACGACCCCCTACAAGACGGAAAGGCACCTTGTTGCGTTCCAGACACAGATGGATTCCTGTCCTGGCGCTGGGACTGGGCGTCGGCGTTCTCGGCGCCGGGACGGCATCGGCCGCGACGGGCCATCCGGCCCCGGCGCTTTCCGCCTCGCCGACGGCCTCCGCCTCACCGGCGGCTCCCAGCACCAGGCATCAGGTCCTGCCGAAGCCGCCGGCACCCTCGGCGCCGTCGACGGTCGCGGGGGCCGTCGAGCCGACCGACTCCGCCACGCCCTCGGCGCCCTCGACGCAGTCCGCCGAGCCAACCTTCTCTCCCTCCCCCTCGGACGGGCAGAGTCTGAGCGAGGAAGAGAAGTACTGGACGGCGGACCGCATGGACGACGCGGTCCCGATCGGCTCCCCGCCGACCCCCGCTTCGGCCGTGGCGAAGCACGGCATCACGGCCGGCACAGCCGCCGCGCACCGGCCGCCGCCATCGGGCACCCCCGCCCCGGAGCACTTCCTCGGCCACCCGATGGTGGGCACGTTCTTCTTCGACGGCAAGCCGCTCGGCGGCCCGAAGACGTACTGCACCGGCAGCGTCGTACACACGGCCGCCAAGGACATCGTCCTGACCGCCGGACACTGCGGCCGCGGCCTGGAGAGGGCCACCCACCGCATCTTCGTTCCGCAGTACCGCATCGGCAGGTCCGCCGTCGAGCAGCCGTTCGGCGTGTACCCGGTGTCCCGCCTGTACATAGACCCGCGCTACGACGCGAACACCAAGAAGCCGACCTCCGAGCTGGACCTGGCCTTCGCGCAGGTCGACCCCAACACGAGGGGCAAGGTGGAGGACGTCACGGGGGCTTTGACCTTCACCCCGGCCGGCGGCTACAAGCACAAGGTCACCGTCATCGGCTATCCCGACGACGCTGGTGTCAACCCCGACCACGTGCCGGTCCGCTGCCCTGTCAGCACCTCTCAACTGCCAGGCTTCCGGCAGATGCGCATGACCTGCACCGGCTTCTACGGTGGTGTTTCCGGCGGCCCGTGGATCGAGGACTACAACAGCACCAACGGCACCGGCAAGGTGATCGGCAACACCGGCGGATACAACGGCGGCGGCAACGACGCCAACGACGACTGGGTGACCTACTCGCCGATCTACGGCAACGACGCCCAGGACCTGTTCGCCGACGCCGCCGCGCATCGGAAAGTGGAGGAGGACAAGCCGCCGTACCAGCCGTCCGGAGACCCCTGGCTGCCCGGCGCGGCGACCACCTGGCAGGACGCCAACCTGATGGCCTCGGGCGACTTCCGCCAGACCGGCCACAGCGACATGATCGTGGTCTGGTCCGACGGCGAGGTCACGCTCCACCCCGGCAATGGACACGGCGGCTACGATCCCGAGCGGCAGCTGCTGCCCAAGAACTCCACGTGGAAGAACGCCAGGACCATCACGGCGGGCGACTTCACCGGGTCCAACCAGTTCGACCTGCTGGTCCGCTGGGTTGACGGCGAGGTGACACTGTACGGCGACGTCGGCTCCAAGGGACTGAACTGGGCCGGCACCCAGATGATCAAACCCAACGACCGCTGGAAGAACGCGACTCAGATCGCCGCGGGCCGCTTCGCCGCCTCGAAGTACGTCACCGACCTCGTCGTGCGCTGGGTCGACGGTGAGCTGACCCTCTACACGAACGTCAGCGCCGGCACCTTCGGGCAGGAGCACCAGCTGAAGCCGAAGAACGACACCTGGCGCGACGCCACACTCCTGACGGCCGGTGAGTTCTCCGGCAACCAGAAATGGGACCTCATGGTGCGCTGGATCGACGGCGAGCTCGACGACTACGTCGGTACGACGACCTCGGGCCTCGGCGGCGAGCATCGCATCCTGGACCCCAACGGGCTCTGGAAGCACGACGCGGCCATGACGACCGGCGACTTCACCGGCAACGGCCGTACCGACGACCTCGTCATCCGCTGGTCCGACGGCGAGACCACCATGTACACCGATACCCTCGCCAACCAGCTGGGAACCGAACACATGCTCGTCGCCCCGACCTCCTGAGCCCACCCGAACCACGCGGCCGGCCGCGGGGCCAGACCACCCCGAGACCCCCCAACACCCGCTACCACCTGGCCCATTGGCGATACGAGGCGGGTGGCGTCCTCGACGGCGCCACTTATCCCGAGTTGCTGGCCGACCGGGAGCGGCTCTTTAGTCCCGGTCACCCCGGCACTCTCGCCACCCGCGACCACCTCGCCCGTTGGCAGGGAAATACGGGGGACACCGCGGGTGCCTTGGTCGCCTACGAAGAGCTGCTGACGGACGCACTGCGGGTGCTGGGCCCAGACCACCCCAACACCTTCACCATCCGGCGCGCGCTCGCCTGGTGGCAGGCGAAAGCTGGGAAAGATGCCGTTCGCTAATCGCCGGCGGGCTCAAGCGATCGGGTAACGTGCTTCGAAACCGCGAAGAATGAGTGCGGACTGGACCAGTACGACATCCGTCCGCAAATGGTCGGCCTGGTATCGACACATAACGCTGGCGATGCTCGCTGCTAACCTCGTGGCGGTGATCCGGGCCAATCACTCGATCCCGGGGGCGGTCATGTGCAACAAATCATTCTGATTCGCCTGTCCCGCAACGAGATCCGAAAGCTCCTCGTGCGCACAATCCTCCGGTCGTTCGGCGATTTCGCCCACACTCGCGCCTGATCTCGCTTCCGCCGCCACCGAGCCCAGGCCAAGATCAGCCACTGGCGACGACGCGGCTACCCTCATCACCTACAAGTGCCTCTGTAGTACAAGGGTCTGTTTCAGAAGTGGATCAAGTGGCGAGTGCGGAGTCGCCTGAACCGTATGCTGCACTCGCATGAAGGATCTTGGTAGTCAGATCGCATACTGGGACGGTGTCGGCGCCACGAAGACGTTCACTCATCCGGTGAATCTCAGCTGGCTGGCGGGGGTGAGTGCGAACGCTCGGGTCCTGGACTACGGCTGCGGATACGGCCGCGTCATGGCGGAGCTGAGCGAGCGCGGGTTCTCTGATGTGTCCGGCGTGGACCTGTCTCCAGCGCTGATCGACCGGGGCCGCCAGTTGCGTCCTGACCTGCGCTTCGAAGTCCTGGAGTCTCCTCCGGACCTGACGTACGCGTCGGCGAGCTTCGATGTCGTCCTGCTGTTCGCGGTGCTGACGTGCGTCCCGGAAGAGACGGCTCAGCGGGCTCTGATTGCTGAGCTGTGCCGTGTCCTGGCGCCCGGCGGGCTGCTTTACGTCAGCGACTTGGTCCTGCAGGCCGACGAACGGAATCACAGCCGCTACGCCGCCCATGCCCAGCTGTTCGGCACACCGTACGGGGTCTTCATCACAGACGACGGTGCGGTGTGCCGGCACCACGACATCGCAGAGTTGCGCGCCCTGCTGTCGGACTTCGACTTGGTGGACGAGCACCGGATCGAGGTCGCCACGATGAACGGACATCGGTCCCAGGCGGTGCAGTTGCTGGGCCGCAGGCGGTAAGGGTCACAGCCACTCATTGGTGATCGCGATGGTGACGGTGGCCTCGTAGCGGACGGGGAGCTTGTCATACCTCGTGGCCACCGCTCTGTGGCGCTTGAGGTGGTTGATCCCGCGCTCGACCGCGTGGCGCTCGCGGTACTCGTCCTTGTCGAACTTCGGCGGACGGCCGCCGCGGGTGCCCAGTTTCATGCGGTTTCGGATCTGGTCGGACTTCTCCGGAGTCATGCAGTCGAGAAGCCGTGATGGAGACCAAGAAGAGTTGTGGGTCAGGCTGAATCGACGCCGGGCCAGTGGCCGACGACGGCCGACGTGTCGAAACCTTTGTTGCTGGCGTACTGCTTGGCCACTGCGGAGTCCGGGATGTGTGGCTTGTTGTCGTACTGTGCGATCCAGTAGTTCGGTTCGGTCACCCGGGCGGCCCGGAACGCGGCGCGTACCTGGGGCCAGGTGGAACTGTTGCAGTAGACCGTCAGCTCTTTGTTCGACGTACTGGCCATGGTGTGCGTACACCACAGAACCGCCTCCGGCGGGGTCGCGTCGCCCCGCTCAACGTCCAGTACCTGCGCCGCGGTGGTGTGGTGCACCGCGATCGACACGACGGTGGCGTGCGGGAATCGAGCTTTGAGCTGCGACATGTTGGCGTACCGGCCGTCCGTGTAGCCGGCGACCATCGTGGCAGTGGCCGGGATATTCGACGGCGTGACCGCGTCGTACATGATCCGAGTCATGGGGAGCGCCTCCGTTCCGCTGTTGAACCGAGCCTGCCGAGTGATTCCGTCAGGCGTTTTCCTAGGTTGTTGTGCAGCTCCCGGTGTCGGTTGTGGTCTCGCTCCCGGCAACGGTTCCGGAACCCCAGAGGGAGCGTCAGAGAATTACTGAGTGCGCTCATTTGGGATTTCGCTACGGCGACGGTCGTTCCCGCAAAGTCGGGTACGGGGACCTGGGGGCCGATATTCATCGCGGACAGCAGGTTCTTCCGGGCGGATTTTGCACTGCGTGAGGAGAGGAAGGCCACTACGGCGGAGACCGGAGCCGCAACCGCGCCCAGCGGCAGAGTCTGCCGCTGGGAATTCTTGTCGTCGAAGTGAGCGACAGCGGCAAGTAGCGCCAGGCTGGCGACGAGAATCAGCGCCAGTGCGCTACGGACGATTCCATGATCGCTGCGCTTGAGGACGTTCGGCGTGATCTTGGCGCTGAGGGCAACCGCAGAGACCACGATGGCGAACCAGGAAATGGCGCAGATGAAACCGGTGTCCGCCGTTGCTGCCTTGTGTGCGAAACCCGGCGTAGTCACGGGGCTATTTAGCGCGTGAACCAAAGCCGGTTGAATGGCAGACATTGCGACCTCTCCCGACTTTGCTTGTCCGGCAGTCGCATGATTCATGCAAGAACAATGCTATTGGATGTGGTCATGCCGGGCAAATCGTCGTTACCGTAAGCCGGCGTCCCGTATTGCTCCCCTCTTTCGATTGCTGCAGGCTGACCCCGTCCGCCCTGCCTGGCCGCGGTGTCGGCGCGGCGGACAGCCGGGCAGAACGGTCCGCGGTCGACCGGATTGCGGCTGACAGAGCTTCAGTTCACCTATGAACGCAGCCTGATGCCCCCGCCGTAAATCGTGATCTTCACGTTTGGGATGTGGCTTGTCACCACTAATCCCTGGCTCGTGATCGTGCCTCGAGGCGGCGTCGCCAGGTGAGCCAGCTGGGCCGGTGGGCGCGGTGGTCCAGGTGGCAGGTCGGGCGGTGCGGCTGGTCCCGGACCGTGGGTCGGGGGTGGCTGAGTCCGCACCAAGGAGCACGCCGGGGACACCGTGTCCCTGGTCCACCAGTGCCTGCCTGTTCCTTGCCTGGACCGCACCCTGAAAAAGGTCGCCCGGCGGGGCGGTGAGGTCGTCCTGGCCGACGGCACCCTCGTCCCCGCCCGGCGCCGCACCGGGAAGGCGAGTCGGCCGAACTGCTCCGGCAAGCATCGCCGCCACGGCCTGCACGTCCTCGCGCTGTCCGGCGAGCGGGGTCACCTCATTGTGACCGCAGTGGTACTTCTCATCTGGCTCAGGACCTGACCTGCCGCAAGCTCCCACAGTAGAGTTCCTCACCGAGATCACTACTTGTGAAAGAAGAGTCATGCCCCGCAAGACGGCGGCTGCTCTACGTCTGGACGCCCTCTGCCGGTCCCATCTTCGGGGCTACCGGCGCCAGCCTTCACGGCTCTCACCTCACACACTTCGTCAGGCGGCCCGCTTCGAAGCCGAACGCGGCCTATCCATCCGGCAGCTCGAAGACGCCGTCCACTGCTGGCAAGCGTTCGTACGCCGTCCAGGATGGCCTCTCTACCTGCCCGAGCCGCACCTGCCCGGCTACGACATCTGGGATGACCGACTCCTGATAGAACGAGCCATCGGCGCTCTCGACAGACGAGCAGCCCGGGAAATCGCGTCGATCGTCAAAGATGCCGACGCCGACTTCCTGGCACGCACCCTGCCCAACCCTCATGCTCCACGTGCCTGGCCATGGTGGCGCCGCAGATGCCAGGACCTGGGCGACATCATGCACGTTCCATCCCAGACGAATGCCCAGTGATCGCCCGGCTGGTCCAAGCGGACGAGGACAACGTCCGGGACGTGATCCACAAGTTCAATGAGATCGGGCTCGAATGCCCGGACCCTCGCTGGGCGGGAGGCCGTCCACGCCTACTCAGTGATGACGAAGGGGACTTCGTGATCCAGACGGCCGCCACCCGCCCCACCCAGCTGGGGGCGACAGCAAATACCTTGTGAACCGACGTTGACCCACGTCATGCGCTCCCGCTCGCACTGAGGTTCCCCGAGATGCGGAGTGCGTTGACAGAGGGTCAGATGGGACTCATGAGAGGAACATCGACCATGGCTGCTCCCAGGAAGTATTCGCTGGAGTTGCGTGAGCGTGCGGTACGGATGTATCGCACCTCCGACCCCAAGCCGCAGATCAAGAAGCTCGCGGTCGATCTCGGAGTGCATCCGGAGGCCCTGCGCGGCTGGATCCGTCAGGCCGAGGCGGACGCCGGCGAGCGCGACGACCGGCTGACCACCGACGAGCGAGCGGAGCTCGCCGCGCTGCGCAAGGAGAACGTCCAGCTCAAGCGGGCGAACGAGGTCCTGCGGACGGCTTCGGCGTTTTTCGCGGCGCAGCTCGACCCGACCCGGCCCAGGTGACGGCGCTCGTTGACGAGCACCCGCACCTGGGGGTCGAGTGCGTACTCCGGGAACTTTCCATCGCCTCCTCGACGTACTACCGCTGGCGTCGTGCCGAGCGCGAGCCGTGCGAACGCCGGCGCCGGGACGTGGAACTCACCGAGCAGATCAAGGAGATCCACGCCGACTCGGGCGGGATCTACGGCTCACCGCGGGTGCACGCCGTGCTCAAGCGCGAGGGCGTCCACGTGGGGCGCAAGCGGGTCGAGCGGTTGATGCGCGAGGCCGAGATCGCGGGGATCAGCCCGCGCCGGGACGGCTTCACGCGCCGCGATCCCAGGGCCATACTCGCCCCGGACCTGGTCGAGCGGGACTTCACCGCACCGGCGCCGAACCGGCTGTGGGTCACCGACCTCACCATGATCACCACCGGTGAGGGGCCCTTGTGGCTCTCGGCGATCCGGGACGCGTTCTCCCGCCGGGTGGTCGCCTGGGAGACCTCCGCCCGCGCGGACGCCGACCTGGTCCTGACCACCCTCGAGTACGCGCTCGCGAGCCGGGAAGTCGAACCGGGCAAGCTGATCCACCATGCGGATCACGGCTGTCAATACACATCCGTGAAGCTGACAACTCGACTGCTGCGAGTGGGAGTTGAAGCATCGATGGGCTCGGTCGGGGACAGTTACGACAACGCTCTCGCGGAGAACCTGTGGATGATCATCAAGACGGAGTGCATCCGCGGCCACGTCTTCGCCACCCGGGCCGAGGCGAATCTCGCGCTGTTCGAGTACATCGACGGCTTCTATAACTCCCGGCGCATCCAGAAGCGGCTCGGCTACCTCAGCCCGGTCGAGTTCGAGGAGAAGCACTACGCCGACCAGGCAACGGCCGAACGAACGAACCTGAAACCCCGTCAACCCGCCCTGACCAGCTGATCAGCACCTCCCGCACGCCGGGGGAACCTCACACGCGGTGGGGGAGTGGCGCCGGCGCACTGGATGTGCCGATCTCGGGGGACAGTCGGTGTCCCGTGACAGCGAAGGTTGAGCGCGCGCCATCGAAGGTTGATCATGAGGGCTTCCGTGCCTGTAGGAGTCAGGCGTTCCACCACTCGTCGGTGCCGCAACCGACTTCGTAGTGCCACCAGCCCTCGTCTTGCCCTTGATTCAGGAGTGCCTTGATACCTGCGAAATCCGCGCCAGCCCGTGCGGTGAGGGCCACCATGGGGAAGTCCTCGCTGAAGGCTTCACCGCTGAGACGGAACGCCAAAGGCGCTGATGCACTGCCTGAGGGCTGCGCCCCAGGGGGCCGGAAGGAATGGGCACAACGCGAATCGTGCAAATATCGGCGGAACTGACCCTCCCGACAGCCCAGTGCAGCCCGTCGGAGTGGGTCTGGAACCGTACGACGTCGCCCTCGGCCAGATGGTGTCCCGCCACGTGGTGTAAGGGATCAAGACGCCGGAATCCGCAGGCCAGGGAGAGCGGCCCGGCTCGATCAGGTGCCCAACTCGCCCTACCGGGGCACTGCGTGGGTCGTCGTCTCCGCGGAGATCGTCAGGGGGCTCGTACCGGAACACGTAGCGCTTGATCCCCTACATCACGCCACGGGACATAACCCTCGGCCACGCCGTCCTGAAGGAACGGAACGTTCTGAACTCTGGCAGTGTCGGCACTGAGCCTTGTCGCCCACAGACCCTCCGTGTCCTGCGGGAACCAGCCCTCGCGCGGGACGAACCGGAACCGCACCTTGATCTTCTCGACCGCGTTCTCCACGGCGGCAATCATGCGCGGAACGCCCACGGCACCTCGCACCAAGTGTGAGCTGGGCGGTCAACCTTCACTGTCACGAAACGGCCAGTGATCAACCTTGGGTGGCAATGATCAAGGTTCGGTGTCACAGGACATCCGGAGCTGCACCGGTCGGGCAGGAGGCTCCCTGGTTACTGAGGTTGAACTCGTGGAGTCGTAGGTGCTGACGGCTTGTCGTCCGTGCGGCATCACCAGGTAGGCGGGCTTGCCGCCGAACGGCAGCAGTTCGGTGAGGAGTTGCGGCTTCAGGCGGCCAAGCGGTTCGCCCGGGGTGAGGCGAGTGCGGTGATCGCCAAGGACCTGCGCGTCAGCGTCAGGTCCTTGCAGCGGTGGCGGCAGGCGTGGGAGGAGGGCGGTCCGTCGGCTCTGCGGTCGCAGGGGCCGGCGTCGCTGCCGAGGCTGAGCGACAAGCAGTTCGCTCAAGTGGAGGCGGAGTTGTCCAAGGGGCCGGCCACCGCACGGTTGGGGGGACCAACGCTGGACCCTTAGCCGCGTGAAGACGGTGATCGGGCGGCGTTTCCACCTGGCCCACACGATTCAGGGCGACCACCACGACAACACGTTCAACCTCGTAGGCCCAACGATTGGGATGGGGCGACACGCCTGGCCATCACTACAAATAGGGCACTAAACGTGCAAAGTGGTGCAATGTCTAATATTTGATCTCCCTGTAGGAGGAAACGTCATGGCGGGCAAGCCCAGCATTGTCTTCGCCCACGGGCTCTGGGCGGATGGGTCGTGCTTCAACAAGCTCATCCCCACGCTCCAGGCTGAAGGGCACGAGGTGTTCGCCTCGCAGCACGGCCTCGACTCGCTCGAAAGCGACGTCGCGTGCGTCAACTTCACGCTCAACCACGTCCCCGGCCCGATCGTGCTGGTCGGTCACTCCTACGGTGGGACCCTGATCACCAAAGCGGGCACCCACGACCGCGTCGGCGCTCTGGTGTACATCGCCGCGCTCGCCCCGGACGAGGACGAGACGTCGCAGGAACAGCAGGACAAATTCCCCCGCACGCCCATCTTCGAGCACGTGGACGTCGCTGACGGCCGCGTGTGGCTCAAGCCCTCGGGCGTCCCGCACTTCTGCGGCGACCTCCCGGAAGCGGAGCAGAAGCTCGTCCTGGCGACGGGCGCTGTGCCAGTGGCGGACCTGTTCAACCAACAGGTTCCCGGCACCGCCTGGCGGACGAAGCCAAGCTGGTTCATCGTCGCCAACAACGACCACACCGTGCACCCCGACCTGGAGCGATCCGCCGCCGAGCGCATGGGCGCCAATATCCGTCCCGTGGACAGCAGCCACGTTCCCATGCTCTCGCATCCTGACTTCGTCCTCAATGTGATCCGTGAGGCCGCGAAGTCCCTCGACGCCTAGGCCAACCCGACAACGACCGGCCGCAGCGCAGCACGCAAGGAGGCGGCCCCGGACCGACCGGGCCGCCTCCTTGCAACGGCATCACGCTTTCAAGCTCAGTAGTCTCGAACAGATGGCTTGGCTGTCGCCCTCCGAGCCCGCAGTACCCGTTGGGGTTTTTTGGCCTCCGAAAGACACTGCTGGTGGCATCGCGAGGCTGCGTGGAAGCTCATCGGCGGGAGATCTGGGCAGGTCAGCGACTGGATGCCAGCCAGGGCGTCATTGAGGTCGATATAGCTTGTGGACCGGGATTGACCCAGCCATCACCATGCCGCTGTTCTTCGGCTCCAACGCCCTCTACCCGGTGGCCGTCATGCCCGGCTGGCTCCAGGCCGTCAGCAGGGTCAACCCGCTCAGCTACCAGGTCGACGCCCTGCGCGGACTGCTGCTCGGCACACCCTCGCACCTGGCCCTCGACTACGACGTCCTGGTCGTGGCCGCGGCCCTCGGCATCCTGTCCGCGTCGTCACTTCTGGGGCGGCTGGCCAGGTGAGCCTGCGACCCGGGCCGGGCCCGTTGATCGATTGGTGAGGCCGGGCGGTCAGGCTTAACGTCGATGGAGTGAACATCCACGTTCACCGCCGACCCGAGATGCAGGGCCATCCCCCATGACGGCCGATCACGTGACATCCTCCGAGTCTGCCGAGTCCCCGCAGCGGGGACGAGGCAGCGGTATGGCGCTCTTCATCCTCGCCTCGTGTCAGCTGATGGTGGTCCTCGACATCACCATCGTGAACATCGCGCTGCCGCACATCCAGACCTCGCTCGGCTTCTCGACCGAGAACCTCTCCTGGGTGATCAACGCCTACACGCTGACCTTCGGTGGTCTGCTGCTGCTCGGCGGACGCTCCGGTGACATCCTCGGCAGACGCCGGGTCTTCATATTCGGCGTGCTGCTCTTCGCCTTCGCGTCGCTGCTCGGCGGACTCTCCCAGGAATCCTGGCAGTTGCTCGCCGCACGCTCGCTGCAGGGCGTCGGCGGGGCCATCGCGTCGCCCACCGCCCTGGCGTTGATCACCACCACCTTCCGTGAAGGGCCCGAGCGCAACAGGGCGTTCGGCGTGTTCGCCGCCGTCTCCGCGGGCGGCAGTGCGATCGGGCTGCTCGCGGGCGGCATCCTCGTCGAGTGGCTCGACTGGCGCTGGGTCTTCTTCGTGAACATCCCCATCGGCCTGCTGATCGTGCTCGCCACCCCCCGCTACATCAAGGAGTCCGAGCGCCACCCGGGCCAGTTCGACTTCCTGGGCGCCATCACCTCCACGCTGGGCATGGTGCTGATGGTCTACGGCTTCATCCGGGCCTCGGAGAAGGGCTGGAGCAACCCCGTCACCCTCGCGGCCTTCGGGGCGGCGCTGGTTTTCCTCATCGCGTTCATCGCCACCGAAAGGCGGTCGAGACAGCCCATCACGCCGCTGTGGATGTTCCGCGACCGCAACCGCGCGGGCGTCTACACGATGATGCTGAGCCTGTCCGCCGCCATCTTCGGGATGTTCTTCTTCCTGACCCTGTTCGTGCAGAACATCCTCGGGTTCAGCCCGCTGCAGGCCGGCTTCGCCTTCCTGCCGGTGAGCGCGATCATCGCGGTCGGCGCGGGATTCGCCTCGAACCTGCTGCCCAGGTGGGGTCCCAAACCCTTCATGGCCGTGGGCGCGGTCCTGTGCGCCCTGGGTCTCGGCTGGCTGACGCTGACCGACGTCGACAGCACGTATCTCGGCAGTATCCTCGGACCCACCCTGGTCTTCGGATTCGGCATGGGCCTGCAGTTCGTGTCGCTGACGCTGATGGCGGTGTCCGGAGTCCAGCCCAAGGAGACGGGTGCCGCCTCCGGCATCCTCAACGCCACCCAGCAGGTCGGCGGCTCCCTCGGCCTCTCCGTGCTGGTCACGGTCTTCGGCACCGCGAGCCGCAACGAGGCCACGAGCCAGGTCGCGGACTTCCTGTCGACAGCGACCCCGGCGCAACGTCTGCAGTTCCGCAGAACGGGACAGCTGCCGGCGCCCTGGAGCCAGCAGGTGCTGACGTCCGGCATCTCGGGGGCGTTCGTCGCGGCCGCCGTCTTCGCCGTCTTCGCCGCGCTGGTCGCCCTGATCGTCATCCAGGTACGCCCCTCCGACCTGGAGCGGCTCCAGGGAGGCGCCGCTTCCTTCACACCCGCTGACGGATCCGGCGACGCGGCGGGCGCGTCGGCGCGCGGCACCGACGGGGAAGCCGGACGCCCGTGAGGGATCGTCCGATCCCGGCTGCACCCGGCCCGCTCACCCCTGCTGACTCCTGACCGCCGACTCCTGGCCGCGGGAGACGAGCCCGGTGGCTTCCAGGCGGGTGGCGGGCGTGCGCCCGGTCGAGTCGATCCCCGAGTTTTCCGGGAGGCGCCCTGAGCGGTCGGCTCAGGGCAGCGGTTGTTCCGCCCAGATGACCTTGCCCTCGGGTGTGTAGCGGGTGCCCCAGCGGTCGGTGAGCTGTGCGACCAGGAACAGGCCGCGCCCGCCCTCGTCCGTCGTCGCCGCGTACCGCAGATGCGGTGAGGTGCTGCTGCCGTCGAAGACCTCGCAGATCAGCGTGCGGTCCAGCAGCACGCGGACGCCGATCGGCCCGTTCCCGTAGCGGATGGCGTTCGTCACCAGCTCGCTGAGGATCAGCTCGGTGGTGAACGCCATCTCGTCGAGCCCCCACCGCGCCAGCTGCCGGCTGACCGAGGCACGCACCTCGCCGACGGCGGCCGGTTCGGACGGCACCTCCCACGAGGCGATCCGGTCGGCACCCAGAGCGTGGGTACGGGCCACGATCAGCGCGATGTCATCGCTCGGCCGGGCCGGCAGGAGGGCGTCCAGGACGGCCTGGCAGGTTTCCTCCGGCGAGCGGTCGGCTCCGGCCAGCGCCGTGCGCAGCAGTTCGAGCCCGACGTCGATGTCCCGTTCCCGGTCCTCGACCAGGCCGTCCGTGTAGAGCACCAGCCGGCTGCCCTCCGCCAGTTCCAGCTCGGCCGTCTCGAACGGCAGACCGCCCAGGCCGAGCGGCGGGCCGGCCGGAACATCGGGGAACTCGACGCTTCCGTCCGGACGGATCACGGCCGGCGGCGGGTGCCCGGCCCGGGCGACGGTGCAGCGCCGGGTCGTCGGGTCGTAGACGGCGTACACGCAGGTGGCGCCCGTGACGGCGGCCCTGCCGTCCTCCGTCGTCTCGTCCTGGTCGATACGGCCGACCAGCTCGTCCAGGAGTCCGAGCAGTTCGTCGGGCGGCAGATCGAGCGCGGAGAAATTGTGCACCGCAGTGCGCAGCCGCCCCATCGTCGCGGCGGCCAGCAGCCCGTGGCCGACGACATCGCCCACGACGACGGCCACCCGGGCGCCGGGCAGCGGCAGTACGTCGAACCAGTCGCCGCCGACCCCCGCCTGGGCCGGCAGATAGCGGTAGGCGAGGTCGAGGGCGCTCTGGTCGGGCAGTGTGCGCGGCAGCAGGCTGCGCTGCAGCGTCACGGCCATCGTGTGCTCGCGGGTGTAGCGGCGCGCGTTGTCGATGGAGACCGCCGCACGGGCGACCAGCTCCTCGGCCAGGGCCAGATCCTCCACGTCGAAGGGTTCGGGCTTCTCGGAGCGCCAGAAGTTGACCACGCCCATGACCAGGGGCCCGACGCGCAGCGGGACGGTGATCAGGGAGTGGATTCCGTAGTCGACGACCTGAGCGGTGCGCTGGAGGTCCTGGGCCAGCCAGCCCGGGGCGCCGCCGAGATCGGGTTCGACGACGGCCTCGCCGGTGCGGAGGCTGTGCGCCTGGGGGGTGGAGGGGACGAACCCGATGTGCTCGCCGACCGGATAGAGCGGGGCGTCCTTGCGGATGCCGCCGGAGGCGGTGCGGCGCAGACCGGCGCCCGCGTCCGGCTCCTGTCCGTTCAGTACGGCGTCGGCCAGGTCCACGGTCACGAAGTCCGCGAACCGGGGGACGGCGACCTCCGCCAGTTCCTCGGCCGTCCGCGTGACGTCCAGGCTCGTACCGATGCCCACGCCGGCGTCGTAGAGGAGTTTGAGCCGCTCGCGGGCGATCTCGGCCCGGCCGGAGAGCGCGCGCAGTTCGGTCGAGTCACGGAGTGTCGCGACGCTGCCGGCCGGGCCGCCCTGCAGGTCCGTGGGCCGCTGGTTGATGGCCAGGAGCTGGTCCCCGACCAGGTGCACCTCGTCGGTGGCGACGCGCCCGGAGGCCAGCAGCTCGGCGGTGCCGGCGTCGAGGCCGAGTTTCTGGACGTGCTGTCCCTCGGCGTCCGCGGGGAGGTCGAGCAGGCGGGTCGCCTCGTCGTTGGCCAGGAGCAGCTGCCCCTCACCGCCGACGATGATCACTCCCTCCCGGACGGAGTGCAGAACGGCGTCGTGGTGCTCGTACATCCGGGTCATCTCGTACGGGCCGAGGCCATGCGTCTGGCGCAGCAGGCGCCGGCTCACCAGCGCGGTGCTCGTGGTCGCCAGGGCGAGCGCGATGCCGGCGGCGCCCAGCAGCAGCGGCAGCTGGCGGTCGGCGGCGCCGCCCACGTTCGCCGTGGTGATGCCGGCCGACACCATGCCGACGACCTTGCCGTCGGGTGCCTTGATGGGGACCGTGGCCTGCACGAGCGGTCCGAGCGTCCCGTTGATCTGCTCGGTGATGGAGTGCCCGGCCAGCACCGGTGCCGTGGTCCCGACGAACTTCTTTCCGATCCGGTCGGGCTTGGGGTGGGTGTAGCGGATCGCGTCGGTGTTCAGCACGACGATGAAGTCCACCTTCGACGCCTTGCGTGCGGCTTCGGCGCTGGGTTGCAGCAGGGCCGTGGGGTGGGGAGCGTTGAGCGCCGCGCGCGTGCCGGGCGCGTTGGCGAAGGTCTCCGCGACGGCGAGCGAGCGGTTGCGGGCCTCCTGGGTGCTGTCGTGCCGCACCTGGAGTATCAGTGCGACCGCCGCGGCGACGACCAGGAGCAGCACGATCACCACTTGCAGGACGAACACCTGTCCGGCGACACTGCGCCCGCCGAGCGCGGAACGAAGCCCGTTGGACGGGTCGTGCCTGTGCTTGCCTTCGTGTGACCCACGCTGATGGTGCGCTGTGTTGGGGCGGCGGGTCGACTGAGCCCGGGTTCGACCCAATAGTCCGACCATGTGCTATGTCTACACTGCCGGACGCCTGGTGGCGAGGGGCATCACGCACAGTGAGCGTTTGCCGTCCCGTTCGTGGGGCCCGTCACAGCGCTGGTCCGGCGCGGACGACGCTGCTCTCGCGGGCGTCTGGCCGCATGATGGGAGACGTATCTTTTCACCCGGATTTGTCGCTTCGGCGCGGGAGGCCCAGATGACGACCGTGGACCGCTACCGGCTGACCTTCACCCATCCCGGACCGGATTCGCGCATGGTGACGGATGAGGTGGTCGTCGAACGGACGACTGCCCACGGGCCGGGCGGCAACCCGGTGTACAGCGATCCCACCGGCATTCTCCGCGCCGAGATCAGCCCGGCCGGCGAGGTCCGCATGCTGGCCAGCGGCGCCTATCAGTCCCCGATCAACCCGGCCGCCGAACCGATTCCCTGACCGGCTGCTCGGCGCCCGGTCGGGAACGCTGCGTCGGAGGCCGGGAGGTCCAGCGCGAAGCGAAGGCCCGGGCGGCCGTTCAACTCGATGTCGCCGGTGACGAGGAACCCCGTGCGAGCCAGGACGGTCCGCGACCCGGCATTGTCGGCGGTCGTTCTGGCCCGCAGGGTTCTCAGGCCGTACTCGGTCGCGGCCAGGGCGCAGACCTCCCGCACGGCGGTCGTGGCGAGCCCCCGCCCGGCAGCCCGCTCGGCGACGCGGTACCCGAGTTCCGCCGAACCCTGCGCCACGGCGAACAGGTTGAAGCGCCCCAGCACCGCGCCGGCGCCGTCCACGACGAGATGGAAGAAGTCCAGCCCCGCATCCTGGTCGGCCAGCAGCTCGCGATGGCGGGCGTCGAACTCCGCGAAGTAGGCGTCGCCGCGGTCGGGGATCGACGCGGCGAAGTAGGCGCGGTTCTCCCGCTCGAACGCGAGCAGCGCGGGCGCGTGGTCGAGGCGGAGACGTTCGAGTCGGGGCATCCGGCCATGCTAAGGAGCCGGGCGGCCCCGGGCACTTGGATTTCTCCGCCGCGGTGGAGGTCCGGGCATCCGGCATTTCCCGATGCCGTAGGACCTGCGGCGCGTCCCTGAACGCACGCCATCGACGTCACGCGGGTCGTACGAAGGGGAGTGATGCGCGAACGCCCGTACGGCGATCCCCCGTCGGTGGCTGTCGGTGGCTGTCGGTGGCTGTCGGTGGCCGTCGGTGTCACCCGGTGGCCGGAGGGCCCGTGGGATTCGGGACGGCCGAGGCGGGTTCGCCCTCCGGGTCGATGTGCGGGAGGATCCGGTCCAGCCAGCGCGGTGTCCACCAGGCGTGTTCCCCGAGCAGGGTCATCACGGCCGGCACGAGCAGGAGCCGTACGACCGTCGCGTCGATCAGGACGCTCACGGAGAGTCCGAGTCCGAGCATCTTGACCACGATGTTGTCGCTCACGATGAACGCCGCGAAGACGCTCACCATGATCAGGGCCGCGCAGGTGATCACCCGGGCGGTGATCTCCAGGGCGTGCGCGACGCTGCCCTTCGCGTCCCCGGTGCGCAGCCAGAACTCGTGGACCCGCGACAGCAGGAAGATCTCGTAGTCCATGCTGAGCCCGAAGATGATCGCGAACATCATCATCGGCACATAGCTCTCGATGGGCACCTTGCCCGACACACCGAGCGCAGGCCCGCCCCAGCCCCACTGGAAGACGGCGACGACGACACCGTACGAAGCGGCGATGGACAGCACGTTGAGGACCGCCGCCTTCAACGCGACGAGCAGCCCGCGGAAGACGATCAGGATGATGATGAAGGCGAGCGCGACCACCACGAGGATGATGAGGGGCAGCCGGCTGGAGACGATGTTGCGGAAGTCGACCTGGGCGGCCGTGGTGCCGGTGACGTAGCCCTTGGCGGTGGTGCCGGACACGGCCTGCGGCAGTGTGGTGTCGACCAGACGGTTCGTCAGGTCGGTGGTGTCCTGGTTCTGCGGAGACACTTTGGAGAAGACGGTGCCCACCAGCACGTCCCCGTCCTGGGTGGCCGTCAGCTGCGTGACCGCGGCCGCCCCCGACACGCCGTCGATCGTCTTCTGCGCCTGCGACGCCAGCGCGGAACGCTTGTCGGACGGAACGTCGGTCTGGTCGATGACGACGGTCAACGGCCCGTTGGAGCCGGGTCCGAAGGAGTCCGACATGATGTCGAACGCCCGTCGGTCCGTGAACGAGGTGGGGTCCGCGCCGTCGCCGATGTGCCCGAGCTGGATGGTGAACAGCGGGATGGCCAGCACCAGCACCGTGAAGAGGCCGCCGGACAGGAACCGCCAGGGATGCCGCTGCACACGCAGCGCGTAGCGGTGCCAGGTGCCGTGCGCGGGCGTCCCGGGCTCGGCGTCCGTCTCCGCGACCGGCTTGCGCAGGTGATAGCGGTCGATGCGCTTGCCGACGAGCCCGAGCAGGGCGGGTACGAGGGTCAGCGCACCGGCGACGGCCGAGACGACCGTCACGGCCGCCGCGAGCCCGAGTTTGCTGATGAAGGAGACACCGGAGACGGACAGCCCGGCCAGCGCGATGATCACCGTGCAGCCGGAGACGAGGACGGCCCGCCCACTGGTGGTGGTGGCCCGGCCCGCCGCCCGCACCGGATCGGCGCCGTCGATGAGGTTCTGCCGGTGACGGGTGATCAGGAACAGGGCGTAGTCGATGCCGACGCCCAGTCCGATCATGGTGGCGAGCGTCGGGGACACCGTCGCGAAGGTGAAAGCGGCGGCCAGCAGGCCGAGACAGGCCAGGCCGCCCACCACGCTGATCAGGGCGCTCACCAGCGGCAGACCCGCCGCGATGACGCTGCCGAATCCGACGAGCAGGACGACGATCGCCACCGCGAAGCCGATGGCCTCGCTGATCCGATCGTTCGCCGCGGGTCGGGCCAGTTCTCCCAGCGGGCCGCCGTACTCGACGTCGACGCCCGCCGCCCGGAGCGGCTGCACGGCACTGTCCACACCGTGGAGGTAGTCGTCGCCGAGGGTCGAGGGCTGCACATTGAAGCGGACGGTGATGTAGCCGGTCTTCCCGTCGGTGGACAGCGGTCCGACGTTCGGCTGCTGGGACTGCCCCGAGGGCGGCTGCGAGCCGGGCGGCGGAAGCGGATTCTGCGCGGACAGGACGTGCGGCAGCTTCTGCAGATCGCCGACCGTCTGGCTCATCTGGGAACTCAGCGACGTCAGGGGCTTCTGCGTGTCGCGCAGCACGACCTGGCTGCTGTAACCGCCGGCCGCCGGATCGTGCTTCTTGAGAACGTCCAGGCCTTCGGTGGACTGCACTCCGGGAAGCGTGAAATTGTCCGAGTACTCTCCGCCGAACGAGCGGTTCAGTGTCTGCAGCGCGGCGAGCGCGACGAGCCAGGCCACGATGACGATCACGAAATGGCGGGCGCACCATTCACCCAGCCGCTGCAGTCTCCCGGGCTTGCTCCGCCCGCTCCCCGAAGTGGCTTGTGTCGCAGACATGCGCTGCTCCTGCTGGAAGACGACACCTCCGACTTCGTCATTAAACGACGTGACGATCATCGCGGCCCGGCGAGAGCCGGGGCGAGGCCACCCGAACCCGGACGGGTGGGGCACGGCCCCCGGCCTCTTCGCCGTCAGCCGGCGGGGAGGTGTCGATCCGGCCGGTGCCCGTTCGTTCAGTCAGTGGGACACCGGTGCGTAGCCGGTGCTGAGCCGGTGCTGAGCCGGTACGGAGCGAAGGCAGTGATGAGGATGTACGAGGTACGGACGCTGCTCGAAGGGCATGGGCTGGTCGAGTCGCCGCGCTGGCACGGGGACCGGCTGTACTTCTCCGACTGGACCGCGGGCGAGGTCATCGCCCTCGATCCGGCGGCCGGTCACAGTGAGGTGGTCGCACGGGTGGCGTCGCTGCCACTGTGCACCGACCGCCTCCCCGACGGCCGCATGCTGATCGTCTCCTCGGCGGAGGGCCTGCTGCTCCGCCGGGAACCCGACGGCTCCCTGGCCACGTACGCGGACCTGGGCCGGCCCGGCTGGAACGACATCGTGGTCGACGGCCGCGGAAACACCTACGTCAACCGGGCCGACTTCGACCCGATGACGGGAGAGGCGGCAAAGCCGGGCTCCGTCTCGCTGGTCACCCCGGACGGCGTGGTCCGCCAGGTGGCCGACGACATCGCGTTCCCCAACGGGATGGCCGTGACGCCCGACGGTTCCGCGCTGATCGTCGCCGACTCCTACCGGCACAGCCTCGTCGCCTTCGACATCGGCGCGGACGGCACTCTGTCGGGCCGCCGCGTCTGGGCCGACCTGGGAGAGGGAACCCCGGACGGCATCTGCGTCGACGCACACAACGCCGTCTGGTACGCCGATGTACCGGGGCGCTGCTGTGTGCGCGTCGCCGAGGGCGGTGCCGTGCTGGACCGGGTCGACCTCGACCGCGGCGGCTTCGCCTGTGTGCTGGGCGGCCACGACAGGCGGACGCTGTTCATCGTGGCCGCCACCTGGCGCGGTATGACGGAGTCCGAGATGGTGACACCCGGCTCCGGACAGGTACTCGCCACGCGGGTCGAGGTGCCGGGAGCGGGCCGGCCCTGAGGCGGTTGCCCGGCGGTACTCCAACAGGGATGCGGCCGCGGGCAGTTCGGGAAAGTCATGGTTCGGGGAGGTGACGTCGGGTGCTTCGGGGGGCGTGGTTCGGGGAGGTGACGTCGGGTGCCTTGGGGGGGCGTGGTTCGGGGAGGTGACGTCGGGCGGTTCGGGTGCGCGCCCGGGGTGGAGCGCAGGGCGGTTCGGAGAGCAACTCCCATCCAGTGGAAGCGAGTTCGGCGGCAGCCGTGAGCCGATCGTCGGCGTTGCCACCCGGGTGGCAGGGTGCGAGGCGGGGGTTTCGGGACGCGGGCGTAGGGATAACCCTCGATTGGCAGCAAGCGCATGTCATGCCTGGGTCAAGAATGCGATCCTTCCTCCACCTGTAGGGCAGGTGCCCCACGCCTGCCCTCGGTCGCGTTCCCGCACGCCCCTGCTCAGCTCTTCCCGGACAGCACATCCCGTCTGCCCGGTCTGTCACCGGCCGCCGACCGCGGCCGAAGCAGTAGGAGTACGAGTGAGACGTTTCCCCCGTCAGGCGACTGCGGCCGGAGCCCTGGTGGCCACCGCCGCGTTCCTGGCCGTCGGTATACAGACGGTCCCGGCAGTCGCCAAGCCCGCCCCCCACACAACCCCCCTGCGCACCGGGGGACTTGAGGCCAAGCTCACCCCGGCCCAGCACGTGGCGCTGCTGACGAAGGCATCGAAGCAGACCACGGCGACCGCCGGCACCCTCGGCCTCGGCTCGAAGGAGAAGCTGGTCGTCAAGGACGTCGTCAAGGACAACGACGGCACCCTGCACACCCGTTACGAGCGCACCTACGCCGGCCTCCCGGTGCTCGGCGGCGACATCGTCGTCCACACCCCGCCTGCCTCGCAGGCCACCGGCACGGTGAGCACGACCTTCAACAACAAGCACACCATCAAGGTCGCGAGCACCACCGCGACGTTCACCAAGGACGCCGCCGCGGCCAAGGCGCTCACGGTGGCCAAGTCGCTCAAGGCGGAGAAGCCCGCCACCGACAGCGCCCGCAAGGTCATCTGGGCGGGCATCGGCACACCCAGGCTCGCCTGGGAGACCGTGATCAGCGGATTCCAGGACGACGGCACGCCAAGCAAGCTGCACGTCATCACCGACGCCACCACCGGCAAGGAACTCACGCGGTACGAGGGCATCGAGACCGGCACCGGCAACACCCAGTACAGCGGCACGGTCACGCTGAACACCACGCTGTCCGGCTCGACGTACCAGCTGACCGACTCCACCCGCGGCGGTCACAAGACGTACTCGCTGAACAACGGCACCTCCGGCACCGGCACCCTGATGACCGACTCCGACGACGTCTGGGGCACCGGCGCGGGCTCCAACACCCAGACCGCCGGCGCGGACGCCGCCTACGGCGCCCAGATGACCTGGGACTTCTACAAGAACACCTTCGGGCGCAGCGGCATCAAGAACGACGGCGTCGCCGCCTACTCGCGCGTCCACTACAGCTCGGCGTACGTCAACGCCTTCTGGGACGACAGCTGCTTCTGCATGACGTACGGCGACGGCACCAGCAGCACCCACGCGCTGACCTCGCTGGACGTCGCGGGCCACGAGATGAGCCACGGTGTCACCTCCAACACCGCGGGTCTGAACTACACCGGTGAGTCCGGCGGTCTCAACGAGGCGACCTCCGACATCTTCGGCACCGGCGTGGAGTTCTACGCCAACAACTCGACCGACGTGGGCGACTACCTCATCGGCGAGAAGATCAACATCAACGGCGACGGCACACCGCTGCGTTACATGGACAAGCCGAGCAAGGACGGCGGCTCCGCGGACAGTTGGTACTCCGGCGTCGGCAACCTCGACGTCCACTATTCATCGGGTCCCGCGAACCACATGTTCTACCTGCTCTCCGAGGGCAGCGGCACCAAGGTCATCAACGGCACCACGTACACCAGCTCGACCTCCGACGGCGTGGCCGTCGCGGGCATCGGCCGGGCCGCGGCCCTGCAGATCTGGTACAAGGCGCTCACGACGTACATGACGTCGACCACCAACTACGCGGGTGCCCGTACCGCCGCGCTGAGCGCCGCTACGGCGCTGTACGGTTCCAGCTCCGCCCAGTACGCGGGTGTGGCGAACGCCTTCGCCGGCATCGCCGTCGGCAGCCACGTCACCCCGCCGACCAGCGGTGTGACCGTCACCAACCCGGGCAGCCAGGCCTCCACCGTCGGCACGGCGGTCAGCCTGCAGATCTCGGCCAGCAGCACCAACACCGGCTCCCTGACCTACGCCGCGTCCGGTCTGCCGGCCGGCCTGTCGATCAGCAGCTCGACGGGCGCCATCACCGGCACGCCGACCACCGCGGGGACGTACAGCACGACCGTCACCGTGACCGACAGCACCGGGGCGACGGGCACCGCTTCCTTCACCTGGACGGTCAGTACCTCAGGTGGCGGTGGCACCTGCACCTCGGCGCAGCTGCTCGGCAACCCGGGCTTCGAGTCGGGCAACACGACCTGGACCGCGTCCAGCGGGGTCATCACGACGGACACCGGCGAGGCGGCCCACGGCGGCTCGTACAAGGCGTGGATGAACGGCTACGGCTCGACCCACACCGACACGCTGTCCCAGTCGGTGGCCGTGCCCAGCGGCTGCAAGGCCACGCTGACGTTCTACCTGCACATCGACACGGCCGAGACGACCACCAGCTCCGCGTACGACAAGCTGACGGTCACGGCCGGATCGACCACGCTGGCGACCTACTCCAACCTCAACAAGGCCACCGGCTACACGCAGAAGACGTTCGACCTGTCCTCCTTCGCCGGTTCGACCGTCGCGCTCAAGTTCAGCGGCGTCGAGGACTCCTCGCTCCAGACCAGCTTCGTCGTGGATGACACCGCCCTGACGACCAGCTGACCGGCACCACCCGACTCCCCCCACACGGCCGCGACGTGGGTCCCCCGCAAGGGCGACCCACGTCGCGGCGCCGTTTCGGGGCCTACGCGAACCGGGAGGGGTCACCCGCTCCGATGCGTACGACCTCGGGCTCGGAGCCGGAGAAGTCGATGACGGTCGTCGGCTCGGTGCCGCAGTCGCCGGAGTCGATGACGGCGTCCACCACGTGATCGAGGCGGTCCTTGATCTCCCAGCCCTGGGTCAGCGGCTTGTCCTCCTCCGGCAGGAGCAGGGTGCTCGACAGGAGCGGCTCGCCGAGTTCGGCCAGGATCGCCTGGGCGACGGCATGGTCCGGAATCCTCACCCCGACGGTCTTCTTCTTCGGGTGCAGCAGTCTGCGCGGAGCCTCCTTCGTCGCCGGCAGGATGAAGGTGTAACTGCCCGGAGTCGCCGCCTTGACCGTGCGGAAGACCGCGTTGTCGATCCGTACGAAGTGCCCCAGCTGCGCGAAGTCCTCACACATCAGAGTGAAGTGGTGCCGCTCGTCCAGCTGGCGGATCGAGCGGATGCGGTCGATCCCGTCCCGGTTGCCGAGCGCGCAGCCGAGTGCGAAACAGGAGTCCGTCGGGTAGACGATCAGCCCGCCGCTGCGGACGATCTCCGCCACCTGGCTGATGATGCGCCGCTGCGGGTTCTCCGGGTGAACGTCGAAGTACTTGGCCATGCTTCGAGCTTAGGGGCTCACCCCGGTGACACCCGCCGAGCCGCACCCGGTCACCATCGGATGGGCCGCGCCCCGGCACCCGTGCCCGGCACCAACGGTGTCCCGCCGTGCGCCCGGGGACACCTTCGCCGTTGGTTTCGCGCCGGGAATCTTTTCCCCGGTCACGGCTATAGGAACCTCGAGGCCGTCTCGCTACTCTCCGCCGCATGATTTCCACGGTGGTCTGGGGTACCGGCAATGTCGGCCGCGCGGCCATCCGCGCCGTCGAGGCCCACCCGAAGCTGAAACTCGCGGCCGTGCTGGTCCACGACCCGGGCAAGGTCGGCCGCGACGCGGGCGAGCTCGCCGGTCTCGACCACGGTCTCGGCGTCGCGGCGAGCGACGACATCGACGCGGTTCTGGCCGCGGGCCCCGGAGCCGTGGTCTACGCGGCCACCGGCGACATCCGCCCCGACGAGGCCCTCGCCGACATCGGCAGGGCCGTCCGGGCCGGTGCGGTGGTCGTCACGCCCGCCCTCTATCCGCTCTACGACCAGCGCAACGCCCCGCCGGAGTTCCGGGACCCCGTGCTCGCCGCCATCGCGGACGGCGGCGGCTCCCTGTTCGTCTCCGGAGTCGATCCGGGCTGGGGCAATGACGTCCTGCCCCTGCTGATCAGCGGTCTCGGCACCACGGTCGACGCCATCCGCTGCCAGGAGATCTTCGACTACTCCACGTACGAACAGGAGGAATCCGTAAGGTACTTGGTCGGTATGGGGCAGCCGATGGACTACGAGCCGCTGATGCTCGCCCCGTCGATCCCGACCATGGTGTGGGGCGGCCAGATACGGCTCATGGCGCGGGCTCTCGGCGTCGAACTCGACGACATCCGCGAGACGATGGAGCGGCGCCCGCTCACGGACACGGTGCGCACCCGCACCATGGGCGAGTTCGCGGCCGGCACCCAGGGCGCCGTGCGTTTCGAGGTGCAGGGGATCGTCGGGGGAGAGCCCCGGATCGTCATCGAGCACGTCACCCGCATCCACGCGTCCTGCGCACCGGACTGGCCGGTGCCGCCCGACGGGGACGGCGCCCACCGCGTGATCATCGAGGGCCGCCCGCGCATCGAGGTCACCGTCGCGGCCACCGACGAGGGCGAGAACCGCTCCGCCGGCGGAAACGCCACCGCGGTGGGCCGCCTGGTCGGCGCCATCGACTGGCTGGTGGACGCGGAACCAGGCCTCTACGACGCACTCGACGTCCCGCTGCGCCCCGCAGTCGGCCGACTCGGAAGGAAGTGACCCATGACCCTGCACATCGACATTCCCGAGGGACAGGAACCGATCGGATACGTGTGGGGCGAGATGGTGCCAGGCATCGGCATGGCCGCCGCGAACTTCTCCCTGTCGGTGTACGAGCACACGACGCTGGGCCTGCGCGAGTTCGAGGCCGCGCGCCTGCGCATCGCGCAGATCAACGGGTGCCTGTTCTGCCTCGACTGGCGTACGGAGCGGGACGGCCGGAAGGTCGAGGAGGAGTTCGCGGACGCGGTGACCCAGTGGCGTACCACCGACGTCTTCGACGACCGCGCGCGGCTGGCCGCCGAGTACGCCGAGCGGTACGCCCTGGATCACCACGGTCTTGACGAGGAGTTCTGGACGCGGATGACCGCGCTGTACAGCCAGCGGGAGATCGTGGAGCTGACCATGAGCATCGGCTCGTGGCTGGCGTTCGGCCGGCTCAACCATGTGCTGGGCCTGGACGCCGTGTGCGTGCTGCCGACCCACTGAGCGGATCCGGGCCGCACGGCGTACGCGGCCCACTGAGCGGATCCGGGCCGCACGGGCGGCCCGGACTCGCTAGAGGTCGACGGCGATGATGTTCTCGATGTTCCGCTCGGCGAGGGCCGTGATGGTGACGAACGGATTGACGCTGGTGTTGCCGGGAATCAGCGCGCCGTCGATGACGTACAGGCCCGAATAGCCGCGCAGACGGCCGTAGTTGTCGGTGGCCTTGTTGAGCACGGCGCCACCGAGCGGGTGGTACGTGAGGTGGTCGCCCCAGATCTTGTACACGCCGAACAGATCGGTCCGGTAGATCGTCCCCTCCTTCGCGTTGATCTTGTCGAAGATCGACTTGGCCATGTCGATGCCGGGC
This sequence comes from Streptomyces rhizosphaerihabitans, assembly GCF_025399795.1. Lineage (GTDB taxonomy): Bacteria > Actinomycetota > Actinomycetes > Streptomycetales > Streptomycetaceae > Streptomyces > Streptomyces rhizosphaerihabitans. Next base: position 58,175 of record NZ_JAODTZ010000018.1, on the reverse strand, counting down.
TGCTTCCAGGCGGTCTGCCAGTTGAGGTCGACGGTGCCGGTGGCGGCGTTCCAGGAGAACTGGGCGCGGTTCGGGTTCTTCGTGATGGACAGGTAGAACGACGCGTAGGTCTCGATGCCGGTGGGCAGCGGCGCCACCTCGGCGAACGCGCCGCCCGCGGTCCAGTTGTCGATGCCGCCGCAGGGGATGCTTGCCTGGAGCGCGCCCGTGGGATCCCACAGATGGTTGGCCCGGCCGCACATGACGTTGCCGTTGTCGCCCCAGCCCTGGCCGATCTCGCCGTTGAGGCCGGGCAGCGCGCCGGTTGCCTTCAGCTTGACCAGGAGCTTGCTGGTTCCGACGCTTCCGGCCGCGAAGAACACCCGGTCCGCGGTCACCGTCTTGGAGGCCGTGGCGTCGCCGTTGGTGTTGAGCTGGTCGATCAGGACCGTGTAGCCCCCGCCGGCCGCGGGTGCGACCGAAGTGACCTTGTGCAGCGGTGAGATGGTGACCTTGCCGGTGGCCGCGGCCTGGGCGAGATAGGTCTTCTGCAGGGACTTCTTGCCGTAGTTGTTGCCGTAGAGGATCTCCCCGGCGAGTGCCGACTTGGTGGCCGTGCCGGCCGCCTCCTGTTTCATGTAGTCCCAGTCGTACACGTCGGGCACGAAGACGAACGGGAAGCCGGAACGCTGGGCCTGCTTACGGCCGACCCGTGCGTACTGGTAGCAGTCGGTGGTGTCGAACCACGCCGGGTCGATGAGACCGACGCCGAGCGCGGCGTTGGCGCGCGGATAGTAGGTCGCGTACATCTCGTCGGCGTTCACCGACGGGAGGATGGCGCCGAAGTTCTCCCGTTTGGGGGTGACCGCCATGCCTCCGTTGACCAGCGATCCGCCGCCGACGCCGCGGCCCTGGTACACGATGATCTGGCCCATCTCCTCGGCGTCCAGGATCCCCGTGTAGCGGGGGATGTCCTTGTCGATGGGGAAGCCGAGGAAGTTGCTGAGGGGCTGCTTGGTCCTGGTGCGCAGCCAGTACGAACGCTGGTCCGGGCTGGTCGTGTTGGCGAAGATCTTGCCGTCCGAGCCCGGTGTGTCCCAGGCCATGCCCATCTCGACCATCTGCACGTCGACGCCCGCCTGGGCGAGACGCAGGGCGGCGACGGAACCGCCGTATCCGGTGCCGATCACCAGGACCGGGACGTGTGCTCCGGAAGGGATCGACGAGGCCGCCGTCGCGATCCGAGCCGGGGCCGCGACGGCGCGGCCGGCGAGGGTCACCGCTCCAAGAATAGAACCTGTTCCAGCAATGAATCGTCGGCGCGAGACACCCCTGGAATCCTCGTTGTGCTGGTTGATGTCACCCATGTGACACTCCTCACTCTCGATGAGTGGGAACAGGTTCTACTGTTACTGGCTTGTTAAGTCACTACATACCGGTTGGTAACTTCTGTCCGATCTTGGGGTGATCGGCGAGGTCTGATCCGCTTGCCCTTGACTTCACAAGACCCTCGCGCGACATTTCCTGACGCTGCATCAGAACCGGTACGGCGGGGGCCTGTCGGCTCCCGGAGCACGGAACGCCTCCCATTCCCTCGCCCTGCTGGAGCGCCCTGCCATGTCCCCGAACGCGGACCCCGCCAGACGTACCGACTCCTTCTCGGCACCCGGCCCGTCACGGCGCCGGGTGCTCGGCGCGGCCACGGGCGCCTCACTCGCGCTCGCGGCCGGTGTCGCCGGAGCCGCGGTCGGAACCGGAACCGCCGAGGCGGCCGACCTGCTCCCGCTCGGTACGTACGACGTCGTCGTGGTCGGCTCGGGAGCCGCCGGGATGACCGCGGCGCTGACCGCCGCGAAACACGGACTGAGCTGTGTCGTCCTGGAGAAGGCGGCCACCTTCGGAGGCTCGGCGGCACGCTCCGGCGCGGGCATCTGGATCCCCAACAATCCGGTGATCCTCGCCGCCGGGGTCCCCGACACCCCGGCGAAGGCCGCCGCCTACCTCGCCGCCGTGGTCGGCCCGGACGTCTCCGCCGACCGACGCCAGGCCTTCCTCGGCAACGGACCGGCCATGATCTCCTTCGTCATGGCCAACAGCCCGCTGCGCTTCCGCTGGATGGAGGGATACAGCGACTACTACCCCGAGCTTCCCGGCGGTCTCCCGGGCGGCCGCTCCATGGAGCCCGACCAGCTCGACGGCACCATCCTCGGAGCCGAACTCGCCCACCTGAACCCGGCGTACATGGCGGTCCCGGCCGGCATGGTCGTCTTCAGCGCCGACTACAAATGGCTCACCCTCGCAGCGGTGAGCGCGAAGGGCGCGGCCGTCGCCACCGAGTGCCTGACCCGGGGCACCAACGCGGCGCTGCTCGGCCAGAAGCCGCTGACCATGGGCCAGTCGCTCGCGGCCGGGCTGCGCGCGGGCCTGCTCACCGCCCAGGTCCCGGTGTGGCTGAACACCCCGCTGTCCGACCTGTTCGTGGAAGGCGGCGCCGTCACCGGCGCGGTGGTCACTCAGAACGGCACGTCCGGCCTGGTCAGGGCCCGGCGCGGGGTCATCGTCGGGTCCGGCGGCTTCGAGCACAACGCGGCCATGCGCGCCGAGTTCCAGCGGCAGCCCATCGGGACCGCCTGGACGGTGGGCGCCAAGGAGAACACCGGCGACGGCATCCAGGCGGGCCGACGCGTGGGGGCGGCGCTGGACCTGATGGACGACGCGTGGTGGGGTCCGGCCATTCCGCTGCCCGGCCAGCCCTACTTCTGCCTCGCCGAACGCACGCTGCCCGGCGGCCTGCTGGTCAACGCCGCCGGAGCGCGCTTCGTCAACGAGGCCGGGCCCTACAGCGACGTCGTGCACACCATGTACGACCGCAACCCGAGTGCTCCGGACATCCCGGCATGGCTGGTCGTCGACCAGAACTACCGCAACCGCTACCTGTTCAAGGACATTGCGCCGACGTTCACGTTCCCCGACTCCTGGTACACCTCCGGCGCCGCGTACAAGGCGTGGACCCTGGACGACCTCGCCGGCCGGATCGGCGTCCCCGCGGCCGCCCTGCGCACCACCGTCAGCCGCTTCAACAGCCTGGCCCTGAGCGGCACGGACACGGACTTCCACCGCGGCGACAGCGTCTACGACCACTACTACACGGACCCCGCGATCCTCCCCGACTCCTGTCTCGCCCCCCTGTGGCTCCCGCCGTTCCACGCCTTCAGGATCGTCCCGGGCGACCTCGGCACCAAGGGGGGTCTGCGCACCGACGCTCGCGCACGCGTCCTGCGCCCGGACGGCACGGTGATCCCCGGCCTGTACGCGGCGGGCAACGCCAGCGCGGCCGTCATGGGCCACAGCTACGCCGGAGCGGGGTCGACGATCGGTCCCGCGATGACCTTCGGGTACATCGCGGCGCTGGACATCGCGGCGACCTGACGGGGCGGGGCGGGGGCGGGGTACGGACCCGCCACCGTCTCAAGCCGTCAGCCGATCTCGCCGTCGGCGGCGTTCTCCTCGCTTCGGAGCCGTGGCGTCAGGACCAGGATGGAGACGTCGTCGCGGATCGAGGGGCAGAACTCGACGAGGTCCTGCCATACGCGGTCGACGAGCGCGTCCGAGGGCTCCTCGGCGAACGCGGCCAGCCGATCCGGCAACGGGTAGAAGGCGCCGGCCTGATCCCGGCTCTCACTCACACCGTCCGAGGCCAGGAACAGCCGGTCGCCGGGCTCCAGGTCGACGGTGCGGCCCCGCGGTGGGGACAGTTCGAAGAACCCCAGCCCCAGTGGGGCCCCCGGCTCGGTGTCGAGTTCGAGGGCCTTCGTACCGCGCAACAACAGCGGGTAGGGGTGCCCGCAGGACACCAGCCGCACCGTATCGGTGCCGGGCGGGAACTCCAGGAGCAGCGCGGTGGCGAACAACTCGGCGTGATCGACCCCCGCGGAGTCCACCACCAGCCTGCGATCGAGCCGCGCGGCCGCCGCCTCCAGATCGCGCTGGTCCAGCACCGTTTCCCGGAACGCCCCGAGAAGCGAGGCGACCGTCCCCACGGCCGACAGTCCGTGTCCCTGTACGTCGCCCATCACGGCCCGGACCCCGAAGGGACCGTCGCGTACGTCGAAGAAGTCGCCGCCGACCAGCGTCTCCCCCTGGGCGGCCCGGTACAGCCCCACGCAGCTGACAAACCCGACACGGTCGGGCAGCGGTGGCAGAACCGCGAGCTGGGCGGCCTCCGCCACCGACCGCACGGTGACCAGATGCGCGTCCCGGCGGCTGCGGACGAGGGCCACGAACACGCTGAGCACGGCGATGAAGCTGATGGTGAGGAGGTCCGCGTTGCCCGGATGGTTGAGCTGCAGGCTGGGGATGGTCAGCAGGAACACGACGACCGCGCCGAAGGCCGCCGTCGCCATGGGCCCGTAGGAGAGGACGGCCAGGGAGGGGATGGCGCCGAGCAGGAAGCCGATGTCCAGCGAGTGACTGCTCACGAGCTCACTGACGCAGACCCCTATCAGGAGGACCGGCGGAAGCAGCCGTACCCAGCGCGGAGGGGGCGAGCCGCGCAGCCATCCCCGGTGGTCGTCCCGCTGACCGGGCGCGGCCTTCGTGGCCATGGCACTCCTCCTTCAGCCACCACGCTCCCTCATTCCGTGCCGCGGCGCATTCCGGTCGGCCGCGCGGAGAGCCCCGCCACCACGGGGATGAGGTGACGGGGCTCCGCAGGGCGGCTGCCCCGTCGGCGGAGATCCAATACACCGTCGTCCCGGCCGCGGCGGCGGGCGGGCCGATCGGCGCGGGCCGGGTCCGCCCGTCGAGCGCTGCGCGGATCGGCTCGAGGCCGGACTTCATCGGATCGGGTGAGCGGCCAATCCGCCGGAGCCCCGGATCCGGATTCCGACCGTGACGACAGGACAGAACAACGTGCCTTCACCGGCGGCCTGGGTACGGAACGCGCTCGGCGCCCTGAGCGGGGTGCTCGCCGGGATCACCGCACTCGCCGTCGCCCAGCTGGTGTCCGCGTTCGTACGACCCGAAGCGGGCCCGGTCGTAGCGGTCGGGGGCGCCGCGATCGACCGCACACCGCCCGCGGTGAAGGACTGGGCGATTCGTCATTTCGGCACGAACGACAAGCTCGTTCTCCAGCTCGGGATCCTGGGCGTCCTCGCGCTGTTCGCCTGTGTGCTCGGCGTGCTCGCGGTGCACCGTCGTCGCACGGGAGCGCTGGGAGTGCTCCTGTTCGGCGTGATCGGGGGCGCCGCCGCGATCAACCGTCCCGATTCCACGAGCGTCACCGACGCCCTGCCGTCGGTGGCCGGAGCCCTGTGCGGCGCGGTGGTCCTCCACGTCCTCACCGGCCGGCTCGTCACGGCCCGGTCCGCACCCTCCGCGCCGGATGTACTGCCGGGTGCCGTGCCGACTTCCGCGCAGGATGCCATGCCGACTTCCGTGCCGGATTCCGGGCCGGTCGGGGACGCTCCCGTGACGGCCGCCGGGCCTGCCGCCCCGGCCACCACGCCGAGGGAGTCCCGCTGGGACCGGCGAGGTTTCATCGCGGCCGCCACCGCGGCCGCCGCGGCATCGGCCGGGGCCGGCGCACTGGGCAGGTCACTCAACGGCTCCCGTGGTCGGAACGCGGTCGCCTCCCGTGCCGACCTGGTGCTGCCCGTCGTGGCGTCCCCGGCCGCGCCGATTCCCAGGGGGGCGCAGGTCCGCGTGCCCGGCGTCAGCCCGTTCGTGACGGCGAACGCCGACTTCTACCGGGTGGACACCGCCCTGGTGGTTCCCAAGGTGGACGCCACCGCCTGGCGGCTGGGGATCCACGGCGAGGGCGTGACCCGCCCGATGACCCTGACCTTCGACGAACTGCTGCGGCGCGAGCTGATCGAGCGGGACATCACGCTCACATGCGTCTCCAACGAGGTCGGCGGCCCCTACGTGGGCAACGCCCGCTGGATCGGAGTGCGGCTGGCCGACCTGCTCGCCGAGTGCGGGGTGAGACCGCCGTCCAGGGGCGGACCGGCCGATCAGCTGGTGGCGCGCTCTGTCGACGGGATGACGATCGGCAGCCCGGTGGACGACGTGATGGACGGCCGTGACGCTCTGCTGGCCGTGGGGATGAACGGGCGGCCGCTCCCGTTCGAGCACGGCTTTCCGGTGCGGATGCTCGTACCGGGTCTGTACGGCTATGTGTCCGCGTGCAAGTGGATCAAGGACATCGAGCTGACCACCTTCGACGCCTACGACCCGTACTGGGTGAAGCGGAAGTGGGCGCGCAGGGCGCCGATCAAGACCCAGTCCCGCATCGACACGCCCAAGCCGTTCGCGCGGCCCAGGGCGGGCACCGTCATGGTCGCCGGGGTCGCCTGGGCCCAGCACCGCGGGATCGGCAAGGTCGAGGTGCGGGTCGACGACGGGCGGTGGCAGGAGGCCGACCTGGCGGCCGAGGACACCGTCGACACCTGGCGGCAGTGGTCCTTCCCCTGGCGGGCCACCCGCGGTGGCCACACCCTTACGGTCCGGGCCACCGACCGCACCGGTCACGTACAGACCGAGAAGCGCACCCGGACCGTTCCCGACGGCGCCGACGGCCGGCACTCCGTGGTCGTCACCGTCGACTGAAGCCGGCACGACGCCCGGTCCTGGACACGTTCCCGCCGGACGCGCCGGACACGGGAGACACGGCAGGCATCGTGGACACGGCGGAGTCCGGGCGCTCAGCGCTCCTCGGTCGCCGCCGTGTGCAGATGGGCCAGTGCGTCGAGTACGACGGTGTGCCGGTGCCAGGAGAGCCAGCGGCCCACCATCAGGCCGGTGGCCTCCAGGGCGTGGAGCTGGGCGCGGGTGAACCCGGGCAGCGGCCGCTCGTGGTGGGAGGAGGCCATACCGATCGGCACACCGGCCCGGTTGACCAGGGGCACGCTGTGGCAGGCCCGGCTGCCCGCCAGCAGAATGACGTGCCGTGAGCCCTCGTCGAAGACATCGGCGGTCGCCACGTCGCGGACGGTGACCTGCCGGCGGTCCTCGGCGGCCTGGGCGCACGACGTGGTGGGCGAGTCGACGAACGCGAAGAAGCTCGTGAACTCGCGCTCCAGACCCGCGTGCCGCACCATCCGCAGCCGCCCTCCCTCGGCGAGCTGGACGTTGCCCATACCGGTCTGGGTGATGTCCATGACCCGGTGCAGGGTGGCGCTCAGCACCTCGCCCTGGTGGGTGCGATCGGCCCCGGCGATCCGCAGGCCGGGCAGCGGGGGAGGGGGCGTCCGGGTGCGTTCCGCGGCGCGGGCCGGTCCCTCGGGGCGGTGCGGGGTCCGTACGACCGCGTCCGCCAGCGTGTGCAGTTTGATGTTGAAACGCTGCGACGCCTCGCGCAGCAGGGTGAAGGACACCTCGGGCGCGGGCAGCCGGTAGCGCTCCATCAGCACGCCCTGGGCGAGGGAGATCGCCGGATGCGCGTGCAGACGCTCCTGCAGGCCTGCGTTCTGCTCCCGCAGCCGGACGATCTCGCGGTGGAGGCCGGCGGAGTCCGCGTCCGGCTCGGGGACGCGGCTGTCGGCGGCGGGCGGGAGCTGTGGCTCCTGACTCATGGTGTACGGCATCCTCACTGACGGCGTCGGTCTCCATCGGCAGCCCGAACGCCCAGGGGAGGCAGGGCAGGCCGCCGCCGCACGGCCGGGGCGCGCGAGGGCGCGGCCCGCGGACATCACGCGGTGCGTGCCTGCTTCCCAAGCACTGGCGCCGACCCTATCCCGGGCAGCCGTCCGCTCCGCAAGGGATCCGGCCGAGATCCGGCCGGGCTCTCCACGGCGGGCCGGGCCCCGGCACCGCGTCCTCCGGTCGGCGAGTCCGGGGAGGCCCGGCCCGCCGTCCCGGGGCATGGTGGAGGGGTGACAGGACTGGCCGTGCTGTTCGCTCTCCTCGGGGCCGCCAGCAATGCGATGGGCACGGCATTCCAGCGCAAGGCGGCCTCCCGCGTCGCCGAAGGCGGCGGACTGCGGTTCATCCTCCAACTGGCCCGGCAGCCCCCGTGGCTCATCGGCATCGCCGGGGTGACCGGGGCCGCGCTCTTCCAGGCCCTCGCACTGGCGAACGGACCGCTGTCCCTGGTGCAGCCCCTGTTCATCCTGGAGCTGCCCTTCGCTCTGATGATCGCCATCCCGTTGCTGCACCGCCGTCTGCCCCGCGCGGGATGGTGGGCCGTCGCCGCTGTGGTGGCAGGTCTCGGGCTCGTCCTCCTCGCGGCCGCTCCCTCCGGAGCAACGTCCGACGCCTCCATGGAACGCTGGATCCCGGTACTGATCCTGTGTCTGGGGACTGTGGCCGTCGCGGTCGTGGTCGCCCGTCCCGGCCGTCCGCCGCTGTTCCGCGCCGCCGTGCTGGGATCGGCGTCGGCCATCAGCAACGCGCTGACCGCCGCGCTCCTGAAGTCGGCCGTGGGCACGCTCGACGAAGACGGGTTCGTCGACTTCCTGAGCGTGTGGCAGACCTACGGGTTCGTCGTGACCGGAGTCGTCGCTGTCCTGCTGCTGGAGAACGCCCTGCAGGCGGGCCCCTTGGCCGCCTCGCAGCCCGCGCTGACCATCGGTGACGCGACACTGAGCCTGCTGCTCGGCGTCACCCTCTTCGACGAGACGATCCGCACCGGCTGGTGGCTGCTCCCCGAGCTGGTCGGGGCCGGGGTGGTCCTCTGGGGCGTCCTGCGGCTGACCCGGGTGGTACCGCACCTCGCGGACATGGCCCATTGACGCCCGGCCGGCCAAGTCTGTCCCGGTGCGGTGCGGTGCGGTGCGGTGCGGTGCGGTGCGGTGCCGAAGCCCGAGCAATGGGCGCCGAATGGCCGACACTCGCTCGATTGGTGACTGCCGGGACTGGACAGACCAAGGTGGTGACGAGTCGGATCGAGAACGTTCGGGAACTGGTCGCGCGGACGCGGTATGTCCTCTTCGGCTTCGACGGCCCGATCTGCCGGCTGTTCCCCGGACACTCGGCGGAGGCCGTCGCGCGGGTCCAGGCGGAGTGGCTGACGGAACGGGGCCTGTACGCGGTGCTCACCGAGGAAGGGCGCGGCCACAGGGACCCGTACGGCATGCTGACGGCGGTGGCCCGACGCCATCCCGGCAGTGAGCTGGTGGCCGAACTCGAAGAGCGTCTCACCCGGTTCGAACTGACGGCGGCTCGCACAGCGATGCCCACGGCCTACGCGGATCCGCTGATCCGCACGTGGACGGCGGTCGGGGCGAAGCTCGCCGTGGCGACGGACAACTCGGTCCGGACCGTCACCTCGTACCTGGATTCGCGGCGGCTCACGCCCTGCTTCGCTCCGCACGTGTACGGCCGCATGCCGGACCTGAGCCCGCTCAAGCCGCATCCGGCGATCCTGGAACGAGCCCTGAACGAGATGGGGGCGGTGCCGGAAGCCTCGCTGATGATCGGCGGTACTCCCTCGGACCACGCGGCGGCACACCGGGCCGGTGTCCGCTTCCTCGGATACGCCCGCAACCCCTCCAGAGCGAGGCTTCTGCACGAGGCCGGGGTTCCCCCACAGACCGTCACGGCTTCTTTGGAGCCGCTGCTGAGTGCCCTGCGTGAGCGCTTCTGAGCCGACTGCTCGGCCATACGAGGGGAATCCCGGCCGGAAACCCGTGTGCATGCATCGCCGGGACCGGGGCAGCAGCATCCTGAGACAGCTCGAGGAAGCCACCCCCCTGGCGAACCCGGGCTGCACGGCCCCGCAGGCAGTCACTCCCCCCGGCTGTCGGCGGGGCCGCATTCGTGCGTCTCGCGGCCGGACCCTGTTCGTCCCGTCCCGTCTCGTCCTACTGGACCTGGATGCCCACGATGCAGGTGTCGTCGTCGGTGTCGGACCTGCTGTACGTCAGGAGCCGGTCGAGCTGATGGTCCAGCGTTCTGGACGTCGTACGAGCGGCGTTGAGCAGTTGGCGCAGCGACACCTCGACCGAGCGGTCACGCCGTTCGATCAGACCGTCCGTGTACATCAACAGCGTGTCGTGGACGGCCAGTTGCACCTCGTCCTCCTCGAACGTCGCCTCGGGGACGGCGCCGAGCAGGATGCCCTTGAGGAGCGGAAGCGGGTTGGCGTCCGCGTCCCGGACCAGAACCGGCGGCAGATGACCGGCCCTGGCCCACCGCAGAACCCGGCGGCGCGGATCGTAGACCCCGCAGACCGCGGTGGCGGTGACCCCGCCGGTCAGATGGTGCGCCACGATGTTGAGCCACGACAGCAACTGGCCCGGCCCGGCACCCGTCACGGCGAGTCCGCGCAGCGCGTTGCGCAGTACCACCATGCTGGTCGCCGCCTCGATCCCGTGACCGGCCACGTCCCCGACGCACAGCAGGACCAGGCCGGAGGGCAGGACGACGGCGTCGTACCAGTCGCCTCCGACGAGCTGTTCGGTCTCCGCCGGCCGGTAGCGCACCGCCACGTCGAGACCCGGAGCCCGCAACGGCGCCTGGGTCGGCGGCATGATCGCGTGCTGCAGCTGAAGGGTCAGCCGGTTGCGTTCGTGCGCCTGCTGTTCGGTGTGCGCCAGCTGGTCACGGGTGACGGCCAGCGCGACCTCGGTCCAGTGCTGCGCCGAGATGTCCTGGTAGGCCCCGCGCACCACGAACAGCTGGTCGTCGGCGTCGAGCACCGGCTCGGCCACCATGCGGATGTGCCGGGTGACGCCGTCGGGACGCTGCAGCCGGAACGCGGCCGTGCCCGGGCGGCGATGGTGCAGGACCGTGCGCAGGAAGCGGCCGATCGTGACCGCGTCGTCCGGATGGGCGTACGCGGGCAGTTCCTCCAGCGGCACGGGAGCGCCCGAGGGCGGGCGGCCGTACAGATCGAAGAGCGTCTCGTTCCAGATGATCTCGCCGGTCAGCAGGTTCTCCTCGAAACCGCCGATCCTGCCGAGCCGCTGGGCGTGCTGGAGCAGACTCGCCAGCCGCGCCGTCTCGTCCTCTATACGCCAGATGAGCAGCACGGTTCCGCCGTGCCGGCTGACGTTGATGTCGGCGACGGCCGGCAGCGGCACCTGGTCGACCAGCGCCGTGAGATCCATGCGCCGTGCCCGGAACGGTTCCCCGGTGGCGTAGACCCGCTCGATGCACCGGAAGAGGTCGCTGTCCCCGGCGACCATCGGATAGGCCTCCAGCAGCAGCGCCCCGTGGACGGTGCCACGCGGCCTGCCGGCCGGATCGAGGAAGCGTCCGTTCACATGACGGATGCGGAAGTCCGCGAGCCGTCCCTGGTCGTCGAGATGGGGCACCAGGACGAGAGCCGGATCGTGCAACCCGTCGACCAGGTCGATCAGTTCGGAGACGTCGGTCGTCGCCCGCACGTCGTGGCCGTCGTTCGGCAGTGTGTGGGTCTCCAGCGTGTGCGAGCACAGCTCCGCCAGCGCCTCGACCTGGCGCAGTACCTGCGGGGGCTGAGGTTCCAGGACGGACGGCCAGGCGATCTCCAGGACGCCGTGGATACGGCCCCCGGATCCGGCCGGTACCGCGACCCTTCCGCCCTGCGGATGGTCCGCGTGCCCGATCGACGGCAGCCCGGTGTTCGCCAGCGAGTCCGCCCACTGCGCCGTACGTTCGGACAGGGCGCGGCGGGCCATCGTCGCCACGCCCGGCGGTACGTAACGCCAGCGCCTGGCCTCGGCCGCCGAGAATCCGGCGCTGCCCGCCAGGGAGAGCGAACCGTCGGCGTCCGCCGCCCAGATGGCGACGGCGACGGCCCCGAGCGGGGTCAGCGCGTGCTGGAGCAGGGAATCGGCCACCGCCTGGCTGTCGTTGGCCGCCAACGCGCCGCTCTCGGCCGCCCGCAGCCGCACCGCGGGGGCGCCGGCCTCCTTCTCGGGGGTGCGCTCCGCCGTGACGGCGAGGAAGGTGCTGGTCACCTCCGAAAGCCGGTCGTGCGCCGCCTGGTTGATGATCTCCACCGCGAGCTGGAGGGGCGGTACCTTGGCCTGTTCGGCCAACTCGGCCAGCTGGCGGGCGGCTTGCGCGGGCCCGCAGCCCAGCCGCTCGACCAGGATGCCCTTGGCCAGCTCGATCAGGGCCCGTCCGTCGGCCTCCACCTGGGCGGCCCGAACCTCGCGGCGCAGCCGTTCGACCGTGGCCGCAAGCCGTCCCACCGGGGACGTCCGGGCCGCGCCCGGGGGATCGCAGGCCTGTTCGCCGTCCGCGACGGCGTCCCCGGAATCGGCGACGTTCGCGTCGGTCGTCTCAGGAGTGTTCACGGTGCGGTCGCTCCTCGGCGGGGACCCCGGGGAGCGCGGGGGAGGGGCAGCAGCGACGGGCGTCCCGCCGACCGGCCGTAGTGGTGGGTGCCGAGTACCATGTTCATTCCCCCAGCCAGCGTCGGACGCAGGCGATGAGGTCGTCGGTGTCGACCGGCTTGGTGACATGGTCGCTGGCACCCGACAGCAGGCTCTTCTCCCGGTCGCCGGGCATGGCCTTCGCCGTCACCGCGATGATCGGAAGGTCGGCGTACCGGGGAATCTTGCGGATCTCGGCGGTCGCGGTGTACCCGTCCATCTCGGGCATCATCACGTCCATCAGGATCAGCGCGACCTCGGGCCGGCTCAGCAGAGTCTCGATGCCCTTCCTGCCGTTCTCCGCGTGCAGCACCTGGAATCCGTGCAGCTCCAGAATCCCGCTGAGCGCGAAGAGGTTGCGGGCGTCGTCGTCGACGACGAGGACCGTACGGCCCCGGAAGGCGTCGTCGATCGGCTGCGCGGGCCGGCTCCTCGCCTCCTCGGCGCGGACCAGCGGGACCACGTCGCCCGGCTGCTCGGCGGACAGGTGAAGCGCGATGCGCTCGCGCAACTCGTCCAGGCTGGACAGGAACTCCAGGGACCGGGCTCCCGAGCGGGACTGCAGCGCCTGTTCCTGCGCGAGGTCGACACGGCTGCCGTTGTGGACGAGGACCGGAACGGTAGCCAGGGCCGAGTCGCCCTCCACCGCTTCGAGGAACCGGGCCGTCTCCCCTTCCGGCATGCCGAGTTCGAGGACGACGCAGTGCCATGGTTCCGCGGCCAGCGCGCTCGCGGCCTCCTGCGCCCCCACGACCGTGATGACGTCGACGCTCTCCCGCGCGTCGCCCTCGTCACGGCTGCGGGCGACATCCCCGACCGCGCTCTCGGCCACGAGCGTCAGCAGGCCCCGTGGCCGCTCTTCGACGACCAGCAGCCGTCGCCGTCGCTGGCGGGGAAGGCTGATCGAACCGGTGACGGCGTGCCGCGGCCGGGTGAGTGCCGTGGCACCCTCGTCCGACGCCGAGTCGGATGTGCGGCCGCCCGCGAGCAGCGCCTCGAAGTCGGGCCGGGCGACCGGCAGGAAGAGCGTGAACGTACTGCCCTGCCCCGGGGTGCTGTCGACGGTGACGGCTCCGCCGAGCAGGTGGGCGATCTCCCGGGTGATGGACAGCCCCAGACCGGTCCCGCCGTACTTGCGGCTCGTCGTGCCGTCGGCCTGCTGGAACGCGCCGAAGATCGTCTCCAGCTGCTGTTCGGGGATGCCGATGCCGGTGTCCTTGACCCGGAAGGCCGCGACCGTGCCGCCACGCCGTACGCCCGTGGGGATCTCCTGGTCGGCCGCCGGTTCGATCCGCAGCTCGACGCGTCCCCGCTCGGTGAACTTCACCGCGTTCGACAGCAGGTTGCGCAGCACCTGGCGCAGCCGGGAGTCGTCGGTGAGGAGGTCGACCGGGGCTCCGGGAGCGGTGCTGACCGTGAACTCCAGGCTCTTCTGCGAGGTCATCGGGCGGAAGGTGGCCTCGACGTACTCCAGGAGCTGGCGCAGCGGGACCCGCTCGGGGGTGACGTCCATCTTGCCTGCCTCGACCTTCGACAGATCGAGGATGTCGTTGATCAACTGGAGCAGGTCCGAGCCCGCGGAGTGGATGATGCCGGCGTACTCGACCTGCTTCGGCGTGAGATTGCGCGAGGGGTTCTGCGCCAGCAGCTGGGCGAGGATGAGCAGGCTGTTGAGCGGGGTCCGCAGTTCGTGGCTCATGTTGGCGAGGAACTCGGACTTGTACTTGGACGCCAGCGACAACTGCTGGGCCCGTGCTTCGAGTTCCTGCCGGGCCTGTTCGATCTGGAGGTTCTTCGCCTCGATGTCGCGGTTCTGGGTCGCGAGCAGTGAGGCCTTGTCCTCCAGCTCGGCGTTGGAGCGCTGGAGTTCGTCCTGCTGGACCTGCAACTCCTCCGAGCGTGCCTGGAGTTCGGCGGTCAGCCGCTGCGACTCGCCCAGCAGCTCATCGGTGCGGGCGTTGGCCACGATGGTGCTGACGTTGACGCCGATGGTCTCCATCAGCTGTTCCAGGAAGGTCCGGTGCCCCTGCTTGAAGCGGGTGACCGAGGCGAGCTCGATGACGCCGAGCACCTGTTCCTCGACGACGATGGGGAGCACCACCAGAGCCGTCGGCGCCGTCTGTCCGAGCCCCGAGGAGATGGTGACGTAGCCCGGCGGCACCTCGTCCACCGTGATGGCACGGCGGCTGCGCGCGGCCTGCCCGACGAGCGAGCGGCCCAGCGGGATGCGGGTGGGACGCCCGGCCTCGTCGGGATAGCCGTACGACCCGACCAGCCGCAGCTCCGTACCCTTCGCGGTCTCCTCGGCGAGGTAGAAGGCGCCGTACTGCGCGGTGACCAGCGGGGTGAGCTCGTCCATGATGAGGTCGGCGACCACGTCCAGGTCGCGGTAGCCCTGCATCAGGCCGGAGATACGGGCCAGGTTCGTCTTGAGCCAGTCCTGCTCCTGGTTGGCGCGCGTGGTCTCCCGCAGCGACTCGACCATGGAGTTGATGTTGTCCTTCAGGTCGGCGACCTCGCCCGAGGCCTCCACGGTGATGGACCGGGTGAGGTCGCCCTCGGCCACGGCGCTGGTGACCTCGGCGATGGCGCGGACCTGTCGCGTGAGGTTGCCGGCGAGTTCGTTCACGTTCTCGGTCAGCCGCTTCCACGTGCCCGAGACGCCCTCCACCTCGGCCTGACCGCCGAGCCTGCCCTCGCTGCCGACCTCGCGGGCCACGCGGGTGACCTCCGCGGCGAAGGCGGAGAGCTGGTCGACCATGGTGTTGATGGTCGTCTTGAGTTCGAGGATCTCGCCGCGGGCGTCGACGTCGATCTTCTTGGACAGGTCGCCCTTGGCCACCGCCGTCGTCACCAGGGCGATGTTGCGCACCTGTCCGGTGAGGTTGTTGGCCATCGAGTTGACGTTGTCGGTGAGGTCCTTCCAGGTGCCCGCCACGTTGGGCACGTGCGCCTGGCCTCCGAGGCGTCCCTCGGTGCCGACCTCGCGGGCGACCCGGGTCACCTCGTCGGCGAACGCGGACAGCGTGTCGACCATCGTGTTGATGACGTCGGCCAGGGCTGCGACCTCGCCCTTCGCCTCCACGGTGATCTTCTGCGACAGGTCGCCCCGGGCCACGGCGGTGGCCACCTGCGCGATGGAGCGGACCTGACCGGTCAGGTTCGACGCCATGACGTTGACGTTGTCGGTGAGGTCCTTCCACGTGCCGGAGACGCCCCGCACCGTGGCCTGTCCGCCCAGGTTGCCCGCCGTACCGACCTCGCGGGCGACGCGGGTGACCTCGTCGGCGAACGCCGAGAGCTGCTCGACCATCGTGTTGATGGTCTCCTTGAGTTCGAGGATCTCGCCGCGGGCGTCCACGGTGATCTTCTGGGAGAGGTCGCCCTTGGCGACGGCGGTGGCCACCTGCGCGATCGAGCGGACCTGGGCGGTGAGGTTGCCCGCCATGAAGTTGACGGAGTCGGTGAGATCGCGCCAGGTGCCCTTGACGCCCTTGACGTCGGCCTGGCCGCCGAGGCGTCCGTCGGTGCCGACCTCGCGGGCGACGCGGGTGACCTCGTCGGCGAACGCGGACAGCTGGTCGACCATCGTGTTGATGGTGTTCTTCAGTTCGAGGATCTCGCCGCGGGCGTCCACGGTGATCTTCTGGGAGAGATCGCCCTGGGCCACTGCGGTCGTCACCTGAGCGACGTTGCGGACCTGGGCGGTGAGGTTGCCCGCCATGAAGTTCACGGAGTCGGTGAGATCGCGCCAGACGCCGCCGACGCCGGGAACCTGGGCCTGGCCGCCGAGGCGTCCGTCGGTGCCGACCTCGCGGGCGACGCGGGTGACCTCGTCGGCGAACGCGGACAGCTGGTCGACCATCGTGTTGACGGTCTCCTTCAGCTGGAGGATCTCGCCGCGGGCGGGCACGTCGATCTTCTGCGAGAGATCACCCTTGGCGACCGCCGTGGCCACCTGCGCGATGTCGCGGACCTGCGTGGTGAGGTTGCCCGCCATGGCGTTGACCGAGTCGGTGAGATCCGCCCAGGTACCGGACACGCCCGGCACCTCCGCCTGGCCGCCGAGGGTCCCCTCCGTGCCCACCTCGCGCGCCACCCGGGTCACCTCGGAGGTGAACACCGACAGCTGGTCGACCATGCCGTTGAACACGGTGGCGATGTCACCCAGCAGGCCGCCGGTCTCGTCGGGGAGCCGGGTGCCGAAGTCGCCGTCGCGCACGGCGGTGAGGCCGGCCAGCAGTTGGCGCAACTCCTGCTCACCCGGTGTCCGTACGGACGTCCCGCTCGCTGCCCTGGTCATGGCCACCCTCGTTCCGCTCCCCTGGAGTTCCGTGTCACGGAACTCGGAACCACGCCGGGCCCACGGACGGCCCCCCGCCCGTCCGTGGAATTCCCGCAGATCACGGGTCGTCCCGTTAAGAAAATACGCCGCAGGCTAACCCAGAAGGCAGGGACTGAACAAAGCGTGCGAGGAAAGTCTCCAGCTGCTCAAAAATGTTGCCGGTGACAGGAATAACCACGAGTGAAGGGGATACACAGAACTCTTTTGCTCCGAGGCCGCCCGGACCGCACACGCGAAGTCCCGCCGACCCGCTGCGGACCGGAGTCCGGGGCGGGGCGACGGGACCGTCGTACGGGCCGTGCCGTGCGGCTGTGTCAGGCGACCGAGGGGTCGAGGAGCCCCGTCCGCAGACGCTTGATGATGCGGGTGATCAACCGGGAGACATGCATCTGCGAGATACCGAGCTCCTCGCCGATCTGCGCCTGGGTGCGCTCCTCGACGAACCGCAGATGAATGATCCGGCGCTGGCGGTCGTCGAGTTCGGCGATCAGCGGGGCCAGGGAGTTGAAGTCCTCGACCAGTTCCAGCGAGGCGTCCTCCTCGCCGATGAAGTCCGCGAGGACGGCCTCGCCGTCCGCGCCGCCGTCGGCGGTGAGAGCGGCGTCGAGGGACGAGGAGTTGTAGCCGTTCGACGCCTTGCGGGCCTCGATGACCTCTTCCTCGGTCAGGCACATCAGCTCGGACAGTTCACGTGTGGTGGGCGTACGGCCGAGGCGGGTCCGCAGTTCCTCCGTCGCCTTGGCCAGCTCCACGCGGGCCTCCTGCAGCCGGCGCGGCACATGGACGGCCCAGCTCGTGTCGCGGAAGAAGCGCTTGATCTCACCGACGATGTACGGAACCGCGAAGGAGGTGAACTCGACCTCGCGGGACAGCTCGAAGCGGTCGATGGCCTTGATGAGCCCGATCGTGCCGACCTGGACGATGTCCTCCATCTCACCCTGGCTGCGGCTGCGGAAGCGCGCCGCCGCGTACCGGACGAGGGAGAGATTCATCTCGATGAGGGTGTTGCGGGCGTACTGGTATTCGTGCGTGCCCTCCTCCAGAACGGAGAGCCGGTCGAAGAACTGGCGGGACAGCTCGCGAGCGTCCCTCGGGCTGATCTTCAGCGGCTCGTCGATCTGCGGAAGGGTGCCCCCTACGGCCGTCGCTGCCTGGTACGCCGTGTCCGTTGCCTTCGCTGTCGCCACGGCCGCCATGCCGTCCACCCCAAATCGTCCGAAGGAAATGATGACAGAGCCCGTCTGCCCTGCATCACACCGCTCATGCCACCCCGTTGCCAGAATTCTGCGGAACGCGTAGGTCCCGCCTCCCCCAGGCGCCGGGTCAGGGGTACTTCCGTCCGGGGACACGGTTCGGATGCGGGATGACGTCGCCAATTTTCCGACCGATCCTCTGATGGTTCTGCCGGGGAACCTGGGGCAGGTGGGGACCGGGCGCGGTGGCGCCGCGTCCGGGTGCCTGCCCCAGGGGCGTGGCGGCCACGTAAAATGGGTTTCGGGGTGAGTCGGTGGGCATTGAGCAGCGAGTGGACGGAGCGCAGACGCTCTTCCCCTCGGTGTGCCTCGACGCGGGACCGCTCGCCGGACACGGGCCCCGGGGCGCGGTGGTCGTGGCATGACGGCGGCGGCACTTTGCGGCGACCCCTTCGTCCACCCCGCGCTCCTCTACCACGGGGACCGTGAGTACGTGGAAGGGACGACGCGCTTCGTGTCGGACGGCGTAGCCGCCGGGGAACCGGTGGCGGTGGCCGTTCCCGCCGCACGACTGGAGCTCATCCGAGGCGCGCTGGGGCCGCTCGGCGCCGGCGTCCGCTGGATCGACATGACACAGGCAGGCCGGAACCCGGGCCGGATCATCCCCTCCGTTCTGCGGGCGTTCGCCGACGCCCACCAGGACGTGCATGTGCGGATCATCGGCGAACCCGTCTGGGACGGCCGTACGGCGGCGGAGTACCCGGCCTGCGTCCAGCACGAAGCCCTGATCAACACGGCGTTCGGCGGACGGGACGTGACGATCCTCTGTCCCTACGACGCGCGCGCCCTCTCCCACGACGTGATCGCCGACGCCCACGCCACACACCCCGTCGTGATCAGCGGTGGCCGCCGGAGCGTCAGCCCGTCCTACGACCCGGACGGGGTGCTGGCGCGCTGCAATCAAGCGCTGCGCCACCCGCCGGGAGCGGCGACGGCCCGCTTCGACGCGGAACTTCTGCCCGCCGCCCGTGACTTCGCGATGAGCGAGGCCCGGGAACGCGGGATGACACGGGCCCGGTTGCAGGATCTGAACCTTGTCGTCGCGGAACTGACGACCAACAGCGTGGTGCACGGGGGCGGTTCGGGAAGCCTGCGGATCTGGGCCGAGAGCGAGCAGATCGTGTGCGAGGTCCGGGACGAGGGGCGGCTGAGTGATCCGCTGGCGGGCAGGCGTCCCGTGCGCCCCGATCAGATCGGCGGACGGGGCCTGTTCCTCGTGCATTTCATCTCGGACCTCGTCCGTGTGCACACCGATGACTCCGGAACGACCGTGCGCAGCTACATCGCCCGCACCTGACCGGGTCCGGCGACCGCCTCGACGACGGGAGACGGCGGACGTCCATGTCACCCCGTACGTGAAGCCGGCCACGGGTGACCGCGCCGGCCTCGTTTCACCCTGTAGGCCGATGGGTTCGCGTGGTGGCGTCCGCGCACCCGTACACATCGGTGTGGGGACCGACCCGTTCTCCCGGTTCGGTCCCCACACCGACATGTACCGCCGTCTCCGCCGGCCGCTACGACGCGGTGCCCGGCCCGGCCGATCGCGCCGCCTCGCGTTCCGTGCGGGCCCCGGCCTGCGACAGGGAACCGCCCGAACTCTCCAGGTGTGCCCGGACGAACCACTGGAACTGTTCGAGCGAGCGCAGCTGTTCGATGAGAAGATCCTCGGTCACCGGGTCGATCTTTCCGACCTCGGCCACGGCCGCGCGGTGGTCCTCGACGATTCCCGTGTAGACCAGGTCGAGGGCGCCGAGGTGGGCGATGGCATCGGCACGGCCGACGCTGTAGTCGTCCCAGGTCCGTTCGGCGACGAGCGCGCCCGGCGTGCCGTGCGGAACCCCGCCGAGGGCGGAGATCCGTTCAGCTGTGTCATCGGCCAGGTCACGTACGCGGTCCACCTGGGGATCGAGCATTTCGTGAACGGCGATGAAATGCGGGCCCACCACATTCCAGTGGATGTGTTTCAGTGTGAGCGAAAGGTCGTTGAGGGCGTGCAGCCGCCTGCTCAGCACGTCGATGATCCGGCCGCCGTCGTGGGTACTGACGCCGGGAACCGTGTATTTCGGTGTCGTGGGAGTGGCCATGTTCGTTTCCTTCGCACACAGATATCTTGCGGATGTTCTCGGTCACGGCTGTTCGTCGGTGCGTCTACCAGCGGTACCAGCGGCCGCGACCGCCGCTGGAAGCGCCCGGACGCGCCACGAATCCGACGAGCCAGACGACCAGCACGATGACCGCTATCCACCACAGCGCCTTGACGGCGAAACCCGCGCCGAAAAGGACCAGGGCGAGCAGAAGAACGAGAAGCAGGGGAACCATGGGTATCAACCTCCAGTGCCTCCAAGTGCCCTGGTTCCTTTGCGTCACACCTCTTGTCGGGGCGCCGGTCCAGGCCGCACGTGGTGATGGATGCGGCGGAATTCCGTCCCGGAGACGGCATTGGGCCAAATAGGTTGTCTGGGGCGGCTGTTGCGAATGAACCGACGTGAACCCGGGCACACGGACGGAAACTCGAGAGAGGAGCCCTCGCCGTGCTCGTGCCCGACCCGAAGGTTGTCCGGAGGCTGCTGACCCGTTACGCGGCCCTGAAGATCGCGTACGCCGAGAAGGAGACGCTGGAGACGGCCCGCCGGCTGGAGGACGTCACCTACACGCTCTGTGTGATGACGGGAACGACCAGCGTGCGGGACGCCGTCGTCGCCGCCGACGCCATGCTCGTGGCCGGAGCGAACCGGCGGGACGCGCAGCCGGGCGGGCTGCTGGGAAACCGGACATCACCGGCCGTCCCGCCGGACGGGATGTCCGCGGTCGCCTCGCCGTTGACGCAGCCGCACACCGAGGCGCGGGCTTTGAACGGCCAGGGCGTCGGCACGCCAGGTCCCCTTTTCTGATCGCCGGGCGTGTAAATGCGATGGGGGGTGGGGTGTGGGGGCACCTGACCGGGCGGCGCCCCCACCGCATGCTTCTATTCGCCCCGATGTCGCCAGTACCAGACGAGACCCGCGACGAAGGCGCACAGGAAGAGGATGGGCAGAATCAGTCCTGGGATTCGAGCCGCCGTCATGACTGGGCTCCGACAGGAGAACAGGCCCATGGGGGCCAGGCGTTGGCCATTGCTTTTCGCTTTCGACGAGCTGCCGGCCACCGGGGCGCGCGGCGACGGGGGCCTGTGCCGACGGCCGCCGCGCTCAGGTGGCGAGGGCTCAATGATGGCGTGAAGATCGGGCAACGGATCCCGGCTGGGAGTGGCTGGATTGGTGTGCGAGGAAATCCGGCGAGCGCATCCATGACGGCGTGGCACGGAACGACCCGGTCCTTGGCGGTCGATGGAGTCCGTGCGATGGCGCCGCGCGACGTGTCGAGGAGCCGCCGCAAAGGACTCTTCCGGCGTGGCCGGGGCGGGCTGTGTCCTGGGTGGACCGTCGTGTGCCTATCCTTCGAACGGCTGAACTACCTTGTCGGCTCCGGCTCGTTCTCCTCCTGTGAGCATCGTCGAGGCGGAGATGAGGAATCGATGAGCCGACACCGCAAGGGCCGTAGGCACCGCAAGGTGAACATGACGCCGCGTCCGGTCGGACCGAGGAGATCACCGCGCGCAGTGCGGGAGCAGGCGAGCACGCCTGAGCTCCGGGCGGCACGGACCCAGTCCCCGATTCCCGATCAGAACAAGAACGGGGAGAGGGCCGACGTCGTGGCCAGGAAGGTGAGCGAAAGCGGTCTGAGCCGGCACGCCGTGCGTACGTGGGAGCGGCTGGCGGAAGCCGGGCCCGGCGGAGTGGGCGTCGCCGAACTCAGCGCTGCCGTGGGTTTCCGGCGTTCCACCGTGTTCGGGCACCTGAAGGGCCTGGCCGAACTCGGGCTGGCCGAGGACCACGAGAGCGTGTGGCGGGCGACCGGCCCGGTGGAGGGCATGGTGGCGTGTGAGGGCGTACGGGCTTCAGCCGGGAGCGTTTCCTAGGCCAGCGGCCTGAGAGGGGCGCTTGCCCGGGTGACCGGCCCTGGCAGGCGCCCCTCGTCGTCCGCCGAGCCCCTCGTCCGGCCCGTTCGTCAACTCGTCGGTGTGTCGAGGGGCAGTTCGTCCTGGAGCTTCATCGCTCGTTCCTTCGTGTACCGGAGGGGAACCGTCAGAAGTCGTCGAGGTCGCTCGTCGGAGGGTGCCCCTTTCTTCGCATTTCGCTCTCCTGCTCCATGGGAACCCGCCGCGCGGTCGCGCCGCTTCCTCGGAGCGGTGGGGTCAGGCCGTCGGGCTCCCGCCGGAGCCGAAGTGGCTGTTCACCGCTTTCGGCATCCGCTGAGCCACCTCGTCTCCCAGGCGCTCGAATTCCCTGCGCAGGAACGGAGAGGCCAGGCGGGCCATGCCGCGGAATTCGATACGGGCCCGGTAGGTGAGGAGAGTGGCGCCGTTCTCCTCACGGAAGGTCAGGTCGTCCGTGGAGGTGGCGGTCCGGTTCCGCCCCACGAAGGTCAGCCTCAGGTCTTCCAGCCGGACCAGTCGGTAGCGGAGTTCGGTGCGCCGCCCGCGAAACCTCGAGACGTTGTGCCATTCCGCGCCCTTGGCGACGGGGGCGCCGGCCCTGGTCGGACGGCAGCTCACCGTGCCCGGGTCCCATTCCTCGGTGTGTGAGAAGTCCGCCAGATAGGCCACCACACCGGGCAGAGGGTGATGCAGGGTGACCGTGCGTTCGACTTCGACCATGGGAGCTTCCCTTTCGTGGGGTTCGCGGCAGGCGCCTCCAGAAGTGCGGGAGGTCATTTGTCTTCCCCGCGGGAACGCGCAGCGGATGCAGAGGATTCGTCACGCGACGCAGTGTCGGGCGGATTTCTCGGGGCATCCGGACCCCATCGCTTCGACAGTCGGCCAATGACAAGGGAGATCTCATGCTCGGCATCGCTGCCGCCGTACTGCTGTTCATCGCGTTCCTGATCAACGCCGGTGACGTTTCGACCAATCACGTGTTCACGTCGACCAACGTCATGCTCATAGGCCTCGCCCTGCTCGCTCTTCACCTCTCGGGCGTCGGCGGGGGCTGGGCGACGCGCAGCCGGCGCCGCTGACGGAAGGGGCGGATCTCCCCGGCGGCGGTAGCAGCGGCACCCGCCGGCCGGGAGGGCCCCTTTCAAGCCCGCATGACCACTCCGCATCCCCCGCCTTCACGCCGACCGTCGACGTCGAGCACTGCCTCACCGTGCCCTGCGACGCGAGCGCTGGGCGCGGCGTCCCGGAGCCGGCCGACGAGGCGTACGACCTGGTCACATACCGGGACGTGTGGCGTCAACGGCGTGGATTCGCAGGGCGATTCCGTCGAATGCCGACCGGATAGCAGGGTATTTGCAGCTCTGTAAGGCGGCACGGAGGCGGATCGCCGCCTTCGGGTCATCCGTCTGCCGCGTCCCCCTCCCGGGGGAGCCGTCGGCAAGGCGAACCGACGAGCTGACGGAGACAGACATGACAATCGACGGAATCTGGTCGTACGCACCGGAGTTCGACCACCCCGAAGTGAACGAACTGGCCGGCTACAGCGTCGAGGCGAGCGACGGGACCATAGGACACGTCGACCGGCAGGCGGACGATTCAGGGATGCGGCACCTGGTCGTCGACACAGGCGTCTGGGTGTTCGGCAGGAGTGTGCTGGTTCCCGTGGGTGTCGTCGCCGGCATCGACACGGAGTCGCAGAAGATCACCGTCGCGTGCACCCGCGAGGAGATCAAATCGGCGCCGGCGTTCAAGACCGACCGCGAGACCCTCGACCCCGCGTACCTGTCCAGCGTCGGGCGCTACTACCGGAGCCTTCCGCCGCGACAGCCGGCATGAGCCGTCGTGCAGTGACGTACGACGTGCCGCCATGTCCGCGTGCTCGTCCCCTGATGTGAACCGCGTCCAGCGCCTCTCCTCACTCCCGCCCGAAGCCGGGCCGCGATCGAGCCCATGACGCCCGAGTACGTTCAACCGTCGTTCCTCCGTCGGGTGATACGAGGGTCCCGAGCCGCGGTCTCCGTGCCGCGGCTTCGGGCGGTGTGTTTCTCCGAAGCCGCGAGCTTCCCGGCTTGGTCCCGGCCGGAATTTCCCTCGAATCGGTGAATGCTCGTCCGCCGGCCAATCCATCGCTGCTCCGGGCTCGGATTCCCCGTGTGAGCCGGGATCCGAAGAGTTCGATGCGTTCCCCCGAGTGCGCCCCCCCGACGCCTCGCGGAGGTCCGTCCGTCCGTTCGTTCTCCACGGAATTTCCGCTCGAAAGCCACGGCATTTGCTGGTCCGCTCGTCGAATGCCGCTTCGTTCCGACAGGAGAACCTCATGAACATGCGTATCCGTCGTGTCGCGTTGGCTGTCGCCACCGCTGCTGTGCTGCCGATCGCGCTGACGGCTTGTTCCGACGACGGCAAGGACAATGGCGCCTCGAACTCGGCGAAGGCAGCGGCTTCGGCCCCTGTGCCGGACGGGGGATCGGCCGGTTCGTCGGCGATGGCGGGGAGTTCCGACGAGCCGTTCGGTCCGGGGTGCGTGTCGGTGCCGAAGGACGGGTCGGGGTCGTTCGACGGGATGGCGAAGGACCCGGTGGCGACGGCGGCGTCCAACAACCCGGCGTTGTCGACGCTGGTGACGGCCGTGAAGAAGGCGGGTCTGGTGGACACGCTGAACAACGCGGAGAACATCACGGTGTTCGCGCCGACGAATGAGGCGTTCGCGAAGATTCCGAAGGCGACCCTGGACAAGGTGCTCGCGGACAAGGCCCGGTTGACGAAGATCCTGACGTATCACGTCGTGGGCCGGAAACTGACGCCGAAGCAGCTGGAGAACGGTTCGTTCGAGACCCTGGAGAAGAGCAAGCTGATGACGAGCGGGTCGGGGGATTCGTACACGGTGAATGACTCCGCCGAGGTGGTGTGCGGCAATGTGAAGACCGCCAACGCGAACGTGTACATCATCGACACCGTCCTGATGCCCAAGAGCTGACACGGCGGCATGCTCCGGCCCGGCGGTCGACAGCCGCGGGGCCGACGGGAGTTTCCTGTGGCGGGCAGGTAAAGAGGGGAGTGGCCGGGACAAGCGTCCGTCCGGCCACTCCCCGTCCCTTCTCGCCGATGGGTGCCCGGGTGTCCCGCACGAGTCCGCTGACGGCGTCCTTGGCGCACCACCGATTGCCGGAGCACGGCGGTGAGGAGGCGTAGGGGGGCTCGCGCGTGGAAGGAGAGCCCCGACCGGCCCCCTCGTCAGGCAGGGGGCCGGGAATGCCGGCCGGACCGGTGCTGAGAGGTGAGGGATGAGCAGACGAATCGTCCGAATCCATCCGGAAGGACGGGCATTGCCGCTCCGTGCCGGGGCCTCGCCGGAGTACCCACTCGCGACCTCACCCGGGTACGGATCGGCAGCCGCCCCCACCGCACCGCGCATGTCCACTGAATCCGGGCCGGGCGGCGCCGTCGAGGCGGTCCGCCCGGCCCGGCTCCGTCGGTACGGGCCACGGCTGCCCGCCCTCTGGTGGCCGGCACTGCGCCGCACTCCGGTCTCGATGTGGAACGACGACGTCTCCGACTGGGCGGCCGCTCTGACGTATTACGCGATCCTGTCGGTGCTGCCGGCCATGCTGGTCATGGTCATCGCCTTCGGCCTGATCAGTCCGGACACTGCCGAGCAGTTCATCGCACACGTCACGGCGTACGCGCCGGCACAGTCGGGGGCGGAGCTGCACCAGGCGCTGGGGGAGATGCTGCGCCAACGATCCGCCGCCTGGACGCTGCTGGTCGCCGGTGCCGCGAGCGCGCTCTGGTCGGCCTCCAGCTACCTCGCGGTGTTCCGCCGGGCCCTGCACCGCATGCACGACGTGCCGGACCGCCGCTCGGCCTGGCGCACCGCGCACCGGCTGGTGCTGACCGCGCTGGCGCTGCTCGGGCTGCTCGTCGTGAGCGCGCTCGTCCTGCTGCTGACCGGCCCCGTGGCCGAGGCCGCCGGCCGCGTCTTCGGGCTGGACGGCACGGTGGCCGTGGCCTGGAACCTGCTCCGCTGGCCCCTGCTGATGTGCCTGGTGGCCCTGCTGGTCCTCGTCGTCTTCCACACGGGTCCGCCACCCGCCAGGCGTCGGTACAGCCTGCCCGGCGGCATCCTGGCAGCGTTCCTCTGGCTGGCCGTCTCCGCCGGATTCGCCCTGTACGCCTCCGGCTTCGGCGCCTACAGCAGGCTCTACGGCTCGCTCGCCGGTCCCGTCGTCTTCCTTGTGTGGCTGTGGCTGTCCAACCTCGCGCTGCTGGCCGGCGCGCAGTTCACTGCCGAGCTGAACGGGGCCGCGGCGGCGAGGAATCGGGCAACAGTTTGAGACGTGCAGGTTTGTTCCGGCCGGGACGGCGCACACGGACTGAGGAAGTCACATCTTGTACGGACGAACGGTGGAGGAACTGTGGGAATCATCGCTTGGATTCTGATCGGGTTGCTTGCCGGTGCCATTGCCAAGCTGCTCCTGCCGGGCAAGGACCCGGGCGGGATCATCATCACCATGCTGATCGGTGTCGCGGGAGGCCTGCTGGGCGGCTGGCTGGGCAAGGTCATCTTCGGCGTCGACTCGATCGACGGGTTCTTCGACGTGTCGACCTGGATCGCCGCCATCGCCGGATCGCTGATTCTTCTGGTTCTGTACCGGATGCTGACGGGCAACCGCCGGTCGCACCGCCACGCCTGAGGGGTCACGGGCCCGTTCGGGCGTCATGACTCACGGCCTGGGGCCGGCACCCTGAATCTCAGGGTGCCGGCCCCAGGCCGTGAGTCGTCCATCGGAAGTCCGTACGAGTGAACGCGGCGCATATTTCGGAGTGTGCCCCCTGACGAGGGGTACCGGTTGCGCCAAGCCGCGGGTTGGGAGCAGCAGTCCCGCGGGCCAGCACTCCTACGGCGTCCCGGGACGCCTGGGGGTGCGCCCGCGCCTCCGCGCCGACTTCCCACCGCGGCGGGCGTCCTGCCATGATCACCGGAGCACGTGTGCGCCCGCCCGATCACGCGGCTCCTGCCCGCCCGACCGCTGCCCGGCCGAACGGCGCGGGCCGCGAAGCCGCCTTGAGGAGCCCGAGTGACGTACGACGTCGGCGCACTGCGCGCCGAGATCCCCGCCCTGCTGTCCGGCGTCGCGCACTTCGACGGTCCGGGCGGAACACAGACCCCGGCCCGGGTCGCCGGGGCGATCGCGGACGCGCTCACGGGCCCGCTGTCGATCCGAGGGCGCCTGACACCGGGAGAGGCGAACGCGGAGGGTCTGGTCCAGGGGTTCCGGCAGGCGGTGGCCGACCTGGTCGGCGGCCACCCCACCGGGGTCGTCTTCGGCCGCAGCGCCACCCAGCTCACGTACGACTTCTCCCACACGCTCGCGAAGGACTGGGCTCCCGGCGACGAGGTCGTCGTCAGCCGTCTCGACCACGACGCCAACATCCGGCCCTGGATCCAGGCGGCGCAACGGGCCGGAGCCCGGGTGCGCTGGGCCGACTTCGATCCGCGGACGGGTGAACTCCCGCCCTCGGCGGTGGGGGACCTGCTGACCGAGCGCACCCGGCTGGTCGCGGTCACCGCCGCCTCGAACCTGATCGGGACCGTGCCCGACATCGCCGAGATCTCACGCCTGGTCCGCCGGCACCCGCGGGCGCTGCTCTTCGTGGACGGGGTGCACTACGCGGCGCACGCCTTCGTGGATCTCGCGCGGCTCGGTGCCGACTTCTTCGTGTGCTCGCCCTACAAGTTCTTCGGCCCGCACCACGGTGTCCTGACCGCCTCCCCGGAGCTGCTGGAGGGGCTGCGCCCGGACAAGCTGCTGCCGTCCACCGACGTGGTTCCCGAGCGCTTCGAACTGGGCACGCTGCCCTACGAGTTGCTCGCCGGCACCACCGCCGCCATCGATGTCCTCGCCGGGCTCGCCACTGACGCGGTGGGCGGGCGCAGAGACCGGCTGCGGTCGGCCTTCGAGGCGATCGAGCGGCATGAGGGAGCGCTGCGCGAGCGGCTGGAGGCGGGCCTGGCCGAGCTGCCCGGCGTCACGGTCCGCTCCCGCGCGGCCGACCGCACACCCACCCTGCTGCTGACGTTCGACCACCGGGACGCGGCCGACGCCTGTCCGTTCCTGGCGGCCCGCGGTGTGCACGCGCCCGCCGGATCGTTCTACGCGATCGAGGCCTCCCGGCACCTCGGACTCGGCGACACCGGTGGCCTTCGCGTCGGACTCTCGCCGTACAACGACAAGGACGACGTGGAACGGCTGCTGGAGGGACTGGCGGCCTTCCTGCGGGCGTAGGCGCAGGGGCGGTTCCAGACGTCGCGGGGCGCGGTTGTGCCGGGCAAGGGCCGGCCGGGTGAGCGCAAGGGCGTCGTCAGGTCGCGAGCGCACCGTAGTCGTCGGGCCGGTTGTCCGGTGCGGTGATCAGACGGAGCGCTTCGGCCAGGTGGTGTGGGCGCAGGAGCCCCGGGCCCGACTGTCCGCCCCAGCCCGGTCCGGTCAGCAGGACCTGGCTCCGTGTTCGCGCTCCCCGTACTCCCCAGCGTGTCGCGGCGATGTGACGGGCGAGCGGAAGGTTCGCCGTGGACCGCGAATGCGACCACAGGACCACCGCCGGAGGACCGACGCGCCGCACCGCCGTCATGAGCGCCTCGGGCGGAACGGCACCACCGAGCGTCAGGACGGGTACCCGCCGTTCCGCCAGCGCCGCGTTGAGTGCCTCCAGCGGCAGGGTGTGCTGCTCGTCCGGAAGGCAGGCCAGCAGCACGGGTGACGCGGTGGCGCGCGGTGTGCGCCCCGACGCCGACACGTAGACATGCCGCAGGGTGGCGGAGACGTGCCAGGACAGGAGGTGTTCGACCTCGACGTAACGGTCCCCCGAGGATTCCCACTTGCGGCCCACCGCCCGCAGGGTGGGCACCATCACTTCGTCCCAGGCTCTGGTGAGGCCGTGGGTCCGGACCGCGGCCGCCAGTTGTTCCTGGACGCCGAGGGCGTCCAGGCGGACCACGGCACGGGCCAGACCACGGCAGTCCTGGCCCACATCACCCAACGGCAGCCCTGTGCCCGAGCGCGACCCTGCTGTTCCCGGGCCCGGGGCCGTCGCCGCGGACCACTCAGGAATCCGGACGCCGGCCTGCGTCCGGGCGGCGAGAAGCGGGGATACAGCGACACGACCGCGGGCCGCCTCCTTCGCGGAGCGGGCGGCCTCGGCGGGAGGCAGGCCGGCGGCGGTCAGCCGGCACATCTCCTGGACCATGGCCACGTCATCGGGAGACCACCGGCGGTGGTGGCCGTCGGCTCGCACCGCGGGTCCCAGCCCGTACCGGCGGTCCCAGGAACGCAGTGTCGTGGGCGACACCCCGAGCTTGCGCGCCAGGAAACCGGTGGTCACTCCGACGCCGACGGTCTCCGTCTCCCCGTGGACGCTCAGTTCCATGGGGCGGCCCCCGGGGGCACGGTGGACCAGGGCCCGGCGGAAGGGGCTCCGCACCCACGGGTGGCGGGGCCCTGCGTACGACGGCAGCAGATCATCACGGGACCTCGCCTCGATTCCGGAGCCGTCCGGGACCGGCCGGTCCACCGGGCTCAACCCCTGCTTCGGTGCGGGGCGGCCCATTGGATGCAGCGAACCGGCCCGTTCGTGGCGACGGGGTTGCCCCGCCTCCCCTGGGCGGAATCACACCAGGCCCGCCGCAGACTCACTTCCCGACCCGGAGCGGCCCTCGTCCCCTGGTCCGAACCGGGGCCGGACCGCATCGGCCGTCGTGGCGGATGCCGTGCCCCGTCGTCGTGGTGACCGCCGTGCCGACGGCCGGGCCCGACGCGACTCGGAAACCCCGGCCGGAGCCGTCGAGGAGGTGATGCAGCACGGTCTCGGGGTCGCTCAGCGCCGACCGCAGCAGGGCCTCTTCGCAGCCGTCGTCGCCGAGAAGGGAACGGGCCGTGTCCTCGTAGCGCTCGCGCACCGGGCCCGACTCGGGCGTGCCACGCTGCGGATGGCCCACCGCGCTCCAGTACGTCTCCCCGGCGCCGTACGCGGCGACCGCCCGTTCTCCCGCGCCCTGCGCGGCGAGCGCGGAGGCCGGCAGATCCAGGCCGAAGGCGGAACATCTCCAGGGCGTCCGACGAAATCGGGAGGAACGGCCGGCAGATTCTTCAACACGCGGACGGTCTTTCGGCCTTGGATCCTTCGGCGTGCCGACTTCGCCGACTCTGTCCCGGGTTCGTGTACGAGAGCGGGAGGGGCGCTCCGTGCGCGCCGGAGCGGTGGCCGGTCACACGACCGCCTCGACGGTTCGCGCGCGTTGCGGAGCCATGGCCCAGCGCACGGCCGATGTGAAGGCGCAGCCGAGTGGACGTACACACACGCTGTCCACCAACTGCAGGCGCGGCAGCCGCAGTTCGGCAGCGGCCCAGGTGGGCAGCAGGGACACCGCGTTCGCGGCGAGCACCCCGTACGGGAGGCGGGCGACGAGCGGGACCGGCGGGTTCAGCAGGAGGAACCGCGCGGCGTCGCGTGCCTCCGGCGTCGCCCGCACCTCGCCGCGGTACGCGGTCAGCCGCTCCGCGAGCTCGGCACGGTTCGTCGGCGGGTCCAGGACACCGAGAGCGGCGGCGACGCGGGCCGTGTCCGCCACGTAGGCGTCATAGTCGGCGTCGGACAGCGGGCGCGCGCCGTACCGCCGGTGCGCGCGCAGGAAGCTGTCGATCTCTGCGACGTGGACCCAGCCGAGGAGGTGCGGATCCGCCGCGTGATACGCCGTTCCCTCCGAGGTCACCCCGCGCACCCGCTCATGGACCGCCCGTACCCGTTCGCAGGCTTCCTGTGCGCTCTCGGCCGTCCCGTACGTCGTCACCGCGAGGAAGGTCGAGGTGCGCTGGAGTCTTCCCCAGGGGTCCCCGCGGAAGCCCGAGTGCGCGGACACGGCGGCCATGGCGAGCGGGTGGAGCGACTGGAGCAGCAGCGCGGAGAGGCCGCCGATGAACATGGACGCGTCCCCGTGCACGGTGCGGATGGGGCGGTCCGGGCCGAACCAGCGGGGTCCGGGGGTGCCGTGGATACGGGCGCGGTTCTTCTCTCCCTCCGGGCCCGCGACCCGGCTGAACAGAGCGCTGCCCAGCCGTTCCCGCACTCCGCTGCCGTCCGCTCCTGTCTGTCTCATGGGGGTCTTGGCCTCCTCCGCGTCGTGGTCCCTCGGGCCCGCTACCTGTCCGGGACCGCCAGGTCGATCGGCCGCTCGGCCCACGCCACACGGTGGGCCGCCCGCGGTGGATTCGTCGCCGCGGGGCCCGGCGGATGCGGTCCGTGACCGTGGGTCCCGGGTCTGCGCGCGCACCGGCTCAAGCACCCTTCAGCATGGCCGACCTCGGGGAAGAAAGTCCACGGGTGGACGACGTGCACGGATACACGCTGAGTCACCAGCCACCAGTGGCCCGTCCCCCGTGATGTGCGAACCGTGGCCCGTGGCGCGGTTCGCCGCACACTCGCCGTCACGGATACGGCTCACATGGCGATGCGGGTGCCCCATGCCTCCGCGCGGGCGACGGCGTCGGCGACGTGGGCGGCCGCGACGTCCAGGGCGGCATGGCCGGTCGACTTGAACAGGGTGAGTTCGGTGTCGTCGCGTCGACCGGGGTGTTCGCCGCCCAGGACCGAACCGAGGAGCGTCACGGACCGCTCGGGCGGTAGGTCCTGCAGCTCGTGGGCGCCGGAGGGGGGCCGGGTGGTGGCGGCGCCGTGCCATTCGGCGAACAGGGTGGCGTCCCGGACGGTGTCGGCGTCCAGTTCCGGTCCGTGGGAGCCGCCCACCGAGCTGATGTGCGTGCCGGGGGCGAGCCATGCGCGACGGATCACCGGCCGCACGGCGCCCGTGCAGCAGAACACCGTGTCCGCCCAGCGCACCGCCTCCTCGATGCCGGCCGTGCCCCGGCCGGCGGGGTGGAAGGCGGCGGCGCTCTCGGCACGCCGGGGATCGCGGCCCGCGACGGACACGGGGTTCTCGGGATTCAGCGCCGCGAGCAGGGCGATCTGCGCACGTGCCTGGGCACCCGTTCCGATGACGGCGACCCGGGTGGCGTCCGGACGGGCCAGGGCCCGAGCGCTCAGTGTGGCGGTCGCCGCGGTACGGATTTCCGTGAGGGGCTCGGCGTCCATCAGGGCCAGCGGGCGGCCGTCCGCCTCGTCGAAGAGCGCGACGATGCCTCGGTGACTGCTGCGTCCGGGCCGCGCCGGGTCGGCGAACACGGAGACGAGCTTGGCCGCGAGCCCGAGACCGGGCACATGACCGGGCATCGCGCCGAGCAGGCCGCCCGGCGCGTGCGCCGCGATCCGCGGCGGCACGGAGACCTCGTCACGGCCGATGGCGACGAGGGCCGTCGCCACGGCGTCAAGGACTCGGTGCGGATCGAGTGCGGCGCGCGTCCGCGCCCCGTCGAGGAAGAGGATCTCGCTCATGCCGGACCTTCGGTGGAGGTGGACGCGGACGCGGCCCGGGACGTGGGCCGGGACGAGGACTCGGGACCGGAGGAGGAGTGTCCGAAGTCTCCTGATACTTCGGAGACTTGAGCGGCTCCGGAGGTGCCGGGGCCGGAGAGGATCCGCCCCAGCTCGTCCGTCGCCTCGCGCAGCCGCTCCCGCAGGCGGGGAAGCCGGGCCTCGTCGAACTCCGGGCCCAGGCCGACGAGGGTGAGGGCGCAGACGGGCGCGCCTGGACGCGTGACCACGGCACGGGCGAGCGAGGCGACCGGCTGTTCGTTGCGCCCGTACTCGACGGCGAATCCGGTCCGCTCGGCGAGCTCGATGTCGGCCAGCAGCCCGTCGGTTCCGGTCAGCGGGTGCCCGGCCTCCTCCGCGGCGCGAAGGTAGGGGACCCGGTCGGCCGGGGCGAGGGCGGCGACGAGGGCGAGCGGACCGGCGAAACGGTGAACGGGCAGGGCCTCGCCGGTCAGACTGCTGATCATCGCCAGACGGTCGGGGCGTACGACATCGATCACGCGCGAGCGGTCCGTCTCGGGCACCTGAAGGTTGACCATCATGCCGGTGCGCTCGGACAGCGCCGCGAGAACCGGTCGGGCGAGTGCTCCGAGTGAGTTCCTGGCCGCCGAGGACGACAGCTGCAGCACCGCCGTGCCGGGCAGATAGCGGTCGCCGGCGCGCAGCACCCAGCCACGCCGGACCAGGTCGACGAGCACGCGATAGGCGGTGGCGCGATGCAGGCCGACCTCCTCGGCCAGGTCGGTGAGGCGCGGGGGCTGGGACGCGCGGGCCACGGCTTCGACCAGGTCCAGGGCCTTGTCCACCGCGGTACGGGGTGCTTCGGGCACGTCCGACCCCTCCTTGTGGCGTCGTGAGATGCGAGCGTACGGTAGCGCATGTTGCGAGAGGCGATACGTCTGTTGCGTAGAGCGTAACAACGGTCGGATTGAGATGCTGACCGGTCCGGACAGAGCGAGTACTGAGGTGAAGATGACGGACGAGGCTTCGGGCGCTCCGGCCCCGCACGCTCCCGCGGTGAAGGGAGCCGTCGCGGTGTACCGCGGCGCGACACTGTTCGACGGAACCGGTGGTCCGGTCCGGAGCTCGACGTCGATCGTGATCGACGGCCCGGTCATCCGTGCCGTCGGGGACGATGCCGTGATCGCCGAGACCCTGCCCGCCGACGCCCAGGTCTTCGACCTCGACGGACGTTTCGTCATCCCCGGTCTGATCGACGCCCACCAGCACATCGCGACGCCGCCGGACCGGCCCGTCGCCGAGGCGGTGCTGCGCCGGCTCGTCCACAGCGGGGTCACGGCCATCCGTGACATGGCCGACGACCTGCGCCAGGTCGGTGACCTGGCGAGGGCGACGCTCGTCGGCGAGATCCCCGGCCCCGACATCCGCTACGCCGCGCTGATGGCGGGACCCGGCTTCTTCGACGACCCGCGCACCCACCAGGTGTCCCAGGGCGAGACGCCCGGTGCCGTTCCGTGGATGCAGGCGATCACGAAGGACACCGACCTGCGGATCGCTGTCGCCCTGGCGCGCGGAACCCACGCCTCCGCGATCAAGGTGTACGCGGATCTCGACCACGCCACCGTCGCGGCGATCACCGCGGAGGCGCACCGCCAGGGCATCCCCGTCTGGGCCCACGCCACCGTCTTCCCGGCGACGCCCGGCCAGATCGTCATGGCTGGCGCGGACAGCATCTCGCACGTCACCCTGCTCGCCTTCGAGGGCACGGACGCACCGCTGATCAGCTACAAGAACAAGCCGCCGGTCGAGTACGAGCGGTTCGCCGCCGGTGACGACCCCCGTATCGAGGAACTCTTCGCCCTGATGCGGCAGAAGGGCACCGTGCTCGACGCGACCGCGGGGATGTGGGCGAGCGAGGCCCTCGCGGGCGACGGTCCCGAGGACGCGGCGCGCGCGGCGGCCAACACCGAACTCGCCGCCGTACTCACCGCCCAGGCCCACCGCGCCGGTGTCGACATCGCGACCGGCACGGACTACGAGACCGGCCCCGAGGACCCCTTCCCCGCCCTGTACGAGGAGTTGGCATTCCTCGTGCACCGCTGCGGGATGTCACCCGAGCAGGTGCTGCGCTCGGCCACGCTGATCGGCGCCCGCAGCGCCGGCGCCGAGGACGTCATGGGAAGCGTCGAAGCGGGCAAGCTCGCCAACTTCGTTGTCCTGGACGACGATCCGCTGCGGGACATCGAGCATCTGCGCAGCGTCACGCTGACCGTCAAGCGCGGCCGGCGCTTCGAGCGCCGTGAGTTCGAGAGCACCGCCCCCGGCGCCGGGCGGTCCGACCGCGACCGGACCCCCGAGGCCGAAGTGCACGCAGCGACCCACCCCGTCGAGGAGACCCGATGACCGACCTCCCCATGATCATCAACGCGCTCGGGCAGCTCGACAATCCGAACGCCCCGCAGTCGGTCGAAGCCGCCGCGCAGCTCAACCCCTCCAGCGAGCAACTGACCGTCGACGCCCGTACGTTGGCCGACGCCCACGCCTCGGGCCTCACCGCCGTCAACATCACGCTCGGCTACACGATGGGCGACCTGCCGCCGTACGAGCACACCCTGCACGAGATCGCCGTCTGGGACGGGATCATCCGGGACAACGCGTCCGACCTCCTCAAGGTCCGTACGGTCGCCGACCTCCACCGGGCCAGGCAGGAGGGCCGGATCGGTGTCGTCTACGGCTTCCAGAACGCCGTCGCGGTCGGCGAGGACACCGGGCGCATCGCCACCTTCGCCGACCTCGGCGTGCGGGTCGTCCAGCTCACGTACAACCAGGCGAACCACATCGGCGACGGCTCGATGGCGCCCGCCAACAGGGGACTGACCGACTTCGGCCGGAGCGTCGTCGAGGCTCTCGACGAGCACCGCCTCATGGTCGACCTCTCCCACAGCGGTGAGCGCACCTGCCTGGACGCCGCCAGGACGGCGCGGCGCCCCGTGTCGATCAACCACACCGGTTGCCGGGCGCTCGCCGACCTCCCCCGCAACAAGACCGACGAGGAACTGCGTCTGGTGGCCTCGCGCGGTGGCTTCGTGGGCATCTACTTCATGCCTTTCCTGAACATGTCTGGCCATGCGACGGCCGCGGACGTCGTGGAGCACATCGTCCACGCGGTCGACGTGTGCGGCGAGGACCACGTCGGCATCGGCACCGACGGGACCGTCACGTCCATCGACGATCTCGACGCCTACCGCGCGCATCTCGCCGAACATGTGGCCCTGCGGCGCGAGGCCGGTGTCGGCGCGGCGGGGGAGCGCGACGACACGCTTCCCTTCGTGCTCGACCTGCGCGGAGTGGACCAGTTCCGGGAACTCGTCCGCCTCCTGGAACAGCGCGGCTACACCTCCGAGCGCATCGAGAAGATCCTCGGCAGGAACTTCCTGGACTACGCCGACCGCGTGTGGGCCCCGGAGGTCTCCCGGTAGGCGACTTCGGCAACCGGGCGGCGCGACGAGGGGGCAAAGGGCCATCCGGTGCTGCCGCCCGACCCCATACCCCGACCCCCGACCCGATTTCGGCATCGGTCATCCGAAAGCCGGCAGCCCCGTGACCCGTATGTGTACGAGTGGGCCCGCGGCCGAGGTCGTTCCGGCGGTCGTTCCGGCGCTCGGGTCAGGGGCCGGTGGCTGCGTGGCCTCCCCGGGCGTCCCGCTCGGGGAGGGGGACGGGGAGCCGGACGTCTCACCGGCCGGGGTGGCGGGCGCGACGCGCGGAGGTGTTGCACTGGGCCGCCCACTCGGCGAGACGGCCGAGGGTGAGGAGGCGGCGCTCGCGCCATGGCTGGGCGGTCGCTGCTCGGACGCGGCGCCGACCCGTTGGCCGGCGGCCGGGTCGCCCGTCGGCGGGGTCACATGCCCGGCGGGCAGCCCGGGCGGACTCGTGAACGCGCCTTCACGTCCCACGGCCGACGGGGACGGGGTGCCGGTGGGTCGTTCCTCGACACGCGATGCGGCGTCGGCTGCCGAGGTGTCCTTGTGCGCCTTCCGTGCCCCGTTCGGCAGGGGCAGCCACGGCGCGGCCGAGTCGCTTCCGCTCACCAGGGCAGTGAGAGCCGTGGCGAAGCAGACGCAGGAGACCGCGACGATCCAGCCCATGCTGCGCAGCCAGGAACGCCGCCGCCCGCTCTCGTCGACGAACACGGGCCCTTCACCCGACGCGAGGAATTCCGTCCGGCTCCGTCCCGCACAGGTCGATTCCCCCGTTTTCCCTGCCATGCCCCGCTCCTTGACGATTCTTGTCACCGGTCACCCGTCGGCGACTGCGCGCTGATTCGGATGGCGACTCCGCGCTGATCCAGAGATACGAGGGCGATCACTGGTTGACTCATTCTGATCGGTTGTGATGCGTCTAGGGCGGGTTCGGTTCGAGAAGGCGACTGTCGAATCGAGCGCCGCTGCGGCGGAATCATTTGCCACGGCAGCCGAATCGATCGTCATGTCTTGCTCGGACGGCTCATGCGTTCGTACTCTTGCTGAATCCGCGCGTCGGCAGAGCCCCCCTGCTGCCCCCCACTGACCCACCCGCTGTGTTCACCTTCAGAGTTCACCGACTGAGGAGTCCCTCGATGGACCGCACTCGCCTGCAGCAGCTCCTGGCTCGTGAGAGCGCCGAGGCCGAGCGCCGAAACCCGCGGTCGAGGGCCGCGTACGAGCGCGCCGGCCATCTGTTCGGCAGGGTCCCGATGACCTGGATGAACAAGACCGCGGGAGCCTTCCCGCGGTACCTGGACACCGCACGCGGCGCCCGGATCACCGACATCGACGGCCACGAGTACATCGACTTCTGCCTCGGGGACACGGGCGCGATGGCCGGTCACTCCCCGGAGGTGGTGGCCGAGGCGGTGCGGACCCGCTTCGCGGAGAGCGGCGGCGCCACCGCGATGCTCCCCACCGAGGACGCCGAATGGGTGGGCGCCGAACTGGCCCGCCGCTTCGGGCTCGCGCGCTGGAGCTTCTCGCTCACCGCGACCGACGCCAACCGCTGGTCCATCCGGCTGGCCCGGGCGGTCACCGGCCGCCCGAAGATCCTGGTGAACAGCTACAGCTACCACGGCAGCGTCGACGAGTCGCTGATCGTGGTCGGCCCTGACGGGCACGGCACGGCCCGCCCCGGGAACGTCGGCGCCCCCTGCGACGTCACCCTCACCAGCCGCGTCGCCGAGTTCAACGACCTGGCGCAGCTGGAGCGCGAGCTCGCCCACGGCGACGTCGCCGCCGTCCTCATGGAACCCGCGCTCACCAACATCGGCATCGTGCTGCCCGAGCCGGGCTACCTGGAAGGCGTCCGCGCCCTCACGCGCCGGTACGGGACCCTCCTCATCAACGACGAGACGCACACCTTCTCCGCGGGCCCCGGTGGCTGCACCGCCGCCTGGGGGCTGGAGCCGGACATGCTCACCATCGGCAAGGCGATCGGCGGAGGGATCCCGGCCGGCGCGTACGGGCTCTCGGCCGAACTCGCCGACAAACTGCTCGGCCGCGCCGACCTGGACCTGGTCGACATGGGCGGCGTCGGCGGCACCCTCGCCGGAAACGCCCTCTCCGTGGCCGCGATGCGCGCGACCCTGGAACACGTCCTCACCGACGCGGCGTTCGACACGATGGCGAAGCTCTCCGAACGCTTCGAGGGAGGGGTGCGGGCGGGCATCGAGGAGTGGGCCCTGCCGTGGTCGGTGAGCCGGCTCGGGGCCCGTACGGAATACCGGTTCGCCGACCCCGCGCCGCGCACCGGAACGGAATCGGCCGCGGCGGCCGACACAGAGCTGGAGGACTTCCTCCACCTGTACCTCGCCAACCGGGGCATCCTGCTGACCCCGTTCCACAACATGGCGCTCATGTGCCCGGCGACCACCGAGGAGGACGTGGACCGGCACACGGACGTCTTCGCCGCCGCCCTGGCCGAACTGGTCGGCTGAACGGCCCCGTTAACCTTGGACCGGGTCAGCCGGAGAGGAACAGCGTGGACGAGATCGACCGGGCCATCCTGCGCGAACTGCAGATCGACGGCCGTATCGCCTATGCGGAACTCGGCCCCAAGGTCGGGCTGTCCGCGTCGGCGGCCCGCCAGCGCCTGCAACGCCTGCTCGACTCGCAGGCGGTCCAGGTCGTCGGAGTCACCGACCCGATGGGCATGGGCGGCCAGGCGATGGCCCTGCTCGGCATCGCCGTGGACGGCGATCCGCGAGCGGTCGCAGACGCGCTGGCCGAACGGGCCGAGGTCGTCTACTCGGTGCTGACCTCGGGCGGCTTCGACCTGTTCGCCGAGGTCGTCTGCCCGGTACCGAGGGATCTGCTGGACTTCGTCAACGACGTCGTACGGCAGATCGAGGGCGTCCGGCAGGTGCAGTCGTTCCCCTACTTCGGGATCCACACGCACCGGTTCCTGTGGAACGTGGGCTGAGCGCGCCCGGCGCCGGGGATTACGGGACAGCCCTCAGCGCGCCACGCTGCCGGACACCTTCTTGCCGGGCGTGGAGATCCGCACCCCGAGCGGGCGGGCGAGACCGACCACCCCTTCGTCCAGGCGCTGCAGATGCCGCAGGACCCGCCCCGTGACGCGGTCGTGGCGGGGCGCGTCCGGCGTCTGCGGCTCCAGCATGGCGGCGAGGCTCGCGCCGGTCTCCACGACGCCGTCGTCGGCGTCGTCCTCGACCCGCGCGACGAGGATGTCGATGTTGTGGCCGATCCGGCTGCCCGCCAGCTTGAGCCGGGGGTCCGCGGCGACCGTCGTGCTGGAGGGAACGAGTTCGGCCGTCGCCGCCAGTGACCGCGCGTGATAGGCACACGTCTCCAGCAGGGCGACGATGTAGCGGGCGGTCTGACGGCGGGCCCGCCACGGAGTGATCGGGTGGGTCAACGGTTTGGTGGAGGCCCGCAGATCATCCAGTGCCGCGTCCAGATCGCGTGCCTTGTCCAGCAGGTCGAGGGCGATCCCCCCGCTCAGTTGCTCGACCGCCGCACCGCTGACGTCTCCGAGCCGGGTGAGCACGGTGGCGAGGAGCTCGTCCGTACGGCGGTCGGTGGGCACCGGAAGGACCAGTGCGGCCGCGATCACCCCGCAGACCGCACCGAGCGCCGTCTCCTCGATCCGCAGGACGAGCACCGCCGAACTGTACGTGTTGAGCACGGTGTACAGCAGCCCCAGCATCGCGGTGACGAAGAAGGACTGCAGGGCGTACGACACCGGGCCGGTGAAGTACATGGCGAAGATGAATAGCAGTACCAGCGCGAACGCGGTCCAGGTGTGGTCGCCCACCACACCCGCCAGAGCGACACCCGCGATGACGCCGAGGACCGTGCCCAGCAGCCGGCGATATCCCTTGACCAGGATCTCCCCGGTCGAGGAGGTGTTCAGGAAGACGACCCAGCAGGTCAGCACCGCCCAGTACCACCGCTGCGGGAAGAGCAGCTCCCCGCCGACGATGGCCAGCGCCGAACCGACCGAGACCTGCACCGCCGCCCGGGTCGTGGGCCGGTCCAGCCCCCTGGGGTGCGGCTCGTCCTGCTCCACCTCGGCGACGATGGCGACGTCCTCGGCGTCCAGCTCCTCGCGGGAACGGGTCGTCTCGGGGGAGTCGTCGGACTCGTCCTCGGGTCCGTCGAGCGCCAGCCGCAGCCCGAGGGCGGCGCGGGCCGTCTCTCCGATGCCGCGGAAGACATCCTGCACGGCAGCCGGGCCACGGGGCAGATTCTCCTCGTCCCGGTAGCCGAGCAGCCGGTTGCGCAGTTGTGCCACCCCTGTGCCGTCCCCGGCGGAGGACGGGCGGGTGACCAGGAGCCGCAGCGCGTCGAGATCACGGTGCAGGGTCGCGGTCGTGTCGTCCTGCGCTTGGAGCCGGTCGCCGGGCTCGGGCAAGGGCGCGTGCGGCAGGTGCAGGGTGAGGGTGTCGGCGCTTTCGGCGCTGCGCGCGGTGAGGATGAGGAGGCCGAGCCGCTCGGCGGCGATCTCGGCATCGGCGATCCGCCGCTGGAGCAGCGAGGCAGTCGTGCTGTCGCTGGTCCCCTCCTCCAGGCGGTTCTGGATCATCATCGCGCTCTCGTGCAGCCGCGCGGTGTGCAGCCGTACGTCGTCCAGGGCCTCCTCGACCCCGTCGCGGTCGGCGTCGAGCAGCTCGGTCTGGGCGGACACCAACTGGCCCACGCGGGCCCGGAACGCCTTGCGCAGCCGCTTGAGGACGCGCTCGGGCGTCTCGACGACGAGGACGAAGCGGGCCACCGCGCTGCAGGCGAAGGCGATGGCGAGGGTGGCATACAGTCCGGGAAGGTCGGCGACGCCGGCTCCGAGGAACAGGGAAATGAAGTAGATCTGGAAGCCGATCAGTCCGAGTGCCGTACCGCGATCACCGTACCGGCGGCAGTAGACCGCGACGAAGATGAGCGCGATGAAGCACACGTCGCCCGCGACCACATGGCTGCTCAGCAGCGCGCCCAGCGACATGGCCAGGACCGCCACGGGAAGACCCAGTGCCAGCGTGCGG
Source organism: Streptomyces rhizosphaerihabitans (assembly GCF_025399795.1). Taxonomy (GTDB): domain Bacteria; phylum Actinomycetota; class Actinomycetes; order Streptomycetales; family Streptomycetaceae; genus Streptomyces; species Streptomyces rhizosphaerihabitans. The sequence goes on along the minus strand of NZ_JAODTZ010000018.1, from coordinate 17,341 downwards.
GCCTGCTCGCGGCGCTGCTTCTCCTTGATGGCGAACGTCGCGACCATGGCGGTCGTGGCTCCGGGCACCATCTGGGCGACATCGGCTCCGTGCAGGCCGAGAACGGCGAGCGCGAGGGCGACGGCGACGACGGTCCGTAGGCCGGCCATGAGCCGCAGCAGACCCGGATCGGATGCCGAGAACCGGTTCCAGATGCCCGCCCGACTCGGCCGTGCCACTGTCCTCACGCTGCCACTTTTCCCCGCTCCCGCCGTCATGATCCGGAACTCCAGCATGGCACCGGTGGGCGCCCTGCGCTGAGTCTCCGAGTTCGTAAACGGCGAGGCAGCCATCGGGTCGGCGCTCGGTGATCGTTCGCTGCCGGTCGGAAGGCGACGGTGCACCGCCGGTTGGCCGAGGCCGCCTGCACCGGCGCCCAAGGGCCCTCCGGCGCTTCGCCCTGCCCGGTGAGGGGTGGTCCGGTGGCGTCGGGACGATTTCCGCGATCCCCTTGTGGGAGCGCTCCCAATTCGCCAGGATGCCGCACATGAACCCATTGCCGATCATTCGCGCCTACCGGCCCGCCGACCGCACCGCCGTCGCCGAGGTGTGTGTGAGCACCGCGGACGAGGGAGGGGATTCACGCGCCCGGTATCCCGACGAGGAGTTGATGCCGACGATCTTCGCCGAGCCCTACTGCCATCTGGAGCCCGGACTGGCCTTCGTCCTGGACGACGGGAGTGGCCGGGCGGTCGGCTATGTGGTCGGCACCGGGGACACCGCGGAGTTCGTCGCGCGGTTCCGCGACACCTGGATCCCGCGTGTCGCCCACCGCTATCCCGTCCTCACGGCACAGCCGCGCACGCCCAGTGAGGAGATGGTCGGGCTGCTGCACACCCCCGAGCGCATGATCCTGCCCGAACTCGGCGACTATCCGGCGCACTTGCACATCGACCTGTTGCCGGACTTCCAGCGGCGCGGCTACGGAAGGGCGCTGATGAACACCTTCCTGGCCGCGCTGCACGACGGCGGGGTGCCCGCCGTCCACCTGGGGATGGTCACCGCCAACAGGCCCGCGCGGGCGTTCTACGACCGTCTCGGCTTCCACGAGATTCCCGTCGACGATCCGGGGCCGCTCACCTATCTGGGCAGGTCGACGGTGGTGGAGAGGCCGGCGCACGCCGAACGGCCGGTGGCCGTGACCGTGCCGGAGGGCTCCGGGCGTTCGTAGCCGCGAGGGTGCGGGGGGTGGTGCCGACCGGGGCACCCGGCAGGTGCCGGGTGCCCCGGTTCCGAGGTGCGACGGCGTACTGGATCAGGCGCGTCACGGGCGGAGCGCACCGGATCCGGCGAACAGGGGCCGTCGGAAACCGGCGCGCTCGCGCGACGCGAACCTCAGCGCGCGGCCGCGGCCGTCTCCGGCGTGGCCGCGGGGCCGGCCTTGTCGCCGTCGGTGGCCGCGCGGGCCGCCGGGATCACGGCCGCGATGGCGGCGGCCACCAGGGCGACGCAGCCACCGACGATGAGGCCGGTGCGGAAACCGCCCTCGGAGGTGAACGTGTAGCCGGCCGCGCTGGTCGTCATGTGGGCGAGGATGACGCCGACGACGGCCGAGCCGATCGAGGTGCCCAGCGAGCGCATCAGCGTGTTGAAGCCGTTGGCCGCGGCGGTCTCGGAGAGCGGGACCGAGCTCATGATCAGGGCCGGCATCGCACCGTAGGCGAGGCCGATACCGCTGCTGGTCACCATGAGGGTCAGCATGAGACCCCAGGCCGAGCCCATGAGAACCAGCGACACCCCGTAGCCGAGGGCGACGACGAGGACACCGCAGACCAACGTGAACTTCGGGCCGCGGGCGTCCGTCAGCTTCCCGCCCAACGGGGAGACGATCATCATCATGATGCCGCCGGGGGCCATCCACAGGCCCGCCGCGAGCATCGACTGGCCCAGGCCGTAGCCCGTGGCCTCGGGGAACTGGAGCAGCTGCGGGATGATCAGCATGCTCGCGTACATGCCGAAGCCGACGAAGATCGAGGCGATGTTGGTGAGCAGGACCCGGGGGCGGGCGGTGGTGCGCAGGTCGACCAGCGGGTCCTTGGCGCGCAGCTCCCAGGCAGCCCAGGCGATCAGGATCACGACGGCGGCGACGAACAGCCCGAGCGTCGTCGCGGAACCCCAGCCCCAGTCGGCGCCCTTGGAGACGCCGAGGAGCAGGCAGACCAGGCCGGCGCCGAGTCCGAGCGCACCGAGCGCGTCGAAGCGCTGACCCTTGACGCTGGCCGGCACGTCCGGGACGAGGAACCAGATCAGCGTTCCGATCGCCACGGCGAGCACGGCGGAGCCCCAGAACAGGACGCGCCAGTTCGTGTACTGAGCGACCGCGGCGGCGATGGGCAGGCCGAGGCCGCCGCCGATGCCCATGGACGCGCTGACCAGCGCGATGGAGGAGCTCAGCTTCTCCGCCGGCACCACGTCGCGCAGCAGGGCGATGCCCAGCGGCACGATGCCCATGCCCATTCCCTGGAGGCCTCGTCCGACGATCATCGGGACGACGGACGAGGAGAGCGCGCACACGACCGAGCCCACCATGAGCGGGACGGAGCAGGCGAGCAGCATCCGCCGCTTGCCCACCAGGTCGCCCAGCCGGCCGGAGACCGGGACGCAGACGGCCGCGACCAGCAGGGTGACCGTGATCACCCAGGCGGAGTTCGCGGGCGTGGTGTGCAGGATCTGGGGCAGCTCGGCGATGAGCGGAGTGACCAGCGTCTGCATGATCGCCGCCACGGTGCCGGCGAAGGCGAGCGTGGCGACCACGCCGCTTGCTCGGGCGTTGGGCTGGGGGGCGTCCATGAGGGACTCCTCGGGGTCTGTCTGCGGGGCAAGGGATGTGCATCGTACATGCTGTATGCATCACGCATGTGATGTGGCTCATGCATGCGATGTGGCTGGTGCACGCGGGTGTGGGACCATGGAGCCGGGCCGTACCGACAGGCGCGGGACGCGCGGCTCAGGTGACAGCGGGAGGCGGCAGGCGGATGGTCAGGCCCACACACGAGGTCGAGTACGAGCAGATGCTGCTCAGCCGCCACGGACTGATGAACCACAGGGGCGGCCGGACAAAGGACGGCGTCCTGGAGCGCAGCGCCTACATCCTGCTCAGCCGGATCCGGGTCCAGGGGCCGATGTCGATCGGTGAACTCAGCGACGCCTTCGGGCTCGACGCCTCCACCCTCAACCGGCAGACCGCCGCGGCGAAGCGCGCCGGACTCGTCGAGCGGATCCCCGACCCCGACGGCGGCATGGCCCGCAAGTTCCGCATCACGGACGAGGGGGCGCGGCTCCTCGACGAGGAGCGGCAGGGGCTCATCAGTTCCCTGGACCGTGTCATGGCGGACTGGCCGGAGACGGACATCGCCGCCTTCGCCTCCTATCTGCGGCGCTTCAACACCGACATCGAGCGCATCGGCGGACGTCCCTGGCCACGCCCGTGACCCGTTGGCCCGACTGCCGCCGGGCCGAGCCGTCTTGGCGGAAAACCCGATGACGCGGCAACGCGCCGCCCCCTACGCTCACCCGCATGAACAGCTCCGGGGGACTGCTGAACGTCGTCGATGTCGAGGCGACGTGCTGGGAAGGCCCGCCTCCGCCCGGAGCCGTGAGCGAGATCATCGAGATCGGTCTGACGGTCGTCGACCTGGACCGGGGCGTACGGGTGGAGAAGCACCGTCTCCTGGTCCGGCCCGCGAGGTCGACCGTCAGCGCCTTCTGCACGGAACTGACCGGGCTGACCCAGAGCGAGGTGGCGGAGGGGATCGAGTTCCCCGAAGCCTGCCGTGAGTTGGCCGCGCGTCACAGCGCGGGGCAGCGACCGTGGGCGAGTTGGGGCGACTACGACCGTCATCAGTTCACCCGTCAGTGCGCCGCCACGACGACTCCGTACCCCTTCGGCCACCGGCACACCAACGCCAAGGCGGTCTTCACCACGGCTCACGGACTGCGCAAGCGGCCCGGTATGGCATACGCCCTGAGCCTCGCGGAACTGCCCCTGGAGGGCAGACACCACCGGGGTGAGGACGACGCGTGGAACATCGCCGCCCTGATCCTCGACCTTGCGGGGCGGGGAACTTGGCCGGACGCCTCCTCGGCACGGGCCTGAGGAGCGATTCGCTCCGCGCCCGGCGCCGGGGCTGTTCGCCGCGGCGGCTGTTCACGGGGGACCGGTGCAACTCGCTTGCCGGGCAGCCCGGTTCGAACCGGACGGCGGCGGCTTGATCCGCTCCACAACCCGCCTTCGATGTCCCACGGCCGGCGCGAGCTCACCCCGGTCCTCCTCTCCCTGTCGGGGAGAAGAACCAGGAAACCAAAGCTGACGGTTCATCAATCCGCTGGGCCCGCAGCGTCGGATTCCCCTTCCGGAGTGAACCAGGGCCCCCGGTCCAGGCGTTCCCGCACGACCTCGCGCGCGTCGGAGTCGGCGATCCGGTCGGCGAGGCGCCGGGCGCGGGCTTTGAGTTCCCCGGCGTCCGGAGCGCCGGTGGCCGCGGCCGTCCGGGCCAGGATCTCGGTGGAGAGGGCAACGTCCCAGTCGGTGAAGTCGCCCGGGTGCTCGGCGATCAGCTCCGCGTAGCGCGGGGCGTGGTGGGCGGCGATCCAGGGGCGGCCGATGGCCAGGGCGGTCTGGGCGATGGCGTACTCGGCGCGGCCGTGGTTGGCCGGGGTGCCTGCCTCCAGCCAGTGGTAGCACGCCGCGTACGCCTGGTAGAGGGCGCGGTCCTGCTCGGCGCGCGGGGCGTTGGGGGTGAGGTCGAAGAGCAGATCGCCGAGCGCGTTGTTGAGCTCGACGGCGAACCAGCGGTGCAGGTCGCGTTCGCGTGGTTGGCGGTTGCCGAACGCGCTGACGACGTCCTGCCAGCGGGCGAAGCCGTGTTCGAGGGCGATGACATGCTGCGCGTCGCGTATGGAGAACCGGCCCGGGTCCACCGGGCCGCTCCTGGCCGCGCGTTCGGCGGCTCCGGGCTTGCCGTGCCGGACGGCCAGGCGCAGGTCCTTGGCCTGGGTGCGCAACTGCCCCAGGTCGGCCTGCGCCGGAAGGTCAGGGGTGGTGCTGGTCATGGTGCGAGTCCTTCGGGCCACGGGTGGGGATGCGGGCGGGTTCACCAGAAGCGCGGTGTGGGCGGCGACGGACTCATCATCCGTCGGGCGTGGGTCTGAGTCGCACACGGCCCATAAGGCGCTACGGGGTCAGAATCAACGCGACCAGCAACTTTGTCGACTGGTCAGGTGAGGTGAGGATCTTGGCGGCCCGTCGTGATCACGGTTTCATGATCATGAGGACAGATTGAGGACGCAGGTCACGCGGCGGGGGACGTGGTCTCGTCTGAGGCGGCGTGCTCGGCTCAAGAGGCTTCGCCGTGGCTTCGTGATCGGGCCTGCTCGCTCGGTCCGTGAGTCTCCTTCCGGGTCCGGGGCACTATCGAGATGGTGGATTCGGCCTCCGCGGTCATGAGCTGAGGAAGCACGCTGGTGTACGTGTCCGAGGTGATCTGGCGCGAGCTGTGCCCGAGCCTTTCCTGCACGACCTTGATGTCGTTCTTCGCGAGCAGGGGCAGCGTGGCCGAGATGTGCCGGAGGTCGTGCAGGCGGATCGGCGGGAGTGCGGAAAGCTCTACGAGGCGTTTGAACCGCCGGCTGATCCAGTCGGGGTGGTAGGGCTTTCCGTTCTCCTGAGTGAAGACCCGGTTCGTCTCCGTCCATGCTTGCTCGCCGGACCATTGCTCGCGCTCCTGTTCCTGCTTTGCCTTCCAGGCTCGCAGGACGTTCGCTGACTCTGTGCTCATGGAGATCGTGCGGATGCTGTCGGCCTTCGGGGACTCGCCGTACAGTTGGTGGGCGACCTCGACGATCTGCACTGATATCCGCATCCACAGCGCCGTGAGGCTGACCTCTGGCCATGGGAGGGCGCAGAGTTCACCACGCCGCTGGCCGAGGAAGATGAAGGTGTGCCAGAGGGCGTACATCCGGTCGTCGCTGATGTAGTCGAGGAACTGTCCCGTCTGCTCCGGGGTCCAGACCATGACCGGGCCGGGCTTCTCGCCGGTTCTCTGCCACTCTTCGACCTGCTCCGGGGTCCACACCAGCGGCTTGGGCCGTTTGACTGCGGGCAGTTCGACGAATTGAGCCCAGTTCGTCGTGTACTCGCGTCGCTTGATGCCGCTCCCCAGGAATGAACGGAGGGTGGCGTTGATGCGGTGCATCGTGGCTGCGCTGGTGATCTTGCGCTTGCCTTTGCGGCCCTCGCGCAAGGAGGCGTTGGCCTCGACAGAGACTCGACGCGTGACGCGGCGCTCCTGTTCCCCGCGCACGCGGGGATGGTCCCGAGTCCGTCCACGACACCGAGAAGTGGCGCAACTGCTCCCCGCGCACGCGGGGATGGTTCCCTGATCGGTGACCGGGGCACCGCTGGCCCGGTCTGCTCCCCGTACGCGCGTGGATGGCCCCGCCCCCTGGACGTCAGCTACGTCCTGACCGCGGAACTGTTCTCGGCACGCGAGGGGACGGGTTGATCCCCTACCCTTGGGTTGCGTAGGGCGCGGGGAACGGCCTACACAAGGGACGCCCAGTGACCCCGACGCCCGCCAACATCCCCGAACTGCTTCTGCCGCTCGCCGTCCCCACCGAGGACCTTGTTCCGTACTACCGGAACCCCCGCAACGGTGACCTCCCCTCGATCGCCGAATCGTTGACCGTCAACGGCCAGTACCGCGCGATCGTCGTCAACAAGGGCACCCACACGGGCCGCCGCAACGAGATTCTGGCGGGCAACCACACGTACGCGGCCGCCCAGCAGCTCGGCTGGGAGCAGATCGCCGTCACCTGGGTCGACGTCGATGATGACGCGGCGGCCCGCATCGTCATCGTCGACAACCGGACCAACGACCTCGCCGGATACGACGCCGTGCTCCTGGCCGAGATCCTCTCCGAGATTCCGGATCTGGCCGGTACCGGCTACGACCGCGAGAGCGTGGACCGGCTCCTCGACGACACCTCCCTGCCCGAGACGCTGGAACTCACCTCCGACGGCGCGGGCACCGGTGCCGCAGCCACCGTCGACTACCTCCAGTGGGAGTCCAAGCGGGTCCGGATCACCTCCGAAGAGGTCGAAGCCCTCAACGCCATCTACACGAAGTTCGTCGACGACACCAACAGCGACCTCGGCTTCGGTTGGCACGTCTTGCAGCAGGCCCACGAGGAGGGCGAGGCGGCATGAGCAGCGCGCCCACCACGACGTTCTACGAGGCGTACCCGCTCGACCGGCTTCGCCCCGCCGACTACAACCCGCGCCGCCTCAGCGAGGAGGCGTTCGTCAGGCTCCAGGCGTCACTGCGACGCCACGGTGTCGTCAAGCCCGTCATCCTCAACGCCGACGGCACGCTGGTCGCAGGCCACCAGAGAACCAAGAGCCTCCAGGCCATCGGCCTGATGCACACGCCCGCGGTCATGCTGGGCACGAAGGTCAGGTTGCAGGACGAGATCCAGTTCAACCTGCTGCACAACCGAGTCGAGACGGAGGCCAGCATCGTCTACGCCGAGCCCGGCGTCATCGGCGCCTGGTCGTGGATTCCATGGCAGTCCATCCGGGTCGCGGAACGGAAGAACCTCTCCTTCGTCAACGCCATCGGGCACATGACCGCCGGCCATGGCCCCTGGGGGAGCGTGGTCATCGACGACCAGGGCCGCATTGTCCTCAACGCCGAATACGCCGTCGTCGCCTCCATCAACCGATTCGACCTCCTCGCCTGGACCGTCACGTCCGCCGACGCCGCCCAACTCCACGCCGACCTCACCGGCGAGTACGGCGTCTACGACTGGACCACCATCGAGAGCAAGGCCCCGGTGTGGAACCAGCACATCGTGCAGCCCAAGAGGCTCCGCAAGTTCTCCTCCAAGGCCAAGGCCGGAAAGCTCGCCTACGGCTCCGAGACCTGGGACCAGTTGGTCACTCCCTGGCTCAAGCCCACCCATCGGGTCGTGGACTTCGGCGCCGGGTACGGCGACTACGCCAAGCACCTGCGCGCCAAGGGCTTCAACATCCACGACTACGAGCCCTACCGCTGCCGGGACGGCTCGTATGCCGTCGACATCCGCGCCGTCGTCGGCATGATCCGCGACATCGACAAGGACATCCAGTCCAACGGCCTGTACGACGTGGTGGTCCTCGACTCCGTCATCAACGCCACCACCACCCTCGACTACCAGCACTGGGTGATGACCACCGTCAACGCTCTTTGCTCGGCGGACGGGGTCGTGTGCCTGGGCACACGCAACCTCGCCCGCGAACTCCGGGACGAGCAGGCCAAGCGAGTCACCTCCCAGACCGCCACCACGAAGATGAGCTTCCTCGACGAGGACAACGTCGAGATGAACTTCGTCAGGGGGAAGTGGCAGAAGCTGCGTTTCCACACCCCCGGGACCCTGGAGCCGCTGCTCCGCCGCTACTTCGAGGACGTGCAAGTCACCGACCTCAGTGGCTCCAACATCAAGGCCACCTTCCGACGCCCCATCGCGCTCCCCAAGGAGGAATACGAGAAGGCATTCGAAGAGGAATTCAACATGCCTTATCCGAACGCCTTCCGGCATGACAGGCATCTAGAATTGGTGGGAAATTCGATAAAATTAGTAGCAGAGAGAAATGAATCTCTCGCCAATTGGAACGGGTAAATGGGGAACGGATGTCGCAGCGAATACAGGTCCAAATTGAATCGCAAACTCGGTACCACATCATGTGGTTGGCAGGCGTGCGGCACGTAGCCCTCGACCAACACTGCCTGCGCAGCTTCGGCCAGCCCGACCGTCCCCGGCTGGACGTCAGCCGCCAGCGCCAGACGATCGAGCTCCCCGAGCGCAACCCGCCCCTGGCCTGGTATCTGTGCGCGCTGCCCAACCCGTGGAAATGGAGCGGCAACGCGCACCTTGCCTTCGAGGGCGCACCGGGGGAGCGGTGGGAGGGACCCGCCCTGGTACCGGGCCTCTATGTGCATTTGGAGAACGCTCGCCCCATCACCGGGTGGGGCGAGCACAACATTCCCGAGAGCGAGCCGCGCCGGAAGTCGGTCCGCTTCCGGACCTGCCGCAATTACCAGTTCGCCTGGTGGCTGCGCACTGAGCGCAAGGCGCGCGATGCGCCACCCGAGTGCGTGCCGCCCAAGCGGCCCGGCGAAGGGGAGCAGATGTCACTGATGTGATGCTCATGGGGCCGGAAGGTGTGGATCCTGCCGGCCCCTGTCGGCTTCTTCGCTCTCATTACTGGTGTGTGCAAGTAGCGTCGTTGTCGCCTCGTTTGCATTCCCCGTAGACGGATCAGGTTGACCATCGGTATCAGCAGAGGCGGGGGAAGCGGACCGGCTTCGGAGTTTGTCCATCAATGGACCACACGCTTCAAGGAAGTCGGAAAGTTGCTGTGCTAGTCCCTGGAGCACAAACAAAAGCACGGAAGCCACGCCACCCCATGCCAGCACCCAGAGAACGGCCTGAGAGTCCACTTGCCCGGTTCCCTTCTATGGGTGGCCGAGCTGAGTGTGCACGAAGTGGCAGGTCTCAGATCGACCACCACATGACTATGAATCAATGGTGATCAGCTGAGGCCCTGCCGACGTCCAGGCCGTATTCGGTTAGCGCCTTGACGCCGCCCATCGGCGTCCTAGCGGAACATCGGGTCCGCAACCCCCCAGTTCATGTCAACGTGGCTGGCGAGCGGATCCGTACTGGACCATTGGCGGACCGGACCCTGAAACGTCAACTCATCCATCTGACATGGAAGGTGCTTGGCGAAGTCACCTTCTGCTCGGCAGGGTAGTACGGCAGTTTCGTTGATCACAATGGCTGCGGAAACGACTTCCTTCTCGACGGATGCGATCATGGTGTTGGGCGCGGGGGTGCACCCGAGCTGTAGAGGACCCAGCAGTGGGACGCCCCGACAAAGCCGCGCGTGCGGCCATCGCGCGCCGCCGCTCGGACGCCATCGATCTACGCCTCGCCGGCGTCGACTGGTTGACGATCGCCCGCAAGCTCGCTGCCGACCCGACCGTCAACTCTGACGGGATCGCCTACCCGCAGGGCTATGGAGTCGAGCGGTACCGCAAGAACCAGGACCCGCCCACCAACGAGGCCCTGATTCACGCTGCTTGCCGGACGTCCGCACCGCGCTTGCCGACCGACGTGCTGAACTCAACGACGATGTTGACGAGTTGCGTGCGTTGGAAGCTGACCGACTCGACCGGCTCTTCTTCGTTGCCTACAAGAAGGCCGTCCGGGACCAGGACCTCGCCGCCATCGACCGCACTCTGCGGATCATGGAGCGCCGCGCACGGCTGCTCGGCCTCGACATGCCCGTCCGTACGGAAATGTCCGGCCCGGACGGCGGACCGGTCCAGGTCGAGAACGTGACCGTCGACGAACTCGACGCCCTGATCGCGCTCACCGATCCGGACGGCGAATGACCCCGCGTGACCACGAAAGCGTCATCGCCAACTACAAGACTCTTCCACCAGCGCAGCGCCGCACCATCGCGCGGGCCGCATCTCCCACGCTGCGCGCCGAGTTGGTGCGCGTCGAACGCCAACTCGCCATGGACCGCTCGCCCGGTGCACTCGCCGCCGTCCTGACCGGCGGGCGCGAGATGCAGGCGCCGCACCTGGATCTCATCGACCAGGCGTTCATCGACATGGCCGCAGGCCGATGCGACCGCGTCATGCTGACCATGCCCCCGCGGCACGGCAAGAGCCGACGGGCCTCTCGCTGGGCGCCCCTGTGGTACCTGCGGCGCAACCCCGGCCACCGCATGATGATCGCCAGCTACTCTGCCGACCTGGCCGACGACCACGGCCGGTGGATCAGGGACGCGATCAACACCTGGGGCGACGACCTCGGGATCCAGCTCAAGGTAGGCAGCCAGGCCGCCAACCGCTTCGACATCGTCGGCGGCGAAGGCGGCCTCCTCGCGGCCGGTATCGGCGGCGGTCTCACCGGACGTGGCGCACACATCGCCATCGTCGACGACCCGGTCAAGGACATGGCCGACGCCGACAGCCCCACCATGCGCAAGCGAGCCTGGGACTGGTGGACTTCGGTACTGCAGACCCGACTCGAACCAGTCGGCGCCATCTGCCTCATCCAGACCCGGTGGCACGAAGACGATCTCGCCGGACGCATCCTCGCCACCGAGCGCGACGCCTGGCGAGTCATCGACTTGCCCGCCATCGCCGACAGCCTCGACGACCCGCTCGGCCGCGCTCCTGGCGAGGCGCTGTGGCCCGAACGCTTCGACGCCACCCACCACGCCAAGACCCGCAAGCGAGTCGGCAAACGCCTCCGCGCCGCTCCCGTGGCCCAACTCTACGAACAGCAGCTCGTACACCACGTCGGCGAATACCCCGACCTGGAAGGCCAGATGGTCACCTGGGTCGAGGGAATGGACAGCCCCGACCGCATGGACGCCGCCGTTCACGGACTGACCGAACTGGCCGACCCCGACCAGCTCGACACCCTGCCCACCGACACCGATGACGACCGTTTCGACGGCCGTCGCTGAACTGGCGAGGGCAGACGTACGACCGGAAACAGCCCCAAGAGGAAACGGCCCATGACGATATGGCCGCCGGTGGCCTGCCTGGGGACTTGCCGATCTACGGGCCGTTCCTCTCCACGCGCAGCGGCTCGCCAGCGACCAGGCGTTCAGCGATGTCCTGTGCCTCCGGGAACGCCGACGACGTCAGCCGCAGCCCGGCGTGGGCCGTTACCGTGGCAACGCGCTCTGCCAGTTCCTTGTGTTCTCCGCCCGGAACGCTGCTGAGATTGAAGGAGAGCCAGACCCGCATGTCGTGGCCCTGCGAGACGAGGACCGGGTCCTGTGGGGGAGTACAGGGAATCGTCGCGTCGGTCAGCGCCTGGACGACTTGGTCCCGTAGTTCGGCCGTGCTCCGCTGGTCGACCTCACGTGTCGCGGCGTAGATCGCATCGCACAGTGCACTGGCGGCGGGGACTGCCGCGTTGACGGAGATGGTGAACGGCCCCATGGTGACGGTGTCGGTGAGCGGGTCGTAGCCGAAGCTCCAGAAGTCGCGGGCTACGTCGCGTGGGTCAGCGGTCTTGCGGGCGTCCTTCTGCGGTCCGCTGCCCCTGCCGCGGGCCCAGTCCTCGAAGTGAGTGAGGCCGTCGCGGACGTGCTTGATGTTTGGCAGGGCGTCAAGGAAGACCTGCTCGGCGTCATCGAGTGCGGTGATCACCGCGGGATCCATGCCGAGGTCTGTGAGGGCGATCCGTTCGAGCTTGACCGCGGCGAGGAGCTGGCGCAGGGCGACGACCAGTGTTCGTGCGTCGATCTGCCGGGAGCTGAACCAGCCGACTTGGACGTCATCACCGTGCATGCGTGCCACGGTCAAGGCGACCGTGGCACGCAGCCAGCTCGATTCCGAGAGCGCGATCGAGTACGGATTGTCCGCTGGGGACCAATCATCCGGCAGGTTGCTGTTCATGACGGAATCTTCGGCCCCGGAGCCTTCGGCTGCTCGGAATTTCCGGATCCCGAGGTGCTGGGAACTGCGGAAGTCCGACGTAGAAGACGTCTCGTAGGCTGGAGGCGCGGCGCGGGGTCGACTGCCGGAGGGGCACTGTGGGCCTGCGCGAGCTGATCACCGACGTTTGGAGCTGGCTGGACTACAAGCCAGCCATGGCCGACCCGCGCCGTAACACCTGGGCGGAACTGACCCGTTCCTGGGTGCCGGACGAGGACCTGCGACGCCTGGCCGCTTACCGGCTCCTGGCCGCGTACGACTCCAATCAGGCCGGTCAGGTCGCCGCCGTGACCGGGGGCGATGAGGCCGGTGTCGAACGGAGGGAGCTCGGCGACGCCTCCAAGCTGGTCGACACCGCACTCGGCTACCTTCTTGGCTCCCAGCAGGTCATCAGCGTCGCGGGCGCGGAGCACAGTGACGATGAGCCGACTGCCGAGGCGGCCGCGGCGCTGGCTGCACAGGACAAGCTGAGAGCCTGGGCGGAGAAGGAAATGCTGCCGCTGCGTCTTCAGCAGGCGGAGCGAACGGCGATCCTGCTGGGTGACGCCGTCTACACCCTGGCGTGGGATCCCGCGAAGAGCCGAGTCTTACTGCGTACTTGGGACCCGGGCCTGTATTTCCCGGAGTGGCCGGAGGACGGGGAGCAGGACGGCGCCGAGTTCCCGCTGCGCGTTCACCTGGCGTGGGAGTTATCTGAGGACAAACGGCGTGGGCTCAAGGCGAGGCTTCGGCGGGTCACCTACGAACTCGGTCCGATCGGTCCGGCCAGCCGGCGCGGCGCAGCCAAGGGCGGCAGCCCAGTACGCGAGCACCTGTACACCGACAGCGGCGACCCGGTCCTGGTGAACGGCGACGCACGCAACGCCGACACGGGCGTCATCACCCGCACCTACCCGTGGGCACCCAACCGACCCTCCCCGTGGACGTGCTACCTCACCGACGCGGAATGGGACCTGGACGACCTTACATACGCCGACCTGCTGTACGACCTGCCGATGCACAAAGTCCGGTACCGGGTCCGCTCGGACGGCGAAGTCCTTGACCGGCTCGACCTGATGGCGGACTTCATCCCCGTCGTCCACATCACGAACAGCATCCCCGCCAGCGGGGAGCACTGGGGCAAGCCCACCGTGGCCACCGTCCTCCAGGCCCTCGATGAACTGTCCGCCACGGACACCGACAGCTCCGGCGCTTCGGCTACCACCGGCTCGCCGATCATCGGTCTGGCCGGGGCCCGACTGCCCATTGACCGCGCCACCGGCCAGCCGCTCCCGATCAAGGTGCAGGCCGGGACGGTGTGGCAGCTCAACGACAACGGGCGTATGGATGTCCTCAACGCCGCGGCGCAACTCGCCGAACTGCACGCCCGCGTCGACCACATCCTCGACCGCATCGCCGCGAACAGCCGCCTCACCGCCGCCGGCCTCGGCACTCTCGACCCGACCGCTCTGCCATCCGGCTACGCGCTACAGCTCGCACTGGGCCCGCTCGACTCGCTTGTCGCTGCCATGCGCCTGGCCCGCCACCACAAGTACGTCGTCCTGCTGCGCTTGGTGCAGCGCCTCCACCAAGCCGGACAGGCCGAAGGCTGGCCCGTAGGGGAGTCGTTGCCCGCACGACTGATGTGGGGCCCGCACACCCCGACCGACCGCGCCGCGGTCCTGGACGAGGTGGTCAAGGGCGTGGGAGCCGGTGTGCTGTCTGTCGAGACCGGTGTTCGGATGCTCATTGATGCCGGATACCCCATCGACGACGCGCAAGCCGAGATCGAGCGCATCCAGTCCCGGGCGTTTGAGGCCGCTGCTCGGCTCGCCGATGCCACCGGAGACAACGACGCCGTTCGTATGTACCTCGGACTGCCAAAGTCCGACTCCGGAATTCCGCCCATCGGGGGAGAGTCGCTTGATCCCGATCTTTTATAGCGCCTCGGATCTTCGCGACTTCGCGGAGGCGGCGTAGTGACCGTTGCAGCGCCTCACATGTAGTCGCTGCCCTGGTTGCTTCCATTGGCGTTGTAGACCTCTACGAGCACGTCGCCGTCGCGGCTTTCCTGCCAGTCGGTGAGCGCGTCAAGGATCAGCTCCGCTTGCGAGGTATAGGCGTAGTCCTCTCCCTTGAGGTCCATGAAGATCTTGATGTCGTCGTTGACTTCCCAGTCGTCCTCGTTGCCGTCGATTCCCTTGATCTTGACTACGTGCCCCACAGCGGCCTTCTGCTGGGCTGTTCCCTGCTTCGCCGTGAATACCTTGAAGGCGCTGGCCCACTCCTGTGGTGTCCACTCACCTTTCGACGTGGGAACGCTGACAGGCTGTGTACTGACCGTCGGTGTTGCAGTCGGCGCTGTGACAGTCTGAGTGACGGTCGGGCTCGGCTTCGGTGAAGCCTCTGTACTACTGGCTACGCCGACCGCAGCCCCCAGCGCAAGGCACGCAGCCCCCGTGATGGCGTACCCAAATACATAACGCTTGTCCATGGAGGCCCCCTTGATCTTCAGTGGCGGGAGGTTAACAGACTTTCCGACAGTCATAGCTCAAGGGTTGAGGGATCCTGACATCGCAGGTCAACGCCTGTAAGTAGGGTCAGGGCATGACCGAAACAACTCCGGCTCAGCAGACTCTTGTTGACCATGCGGCACTCGCTGCCGACCCGTACGCCGTGTACGCGCAGTTTCGCGAAGCCGGGCCCGTCCACCGAATCATTGGGACAGACGGGCTGCCTGCCTGGCTGGTGACCCGCTATGACGATGTACGCCAGGCTCTCGCCGACCCGCGGCTCTCCTTGGACAAGCGGAACGCGGCGCCCGGCGGCTACCGAGGTATGGCCTTACCGCCGGCGCTGGACGCAAATCTGCTCAACATGGACCCTCCGGACCACACCCGCATCAGGCGGCTGGTGAGCCGGGCCTTCACCCCGCGCCAGATCGAGCAGCTACGTGAGCCGATCCGGCGCACCGCTGACCAGTTGCTGGACGCTATTGCTGTGGCTGAGCGCGCGGACCTGATTGCTTCGTACGCTGCGCCGCTGCCGATCACCGTGATCTGTGACTTGCTTGGCGTAGCCCCAGCCGACCGGCTCGACTTCCGTTCATGGACCGACGCTCTCGTTGCTCCCGATCCAGCGCGGCCGTTCCTCGCCAAGGAAGCGGTCGGCAGCATGCTGTCGTTCCTCACCCAACTCATCGCCGACAAGCGAACCGCCCCAACCGATGACCTACTCTCCGCGCTGATCGCCGTGCGCGATGAGGAAGACCGACTGAACGAGGACGAGTTGATGTCCTTGGCCTTCCTCATCCTGTTCGCCGGGTATGAGAACACCGTTCACCTCATCGGAAATGCGGTCCTGACTCTGCTTCGCCACCCCGACCAGTTGGCCGAGCTGCGGGCCGATCCCACCCGCATGAGCGCGGCGGTGGAGGAACTGGCCCGCTATGACGGCCCAGTACCCCTGGCTATCCGCCGGTTTCCGACCGAGGACGTCACCATCAGCGGCGTAACCATCCCCACTGGCGAGACCATCCTGCTCTCCCTTGCCGCCGCGCACCGGGACCCGCACCGTTTCACCGATCCGGACCAGTTCGACATCGACCGCGACGCCACCGGCCACCTCGCCCTTGGCCACGGCATCCACTACTGCCTCGGCGCTCCTCTGGCCCGGATGGAAACCGAGATCGCGCTAGCTGCGCTCCTCGACCGCTTCCCCGACCTGACCCTCGACGTGTCGCCGAGCCAACTGCAATGGCGGCCCTCGATGCGATCCCGCGGTCTGCTTGCCCTTCCGGTCCGCACCGGCACCACCAAGGAGGCCAATACGAATCGATGACGGAACTTGCGGCCTCAATCCGAAATGGCCGTGGCGTTGCCCGCGAGGTTGGGTTCGGGTTCAACTTCTATGGTGCGCGGGCCCTGAGTCCGAAACCGATCTTGGGACGATACGACTGCGGCGGGGGGCGTCGCTTCAGTCCAGAAGCCTGGCCACCACGGCCTTGAAGAGGCGATCTTCCTCGGCCGGAAGCCAAATCTCAAGCTGTCGCCCGGCTACGTTGCACACCATCATCGAGAGCTCGGCGGCGGCTTCGACACTGGTGCGTGGCGTCCCGAGCCGCAGTTCCGCGACTTTGCCGTCAAGGGTGGAAAGGAAGACGCCCTCGGTCTTCACCGTCAGGCGAGCGCGGTGTCGAGCTCCGCCAGAGTTGCGGAATCGCGCGGCGCAGCGGATTCGGGTGGTTTCCCCACGGTTCACCGCGGCGACCCTCCGGGAGATGCGACTCCTGCGCAGTCGCTTCTGTATCGGGCGCAGGAGCGGCTCGGTCACGATGGCGAGGACCACGGTGCCGTAGAGGGTCTCCCACATGGACATCTCCCGCGGCTCAGTATTCCGTGATCAAGACTGTGCTCAGCCTGCTGTTGGCGTCAGGACCTGCGCCTCAGAATGATCCCATGGCCCTTCCACTCACTTCGGCCGCGCCTGGAAGACGCCCGCAGGAGACATGACTCTGCCGCCGCTACGACCGACCACGGAGCCTCAGCCAGGACCAGGCCCGCGTGTGTACTGCGCGGGAACAGCCTCTGATCGCGGGAACTGCTGGTTCTGTCGTCTGGGACGAGCCAGCGGGGATTGGGCTTGCGCAAGGGAGGCTGGTGGTGAGCCGGCGGCGGGATCGGGCGGGCCCGCCCGATCGGTAGACTGATTGTCGGCGCGGGGGCGCTGGAGACCTGTGGATGGTTCACGCATGACGCGCCCCTCACTCCCCACCCCGCTCGAACCGATCGGGCACCGCTGTGACGGGCGGCCGA
>NZ_JAODTZ010000017.1 GCF_025399795.1 Streptomyces rhizosphaerihabitans | reverse complement strand
GACGACTTCACGACCGAGCCCGGGCCCGCCTCCGTCGGCGCCCCGGGGAGCGCCCGCCCCGGCCGGACCGCCGTTCCCCGGCTGTCCGGCGCGGGGGCCGGATCCCGATCCGGGCCCGGGCTCGGTCGTGAAGTCGTCCTCCGGCGCGGGAACCGGGTCGTACCCGCACAGCGCCTCCTCGGCCGCCCCCGCCGCCAGTCCGGTGAGCAGCACGCGGCCGTCGTCGCACACCAGCACCGTGCGCACGGTGATGTTCCGGTGCACCCATCCGTGCGCGTGCAGGACCCGCAGCGCGGTGAGGACGTCGGCGGCGACCTCGGCGGCCCGGTAGGGGCTGAGCGGCTTCTCGGCGAGCAGTGCGGCCAGTGACCTCGCGGGCACCAGCTCGCTGACTATCCACAGCGACCCGCCCTCGGCGAACACGTCGAAGACCTGGTCGAGCCGGGGATGGTCGGGGATCTGCGCGGCGGCCTGCGCGGCCTCGATCGCGCGCCGCACCGCCGGTTCGGTGGGCCTGCGCGTGGTCCGGGCGGACGCCCGCCGCACGCCGCCGTCCCGGGCCACGAACCCGTCGGGCAGCCCGTCCGCGTCGAGCACCTCGGCCTCGACGACTTCCGGCAACGGCACCTGCCGTACCAGGACTTCCTGTCCGCTGTAGGTGTCGAAGGCCCGGCTCTCGGCGAGTTCGTACTCGTCGGACGGCGGCAGCGGCAGGCGGTAGCGGTCGGCGAGTACCCGTCCCGCGTAGTCGTCCACGATGCTTCCCCCAGCCGACCGGTTGGTCAATTCCGTTCGCCGTGCGTTCCGTTGTGGCTTCGTTCGGTCCGCAACCACTCACGATACGTGCCCGAGGCAACCCGCAGAGCGGTGATGCGAGATCTCGGGCTCCCCTTCGTGGCGGAACGTCACCGCGGCGAGCGGTACGTCACGACTTCGGCTGGAACGTCTCGGTCAGCGTCGCCCACGTGCTCTTGCGCAGAGCGCTGTCCCACGCGGATGCCTTCGCCGTGTACATCAGCGCGTACCCCTGATGCGAGTTCACAACGAAACCACGGTCGATCGACCGGTACTTCGTGCCCCCGTCCACATAGGTGAACTCCCAGTCGGCCGTGTTCCAGCTCCGGTATTCCACCTTCTCTATGCGCACCTTCGCGTACTGGGAGCGCGTCATGTAGCGCTCCTGGTTCTTCCAGTCCGCGACCGGGTCGTCCTTGGGCGTGGCCGTCCAGCCGACCAGGAGCTTCTGCCCGTCGGGACCCGCGAACCGGGCTCCTGCGGCGTCCTGGGACTGGAACTTCCACCCCTTCGGCAGCCCGATCGAGAAGCCCTGGCCGCTCTTGTACGTCGTGACGGCGGTGGAACCCGATCCCGAGCCCGAGCCCGACTCCTTGCCGTCACCGCTCGAATCGTCCGACGTGCCCGCGCTCGCGTCCGTGCCCGAAGAGGTGTTCGTGCTGTCGTCCGAACCGGAGCCGGAGCCCGACTTGTCACCCTTGTCGGTGTGCGCGGCGTCGCTGTCGCTCTTGCCGCCGTCCTTGCCGCCGTCGCCCTTGCCGCTTCCGGCAGTCGCTCCACTGGAAGCGGTCGCCTTGCCGCCGTTGCTCTTGGTGCCGTTGTCGTCCCCGCCGCCGAGCGTGAGGGCCAGCACGATGCCGATCACGACCAGCGCCACGACCACCGCGAGGACCACCAGCGTCCGCAGCGGCACGACATCCGTCAGCGAGGCCTTCGGCACCGGGCGCGCCGGGCGCTCGGGGGCCGCCGGCCACCCGGACCCGGAGGCGCCGCGCGTACCGGCGGCACCCGCCGCTCCACCGCCCCCGGCCGAACCGGAGTCCACCGACGCACCGTCACGACTGCCCGCCTGCCCCGGTACGGACGGCGCACCGGGCACGGACGAACCCGCCGAGGCGGACGGCGCAGAGGTGCCACCACCCGAGCCGGCAGCCCCACCGGACCCCGCGCCCGTGCGCGGGGAGGCCGTTTTGGCGGCTCCCTCCGCCCGGGAGGAGTCCGAGCCTCCGACCGTCTTGGCGCGGGTCGCCGCCGCCGAGGTGGCCGCCGCGGTGGCGGCGCCGGCCGCGGTCGCGGCCTTGCGTACCGACCGCAGGGCCCCGCGCAGCCGCTCCGCGGGTTCCTCGCCCTTCTTGGCGCCGGAACCGAAGCCGCCCGCACCCCGGCGCCCCGGCTCTTCCGGCAGAGGCGGCATGGCCACGACCTTCGTCGCGTCCGGCGGCTCGGGCGCGCTCTGCTCGGGCTCGGGCGCGTGCAGCACCTCGTTGAGCATCGCCCGTGCGCCCGCGTCGTCGAGCCGCTGCTCGGGATCCTTGGCGAGCAGGCCGTAGATCACGTTCTCCAGCGGGCCCGCGTTCTTCGGCTGTTCCACCGGCTCGGTCATCACGGCGGTGAGCGTCGCGATCGCGGAGCCCTTGTCGTACGGCGGCACGCCTTCGACCGACGCGTACAGCAGACCGCCCAGCGACCACAGGTCGGCCGCGGGTCCGGGCTTGTGGCCGCGCGCCCGCTCCGGCGAGATGTAGGAGGGCGCGCCGACGAGCATGCCGGTCGAGGTGATGGACGGGTCGCCCTCCACCTGCGCGATACCGAAGTCGGTGAGCACGACCCGGCCGTCGTCGGACATCAGCACGTTCGACGGCTTCACGTCCCGGTGCAGGATGCCCTCACGGTGCGCCGAGCGCAGCACGTCGAGGATGGCCAGGCCCACCTCGGCGGCGCGCTTCGGCGTGAGCAGTCCGTCCTCGCGGATGGCCTCCGCGAGGGACTTGCCCTCGATGAGCTCCATCACGATCCACGGCCGGTTGTCCTCGTCGACCACGTCGAAGACCGTCACCGCGCCGTTGTTGCGGATCCGCGCGATGGCCTTGGCCTCCCGCAGCGTGCGCGTGATCAGCCGGCGCTTCTCGTCCTCGTCGATGGCCGACGGGAACCGCAGCTCCTTCACGGCGACCGTGCGGCCCAGGGTCTCGTCCTCGGCGCGCCACACCGTGCCCATGCCGCCGCGGCCGAGAACATCCCCCAGCCGGTACCGCCCGGCGAGGAGACGTTCGCTCTTGTCCTGACGGGATGCTCCCGCCCGCTCCGCCTCCGACATGCGTCCCCTCATGCAACCCGCCCTGACAGAGCCTCCATTGTCCCTCACCCGACAAGTGCCCAACGCCCAGGGGCCCCCTGGAACCGCAACAGCTCATCCAATGAGACGCCCGGCCCCCGCAGAGGGCTCACCGACGACCGCGCCCCGCACACGCAGACCACCCGCAACCGGACTCCCTCACGTCCGCCGCACCCGGCCGCCGGCTCGGCCCCCGCCACGGTCCCGGGCACAGGAACGTGCCTCATGATGGGCCGCCACAAGGAGGGACCCGCCGATGCCGCCGCCCCGGACACCTCGGACACTCCTGGCCATACCCGTACCCCTGATGCTCCTCGGCATGGCTCAGGACGGCCTGCCGGGACAGACCCCGGTCGCCTCCCAAGGCCCCGCCACCCAGACCTCGGACACCGAGCTCGACCCGCGCGTGGCCGGTGCGGCGGGTGAGCTGGTGAGCTGGTGAGCTGGTGAGCACCTTGGCCGATCTGAACCGCTTCTACGCGGCCCTGCTGGGCGGGGAACTGCTGCCCTCGCGCCGGCTGCGCGAGATGCTCGACACCCGCGCCGCACATGGCTCGTACGGCATGGGGCTGTTCCCGGTGAAGCTGCCGTGCGGAACCACGGTGCGGGGGCACAACGGCCGCATCTCCGGCAGCTACGTGCGCAGCGCGGCCACCGTCGACGGTCGTCGTGTCCTCACCTTCCGGGTGAACACGGACGGGGTCACGGACCCGACGCTCGAACCGGCCCTGCTCGCCGCCGAGTTCTGTCCCCGCACCTCGTAGAACGGCCGGGCCGCGAGCGAAGATCCCGGCTCACCGCACCCGTTCGAGTGAGATGGGCGGGAACCGGCGGTCAGAACGGCACGATGTCCGGCGCCCCCAGCCGAGCCGCGTCCGCCGTCAGGTCGTCCGGCTGGCGCTGGGACTCCCGCTCGGCCTCGACCCGCTTCTCGTAGTGCTCCACCTCGCGCTCGATCTGGTCCTTGTCCCAGCCGAGGACCGGCGCCATCAGCTCGGCGGCCTCGCGGGCGCTGCGGGTACCCCGGTCGAAGGTCTCGATGGAGATGCGGGTGCGCCGGGTCAGGACATCGTCCAGATGACGGGCGCCCTCGTGCGAGGCGGCATAGACGATCTCGGCCCGGAGGTAGTCCTCGGCGGCCGGCAGGGGCTCGCCGAGGGACGGGTCCTCCGCGATGAGGTCGAGAAGCTCCTCGGCCATCGCCCCGTACCGGTTCAACAGGTGTTCCACACGCACCACATGGATACCGGTGCCTGCCGCGATCCGTGCTCGCGCGTTCCACAGCGCCCGGTAGCCCTCGGCGCCGAGCAGCGGGATGTCCTCGGTGACGCATTCGGCGACGCGCTGGTCGAGGCCGTGCACCGCTTCGTCCACCGCGTCCTTGGCCATCACCCGGTAGGTCGTGTACTTGCCTCCGGCCACCACCACGAGTCCGGGCACCGGGTGGGCAACGGTGTGCTCGCGCGACAGCTTGCTGGTCGCGTCCGACTCCCCGGCCAGCAGCGGCCGCAGCCCCGCGTACACCCCCTCGACGTCATCGCGGGAGAGCGGCACGGAGAGCACCGAGTTCACATGCTCCAGCAGGTAGTCGATGTCCGCGCTGGACGCCGCCGGGTGGGACTTGTCCAGGTCCCAGTCGGTGTCGGTGGTGCCGATGATCCAGTGGCGGCCCCACGGGATCACGAACAGCACGGACTTCTCTGTGCGCAGGATCAGGCCCGTCGAGGAGTTGATCCGGTCCTTCGGTACGACCAGATGGATGCCCTTGGACGCCCGGACGTGGAACTGGCCCCGCTCCCCGACCATGGCCTGGGTGTCGTCGGTCCACACGCCCGTGGCGTTCACGATCTGCTTGGCGCGGACCTCGTACTCACCGCCGCCCTCGACATCGCGCACCCTGGCCCCGACCACCCGCTCGCCCTCGCGCAGGAAGCCGGTGACGCGCGCGCGGTTGGCGACCTTCGCGCCGTACGAAGCGGCCGTACGCACCAGCGTCGCCACATAGCGGGCGTCGTCCATCTGGGCGTCGTAGTACTGCAGGGCTCCGATCAGCGCGTCCTTCTTCAAGGCCGGTGCCACGCGCAGGGCGTGGCGGCGGCTCAGATGGCGGTGGCCGGGAAGGCCACGGCCATGACCTCGGGCCATCGACATGGCGTCGTACAACGCGACGCCGGAGCCCGCGTACAGCCGCTCCCAGCCCTTGTGCTGGAGGGGGTACAGGAACGGGACGGGCTTCACCAGGTGCGGTGCCAGCCGTTCGAGCAGCAGCCCCCGCTCCTTCAGGGCCTCGCGGACGAGCGCGAAGTCCAGCATCTCCAGATAGCGCAGGCCGCCGTGGATCAGCTTGCTGGATCTGCTCGACGTGCCCGACGCCCAGTCACGCGCCTCGACCAGGCCGGTGGACAGGCCGCGCGTCACGGCGTCCAGCGCGGTGCCCGCGCCGACCACACCCGCGCCCACGACCAGCACGTCCAGCTCACGCTCGGCCATTCCCGCAAGTGACTCGGCGCGCTCCGCCGGCCCCAGTGTCGCTGTCCTCACCGCTGCCTCCCGCTGTTGGTCGCGCTGGCCGCACCTGTCCGGCGACGCCCGGCTCACATCCCCCCTGCCCAAAGTCTGACCGTCTTGCCCCTCCTCGGCCACCGTCCGCCCGCAGCCTGTGGACAACTCTTGGCGACGCGTACGGAATCTTGATCGATCAATCCCGCAAATCGGTCATATTTACTCCTAGTCTGACATTGCTCTCGCCCATCCTGTCCACAGGGCTTGCGCACCTGTCCCGCATCGGTTATTGGGAAGGACGGCCCACTCCATGCCCGCAGACCTCGCCGTCATCGGACTCGGTCATCTCGGCCTGCCCCTGGCCCAGGCCGCCGTCGCCGCCGGCATCTCCACCCTCGGCTACAAAACAGGGCCGGAGGGCGGCTCTCTCACCCCCGCAGAACTGCGCCGGATGCTCTCGGGGGGCTTCCGGCCGGCCACGAACCCGGCCGAGCTGGGCCGCGTACGCACCGCCGTCATCTGCGCGCCGACCCCACGGGGCGCGGACGGCACCCTGGACCTCGGCCAGGTGGAGGCGGCGGCCCGCACCCTGGCCGCGCGGCTGCGCCCGCACACCACGGTGATCCTGGAATCGCCCGTGCACCCCGGTACCACCGAGAACTTCCTCCGCCCACTCCTCGAAACCGGTTCCGGCCTGCGGGCGGGGCGCGATTTCCACCTCGCCTATTCACCCAGCCGGGTCGATCCCGGCAACCGCGACTTCACCCCCGCCGTCACACCGAAGGTCATCGGCGGCCTCACCCCCGCGTGCACCGAATCGGCCGCCGCCTTCTACGGGCGGCTCACCGACAAGGTCGTACGCGCGCGTGGCCCCCGCGAGGCGGAGACCGTGCAGGTCCTGGAGACCAACTTCCGGCACGTCAACATCGCGCTCGTCAACGAGATGGCCGTGCTCTGCCACGACCTGGGCGTCGACCTGTGGGACGTCATCCGCTGCGCGGAGACCAAACCGTTCGGGTTCCAGGCGTTCCGGCCCGGCCCGGGGGTCGGCGGGCACGGGACCGCCCAGGACCTCGGCGGCCCCTCGGGGCGCCCTCTGCGGATGGTCGAACTGGCCCAGCAGGTCAACGACCACATGCCCCAGTACGTCATCCAGCGCGCCGCCGCACTGCTCAACGAGCACGGGAAGTCCGCCCGTGCCGCGCGGGTGCTCCTGCTCGGCGTCACCTACAAGGCGGACATCGCCGATCAACAGGGAGCCCCCGCCCACGAGATCGCCGGACGTCTGATGGAACTCGGCGCGTCCGTCAGCTATCACGACCCGCAAGTCCCGGCCTGGAACGTCCTCGGACGGCCCGTACCGCGCGCGGACTCCCTCTACGAGGCCGCGGCCGACGCCGACCTGACGATCCTGCTCCAGCAACACCGCACATACGACCTGCAAGGACTGTCCGTGAAGGCCCAACTCCTCCTGGACACAAGGGGGGCGACCCCGACCGGAGCGGCACACCGGCTCTGAGCCGAAGGAAACCCCCTCACGGATTGTCATTCCCCCTGCTAATCTGCGGCAGCTCTCGCACACACGTGCGCCCGCGCCCCGGGCGCCCGCACCTGTGCGTCGACATCCCACGCGCACACCACAGGTGCGCCCGCTTCCCTGGGGGGAACCACTTGAGCCAGCCGACGCCGCCGTCCGGTCCACCGGTCGACAACAACCCTTACGCGGGCGAGCCCACCGACCAGCCGCCCGTGCCGCAGCCGGGTGTCCCGCAGCAGGCCGTCCCGCAGGGCGCGCCCCAGCCGGGCTTCCCGGTCGCGCCCGTCGCCCCGGCCGCCCCGGCGCGCAGCAACTTCGCGCTCGGTGCCGTCGCCGCCCTCGGCGCCGGCGTGGTCTCCGCGGTCCTGTACGGCCTCATCATCGGCCTCACCAAGCACGAGATCGGCTATGCCGCCGTCGGTGTCGGCTTCCTCGTCGGCATCGCCGCGGGCCGCCTCGGCGGCCGCAACCAGACCCTGCCGGTGGTCAGCGTGATCGTGTCCGTCGCCGCGATCTACCTCGGCCAGCTGATCGGCGAGGCCATGATCGGCGCCAAGGAGACCGGCCTCGGCTTCAGCACCATCTTCTTCGACCACTTCGACGTGGTCCAGCAGGCGTGGAAGGACAACGCCGACCCGCTGACCTTCGCCTTCTTCGCGATCGCGGCGTACGTGGCGTTCCAGGGCACCCGCAAGGCCGGGCACGGTCACTGAGATGCCCTTCTGGCTGTTCCTGATGCTGTTCGGCCTCGCGGCCGCGGTGAGCGGAGGCCGGGTCGCCTTCAACGTGCGCGGCGCCGCCACGGCGATGGAGGCGTCCCAGCAGCGCGGCCATGATCTGCGCGCCGCCACGACCGGCGACTTCGCACCACCGGTCAAGTGGATCACGGCCTTCGGCTTCCGGGCGGTCGGGGCGGTCGTCAGCCTCTGCGGCATCGTGCCGGCCCTCGCGGGCGTCGCCGAGTTGCTGACGGACGCCTGACGGAACGGCCTCACATGCGAAGGGCCCGTCCACCACTCGGTGGACGGGCCCTTCGCATGTTCAGGCGGGCGCGTCGGCGCTTGTGACGCGTACGGGCTAACGCTTGTGCTGCGAGTCCGCGACCGTCACCTCGACGCGCTGGAACTCCTTGAGCTCGCTGTAGCCGGTGGTGGCCATGGCGCGGCGGAGGGCGCCGAAGATGTTCATCGAGCCGTCCGGGATGTGGGACGGACCGCTGAGGATCTCCTCGATGGTGCCGACGGTGCCGAGGTGGACCTTCTTGCCGCGCGGCAGCTCCTCGTTCACCGCCTCCATGCCCCAGTGGTGTCCGCGGCCGGGCGCGTCGGTGGCGCGCGCGAGCGGGGAGCCCATCATCACGGAGTCGGCGCCGCAGGCGATGGCCTTGGGGAGGTCTCCGGACCAGCCCACACCACCGTCGGCGATGACGTGCACGTACCGGCCGCCGGACTCGTCCATGTAGTCGCGGCGGGCCGCGGCGACGTCCGCGACAGCGGTGGCCATCGGGACCTGGATGCCCAGCACGTTGCGCGTGGTGTGCGCGGCACCGCCGCCGAAACCGACGAGGACACCGGCCGCGCCGGTGCGCATCAGGTGCAGGGCCGCGGTGTACGTGGCACAGCCGCCGACGATCACCGGAACGTCGAGCTCGTAGATGAACTGCTTCAGGTTCAGCGGTTCGGCGGCACCGGAGACGTGCTCGGCCGACACCGTCGTACCGCGGATCACGAAGATGTCCACACCCGCGTCGACGACGGCCTTGGAGAACTGCGCCGTGCGCTGCGGGGACAGCGCGGCGGCGGTGACGACTCCGGAGTCGCGCACCTCCTTGATGCGCTGCCCGATCAGCTCCTCCTTGATGGGAGCCGCGTAGATCTCCTGGAGGCGGCGGGTCGCGGTCTCCGAGTCCAGCCCGGCGATCTCGTCCAGCAGCGGCTGCGGGTCGTCGTACCGCGTCCAGAGGCCTTCCAGGTTCAGGACGCCCAGGCCGCCCAGCTCGCCGATACGGATCGCGGTGGCCGGGGAGACGACCGAGTCCATCGGGGCGGCCAGGAAGGGCAGCTCGAAGCGGTACGCGTCGATCTGCCAGGCGATCGAGACCTCCTTCGGGTCCCGCGTACGGCGGCTCGGGACGACGGCGATGTCGTCGAAGGCGTACGCCCGGCGGCCGCGCTTGCCGCGCCCGATCTCGATCTCAGTCACGTTGTGGCCTTTCCCTCTTCGCTTCTGCGCCTCCCAGTATCCCCGACGCCCACGGCAAGGGCGGCCCCGGAACCTCCGGGACCGCCCTTGCCGTCGGGCTCCACGCACGCGCGGAGCCCGATCACGTATTCGGGTGACTACTTGTTGCGGCTGTAGTTCGGCGCCTCGACCGTCATCTGGATGTCGTGCGGGTGGCTCTCCTTGAGGCCCGCCGAGGTGATCCGGACGAACCGGCCGCGGTCCTGGAGCTCGGGCACGGTACGGCCGCCGACGTAGAACATCGACTGGCGCAGACCGCCGACCAGCTGGTGGACGACCGCGGAGAGCGGACCCCGGTAGGGAACCTGGCCCTCGATGCCCTCGGGGACGAGCTTCTCGTCGGAGGCGACGCCCTCCTGGAAGTAACGGTCCTTGGAGAAGGAACGCTGCTCGCCGCGGGACTGCATGGCACCCAGGGAGCCCATGCCGCGGTACGACTTGAACTGCTTGCCGTTGATGAAGAGCAGCTCGCCCGGGGACTCCTCGCAGCCCGCGAGCAGCGAGCCGAGCATCACCGTGTCGGCGCCCGCGACCAGGGCCTTCGCGATGTCACCGGAGTACTGGAGGCCACCGTCGCCGATGACCGGGACGCCGGCCGCCTTGGCGGCGAGCGAGGCTTCGTAGATGGCCGTCACCTGCGGTACTCCGATGCCTGCGACGACACGGGTGGTGCAGATGGAGCCGGGGCCGACACCGACCTTGATGCCGTCGACGCCGGCGTCGATGAGCGCCTGCGCACCGTCACGGGTGGCGATGTTGCCGCCGATGACGTCCACGCCCGAGGAGTTCGACTTGATCTTGGCCACCATGTCGCCGACCAGGCGGGAGTGACCGTGCGCGGTGTCGACGACGATGAAGTCGACGCCCGCCTCGATCAGCGCCTGGGCGCGCTCGAAGGCGTCGCCCGCGACGCCGACGGCCGCGCCGACCAGCAGACGCCCCTCGGCGTCCTTCGCGGCCATCGGGTACTTCTCGGCCTTGACGAAGTCCTTGACCGTGATGAGGCCCTTGAGGACGCCCGCGTCGTCGACCAGCGGAAGCTTCTCGATCTTGTGGCGGCGCAGTAGCTGCATCGCGTCGTGGCCCGAGATGCCGACCTTGCCGGTGACCAGCGGCATCGGCGTCATGACCTCGCGCACCTGGCGCGAACGGTCCGTCTCGAAGGCCATGTCGCGGTTGGTGACGATGCCGAGCAGCTTGCCGCCGCCGTCGGTGACCGGCACACCGGAGATGCGGAACTTGGCGCAGATCGCGTCGGCCTCGCCGAGCGTGGCGTCCGGGTGCACGGTGATCGGGTCGGTCACCATGCCGGACTCGGAGCGCTTCACCAGGTCGACCTGGTTGGCCTGGTCCTCGATGGACAGGTTGCGGTGCAGAACACCGACGCCGCCCTGGCGGGCCATCGCGATCGCCATGCGCGACTCGGTGACCTTGTCCATGGCGGCGGACAGCAGCGGGATGTTGACCCGGACGTTCTTCGAGATGTGCGAGGCGGTGTCGATCTGGTCGGGCGCCATGTCCGACGAGCCCGGCAGCAGCAGCACGTCGTCGTAGGTCAGCCCGAGTGTCGCGAACTTGGCGGGCACTCCGTCGACGTTGGCAGTCATGACACCTTCCCCAAATGGCCTTGATCGGTGCGGATGTCCATGCTAACGGGAAGCATGGCTCTCTCATTCCACGGTTGAGGGTGGGCTTCGGCTTCGTATGTTCGTACGGGATGAAGGTCGTCCCCGTTCAGACCCGTGCCCGGGGAGGCGCCGAGGCCCCGCCGGGACCGCCCCGCCTGGGTGGGTCTTCGTCGGCGGCACCCCGCCTCCGTGCCGGAGGGGAGGCGCCCCGTCCGTCCTGGGCGAGCCGGTCCGGCGCCGCCGGGGCCCGCCACCTTTTGCCTGCAATTTGCGGAGGGAAAGAAATCCGGAGTGGCGGTGCGCGGGAACGGGCCGCCTTGCCGAGCGTCGACGAGCACCACCGGAACGTGTCGCTCCGGCCGGGATCCGGTCGGAGCGGCGGGAACATGCCGCCCCGGTCGCGTCGCCGCGACCGGACCGCGTTCCTACTGCTCCGCCAGCGCCCGCAGCCGGCTCAGCGCCCGGTGCTGGGCCACCCGGACGGCACCCGGTGACATTCCCAACATCTGGCCCGTCTCCTCGGCCGTGAGGCCCACCGCGATGCGCAGAAGGAGCAGCTCGCGCTGGTTCTCGGGGAGGTTGGCCATGAGTTTCTTGGCCCATTCGGCGTCGCTGCTGAGCAGCGCGCGCTCCTCGGGGCCGAGGGAGTCGTCGGGCCGCTCAGGCATCTCGTCGGACGGGACGGCCGTTGACCCCGGATGGCGCATCGCGGCGCGCTGGAGGTCGGCGACCTTGTGCGCGGCGATCGCGAAGACAAACGCCTCGAAGGGGCGCCCGGTGTCCTTGTAGCGCGGCAGCGCCAGGAGCACCGCGACACAGACCTCCTGCGCCAGGTCCTCCACGAAGTGCCGCGCGTCCCCCGGAAGCCGGGACAGACGGGCGCGGCAGTAACGCAGCGCGAGCGGGTGTACATGGGCGAGCAGGTCGTGTGTGGCCTGTTCGTCGCCGTCGACCGCGCGATGGACGAGCGCACCGATCCCCGTCGTCTCGTCTTCACGCATCGGTCCATGGTGCCTTGACGTCGTCCTGTCCGTGGCACCGCGTCCATAGTTGTGCACCGAAGCGTTATGAGCAGGTGCGCCGGAACTCATATCCTGCGCCCTCCCCTTCCGCTCGACCGACTTGTCCCCAAGGAACTCCACACCTCAAGGATGCGGCATCCGCCGGGAAACGGGGATCGGACACCGAAGAGGCTCTCTCCGAGGGCCCGGCCCCACCCGCCGTCCGGCGGGCAGGGACTACTACCGTCATACCCTCGAGACGGCTCACCTAGCGGACCAGGCCCCACCGGAATCCGAGCGCGACCGCGTGCGCCCGGTCCGAGGCGCCGAGCTTCTTGAAGAGCCGCCGGGCATGGGTCTTGACCGTGTCCTCGGAGAGAAAAAGCTCACGGCCGATCTCCGCGTTCGAGCGGCCATGGCTCATTCCTTCGAGGACCTGGATCTCACGCGCGGTGAGGGTGGGCGCGGCGCCCATCTCCGCCGAACGCAGTCTGCGCGGCGCGAGCCGCCAGGTCGGGTCGGCGAGCGCCTGGGTCACGGTGGCGCGCAGCTCCGCCCGTGAGGCGTCCTTGTGCAGATAGCCGCGGGCGCCGGCGGCGACGGCGAGTGCCACGCCGTCCAGGTCCTCGGCCACGGTGAGCATGATGATGCGCGCACCGGGGTCGGCGGACAGCAGCCGCCTGACCGTCTCGACGCCGCCCAGTCCGGGCATACGTACGTCCATCAGAATCAAATCCGAACGGTCGGCTCCCCAGCGGCGGAGGACTTCCTCGCCGTTGGCCGCCGTCGTCACGCGCTCGACACCGGGCACGGTCGCAACCGCGCGGCGGAGCGCCTCTCGGGCAAGCGGGGAGTCGTCGCAGACGAGGACGGATGTCATGACCGTCCTCCGCAGCTGATGCGCGTCACCTTGAGCCTCCAGGCTGTTACGAATCGTCACCTGTGCGGTCGACACTCGCAGGCGGATATGACCGCCTACCCGAGCGCTTGTTCCTTCAACCGCCTCAGCCATCTCAACGATGGTCACTCGAAAGAGTTACGGGGCAGTCGGCCGTCATCGGCACTGTACGTGAGGGCACGGACACGGTGCAGACATGCGCGCCGACCCTCAACGTTTCATCACAACCCATGCCCCATTTAGCCTGTTTTCTTCCCATTTGCTGGTGTCTGAGGCTAGATTCGCAATGAGTCATATTTTCATCTCCTTAGATCGTAGATGTACGGTCGGTGGGCACAGAGCAGCCCAGAACGGCAACAAGGGGACACGCAATGGCAGATTTCTCCCGCCTTCCCGGTCCGAACGCGGACCTCTGGGACTGGCAGCTCCTCGCGGCCTGCCGCGGGGTCGACAGCTCGCTCTTCTTCCACCCGGAGGGCGAGCGTGGTGCGGCACGGAGCGCTCGTGAGAACTCGGCCAAAGAGGTCTGCATGAGATGCCCTGTGCGCGCGGAGTGCGCGGCGCACGCGTTGGCGGTGCGGGAACCGTACGGCGTATGGGGCGGACTGACCGAGGACGAGCGCGAAGAGCTCATGGGGCGGGCACGCAACCGACTGGTCTCGGCATCGGCCACCGGAAACGCTGCCGCTTCGAACAACTGAAGGAACGTTTCCGCCCTGGACGTGCGTACCGCGCCCGTACGGACGGAGCACATGCGGGACGGCAAGTGCAGTGCGGTGCGGGGCGCTGCGTAGTGCGGGGCCGTGAGTACGGCACGCCGTGCCGGACGCCGCGTAGTGCAGGGCCGTGAGTACAGGGCGCCGCGGCAGTGCGGGGCGGTGCCTGCAGCACAACGTGCCGGGCGGTGCCTGCAGCACAACGTGCCGGGCGCCGCGTAGTACAGGGCGCCGCGTAGTGCAGGGCGCCGCGTAGTGCAGGGCGCCGCGTGCGGGACGGCCTCTAGCGGGCCGCCGCCTGTGACAGCCGGTCCAGGGTCGCGGCCACCGCGGGCACCTCGGCGAGGTCCGGGAGGGTGAGGGCGACGATCTCGCGGCGCACCGCGGGCTCCACCGTCACGGTGCGCGCCCCCTTCGGACGAACGGACTCGATCGCGAGCTCCGGCAGGACGGCGACGCCGAGTCCCGCGCCCACGAGCCCGACCACCGCCGGATAGTCGTCGGTGGCGAAGTCGATGCGGGGCTCGAAGCCGGCGTCACGGCAGACCTCGACGAGCTGGCCGCGACAGCGCGGGCAGCCGGCGATCCACGACTCGTCGGCGAACTCGCCGATCGCGACGGACCGCGCCCGCGCGAGCGGGTGCCCCTCGGGAACCAGACCGACAAGACGGTCCATCAGCAGGGGCCGTACGACGAGGTCGTCCCACTCCTCGACGCCCGGAGCACCCTCGTAGCGGAACGCGAGCGCGATGTCGCAGTCCCCGGCCCGGAGCTTCTCGACGGACTCGGGCGGTTCGGCCTCCTCCAGGGAGACACGGGTGCCGGGGTGAGCGGCGCGCAGCGCGGCGAGCGCCGTGGGAACGAGGGTGGAGCTGCCGCTGGGGAAGGAGACCAGGCGGACGCGGCCCGCGCGCAGACCGGCGATCGCCGCGACCTCCTCCTCGGCGGCCGTGAGGCCGGCCAGGATGCTCGTGGCGTGTTTGACCAGGGCCTCACCCGCCTGGGTGAGGCGCATCTCGCGACCCGTCCGGACGAGCAGGGGGGTGCCGACGGACGACTCCAGGGCCTTCATCTGCTGGCTGACGGCAGGCTGGGTGCAGCCCAGTTCGCGGCCCGCCGCCGAGAAGGATCCGGTGGTGGCGACAGCGCGCAGGACACGGAGATGACGAGCCTCGATCATCTTTCGAGCATAAGCGCATCTTGGATGGGGCGGCGAATATCGCGTCGACGCTTTGAGACGCCTCGCCTAGTTTGGTGGCATGAAGCTCTTGTCGCTGAACCTGGGCCGGGCGCGGGCCGTCGAGTACACGGACCAGCCGGAGGGCGTGACCGGCATCGACAAGCGACCGGTCGACGGGCCGGTACGCGTGACGGCGCCGGGGCCCAAGGGGGTCGGCGGGAGCGGGCTCGACGGGGACGCGGTGTGCCACCTGCGGCATCACGGCGGTGACGACCAGGCCGTGTACGCGGTCGCGCGCGAGGACCTCGACGGCTGGGAGCGCGAACTGGGCCGGTCGCTGCCCAACGGCGTGTTCGGCGAGAACCTCACGACGGTGGGGCTCGACGTGTCCGGCGCGCTGATCGGCGAGCGCTGGCGGATAGGGTCCGACGTCGTCCTGGAGGTCACCTGCGGGCGCATCCCCTGCCGCACCTTCCAGGAGCACCTCGGTGAGAAGGGATGGGTGAAGCGGTTCACGCAGCGGGGCGCGCCCGGCGCGTATCTGCGCGTGATCGAGCCCGGCGAGATCCGCTCCGGGGACCCGATCGAGATCGCGCACCGGCCCGGCCACGATGTCACCGTCGCCGTCCAGTTCCGCGCCTCGACGACCGAACGGGAGCTGCTGCCAAGGCTGTTGGCGGCCGGCGACGCACTGCACAGGGAGTCGCTGGCGACGGCGCGGGAGTACGTGGCGAAGCACGGCGGGCAGGGGCGGCCCTAATGACACTCCCAGGGGTGTCCGTGCGGTGTCCGTGCCGTTGGCAGCCGGGGCGGGGAGAAGGTGTGGAGCGCGGTCGGGCGTTGGGCGGCACCGGGCGGCGGGGGCACCGGCCGGTCACTAATCTTGCGCCATGACAACGGCTCTGATTACGGGATCGACCGCGGGGATCGGTGCCGCCTTCGCGCGGCGGCTGGCGGCGGACGGGCACAACCTCGTGCTGGTGGCGCGGGACACGAAGCGGCTGCGGGAGCAGGCGACCGAGCTGCACGACCGGCACGGCATCGAGGCGGAGGTGCTCTCGGCCGACCTGGCGACGGACGAGGGCATCGAAGCGGTGGCCGCCCGTCTCTCCGACCGCAAGAACCCGGTCGACCTGCTGGTCAACAACGCCGGCTTCGGCAACAAGGGCCGCTATCTGGACGTATCGATGGCTGACGAGCTGAAGATGCTCAAGGTGCACTGCGAGGCGGTGCTCCGGCTGACGTCGGCGGCGACCGAGGCCATGCGGGAGCGCGGCCGGGGCGGCGTCGTCAACGTCGCGTCGGTGGCCGCGTTCGTGCCGCGGGGTACATACGGCGCGTCGAAGGCGTGGGTCGTGCAGTTCACGCAGGGCGCGGCGAAGGATCTCGCGGGCAGCGGCGTGCGGCTGATGGCGCTCGCTCCCGGTTTCGTGCGCACCGAGTTCCACGAGCGGGCCGGCATGGGCACGGACAACATTCCGAACTGGATGTGGCTCGACGCCGACAAGCTGGTCGCGGCCGCGCTCGCCGATCTGGCGCGCGGAAGAACCCTGTCCGTCCCGGATCCGCGCTACAAGGTGCTGATGGGCGTGGTGAAGGTGACCCCGCGGTCGCTGCTGGGCGGGATCTCTTCGAAGACCGGGCGGAAGTACGGACCTCAGTGAAGTCCTCAGTGGAGTACGGCCCCCCGGCAAGGGCGATCACGCAGGACGCGCGGATCGCGGGACGGACGCTCGCGATGATCGTGCGGTGGGTGCTGTCGCCCCTCCGGTGGGAGGATTGAGGGTGATTCGACCGGACCAGGGGGGCCGGAGGCGGCGTCATGACTTTCGTACAGCTGATTGACGGCAGAACCAGTCGGTTCGACGAGATGAACCAGCTGATGGACACCTGGGTCGAGAAGACCAACGGCAAACGGACCGCGACGCGCGGCGTCATCGGCAAGGACCGCTCCGACGCGAACCACTTCGTGGAGATCGTGGAGTTCCCGTCGTACGAAGAGGCGATGAAGAACTCGCAGATGCCGGAGACCGAGAAGATCTTCCAGGAGATGGTGGCGCTCTGCGACGGGATGCCGACGTTCACGGACCTGGACGTGGTGCGCGACGACCGGCTCTGAGGGCGAACGCCGGCACGGCCCGAACAAAGGCGCGCGTCGGCCTGCCCCGGAGTAGCAGTCCACCGGTCCCGCGGAACCGGGGAGCAGGTCCACGGGTCCCGTGGGACAGCCACGCGGAACAGCCCCACGGAACGCGGAAGAGGTCCCCGTTCCTGCTGGAACGGGGACCTCTTCACGACGTCACGCCTCGGTGGGCATGTCCGCACTCATGACGTCATACGTCAGTGGGAGTGCCCGTGGCCGCCGTGACCGGCGTCGCCCTCGTCCTCGGCCGGCTTCTCGACGACCAGGGTCTCGGTCGTGAGGAGCAGGGAGGCGATGGAGGCGGCGTTCTCCAGGGCGGAGCGGGTGACCTTGACCGGGTCGATGACGCCGGCCTTGACCAGGTCGCCGTACTCGCCGGTGGCGGCGTTGAAGCCCTGGCCCTTGTCGAGCTCGGCGACCTTGGCGGTGATGACGTAACCCTCCAGGCCGGAGTTCTCGGCGATCCAGCGCAGCGGCTCGACGGCGGCCTTGCGGACGACCGCGACACCCGTGGCCTCGTCGCCGGTCTTGCCGAGGTTGCCCTCGAGGACCTTCACGGCGTGGACGAGCGCGGAGCCACCACCGGAGACGATGCCCTCCTCGACCGCGGCGCGGGTCGCGGAGATGGCGTCCTCCAGACGGTGCTTCTTCTCCTTGAGCTCCACCTCGGTGGCGGCGCCGACCTTGATCACGCACACGCCGCCGGCCAGCTTCGCGAGGCGCTCCTGGAGCTTCTCGCGGTCCCAGTCGGAGTCGGTGTTCTCGATCTCGGCCTTGATCTGGTTGACGCGGCCGACGACCTCGTCGGAGCTGCCGCCACCGTCGACGATGACGGTGTCGTCCTTGGTGATCGTCACGCGGCGGGCGCTGCCGAGCACGTCCAGGCCGACCTGGTCGAGCTTGAGGCCGACCTCCTCGGCGATGACCTGACCACCGGTGAGGGTGGCGATGTCGCCGAGCATGGCCTTGCGGCGGTCACCGAAGCCGGGGGCCTTCACGGCGACGGCGTTGAACGTGCCGCGGATCTTGTTCACGACCAGGGTCGACAGGGCCTCGCCCTCGACGTCCTCGGCGATGATCAGCAGCGGCTTGGAGGCGTTCGACTGGATGACCTTCTCCAGCAGCGGCAGCAGGTCCTGGATGGAGCTGATCTTGCCCTGGTGGATGAGGATGTACGGGTCGTCGAGGACGGCCTCCATACGCTCCTGGTCGGACACCATGTACGGGGACAGGTAGCCCTTGTCGAAGGCCATGCCCTCGGTGAAGTCCAGCTCCAGACCGAAGGTGTTGGACTCTTCGACGGTGATGACACCGTCCTTGCCGACCTTGTCCATCGCCTCGGCGATGAGCTCGCCGACCTGGCTGTCCTGGGCGGAGAGCCCGGCCACGGCGGCGATGTCGGACTTGTCGTCGATCGGGCGGGCCGTCGCGAGGAGCTCCTCGGAGACGGCCTTGACCGCGGCGTCG
Source organism: Streptomyces rhizosphaerihabitans (assembly GCF_025399795.1). Taxonomy (GTDB): domain Bacteria; phylum Actinomycetota; class Actinomycetes; order Streptomycetales; family Streptomycetaceae; genus Streptomyces; species Streptomyces rhizosphaerihabitans. Next base: position 143,994 of record NZ_JAODTZ010000017.1, on the reverse strand, counting down.
ATGCCCTTCTTCAGGAGGGCGGGCGACGCGCCGGCGGCGACGTTGCGCAGGCCCTCGCGGACGAGCGCCTGGGCCAGCACGGTGGCGGTGGTCGTACCGTCACCCGCGATGTCGTTGGTCTTGGTCGCCACCTCCTTCACCAGCTGCGCGCCGAGGTTCTCGAACGGGTCGTCGAGCTCGACCTCGCGGGCGATGGTCACGCCGTCGTTGGTGATGGTGGGGGCGCCGAACTTCTTGTCGATGACGACGTTGCGGCCCTTGGGGCCGATCGTCACCTTCACCGTGTCGGCAAGCTTGTTGACGCCGCGCTCAAGGGCGCGACGGGCGTCCTCGTCGAACTTCAGGATCTTCGCCATGGGAGCGGTTCAGCCCTCTCGGAAAACTTGGGAGAAACGAACGGCGCCCCCAGCGCCCGGTTCATCAAAGGTAGCGGGGGCCAGGGGCGCAGTTCACTGCAATGCTTGGTGCGGGGTTGTCCGGGGAATGACCCCGAACGCCCTTACCGGGTGAATTACTTCTCGATGATCGCGAGCACGTCGCGGGCCGAGAGGACGAGGTACTCCTCGCCGTTGTACTTCACCTCGGTGCCGCCGTACTTGCTGTAGAGCACGACGTCGCCGACGGTGACGTCGAGCGGAAGACGGTTACCGTCCTCGAAGCGACCCGGACCCACGGCAAGGACGACGCCCTCCTGGGGCTTCTCCTTGGCGGTGTCCGGGATGACCAGGCCAGAGGCCGTGGTCTGCTCGGCGTCGAGCGGCTGGACCACAATGCGGTCCTCGAGCGGCTTGATGGCAACCTTGGAGCTGGTGGTCGTCACGATCCGACCTCCCCCTTCGGAGATCTCACGGGGTTAACTGTCTGAGGTGGCGACCAGGTGGATCCGTCGTCGCGGGTGCCGGATCTGCCTGTCGCTATTGGCACTCTCCAGGGGGGAGTGCCAGACCTGAGACTATGACTGCGATTAGCACTCGGTCAAGCGGAGTGCCAAAGGCGTCGGCGTGGCGCGGCCCGAACGGCGCCGGACCGCACCGAACGGCGGCCTCTCCCGGAGGTAGTCCTCCGGCCGCGCCGAACGGCCCTCTCCTGGAGATCGTTCCTCCAGCCGCACCGGACGGCGGCCCCTCAGAGGTAGTTCTCCAGCCGCGCCGGAGTGAAGCCCTCCCGCTGGATCCGGCGGAGCAGCCGGAGCGTGGCGTCCGTGAGATTCGGTTCGCCGAAGCCGGCGAGGATGTCGCCCGGCCGGAGCCGGTGCGCGTCGGCCGCCCGGCCGAGGACGATCGCGGCGACCCCGCAGTCGGCGGCGGCACGCAGGGTGGTCTCGTCGTACCGGCCGTAGGGGGGCCGCAGCAGCCGGGGCCGGACGCCGAAGCGCCGTCTGAGCTTGTCCTGCTGTCCGCAGATCTCGGCGCGCTGGCCGGCGTAGGGCAGACCGCGCAGGGAGGCGTGGTCGAGGGTGTGGTTCTGGACGCTCGCGCCGACCGCGCGCAGCCGGGCGAAGTGCCCGTATCCCGGCCCGACGACACTGTCCGTGAGGAACATGCTGACCGGCAGCCGCAGTTCGCGGACCATGTCGACGAACCGGGGATCGCGCTCCGCCCCGTCGTCGTACGTCAGGAAGACCACCCTGTCGCGGGTGCGCACATGGTCCACGACGGGCGGAAGTCCTGGGCCCGCGGTGCGCGCGGCGGTCCGGGCGGGCACTTTCGGCGCCGGGGCGAGCGGGGTGGCCAGACCCCAGCGGCGGTACGCCGACTCCTGCGGCCGCACCCGCTGGGCCGCCTTCTTGCCGAGCCGCTCGATGGGGTCGACGGACTGCGCGCAGCCGCTGAGCAGCACCGCCACGAGCAGCCCGGCGGCCGGCACCCGCACCCTCACAGGTAGTCCTCCAGGCACGCGACCGCGTACCCCTTGGCGGTGACCGTCCTGAGGAAGCGGCGGACCATGTCGGGCATGGTGCCCTTCCAGTCCTCGCGGCCCCGGAAGTGGGTGAGGACGATGTCGCCGGGGTGCAGGTCCTGGTCCTCCTCGCGGTACTCCCAGTGGTCGACGAAGACCTCCTCGTCCCAGATGGGCGCGTACTCGATGCCGCAGGACCTGGCGGCGCGCAGGGTGTCCTGGTCGTAGTTGCCGTACGGCGGGCGGAAGACGGTGGGGCGCCTGCCGAACTGCTTCTCCATGACGTCCTGCATGCCGCAGATCTCGTGCTTCTGCCGCTCGTAGGACAGGGCGGGCAGATAGAGGTGGTGCAGCGTGTGGTTGTTGAGGGTGATGCCGCGGTCGCGCATCTTCCGGAAGTACCCGTAGTCGTCCTTGACGAGGTAGTCGCTGAGGAAGGCGGTGTACGGGATCTTCAGATCGCTCATCATCCGCAGGAACGCGGGGTCCTTCTCCTCGCCGTCGTCGACGGTGAGGAAGACGACCTTGTCCTTGGTGGGGACGGTCGTGAAGACGGGCGGCAGCCCCAGCTCCTTCTGGTCGTCCACCTCGAACCCCTTGCGGGCCTCGATGACCGGCTTCCTGGCGGGCGGCGCCGGGGGTGTCAGCGGCACCTCGGCGAGCCCCCAGCGCCTGGCGACGGCGGCGCGCCGGGCCTGCGCCAGGCGGAGCCGGGAGGCGTACGCGGCAAGGGCGCGGGCGGCGGGCGCCTGGAGCCCGGCCTGCGGGTCGTGGGCCGACTTGGCGGCGTACAGCCGGCCGGGAGCCGGCTTGGCGGCGTCGGCGCCCGTGCCGGAGCCGGATTCGGCGCAGCCGGAGACGAGGAGCGCGAGGGCGAGTACGCCCACTCCCCAGCACGCACCGGCCCCGTTTGCGCCGTTTTTATCATTTTGTCGTACGGGTCGCATGGGGCCGGATCCTCCCAGGTCACCGCCCCCGCGAAGGCCCCGACACCGCCGCCGGAAGCACACCGTCCACCGACTGGCCCACAATGGCCGGGTGAACGACGTCTCCTTCGCCCCCCTCCTCACCGCCGAGGGCCGCGCCCTGCTCGACGAGGTCCGCGCCACCGAACCGGCACAGGAACTGGCCGTCGCCACCCGGCTGCGCCGCGAGCACCCCGCCGAACTGGTCTCGGCGGCCCTCGGACAGGCACGCCTGCGGCAGCGGGCGGCGGCGAAGTTCGGTGCCGAGGACGCCGGACGGATGTTCTTCACCCCGAACGGGGTCGAGCAGTCCACCCGGACGACCGTGGCGGCGCACCGCGCCGAGCGGCTGCGCGCGCTGGGAGTCCGCTCCGTCGCCGACCTCTGCTGCGGCATCGGCGGCGACGCCATCACGCTGGCCCGCGCCGGAATCCGCGTCCTCGCCGTCGACCGCGACCCGCTGACGGCCGCCGCCGCCCGGGCGAACGCCGACGCGCTGGGGCTCGCGGATCTGATCGAGGTACGCGAGACGGATGTGACACAGGTGGACACCGCGTCGTACGACGCGGTGTTCGTCGACCCGGGGCGCCGGGGCGGCCGGGGCCGGATCTTCGATCCGGAGGCGTACTCGCCGCCGCTGTCCTGGGCCGTAGGGGCGGCCCTGCGGGCTCCGATCGCCGCTCTGAAGATCGCCCCCGGCATCCCGCACGAGGCGATCCCCGCCGAGGCGGAGGCCGAGTGGATCTCGGACGGCGGCGACGTGAAGGAGGCGGTGCTGTGGTTCGGCACGGAGCCGGGCCTGGTACGCGCCACCCTGCTGCCCGGCCCGCGCGAGCTGCGCGGACGCGGGCTGCCGGATCCGGCGGTGCGAGCGGTCGGACGCTACCTGTACGAGCCGGACGGCGCCGTCATCCGCGCACACCTCGTCGCCGAGGTGGCCGAGGACCTGGACGGCGGACTGGTCGACGAGACGATCGCCTACGTCACGGCGGACGAGCTGCGCCCGACGCCGTACGCCTCCGCCTACGAGATCACCGACCAACTCCACTTCAATATGAAGAAGTTGAAGGCACTGCTCCGGGAACGGGAGGTCGGCGTCCTGACCGTGAAGAAGCGCGGGTCGGCCGTCGAGCCGGAGGAACTGCGGCGGAAGGTGAAGCCGCAGGGCCCCCGGTCCGCGACGGTGTTCCTGACCCGGGTGGCGGGCGCCCCGACCATGCTGGTGGGGGCGCCCGCAACACCGTCTACTGGTGGTGGACCGTCTTGAGGGGGGACAGGTCCGGCTCGTCGACGGGCCGCGGGTCCGTGCCGGTCCGCGCCGCAGGAGCACCCGCGGCCGATCCGGCCGAGGAGTACGAACTCGCCATCGGCGCCACACCGTTGTAGTACGGCGCGTACGTCCACTGGCTGCTGCTCGCGCTGACCGCCGCACCCGCGGAGTTCAGCGCCGCCGTCGACACCGAGCCGGTACCGCCGAACGCAGCCACGGTGTTGATGTTCGCGGCGCCGTTGACCAGGTAGGACTTGGTCTCGGAGGAGAGGCCGGCGACGTCCGTCCACAGCAGCGGGCCGAACACGTTCATCGCCGCCGCGGCCGAGGTGCCACCGAGCCAGCTGTCGGTGGAGGCCAGGGCCACGCTGCCGGGACCGCCCCACCAGAAGCGCGCGAGGGCGACCGCGGTGCCCGCGTTGGTGCTCGCCGTGACCGGGTAATAGGAGTACGAGGACGGCCAGTTGGAGAACCCGGTGTGAGTCAGCGCGTACTTCGCCGAACCGCCGACCGTGATCATGTCGGTGTCACGCGGGTCGAGGCTGTTGAGGTACGACTTCACGGACGGGCTCAGCGTGTTGCCCTCGTTGAGCACGACGACGGCCTTGCTGTTCGTCCCGTCCGCGCCCGCGGCCGACGCGGCGGCGAGCGCCGAGTGGTAGTCGGTGCCGGTCGCGATGAAGACGTAGTCCGGCGTGCTGGTGATCGACTTGGCGACGGCCACCGAAGTCGAATAGCGCGAGGTGCCCGCCAGCCGCTTCGGGGTGAAGCCGAGCGCGGAGATCTTCGAGGAGACCGAGCTGCTGAGGATCGACGTGCCGCCGACGAGGTAGACGCTCGCGCCCGGCTTGAGAGTCCGCTTGAGCTCGTTCTGGACGGACGTCGACAGCGAGCTGCCCGGGGTCATCAGGACCGGGCCGTGCTTCTTGCCCGCGAGGGCGGGGGCCGTCAGCGCGTACGGCTGGCTGCTCTGGGAGACCAGCACGGCGGACGAGGCGTTCATCAGGCCCGGCTCACTCTTGCCGACCGTGTTCCAGGTCCAGCGGGACGCGGCGATGTTGCTGCCGTAGACGTCGGCGCCCCAGACGCGGGCGACGGTGTTCTTGCGCAGCGGCTGCCAGGCCAAAGACCCCCTGACCGCGGTGGGCCCGTCGTAGATGACCTTCTCGGCGCCCGTGGCGAGGTCGAGGGTGCGGTCCTCCCCGTCCATCGAGGCGTTCACAACGTCGTACGCCAGCCGCGTCCCGTCCGGCGACCAGGCGGGGTTGTAGACGTTGCCGGTTTCGTCGGGGAGCCGGCGCGTCACGCCGGTACCGTCGGCGTTGGCGGTGTAGAGCTTCCCGGCCGAGACGTACGCGATCTTCGTACCGTCCGGGGAGAGGGACGGGTCGGTGACCTTGCCCGCCACCAGCTGCTTGAAGGAGCCGTTCGCACCGTCGTACAGCCACACGGCGCCGTAGCGGATGTCGCCGCTGCACGTGCTGCCCGAGCGGATGAACACCAGCTTGCCGCCCACGGATCCACTGGGCTGGGTGTCGCAGCCCTCCTGCGCGGTGGCGAAGAGGTGCTTCTGGTACGTGGAGCCGTCGGACGCCGCGTACTGCAGCCTGCCGTTGAGGGAGAAGACCACGGAACGGCCGCCGTACCAGAAGGTCGGGTCGGCGGTGAGGATCGTGTTGTCCGTTTTGACCGGGAGCTCCACGGGGCCCTTGAAGTCGTAGCGGACGACGTTGACGCGGCCGGTCCAGGTGTTGACGTAGGCCATCCGGCTGCCGTCCGGCGACCAGGACGGCTGGTCGGCCCTTTCGAGCCGTCCGACGGGCGGCGTGGATCCGTCCACGCTCATCGTCGAGATCGTCTCTTCCATGACCCCGGTGAGCATGCCGTCGGTCGCCGGCCACCCGGCGACGTCGGCCGACGCGCCCGGTGCCAGCGCGATCGCGGTGCCGGCCGCCAGGGCCGTCACCGCGGTGAGCGCCACAAGTCTGTGGCGCGCGGAGATTTTCATGGGTGTACCCCCAGGTAGGCGCGATGGGCTGCCGGGCCACGCCTCGCGGGGGGCCTGCGGGGTGAACGGAGAGCGTCATTCCCGTGTACGGCAGCGGCGCCACTGTAAGCCCTTGCTGATCACGTTGGGAACGGGGTTACCGAACGGGAACTTCACGAACTCCGCAGCTCACGGGCCCGTGCCGCCAGCAGCTCGCGCTCCCGCTCGTTCCGCGCCAGCGAGGCCGCCCGCTCGAACTCCGACCGCGCCTGCGCCGTACGTCCCAGCCGGGCGAGCAGGTCGCCGCGCACGCTGGGCAGCAAGTGGTAGTCGCGCAGGGCGGGTTCACCGGCGAGGGCGTCCACGATCTCCAGGGCGGGGCCTGGCCCGTCGGCCATGGAGACGGCCACGGCACGGTTCAGTTCGACGACCGGAGAGGGGGCGCGGGCCACCAGCAGGCCGTAGAGGGTGGCGATCTGCCGCCAGTCCGTGTCCTCGTAGGTGTAGGCCTGCGCGTGGCAGGCTGCGATGGCGGCCTGGAGGGCGTACGGCCCCGGGCTGCCGGTGGCGACGGCGTTGGCACGGCCCAGCGCGGTGAAGCCCCGGCGGATCAGCATGCGGTTCCAGCGGCGCCGGTTCTGGTCCTTGAGGAGGACGGGTTCGCCACCGGGCCCGGTGCGGGCGGCAGCCCGGGACTCCTGGAGCTCCAGCAGCGCGGCGAGACCGTGCACCTCGGGCTCCTTCGGCATCAGCTCGGCGAGCACCCGGGCCAGCCGGAGCGCGTCCTCGCACAGCGCCGGACGGAGCAGGTCGTCGCCGGCCGTGGCCGCGTACCCCTCGTTGAAGACGAGGTAGATGACCTCCAGTACGGACCCGAGCCGGGCTTCGCGCTCGGGTCCGTACGGGACCTCGAAGGCGACCCCCTTCGTCGCCAGCGTCCGCTTGGCCCGCACGATGCGCTGGGCGGTCGTCGCCTCCGGGACGAGGAAGGCGCGCGCGATCTCGGACGTCGTCAGTCCGCCGAGGAGCCGCAGGGTGAGCGCGATGCGGGCCTCGGCGGACAGGACGGGATGGCAGGCGGTGAAGACCAGCCGGAGCAGGTCGTCGTCGATGTCGTCCGGATCGGCGGGTTCGTCGACGTGGTGCGGCGCCGACAGCGAGAGGTCCCGCCCGACCTCCGCCAGCTTGCGCGCGTAGCGCTCCCGGCGGCGTACGAGGTCGATCGCCCGGTGCTTGGCCGTGGCCATGAGCCAGGCGCCCGGGTTGTCCGGCACGCCGTCCCTCGGCCACTGCTCCAGCGCCGCGACCAGGGCGTCCTGGGCGAGTTCCTCGGCGATGCCGACGTCGAGGACGATCCGGGCGACGCCCGCGATGATGCGGGGGGACTCGATGCGGAAGATGGTCTCGACGGCCGTGTCGACGCCGTCGGCGGGGGCTCGGCTGGGCTGCTGTTCCACAGCTCACCATCAGACACCCGCGGCGGCGCCAGGCCAAGGAGACCGCTCGGGCCGAGTGGAGCACTCAGTCCGAGGGGACCACTCGGTCCGTGGGTACCACTCGGTCCCAGGAGAGCACTCAGCCCCCGGCGATCTCCCGCACCTCGCAGGTGACCGTCCAGTACTCCTCGTGCGTCTTCAGGAAGCGCTTGGTCCACTCCACGGCCTCGGCCATGTCCTTGCACTGCATGATCGCGTAGCCGCCGACGACTTCCTTGGACTCGGTGAAGGGTCCGTCGGTGACGGACAGCTGCCCGCCCGACCAGTGGACGCGCTTGCCCTGCGCGGTGGGCGCCAGGCCGTCGGTCTCCAGCATGACGCCGGCCTTGGTGATCTCCTCGATGAGCTCGCCCATCCGCTGCATCAGCTCGGGGCTGGGACCCTCCGGGGGCGCGGTGCTCTCGTCGATCTGGACCAGCGAAAGGTAGCGGGGCATGGTGACTCCTCGTGTCTGTGGTGCCTCGGAGGCGGGGCTTCTCCCTGCCTCTCACCCGTGCGTCGAACGGGAGACACCCGCTTCGACACCGTCCCCGGATTTCTTCGATTTCTTTCCCCGGGCGGGGTCGGACGGGCCGATCGGGTCGATCCGGTCAATCGGCGAAGTCCTTGAGCTTCTGCGTGTCCAGCGTGAACCCGACCGGATCCGGCAGCTCGATCACCGCTCCGAAGGCCCGGGTGGTGAGAGAGCGGTAGACGCCGCCCTCGGGGTCGCAGTGCACGGTGACGCTGTCCGTGTCCCGGTCGACGAGGAGGTAGACGGGGATGCCCGCGGCCGCGTATCCGTCGGGCTTCTCGATCCGGTCACGCCGGTCGGCGTCCCGGTCGTGCGAGGTGACCTCGACGACCATCAGGACACCCGAGGGCTCGGACCACTCGCCCTTTCCGGCGAAGTACTCCTCGGGCGCCAAGACCCCATCCGGCTTGGCCCGCCCCTTGCGGTAGGCCTCGACCTTCAACCCTTGCTCCGGATAGAGGAACAGCTCAGGCCGGTGCTGCATGCACCGCTTGAGGAGCCAGGCGACGATCTCGCCGTGATTGCCGTCCGGCATGGGCTTGACCCCGATCTTTCCATTCAGGAATTCCAGCCGCGCCGACTCTGGCGCGTGACGAGCGAGCTCCTCGAACTCCTCGACGAGCATCTGGGGCCGGTCGGACGTGCTGGGGGTCATGGCTTCGCCTCCTCCCGTCCATCCTGCCCCGGTCAGGGGCGGACCGTGCTGCAAGGTCGTCATGTGCCTGCGCCTTTCTCGATTTCCTCCGTGTGGGTCCCGGAACGGAGAACGGCGCGCAGCCGGCCGACATGGGCCCGCACTTCATGAGCCGCGAGGGCGGGCCGCCCGCCCCGGCACACCCCGCACAAGCCGCCCCGCAGTTGGCCACCGTCCCCGCCCGGCTCCCCGCACGCCGTGCACACCACCTCGTAGCGGGGCGCCGGTGGCTGCGGCTCGGGTCGCGGGGGCAGCTTGGCGAGCAGCCGGGCGCGCACGAAGGCGTACGCGTGCGCCACACGCTCCGGGAGCCCCGCCGTCAACGCCTGGACGAGCTGCGGCTCACCTGCGCCCCGCGCGAACCACTCGGCGGCCTCCCCCTCCAGTGCCGCGCACTCCCCCGCCGACAGAGTCAGCCGGGCGTCGATCCGGCCGAGCCGGGCCAGCACGCCGTACGCCGTCGAGCGCGCCGCCGCTGCCACGGGCCGCTCGGTCACGGGGGTCTCCCCGGCGAGGAAGGCGTTCCACCAGGCGTCGTCGTGAGCGGTGCGCGAGAAGAAGGTGTGCCAGACCCAACGGGGGCAGCCGTCGACGGTGACGGGACGGCGTACCCGGCGCAAATGGCCTGCCACGGAAAGGTTGTTGAGGGCCGTGGAGAGGGCGCACTGGCCGTACGGGAGGTGCTTGGCGAGGGTCTTGATCGAGAGGTCGGACTCGTCGGCGAGCCGGTCGATGTACGTCGCGATCGATGCCTCGCGGGTGGGCAGATGTGCGAAGTCCCGACCCGTACGTGGGGTTTGGTCGGGCGCCGACCGTTTTCCGTAGCCCGGATTGGCCAGGGGATGGGCGGACGGGCGCAGGGCAGCACTAGGCTGAGTGACAGCCATGGATCGACCTCATTTCGATCTCTTTGGTCAGACCCCCGCGCGGTGCGCCAACACCCACGGGGGTCGAAGTTTTCCCGGCGCACGCTACACGTCCGCCACGCTCCGCCGCGACCCGATCACGAAAAGTCATATCCCCTGGCCCGGACGGCACTTCGGCCGTCGGCAAGGGAGGGTGGGTGGGTTGAACCTCCCACCCATTCCATACAAAAGAGGCTCGAATCCCGGGCCCCGAAGCTCAAGTCCCGAGGGCCTTCTCCTCGTTCATTTGAGCGAGGCCCACAGGTCGCTCGCCTCCGGCTCGTTCGCGATCACCCTGTTGCGGTCCGAGGGGGCCGTCACGACCGGCATCATCACCGTCGTGACCTCGTCGGAGGAGAGGGACTTCAGGCTCTGGCCGAGTTTCGTCAACTCGCCGAGCGAGTCCAGCCCGGTGTCCGTCGTCAGGCTGCCGGTCACCGCGTTCGCGACGCTGTAGAGCTTGGCCGGGTCGGTGAGCAGTCCGGCCGACGAGATCTGCGCCAACAGGGCTTTTACGAGCTTCTGTTGGAGACCTATGCGGCCAAGGTCGCTACCGTCGCCTATGCCGTGCCGCGTACGGGCGAGCGCCAGCGCCTGCGTGCCGTCGAGGTGGTGTTCGCCGGCCGTGAGATGCAGATGGCTCTTGTCGTCGTCGATGTTCTCGTCCGTGGTCACGGTGACGCCGCCGAGCGCGTCCACGAGGGCCGCGAAGCCGGAGAAGTCGATCTCGATGTAGTGGTCCATGCGGACATCGGTCAGGGACTCGACCGTCTTCACCGCGCAGACCGGACCGCCGATCGAATAGGCGCTGTTGAACATCGCGTTGTACGCCACCGCCGTGGTCCCCCCGGAGGAGGTGGGGCAGGCCGGCCGGGTCACCAGGGTGTCCCGGGGGATGCTCACCACGGTCGCCCGGGTGCGTCCGGCGTCGATGTGCACGACCATCGCCGTGTCGGACCGCGCACCGGAGCTGTCGCCCCCGCCGAGCTTCGCGTTCGCCTTGCCGCTGCGCGAGTCGGAGCCGAGGACCAGGATGTTGAGGGCGCCGCTGGGCAGCGGGGAGGCGGAGGCCGAGGCCGGGGACGAGGGCGTCGACACGGCCTTCGCCGGGCGGTCGTCGCCGAGCGCGCTGTCGATGTCGACGCTCTTGATGTTCTGGTTCAGATGCCAGTAGGCCCAGCCCGCCGTGCCGATGCCCAGCACCAGCACCCCCGCCAGGGTGAGGCCGACGGCCTTCAGTACCCGCGACCGCCGGCCCACTGACCCGACCCCGTCCCCGTCCCCGCCCTCTTTGCGTCCCGTCACGAGGAGGAACGTAAGTCCGAAATATTACGAGCGGAGGTTCGATGTGACGTTTCTTCGAAAACTCTCACGCTTCTCAGAACGACCTCACACCGGCCCCAGTACAACCTCAGCCCAACGTCACTGTCGGTACCGGATTGCTGCCGCTCCAGGAGGCGTTGAAACCGAACGTCACCGAACCGCCGTCCGGGACGGTCCCGTTGTACGAGGCGTTGGCACAGCTCACCGCCGTACCGCTCTGGGTGCAGGTCGCGTTCCAGGCCTGGGTGATCCGCTGACCCGCGCCGTACGTCCAGTTCACCTTCCACGACGCCAGCGCGGCCCCGGAGCACGCGATGCGCACCTGCCCCGTGAAGCCCGTGTTCCACTGGCTCTGGACGCTGTACGTCACCGTGCACGCGCCCGTGGGCGGTGGCGTCGAGGTTCCGCCGCCGAGCGAGGTCGCGATGGCGTTGTACGCGGGTTTGGGCGCGTAGTTCTCGTCGTACGGTGTCGCCGCGCCGTAGCCCGAGAAGACGTCCGGGATCCAGGAGTCGGAGTCGGTGAAACCCCAGACGGTCACTCCGTAGCAGCGGGTCACCGCGACACAGGCGTCGAACACCGCCTTGTAGTCGGCGGCCTGCTGCGCCAGTTTGGTGCTGTCGGAGGGGAGTTGCATCCGGATGTCCAGCTCCGTGATCGCGACATCGACGCCGAGATCGGCGAAGCGCTGGATGTTCTGCTGGAGGGTGCCGGGAACCTGGCCGAGGATGAGGTGGGCCTGGAGGCCGACGCCGTCGATCGGGACACCGCGCGCCTTCAGGGACTTGACGAGGTTGTAGAGGGCGGTGCTCTTCGCGTTGACGCCCTCGACGTTGTAGTCGTTGATGTAGAGCTTGGCGCTCGGGTCGGCGGCGTGCGCCCAGGTCAGTGCTTGGGCGATGTAGTCGGCGCCGAGGCCGTTGTACCAGAGGGTCGAGCGGTAGGTGCCGTCCTCGTCGAAGGGCTCGTTGACCACGTCCCAGGCGGCCAGCTTCCCCTTGTAGCGGGTGACTTCGGTGGTGATGTGGTCCTGGAGCAGGCCGCTCAGCTCGGCGGTCGTCCAGGTGCCGTTGGTCAGCCAGCTCGGGTTCTGGCTGTGCCAGACCAGGGTGTGACCGCGCACCTGCTGGTTGTGGGCCTGCGCGAACGCGACGATCTGGTCGGCCTCGGCCCAGTTGAAGCTGCCCCGGGTGGGCTCGACGGTGCCCCATTTCATGGCGTTGCCCGACGTCAGCGAGTTGAACTGGGCCCCGGCGATGTCGCCGTACGTCCCTGTCAGCTTGGAGCCGGTGACGGCGGTGCCGATGACCTTGCCCTTGGCGGCGGCGAGGTCGCGCAGCGGGGTGTCGGCGGCGTGCGCCGTCGTCCCGGCCGCGAGCAGGGCGGCCACCGTGACCACCCCGGCGAACAGGGCGGCGACGCTGCGGCGTAAGGGGCGGGTTCTGGAGAAACGGGTTCGGGAGGTTCTCATGGCGGGTGCCTCCGAAAGTTTCGGCTGTACAACCGATTGACTTCGCAGGAGTGTGGAGGGGGATGCCCCACCCGTCAATACGGTCCCCCGGCCGGCTTCGAGCCGATCCGGCCACCCCGGCCCCACGCCACACACAGGCCCCACGCCCCCCGCCCCGGGGCCGAAAGGCCGAACGGCCACCACGAAGCACCCGCGGTCGGCAGCGCACGGAAGGGGCCTTGCCGGTACATCGATGCCCGTCGCCACCGACGGCCACGCCTCATCCAACGGCGACGGGCTGATGCACCGGCACGGCCCCGACCCACCCACCGGACCGAACCGCGAACGACAGGGGCGAGCTACCGGAGGCGTCCGGTCTCACGCCGGGGGCGCCCCCGTACTGCTGCGGACGACCAGGCTCGTCGCCAGTTCCATCCTCGTACCGGCCGACGGCCTTTCCTGGCGGCTCAGGTCGAGCACCAGCTTCGCCGCCGCCTCGGCCATCTCCGTCAGCGGCTGCCGTACGGTCGTCAGCGGCGGCCCCACCCAGCGTGCCACCGGCAGATCGTCGAAGCCGACCACGCTCAGGTCCTCGGGAATGCGCAGCCCCAGCTCGCGGGCCGCCTCGTAGAGACCGAGCGCCTGGAGGTCGTTGCCGGCGAAGACGGCCGTGGGCCGGTCGGGGCGGCGCAGCAGGTCGAGGCCGATCCGGTAGCCGGCCTCGTGGTGGAAGTCCCCGGCGACGATCAGCGAGGGGTCGACGGGCAGCCCGGCCGTCTCCAGCGCGGCACGGTAGCCGTCGACCCGCGCCCGGCTGCACATCATCCGGGAGGGCCCGCTGATGGCGCCGATCCGGGTGTGGCCGAGTTCGACGAGGTGACGGGTGGCGGCGAGGCCGCCCTGCCAGTTGGTGGCGCCGATGGAGGGCACGTCGACGCCCGGGTCGCCCGCCGGGTCCATCACCACGAAGGGGATGGACCTGCTGGTCAGCAGGGCGCGCTGGGAGTCGTCGAGGCCCGAGAGGACGAGGACCACGCCGTGCGGGCGGCGGGCGGCGACCTGGTCGGCCCAGGTCCGGCCGGGAGTGAGCCGCCCGGCGGACTCGGAGAGCACCACGCTGAGGCCGGCGTCCCGGGCGACGTTCTCCACGCCCCGGATGACCTCCATGGCCCAGGCGCTCTCCAATTCGTGGAAGACCAGGTCGATCAGCGGTGAGCGGGAAGCCTCGGCCCGCCGGCGGCGGTAGCCGTACGCGTGCAGCAGCTCCTCGACGCGGGACCGGGTCGAGGGGGCGACGTCGGCGCGGCCGTTGAGGACCTTCGAAACAGTCGGAGCCGACACACCGGCCTCCCGGGCGATCTCGGCCAGCGTCGCCGTCTGTGCTTCTGCGGACTTCCCAGGCTTCATGCGGGCGATCGTATCTCTGCGCGACCCCTTGACGGACCCATCGGATCGTCTTACGTTCCCGGAACATTCGAAATTTGACTCGAAACATTCGCGATGGATCATCGGCGATCCTTCGCGCTTACCGAGAGGTGCCGTCCAATGGAGTCCCACAGCAGACGTTGGTTCCTCGGCGCGGGCACGGTCGCCCTGGCCTCTGTCGGCGGGCTCACCGCCTGCGGCTCCGGCGGCGGCTCGGGCGCCGACGGGACGCTCACCGCGTTCGTCTACGGGGACGACGCGGCGAAGATTCAGGTCAAGTCCGTCAACCGGTTCAACGCCTCGGCCGCCGCGAAGAAGGCCAAGGGCACGATCAAGCTGCAGAAGGTGCCCGCCACCGACTACCCGGCCAAGCTGCGCACGGCGATGGGCTCGCCCAACGCCCCCGACGTGTTCTTCAACTGGGGCGGCGGCTCCATCAAGGCCTACCGCGAGGCCGGCCAGCTCGTCGACCTGACCGACGTCATCACGTCCGACTCCGTGCTCAAGAGCGGCTTCCTGCCGTCGGTGCTGGCGTCGGGCGGACTGGACGGCAAGAACTACGGCGTGCCGATGCGCGGCATGCAGCCCGTGATCCTCTTCTACAACAAGACGGTCTTCGAGGAGAACAAGCTCCAGCCGCCCACCACCTGGGACCAGTTGCTGGACATCAACACCAAGCTGAAGAAGGCGAACATCACCCCGTTCGCACTGGGCGGAGCGGACATCTGGCCCGAGCTGATGTGGCTGGAGTACCTGGTCGACCGGATCGGCGGCCCCCAGGTCTTCGACAAGATCAAGAACGGTGACGCCTCCGCCTGGGGCGACCCGGCCGTCCTCAAGGCCGCCCAGACGGTCAAGCAGCTGATCGACGACGGCGCCTTCGGCAAGGGCTACAGCTCGGTGGGTTACGGCAACGGCGGCGCTCCCGCGGTCTTCGCCAAGGGCAAGGCGGCGATGCATCTGATGGGTTCGTGGGAGTACTCCACGCAGCTCGGCAAGTTCCCCGACTTCGCCAAGAAGAACCTGGGCTGGTGCGCCTTCCCGCAGATCGAGGGGGGTGCCGGCGACATCCGCAACGTGGTCGGCAACCCGACCAACTACTGGTCGGTGAACGCCCGCACCTCCAACAAGGACGCGGCGATCGCCTTCCTGCGGGACTCCGCCTCCCTGGCGTACACCAAGGAACTCATAGCCAACGGTGACGTCCCGGCCACCTCGAACGCGGCGGACCTCCTGGACGCCTCGCCGAACCCGGAGTTCGCCAAGTTCCAGTACCAGATGGTGCAGCAGGCTCCGGCGTTCACGCTGAGCTGGGACCAGGCGGTCGACCCGAACGTGTCGACGCCGATGCTCACCGAGGTCAACAAGCTGTTCGTGGGCAAGTCCTCGCCGACGCAGTTCGTGTCGGCGCTCAAGGAGCTGAAGTGAGCGTCACGCAGGTCAAGGGCGGCCCGCGGAACGACGCGGGCCGCCCCCGCTCCGCCCGGCGCAACAGGGCCGGCCGCCCGAGCGCGGCGCTGGCCCTTCCCGGCGTCCTGTTCTTCGCGTTCTTCGCCATCGCACCGATGCTCCTCGCCTTCTACCTGTCGTTCACCAAGTGGAACGGTCTGGGCGACCCGCAGCCGGCCGGTCTGGCCAACTGGCGCAAGCTGCTGGGCGACGACCGGCTGACCCAGTCGCTGACGGTCACCGTCGCGCTGACCGTGGTGAGCTGGGCGTTCCAGACGGTGATCTCGCTGCTGCTGGGCGTGTGGGCGGCGGGCAGGCAGCGCAACCGCGCGGTGCTCTCGGCGATCTTCTTCGTGCCGTTCCTGCTGTCGTCGACGGCGATCTCCCTGCTGTTCTACGCGCTGCTGGACCCGAACTTCGGCATCATCCACAAGGACACCCTCGGCACGACCAGCGGCGCGTTCCTCGCGATCGTGTTCGTCGGCGGCTGGCAGTTCATCCCCTTCCACACCCTGATCTACCAAGGCGGGGCACGGCAGATCCCCGAGGTGCTCTACCAGGCGGCGGCGATCGACGGGGCCGGACGCCTGCGGCAGTTCTTCTCGATCACGCTGCCGCAGCTCCGCAACACGGCGACGACGTCCGGCGTGCTCATGGTCGTCGGTTCGCTGACGTACTTCGAGACGGTCCTGATCCTCACCCAGGGCGGTCCGGGCACCGACACGGCGATCCTGCCGTACCTGATGTACGAGGCCGGCTTCAAGAGCTACGACTTCGGCTACGCGAGCGCCGTCGCCTCCTTCCTGGTGCTCGCGGCGACCGCGCTGTCCCTGCTGATGGTGAAGCTGTCCGGCTTCGGCGCGATGCGCAGTACCAGGGAAGGGATGTGACGTCATGTCACACGACACTTTGCCCCGTCCCGTGAAGACGGACTCCGCCCCGACGGTCGAGCGGCCCGCGCGCCGCCGCAGACACTGGGCCAGGCGCGCCAACCCGCTCGCCGGCGCCGGCACGCTGATCTGGCTGGCCGTCGTGATCATCCCGATCTACGCGATGTTCTCGGCCTCGCTCACCCACCAGGACGAGGCGCTGGGCCACAGCGCCCTGAAGCCGCCGTCCCATCCGACACTGGACAACTACAACACCGTCCTGCACAACGGCTTCGGTCACCTGCTGTGGAACACGGTCCTGGCAGCAGCCGGGGTGGTGCTGATCGTCCTGGTGCTGTGCGTCCCGCTGTCCTACGTGGCCGTGCGGACCCGCAGCGTCTGGTCGGGGGCCGCGTTCCGGCTGTTCCTGCTGGGCGTGGCGATCCCGGCGCAGGCCGTCGTGGTGCCGCTCTATCTGATGATCGCCAAACTGAACCTCTACGACAGCCTGCTCGCGATCGTCCTGCCGACGGCCGCGTTCGCCATGCCGGTGTCGGTCCTGATCCTCACCGGCACGCTGCGGGACATCTCGGAGGAGATGTACGAGGCGATGGCGCTGGACGGCGCCTCCACCACCCGGATGCTGTTCCAGCTCGTCATCCCGATGTCCAAGGGCGGCATCAGCACCGTCGTCATCTACTCGGCGCTGCAGGCCTGGAACGGCTTCCTCTTCCCACTGATCTTCACCCAGTCCGACGGGCCACGGGTGCTGACCCTCGGCCTGTTCGACTACGTGAGCGAGTTCGGCGTGAACATTCCCGCGATCCTCGCCTCGGTCGTCCTCTCCGGTGTCCCGATCTTCATCGTGTACCTGGTGGCCCGCCGCGCGCTGGTCGGCGGCCTCATGGGTGTGGGCGGCAAGTGAACGTGTACGACCAGGGGCGGTCGAACCCCCCTTTCCCCGACAGGAGTTCCATGACCACCCCTCCCTGGCGCGACCCCGCCCTGCCCGCCGCGACCCGCGTCGACGACCTGCTCTCCAGGATGACTCCGGAGGAGAAGACCGCTCAGCTCTACGGCGTGTGGGTGGGTGCCGCCACGGACGGCGGCGGAGTCGCCCCGCTCCAGAGCGAGATGGCCTCCTCGTACGACTGGGACGAGCTGATCACCCTCGGCCTCGGCCAGCTGACCCGCTCCTTCGGCACCGCCCCCGTGGACCCGGCGCTGGGCGCGCAGGCCCTTGCCCGCGCCCAGCGCCGGATCACCGAGGCGAGCCGCTTCGGCATACCCGCGGTCGCCCACGAGGAGTGCCTGGCGGGCTTCACGGCCTGGCAGGCGACGGCGTACCCGGTCCCGCTGTCCTGGGGCGCCACCTTCGACCCGGCGCTGGTGGAGGAGCTGGGCCGGCGCATCGGCGAGGACCTGCGCTCGGTCGGCGTCCACCAGGGCCTCGCCCCGGTCCTGGACGTGGTCCGCGACCTGCGCTGGGGCCGGGTGGAGGAGACGATCGGCGAGGACCCGTACCTGGTCGCCACCGTCGCCACCGCCTATGTACGCGGCCTGGAGTCGGCCGGGGTCGTGGCCACCCTCAAGCACTTCGCCGGGTACGCGGCCTCGGCCGGCGCCCGGAACCTGGCGCCGGTGCGGGCGGGTGTGCGCGAGCTCTTCGACATCACGCTGCCGCCGTTCGAGATGGCGCTGCGCGAGGGCGGCGCCCGTTCGGTGATGGCCGCCTACAACGACACGGACGGCGTCCCGGCATCGGCCGACCCGTACCTGCTGACCGAGCTGCTGCGCGACGAGTGGGGCTTCACCGGCACGGTGGTCTCGGACTACTTCGGCATCGGCTTCCTCCAGAGCCTGCACCGGGTGGCCGGCAGCGAGGCCGAGGCGGCGCACAAGGCACTGGAGGCCGGCATCGATGTCGAGCTGCCCACGCTGAAGTGCTACGGCGAGCCGCTGGTGGCCGCCGTCCGCGCGGGCACCGTCCCCGAGTCGCTGATCGACCGGGCGGCCCGCCGGGTGCTGCTCCAGAAGTGCGAGCTCGGCCTGCTGGACGAGGACTGGCAGCCGGAGACCGGCCGCCCCGTCGACCTGGACTCCGCGGCCAACCGGGTGCTCGCCCGCAAGCTCGCCGAGGAATCGGTGGTCCTCCTGGACAACGCGGACGGCGTGCTGCCGCTGGCCCCGGACACCCGGATCGCGGTGGTCGGGCCGCGCGCGGACGACCCCCTGGCGATGCTCGGCTGCTACTCGTTCCCCTCGCACGTGCTCACGCACCATCCCGAGGTGCCCACCGGTGTGGACATCCCGACCGTGCTCGACGCGCTGCGCGCCGAACTGCCGGACGCCAAGGTGACGTTCGCGCAGGGCTGCGGGGTCTCCGAGCCGGACCGGTCCGGTTTCGAGGAGGCGGTGGCACGGGCCGCAGAGGCCGACGTGTGCGTGGCGGTGCTCGGCGACCGTGCCGGACTGTTCGGCCGGGGCACCTCGGGCGAGGGCTGCGACGTGGCCGACCTCGGCCTGCCGGGCGTGCAGGGTGAACTGCTCGACGCCCTGGTCGCCACGGGGGTCCCGGTGGTCCTGGTGCTGCTCACCGGCCGCCCCTACGCGCTCGGGCGCTGGCAGAACCGTCTCGGCGGTGTGGTCCAGGCGTTCTTCCCGGGCGAGGAGGGCGGCCCCGCGGTGGCGGGCGTCCTGTCCGGCCGGGTCGGCCCGTCGGGCAGGCTGCCGGTGAGCGTGCCGCGCGACCCGGGCGGCCAGCCGTGGACGTATCTCCAGCCGCCGCTGGGCCTGAAGGGCGAGGTCAGCAACCTGGACCCGACGCCGCTGTACCCGTTCGGCCACGGCCGCTCGTACACGTCGTTCGACTGGGAGGCGGCCGAGGTGCCCGAGGCCGAGATCGGCACCGACGGCTCGTACGACGTGTCGGTGACCGTCCGCAACACCGGTGAGCGCGCGGGCGCCGAGGTCGTCCAGCTCTACCTGCACGACCCGGTGGCCTCGGTGACCCGCCCGGACGTGCGGCTGATCGGCTACCAGCGCCTGGACCTGGCACCGGGTGAGGCCCGCCGGGTGACCTTCCGCTTCCACGCGGACCTCTCGGCGTTCACCGACCGCACCGGCACCCGGATCGTCGAACCGGGCGCCCTGGAGCTGCGGCTCGCCGCCTCCAGCGCGGACGTACGCCACACGGCCCGGCTGAAGCTGACGGGTCCGGTGCGGCAGCCGGGCACGGACCGGCGCATGCGCTGCGAGACCGAGGTCGCGCAGGTGTCCTGATCCGGCGGAGGGCGCTTTTTTTGGGGGGCCGGTAGCCCGGGTGAGGACCCGGGCTACCGGCCCTCGGGGATCCAGCCGGTGTCCCCCGGGATCCAGCCCGTACGTCCGTCCCGCGCCCCGGGCGGCGGGACCCGCCGGTGGTCAGCGGCGTGGGCGGCGCAGTCCACCAGTGGTCAGCCGCGTGGCGGCGGGACCCGCCCGGTAGTCAGCCGCACGGGCCGCCGGACCCGCGGTGTCAGCCGCATGGGCGGCGCAGTCCACCGGTGGTCAGCCGCGTGGCGGCGGGACCCGCCCGGTAGTCAGCCGCACGGGCCGCCGGACCCGCGGTGTCAGCCGCATGGGCGACGCGATCCACCGGTGGTCAGCCGCGTGGGCCGCGGGATCCACCCCTGCCCGTCGGCCGACGGGTGGCGGTCAGTGTGCTCAGACCGACTCGAAGCGCCACCTGTGCACCGCCCGGGTCACCAACTCCCCGTCCGGATCAGGCAGTTCGGGCAGCTCCGCGTCGTACGCCGCGTCCCACCAGGTGATGACGAGGACCCGGTCCTGGGGTGCCCGCAGGATCTCCCGCCGCACGGGGTCCCCGGGGATCTCCTGCCCCCGCACCCAGGCGAGCAGTTCCTCGCCCCGGCCGGCGACGGCCCGTGCCTCCCACATCAGCGCGACGGTCACGGGTAGAGGTTCTCCTTCGCGACCTCGTGCACGTGATCATGCGTGTGCGCATGCCCGCGCCCCGGCACGTGCGGGTCCGTCACCGGCAGCGAGGAGTCAGCCGACAGGTCCCAGTCGGAGGCGGCCCGGTTCCGGGCGACCATCTCGGCGCCCAGCGCGGCGACCATCGCGCCGTTGTCCGTGCACAGCTTCGGGC
The DNA here is from genome assembly GCF_025399795.1 of Streptomyces rhizosphaerihabitans. Taxonomy (GTDB): domain Bacteria; phylum Actinomycetota; class Actinomycetes; order Streptomycetales; family Streptomycetaceae; genus Streptomyces; species Streptomyces rhizosphaerihabitans. The sequence goes on along the minus strand of NZ_JAODTZ010000017.1, from coordinate 123,598 downwards.
GCGGCACCCTGAGCCGGATCCCGGCCGCCTCGCAGCGCTCCTGGGCCAGCACGCGCAGCCGCGAGTTCGCGGCCACGCCGCCGCCGATCATGAGGTGGTCGACGCCCTCGTCCTTGCACGCGCGGACGGCCTTGCGGGTGAGCACGTCCACCACTGCCTCCTGGAAGGACGCGGCCACATCGCGCACCGGCACGTCCTCCCCCGCCGCCCGCCTGGCCTCGATCCAGCGGGCCACGGAGGTCTTCAGACCGGAGAAGGAGAAGTCGTAGGCCGGATCGCGTGACCCGGTGAGACCGCGCGGGAACGCGATGGCCTTCGGGTCGCCCTCCTTCGCGTACCGGTCGATGACCGGGCCGCCCGGGAAACCGAGGTTCAGCACACGCGCGATCTTGTCGAAGGCCTCGCCGGCCGCGTCGTCGATGGTCGCGCCCATCGGCCGTACGTCGGAGGTGATGTCGGTGGACAGCAGCAGCGAGGAGTGGCCGCCGGACACCAGCAGGGCCATCGTCGGCTCCGGCAGCGCGCCGTGCTCCAGCTGGTCCACACAGATGTGGGAGGCGAGGTGGTTGACGCCGTACAGCGGCTTGCCCAGCGCGTACGCGTACGCCTTCGCGGCCGAGACCCCGACGAGCAGCGCCCCGGCGAGCCCGGGTCCGGCGGTGACCGCGATGCCGTCCAGGTCTCCGGCCGACACACCCGCGTCCTTCAGCGCCCGCTGGATGGTCGGGACCATCGCCTCCAGGTGGGCCCGGGAGGCGACCTCCGGCACGACCCCGCCGAAGCGCGCGTGCTCGTCGACGCTCGACGCGATCGCGTCCGCGAGCAGGGTGTGCCCGCGGACGATGCCGACACCGGTCTCGTCGCAGGAGGTCTCGATGCCGAGGACGAGAGGTTCGTCAGCCATGGGTCTCTGTTCCTTGTACGGAGGTCGATGGGTCGTGCAGGCGCATCACCAGGGCGTCCACGTTCCCCGGCTGGTAGTAGCCGCGTCTGAAGCCGATGGCCTCGAAGCCGAAGCGCTCGTAGAGCTTCTGCGCGCGGACGTTGTCCACGCGGCACTCCAGCATCACCTCGGCGCAGTCGAAGTCGCTGGCGGCCCGCAGCAGTTCGGTGAGCAGCCAGCCGCCGAGTCCGGTGCCCCACTGGTCCCGCCGCACCGCGATCGTCTGCACGTCGCCCAGGTCCCCCGCGGCGGCGAGCCCGGCGTATCCGACGAGCCGGTCGCCGTCGCAGGCGACCAGATAGCGCCGGGTCGCCTGCGGCCCGCGGGAGTGGGCCAGCTCGGACCAGAACATGCCCCGGGACCAGGCGTCCACGGGGAAGAGTTCCTTCTCCAGCTCCAGGACGGGATCGATGTCCCACCAGCGCATCTCGCGCAGTACGACGGTCACTTGGGGGTGACCGCCTTGTAGTTCTTGGGCACCTGGGCATCCGGGCGGCGCAGATACAGCGGCCGGGGCGGCTCCGGTTCCTCGCCGGCGGCCAGCCTCTCCGCGGCCAGGGAGGCGAGCGCGGCGGCCGAGACGTACTCGGGCGCGCGGGCGTCCTTGAAGGTGTCGGGGTAGAGGAGAGCGCCCGCGCCGACGGCGGGCAGCGCGGCGACCGTCCCGTCGATCTCGGCGGGCCGGTCCACGGCGGGCTCCGACAGCCGGGTACGGCGGTCGGCGTAGCGCGCCCAGTAGACCTCCTTGCGCCGGGCGTCCGTCGCGACGACGAACGGCCCCTCCACGTCGGCCGCGTACGCGAGCCCGTCGAGGGTGCACACGCCGTGCACGGGCACGCCGAGCGCGAGTCCGAAGGTGTCGGCGGTCATGAGGCCGACGCGCAGCCCCGTGTACGGGCCGGGGCCGATGCCCACGACGATGCCGGTGACGGCGTCCAGCTTGAGGCCTGCCTCGGTGAGCACCCGGTCGACGGCCGGCAGCAGCAGCTCCCCGTGCCGGCGCGCGTCCACCTGGCTCGACGAGGCGATGACGGACGTACCGTCGTGCAGGGCGACGGTCACGGCGGGGGTGGCGGTATCCAGAGCGAGCAAGAGCACGCAAACAGCGTACGGCGCCGGAGCCCGACGCAAGGCCGCCCGGGACTCCCGTCCCTCGGCTGCTACCGTCACAGCAAGTACGTACGAAGGTCGAGAGGTGGGCACACAAGGTGGCTAGGAGCAGCTCGGGAATCGTGGCCGGGCTCACCGTGGCAGCGATCGCGGCGGTCGGCTTCCTCGCCTTCCAGGCATCCGCGAACGTTCCGGACAGCCTGGGCAAACCGAGCAATACCGTGTCGACCACGCCCACCGCCCCCAAGGCACCCCACGGCAAGAAGGACCCGGCCGCGTTGCCGGCCCCGTCCGGCGCCGGCGTGCGGGTCGTCTACTCGACCGGCGGCGACCGCGTCTGGCTGGTCGGCGCGGGCAACAAGGTGCGGCGCACCTTCAAGGTGACCCCCGGCACGGTCGACCCGGCCGTCGGCACCTACGCCGTCACGTCGCGGACCGGCGCGGCCTCCGGTTCCGACGGGACGCAGATCGAGCACGTCGTACGGTTCACGCTGGTCAACGGCATCGCCATCGGCTTCAGCGCCGCGGTGAACGGCTCCACGGACGCCCCGGACCCCGAGAAGAAGCTCGGCGGCATCCGTGCCTCGCGTGCCGACGGCGACGCGATGTGGGCGTTCGCGACGGTGGGCGCGAAGGTCGTCGTCGTCAAGTAACGGCGCCCTGCCACGCCGCCGCCCGAGCGGCCGTACAGGTCCGGCGACCCCCCACCGCCGCGCCCGCGTCCGGCCGGCCATGCCGGACCACGAACCTCCGGCGCCACGTCGGCGTCAGGGCGGCCCTACGGGGCCATGAACCACCCGCCGCCGCGACCACGTCCAAGCGTCCGCACCGGACGGCCACTAACCTCCGGCGCCACGTCGGCGTCAGGCGGCCCTGCGGGGGCGCTCCGAGGCACTCGGTTCACTCAGGGGAGCGCGGGGCGGCCTGGACACCGCCTCCGCCGCGGCGCACGCCGCCAGCAGATCCCGCATCGACACCCCGGCCATCGCGCGCGGCGCGGCCGGCACGTCACGTTCTGAAGCCGGCACTGCAGCCGACTCTGATGCCGACATGGACGCCTCCTCGGGCTTCGGGGGCAAGCATAGTTAGGTAGACCTAACTATGTACTGATGTCCATGTGACCACGGCCGGGACGCCGAACGCAATATTTTGCCGACGTCCTGTCGGAAACGTTGGCCGAATGTACGAGCGGAAGACGCCCGCGCCGCGAGGACCCGGTGAGACCGCAGGCCCGTCGCGGAGAGACCGCAGGCCCGTCGCAGAGAGACCGCGAGCCCGTCGCAGAGAGACCGCGAGCCCACCGCAGAGAGACCGCGAGCCCACCGCAGAGAGACCGCGAGCCCACCGCGGTAAGACCGCGAGCCCACCGCGGTAAGACAGCAGCCCCGTGGGGTCGGGCCGCGAACACGTCGCCCTCAGGTCCCGAGCATGTCGCCGTCAGGCCGCGAGGACGGTCAGGTCAGCGGCGGCCCAGCGCTGTCCGAGTCCCGTGACGGTCACGTGCCGCACCTCGTCGGTGGTGTCCCCGACGGCCCGGTGGATGACGACGTGCAGCCGGTCGTCGGTCAGCTCCTCGACCTTGCCCTCGCCCCACTCCACGACGATCACGGAGTCGGAGAGCGAGACGTCGAGGTCGAGGTCCTCCATCTCGTCGAGCCCGCCGCCGAGGCGGTACGCGTCCACGTGCACGAGCGGCGGTCCGCCGCCGAGGGAGGGGTGCACGCGGGCGATGACGAAGGTCGGCGAGGTGACCGCGCCGCGGACGCCGAGCCCCTCACCGAGTCCGCGGGTCAGCGTGGTCTTGCCCGCGCCCAGCTCGCCGTTCAGCATCACGAGATCGCCCGCGCGCAGCAGCTTGGCGAGCCTGCGGCCCAACTCCTGCATCTGTCCGGGCGAGTTGACGGTGATCTGCACGCCGACGCCGTCCTGGGCGGGCTCAGCCGGGTTGTGCGCTGCTGCTGGTGCTTCCATAGCCGCCAACGGTAGCCCCTGCCGGCACGGCTCCGGCGCGCACGAGGAGGTCGGCGAGGCGGTCTATGACGACCTCCGGATGCTCCAGCATGACCAGGTGTCCCGCGTCGGGCACGAGCACCAGCTCCGCGTCCGGCAGCAGGTCCGCGATGGCCTCGCTGTGCTCGCTCGGCGTCACCAGGTCCTTGACCCCGGCGAGGACGAGGACGGGCATCTCGGTGAAACGGGCGAGCGCGGCGGTCTTGTCGTGCTCGGTGAACGCCGGGTAGAACTCGGCGACCACGTCGATCGGCGTGCCCTCGATCATCCGTTCGGCGAACCGCTCGATGGCCGGATCGACGTCCCGGCTCGCGAACGAGTACCGCTTGATGACCCCGGCGAACAGGTCGGCCGTGGCCCGTCGTCCGCGCTCCACCAGGGCGGCCTGCTGCCCGAGCGCCTTCAGCACACCGGGAAGCACCCGCCGCACGGCTGCGACGCCCGCGACGGGCAGCCCGAAGTTGACCTCGCCGAGCCTCCCCGACGACGTACCGACCAGGGCGACGGCCACGACCCGGTCGCGGATCAGCTCGGGGAAGTGATCGGCGAGCGCCATCACGGTCATACCGCCCATGGAGTGTCCGACGAGCACGATCGGGCCCTCGGGCACCGCCGCCTCGATGACGGCCAGCAGGTCGCGGCCGAGCTGGTCGATGGTGACCGGCGTCCGGTCCTCAAGCTGGGCGACACCCCGCCCCGACCGCCCGTGGCTGCGCTGGTCCCAGTGCACCGTGCGCACGACACCGCGCAGCGCGGCGCGCTGGAAGTGCCAGGAGTCCTGGTTGAGGCAGTAGCCGTGGCTGAAGACCACGGTCACGGGGGCGGGGGCCTTGCGGCCGAAGAGCCTGCGCCGGCGCGGGGCCAGCGAAGCCTCCGGCTCGACCTCGTCGACCTCGTAGTACAGCTCGGTTCCGTCGTCGGCGTACGCCTTGCCGGGCGTGCCGCGCAGCGAGCCGTACGGGCCGGTCGAGTCGAGGGCGAGGCGCGCCTTCTTGCGCATGCCGCGGCCGACCGTGAGCCGCTCGATCGCGACTCCGGCCGCGGCGCCCGCCGCGACCACGCCTATCGCGGCGCCGGCGACTCCAGCCTTGCGCCAGTTCCCGGCGGAGGCGGCGGCCGCCGAGGCCGCGCTCACGACGGCCTCCGCGCTGGTCTCGCTCACGTCCCGCTCCTCTTCGCTCCGGCTGTCGGCTCTCGGCCGTCCGCTGTCGACTCTGGCTGTGCGCGCGCCGGTGCGGCTCCCGCCCCACCGTGTGCCGCCCGCCGCCCGCCGCTCTCCGCTCGCCGGGCCCCGCGCGCCTGTTCTGCCAAAGGGTGTTACCCGTCTTGTTCCTCGTTCACATTCACGTAGACGCGCGGGACACGGGTTCCGATGCGCGTGACGATTTCGTACGCGATCGTGCCCGCCGCGCGCGCCCAGTCCTCGGCGGTGGGCTCACCGTCGTCACCGGGCCCGAACAGGACCGCCCGGGCGCCGGGCTCCGGCTCGTCACCGCCGAGGTCGACGACGAACTGGTCCATGGCGACCCGGCCCGCGACCGTACGCCACTTGCCGCCGACCAGGACAGGGCCGGTGCCGGAGGCGTGCCGCGGGATGCCGTCCGCGTAGCCGACGGGGACGAGGCCGAGGGTGGTCTCACCCGGGGTGACGTAGTGATGGCCGTAGCTCACGCCGTGGCCTGCCGGAGCGTGCTTCACCAGTGAGAGCGACGCGCTCAGCGTCATCACCGGACGCAGTCCGAAGTCGGCGGGGGTGCCGAGCTCCGGGCTCGGCGAGATCCCGTAGACCGCGATCCCGGTCCGTACGAGGTCGAAGTGGCTCTCGGGGAGGGTCAGCGTCGCCGGCGAGTTGGCGATGTGCCGCACCTCGGGGCGCACCCCCTGCTCCTCGGCGTACGCCACCATCTCGCGGAAGAGCGTGAGCTGGGCCTGGATCGAGGGGTGGCCCGGCTCGTCGGCGCAGGCGAAGTGCGACCAGAGCCCGGTGACGGTGATCAGCCCGCGCGCCTCGGCGCCCAGGGCCTCGGCGACGAGCTCGGGCCAGTCGGCGGGCTGGCAGCCGCCGCGCCCGAGGCCGGTGTCGGCCTTGAGCTGCACCCGGGCGGGCGATCCGACGGTCTCGGCGGCCAGCGCGGCCTCCCGCAGCGCCCACATCCCGCTGACCGACACGTCGATGCCGGCCTCGATGGCCTCGGCCCAGGGACCGCCGGGGGTCCAGAGCCAGCACATGATGCGCCCCGGCAGGCCGGCCGCCCGCAGCGCGAGAGCCTCCTCCGGAGTGGCCGTGCCGAGCCAGGTGGCGCCCGCCTCGCGCGCCGCGCGGGCACACGGGACCGCCCCGTGGCCGTACGCGTCGGACTTGACCACGGCCATCACGGCCGCGGTCGGCGCGTGGGCACGCAGGGTCCGCACGTTGGCTCGCAGGGCGGCCAGATCGATCTCGGCGCGGGCGCGCAGGGGTGCCGTCCGCGGGTGTGCTGTCTCTGTCATCGCGCCCCAGTCTCTCAGAGGCGAACGACAGCCTTCCGGCACCGGTCCCCGGGACGGTCCCGGGGACGGCTCCGGGCGCTGCGACGGCACGGGGACCTGTCCCGTGGAGCGGCCCTAGCTGCCGGGCCTTCGGCCCCACACGTAGACACGGTCGCGCGTCCTGAGCACCTTCCAGAGCGCACGGGCGTCGGCGAGCCGCAGATTGACGCAGCCCATCGAACCGCCGACCGTGCGGATGCTGCCGCGGACGGCGTGGAAGGCCTGCCCGCCGCTGAAGAACTGGGCGTACGGCATGGGGGTGTTGTACAGGGTCGACCAGTGGTACCTGTGCTTCCAGAAGATCCTGAACCAGCCGGTCCTGGTGCGGTGCCCGGCACCGCCGCTGCGCATGGGTACGGGCCCATACAGGATCCTGCCGCGCTGCTGCACCCAGGTGATCTTGTGGGTGAGGTCGACGCAGGCGACCCGGTACGAGCGGGCCGGGCAGCCGCGGGTGACGTGCGGGGCGTTCCGGGCGGACAGTATCCGCATGCGGGCCCAGGTCACCGGTCCGGCGATGCCGGTGACCGGCTTGATGCCGTGCTTCTTCTGGAAGGCGCGGATGGCCCGGCAGTCGGCCGCCGACTGCTTCCCGTCCACCTTCAGCTTCAGCCACCGCTCGGCCTGCCGCTGGTACGGGCCCCTGCGCCCGCCGCACGCCGCCGGACGGGCGTCGGCCTCCGCGAACGGCGCGTACGTGATCGGCGCGCCCGTGCTCTCGGGCGCGTTCCGCGCCTCCCGCTCGTCCTCCCAGGCGGTGGACGTGTCCACGACCGGTAGCGGCACCGGACGGCCCGGGGTCTCGCCCTCCCAGGACGGACGCGGCCATCCCGCCGCACCGGGCAGCGGCTCACCGACGGGCCCAACGGCGGGCAGCGGCGGCGCGGACGCGGCCGCCACCGTCCCCACGGGCACGGCCGCCACCACCGCCAGCAACACCGCGATCCCCCGGCACACCCTTTGTCTGCTCATCATGCGAACAGCCATACGCAACAACGCGCCGCCCCCGGGGGCGGCGCGCGGAAAGGGTCCCCCGATCTGGGCAACGCGTCCGGCGGCCGGTCCCCGGCCCGCCCGATCACCCGCGGACGGTCCCTCCCGAGCGAAGGCCGCGCCTGCGCACAATCTCCCCGGGCCCGGGGCGTACGCGGGCGCGGCGACCGCGCGGGCGGGACGGCCCGGCGGCCGCGAAGACCGTGAACGGGGCGGCGCCCACGGCTGCGGGGCACCCGTCATGAACGGGCGGCACGGCAGCTACGCCACCGCCAGGCACGTGGCGTACGCCGAGGAGCTGTTCGCCGCCGCCCGCAGGACACCCCTCGTCCCCGAGTCCCGCAGAACACCTGCACCGCCCTTCCGCTTCGGGACCAGCACGAGCGGCGCGGCCCGGCGGACGCGAACGGCGTCAGCCGGGCGGACCGGCGGTCAGTCGAGTGTGTCGCGCCAGGCTTCCGGGATGGCTGCGGCCACGTCGTGCGCGCCGGCGGGCGCGCCGTCCGCCGCGAAGCGCCCGGCGAGCCCGTGCAGATACGCGGCGACGCTTCCCGCGTCGAGCGCGGAGAGCCCCGCCGCCAGCAGCGACCCCGCCAGCCCCGACAGCACGTCCCCGCTCCCCGCGGTGGCCAGCCACGCCGTCCCCGTGGCGTTGACGCGCACCGCCCCGCCGGTCGGATCGGCGACCAGCGTCGTCGCCCCCTTGAGCAGCACGGTCGCCCCGTACAGCCCCGCGAGCTCCCGTACGGAAGCGAGCCGGGCCGCCTCCACCGCCTCCCGGGCGACCCCGAGCAGCGCGGCGGCCTCCCCGGCGTGCGGGGTCATCAGCGTCGGCGCGCTGCGGGCCCGCACGGCCCCCCGCCCGGCGAGCCGCAGCCCGTCCGCGTCCACGAGCACCGGCACGTCCGCGTCGAGCACCTCGGCGACCGCCGAGGCGTCGTCGCCGGCTCCGGGGCCCACGACCCAGGCCTGTACCCGACCTGCCTTGGACGGCCCCTTGTCGGACACCAGCGTCTCGGGAAAACGTGCGATGACGGCGTCCGCGGCGGGCCCGACGTACCGGACGGCCCCGGCCCCGCCCCGCAGCGCCCCTGACACGGCGAGCACCGCGGCTCCGGGGTAGCGGGCGGACCCGGCGGCGATCCCCACGACTCCGCGCCGGTACTTGTCGCTCTCCGCACCCGGCCGGGGCAGCCGGGCCGCGACGTCGGCGTGCTGGAGCGCCTCCAGATCGGCCGGGTCCGGCAGGTCGAGCCCGATGTCGACGAGGCGTACGGAACCGGCGTACCCGCGTGCCGGGTCGATGAGCAGCCCCGGTTTGTGGGTGCCGAAGGTGACGGTGAGGTCGGCGCGGACGGCCGCGCCGAGCACCTCTCCGGTGTCCGCCTCGACCCCGCTCGGAAGGTCGACGGCGACGACGGCGGCAGGGGAGGCGTGCGCGAGTTCGGCGAGCCGCGCGGCATCCGGCCGCAGGCCGCCCTTGCCGCCGATCCCGACGATGCCGTCGACGACTAGATCGGCCCGCCGCACGAGCGGTTCGGCGGCGCCGGGCGCGGCCGAGGTGCCGCCGGCGCGCAGCAGCGCCGCCAGTCCTCCCGGGTGGGTCCGTTCGGGGGCGAGCAGCACCGCGGTGACGCCGGCGCCGCGCCGGGCGAGGCGCGCCCCCGCGTACAGGGCGTCGCCGCCGTTGTCCCCGCTGCCGACCAGCAGCACCACCCGGCGGCCGTACACCCGGCCCAGCAGGTCGGCGCAGGCGGCGGCGAGCCCGGCGGCCGCCCGCTGCATCAACGCCCCCTCGGGGAGCCGCGCCATCAACTCCCGCTCGGCGGCCCTCACGGTCTCCACGCTGTACGCAGTACGCATGCTGCCGAGTCTCCCGCACCGGCACGCGCCGTGCGCCCCGTCCAGAACACCTCCCGGCCGGCCGCGCCCGGGCCGGGGCCGGTGGAGCGGGACCGCCGAACCGGCCCCCTCGTCGGCGACCTCGGTCCCGGCGCGCAGCCGGACGGCCGCGTCGGGCCCCGGGCCATGGGCCGGGGCCCTCGTGATGCCCGGACTCCAGTGCGCCTGCCGGACCCTGCCGCGCCCTCCCGGACCACCGGACCACCCTCGCCGCCGGCCTCGCCACCGGCCCGAACGGCCGCGTCGGCCGCGGACCGGGTGATGCCCGTGTTCCAGGTACCGGGCAAGCTCTCGCGGCTGCTGTACCGCCCCGCCCACGACCGGTCCGGCCGCAGCGGGGGCCTCCCGGTCGCCGGATCGCCCCCGCCCGGCCGGAGCGAGGCCTCCCGGTCGCCGGGCCGCCCGGCTACCCCTCCGCCACCACCACCGCCGAAGCCACTCCCGCGTCGTGACTGAGCGACACATGCCAGGAGCGCACGCCCAGTTCGGCCGCCCGGGCCGCCACCGTGCCCTTGACACGCAGCCGCGGCTGGCCGCTGTCCTCGACGAAGACCTCGGCGTCCGTCCAGTGCAGTCCCGCCGGGGCGCCCAGCGCCTTGGCGAGCGCCTCCTTCGCCGCGAACCGGGCCGCGAGCGAGGCGATGCCCCGCCGGTCGCCGCTGGGCAGCAGCAACTCACGCTCCACGAAAAGGCGTTCGGCCAGCCCGGGCGTCCGCTCCAACGACGCCCGGAACCGGTCGATCTCGGCCACGTCGATACCGACCCCGATGATGCTCATGTCCGCACCCTAGAGGGCGGGGCCGCGGCACGGACTCACGCTGCGGCGCCGCTCACTCCACCGTCACCGACTTCGCCAGGTTGCGCGGCTGGTCCACCTCGTTGCCCCGGGCCGTCGCCAGTTCGCAGGCGAACACCTGCAGGGGGACGGTGGAAACCAGCGGCTGGAGGAGGGTGGGTGTGGCGGGGATGCGGATGAGGTGGTCGGCGTACGGTACGACCGCCTCGTCGCCCTCCTCCGCGATGACGATCGTGCGGGCGCCCCGGGCCCTGATCTCCTGGATGTTGGAGACGATCTTGTCGTGCAGGACCGAGCGCCCGCGCGGCGAGGGGGCCACGACGACCACCGGCATGTCCTCCTCGATCAGCGCGATCGGGCCGTGCTTCAGCTCGCCCGCCGCGAAGCCCTCGGCGTGCATGTACGCCAATTCCTTGAGCTTCAGGGCGCCTTCGAGCGCGACCGGATAGCCCACGTGCCGCCCGAGGAACAGCACGGTGTCCTTGTGGGCGAGGGAGCGCGCGAGCTCCCGTACCGGCTCCATGGTCTCCAGGACCCGCTCGACCTCGCGGGAGATGCGTGACAGCTCCCGGATCACGGCCTGGATCTCGTCGCCCCACTTGGTGCCGCGCACCTGGCCCAGGTACAGCGCCACCAGATAGCAGGCCACGAGCTGGGTCAGGAACGCCTTGGTGGAGGCGACGGCGACCTCGGGGCCGGCGTGCGTGTACAGCACCGCGTCGGACTCGCGCGGGATCGTCGAGCCGTTGGTGTTGCAGATCGCCAGCACCCTGGCGCCCTGCTCGCGGGCGTGCCGCAGCGCCATCAGCGTGTCCATCGTCTCGCCGGACTGCGAGATCGCGATGACGAGCGTACGGCGGTCCAGGATCGGGTCCCGGTAGCGGAACTCGCTGGCCAGCTCCACCTCGCACGGGATGCGCGTCCAGTGCTCGATGGCGTACTTGGCGATCAGCCCTGCGTGGAAGGCGGTTCCGCAGGCGACGATGACGACCTTGTCGACCTCCCGCAGCACCTGGACCGGGATGCGCACCTCGTCGAGCGACAGCGAGCCCGCCGCGTCGATCCGTCCCAGCAGGGTGTCGGCGACCGCCTTGGGCTGCTCGGCGATCTCCTTGAGCATGAAGTAGTCGTAGCCGCCCTTCTCCGCCGCCGACGCGTCCCAGTCGACGTGGTACGAGCGGACCTCGGCGGGGCTGCCGTCGAACCCGGTGACGGTCACGCCGTCGCGGCGCAGTTCGACCACCTGGTCCTGCCCCAGTTCGATCGCGGAGCGGGTGTGGGCGATGAACGCGGCGACGTCCGAGGCGAGAAAGGCCTCGCCCTCGCCGACGCCGACGACGAGCGGCGAGTTCCGACGCGCCCCGACCACCACATCCGGCTCGTCCGCGTGCACGGCGACCAGCGTGAACGCACCCTCCAGGCGTCGGCACACCAGCCGCATCGCCTCCGCCAGGTCCGCGCAGGAGGAGAACTCCTCGGCGAGCAGGTGGGCGACCACCTCGGTGTCGGTCTCGGAGGTCAGCTCGTGGCCGCGTTCCGCCAGCTCGGCCCGCAGGGCGGCGAAGTTCTCGATGATCCCGTTGTGCACGACGGCGACGCGCCCCGCGTTGTCGAGATGCGGATGGGCGTTGGCGTCCGTCGGCCCGCCGTGCGTGGCCCAGCGGGTGTGCCCGATGCCCGTCGCACCGTTCGGCAACGGCCGCTCGGCCAGTTCCTTCTCCAGGTTGGCCAGCTTCCCGGCCCGCTTGGCCGCGGCCAGCCCGCCGTCCGCCGGCACGGCGACGCCCGCCGAGTCATAACCCCTGTATTCCAGCCGCTTCAATCCGGCCATCACGACATCGAGCGCCGACTGCGGCCCCACGTATCCCACGATTCCACACATGCTCGGAGCCTAAGCGCCACCGCCCGCCGGAAAGGGCCGCAGCGTGCCCGGAATCGGAAATTCCACCCTTGACACAAACGCGCAGCGGACATCCGACGGACGCCTGGCGGTAACTCCGAATACCTCTTGACGAATAGAACACGCGTGCATAACCTGACACGGCGCTGAACGGATCATGACCAGATCCGCTCTCGCGCAGACCGGTCGGCGACCGGGGGATCAATGTCGCTACGGGGAGGGATCTTTCATGTCTCAGCACCTGCACGCCGTATATCTCACGCCTGCCCTTTTGCGGCGTTCGGACGGTCGGCACAGCCAGGTCTCTCGCTTTCAAAGCCGCCTGAACCCCCATGAGTTCTCCGATCACGACTCCCTTGCAGGGATCGCGGTGCGGGCCGACGGGCTCGGCCACGGCGCACCGTCGTGGGCGAATTAGGAAATTCTCCGCCGATCGACCGGCACGCCAAGGCGATCGCCCTCTCGGCCAGGCCATCACCTCGAAGCACGCGAGTTCCCATGCCGGTGCCTTCAGCTTGAAACGGCATCCGGTGGAACTGGCGCGACATTGACGCGGGCGCATATGAACGAGGCGAAATGCCATGGCGGCGATCGCTGAATTCTTTCCCGCAAGGGCGTGTTTCTCCCGTCACATTCGGGGCTTTCCCATGCCCCGCGAAGAGAGGAATAACAGTGACCAAGTCCAAGTTCAGCCGCATGGCCATGATCGGCGCGGCAACCGCCGGCCTGATGGTCGCCCTGTCGTCTCCGGCCCAGGCCACCAGCAACAAGCAGATCAACCTCGCCAATGGCCGCGGCTACATGAAGTTCATCGATGACGGCGACGTATTCCAGGTCTGTGACACCAAGGCCGACGGCCATGGCGTGACGGGAATCCTGTGGGTCCGGAACGCCAGCGGGCTGACGTCGGTGGCGATGTCCCTCGACGACGGTGGCGACAACGGCTGCGACAAGAAGGGCTACAACATCGGCCAGCTCGCCAGTTACCAGATGGAGGTCTGTTGGCAAGGCGGTGAGGCCTGCAAGTTCTCCGAGTGGTTCAACGAGTAGACCGGCCCTGAGGCCACCGGCCCGCGGCCGGCCCGGACCTCGGTGACGTGAGCGGATGGCCGCGTCCCTGTCACCGGGACGCGGCCACCCGCACCGCTCCGTCACACGCCGGGCGGTGGGTCGCGCCGGCGGGGTGCAGCAACCGCGGAGAGCGGCGCGTGACGCACCCCACCTACCACCTTGTTCAAACTCCGTTAACAATGGACTGTGATCTCTCCGGTCTCCCCGTTGCCGCGGAGCGCCCACCGGTCAAAGCCGGAGGCGACTCCCTACGTCGATCTCACCCGCGCCGAGTGGAGCGCGCTGCGCGAGAAGACGCCGCTCACGCTGAACGCCGAGGAGCTCGAGAAGCTGCGCGGCCTGGGCGATGTCATCGACCTCGACGAGGTGCGGGACATCTATCTGCCGCTGTCCAGACTGCTGAATCTGTACGTCGGCGCCACGGACGGGCTCAGGGGCGCGCTGAACACCTTTCTCGGTGAGAAGGGCTCGCAGTCCGGCACCCCGTTCGTCATAGGCGTCGCCGGTTCCGTGGCCGTCGGCAAGTCCACCGTCGCCAGGCTGCTCCAGGCCCTGCTCTCCCGCTGGCCCGAGCACCCCCGCGTCGAGCTGGTCACCACGGACGGCTTCCTGCTCCCCACCAAGGAACTCGAAGCGCGCGGGCTGATGTCCCGCAAGGGCTTCCCCGAGTCGTACGACCGCCGGGCCCTGACCCGGTTCGTCGCCGACATCAAGGCAGGCAAGGACGAGGTGACGGCACCCGTCTACTCGCACCTGATCTACGACATCGTGCCCGGCGAGCGGCTCACGGTCCGCCGTCCCGACATCCTCATCGTCGAGGGCCTGAACGTGCTGCAGCCTGCGCTGCCCGGCAAGGACGGCCGCACCCGCGTCGGCCTGGCGGACTACTTCGACTTCAGTGTGTACGTCGACGCCCGCCCCGAGGACATCGAGCGCTGGTACCTGAACCGCTTCGGCAAACTCCGCGCGACGGCCTTCCAGAAACCGGACTCGTACTTCCGCAGGTACACCCAGGTCTCGGAGGACGAGGCCCTCGACTACGCCCGTACGACCTGGCGCACCATCAACAAGCCGAACCTGCTGGAGAACGTGGCCCCCACCCGCGGCCGGGCGACCCTCGTCGTACGCAAGGGCCCGGACCACAAGGTGCAGCGCCTGAGCCTGCGGAAACTGTAGTCCCGACGGCCGTCCCGTACGGCCGTCCCGTACGTACGACTAGTCTGCGGCCATGCTGCACCTGCGCCTGATCACTCCTGCCGACCGCACCGAGGACGTAGTACGCCTGATCGAGAAGACGGTCGGCACGACGCACCTCGTCGTGCTCCCGGGTGCCGCCCGCGATCCGGCGGGCGATGTCGTGATGTGCGACGTCGCGCGCGAGGCGGGCGACGAACTCATCGGCGCGCTGCGGGAGTCGGGGCTCGACCGGACCGGGTCGATCGCCGTCGAGACCATCGAGCTGTCGCTGTCGGAGCGGGCCGACCGGGCGGAGGAGGAGGCCCCCGGCGAGGGCGCGGACGCGGTGCTGTGGGAGCAGCTGCGGGACGCGACGCATGAGGAGTCGACGCTCAACGTCACCTATCTCGCGTTCCTCACCGTGGCCACGATGCTGGCGGCCTGCGGTGTGATGCTCGACAACGCGATCCTGATCGTCGGCGCGATGGCCGTGGGCCCGGAGTTCGGGCCGCTGGCCGGCATCTGCACGGCGCTGGTGCAGCGGGCCCCGCACCTGGTGTGGCGGTCCCTGTGGGCACTGCTCGCCGGTTTCGCGGCCGCGATGGTCATGACCGCGGGCTTCAGCTGGCTGATGGACGTCTTCGGGCTGTTCGACAAGTCCATGGTGGAGGCGGCCCGGCCGAACACGGCGTTCATCTGGAAGCCGGACTGGATGTCGTTCGTGGTGGCGTTCCTCGCCGGAATCGCCGGAACGCTGTCCCTCACCTCCGCCAAGTCCGGCGCCCTGATCGGCGTCGCGATCTCGGTGACCACGGTCCCGGCCGCCGCGAACGCCGCCGTGGCCCTCAGCTACACGGACTACGCCCAGACCTGGGGATCCACCAAGCAGCTGCTGTTCAACCTGCTCGGCATCGTGGTGGCCGGCACGCTCACACTGCTCGCCCAGAAGTGGTTCTGGGCGATGCAGCGCAAGCGGCAGGTCGTCCGGCCGGACCCCGCCCGGTGACAGCCCGTCCGGCGGCGCCCGCCGCCCACAACCGTGAGGCCCGGCACCCCTGGCGCTTTCCAGGGGTGCCGGGCCTCACGGCTGTGGGCGGAGAGATCAGGACCTGTCCTAGCCGAGCGCCGACTTCACCGCGTCGGCGAGGCGGGCGGCCACCGAACGGGCGTGGTCGATGTCGGCGGCCTCGACCATGACACGGACGAGCGGCTCGGTGCCGGAGGGGCGCAGCAGCACCCGTCCGGTGGTGCCGAGTTCACGCTCGGCGTCGGCCACGGCGGTGGCCAGCTCGGCAGAGGAGTTCACCCGCGACCGGTCGACGTCGGGCACGTTGATGAGGACCTGCGGCAGGCGCTCCATGACCGAGGCGAGGTCCCGGAGCGTACGGCCGGTCTGGGCGACCCGCGCGGCGAGCAGCAGGCCGGTCAGCGTGCCGTCGCCGGTGGTGGCGTGGTCGAGGATGATGACGTGCCCGGACTGCTCGCCGCCGAGGGCGTAGCCGTGCCGCTTCATCTCCTCCAGGACATAGCGGTCGCCGACCCCCGTCTGGACGAAGGCCAGGCCCTCGCGCTCCATGGCGAGCTTGAATCCCAGGTTGGACATGACCGTCGCGACAACGGTGTCGGAGCGCAGTGCGGAACGCTCCCGCATCGCCAGCGCGAGAACGGCCAGGATCTGGTCGCCGTCGATCTCGTCACCCGTGTGGTCCACGGCGAGGCAGCGGTCGGCGTCGCCGTCGTGCGCGATGCCGAGGTCGGCGCCGTGCTCGACGACGGCGGCCTTGAGAAGCTCCAGGTGGGTGGAGCCGCAACCGTCGTTGATGTTGAGCCCGTCGGGCTCCGCGCCGATCGTGATGATCTCGGCACCGGCCAGCGCGAAGGCCTCGGGCGAGACCCGGGCGGCCGCGCCGTGCGCCTCGTCGAGGACGACCTTCAGACCGTCGAGGCGGTTCGGGAGAACACCCATGAGGTGGGCGACGTACTGGTCGAAGCCCTGGTCGTAGGAGTTCACCCGGCCGACGCCGGAACCGGTCGGACGGTCCCAGGGAGCGCCGGTGCGGTGCTCCTCGTAGACGCCCTCGATCCGGTCCTCCAGCTCGTCGGCGAGCTTGTGCCCGCCGCGGGCGAAGAACTTGATGCCGTTGTCGGGCATGGCGTTGTGGCTGGCGGAGAGCATCACACCGAGGTCGGCGCCCAGTACGCCGGTGAGATGGGCCACCGCAGGGGTGGGCAGCACACCGACACGCAGGACGTCCACACCGGCGCTGGCGAGGCCGGCGACCACCGCAGCCTCCAGGAACTCCCCGGACGCGCGCGGATCCCGCCCGACCACCGCGACGGGCCGGTGGCCTTCGAACGTGCCCGCCTCGGCGAGTACGTGTGCCGCTGCCACGGAAAGCCCGAGCGCGAGCTCGGCCGTCAGATCCGCGTTGGCGACACCGCGCACGCCGTCCGTGCCGAAGAGTCGTCCCACTTGTCCTCCTGAGAAAGCTGCAGAGTACGAATTTCCCCCGAAGGATACGGAGGTCATCCGATCACATGAGCCTTTGAGCACCTTGTGCCGTTATACGCCCAACCAATGTGATAAACGAACGCCCCGGCGGCACTGTGGTGTGCCGCCGGGGCGTTCGGAGCTACGCGTACTGACGCGCAGAAGCAAGCAGCGAAGATTAACGCTTGCTGTACTGCGGGGCCTTACGGGCCTTCTTGAGACCGGCCTTCTTGCGCTCGACCGCACGGTCGTCGCGCTTGAGGAAGCCGGCCTTCTTGAGGGCGCCGCGGTTGTTGTCCACGTCGGCCTCGTTCAGCGCACGGGCCACGCCGAGGCGCAGGGCACCGGCCTGACCCGAGACGCCACCACCCGAGATGCGGGCGACGACGTCGTAGCGGTTGTCGAGCTCGAGCACCTTGAAGGGCTCGTTGACTTCCTGCTGGTGCACCTTGTTGGGGAAGTAGTCCTCAAGGGTGCGACCGTTGATCTTCCACTTGCCGGTGCCCGGGACGATCCGGACGCGGGCGATGGCGTTCTTGCGACGGCCCAGGCCGGCGGCCGGCTGCGGGTCGCCGAAGCGGCCTTCGAGCGACTCCGAGGTGTACTCGCCCTCGACGGGCACCTCGGACTCGGTGGTGTAGCTCTCGATGTCGACGAGCTCAGTCTCTTCGACCGGCTGCTCAACGGTGGTCTCGGCCACGATTCTCCTCAGATTTCTTTATGTCTTAGGGGGTGGCCGGAACTACTGCGCGACCTGGGTGATCTCGAACGGGACCGGCTGCTGCGCAGCGTGCGGGTGGTTCTCGCCCGCGTAGACCTTCAGCTTCGAGAGCACCTGGCGACCCAGGGTGTTCTTGGGAACCATGCCCTTGATGGCCTTCTCGACGGCCTTCTCGGGGTTCTTCGCCAGCAGCTCGTCGTAACGGACGGAGCGCAGACCACCCGGGTAACCGGAGTGGCGGTACGCCAGCTTCTGGGTCTTCTTGTTGCCGGAGAGGTGCACCTTGTCGGCGTTGATGATGATGACGAAGTCACCAGCGTCGACGTGGGGCGCGTAGATCGGCTTGTGCTTGCCGCGCAGAATGTTCGCGGCAGTGGTCGCCAGACGACCCAGGACGACATCCTGGGCGTCGATGACGTACCACTGGCGAGTGATGTCGCCGGGCTTGGGGCTGTACGTACGCACGGTCGTAGCCTTCGCTTCTTCAGTGAGTGGGTCCTGACATGGCCACCACGGACGATCACGACAGCCCTGACCGCACTGCGGTGACGCATACCGCGTGCAGATCGCTGGTCATCAGCCCCGGTGGACCGGTGTAAGGGCCCCTCACGTGAGAATGAGCAAGCCAATACACATAACGAACTGCAAGCTTACCCGCGGTGCCCCTGAAGGGTCAAAACGCGAGTGCTCACACCCTCGTGGCCTGTCTTCCCTGTCGCGGAGCGACAAAGTGGTCGGGGCCGCCGAGCGGCAGATGCCGGGGACGCCGGAGCGCCACCGATGCAGTCAATACACACAGGGTAAAGCAGTCCCGGAAGGAACGTCGGGTCACCGCTTCCAGCCAGGGCCAGTCGGCGCCGGGCACCTGCGGCACCAGCGCCAGCCAGAACCAGGGCCCACGGGCCGCCGAACCGGGATACGGCAGCCCCGCGAGCAGCAGCGGCACCACGACGAGCAGATAGTGGTCGTACGACGGCCGGGACACCAGGAACGCCGAGAGCATCAGCAGCACCGCGGTCTCAACAAGCCGCAGCGGCCCGGGAACACCGCGAGACCAGCGGCGGTACGCGCCCAGGACCCCGGCACCCGCCACAGCGCAGGCGAGCGGCACCGCCACCCAGGACGGCACCCCCAGCCGCGGCAGCACCGCCACCGGGGAAGCCTCGTAAAGGCGGACGAAGCCGTCGTGGCTCCGCAGCAGGAACGGCAGCGTCCGTGTGACGAACGCCGCAGGATCGGGCATCAGCAGCGCCGCCCCGCCGGACACCAGCGCCGGCACCAGAACCACCGCGGCCAGTCCCCGCCAGCGGCGCGCGAAGAGGAAGAGCAGCGCCGCCGGTGCGAGCAGCGGCTTCAGGGCGAGGGCAGCGCCGATGACCACACCGGCCCACCCCCACCGCTCCCGGGCGGCCAGCAGCAGGGCGAGGGGCAGCGCCGCGGCGGCGGTCACGGTCCAGTTGCCGAGCGAGACCAGGTGCCCGAAGGGCGCGAAGCCCAGCGCCAGCGCGGCGGGGCCGAGCACCCCGAGGCGGCTGCGCCAGGGGACCCCGTGGACCCGTAGCGCCCAGGCCCAGCCCGCCACCAGCAGCGCCGTCACGGTCAGCGGCACCAGCACCCGCAGCGCGTACGCCGGGAGCAGCGTCTGCGGCACCGCGGCGAGCACCGCGCTCGGGAAATAGAGGAAGTGCCGGTCGGCATAGGGCGAGCCGCCGTCCAGCCAGGTACGCGCGGCCCGTACGACGATCGCGTTGTCCATCCCTCCTGCCGCACTGCGGCGCGCGACGCCCACGACATGCGCGCACAGCACCGCGCCCGACACCGCCCACGCGTGCCAGGAGGCCCTACGTACCAACCACCCTGAGATGTCACTTTTGCCCGTCAGCATTCAGGTCACGCTAGGGGCTCAAGTGCCCGGTGGAGCGGACCGGCACCCCCCAACGCCCGTCTAAGATGCGGCGCATGAGTTATGGGCAGGGTGGGCAGGGGCAGCCCCCGTGGGACCCCTGGAAGCCGGGGTCTCAGCAACCGCCTCAGTGGGGCAATCAGCGGTCCGGCGGGAATCCCGACTGGGCCGCAATGGCAGAGGCTTCCGAAACGCGCAACAGGCGCCGCAAAGTGCTGTTCATCGTGGGCGGGGCCCTGGCCACCGTCGCGGTCGGCGCGGCCGTGGCCATGGCCGTCGCCAACGCGAACGGGAACAACCAGGCGGGGAACGAACCGTCCAAGCTGCCCGCCAGCGCGGACATCCCGGGTGCCACGACACCGGCTCCGTCCTTCGCGCCGACCTCGGCTCCGCCGCCGCTGGATCCGAAGCAGTTCATAGCCAGCGCGCAGAAGGACACGGCGCCGCTGAGCCCGGACATCCTCTTCCCCGGTACGCAGCTCACCATGGGCGACCGTGTGTACCGCAAGGGTCCGACGGCCGACACGAAGAACTGCGCCTCGGCCGCGAAGGGCACGCTGCCGCCGGTCCTCAAAAAGGACGGCTGCACCCGCTTCCTGCGCGTCACCTACGTCAAGGACGGGGTGGCGGTGACAGTCGGCGTCGCGGTCTTCGACACCGAGGCCGAGGCGACCAAGGCCAAGGGCGACGCGGACAACAAGAGCATCATCGCCTCGCTCCCCGGCAACGGCATCAAGGCGTTCTGCGACTCGGCCGTCTGCCGTTCGACCACCAACGCCTACGGCCGTTACGCCTACTTCACCCTCTCCGGTTTCACCGACGGCAAGGACGTGACGGCGAAGGACACCGCGGTGTTCACGACCGGCGACGATCTCGCGGAGTTCACCTTCCGTCAGATCAGCCGGCGCGGCCAGGCCCAGGCGTCGGCCGCGGCCAACCAGTAGCGGTTCCGGCGGCGGCCGACGAACACCGGCCGCCGCCCCGCTCCGCCGCCTTCACCCGCTCCTCCACGCCCGTCCGCCCGTCCGCGATCGATCACCCTCGTCAAGTGGATCCCGGCGACCGGCAGTTGAGGCACTCTCGGGTGAGAGCACAGCACAGCACTCCCGGTTGACGCGCTATCAGCCGAGGCATCGCCCCCGGCGGACACGGCGGGTGTCAGCAGGTCTCGCACCCGGCCGCTCCCGGCAACGTCCGCTTGTTCCGCGCCTCCTTGTTCCGCGCGGCCAGCAACTCGTCCGTGGGGTAACCGACTTCTTCGAGCGTCAGCCCGTGCGGCCGTACGACATGGACGGCCGAATCCCGTACGCCGGCGGCGAGCACCTTCCCCGGCCACTCGGGTCCGCGGTGCCCGTCCCCCACGAACAGCAGGGCCCCGATCAGCGACCGCACCATGTTGTGGCAGAAGGCGTCGGCCCGCACGGTGGCGGTGATGACGCCGTCCGCACCGCGCACCAGGCTCAGTTCCTGGAGCGTACGGATGGTCGTCGCGCCCTCGCGCTTCTTGCAGTAGGCGGCGAAGTCGTGCTCCCCCAGCAGCCGCCCGGCCGCCTCGTTCATGGCGTCCACGTCCAACGGCCAGTCGTGCCACAGGACATGACTGCGCAGCAGCGGGTCGACGCCACCGGGTTCGTCGGTGACGCGGTAGGCATAGCGCCGCCAGACCGCCGAGAAGCGCGCGTTGAACCCTGCGGGCGCCTCGGTCATCGACCACACCCGTACGTCCTTCGCCAGCCGCCCGGCGAGCCGCTTCAGCAGCTTCTCGCGGTGCTCGGCCCACAGTTCCTCGGGCAGGTCGACGTGGGCCACCTGGCCGCGCGCGTGCACGCCGGCGTCGGTCCGCCCGGCCACGGTCAGCTCGTACGTGGTGTCCCTCGTCCGCGTCACCGTCCGCAGCGCGTCCTCGATCTCGCCCTGCACGGTCCTGCGCCCTCCGGCCTGCTTGGCCCACCCGGAGAACTCGCTCCCGTCGTACGACAGATCCAACCGCACCCGTACGAACCCGGGCTCCGCTTCGTCACTCACACCTAGATCCTCTCAAGCCCGGGCTCGTCCCCGGCAACGCGAAAGCGGGCCCGCCCCGAAAGGGACGGACCCGCTCACAGCAAGGCAGTGCCTCAGGCGTCCTTCGACTCCTCGGCGGGAGCCTCGGCGGCGTCCTCGACCTTGGTGTCCTCGACCTTGGCCGGAGCCTCGGCGTCCTTGGCGGAACGCTTGGTGGCCGCCTCGGCCTCACCGGTGGCCTGCTGGGCCACGGTCAGGGCCTCCACCAGCTCGATGACAGCCATGGGCGCGTTGTCGCCACGGCGGTTACCGATCTTGGTGATACGGGTGTAGCCACCCGGGCGGTTCTCGTAACGCGGGCCGATCTCGGTGAAGAGCGTGTGCACGATGCTCTTGTCCGTGATCACCGAGAGCACCTGACGGCGGTTGTGAAGGTCACCCTTCTTCGCCTTGGTGACCAGACGCTCCGCGTAGGGACGCAGGCGACGGGCCTTGGCCTCGGTGGTGGTGATGCGGCCGTGCTCGAAGAGCGACTTCGCGAGGTTCGCGAGGAGCAGCTTCTCGTGCGCGGCACTGCCGCCCAGACGGGCACCCTTGGCGGGCTTCGGCATGGTTTCTCCTAGGTGTCTGCCCCGGCCGTATCAGGTACCGGGGACAGTGTCCGAGCGGGCGATTGCCCGTCGAAGATCCGGGGTCCCGAAGGACCCCGGAGGACGGAAGCCGTCCCAGTACTGGCTCAGTACTGCTCGGTCTCCACGAAACCCGCGTCCGCGTCGTCGTCGGCGCCGAAGGCGTCGGCGGCGGCGGTCGGGTCGAATCCGGGCGGGCTGTCCTTGAGGGCCAGGCCCATGCCGGCCAGCTTCGCCTTGACCTCGTCGATGGACTTCGCACCGAAGTTGCGGATGTCCAGGAGGTCGGCCTCGGAGCGGGCGACGAGCTCACCCACGGAGTGGATGCCCTCACGCTTGAGGCAGTTGTACGACCGAACGGTGAGCTCGAGCTCCTCGATCGGCAGGGCGAGATCAGCGGCGAGGGCGGCGTCCGTGGGGGACGGGCCCATGTCGATGCCCTCGGCGTCGATGTTGAGCTCGCGGGCCAGACCGAACAGCTCGACCAGGGTCTTGCCGGCCGACGCCATGGCGTCACGGGGACGCATGGCCTGCTTGGTCTCGACGTCGACGATCAGCTTGTCGAAGTCGGTGCGCTGCTCGACACGGGTCGCCTCGACCTTGTACGTGACCTTCAGCACCGGCGAGTAGATCGAGTCGACCGGGATGCGCCCGATCTCCTGACCGACCTGCTTGTTCTGGACGGCGGAGACGTAGCCGCGACCGCGCTCGACGGTCAGCTCCATCTCCAGCTTGCCCTTGCCGTTGAGCGTGGCGAGGACGAGGTCGGGGTTGTGGACCTCGACACCGGCCGGGGGCGCGATGTCGGCGGCGGTGACCAGACCCGGGCCCTGCTTGCGCAGGTACATCACGACCGGCTCGTCGTGCTCCGAGGAGACGACCAGCTGCTTGATGTTGAGGATCAGGTCGGTGACGTCCTCCTTGACGCCCGGCACGGTGGTGAACTCGTGCAGGACACCGTCGATGCGGATGCTGGTGACAGCAGCGCCGGGGATCGACGAGAGGAGGGTGCGGCGCAGGGAGTTGCCGAGGGTGTAGCCGAAGCCCGGCTCCAGCGGCTCGATCACGAACCGGGAGCGGAATTCGTCGACGACCTCTTCGGTCAACGAGGGACGCTGAGCGATCAGCATGTGGTGATCAGATCCTTCTTTCGTGGACGCCCGCTATTTGACGCCCGACGGAACCGCGCCTCACGAGAGGCCGGGTACAGCAAGGGTACGGGCGATACGGCCCTTTTACGGAGCCGTACCGCCCGGAAACCTCGAACCAGCACAGGGCCGTCGAGAACGACGACCGAGCGGCCGTGCGTCAGACGCGGCGGCGCTTCGGCGGACGGCAGCCGTTGTGCGGGGTGGGGGTGACGTCCTGGATGGAGCCGACCTCGAGGCCAGTGGCCTGGAGGGAGCGGATCGCGGTCTCGCGACCGGAGCCCGGGCCCTTCACGAAGACGTCAACCTTGCGCATGCCGTGCTCCTGCGCGCGACGGGCGGCCGACTCGGCGGCCATCTGCGCGGCGAAGGGGGTGGACTTGCGCGAGCCCTTGAAGCCGACGTGGCCGGCGGAGGCCCAGGAGATCACGTTGCCCGCGGGGTCCGTGATCGAGACGATCGTGTTGTTGAACGTGCTCTTGATGTGAGCGTGCCCGTGAGCGACGTTCTTCTTTTCCTTGCGGCGCACCTTCTTGGCAGCGCCCTGACGACCCTTGGGGGGCATCTATTTCTCCTACGGGGAGGTGGTCGGTCCTACAGCGAAGACCGCTGATGAAGCGTTGTCCGCTGAGGACTACTTCTTGCCCGGCTTCTTCTTGCCGGCGATCGCGCGACGCGGGCCCTTGCGGGTACGGGCGTTCGTGCTGGTGCGCTGACCGTGCACGGGCAGGCCACGGCGGTGGCGAATACCCTGGTAGCAGCCGATCTCGATCTTGCGGCGAATGTCGCCCTGGATCTCGCGACGGAGGTCACCCTCGGTCTTGATGTTGGCGTCCACGTACTCGCGGATCTTGACCAGCTCCTCCTCGGAGAGGTCACGAACGCGCGTGTTGGGGTTCACGCCGGTCTCGGCCAGCGTCAGCTGGGAAAGCGTCCGGCCGATGCCGAACACGTAGGTGAGGGCGACCTCCACACGCTTTTCGCGCGGGATGTCAACACCGGAAACGCGTGCCATTCAATGGCTCCAGTTGTCGTTCGGAGGTCTTCCGCAGAACCGGATCCCGCCCGCCGTCGTCCTCTGATCCAAGGGACCGAGCATTCGGTACGAACCGGGTCCCCGGCCTCCGACCGGGGGTGTCAGGCCTGATGAGACTCAGCCCTGGATCCTGCGTATGAACATGTACTGCTGCGTCGCGCGAAGTATCTGCGAAGTGCAGAAGGTGCGGTCGTGCGTCAGCCCTGGCGCTGCTTGTGGCGCGGGTTTTCGCAGATGACCATGACCCGACCGTGACGGCGGATCACCCTGCACTTGTCGCAGATCTTCTTGACGCTCGGCTTGACCTTCATTAGGTGAGGTTCTCCGGGTCAGTGCCACCCCCCGCGCCCCGGAACCGGGACACGGAGCAAGGCAAGATCTACTTGTAGCGGTAGACGATCCGGCCACGCGTCAGGTCGTACGGAGACAACTCCACCACGACCCGGTCGTCAGGGAGGATGCGGATGTAGTGCATGCGCATCTTGCCGCTGATGTGCGCCAGGACCTGGTGGCCGTTCTGGAGCTCCACCTTGAACATCGCGTTCGGAAGAGACTCAACGACAGTGCCCTCGATCTCGATGGCACCTTGCTTCTTGGCCACGCTTTGCCCTTCGAATCGACTACCTTGATCGACTTCGCGCAAACGCATGCAGACATGCGGGTGCACGAGAGCCGACGAGTCAGTCTACGTCAGGGCCCCCGGAAAGACGAATTGACCTCCGCCCTCCTCTGCCACTCATGAAGATGCCCCGCCCCTCGGCGCGGTATGCGCCAGGGGCGGGGCCGGCCGATCGCACGATCGGCGGAGAAAGCGGGCGGACGGGAAGCGCGAGCGTCAGACCGCGAGGGGATCGGGCGCTGCCGTGACCCCGTACTCCGCGAGCTTCGCCCTGCCGCAGTCGGGTGCGGTGAGGACCAGCGGTCCCTCAGCCGTCAGTGCCACGGAGTGCTCCCAGTGCGAGGACCAGGTCCCGT
Organism: Streptomyces rhizosphaerihabitans; assembly: GCF_025399795.1. Lineage (GTDB taxonomy): Bacteria > Actinomycetota > Actinomycetes > Streptomycetales > Streptomycetaceae > Streptomyces > Streptomyces rhizosphaerihabitans. Next base: position 98,261 of record NZ_JAODTZ010000017.1, on the reverse strand, counting down.
CCGTGGTGATCACGGTCCAGTCGTCCTCGAGCACATCGGTCCGCGGTGTGCCGAGCGACACCATCGGCTCGATCGCGAGGCAGAACCCGGGGACCAGCTTCGGCCCCTTCCCGCGCTTGCGCTCGACGTAGTTCAACAGGTGCGGGTCCATGTGCATCTCGGTGCCGATGCCGTGGCCGCCGTAGTCCTCGATGATCCCGTACTTGCCGCCGCCCGGCTTCGGCTGCCGGCGGATGTAGGTCTCGATGGCCCGCGAGACGTCCACCAGCCGGTTGCCCACCTTCATGGCCGCGATGCCCGCCCACATCGACTCCTCGGTCACCCGGGAGAGTTCGATCAGCTCCGGAGCGTGGCCGGTGCCCACGAACGCGGTGTACGCGGCGTCGCCGTGCCAGCCGTCCACGATCGCGCCGGCGTCGATGGAGATGATGTCGCCGTCCTTCAGGACGGTCTTGTCGTCCGGGATGCCGTGGACGACCACCTCGTTGGCCGAGGTGCAGATCGTCGCCGGGAAACCGCCGTACCCGAGGAAGTTCGACTTGGCGCCGTGCTCCTCGAGCACCTTGCGGGCGACCTCGTCCAGGTCCCGGGTGGTCGCACCGGGAACCGCCGCCTCCCGCGTGGCCGCATGGATCGCCGCGACGACCAGCCCCGCCTCACGCATCTTGGCGATCTGCTCGGGGGTCTTGATCTGCACCATGGTGGCTGCGGCCTTTCTGGACCGGAACTACGGACTACTCCAACGATACGGGGGACTGGACCCACCCCGCCCGGGGTCCGGGACCCCGGGCTGGCGCACAGGGCCTTGGCCCCGCCCGCCTCGCACGTCGGCCGCGACACCCGGTGAGGGTGCCGCGGCCGATGCGACGTACTGCTTCACGCACCCCGCGATACTGCGTACCGCGGAGCGGACCCCGCGCGGACTAGGCGTCCTCGCGGGAGAGTGCCTCCATCGCGCGCGCCGTGACCTCTTCCACCTTGCCGAGCGCCGGGATCGTGACGACCAGGCCCTGGGCCTTGTAGTAGTCGATGATCGGCTCGGTCTGCGTGTGGTAGACCTCCAGCCGCGTACGAACGGTGTCCTCGGAGTCGTCGTCGCGCTGGTACAGCTCGCCGCCGCAGACGTCGCAGACGCCTTCCTGCTTCGGCATCTTGTACGACACGTGGAAGACGTGCGACGAGTCGTTCCGGCAAATACGACGGCCCGCGATACGGCGGACCACCTCGTCCTCGGGGACCTCGAGGTCCAGCACCGCGTCCAGCTTCATGCCTTCGGTGCTCAGCATCTCGTCCAGCGCCTCGGCCTGCGAGACGTTGCGCGGGAAGCCGTCGAGCAGGAAGCCGTGCTCCGCGTCGGGCTGCTCCATGCGGTCCTTGGCCATGGCGATGGTGACCTCGTCCGGCACCAGTTCGCCCTTGTCCATGTAGGACTTCGCCAGCTTGCCGAGTTCCGTCTGCCGAGAGATGTTGGCGCGGAACAGGTCGCCCGTTGAGATGTGCGGGATCCCCAGATTCTTGGCGAGGAACGCGGCCTGCGTTCCCTTCCCGGCACCGGGCGGCCCGACGAGGACGATTCGCATCAGCGGAGGAACCCTTCGTAATTGCGCTGCTGAAGCTGACTCTCGATCTGCTTCACCGTCTCGAGACCGACACCCACGATGATCAGGATGCTGGTACCACCGAACGGGAAGTTCTGGTTTGCCCCGAAACCAACCAACGCGACCGTCGGCACGAGAGCGATCAGCCCCAGATACAGCGAACCCGGCCAGGTGATCCGGTTGAGTACGTAGCTGAGGTACTCAGCGGTCGGCCGGCCAGCCCGGATGCCCGGGATGAAGCCACCATACTTCTTCATGTTGTCGGCTACTTCCTCGGGGTTGAACGAGATCGCCACGTAGAAGAACGCGAAGAAAACGATCAGAAGGAAGTACAGAGCGATGTAAACCGGGTGGTTACCCTTGGTCAGGTTCTGTGTGACCCACGTTTTCCACCCGGAATCGCTCTTCGAGAACTGCGCGATCAGGCTCGGAATGTAGAGCAGCGACGAGGCGAAGATGACAGGAATCACACCTGCCTGGTTGACCTTCAGCGGAATGTAGGTCGAGGTGCCGCCGTACGAACGGCGGCCGATCATGCGCTTCGCGTACTGGACCGGAACCCGGCGCTGCGCCTGCTCGACGAACACCACCAGGCCGACCATGCACAGACCCACGGCGATGACCGTGCCGAACTCGATCCAGCCATCGGCCAGCTTGCCCTGGATCTTGACGGTCCACAGCGCGCTCGGGAAGGTCGCCGCGATCGAGATGAACATGAGGATCGACATGCCGTTGCCGATGCCGCGGTCGGTGATGAGCTCACCGAGCCACATGACGACACAGGTACCGGCGGTCATCGTGACGACCATCGTGATGGTGGTGAAGATCGACTGGTCCGGCACGATCTGGTTGGCCACGGGGCAGCCCGTGAAGAGCGCGCCGCTGCGGGCGGTGGCCACCAGGCCGGTGCCCTGCAGGATGGCGAGCGCGACCGTCAGATAGCGGGTGTACTGCGTGATCTTCGCCGTACCGGCCGAGCCCTCCTTCTTGAGGGCTTCCAGTCGCGGAATCACCACGGTGAGCAGCTGAAGGATGATGCTCGCCGTGATGTACGGCATGATGCCGAGCGCGAAGATCGTGATCTGCAGCAGCGCGCCGCCACTGAACATATTGATCAGGCTGAACAGCCCGCGGTTCGTGTCGGCCATATTCATGCACGACTGGACATTCTTGTAGTCCACGCCAGGGATCGGAATGTGGGTACCGACCCGGTAGACCACGACGATGCCGAGCGTGAAGAGCAGCTTCTTGCGCAGGTCGGGCGTCCTGAACGCCCGGGCGAACGCGGTGAGCACGGTGCCTCCTGCGACCCCCGCGCTACCGCGTCCGAGGGTGAGTCTTGAGGTTCGACGGATGACTGACAGCTAACCAACAGTCAAAGCCCGTCCGGAGTTCCCATGAGGCACGCCGGACGAAAATTAACAGTGCAGGCCACCTTACCGGCGACACTGCCCCCCTAGGAACGACCAACCGGGGATGCCCCTTTTGTGGGGCATCCCCGGTCGGGATCGTTCAGGTCATCGAGACGCCTGCTGAAATCAGACGAGCTCGGTGACGGTACCGCCGGCGGCGGTGATCTTCTCCTTGGCGGAGCCGGAGACGGCGTCGACCGTCACCTGCAGCGCCACGGAGATCTCGCCCTGGCCGAGGACCTTGACGAGGCTGTTCTTGCGAACGGCACCCTTGGCGACGAGACCCTCGACGGTGACCTCGCCACCCTCCGGGTACAGCGCGCCCAGCTTGTCGAGGTTCACGACCTGGAACTCGGTCTTGAACGGGTTACGGAAGCCCTTGAGCTTCGGAAGACGCATGTGGAGGGGCATCTGGCCACCCTCGAAGCGCTCCGGAACCTGGTAGCGGGCCTTCGTGCCCTTGGTACCACGACCAGCCGTCTTACCCTTCGACGCCTCACCACGACCGACACGGGTCTTGGCGGTCTTGGCGCCCGGGGCGGGACGAAGGTTGTGGATCTTGAGCGGGTTGTTTTCCGCCATGATCAGTCGACCTCCTCGACCGTCACGAGGTGGCGGACGGTGTGAACCATTCCGCGGAACTCGGGGCGGTCCTCCTTGACGACCTGCGTGTTGATGCCCTTGAGACCAAGGGAACGCAGGGTGTCACGGTGGTTCTGCTTGCTGCCGATGTACGACTTCGTCTGCGTGACCTTGAGGCGAGCCATTACGCACCCGCCCCGGCACGTGCACGAAGGAGAGCCGCGGGGGCGACGTCCTCGAGGGGCAGACCACGGCGAGCCGCGATCTCCTCGGGACGCTGCAGGCCCTTGAGGGCCGCCACGGTCGCGTGCACGATGTTGATCGCGTTGGAAGAACCGAGCGACTTCGACAGGATGTCGTGAACGCCGGCGCACTCCAGGACAGCTCGCACCGGGCCACCGGCGATAACGCCGGTACCGGGGGAAGCAGGCTTGAGCAGGACGACGCCCGCGGCCTTCTCGCCCGTGATCGGGTGCGGGATGGTGCCCTGGATACGGGGGACCTTGAAGAAGTGCTTCTTGGCCTCTTCAACACCCTTGGCGATCGCGGCCGGCACCTCCTTGGCCTTGCCGTAACCGACACCGACGGTGCCGTCACCATCGCCTACCACGACAAGCGCGGTGAAGCTGAAGCGACGACCACCCTTCACAACCTTGGCGACGCGGTTGATCGCGACAACGCGCTCAACGTACGCGGTCTTCTCGGCGGCAGCAGCGCCGCCGTCACGGCCCTTCCGGTCCCGCCGCTCGCCGCCACCGGCACCGCTTCCACGGCGCTGGGGTCCAGCCATTGGATTACCTCTCTCTTTTTCCGCTAGCTACGCAGCGACAATGAAGTCGCTAGCGCGACGGGCGACTCAGAACTTGAGTCCGGCTTCGCGGGCGGCGTCCGCCAGGGCGGCGATGCGCCCGGCGTACTGGTTGCCACCACGGTCGAATACGACAGCCTCGACACCGGCGGCCTTGGCGCGCTCGGCGACCAGGGCGCCGACCGACTTCGCCTGAGCCGACTTGTCGGCCTCGCCACCGCGGATCGCGGTGTCCAGGGTCGACGCCGACGCGAGGGTGTGACCCTTAACGTCGTCGATGACCTGGGCCACGATGTGACGGTTGGAGCGCGTCACGACCAGGCGCGGACGCTCAGCCGTACCCGAGATGTGCTTACGGATCCGGATGTGACGACGCTTGATGGCAGCACGCTTGTAAGCGTCGCCCTTAGCAATCTTGACACCGTATGCCATGGCTTACTTACCCGCCTTTCCGACCTTGCGACGAATGACTTCGCCCTCGTACTTGACGCCCTTGGCCTTGTACGGGTCGGGCTTGCGCAGCTTGCGGATGTTGGCCGCAACCTCGCCGACCTTCTGCTTGTCGATGCCCTCGACCGAGAACCGCGTCGGGTTCTCGACCTTGAAGGTGATGCCTTCGGGGGCCTCGACAGTGATCGAGTGGCTGTAGCCGAGCGAGAACTCCAGGTTGGAGCCCTTCGCCAGGACGCGGTAACCGACACCGCTGATTTCGAGCTTCTTCACGTAACCCGTGGTCACGCCGGTGATCATGTTCGCCACCAGCGTGCGGGACAGGCCGTGGAGGGCCTTGTTCTGACGCTCGTCGTTCGGGCGGGTGACATTGAGAATGCCGTCCTCGCCCTTGGCGACCTCGATCGGCGCCGCGACGGTGTGGGAGAGGGCGCCCTTAGGGCCCTTCACCTGGACCGTACGGCCGTCGATGGTGACGTCCACGCCGGCGGGAACCGTGATGGGGAGCTTGCCAATACGCGACATAGCTGTTTCCTCCGATTCCTTCCGCTACCAGACGTAGGCGAGAACTTCTCCGCCTACGCCCTTCTTGCCGGCCTGCTTGTCGGTGAGGAGACCGTGAGACGTGGAGATGATCGCCACGCCGAGGCCACCGAGCACCCTGGGCAGGGAGGTGGACTTCGCGTACACACGCAGACCAGGCTTCGAAATCCGCTTGATGCCCGCGATGGAGCGCTCACGGTTCGGGCCGAACTTCAGCTCGAGGACGAGCTTCTTGCCGACCTCGGCGTCCTCGACCTTCCAGCCGGTGATGAAGCCCTCCTGCTGGAGGATCTCTGCGATGTGCGACTTGATCTTGCTGTGCGGCATCGCGACATCGTCGTGGTACGCCGAGTTCGCGTTACGCAGACGAGTAAGCATGTCTGCGATGGGATCAGTCATGGTCATGAATTGGCCTTCGGCCTCTCTCGCCGGGGTTTCCTGTATGCGCCATCCCTCTCCCCACTCAGTGGCGGGACGGGTGCGGTGCGGGGACCTACGGCGTAGTAAGTCGTCTGGGCGTCAGGCGCCCAACCCTCCTAGCCTAAGGCATGGAGAGGTGGGCACCTGACAGAGCCCTTTACTTACCGAGAGTCCTGGATCCCTGAATTACAGGGACTACCAGGAGCTCTTGGTCACGCCCGGCAGCTCGCCACGGTGAGCCATCTCACGAAGGCAGATGCGGCACAGGCCGAACTTGCGGTACACGGAGTGCGGACGACCGCAGCGCTGGCAGCGCGTGTAGCCACGCACACCGAACTTGGGCTTACGAGCAGCCTTGGCAATCAGAGCCTTCTTCGCCATCTCGCTTACGCCTCCTTGAAGGGGAAGCCGAGGTGACGAAGGAGCGCGCGGCCCTCAGCGTCGTTGGTCGCCGTGGTCACCACGGTGATGTCCATACCCCGGGTGCGGTCGATCTTGTCCTGGTCGATCTCGTGGAACATGACCTGCTCCGTGAGACCGAAGGTGTAGTTGCCACGGCCGTCGAACTGCTTGGGGGACAGACCACGGAAGTCGCGGATGCGCGGAAGCGCGAGCGACAGGGTGCGGTCCAGGAACTCCCACATGCGGTCGCCACGGAGTGTGACGTGGGCACCGATCGGCTGACCCTCACGCAGCTTGAACTGCGCGATGGACTTGCGGGCCTTGGTGATGGCCGGCTTCTGACCGGTGATCGTGGTCAGGTCACGGACGGCACCGTCCATGAGCTTCGAGTCACGGGCGGCGTCGCCGACACCCATGTTGACCACGATCTTGACGAGGCCCGGGGTCTGCATGACGTTCTCGTAGGAGAACTCTTCCTGCAGCTTGCCCGCGATCTCCTCGCGGTACTTCGTCTTGAGACGCGGAGTGGTGGTGGTAGTCATCAGATGTCCTCACCCGTCCGCTTGGCAACGCGGATCTTGTTGCCCTCTTCGTCGAAGCGGAAACCGACGCGCGTGACGACCTTGTTGCCGTCCTTCTCAACGACCAGCTGGACGTTGGAGACGTGGACGGGCGCCTCGGTCGTGACGATGCCACCGGCCTGCGAGCCCTTGGCGGTCGGGCCGGCCTTGGTGTGCTTCTTGACCCGGTTGACACCCTCGACCAGGACGCGCTCGTCGCGCGGGTAAGCGGCAATGACCTTGCCCTGCTTGCCCTTGTCCTTACCGGTGATGACCTGAACCAGGTCGCCCTTCTTGATCTTCATGCTTACAGCACCTCCGGCGCGAGCGAGATGATCTTCATGAACTTCTTCTCGCGCAGCTCCCGGCCGACCGGGCCGAAGATACGGGTGCCACGAGGGTCGCCGTCGTTCTTCAGAATGACAGCGGCGTTCTCGTCGAAGCGAATGTACGAGCCGTCCGGACGGCGGCGCTCCTTGACGGTGCGAACGATGACCGCCTTGATGACGTCACCCTTCTTCACGTTGCCGCCGGGGATCGCGTCCTTGACGGTGGCGACGATGACGTCGCCGATGCCCGCGTAGCGGCGACCGGAGCCACCGAGCACACGGATGCAAAGGATTTCCTTCGCACCAGTGTTGTCGGCGACACGCAGTCGCGACTCCTGCTGGATCACGTCTATCTCCTGTTTGTCTGCCGGTTCCCGGGGCGGGACCGTCGAAGGACGGTCCCGCCCCGAGCCTGGCGGAACGAACCTGAGGGGCCCCCGGGAATGATTTCCCGGGGCCTCAGATGGTTACTTGGCCTTCTCGAGGATCTCGACGATGCGCCAGCGCTTCGTCGAGGACAGCGGCCGGGTCTCCATCAGGAGGACGCGGTCGCCGACGCCGGCGGCGTTCTGCTCGTCGTGGGCCTTGAGCTTGCTGGTACGGCGGATGACCTTGCCGTACAGCGCGTGCTTCACGCGGTCCTCGACAGCGACGACGACGGTCTTGTCCATCTTGTCGCTGACGACCAGACCCTCACGGGTCTTGCGGAAACCGCGGTCGCCCGCGGCGGAGCCGCCCTTGGATGCAGTCTGCTCAGTCACGTTGCTCTCGCTCATCAGGCGCTCTCCACCGTCTCGATGCCCAGCTCGCGCTCACGCATCAGGGTGTAGATCCGCGCGATGTCCTTCCGGACGGCCTTGAGCCGCCCGTGGTTCTCGAGCTGACCGGTCGCCGCCTGGAAGCGGAGGTTGAACAGCTCTTCCTTGGCTTCGCGGAGCTTCGCGAGAAGCTCCTCGTCACCCAGTTCGCGCAGCTCGGACGCCTTGGTACCGGCCGACATCACGCTTCACCTGCCTCGCGCTTGACGATCCGGCACTTCATCGGCAGCTTGTGGGCTGCGCGAGTGAGGGCCTCACGGGCGATCTTCTCGTTGGGGTAGGACAGTTCGAACATGACCCGGCCCGGGTGCACGTTCGCGACCCACCACTCGGGGGAACCCTTACCGGAACCCATGCGGGTCTCGGCGGGCTTCTTCGTGAGCGGGCGGTCCGGGTAGATGTTGATCCAGACCTTGCCGCCACGCTTGATGTGGCGGGTCATCGCGATACGAGCGGCCTCGATCTGGCGGTTCGTCACGTACGCCGGCGTGAGGGCCTGAATGCCGTACTCGCCGAACGAAACCTGCGTACCGCCCTTGGCCTGACCACGGCGCTTCGGGTGGTGCTGCTTGCGGTGCTTGACCCTGCGGGGGATCAGCATGTCGGTCAGGCCTCCGTTCCGGTGCTCTCAGCCGGAGCGGCAGCGGCGGCGGGAGCCTCGGCCTTGGGGGCCTCGGCAGCCGGCGCGGACTGCTGCTGCGGCTTGCGGCCGCGGCCGCCACGCTCGCCACCACGGCCACCACCACGGGCCGGGCGGTCGCTCGCGCCGCCACCACGGGCCGGGCGGTTACCCGCACGGGCAGCGGCGTTCTCGGCGCGAACCTCGGCGATGTTCTTGACGTCGCCCTTGTAGATCCAGACCTTCACGCCGATACGGCCGAAGGTCGTCTTGGCCTCGAAGAAGCCGTAGTCGACGTTCGCGCGGAGGGTGTGCAGGGGCACACGGCCCTCGCGGTAGAACTCCGAGCGGGACATCTCGGCGCCGCCGAGACGGCCACCACACTGGATCTTGATGCCCTTGGCGCCCGCCTTCATCGTGCCCTGCATGCTCTTACGCATGGCGCGACGGAAGGAGACGCGGGAGGACAGCTGCTCGGCAACGGCCTGGGCAACCAGCTGAGCATCGGTCTCGGGGTTCTTGACCTCGAGGATGTTCAGCTGGACCTGCTTGCCCGTGAGCTTCTCGAGGTCACCGCGGATGCGGTCGGCCTCGGCGCCACGGCGGCCGATGACGATGCCGGGACGCGCGGTGTGGATGTCCACCCGCACGCGGTCACGGGTGCGCTCGATCTCAACCTTCGAGATGCCGGCGCGCTCCATGCCGGACGTCATCATCCGACGGATGGCGACGTCTTCCTTGACGTAGTCCTTGTACAGCTTGTCGGCGTACCAGCGGGACTTGAAGTCCGTGGTGATGCCGAGCCGGAACCCATGCGGGTTAACCTTCTGGCCCATTACCGGGTTCCTTCCTTGCTGCTGACGACCACGGTGATGTGGCTGGTCCGCTTGCGGATCCGGTAGGCACGGCCCTGGGCACGCGGCCGGAACCGCTTCAGGGTCGGACCCTCGTCGACGTAGGCCTCGGAGATGACGAGGCTGCCGGCGTCGGTGTGGTCGTAGTTGTGTGCGGCGTTGGCAATGGCGCTGTCAAGCACCTTGCCGACCGGCACGCTCGCGGCCTGCGGGGCGAAACGCAGGACCGCCTGAGCCTCCGTGGCATCCATGCCACGGATAAGGTCCACCACTCGGCGGGCCTTCATGGGCGTAACGCGGATGTACCGCGCCTGGGCCCTGGCTTCCATGGTTGTCCTTCCAGTGTCTGTCATGGTCGATTCCACCCCGCGTTAGCGGCGCTTCGACTTCCGGTCGTCCTTGACGTGACCCCGGAAGGTGCGCGTCGGCGAGAACTCGCCGAGCTTGTGGCCGACCATCGACTCGGTGACAAACACCGGGATGTGGGTCTTGCCGTTGTGCACCGCGATCGTGTGGCCGAGCATGGCCGGGATGATCATCGAGCGACGGGACCAGGTCTTGATGACGTTCTTGGTACCGGCTTCGTTCTGTACGTCCACCTTCTTTACAAGGTGTCCGTCGACGAAGGGTCCCTTCTTGAGACTGCGCGGCATCTAAACCCGCTCCTAGCGCTTCTTGTTCGTCTTGCGGCGGCGGACGATGTACTTGCTCGAAGCCTTCTTCGGCGAACGAGTACGACCCTCCTTCTGACCCCACGGGGAGACCGGGTGGCGACCACCGGAGGTCTTACCCTCACCACCACCGTGCGGGTGGTCAACCGGGTTCATCGCCACACCGCGGACGGACGGGCGAACGCCCAGCCAGCGCTTACGGCCGGCCTTACCCCAGTTGATGTTGCTCTGCTCGGCGTTGCCGACCTCGCCGACCGTGGCGCGGCAGCGCTGGTCGACCAGGCGGATCTCACCGGAGGGCATGCGGAGGTGGGCCATGGTGCCCTCCTTCGCGAGCAGCTGCACCGAGGCACCGGCGGAGCGGGCGAACTTGGCGCCGCCACCGGGACGGATCTCGATCGCGTGGATCGTGGTACCGACCGGGATGTTGCGGATGGCCAGGTTGTTGCCCGGCTTGATGTCGGCCCCAGGACCGTTCTCGACGCGGTCACCCTGCGACAGGTTGCGCGGGGCGAGGATGTAGCGCTTCTCGCCGTCCGCGTAGTGCAGCAGCGCGATGCGCGCGGTGCGGTTGGGGTCGTACTCGATGTGCGCGACCTTCGCCGGCACGCCGTCCTTGTCGTGACGACGGAAGTCGATCACTCGGTAGGCGCGCTTGTGTCCGCCACCCTGGTGGCGAACGGTCACACGACCGGAATTGTTACGGCCGCCCTTGCTGTGCAGGGGGCGAACCAGCGACTTCTCCGGCGTGGACCGCGTGACCTCGACGAAGTCGGCGACGCTGGAGCCACGACGGCCCGGCGTAGTCGGCTTGTACTTGCGGATTCCCATTTCTCAGTCCTCGTCCGATATTCGGACCAGGGCACTCCGTTAGGAGGCCTGGCCGAAGATGTCGATACGGTCGCCCTCAGCGAGGGTCACGATCGCGCGCTTGCTGTCGGCACGCTTGCCGAAGCCCGTCTTGGTGCGCTTGCGCTTGCCCTGACGGTTGATCGTGTTGACCCCGGTGACCTTGACCGAGAAGACCGCCTGGACGGCCTGCTTGATCTGGGTCTTGTTGGCCCGCGGGTCCACGACGAAGGTGTACTTGCCCTCGTCGAGCAGCGCGTAGCTCTTCTCCGAGACGACCGGCTTGAGGAGGACGTCACGGGGATCCGTGAAGCTCTTGCTCAGCGGGGTCTCGACGGTGTTCTTGCCTTCGGCCTCGTGGCGCTTCGCCTTGGCGACGCGCGCGACCTTCTTGGCCTTGGCGGCCTTCGAGGCAATGCTCGGGTGACGCGTAGCCATCAGGCTTCGCTCCCTTCGGTGTCAGCGGCCTGGGGGCCAGACACGAAGGACTCGAAAGCGGCCTGGGTGAAGACCACGTCGTCCGAGACGAGAACGTCGTACGTGTTCAGCTGGCCCGGCTCCAGGATGTGGACCTGGGGCAGGTTGCGCGCGGAGAGCAGCGCGGCCTCGTCGGAGCGCTCGATGACCAGGAGCACGTTCTTGCGCTCGCTGACCTTTCCGAGGAAGCTCTTCGCGGCCTTGGTGGAGGGGGTCTCGCCCTCGATCACGCCGGTGATGACGTGGATGCGAGCGTTGCGGGCCCGGTCGGTGAGGGCGTGGCGCAGGGCCGCGGCCTTCATCTTCTTCGGGGTCCGCTGCGAGTAGTCACGCGGCGTGGGGCCGTGAACGACGCCACCGCCGGCGAACTGCGGCGCGCGGGTCGAACCCTGACGGGCGCGGCCGGTGCCCTTCTGGCGGTAAGGCTTGCGGCCACCACCACGGACCTCGCCACGACGCTTGACCTTGTGCGTGCCCTGACGGGCCGCGGCCAGCTGCGCGACGACAACCTGGTGAAGCAGCGGGATGCTGATCTTCTCTACGTCGAAGATCTCGGCCGGGAGCTCAACGGTCCCGGCGGTGTCGCCGGAGGGCGACAGAATGTCAATGGTGCTCATGTCCTCAAGCCCCCTTGGCCGCGGTACGGACCAGGACGAGGCCGCCGTTCGGACCCGGGATGGCTCCCTTGATGAGGAGCAGGCCCTTCTCCGCGTCAACGGCGTGAACGGTCAGGTTCTGGGTGGTGACCCGCTCGTTGCCCATGCGGCCCGCCATGCGGACGCCCTTGAACACACGGCCCGGGGTGGCACAGCCACCGATGGAGCCGGGAGAGCGGTGCTTGCGCTGGACACCGTGTCCGGCGCCGAGGCCCTTGAAGTTGTGACGCTTCATGACACCGGCGAAGCCCTTGCCCTTGCTCTTGCCGGTCACGTCCACCTTGATGCCGGCCTCGAACACCTCAGCGGTGATCTCCTGGCCGAGGGTGTACTCGCTGGCGTCAGCGGTACGGATCTCGACGAGGTGGCGGCGGGGGGTGACGTCGGCCTTGGCGAAGTGACCCTTGAGGGGCTTGTTCACCTTGCGCGGGTCGATCTCGCCGAAGGCGATCTGGACCGACTCGTAGCCGTCGGAGTCATTCGTACGGACCTGGGTCACGACGTTCGGGCCGGCCTTGACGACGGTGACGGGAACAACACGGTTGTTCTCGTCCCACACCTGCGTCATGCCGAGCTTCTCGCCAAGGATGCCCTTGATCTGCTTAGCCATTCTCAGATCACCGATCCCTAGAGCTTGATCTCGATGTCGACACCGGCCGGGAGGTCGAGTCGCATCAGGGAGTCAACGGTCTTGGGCGTGGGGTCGAGGATGTCGATGAGGCGCTTGTGCGTGCGCATCTCGAAGTGCTCGCGAGAGTCCTTGTACTTGTGCGGCGACTTGATGACGCAGTACACGTTCTTCTCAGTGGGCAGCGGCACCGGGCCTGCGACCGACGCACCAGTGCGGGTCACCGTTTCGACGATCTTCTTCGCCGAGGAATCGATGACCTCGTGGTCGTAGGCCTTGAGCCGGATGCGGATCTTCTGTCCCGCCATGGCTACTCAGTAGTCCTTTGTCTAGTGAAACGCTCCGGAACCCGGGGGTTCGCGTCCTGACCTCCGACCCACGCGGTCGGGTGTGTCGCGCTCCTGCCGACAGGGATATCCGTGATGGATTTCCCTCCGAGGGACGCGGCTCCGCCCGAAAGCAACCGCAGGACCGGGGGTGAGAACACCCACCGGGCGCCTGGTCTGCACCCCGCTGACACTTCCCGGAAGATTCCCGTACGTCCGCCCCAGCGCTGCCTCGCGGCAGATGGGGCGACGAGTACTGTGGGACTCGCTTCCAGTCCTCCCGACGGGAGGCGCGCAGCATCGGCACTCGACCGAGCAACCCCGCTAGTCTGCCATACCGGACGGGGGGCTGGCCAATCGAGCCGGAGATCGTACCCCTAAGGTGACGAAGGTCAAACCCCGGCACGAACAAGATCCCGGGACGGGTCCCACCGAAGCCCCGAGCCCGAGCCGACACCCTTCCGCTCGTCACCCGCTCTGGCCCGCGCCGCTCTTGATGGCGTGAACATGCCGTGAGAGTGGGCGGACGCTGCACGGAGAGATCTCGTTGCGGAAGGATCACCGACGTGACGCGAGAAGGCATACCCCTGGACCGGATGGCAGAGCTGCTGGAGCACCGCAGGGGGTTCTGGTCGGCCGAAGGGCTCCAGGTGTCCCCCGTGCTGTGGACGGACGACCGCGAGCACCTGGCCCTTGAGATCGCATCGACCGACTGGCACGTCCAGCTGACCGTGGAGTTGCACCGGAGCGGCTGGGCCGACCTCTTCTTCATCTCCCCCACCCATACCGGCCAGGAGCCCCGCCGCGTCCGCTCCCTCGATGCCTGGAGCACTCTCCTGGACGAGGCGGTCACCCGGGCCTCCCGTCTGCGCCTGCTCCCCGCCCGCCTCCTGGCCCGCACCTGTACGACGGGGTGGCTGGACTGGATACACGGCGAACTGTTGCTGCTCCCGGACGCCCTGATCCGCGTGCGCAGCGGCCTGATGGATTCCGTGGCGAACTCGATGAGCGGTTCCGGAGTGACGGCGAAGGACCCTTACCAGGTGGTCGCCTACGACGCGGAGAGCATCCGGTCGGCCCACCGCACGAACAAGGTGATCACCCTGGCGGAGATGTCGGAGGCGCGCCTCCACCGGGGCCTCACGACGTCCGGGATGACGGCGACGATGCGGGACGGCACTCGCCACAAGCTCCTGTGGCTGTCGTCGGAGCCGGCGGGACGGTTACTGAGGGATCGGTTGTTGCCGGTCCTGGGGCAACGGCTGACGCACTAGAGGCCGACGTCCGGACCGAGCCTGAATCCCGTGCCGGCCGTGCGAGTTCGACAGCGGATCGTTCTGGCGCCGCACACGCCCCCATCGGTAGTCAGCGCCTTCGGCGCAACCATCGCCAGGTGTCGCCGACGGCATCCTTGGACCGCGTCCACAGGTACTCCAGCTTGTCCAGCACTCTCATCCGCGCCGTCTGCCACCTGAACCACGGCGGCAGTTGCCCGAACGGCACGAACGTGAGCGTGTCCCTGATGGCGTCGTCGGCGATGCCGCCGGGGCCCTCGGCGCGCAGTGCGGCGTACAGCTCCGGCGTCAACGTGCCATTGAGCCGGGCAGCGGTGCCCGCCGCAGTGAACGCGTAACCTCGCTGATCGCGATCCGGCAACTGCATCGCCCTGACGATCCGCGGCGACGCCTCCTCCAGCGAGCAGTTGAAGGCCAGCCCGATCACCGCAGTCCCGAGCCTCCCCTCACCTCGCTCGAACGCGTCGTCCACCTCGGCAGGGTCGTCGATACGTATCAAACCCTCGCCGGAGTCCCAGTCTGGCCGGACGTCATACCGATCCTTCACTGCTCCCCCTGGTGCCGATACCCACAGCAATCCTCCGACCCGCCGATGAATCAATCCCACGGATCACGCAGTGGCCTGCGCTTCCACCACTCTGCGAGTTCCGCCTCGGGACTCGCCTTCGTCGGACGCACCCAGGCGCGCAGAGATCGCTCCGGATCCGGGACGCTCGCGGCCGCGAAGCGCGCGTCCAACTGCGCCAGCAGTTGCCCCAGCGCACCCTGCCGCGCCACCGCGAGCTGTCCGTTCATCAACTGGTCAAGCGAGTCACGGGAGTCGAGGCCGTTCTCGTAGGCGCTGATGGGATAGAAGTCGTCGCTCGACCAACCGGGCTCCATCCGGCGCACCACATGCTCCCAGGACGCGAACCGATCAGCGACTGAATAGACGGGGGTCGTGATCCTCTCCCGCAACTCCGGCGCGACCCGGGACCGCTCCAACTCAAGACGCTCCGCGTCGCATCGAGCGACGGCCTCCATGACCTCTGCCGACAACCCCGCCCACACGGACCTCGTATCCGGCGCGGATCGGAACACGTCGCACGGATCCCGCTTCCTGCCCCGCCGCGCCGGGGTGGGCCCCTCTCCCCGCGTCAACGCCACCACTCCTGGTCACTGCAGGACGACCCGATGCGGATGCGCCCGGTCGACAGAGCAGACGAAGATCATCAGACGGCCTCCGCGGCCGACGACAATCCGCGTCGGGGTGTTCGCCTGCGTGTCCGCCACAGCACGGTCCTCCAGCGGGACCCAGCTACGGGTTCCCCTGTCCCACTCCCTGCTGTCGACGGTCACGAGGAGTTCCATCGGTTGTCCGCATTCGCACACCACGTCCTGCGGGCCGGTGGAGGGCCACGGGGCGAAGCCGCCGACCTTCCAGCCGGGGGGAATGGAGAGGTCGAACTGATAGCTGACCGCGTCCTCGTCCTCCCAGTCCTCCCAGTCGTCCAGGAGGGCGCGGATCGAGTAGGGCAGCAAGTCACCCCACTGGTGTTCCGTGACCTCCTCGGGGTGCAGGACACAGGGTTCGGGTACGTATTCGGCTCGCCCGACGACTTCCGGTTCCGGCTGGTCGGCCAGGACCTCGGTGACGTCCGACGCTTTTCGGGAGTAGAGGTGCACACCGACATTCCGATCGGCTCCGTGCGCGTTGAACGGGCACCAGAAGATCTGGAGCAGGTCTGCTTCGCCCGGCAGCGTCAGACCGGGAACATCGCGCGCGTAGAGCTGGGCGACAGCCAGGAGCGGAATCGGGTCCGTGTCCGTGAGCCAGGGCGCGTGGCGCCCGCGGCGAAAGGAACGGAGCAGCTCGTACTCCTCCTCGGTCGGCCCCGCGGCGAGGAGTTTCCGGGTCAGACGGACTTCGCTGATGCGCTCACCGAACCTGCGTTTGTGCGGCTCTGCGCAGTGGGGCCACGGCTCGCCCGCAGGCCACAGGAGCGGGCCGCCGACAGAACTCTGCTCCGGGCCCGGAACCCCTGGCCGCGGGTGCAGTCGCGTGCCGACACCGCGGTATCCGGACAGCTCGGGGATCACTTGCTCGATGTCCACAGGGCGCTGGGGAGTGGTGCGCGTCATGGTGCTCCTGTTCGTCTGCGAAAGGCAGCCTAATCAAGTCCTCTCGTCATGCCGTCCTCACGCCCGAGGCCGGATTGTCCAGCCAACCGCTCAGCGAGAAGCCCTTGTTGCCGAAGGCCTGGAATTCCAGACGCGTCGGAATCGGGTTCGTGCCCTCGTAGATAGGCGATACGTCGTACTGGATGATCTCGCCCTTCATGGCAGCGTCGGCGACGGGTTTCTCGAACATCTCGTACATATGCGGATGGTTCGTTGGATTCTGTGTCAGAGTCACCAAGTTGTGCGGTGCGTGAGGTCCCTTGCCCGCGCCCCCCAGCGTGTTCGCCAGGAGATGGCCGCGCGCCTCGTTGAAGAGGGTTCCGTGTCCTCGCCAGCCCTTGGTCCACATCTTTCCGGCCTCCGTGCCCTGAGTGATCACCATCTGCTTTCGGACGCAGGCGGATATGCCGGTCGGACGGCCGAGGTGGTCGGTCCCCTTGTAGCGAACGCTGCCACCCCAGGCGTAACGATCCGGCCTGTTGGCGTACCGGGGCGCGAGGCCCAACGGATCGCAGCCCTGAAGCGGGTTGGCGACATAGACGACAGGATTGGGAGCCGGCTCGAGTCCCAAGGGATCGGAACTGAAGTAACGCGCGGTTTCCGGGTCGTAGTAGCGCTGGAAGTTGTAGTGCAGTCCCGACTCGGGGTCGAAGTACTGACCGGGAAACCGCAGAGGCGTGTACGCGGAGGCGTCCCTGTTCCAGGTCGTGGTCCCCCAGAGGGTGGAGCGAGCCCGCCATTCGATGCCGCCCTCCTCGTTCACGAGTTCGCT
This sequence comes from Streptomyces rhizosphaerihabitans, assembly GCF_025399795.1. Taxonomy (GTDB): domain Bacteria; phylum Actinomycetota; class Actinomycetes; order Streptomycetales; family Streptomycetaceae; genus Streptomyces; species Streptomyces rhizosphaerihabitans. The sequence goes on along the minus strand of NZ_JAODTZ010000017.1, from coordinate 81,032 downwards.
GGGCGTTCCGACTAGGTCGGTGACGATGGCGAAGAACCGGGAGTCGATCTCCTGTCGGCTGAGCGAGTCGACACGTCGGTCCGTCTGCGTGACCGGATGCAGTCCGTCGTACTCCCATGTCGTCACGATGGGATCCGGCAGGTCGGGACCGGTGGATTCCTGTTCCGCCAGGTACGCGCCGTCCCAGGTGAATCGCACCTGCTCGACCACTGTGGCGCCGTCGGCACCGAGGCGCTGCTTGGCCGTCCGACGGCCGAGAGGGTCGTAGCAGTAGCGCCATACCGTGCCGTCCGGTGTGGTCATCGAGGTGAGGCGGTCCTCCGCGTCCCAGGCGTAGCGCCACACATCGGCCTTGCGGGAGATCCGGGCCCTGCGGCGCAGGACGACGCGACCGGCGGCGTCGTAGACATAGCGGACCGAGCCTGCCTGGTCGAGCCTGTTGCCTACGTAGTGACGGTCACCCCGGGCATCGGCGCCAGGGTGCCGGTCCGGCCACTCCGCGTGGGTCTGGTTGCCGTTCGCGTCGTAGGCGTACCGTTCCCGCCAGCCCCGTGCTTCGACGCCGGTCACCCTGCCCGCCGCGTCCAGTTGGAAGCTGCGTCGACCGGCCGACCCGTCATCGACGGCGACCAAGTGACCGTCGGTGCGATAGCTGTACCCGCGCGTCAGCACGGCACCAGCGGCACCGACCACCGCCTGTTCCGCAAGGCGCCCCGAGCGGTCCCAGGTCCGGGACAGCCGCAGCCCCGTGCGGGAAAGCGTCCTGGAGAGCTCGCGGCCCACTTCGTCGTACCTGAACCGCAGCATGCGCCCGGCGCAATCCATCCCGGACATCTGCCCGGCGGCGTCGTACGCGTACGACGTCACCGCCCCGCCAGGCGTGACACGCCGGACAGGGCGCCCGAGCCGGTCATAGTCCCGGCGCAGCACTCGCCCGTCGACGGACTCCGAGACGGCGCGGCCGATGGCATCCCGTTCATAGGACACCTCGCTGAAGGGGCTCGCCAGCAGCAGTACCCGGCCCATGACGTCGCGTTCGTACCGGGTGGTCGTGCCGTCGACCGTCCTGGCCACCGTCCAGTCGAGCGCGTCGTACGCATACTCGACCCGCTGCCCCAGCGCGTTCATCCGCGCGACGAGCCGGTCCGCCGCATCGTGCTCGTAGTCGACCCGACGACCGTCGAAGTCGACCTCGGCGGTCAGACGACCCGCCGGATCGTATTCGTAGTGCCAGGTCAGACCCTGTGGGTTGACAACCTTCGTCAGCTGCAAGGTCGCATTGTGCTCGAACTCGTACCGACTGCCGTCGGAGCGGATCTCGGCCGCCAGCACATCGAAGTGCGTGTACTCGTACCGGGAAGTGCGGCCCTCACCATCGCTATGGCTCAGGCAGTTGCCCTCACCGTCGTACGTCCACGACTCCTCACTTCCCTGCGGGCCCAACCGGTGCAACAGCTGCCCCTCCACCGACCACCTCAGTCGCGTCTCGGCGCCTGTCGGGTCCGCCACCGCGCACAGCCGTCCGAATGCGTCGTACTGGTACACGGTGGTCGCGCCGAGCGGGTCGGCCACCACGCTGGGAAGGCCCGACGGGTTGTTCCGGACGGAGACGGTGTCGCCCAGGTCGTCCGTCGCCGATACCAAGTGCCCCGCCCCGTCGTACGCGAAGGTCGTCGTCGCGCCCGACTCGTCCGTCACCGACGTGCGGTTGCCGCGCCCGTCGTATGTGTGGCGGATCGTCGTTCCGTCCTCCTGGCGGATCCGGACCGGAAGGTGCAACTCGTTGTATTCGACGGAGGTTTCCAAGCCGTCCGGACGGATGACACGGGTGGGCATCCCGTACTCGTCGTTGGCGATGCGGATGCGGTTGCCCAGTGGGTCGGTACGTCCCGTCACATGATGGAAAGAGTCGTAGTCGGTACGGGTGACCGCGCCATTCGGGTCGATCTCCGCGACCACCAGGAAGGCATCGTCGACGACATACCTGGATACGTGCCCTTCGGCCGTCATGGCCGTGGTCACACTCATCCCCGGGAAGTCCGGGTGCGCTCCCTCGTATTCCAGGGACAGAACGTAGTGGCCGGCCTCCCCGCCCTCCGCTGTGCAGCGGTCCTCGTCGTCGTACGCATAGCTGTAGCGACTGTCGTTGGAATCGGTCCAGGCGACGACACGCAGGCGGTCGTCGTACTCGAAGCGCACCTGCAGTCCAACCGGTCCGTGGACCTCCGCGAGGTTCCCGTCCGCGTACATGTAGCGCCTGATCAGGGCATCGTCGCCATTCTCGGCTCCGCCGACGAGGTGCAGGGCCGTGACTCGGCCGTCATCCGTCGTGAGCCGGAGCCGGTAACCGCCCGACGAACGGACGGCACACGGCAGGCCTGCCTCGTCGTGGTCGAAGTCGAGCCGACGACCATTGCGGTCGGACAGCGACAGCAGCAGGGCGCAGGCGTCACGACCCGGCCGCCCGAACCGGTAGACCAGGCCGGCGAACGGGTCGGTCACCTCGTACCCGCCGTCGTCGAGTCGCGTGAGCGGCAGCCGCGGTCCCGCGTCCGGAAGCACAGGTTCGTCCGGTCGGACCGGATGCGGGTAGCAGAGCAGCTGGCCATCGTCGGTGACGAAGATGACGCCGGTCGCGTCGATCTCGAGACGCTGGTCGATGGTGGATGTCCACGACGGGCCGAACCACCAACCCGCCCGGTAATCGGACTGGACACGCCGTTGGAACACGAGAGGAAGAGCACCGGGCAGTTCCACGTCCGCCTGCGGGAGGAACATCATGCCGGTGGCCATGTCGATCGGGTCGCTCAAGCCCTGGCGAATGCTCGACTTCATACGGGCGAAGGCGTCCTTCGACCTGCCGGCCATACTGCGCGCGCTCTTGCCCAGGCCGCGCGCAGCAAGCGCCATACCTTTCAGACCGCCCTTGAGCCCCTTCATCGCGGCCAGACCGCCCTTGAGGCCCTTGGCCAGCCCACCGAGTGTGGTCAGCCCCTTCATGCCGGGTATGCAGTCCAGCGCCGCGAAGCCCACATCCCACAGGGACGCCTGGCCCTTCGCGTACTTGTTGAGCGTGTCGGCGAGAACGACGAGGGCGGCGATCAGCACGATCGCGCCGAGGATCGGCCCCCCGATGATCATCGCGATGATCCCGACCACGGCGACGACGACCTTGCAGACCGCGACGATGGTGTCCCAGTTGTCGGAGAACCAGTCCCCGACCTCCTCCCACCACTTCCGGTTGTGAATACCGGCATCGGAAGCCTCGTCGATCTTCGACTTCGCGTCCCGCGCGGCCTCCTCCCGCATCTTGCGGGCGTCCGCGGCCATCTTCTTCGCCGCGTCCAGCGCACTGTTCGCGTTCGTCACATCCGACTGAGCAGAAGTCTGCGCCGACTTCGCGTGCTGCGCGTCCCGCGTCGCGGCCCGCACCTTCGCCTCGTCCGGCTTCTCCGCGTCCTTGCTGCCGGTCGGATCGTCCTTGTACTTGTCCGCCTCCTTGCCGGCCTTCGTCACCCACGAATCGGCCGACGACAGACGGGACTTGGCGGAGGTCAGGTCGGACTGCGCCTCGCGGCCCTTGGCGAGAGCCTTGTCCGCCAAGGCCTGGGCGCGCTCCAGCTTCGGCCAGTAGTCGGCGAGCGCGTCCCCCGCCATCTCGTACGACTTCTTCAGTTTCCTCAGCTGCTTCGGCACACCCGAGAACTCGTCCTGGAACGCCTTCGCCGACTTCCCCGCCCACTGCAGGACCGCGTCCTCGTCCGCCATCCCCTTGATGAGGCGGAGCGCGTCCGAGACGTCGTCGGCGAAGTCGTGCAGGTTCTTGGCCAAGTGGCGCACCCGGTCCGGGTCCCCGGGAGTGGGGTCCTTGTCCAGGTCCAGGACATGCCAATCCGTCGGCCGATTCCCCGCCACGCCGCAACCCCCGTCACGTTCGCCTCAGTAACTCTCGTACGCATCAGCGAATTTACCCGAGGACGACGACACGTGTGGATCAAGCAATCGCTGGGCTCGGCGCCCAACTTGGCTGTCGCGTTCTCCACTTCGATGTCGGACGCGACTCACGCATACGGATCGATCGCATGCTCCAGGCCATGGGCGTACGTCCTGAACTGGGCCTTGGCTCCAGCGCTCAGGGGTGAGTCGGGGCGCAGGATGTTCGGCAGGGACGTGACGCGCCACATCCGGAAGGTGTCCGCCACCACCCGGTCGTTCCGGACACCCAGCAACGATCCCGCCGTCCGCACGGCATCGACGACCAGAGGAACAGCCGTGCCGGGACCAGGGCCTCTCACCGTGGCCGTTCCCACCAAAGCATCCAGGAAGGTGACCAGTTGGAGGTCCCTGCCCATGCGGACCATGCGCCGCAGCACAGCCGGGTCATCGATCCGTGGAGGGTAGCTTTCGATGTACCCCGAGTACATCGTCAAATACTCGGCTGTCACCTCGCGGCAGTCGTTCCATCCTCCCTGGCTCTCGAAGATGGCCATCGTCTCGGGAGAGAAGTCACCGACGTCTCGAATCAGCGCGAGGAGTCGATCGATCTCGTTCCGGTGAGCCGCCACGAAGCCGGCGAGGGACACATCCCGCAGAGCCTTTGCCCCCGATTCCGTCGCCGCGCCCAGCTCCAGAATCCCCCACAGTGGGGCGAACACGTCATAGCCGAGTCCCGTTTCTGAGATCGGCGCATGGACGTGGTCCGTCTGCGCGGACCACCGCGAGCTGTTCTCCTGGCTCACGCCTGCGTGACATACGGGAGGAAGGTGGCCCATGCGGTGGGGGCGAAGGTGAGGTGCGGGCCCTGGGGGTTCTTGGAGTCGCGGAGGTGGATCTTGGTGGGGGTGGGGGCCATCTCGACGCAGTCGTTGCCGTTACTGCTGTCGCTGTAGGTGCTCTTGAACCATTCCAGCGCGACTTCGACACAGTCACCGGCTTCGCTGCTGCTGCTGTAGGTGCTCTTGAACCACTTCAGCTCGGAAGCTTCCTCGACCGAGGTCCCGTGGGTCATGCCTCTCCCAGCACTTGCTCGATGAAGGCCAGCGACTCCCTCGGAGTGAGGGCTTGGGCCCGGATCATGCCATACCGCAGTTCGAGGATCCGCAGGTCTCTTGGGTCCGAGACAGGGCGGCCGTTGAACGCGCCATCGGAACGCCCGACTGCCGTACCGTCGCCGGCCGCTGGGGCGTGACGCCCGGACCTGTCCCGCGCAAGACCGTCTGGGCCGAACTCGCCCTCCCCGCCACCGGATCGCGGTTCTCGACGTCCCGGTGATCGACGTCCCGGCCCCGCACGACATCAAAAGCTTTTAAATCCGGAGGAAGAAAAAACCTCCCAACCCCACCGGTCCACCCGCAGGTAGCACATCACTCTCAAGGGTGATCATTGCTAACTGAGCTGGATTTTGCGCCCGTTGGGGGGCATATGCTCGCCGCGACAGCGTCCGAGTGCCCCGACGGCATCCCGGCGCCACGGCGTCGCTCCAGCGCGCTGTCACCACGGCAATCGCAGACATGCGACGGCCCCCGGCCGGGACTGGCATCCCGATCGAGGGCCTGACCAACGAGGAAGAGAACGACTTCCCGATGGATTCCCAAAACCTTAGCGCGCCCTCGTGCGCCCAGCCCCGTGTTCCGCGGGGTGTCACCCACATCAACGTCCGCCATTCCACCCGTTTCACGGTGGTCGGCAACCACCTCGCCCAGCACCGCGAGCTGACCCTCAGCGCGAGGGGGCTCGCCCTCCACATCCAGTCGCTGCCCGAAGGCGCCCGCGTGGACATCAAGTCGCTCGCCGCGCGCCTGCCCGATGGCGAGATGCGGATCGCGGCGGCCCTGCGGGAGTTGGAGGCGCATGGCTACCTGTCCCGGAGGCGGGAGCGGCTGCCGAGCGGACAGATCGTCACGCACACGGTGTCGTACAACCAGCCGCACGGGCTCGTCGAGCCGACAGTCCAGCCGCCTGCGCCCGACCCCGCGCAAGTGCCCGAACTCCCGCCCACGCCCGTGCCGGCTCATGAGCCGGCCTCCATCCAGGTTCCCTCTCCCGGCCCGGAGACAGGACCAGCACCCGGGCCGAACTCCGCCCCTGTGATCCCCGTGCCGCAGGCGCCCTCATCCGTGGCCACGCCCACACCGACACCCGCATTCAGGCCGGCACCAGCGCCGAAGCGTCCTCTCCCCACCCCCGACACCGACAACCCGGACCGGGACCGCGCAGCCACCGCACTCCTCGCGAGCCTGCACCGCGAGGACCCGCGCCTGCTGCTCGCGGAGCGCGACGTACATCGTCTCGCCCCGGCCGTCGCGGCTTGGCTGGAACGCGGCGCCGCCTCCGAAGCCGTACGCCTCACCCTGGCAGGCGGCCTCCCCCGCGAGCGTCTGCACCACCCGGCGTCCCTCCTGGCCCACCGCCTCACCGAACTGCTGCCACCGCGCCTGCCCGCCATCGCCCCGCCTGTCGCGCGATCACACCCACAGCGCTCGCAACCGCACCCGCTCCAGAATTGCGACGGCTGCGACCGCGCCTTCCGTTCCCCGGACCCCGGCCGCTGCCGCGACTGCCGATCCGTTCCCCTGGAGGCCGCCTAGCATGAAGGTGACGATCCTTGCCCCCGGGCACAGACGAGGAGCGAGCGCCATGACCATCGCCCCGGACCACGCGCAGCAGGGCGCCTCCCACCTGTACCGGACCATGAGGGGCTTCGTTCAGTCCATGGATGACACCCTCCCCGGCAAATTCGAGATCACCAGGGAAGGGATCGTCCACGACATGATGTCGCCGGGAGGGCCGCACGAGGTCACGGCAGCGCATATCAGCCGTCGGCTGGAGAAGGTCATGCCGGACGAGCTACTGGCCCACAACGGCACCCCGGACGTGGAGAACGAACCCGAAGGCATCATGCGCCACCCAGACGTCATGGTGATCGCCTGGAACGACCTGGACACCGAAGCCTCCATCGATCCACGCATCGTCATCGCCGCCGTCGAGGTCGTCTCCCGTTCCAACCCGGACAACGACTGGGTCGGCAAGATGCGTGACTACCCGCTGATCGGCATCCCCGTCTACGCCGTCTTCGACCCCCGCACCGGCACGGGCGCCGTCCTCGGCGACATCCACGCCACTCCCGAGGGCCCGCGTTACGCGACCCGCAAGGACTTCGTCTACGGCGAGGACGTCACCATCGCCGAGTGGACCATCTCGACCCGGAACCTGCCGCGCTACAAGAGCTAGCCCGGCCGACGAACGGCATGCTCCCCCGGCCTGGCGGCTGTACCCCCGGGAAGCCCCCTTCGGCAGGTGGGCGACCTCTCCCCCGTAACCTCACCCCATGCCCCGCACGACTCCGCCCCGCCCCCTCGAAGTCACCGCCCTCTTCCCCGAGTTGGCACCGCTGGCCCGTACCGCGGTCCGACTGCACCCCCGTCCCGGCGCGCCCACCGCCGCCGACAGTTCGATCGGCGGCCCTCTGTTGTGGCCCGTCGATGAGCCCTGGCCCACTTGCCCGGATCACGCCGGCCCCTCGCACCGCGGTGTCGTCCCCGACGACGTACTGCTGAGGCGGCGCGTTCTCGCCAAGGCCTGGGCCCGGCCGCGGGCCGAGGGCGCCGACCTTCTCACTCCCGAGGAGCGGCTGATCGTCGATCGTGGCTCCGCCCGTACGCGCATCGCCCAGGACGGGCCGGTCCCGCTGATCCCCGTGGTCCAGCTGTACGCCGGTGACATACCCGCGCTGCCCCGCCCCGCCGGTACCGACCTGCTCCAGTTGCTGTGGTGCCCCTTCGACCATGCCGAGGACTACCTCCCCGCGGTCCTACTGCGCTGGCGGGCCTCCTCCGACGTCACCGCACCCCTCGCGGCCGCCCCTCAGCCGTCGGTCATCGGCAACAGCGACTATCTCCCCGAGCCCTGCGTTCTGCACCCGGAGACGGTCACCGAGTACCCGCCCCCGCACGAGCTGCCGGAGGAACTGGCGGAACGGATCGAGGAGTGGGAGGTGGAACAGAACCCGGAGGAGCTGGACGACATCGGCGTCGTGTACTACCAGTACGACCTCAGCGTCGCCCCCGGATGCAAACTCGGAGGCCACCCGCCCTGGAGCTTCAGCGACCCGTTCCCCATGGCCTGCTCCGAGTGCGGCGCGGACGTGCGCCCGCTGCTCACGATCGACGGCACCGAATGGGACGGCGGCAATGGCAGCTGGTGCCCTGTCGAGGACGCCGGCTACGCAGGCCTGCACTTCCTCGGGCCGGCCTGCGCCACCCAGCTGAACATCGGACGCGGCTACAACCTGCAGGTCTACATGTGCACGGCCTCGTACGACCATCCGCATGTGCAGAACATGCAGTGACGGTTCCCGGCCCCGCAGCCATCGGCGCTGACGGGTGACGGACACAGCGAAAGGGCCCGTACGACCGAAGTCGTACGGGCCCTCTCTGGAGCTCTGGAAGGAGCTACCAGGTCATGCGGTCAACAATTACTTGTTGATCTTGATGACCTGGCCGGCGCCCACGGTCCGGCCACCCTCACGGATGGCGAACTTCAGGCCCTCTTCCATGGCGACGGGCTGGATGAGCGTAACGGTCATCTCAGTGTTGTCGCCCGGCATGACCATCTCGGTGCCCTCGGGGAGGGTCACGACGCCGGTCACGTCCGTGGTACGGAAGTAGAACTGCGGGCGGTAGTTGTTGAAGAAGGGGGTGTGACGGCCACCCTCGTCCTTCGACAGGATGTAGGCCTGGGCCTCGAACTCGGTGTGCGGCGTGACCGAACCGGGCTTGATGATGACCTGGCCGCGCTCGACGTCCTCGCGCTTGATGCCACGGAGGAGCAGACCGACGTTCTCACCGGCCTGGCCCTCGTCGAGCAGCTTGCGGAACATCTCGATGCCGGTGACCGTGGTGGTGGTCTTGTCCTGCTTGATGCCGATGATGTCAACGGTCTCGTTGACCTTCAGGACACCACGCTCGATACGGCCGGTGACGACCGTACCGCGACCGGTGATCGTGAAGACGTCCTCGACGGGCATGAGGAACGGCTTCTCGGTGTCACGCGGCGGGGTGGGGATCGCCTCGTCGACGGCGGCCATGAGGTCCAGAACGGTCTGGCCCCACTCCTTGTCGCCCTCGAGCGCCTTGAGCGCCGAGACCTTGACGACCGGAAGGTCGTCGCCCGGGAACTCGTACTCGGAGAGGAGCTCACGGACCTCGAGCTCGACGAGCTCCAGGATCTCCTCGTCGTCCACCATGTCGGCCTTGTTCAGGGCGACGACGATGTACGGAACGCCGACCTGGCGGGCCAGGAGCACGTGCTCCTTGGTCTGCGGCATCGGGCCGTCGGTCGCGGCGACGACGAGGATGGCGCCGTCCATCTGCGCCGCACCCGTGATCATGTTCTTGATGTAGTCCGCGTGACCGGGGCAGTCGACGTGGGCGTAGTGACGGCCCTCCGTCTGGTACTCGACGTGCGCGATCGAGATCGTGATACCGCGCTGGCGCTCCTCGGGAGCCTTGTCGATCTGGTCGAAGGCCGAGGCCTCGTTCAGGTCCGGGTACGCGTCGTGCAGCACCTTGGTAATGGCGGCCGTGAGGGTCGTCTTACCGTGGTCGATGTGACCGATGGTGCCGATGTTGACGTGCGGCTTAGTCCGCTCGAACTTTGCCTTCGCCACTGGGGTCCTCCTGCGGAGTGGTTCTGGTACGCCTTACTCATCGGCGCCAGGTGATCTTTGCTGGGATGCCGCCCGCCGGGGTTTTCCCTTCCGGGTGAGCCCCGGCGGTCGGTGTCAAGCCTAAAGCGTGCAAACGGGGTGTGTTACTCGCCCTTGGCCTTCGCGATGATCTCCTCGGCGACGTTCCTGGGAACCTCGGCGTAGGAGTCGAACTGCATCGAGTAGCTTGCGCGACCCGAGGTCTTGCTGCGGAGGTCGCCGACGTAGCCGAACATCTCCGAGAGGGGCACCAGACCCTTGACGATCCGGGCGCCCATACGCTCCTCCATGGCCTGAATCTGACCACGGCGGGAGTTGATGTCGCCGATGACCTCGCCCATGTAGTCCTCGGGCGTGGTGACCTCGACGGCCATCATCGGCTCAAGAAGCACGGGGGACGCCTTGCGCGCGGCCTCCTTGAAGGCCTGCGAGCCAGCGATCTTGAACGCGAGCTCGGAGGAGTCGACCTCGTGGTAGCCACCGTCGAGAAGAATGACGCGGACGCCCGTCATCTCGTAGCCGGCCAGGATGCCGAACTGCATGGCCTCCTGCGCACCCGCGTCCACCGACGGGATGTACTCCCGCGGGATACGGCCACCGGTGACCTTGTTCACGAACTCGTACGCCGGACCATCGGTCTCGGTGATGGGCTCGATCGCGATCTGCACCTTGGCGAACTGACCGGTACCACCGGTCTGCTTCTTGTGGGTGTAGTCGTGACGCTCGACGGCCTTGCGGATCGTCTCACGGTACGCGACCTGCGGCTTGCCGACGTTGGCCTCGACCCGGAACTCGCGCTTCATACGGTCGACCAGCACCTCGAGGTGCAGCTCGCCCATACCGCCGAGGATGGTCTGGCCCGTCTCCTCGTCCGAGTGGACGTGGAAGGAGGGGTCCTCCTCCGCGAGACGCTGGATGGCGACACCCAGCTTCTCCTGGTCACCCTTGGACTTGGGCTCGATGGCGACCTGAATGACCGGCGCCGGGAAGTCCATGGACTCCAGGATGACCGGGTTTTTGTCGTCGCACAGCGTCTCACCGGTGGTGGTCTGCTTCAGGCCCATGACGGCGACGATGTCGCCGGCGCCCACCGCTTCGATCTCCTCACGCTTGTTCGCGTGCATGCGGTAGATCTTGCCGATGCGCTCCTTCTTGCCCTTGACGGAGTTCAGCACCGCGGTGCCAGTCTCCAGGCGGCCCGAGTAGACCCGGACGAAGGTGAGCTTGCCCAGGTGCGGGTCGCTCATGATCTTGAACGCGAGCGCGGACAGCGGCTCGTCGACGGACGGCTTGCGCTTGACGACGACCTCGGGGTCCTTCACGTCGTGGCCCTCGATGGCCTCGACGTCAAGCGGGGTCGGAAGGTAGCGCACGACCGCGTCGAGCAGGGGCTGGACGCCCTTGTTCTTGAACGCGGTGCCACAGAACACCGGGGTGACCGTGACGTCGGTGGACTTGCCGGACGCGATGGTGACACGACGGATCGCGGCGTACAACTGCTCCTCGGTGGGCTCCTGGCCCTCCAGGAACAGCTCCATGATCTCGTCGTCGTGCTCCGCGACGGTCTCGACCAGCTTGCCGCGGTACTCCTCGGCAGCCTCGGCGTGCGTGGCCGGGATGTCGACGACGTCGTACATCTCGCCCTTGGCGGCCTCGGCGGACCACACGAGCGCCTTCATGCGGACCAGGTCCACAACGCCCTTGAAGTCCATCTCGGCACCGATCGGCAGCTGCATGATGATCGGAACGGCGCCAAGCCGGTCCCTGATCATGTCCACGCAGCGGTGGAACTCGGCGCCGGTACGGTCAAGCTTGTTCACGAAGCAGATGCGCGGCACGCCGTAACGGTCGGCCTGACGCCACACCGTCTCGGACTGCGGCTCGACACCGGCGACACCGTCGAACACCGTGACGGCACCGTCGAGGACGCGGAGCGAACGCTCCACCTCGACCGTGAAGTCGACGTGCCCCGGGGTATCGATGATGTTGATCGTGTAGTCGTTGTCCTCAAGCGGCCAGTGACAGGTGGTGGCAGCAGAGGTGATCGTGATGCCACGCTCCTGCTCCTGCTCCATCCAGTCCATGGTGGCGGCGCCGTCGTGGACTTCACCGATCTTGTAGCTGACGCCGGTGTAGAAGAGGATCCGCTCGGTGGTGGTCGTCTTGCCCGCGTCGATATGAGCCATGATCCCGATGTTGCGGACCCTGGCCAGGTCAAGTGAAGTGGTAGCCATAAGGCTTCAGTCTTCTCTCGGTCTCGATGTGGGTAACGACTACCAGCGGTAGTGCGCGAAGGCCTTGTTGGACTCGGCCATCTTGTGGGTGTCCTCACGCTTCTTCACAGCGGCACCAAGGCCGTTGGAGGCGTCGAGAAGCTCGTTGAGCAGACGCTCGGTCATGGTCTTCTCGCGACGGGCGCGGGAGTAACCGACGAGCCAGCGCAGCGCGAGCGTGTTGGCGCGACCGGGCTTGACCTCGATCGGAACCTGGTACGTCGCACCACCGACACGGCGGGACTTGACTTCGAGCGTGGGCTTGATGTTCTCCAGCGCGCGCTTCAGCGTGATGATCGGGTCGTTGCCCGTCTTCTCACGCAGACCCTCCATGGCGCCGTAGACGATGCGCTCGGCGGTGGAGCGCTTGCCGTTCATCAGCACCTTGTTGATGAGGGAGGTCACAAGAGGGGAACCGTAGACCGGGTCGATGATGACCGGGCGCTTCGGGGCGGGGCCCTTACGAGGCATTTTCTACTTCTCCTTCTTGGCGCCGTAGCGGCTGCGGGCCTGCTTGCGGTTCTTGACACCCTGGGTGTCGAGCGATCCTCGGATGATCTTGTAGCGAACACCCGGCAGGTCCTTCACACGGCCGCCGCGCACGAGCACGATGGAGTGCTCCTGCAGGTTGTGTCCCTCACCCGGAATGTAAGCCGTGACCTCGATCCCGCTGGTCAGACGCACACGCGCGACCTTACGCAGGGCCGAGTTCGGCTTCTTCGGGGTGGTCGTGAACACACGCGTGCAGACGCCACGACGCTGGGGCGAACCCTCGAGTGCGGGCGTCTTGTTCTTCTCGACCTTGTCCTGCCGGCCCTTCCGGACCAGCTGCTGGATCGTAGGCACTACTTCTCCGGTTTCTGTGTGCCGAATGGTGGAGCTAACCTGGAACGCCACCGACCCACGCGGTCGGGTGTGTCGAACACTGCAGACTCTCGCCGTAAGGCGAAAAGGGCGCAGATTGCGGTGGCCGCTTACGGCTCTCCTTGCGGTCTGAAGGCACGCACGAGAGCCAGGGCACACCCCAGGCACAAGGTAAGAGCGTACCTACCTCACGGACTTCGGTCAAAACAAATGCCGTGGTGCCCGACACGCCGGACTTCTCCCGATCCATTCTCGGGGCTGTTCACGCATGGCGCAGCTTGGTCACCGGGTTCAGCGGTGAAACTCCCGATTCCGTGCGCACCGCACACACTGGGTGAGTACGTTGACCGGTTGCTGCGCATCGGTCACTGTGCGTCGGCCGCGATGCCGACGGGGGACGGGGGACGGACTCATGGCGGCTGCGCCTTTACCCGGGGACGAGAGCCTGGACGACCGCGTGCCGTTCCTGGCACGCCTGGAGAGCGAGGACCGTTCCGCGCTGCTGTCGCTCGGGCGCGAGCTGTCCTTCGCGCCCCGGATGGTGCTCCTGCACCAGAGCGAGCCCTCCTCGCACGTGCTGATCGTGACGCACGGCTGGACGAAGGTGACGGCGTCCGCCGCCAACGGCTACGAGGCGCTGCTCGCGCTGCGGGGGCCCGGCGACATCGTCGGCGAGTCCGCCGCGCTCACCGGCCGGCCGCGCTCCGCGACGGTGACGGCCCTGGAGCCGGTCCGCACGGTCGCGCTCGTACGCGAACACTTCAAGGACTTCCTCGCCCGCTCCCCCGCGGTCTCCTTCGCCCTCCTCGGCCTCACCTCGGACCGCACCCGCGCCGCCGACCGCCGTCGCCTGGAGTTCGCCTCCATGAGTGTCCGCGAGCGCTTCGCGGCGCTCCTCCTCGATCTGGCCCGCACGAACGGCCACCGCACGGAGAAGGGCATCGAACTCTCCGTGCCGCTGAGCAAACAGGAGCTGGCGGGCTCCGTGGGGGCGTCCCGGGAGATGGTCCAGCGCCTCCTGAAGGAACTCCGGGAGCGGGACGTGGTGCTGACGGGCCGGCGGACGATGGTGATCCTGCGGATGGACGTCCTGCGGCGGATCGCCCGGGGATGAACCCCTGACACCCGGCCCCCGCGCCTGACGGACCCCCGACACCCGGGACCCCGCGCCTCACGGACCCCCGACACCCGGGACCCCGCGCCTCACGGACCCCCGACACCCGGGACCCCGCGCCTCACGGACCCCCGACACCCGGGACCCCCGCGACTGATGAACCCCTGGCACCTGGGACCCCCGTGACGGGGGACCGCTTCTGTGCACACGGTCACACTTCGAGTGGGACATCCGCCCTCACACCCGGCCCACCGGTGACGCCACCCTGCTTGCCAGGCGAGGCCCCCACCGAAAGGCGACCATGACCGACCCCGTGAGCCGGACGATCCTCCTGCTGGACATCGAGAAGTACAGCGACCGGGACGACGTCGAGCAGGCCTATCTGCGCCGGATGCTGTACGACATCACGGACCGGGCGCTGGAGAGCGCCGGCATCGACGAACGACTGCGCCTGCGCGCCGACCGCGGTGATTCGGTGATGGAGCTGATCGACGCCAACGCCTCGGTCACGGGACTGCTGCGCGCCCTGCTCACCGAGGTGCCCGCGCTGCTCCGCGGGGTCAACCGGACGGCCTCCAGCTCCGCCCAGATCCGGCTGCGCGGTGTCGTCGCCACCGGATACGTCGCCGTCGACGCGTACGACGGCTGGGTCGGCTCGGACCTCAACCACGCCTGCCGGCTCCTCGACGCCCAGCTGCTGCGCGCGGCCCTGCGGGAGCGGCCGGACGACTTCGCCCTGTGCGTCTCGGAGGGCGTGCACGCGGGGATCGTGCGGCACAGCCACCCGGGCATCCCGGCGGACGGCTTCCACCCGGTGACGGTGGACAGCAAGAACGGACCCCTGCGGGCCTGGCTGCACGGCCCAGTCCCGTACGGGGCGGACGACCACGGTGAAAGAGGGGGGACCCCGGCGCCGGGCGGCTCGGGGGAGAGCCCGGCGCCGGGGGCGGGGGCTCCCGGTCCGGAAGCGGGGCGAGGGACCGGGACAGGCCCGCGTACAGGGACGGAGGCCCAGGCCGGGATGGAGGCGGCGGAGGCTCCGGGCCCGGACCTGCCCGCTCGGACCGATCAGTCCGCCGGGCCCGGCCGAACCGCCGAGTCCGGGCAGCCCGTGGACGCCGGCCCGCCCGACGCCACCGACCGGAGCGGCCGGCCCGAGCCCGAGCCCGAGTCCCAGCCCGAGCAGCCCGCCGCGCCCCCCGGGAACGTCGTCTTCAACTTCGGCGGCGGCTCCCCCAGCTTCGGCGGCAGCCTTGTCGCGGGGGACCAGCACGGGGTGTCCGGCGGGCAGGTCACCGGGGACGTCCACCTGGGCAGGACCGGGGGTGAGCCGGCGTGACGGTGCCTCCGCCCACGACGCCGGGCGCCTTGGACGACGTACCACCGCCAGAGGGGCAGTGGCCGGGCGGGCCGCACCCGGCCTCCGAGGCGGGCGCCGACTACGGCGAGCCCGAGGAGCGGACCCAGGAGGCCAGGGCCGCGCAGCGCGAACTCGTCGCGCACACCCCGGGATTCATCTTCAGCGAGGCCGCGTCCTTCGGCGGCAGCCTGGTCGGCGGGGCCCAGCACGGGGTGTCGGCGGGCGGCTCGGCCCGTGACGTGTTCATGGGCGGCAAGACGGAGATCCACCACCACGGGACGGCCTCCGCCTCGGCGGCGTACGTCTCGGGGGAGATCCCCCGGCAGCGGCTCGACGCGCTCGCCGGAGTCTTCGTCGAGGGCCCCTCATTCGCCTCCGACCTGGCCCGGCTGCGCGACGAGCGCGTCCTCGTCCTCGCCGGCGCCCACTCCACCGGCCGCTACGCCGCCGCACTGATGCTCCTGCACCGCCTGGGCGTGCCCGCCGTGCACGCCCTGTCCGCCGAGACCGGCCCGGCGAACCTGGGCACCCGGCTCACCGCGCCCGGCGGGCACGTCCTGCGCGATCTGCCGCTGAGCCGCAACCGCCCACTGCGGGAAACCCACCTGTACGCGGCCCGCGACCGGCTCACGAAGACCGACGGGTATCTGGTGGTGACCCTGGAGAACTCCCCGTTCCTGCTGGGGGTCACCCCCTCCGTCTGGGAACCGCCGGAGGCGGCCGAGGTGCTGCGCGCCCACCTGGCCGACCTGCGGAAAGATCCGGGAGACATCGCCGGTCTGCTCGCCCTCGCCCCCGTGCGCGACTTCCTCGCGCGCGGCGCCCACCGCCCCGCCGAGGCCGCCCGGTTCGCCGCGGAGGTCGCCCGTTACGACGGCGGCGAGGAAGCGGCGGCCCGCCTCGCCGACTTCGGGCACACGGCGCTCGAACAGCAGTGCCGGGAGTGGCTCAGCGACCCCGAGGCCACCCTGCGCGACAAGGCGTTCCTCATCTCGCTCGCCGTCTTCGACCAGGCGCCGTACGTACTCGCCGCCGAACTCGCCGACAAGCTGTACGTGCACTTCCAGCGGCTCCAGCATCCCGAACAGCCGCCGGAGATCCCGCTGTTCGGCCTCGCCGCCGAAACCCGGCTGGAGCGGGCCCAGGCCGAGGGCGAGGTACGGGACGAGGCCACCGAGTGGGGCTCGGTGCCGCAGTTCACGGCCTACTTCAAGAAGGAGAACACCCCGCGTCTGCTGCTCGGGGAGGTGTGGACGGGCCATCCGTCGGCGCGGCCCGCGCTGATCTCCTGGCTGAAGGAGCTGGCCCGCGACAGCCGTCCGGTCGTCCGGACCCGGGCCGCCGCGGCCGCCGCGCTGCTGGCCCGCGCCGACCTGCCCTCCACGGTGGCGCTGCTGATCGACGGCTGGGCGGTGTCGAAGGCCTTCGGCCCCCGTGTCACCGCCGCGAACACCCTCACACTCGCCCAGCTCCTCGACGCGCCCGTCGTACTGCGCCTGCTCACCCAGTGGTGCACGGACACCCACTGGGCCCGCCGCTGGACCGCGATCCGCGCCTTCGGCCTGCTCACCCCGCTGCGCCCGGACCTCGCGGGCCCGGCGCTCAGCGCGCTCGCCGCCCGCGCCCGCGCCGGGGGCAGCAGCAGGACAGAGTCGAACAACCTGGTCGACTCCACCGCCCTGCTGCTCTCGGTCGGCGCCCGGCGCGGCGAGATGCTCTCCGAGCTGGTGCGCCTGCTCCACCACGACACGGCCTCGGTCCGGGCGCTCGCGCTGGCCGCGTTCGTGCGCGCCTGCGACAACGCCGAGGAGGGCGCGCTCGTCGAGTGGTACGCCGACACCGGCATGTACGAGGTGGACTCGGCCCGCGACCTGGCCGCCCTCTGGCGGACCGCGCTCGGTGACCGCGGGCACACCCGTGGGGCCCTGGACGCCCTGCACACCTGGGTGCGGCTGGCCGAGCGCCGGGCCGACGTCGCACAGGCCCTGGAGCTGCTGCTGCCCGCCCTGGTCGTCACGGCGGACGACCGCAAGCGCCTGAGCCACGAACTGGTCGGCCTGCGCGCCCCGGACGGCGGCGCGCGGCCACCCGTGGCCGACCGCCTGCTCGGCCTCCTGATCCCCTCCACCCCAGATCCATCGAGGAGTTGAACCATGGCGGAGTTCCGCCGTCAGCCGGAGTGGCAGCAGGACGCCAACCGGCACACCGCGCTCATCGACCCGGTCCTCACCGTGCGGCCGATCGCGCGCTTCGACTACACCGTCCGCCGCGCGGTCACCGCGATCGACCACGCGCTGGTCTTCGTCACCGCGAAAGGCACGTACGACGTCTACACGCCGCCGCACCGGCCGAGCCGCTCGGAGGCGGCCACCCGCCGCTACATCTCCGTCTACGAGGTGGACATGGGCAGCCACCCCGTGCAGCTCGCCCTGGAGGTGCCGAGCGACGACGACGCGTTCTGCTTCGGCGCCACGGCCGACCTGACCTGGCGGGTCGCGGACCCGATCGCGTACGTGGCGAGCGGCGAGCGCGATGTGCCGACGCGGCTCACCCGTGAACTGCACCAGCTCGCGCGCCCGGTATGCCGCGCCTTCTCCATCGAGGACAGCCCGGCCGCCGAGCGCGCGGTCCAGCGGGCCGTGGAGAGCGGCGGTTTCGCGGCGGGCATCGGGCTCGCCGTGACCTGTGCCGTACGGCTGCGGCTGGACGACGAGGCGATCGCGCACCGGCGACGGCAGCGGAGCCTGCGCTACGAGTCGGACATGCTCGACCCCGAGCACGAGTTCCGGCTCCGGCTGGCCCGGCAGCAGCACGAGCTGGAGATCCTGCGCCAGCAGCAGGACCACCATCTGATCACCGAGAAGATCAACTTCTACCAGTACCACCTTCAGCACGGGGGCGTCGCCGCCTGGGCCCTGCACCTCTCCCAGCACCCCGAGGACACGAAGATGGTCATCGGGTCCATCCAGAAGGACCAGCTGTCCCTCATCAGAGGCCAGCTGCAGGTCATCGCCGGGGACACCCTGGAGGACTTCCAGAAGGCGGAGTCGGCCCGCTCGACCCTGCGGGCCGTCGACGAGCTGATCCAGCAGCAGACGCCTCCGGGGCCGCGGGACGGGCAGGGGGCACTGCCCGCCGAGGCCACGCCCGGAGTGCCGCAGACGCCGCCCCAGCCGCCGTATCCGGGCCAGTCTCCCTACCCCGGCCCGTCGTCCCAGCCGCCGTACGCCGGACAGACACCGTACGGCGAGCGGCCTGCCTACGACGGAGGTCGGCCTCCGTACACCGACGACCGTCCTCCGTACACCGGGCAACCCCCGTACGCGGGGGGTCAGCCGTCCTACTCGGGCCCACCGCCGCACGCCGGTGGGCCCGCCCCGTACGGCGGCGGGCAGGCTGCGCACCCCGGTGGACAACCGCACGCCGATGGGCACGCCCCGTACAGCGGCGGGCAGGATCCGTACGCCGGTGGGCGGCCGCCGCTGTACACCGATGACCGGCCCTCGTACGCCGGACAACCCCCGTACGAGGGTGCTCAGCCGCCGTACAGCGGCGGCCCGGACACCGGGTCCGTCGCGGCACCGGGGCGGCCCGACAGCCCCGCCACCGCGTACGGACCGCCCTCCGCCACGCCCTACGCCACCGCCGGCCCGTCTCCCGCCGTGCCCCCGGTGCCCGGCGGCCCCGACGGCGCGCGAGCCGCCGTGCCGCCCACCGTGCCGCCGCAGGGCGCTCCGGAGGGCGGCGAGACCGCGTGACCGCGCCCGCGCCCGGCGCGTTGCCGTCGGAACTCGTCACCCGGCCGCCGGCCGCGGCGCTCATCGGCTGACATCCCGCGCAGCCACCAGCCACATCGAAGGAGTCCCCATGTCCCAGCCCCCAGGGCCGGCCCCCGCGTCCCCCGAGCCCCCGTACCCGGGAGCCGCGACCCCGTCCCCGCAGTACCCGGGCACCGCCACCCCACCACCCCAGCACCAGGGCACCGCCACTCCCCCGCCCCAATACCCAGGAGCCGCCGCTCCGCCGCCGCAGTACCCCGGGGGACCCGGGGCCGGCGGACCGGGACCCCGTTACCCGGGGACGGGAGGCCCCGCACCGCAGTACCCCGGAGCCGGCGGCCCCGGGCCCCAGTACCCGGGTGCGGCAGGGCAGCCCCCTCAGTACGGCGGCGGCGGGCCGGGGCCGCAGTACCCGGGACCCCAGCACCCGGCGGCGGACCCGCGGTACGCAGGCCCGCCGCAGCCGCAGCCCGCACCGTTCGTCCCGCGTCCCGCCGTCGCGCCCGACGATCTCGACTACCGCCACCAGGGCTCACGCGTTCATCTGGCGAGCCATCAGCGGGGTGCCGACGCCACCGCCCTCGGGCAGCTCGCGACGCAGATCCCGGGGGCCCTGGTGAGCCTCGCCGTGGTGTCGGCCCTCGCGCTGGGGCTGTTCGGCACGGTCGTGGGCTGGCTGGTCGTGGTGGCCTGGCTGGCCTCCGGGTCGCTCGTCTTCCACCGGCCCACCGAGCTGCGCTTCGCCCGGCACGTGCTCAAACTGCGGACGCCGCTGGCCGAGGAGCGGGCCCGGCTGGAGCCGATCTGGCGCGAGGTCACCGCCCGGGCGGGTATCGAGGCGGACACCTACGAGCTGATGGTGGAGAACAGCGACGACCTGAACGCGGTCGCGGCCGCCGGGCATGTCGTCGGCGTCACCACCTACTCCCTCAACCGGATTCCCAGCAGCAACCTCGCCGCCGTACTGGCCCACGAACTCGGCCACCACACCGGCGGTCACGCCTGGGCCGGGCTCCTCGGCTACTGGTACTCGCTGCCCGGCCGGCTCGCCTGGGCGTTCACCCGCGGGATGGCCAGAATCGCGCTCGCCGTCGCCGGGGTCTTCTCGGCGGCCGCAACCGGGCTGCTGATCCTCTTCATGGGGATGTTCGTGCTCACCGGGTTCCTCGTCGCCTGGTACATCACCGTCCCGCTCGTCATCGCGCCCTATCTCCTCGCCTACGCGGGCCGCCTCGGCGAACTGCGCGCCGATCAGCAGGCCGCGGCCCTCGGCTTCGCGCCCGAGATGGCAGAGGTCCTGCACCACTTCCAGGCCGAGGAGGACGCCGCGAAGGCGGCTGCCGTCGCCCAGGGCAAGAAGCTCCAGGAGCCCGGCGGCCTCGCCAGGCTGCTCTCCACCCACCCCGACAACTACACCCGGCTGCGCGCCCTGGAGCCGTATCTCCAGCTCCCGCGCTAGGGGCAGG
Organism: Streptomyces rhizosphaerihabitans; assembly: GCF_025399795.1. Classification (GTDB taxonomy): domain Bacteria; phylum Actinomycetota; class Actinomycetes; order Streptomycetales; family Streptomycetaceae; genus Streptomyces; species Streptomyces rhizosphaerihabitans. The sequence goes on along the minus strand of NZ_JAODTZ010000017.1, from coordinate 60,470 downwards.
TCCTGAGCGGACCGGGAGCGGGAACGCCGAAGGGCGGTCACCCCCGTCGGGGATGACCGCCCTTCGTACTACTGCCTACTGCCTACCGCTTACTGGTTGTACGGACCGTAGTCGTAGTCCTCCAGCGGGACGGCCTGGCCGGAGCCGGTGCCGAACGGCGAGTAGTCGATGTCGTCGTAGCCGACGGCCGAGTACATCGCGGCCTTGGCTTCCTCGGTCGGCTCGACCCGGATGTTGCGGTAGCGGGACAGACCCGTACCGGCCGGGATGAGCTTACCGATGATGACGTTCTCCTTGAGGCCGATCAGGGAGTCGGACTTGGCGTTGATCGCCGCGTCCGTCAGAACCCTGGTCGTCTCCTGGAAGGACGCCGCCGACAGCCACGACTCGGTCGCGAGCGAGGCCTTGGTGATACCCATCAGCTGCGGACGGCCGGAGGCCGGGTGGCCGCCTTCCTGGACCACACGACGGTTCTCGGTCTCGAACTTCGAACGCTCGACCAGCTCGCCGGGCAGCAGCTCCGCGTCGCCCGACTCGATGATCGTCACACGGCGCAGCATCTGCCGGATGATGATCTCGATGTGCTTGTCGTGGATCGACACACCCTGCGAGTTGTAGACCTTCTGGACCTCGCCGACCAGGTGGACCTGGACGGCACGCTGACCCAGGATGCGCAGCACGTCGTGCGGGTTGGTGGCACCCACGGTGAGCTTCTGGCCCACCTCGACGTGCTCGCCCTCGGACACCAGGACCCGGGCACGCTTGGAGATCGGGAACGCCGTCTCCTCGCTGCCGTCGTCCGGGGTGACCACGAGCTTCTTGGTCTTCTCGGTCTCCTCGATCCGCACGCGGCCGGAGGCCTCGGAGATCGGGGCGACACCCTTCGGCGTACGAGCCTCGAAGAGCTCGACGACACGGGGCAGACCCTGGGTGATGTCGTCACCGGCCACACCACCGGTGTGGAAGGTACGCATCGTCAGCTGGGTACCGGGCTCACCGATGGACTGGGCGGCGATGATGCCGACCGCCTCACCGATGTCGACCAGCTTGCCGGTGGCCAGCGAGCGGCCGTAGCACATGGCGCAGGTGCCGACGGCGGACTCACAGGTCAGGACCGAACGGGTCTTGACCTCCTCGATGCCGTGCTTGACGAGCTCGTCGATGAGGACGTCGCCGAGGTCGGTGTTGGCCGGGGCCAGCACCTTGCCGTCGACGGTGATGTCCTCGGCCAGCGCACGTGCGTACACGCTGGTCTCGACGTTCTCCGTCTTGCGCAGCACGCCGTCCGCGCCGCGCTCGGCGATGGCCAGACGCAGACCACGGTCGGTGCCGCAGTCCTCCTCGCGGATGATGACGTCCTGCGAGACGTCCACCAGACGACGGGTGAGGTAACCCGAGTCGGCGGTACGCAGGGCGGTGTCCGCCAGACCCTTACGGGCACCGTGGGTCGAGATGAAGTACTCGAGCACCGACAGGCCTTCACGGAAGGAGGCCTTGATGGGACGCGGGATCGTCTCGTTCTTGGCGTTGGACACCAGACCACGCATACCGGCGATCTGACGCATCTGCATCATGTTGCCTCGGGCGCCCGAGTTCACCATCATCGAGACCGGGTTGGTCTTCGGGAAGTTCGCGTTCATCGCCTCGGCGACCTCGTTGGTCGCCTTGGTCCAGATCGCGATGAGCTCCTGCGTGCGCTCTTCCTTGGTGATCAGACCGCGCTCGTACTGCTTCTGGACCTTCTCGTCCAGGTCCTCGTAGCCCTTGACGATCGCGCGCTTCGCATCCGGAACGACGATGTCGGAGATGGCCACGGTGACGCCGGAGCGGGTCGCCCAGAAGAAGCCGGCCGCCTTCAGGTTGTCGAGCGTCGCCGCCACGATGACCTTGGGGTAGCGCTCGGCGAGGTCGTTGACGATCTCGGAGAGCTGCTTCTTGCCGACCTCGTAGTCGACGAACGGGTAGTCCTCGGGCAGCAGCTCGTTGAAGAGCGCGCGGCCCAGGGTCGTCCGCAGGCGGAAGGTGTCACCCTGCTGCCACTCCGGGTCGCCCTCCTCCCGCGCCGGCGGGGTCCAGCCGCGCGGCGGGATGGTGCCCACCGGGAAGCGGATGTCCACGCGCGACTGGAGCGAGAGCTCCTTGGCGTCGAACGCCATGATCGCCTCGGCCACGGAAGCGAAGGAGCGGTCCTCGCCCTTCACGTTCCGCAGGTCGCCGTCGGTGGTCAGGAAGAACAGACCGAGGACCATGTCCTGGGTCGGCATCGTGACCGGGCGGCCGTCGGCCGGCTTGAGGATGTTGTTCGAGGACAGCATCAGGATGCGGGCCTCGGCCTGCGCCTCCGCGGAGAGCGGCAGGTGCACGGCCATCTGGTCACCGTCGAAGTCCGCGTTGAACGCGGTGCAGACGAGCGGGTGGATCTGGATGGCCTTGCCCTCGACCAGCTGGGGCTCGAAGGCCTGGATGCCGAGGCGGTGCAGCGTGGGCGCACGGTTCAGCAGAACCGGGTGCTCGGCGATGACCTCTTCGAGGACGTCGTACACGACCGTGCGGCCGCGCTCGACCATCCGCTTGGCGCTCTTGATGTTCTGCGCGTGGTTCAGGTCGACCAGGCGCTTCATCACGAACGGCTTGAAGAGCTCCAGCGCCATGGCCTTCGGCAGACCGCACTGGTGCAGCTTCAGCTGCGGACCGACGACGATCACGGAACGCGCGGAGTAGTCCACACGCTTGCCGAGCAGGTTCTGACGGAATCGACCCTGCTTGCCCTTGAGCATGTCGGACAGCGACTTCAGCGGACGGTTGCCGGGGCCCGTGACGGGGCGACCACGACGGCCGTTGTCGAAGAGCGCGTCGACGGCCTCCTGAAGCATGCGCTTCTCGTTGTTCACGATGATCTCGGGGGCACCGAGGTCGAGAAGGCGCTTCAGACGGTTGTTCCGGTTGATCACACGGCGGTACAGGTCGTTCAGGTCGGAGGTCGCGAAGCGGCCACCGTCCAGCTGCACCATCGGGCGAAGGTCCGGCGGGATGACCGGCACGCAGTCGAGCACCATGCCCTTGGGGCTGTTGCTGGTCTGCAGGAACGCGGAGACGACCTTGAGGCGCTTGAGCGCGCGGGTCTTCTTCTGGCCCTTGCCGGTGCGGATGATCTCGCGGAGGCGCTCGGCCTCCTCGTCCAGGTCGAAGGACTCCAGGCGCTTCTGCAGCGCCGCGGCACCCATCGAACCGTCGAAGTACGTGCCGAAGCGGTCACGCAGCTCGCGGTAGAGGAGCTCGTCGCCCTCCAGGTCCTGGACCTTGAGGTTCTTGAAGCGGGTCCACACCTCGTCGAGACGGTCGATCTCGCGCTGCGCACGGTCGCGCAGCTGCTTCATCTCACGCTCGGCACCTTCACGCACCTTGCGGCGCACGTCGGCCTTGGCACCCTCGGCCTCGAGCTCGGCCAGGTCGGTCTCGAGCTTCTTGGCGCGGGCCTCGAGGTCGGCGTCGCGGCGGTTCTCGACCTGCTGACGCTCGACGGAGACGTGGGCCTCCAGCGAGGGCAGGTCGCGGGTGCGGCGCTCGTCGTCGACGTACGTGATCATGTACGCGGCGAAGTAGATGACCTTCTCGAGGTCCTTCGGGGCGAGGTCGAGCAGGTAGCCCAGCCGCGACGGAACGCCCTTGAAGTACCAGATGTGGGTGACGGGAGCGGCGAGCTCGATGTGGCCCATCCGCTCACGGCGCACCTTGGCGCGAGTGACCTCGACGCCGCAGCGCTCACAGATGATGCCCTTGAAGCGGACACGCTTGTACTTACCGCAGTAGCACTCCCAGTCCCGGGTCGGACCGAAGATCTTCTCGCAGAAGAGTCCGTCCTTTTCGGGCTTGAGGGTGCGGTAGTTGATGGTCTCGGGCTTCTTGACCTCGCCGTGGCTCCACTGACGGATGTCGTCAGCGGTGGCCAGACCGATCCGGAGCTCATCGAAGAAGTTGACGTCGAGCACTATGCGTCAATCCCTCTCAGGGTTGTAAGTCTTAGGGGTCTGATACGGGGGTCCTGGGGCCGGCGGGCCTTGATCACCTTTTCCACAGGTGTTCAAGGCCCCCCGGACTCCCGTCAGACCTCTTCGACGCTGCTCGGCTCGCGCCGCGACAGGTCGATGCCGAGCTCCTCCGCCGCGCGGAAGACGTCCTCGTCGGTGTCACGCATTTCGATGGACATACCGTCGCTGGACAGCACCTCCACGTTGAGGCAGAGAGACTGCATCTCCTTGATGAGCACCTTGAAGGACTCGGGGATGCCGGGCTCGGGGATGTTCTCGCCCTTGACGATGGCCTCGTAGACCTTCACGCGGCCGGTGACGTCGTCGGACTTGATGGTCAGCAGCTCCTGGAGGGCGTAAGCGGCGCCGTACGCCTCCAGCGCCCACACCTCCATCTCGCCGAATCGCTGGCCACCGAACTGAGCCTTACCACCCAGCGGCTGCTGGGTGATCATCGAGTACGGACCGGTCGAGCGGGCGTGGAGCTTGTCGTCGACCAGGTGGTGGAGCTTGAGGATGTACATGTAGCCGATCGAGACCGGCTCCGGGAACGGCTCGCCGGAGCGGCCGTCGAACAGCGGCGCCTTGCCGGACGGGAGGACCAGACGGTCGCCGTCGCGGTTGGGCAGGGTGTGCTCGAAGAGGCCCGCGAGCTCGTCCTCACGCGCACCGTCGAAGACGGGGGTGGCGACGTTGGTGCCCGGGGCGACCTTGTCGGCCCCGATGGACTGCAGGCGCTGTGCCCAGTCGTCCGCGAGACCGGAGACGTCCCAGCCGCGGCTGGCGAGCCAGCCGAGGTGGATCTCCAGGACCTGTCCCGGGTTCATTCGGGACGGGACACCGAGCGGGTTGAGGATGATGTCGACCGGGGTGCCGTCCTCCAGGAACGGCATGTCCTCGATCGGCAGGATCTTCGAGATGACACCCTTGTTGCCGTGACGGCCGGCGAGCTTGTCACCGTCCGTGATCTTGCGCTTCTGCGCCACGTAGACACGAACCAGCTGGTTCACGCCCGGCGGCAGCTCGTCGCCCTCTTCACGGTCGAAGACGCGGACGCCGATGACCTTGCCGATCTCGCCGTGCGGGACCTTCAGCGAGGTGTCACGGACCTCACGGGCCTTCTCACCGAAGATCGCGCGCAGCAGGCGCTCCTCCGGCGTCAGCTCGGTCTCGCCCTTGGGCGTGACCTTGCCGACGAGGATGTCGCCGGCGACGACCTCGGCACCGATACGGATGATGCCGCGCTCGTCGAGGTCGGCGAGGACCTCTTCGGAGACGTTCGGGATGTCCCGGGTGATCTCCTCCGGGCCGAGCTTGGTGTCACGGGCGTCGACCTCGTGCTCCTCGATGTGGATCGAGGAGAGGACGTCGTCCTGCACGAGGCGCTGCGACAGGATGATCGCGTCCTCGTAGTTGTGACCCTCCCACGGCATGAACGCCACGAGCAGGTTCTTGCCGAGCGCCATCTCGCCGTCCTCGGTCGCGGGACCGTCGGCCAGGACCTGGCCTTCGATCACGCGGGCGCCCTCGTCCACGACAACCTTCTGGTTGACGGAGGTGCCCTGGTTCGACCGGGAGAACTTGTGCAGGCGGTACGTGGTGTACGTGCCGTCGTCGTTGGCGGTGGTGATGTAGTCCGCGGAGACCTCCTGGACCACACCGTCCTTCTCCGACTTCAGGACGTCACCGGCGTCGACCGCGCAGCGGTACTCCATGCCGGTGCCGACCAGCGGCGCCTCGGACTTGATGAGCGGAACGGCCTGACGCATCATGTTCGCGCCCATGAGGGCACGGTTGGCGTCGTCGTGCTCCAGGAACGGGATCATCGCGGTCGCGACCGACACCATCTGGCGCGGGGAGACGTCCATGTAGTCGACGTCGTCACCGGGGACGTAGTCGACCTCTCCGCCACGACGGCGGACCAGGACGCGGGACTCCTCGAAGCGGAACTCGTCCGTCAGCGGCGCGTTGGCCTGCGCGATGACGAATCGGTCCTCTTCGTCGGCCGTCAGGTAGTCGACCTCGTCGGTGACGAAGCCGCCCGTGACCCTGCGGTACGGGGTCTCGACGAAACCGAACGCGTTGACCCGGCCGTAGGAGGCGAGCGAGCCGATCAGACCGATGTTCGGGCCTTCGGGGGTCTCGATCGGGCACATGCGGCCGTAGTGCGACGGGTGCACGTCACGGACCTCGAAGCCGGCCCGCTCACGGGAGAGACCACCCGGGCCGAGCGCCGACAGACGGCGCTTGTGGGTGAGACCCGACAGCGGGTTGTTCTGGTCCATGAACTGCGACAGCTGGCTGGTGCCGAAGAACTCCTTGATGGAGGCGACGACCGGCCGGATGTTGATCAGGGTCTGCGGCGTGATCGCCTCGACGTCCTGAGTCGTCATGCGCTCGCGGACGACGCGCTCCATACGAGCCAGACCCGTGCGGACCTGGTTCTGGATGAGCTCGCCGACGTTGCGCAGACGACGGTTGCCGAAGTGGTCGATGTCGTCGGTCTCGACGACGATCGAGGTGCCGTTGTCACCAACGGTCTCGGTCTCACCGGCGTGCAGCTTCACCAGGTACTTGATCGACGAGATGATGTCCTCGACGGTCAGGATCCCGGCGTCCAGCGGGGCGGTGCCGGCCAGCTTCTTGTTGACCTTGTACCGGCCGACCTTGGCGAGGTCGTAGCGCTTCGGGTTGAAGTAGAGGTTCTCCAGAAGCGTCTGCGCGGCCTCACGGGTCGGCGGCTCGCCCGGACGCAGCTTGCGGTAGATGTCCAGCAGCGCGTCGTCCTGGCCCTGGGTGTGGTCCTTCTCCAGGGTGGCGCGCATGGACTCGTACTCGCCGAACTCCTCGAGGATCTGCTCGGTGGTCCAGCCGAGAGCCTTCAGGAGAACGGTGACGGACTGCTTGCGCTTGCGGTCGATGCGGACACCGACCATGTCGCGCTTGTCGATCTCCATCTCCAGCCAGGCGCCCCGGGACGGGATGACCTTGGCGGAGAAGATGTCCTTGTCGGACGTCTTGTCGATGGAGGAGTCGAAGTAGACACCCGGCGAGCGGACCAGCTGCGACACGACGACACGCTCGGTGCCGTTGATGACGAAGGTGCCCTTGTTGGTCATGAGCGGGAAGTCGCCCATGAAGACCGTCTGGGACTTGATCTCGCCGGTCTCGTTGTTGGTGAACTCGGCGGTGACGAAGAGCGGGGCCGCGTACGTGAAGTCGCGGTCCTTGCACTCGTCGATGGAGTTCTTCGGGGGCTCGAAGCGGTGGTCGCGGAACGTCAGGGACATCGACCCGCTGAAGTCCTCGATCGGGGAGATCTCCTCGAAGATCTCCTCCAGACCGGACTTGGTGGGGACGTCCTGTCCGCTGTCCAGAGCCGCCTCGACACGAGCCTTCCACGCGTCGTTGCCGAGCAGCCAGTCGAAGCTCTCGGTTTGCAGCGCAAGAAGGTTCGGAACCTCGAGGGGCTCCTTGATCTTTGCAAAGGAGATGCGCAGCGGGGCGGTGCTGGCGCCGTTGTTCGTATTCGCGGTCGAGGCAGTGCGCGAGGCGGCCAAGAGGGGGTCCTTCCGAGGGCTCGGACTCACTACGCGCGTACCGGTCCCATGTAGGACAAAGCGTCGGGCCGTTCCCGATCCGGCCGGGTAAGGCCAGGTCAGGGATAGTCCAACCGTCGATGCTCAAACACGGGTATGCCCCTGGTGACGGGCAGGAGGCAGCTAACAGGCAGCGCAAAGGGTCAGTGTAGCCACTAGGCCCACTGATGTCCAGTCCCGGTTTCGGGAGACCCTCATTGTTGTCAACACCTGCGGCAAGCCACGCCCTCAATGCACATCGATACTGCCCTCTTCGTCAGCGATCCATGCCTCGGATACGGATCGTTGTGACGACGCGTCCTGAGAATTGCGCGCTGCGTGCGGTTCGTCAAGGCCCCCCATGCCCAAAGCAAGTGCCGCGATCGTCACGTGCGGCCCGTCTTGCAACCCGTCCCTCTGCCTGTCACAGGGCGGCCGGAGGCACAACGAAGATCACCATACTCGTCGCGGCCTGCAGCGCAAGGCTGCCGCTTCGGGGACCCCCTGGAACGCCGAAGAGCGACCACCCAGTTGGGTGATCGCTCTTCGGTGCGTCAGCGTTACAGCGCTTCTTGAGCGGCTGTCACAGCTTCACAGGAGTCCTCGGGGGACTCGTCGAGTTACTTGACCTCGACGGAGGCGCCAGCGGCCTTGAGGGACTCGGCAGCCTTCTCGGCGGCCTCCTTGGCGACCTTCTCGAGGACCGGCTTCGGAGCGCCGTCGACGAGGTCCTTGGCCTCCTTCAGGCCCAGCGAGGTGAGCTCACGCACGACCTTGATGACCTGGATCTTCTTCTCGCCGGCACCCGTGAGGATGACGTCGAACTCGTCCTGCTCCTCGACGGCCTCAACGGCGGCGGGGCCGACCGGGGCAGCGGCGACCGCAGCGGCGGCGGTGACGTCGAACTTCTCCTCGAAGGCCTTCACGAACTCGGAGAGCTCGATGAGGGTGAGGTTCTCGAACTGCGCGAGCAGCTCTTCCTGGGACAGCTTCGCCATGATGGCGTCCTTCCACTAATTCGGCAGGTGCCGGGATGTACTGGTGAGGCGGGCGTACGTTCGGCCCGCTACGACCGTCGCCTCAGGCGGCGGTCAATGCGCGAGCCGAATTACTCGGCACCGCCCTGCTCGGCCTGCTTGACACGAAGCGCCTCCGCGGTGCGGACGAACTTCGAGGGGAGCGCCTGGAAGAGACGAGCAGTCTGCGTCTGCTTGCCCTTGAAGGCACCCGCCAGCTTGGCGAGCAGAACCTCGCGGGACTCGAGGTCCGCAAGCTTCTTGATCTCGTCGGCGGACAGCGCCTTGCCGTCAAGGACACCGCCCTTGATGACGAGGTTCGGGTTGTCCTTGGCGAAGTCACGAAGACCCTTCGCAGACGTCACCGGGTCACCGGTGATGAAGGCGACCGCCGTCGGACCGTTGAACAGGTCGTCGAGCGAAGAGATCCCGGCCTCGTTGGCCGCAATCTTGGTCAGCGTGTTCTTCACCACGGCGTACTGGGCGTCTTCACCGAGCGAACGGCGCAGCGTCTTGAGCTGCGCCACGGTGAGACCCCGGTACTCGGTCAGCACGGCGGCGTTCGAGCTGCGGAACTGGTCCGCGAGCTCGGCTACCGCGGCAGCCTTGTCGGGCCTTGCCATAGAGCGTCGGCCTCCTTCCGGGTGATGAGGACCGCTCAGAAGGGACTGACAAAACGAAACGCCCCGGCGCAAGCGCACGGGGCGTAGCTCAACCGGATTCCTCCGCACGCTGGGCGTGCGAACTCCGGGAACACATCCACGAACACCTACGCGGGTCGTCCGCAGTCTCAGCGGATCCTTCGGTCACAACGCCCTCTTGCGAGCGCGAGGCAACGACCAGCGGTCTTTGGCTTCTCGAGGAGAGTACGTGAAGGGGACGTCGCCAAGCAAATCCGCCCGGAGGGGTCACCCCTGCCGGACCGAGGGGTCACCTCTCCCGGGCGAAGCGGTCACCCCTGCCGGGCACCCTTCATCGTCTCGGCGATGCCGTCGGTGTCCTTGGCGGGCGAGGCCTGCACGGTCACCGGCTTGTCGTGGTCGAGGAAGGTCATGGTCACATCGAACGGACCCTTGTCGGCCGCGGCCCGCACCCTGTACTGCTCGGTGCGGCTGTCCGGACCGGTCCACACGTCCGTCGTGAGCTCGTCGACGCCCGCCCTCTCGTACGGCTTCAGGCTCTTCTCGCGCTCCCCTCGGACCTCAGGAGTCGTCGGGCTCAGGAGCGAGAACTCGTGCCGGACCCGGTCGACGTGTCGCCGCTGCCGGGCGTCATGCCCTGCTTCTTCAGGAGGTCCTTGAAGTCCTCGGTGTCACCGGCCGGGGGCGCCGCGACGGAGACCTTCACTCCGTAGTCGCTGTAGTACGTCGTGGAGGACATCGTGCCGCCCGTCATCGCGGCCTTGGAGACCGCCTTGACGGTCAGGTCCTTGCCGTCGACCCAGATGTCGACGGTCTCCGTCGTGATGCCGGCCTGGGTGAACTGCTTCTTCATGTCGGCGAGTTGACCCGCGGTGAGACGGGAGCTCTTGGCCGCGAAGTCCGCGACGTTCACCGTGCCCGCGTAGTGCGTGGTCTTCTCGCCGCGGACCGTCTCCTCGCCGACCTTCTTGACATCGCCGGACGCCAGCAGGAGCTTCACCGACTGGTTCGGCGAGTTGTTCTGCGCCTGGTCCTTCAGGAGCGCGCCGGAGCCGCCCCCGAACTTCGCCAGGTCGTCGTACCCGTACCTGATCCAGTGCTTGCCGCCCGCCTGCTGGGCGAACGCGTCGCCCATCTTCGCGTAGTAGGCGTCGGACAGATAGCGGGCCTCCATGGAGGCGCTGCCCATCTTGCGCATCGTCTCGGCCATCGTGCCGCCGGTGTACGTGATCGTCATGTCACCGGTCAGACCGTTGCCCCAGCCCATGACGCCGCTCGACTTCATGGACATCAGCGTGCCCATGCTCGTCGTGGACTCGATCCGGGCGGAGTCCGCGCCGCCGGTGGACTTCTCGGCGGACCGCAGGGCCGCGATGGGACTGACGTGTGTGGCGCTCTTGCCGCCGGCCTTGTCGTCCTTGCCCGAACTTCCGGAAGAACCCGAGGAGTTGCAGGCCGTCACCCCCGCCAGCGCGGCCGTCAGTGCGATCGAGAGGGTCACGCGGCGCACCATGGTGCTCTTCATTCGTCCCACCCCTATGCGAATTCTGTGACCTGCACGCTAGCGCAGCCCACTGACACCCGTATCCGAATTCTTTCCGGGGCGATCGCCCCGGAAAGGTCTCCGGAGATGAGGACGGGCCCCGCACCTCGAAAGGTTGCGGGGCCCGTTCAGATACGCGTGCGCGACGCGGTCACCGGGGTGAGCGGAAGGCTCAGACGGCGGCCGGGTCCTCCTCGACGAGGAGGTTGCGGGTGCGGTTGGGGTCGACAAGGATGCCGGGGCCGATCGTCGAGCTGATCGCGGCCTTCTTGATGTAGCGACCCTTGGCGGCCGACGGCTTCAGACGAAGGATCTCGTCGAGCGCGGCGCCGTAGTTCTCCACCAGCTTGGTGTCGTCGAAGGACACCTTGCCGATGATGAAGTGCAGGTTCGAGTGCTTGTCGACGCGGAACTCGATCTTGCCACCCTTGATCTCGGTGACAGCCTTGGCGACGTCGGGGGTCACGGTGCCGGTCTTGGGGTTCGGCATGAGACCACGGGGACCGAGCACGCGGCCGAGGCGGCCGACCTTGCCCATGAGGTCCGGGGTGGCGACGACGGCGTCGAAGTCCAGACGGCCCTTCGCGACCTCGTCGATCAGTTCGTCGGAGCCGACGATGTCGGCGCCCGCGGCCTCCGCGGCCGCAGCACGGTCACCGGTCGCGAAGACCAGGACCCGGGCGGTCTTGCCGGTGCCGTGCGGCAGGTTCACGGTGCCACGGACCATCTGGTCGGCCTTGCGCGGGTCGACACCCAGGCGGAAGGCGACCTCGACGGTGCCGTCGAACTTGCTCGTGGAGGTCTCCTTGGCGAGACGGACGGCCTCGAGCGGGGCGTAGAGCTTCTCCCGGTCGACCTTGGCGTCCGCAGCGCGGAGAGACTTGCTGCGCTTGCTCACTACTGCTCCTGATGTGTTCTGAGGAGTCGTGGTACGGGCCGAGCAGGCCCTGCCACGTGCGGCCGAGGCCGCATGGTTCCTACGAAGGTGGGTGTCAGCCCTCGACCGTGATGCCCATGGAACGGGCGGTGCCGGCGATGATCTTCGCGGCGGCGTCCAGGTCGTTGGCGTTGAGGTCGGGCATCTTGGTCGTGGCGATCTCGCGGACCTGCGCCTGGGTGATCTTGGCGACCTTGGTCTTGTGCGGCTCGCCGGAGCCCTTCTCGACACCCGCGGCCTTGAGGATCATCTTCGCGGCCGGCGGAGTCTTGGTCACGAAGGTGAAGGAACGGTCTTCGTAGACCGTGATCTCCACCGGGATGACCCAGCCACGCTGCGACTCGGTCGCGGCGTTGTAGGCCTTGCAGAACTCCATGATGTTGACGCCGTGCTGACCGAGCGCGGGGCCGACCGGCGGGGCCGGGTTCGCCGCACCGGCGTTGATCTGGAGCTTGATAAGCCCCGTGACCTTCTTCTTCTTGGGAGGCATTCCGGGTCCTCTTTCGTTTTCGCCTTCCTACGTCCGAGTCGCCCCGGACGGCTGCCTTCAACCGAGGTGATGATCCGGATGGAGGCATACCGCACAACGATAACGGGTATCTGCGCGCGGCTAAAAACCGAGCAGGTCAGACGGGCTGTGACAGCCCGTCTGACCTGTTCGGAAGACGTACGTCCAGAAGGTGCTAGTTCTTCTGGATCTGGTCGAAGGAGAGCTCGACCGGGGTCTCGCGGCCGAAGATCTCGACGAGGCCCTTGACCTTCTTCGAGTCGGCGTTGATCTCGTTGATGGTGGCCTGCAGCGTGGCGAACGGGCCGTCCGTGACGGTGACCGAGTCGCCGACCTCGAAGTCCAGCACCTGGACCTCGAGCTTGCGCTGCGGGGCGGGCTTGCCCTCGGCCTCTGCGGCCTCGCGGGCGGCCTTCTCCTCGGCCTCCGGGGCGAGCATCTTGACGATCTCGTCCAGGGTCAGCGGGTACGGGTCGTAGGCGTTGCCCACGAAGCCGGTGACGCCGGGAGTGTTGCGGACGACACCCCAGGACTCGTTCGTCAGGTCCATGCGGACCAGGACGTAGCCCGGAAGCTTGTTCTGCTTGATCGTCTTGCGCTCGCCGTTCTTGATCTGCGCGACCTCTTCCTGCGGCACCTCGGCCTGGAAGATGAAGTCCTCGACGTTCAGCGAGACGGCACGCTGTTCGAGGTTGGTCTTCACGCGGTTCTCGTAACCGGCGTACGTGTGGATGACGTACCACTCGCCGGGGAGCAGGCGCAGTTCCTCGCGCAGGGCGGTCACGGGGTCGACGGGCTCGGCCTCTACTTCGGCCTCGGCCTCGGCGTCGTCGGTCTCGTCGGCGTCGTCGGCGAGCGCCTCGGCGGGCGCGTCCTCGACGTCCGCACCGGACTCGTCCTCGACGTGCAGGGCCGCGTCCTCGGCGGGCTCGCCGGCGGCGGCATCGGCAGCCTCGAACTCGTCCACGACGTCCGCTCCCTCGACGATCTCGAGCTCGTCGTCAACGGACTCGACCGACTCGGTGGCGTCGTTCAGGTTCGGGTCAGACACGGTGGCTGCTTCTTCCTGGATACATGGGGGTGGAACACGCGAAAGGGGCGCCGGTGACGGCGCCCTTCGCTCTCGGCTCAGCCGAAGACGTACTTGGCGGCGTGGTTGAGCCCATAGTCAATCACGGTCACCAGGCCGATCATGATGACGACAAACACAATCACCACTGTGGTGTACGTCGTCAGCTGATGGCGAGTCGGCCAGACAACCTTGCGGAGTTCCGCGACGATCTGGCGGTAGAAAGTGGCAAGGCGCTTCAGCGGGCCCTTCTTGGCACGCTTACCACCCTTGCGGGCCTTCTTTTTGGACTCCGGTGCCTCGGCATCAGGCATGTCGATGGAGCCCACGGCGTCCGTCACTCGTCCTCACCTGATTCCCGGGTCGTGACCGTGCCGCGCCCGGTTGAGCCGCACGGCGGTGCATTGCAGTACGTACATGCGCACACATCCTGGCGAAAGGTGTGTGTAGCAGGGCCGGAGGGACTTGAACCCCCAACCGCTGGTTTTGGAGACCAGTGCTCTACCAATTGAGCTACGACCCTTTGATTTCCTTCAACGTACCGCATCCGACCGGGTGCTCGGTGTGCACCGGTTGGGCGCGGCCGGTGAAGGCCAACGAGGTGAGAGTGTACGTGGTCCGGAGCCGGTCGTCGAACAGAAAGTGTCTGTACGGGCTTCCTCTGCTGAAGATCGACTGGTCGGGCGCGTGGATCCGGACGGATGTTCTGCCGATGTTCAGTCTGTGAAACCGGTGTGCCGGGGGCGTTTCCGGTCTGAAACGATGGGTCCCATGAGCCCTGCAACCCCTCCCACCGAGCGCCGGGTCTCCGCCCGAGTCGGCGCGATCTCCGAGTCCGCCACCCTCGCCGTGGACGCCAAGGCCAAGGCACTCAAGGCCGCCGGACGTCCGGTGATCGGTTTCGGCGCCGGTGAGCCCGACTTCCCGACCCCGGACTACATCGTCCAGGCCGCCATCGAGGCCTGCTCGAACCCCAAGTACCACCGTTACACGCCGGCCGGCGGGCTCCCCGAGCTGAAGGCCGCGATCGCCGCGAAGACGCTGCGCGACTCCGGCTACGAGGTGGAGGCCGCCCAGGTCCTGGTCACCAACGGCGGCAAGCAGGCCATCTACGAGGCCTTCGCCGCGATCCTCGACCCGGGCGACGAGGTCATCGTCCCGGCGCCGTACTGGACGACCTACCCGGAGTCCATCCGTCTCGCCGGCGGTGTCCCGGTGGACGTGGTCGCGGACGAGACCACCGGCTACCGCGTCTCGGTCGAGCAGCTGGAGGCCGCCCGCACCGAGAACACCAAGGTGCTGCTCTTCGTCTCCCCGTCCAACCCGACGGGCGCGGTCTACACCCGCGAGCAGATCGAGGAGATCGGTCGCTGGGCCGCCGAGAAGGGCCTGTGGGTCCTGACCGACGAGATCTACGAGCACCTGGTCTACGGGGACGCGGAATTCCACTCGCTGCCCGTGGTGGTGCCCGAGCTGCGCGACAAGTGCATCGTCGTCAACGGCGTCGCCAAGACGTACGCGATGACCGGCTGGCGCGTGGGCTGGGTCATCGGCCCGAAGGACGTCGTCAAGGCCGCGACCAACCTCCAGTCGCACGCCACCTCGAACGTCTCGAACGTGGCCCAGGTCGCCGCGCTCGCCGCCGTTTCCGGCGACCTCACGGCCGTCGCGAAGATGCGCGAGGCCTTCGACCGCCGCCGCAAGACCATCGTGCGCATGCTGAACGAGATCGACGGCGTGCTCTGCCCCGAGCCCGAGGGCGCCTTCTACGCGTATCCCTCGGTCAAGGGACTCCTCGGCAAGGAGATCCGCGGCAAGCGCCCCGCGGACACGGTCGAGCTGGCCGCGCTCATCCTTGAGGAGTCCGAGGTCGCGGTCGTCCCGGGCGAGGCCTTCGGCACGCCGGGCTACCTGCGCCTGTCGTACGCGCTCGGTGACGAGGACCTGGTCGAGGGTGTCAGCCGGATCCAGCAGCTGCTGTCCGAGGCGAAGGACTGACGTCCTTCGTCCTCTCGTGCCCTTCGGGGCGCAGGTGACGTCAACGCGCTCCACGCGCGTGTGGGGCCGGCCACTCTCAGGAGTGGCCGGCCCCCGTTCGTTCGTTCGAGCGAGCCTCCGATCAGCGAAAGCGCTACCGGCACGACACACACGTACGGCAGGATCTTTGAATGGAGCGCGTACGTGATGTAACTGAACTGCCGAAGGCCCATCTGCACCTGCACTTCACCGGTTCGATGCGGCACACCACCCTGCTGGAACTGGCCGACAAGTACGGCGTCCGGCTGCCGGACGCGCTGACCAGCGGGGAACCGCCGAAGCTGCGGGCGACCGACGAGCGCGGCTGGTTCCGCTTCCAGCGCCTGTACGACGCCGCGAGGTCGTGCCTCAGAGAGCCCGAGGACATCCAGCGCCTGGTGCGCGAGGCGGCCGAGGAGGACCTGAAGGACGGCTCCGGGTGGCTGGAGATCCAGGTCGACCCGACGTCGTACGCCCCGCGCCTCGGCGGTCTGATCCCGGCCCTGGAGGTCATCCTGGACGCGGTCGACTCGGCCGTGCGGGAGACCGGACTCGGGATGCGCGTCCTGGTGGCCGCCAACCGGATGAAGCACCCCCTGGACGCCCGCACGCTGGCCCGGCTCGCCGTGCGGTACGCGGACCGGGGGATCGTCGGTTTCGGGCTCTCCAACGACGAGCGGCGGGGCATGGCGCGGGACTTCGACCGGGCCTTCGCCATCGCCCGCGAGGGCGGACTGCTGTCCGCGCCGCACGGCGGCGAGCTGACCGGGCCCGCCTCGGTCCGCGACTGCCTGGACGACCTGCACGCCTCCCGGATCGGCCACGGGGTGCGGGCCGCCGAGGACCCGCGGCTGCTGAAGCGCCTGGCGGACCGCGGGGTGACCTGCGAGGTGTGTCCCGCCTCGAACGTCGCCCTGGGCGTCTACGAGAAGCACGCCGATGTCCCCCTGCGCACTTTGTTCGAAGCCGGGGTGCCGATGGCCCTCGGCGCAGACGACCCGCTGCTCTTCGGATCCCGTCTCGCCGCCCAGTACGAGATCGCCCGCCGCCATCACGCCTTCACGGACCCGGAACTGGCCGAGCTGGCCCGCCAGTCCATCCGCGCCTCGGCGGCGCCGGAGGACGTCCGGGCGAAGCTGTTGGCCGGTGTCGACGACTGGCTGACCGCCTAGACCTGTCCTGGCCGCCCTCGGGCCCCCGCCGGCTCCGCCGTGTCCCTGGGCGCGATCCCGGCGAGCAGCGTGCGGGCGAGCGCCGGGGCGAAGGTGTCCAGCGGCGGGGGCGTGCCCTCCTGGGTGGCGTCATAGGCGAACGCCCGCTGCGCGCAGGCGCCGAGCAGGAGGGACGCGGCCGCGAAGGTGTCGGTGTCCTGCTGGATGCGCCCGGCCCGCTGCTCCGCCAGCAGATACGCGGCGACGCCCCGGATGGGCATGTGCGGGCCCGCGTCCATGGCCCGCATGGCGTCGTCGTGGCGGCGCTTGAGCTGTGTCTCCGCGTACAAGGAGGCGGCGATCGGGAAACTCTGCTCATAGAAGAGGGCCGCCTGGCGGGCGATCTCGGTGAGGTTCTCCTCCAGGGGATGCTCCCCCGGCTCGGCCGTCAGCCTCTCCAGGAGGGGGCCCAGCCGCGGCAGCCGCTCCTGAAGGACACGGATGAACAGCTCTTCCTTGCTCGCGAAGTACTTGTAGAGCGCGGCCTCGGAGCAGCCGGCCGCCCTGGCGATCTCCTTTGTGGTGGCGCGGGACAGGCCGAGGGTGAGCATGAGCTCGTGCGCCGCGTCGAGGATGCGGATCCTGGCCGGCTTCGACGGCGTGGGCTCCGTGGCGGATTTCTGCTGCATGGGGCCCAAGGATTCCATGACGCGTCCTCACGGGGTTGACGGGTGGGTGAGTACTTACCCACTCTAGAAGAAGCAGGGGTGAGTGAACACTCACCCACCGCCTTTCCACCTCATGCGGAGCAGGTCATGAAACTCACCGTTTTCGGTGCCACCGGAGGCATCGGCCAGGAGATCGTCCGCCAGGCCCTGGGCAAGGGCCACCAGGTCACGGCCGTCGTACGGGATCCCGCGCGGCTCACCGTCACGGGCGCGGGTCTGGAGGTGTTCCGCGCGGATCTCACCGACCCGGGGTCGCTGCGCCCCGCCGTCGCGGGCAGGGACGCCGTCCTGTCCGGTCTCGGCGCACGCAGCCGCAAGGACGCCGGGGTAGCGGCACGGCTCACCCGTTCCGTGCTGGGCGCCATGGAGGCGGAGCGGGTACGGCGACTGCTCGTCGTCAGCGCAGGTCCGGTCGGACCCGGCGCCGCGAACGACACACGCGTCGACCGCGCCATGCGGCGTCTGATCTCCGGCATCCTGAAGGACGTCTACGCCGACCTGAGGGAGATGGAGGCCGAACTGGCGGCCAGTGCCACGGACTGGACCGTCGTCCGTCCGCCCCGGCTCCAGAACAAGCCGCTGACCGGCTCGTATCGCACGGTTGTGGGGGGCTTCCCGCCCAAGGGCCGCTTCATCGCGCGCGCCGACGTGGCCCACGCGATGCTGGCGATGATCGACGACCCGGGGACCGTGAAGCAGGGCGTGGGCGTCGCCTACTAGGGCGAGCCCACAGGCCCGCACGTGCTGCTCGCCGGGCGCGGGCCCCGCGGAGCCTTTCGGGGACCTCGGAGACTCCCGGAGCCTTCGTACCCTTCAGGCCTGCCATAAGGCCTGTCAGAGGCTGACGTTCACCGTCACCGGCTCGTTGACCAGGATGATCCCGAAGGCGTCGTGGACACCGGCGACAACTTCCCGGGCCAGCACGAGCAGGTCCTCGGTGGTGGCGCCGCCCCGGTTGGTCAGGGCCAGCGTGTGCTTGGTGGAGATGCGGGCGGGCCCGGTTCCGTAGCCCTTGGTGAAGCCCGACTTGTCGATCAGCCAGGCCGCGGAGGTCTTGGTGTGGCCCTCACCGGCCGCGTACGCCGGCGGTACGGCGTCGGCGCCGAGCCGCTCCTTCACGCGCGCGTGGAACGCGGCGAACGCCTCGTCCGAGAGGATCGGGTTGGTGAAGAAAGACCCGGCGGACCAGGTGTCGTGGTCCTCGGGGTCGAGCACCATGCCCTTCCCTGCACGCAGCTTCAGGACGGTCTCGCGGGCGGCGCCGAGGGGCACACGGTCACCGGCCTCCACGCCGAGCGCACGGGCCGTCTCGGCGTACTTGACCGGCGCCGACAACCCCTGCGCGTCCTCCAGCTCGAAGCGCACGCGCAGCACCACATGGCGCTCGGGGTCGGCCTTGAAGCGGCTGTGGCGGTACGAGAAGGCGCACTCGGCGTTGGTCAGCGTGACCGTCTCGCGCGTCTGGCGGTCGTAGGCGATCACTTCGATGATCGTCGACGACACTTCCTGGCCGTACGCGCCCACGTTCTGGATCGGGGTCGCGCCCGCGGAGCCGGGGATACCGGCGAGGCACTCGATCCCGGCGAGCCCGGCCTCGACGGTGCGGGCGACCGCGTCGGTCCACACCTCGCCCGCGGCCAGCTCCAGCCTCGTACCGTCGATCGAGAAGCCCTTCGTGGCGATGCGCAGGGCTGTCCCGGCGAAGCCCTTGTCGCCGATGACCAGGTTCGATCCGCCGCCGATGAGCAGCAGCGGCGTACCGGCGTCGTCGGCCTCGCGCACGGCGGCGATCACCTCGGCGTCCGTCGTGGCGGTGATCAGCCGGGCGGCCGGGCCACCGAGCCGGAAGGTGGTCAGCGGGGCGAGCGGGGCATCGTGGAGTTCCTGCACGGGCCCAAGAGTACGAGAAGGGGCGGGGGCGCCCGGCCACCGGTGCGCTGCGGACACGCGAACGGCCCCGCCGGTGGGCGGGGCCGTTCGCGTCCTGAGGACCTGACCGAGGTGACTTCCCGGGGTTCGTTCGGGCGATCGGGCGATCTGGCTTTCCCTTGGTCGCGGCCGAGGCGACGCGGATCGGGTCTGCTCTGGTCGGGTCCGGTCCGGTCTGCTCTGGTCGGGTCGGTGCTTCGTTCCGACCGCTGCCTCGCTGGGCGCGTCAGCGGGAGGCGGTTTCGAGGGAGTCGGCTTCGAGAGAGGCGGTGCCGAGGGAGGCAGTGTCGAGGGAGGCGGGCGCAGGCCGGCCTGCTTCGGGGGAGTTGCCTTCGGGGGAGTCGGCTTCGAGGGCGCGCTCCGGGATCTCGGCCGTCGCGGTGCGTGCCGCGCGCCGGGCGGTCGGGATGAGCAGGGCCGCGATGCCGGCGAGGGCGACGACCGAGGCGCCGACCACGAGCGCGGGCCGCAGCCCGTCGATGAAGCTCTGGGCGGTCGCGTAGCCGCCCTGCGCCGAGAAGATCGAGGACATCACCGCGACACCGAGCGCGCCGCCCACCTCGCGCAGCGCGTTGTTGGCGCCGGAGGCGATGCCCTGCTCGTGCGGCCGGACGCTGGACATGACCAGGTTGGAGGCCGGGGCGAAGTAGAGGGACATCCCGATGCCGCTGATGATCAGCGCGGGCAGCTGGGAGGCGTACGAGGCGTCGGCGGCGACCACGGAGGCGTAGTACGCGAGCCCGGCGGCCTGCAGGAAGAGCCCGGTGGCGACGACGGGACGCCCGCCGACGCGGTCGGACAAGTAGCCGGCGATGGGCGCGACGAGCATCGGCATACCGGTCCAGGGCAGCATCCGCAGCCCCGCCTCGGTCGGCGAGTAGCCGAGCACGCCCTGCATGTACTGGCTGAGCAGGAAGATCGAGCCGAACATCCCGAGGAACATCAGCAGGCTGGCCGCGTTGATCCCGGCGAAGGCGCGGGAGCGGAAGAGCCGCATCGGGAGCATCGGGTGCTTGGCCCGGGTTCCGTGGACGACGAAGCCGGTGAGGAGCGCGACGCCAGCGAACAGGCCGATCATGACGAACGGGCTGGTCCAGCCGTCGGCGGGCCCGCGGACCAGGCCGTAGACGATCCCGAAGAGGCCGCCGCTGGCGAGCAGGGTCCCCGGGAAGTCGAGCCGGGCACCGGCGCCGAACGACTCGGACAGACGCAGCCGGGCGAGCGGGAGCACGGCGAGGCCCAGCGGAACGTTCAGCCAGAAGATCCAGTGCCAGGAGACGTGTTCGGTGAGGCTGCCGCCGATGAGGGGCCCGGAGGCGACCGCGAGTCCGTTGACGGCACCCCATATCCCGTATGCCATCCCGCGCTTGGCGGCCGGAACCGCGGCCGTCAGCAGGGTCAGGGTCAGGGGCATCATGATCGCCGCGCCGACGCCCTGGACCGCGCGGGCGGCGATCAGCGAGTCGATGCCGGGCGCCATGGCCGCGGCGGCGGAGGCGCCGGTGAAGACGCTCAGGCCGACCAGGAAGAGCCTGCGGCGGCCGAACCGGTCGCCGAGCGCCGCGCCGAACATCAGCAGGACGGCGAAGGTGAGCGTGTAGGCGCTCACGGTCCATTCCAGATCGCCCAGCGCTCCCCCGAGGTCCTTGCGGATGGAGGGCAGTGCGGTGGTGACGACGAGATTGTCGAGGGCCGCCATGAATCCGGCGACGCTGGTGATGAGGAGGGCCCACCCGGCTCCACCGCGACGCGCGGTCGATGCCGTGGCCGCGGCCGACGGCGATCCCGTAGCCGGTCCCGTGGCTGACCCCGAAGCCGGTCCCGTGGCCGCATCCACGGTCGATGCGGCGGCCGACTCCGTGGTCGCATCCGTCGGCGGCGCTGTGACCGATCCCGTGGCCGGTGCCGTGGCCGACGCTGTGGCCGGTGCCGCCGATCCGTTCTGTGCTGACTTTGCCGTCCGCTGAGACATCGCTCCCCCAGGATGATGTGATCGACATTTATGGTTAGTTATTGATGACTAACTTTCGCGCCCATGGGAAGGCGCCGAACTCCGCCTTCGCCATTGCGCTACTTCTCCAGCCGGCCCGTGACCCGCGCCGACGGATAGAGCCCTTCCCAGACCCGGTGCTCGGGCGGGAACCCCATCGCCACCAGGCAGTTGACGAGCATTCCGTACGCCATGAAGGTCGTGGTCTCGCCCACGTCGGCCCCGAGCGGCACGTGAACCGCGTCCCAGAGCCGCATCCAGCCGGCCCGGACCGCCTCGCCCAGCTCGTGATCGCCGGCTTCCTCGGCGGCCGCCACCGCGACATACGTCTGCATCTGCATGAGCAGCCGCTCCGGGTGCTCCGCGATCACCTTGACATAGGCCCCCGCCATGGCATGCAGGGCCTCTTCGCCCTCCAGCCCCTCACTGGCCTCCTCGAAGCTGTGCCGGGCGAGCTCCATGCAGTACTCGGCGGCCGCCAGGAAGATCGCCCTCTTGCCCGGGAAGAGCCGGAAGAGATACGGCTGCGAGACACCCACACGCTTGGCGATCGCCTCGGTGGACGTGCCGTAGTAGCCGCCGTGGGCGAACTCGATCATCGCCGCGCGAATGACACTCTCGCGCCTCTCCTCTGCGCTCATCCTGACCATGCGACTAAGTTAGTACTCAATCACTAACTAAGTCAAGGGGTGCGGAGGTCTTGGGGGCCGCCCGCCCCGGCCTGCACCGTCCCCGCCCCGCCTCGCCCTGGCCCGCCCCCGGCCCGACCTGCCCACCTCGCCCTGTCCCGCCGACAAGGAACGAGTAAGGGGCGTCCGCAATGGCGGACGCCCCTTACTCGGCCTTCGGAGCAAGCCGGTCGTACGACCGCTAGCCACTCGGCCTTCGGATCAAGCCAGCCGTACGACCGCTCGCGACATCCCCAGCACCTTTTGCCCGGCGCAGGTCGCCGTGAGGTCGACGCGGACGGTGTTGTCATCGAGCTTGACCGCGACCTTGCCGCTGACCTCGATGATCGCGCCCTTGTCGTCGTTCGGGACGACGACGGGCTTGGTGAAGCGGACGCCGTACTCGACGACGGAGCCCGGGTCGCCCGCCCAGTCGGTGACCACGCGGATCGCCTCGGCCATGGTGAACATGCCGTGCGCGATGACGTCGGGAAGGCCTACCTCGACCGCGAACTTCTCGTTCCAGTGGATCGGATTGAAGTCCCCGGAGGCCCCCGCGTACTGCACGAGCGTGGCACGCGTCACGGAAAACGTCTGGGCCGGCAGCTCGGTGCCGACCTCGACGTCCGCGTAAGAGATCTTCGCCGTCATGTCAGCCCACCTCTGCCGCGCGGGACACGAGCTTCGTGACGGCCGTCACGACATGCTCGCCCGCCTCGTCGTGGACCTCTCCACGGACGTCCAGGATGTCGTTGCCCGCGAGGGACTTGATCGACTCGATGGTCGAGGTGACCGTGAGCCGGTCACCCGCGCGCACCGGGCGGGTGTACGCGAACTTCTGGTCGCCGTGCACCACCCGGCTGTAGTCGAGGCCCAGTTGCGGGTCCTGGACGACCTGGCCCGCGGCCTTGAACGTGATGGCGAACACGAAGGTCGGCGGAGCGATCACATCCGGATGCCCGAGCGCACGCGCGGCCTCGGGGTCCGTGTACGCAGGGTTGCTGTCCCCCACGGCCTCCGCGAACTCGCGGATCTTCTCCCGGCCGACCTCATAGGGGTCGGTGGGCGGGTAGGACCGCCCTACGAAGGACTGGTCGAGCGCCATGGGCTCGGCACCTCCTGGTTGTCTTCGCTGCGCTGGTGTCACAGCTGGACCGACCGTCTAGCCGGACGGCCTATCTTCGCTCTAAATCGCTGGTCCACCTATGACGCCGGGTACACGCCGGACATCGGTTCCACAACGACGCGAGGCCGCCCCCCGTGAAGGGGACGGCCTCGTGTACGAGCCTGAAACTACTATCGCGTTTCGCGGTGCGCGGTGTGCGCATTGCAACGCGGGCAGTGCTTCTTCATCTCCAGTCGGTCCGGGTCGTTACGCCGGTTCTTCTTGGTGATGTAGTTCCGCTCCTTGCACTCCACGCAGGCCAGCGTGATCTTGGGGCGGACGTCGGTGGCAGCCACAGGAGTGCTCCTTGACGAACGGATGGGACATTAACGCATAGAAGAGTAGCCGATCGAAGGACCGACCCCACAATCGGCTACTGTCAGTAGCGGTGACCGGACTTGAACCGGTGACACAGCGATTATGAGCCGCTTGCTCTACCGACTGAGCTACACCGCTGAGATGCGATCAGTCCCCGCCTTGCGACGGGAACCTCTCACACCAGAGCCCCAATACGGAATCGAACCGTAGACCTTCTCCTTACCATGGAGACGCTCTACCGACTGAGCTATTGGGGCGAGCGATGAAGACATTACACGGTCGGCCGCCGATCGCCCAAATCCGTTTCGCGGCACCCGCCCCGGCCTGACCCCAGACGTTTCCCCGGGCGTTCCCAGAACCCCTCACAGGCCTCTCAGGCCCCTTGGATAACACGGGGTGACGGGCCTCCGGCCACCCATGGGGGCATGCCTGCCGGGCACGGGGCGGCCCGGCAGGGGGGAAGAGCCAGGGCGCGGGGAACCGGGCACAGGGGTGGCCGCAGACGGGCAGACAGGGCACGGAGGTGGCCGCAGACCGGCGGACGGGCGGCTGACCCTGCCCTCGGTCACGAGATGGCTGGTCCCGGGCTCGCCGACGGACCACACCGGTACGACTATTGCGCTCCTCCCCGACGTTGACGAGTCGCCGCCCTAGGCTCGACTCACGCTGCGTGATCTTGTGTCCCCACGCTCCGCAGTCGTCCCTCCCGCAGCCGCCCCCGAGCCCCAGGAGCGCGATGCCCGACAGTCAGCAGCAGCCGCCCCATTCCTCGTCGGGACACACCGACACGGCCGCGCTCCTGCTGTGCGGGGCGCGGCTCACCGACGGCCGGGCCGTGGACGTACGGCTGGGTGGCGGTCGTATCGAGGCGGTCGGTACCGCGGGGAGCCTGGCGGCGGGTGCCTCGGGGTCTCTCGCCGCGAAGGTGGACCTCGACGGCTACCTCCTCCTGCCGGCCCCCGCCGAGGCCCACGCGCACAGCGACACGGCTCTCACAGCCGACGACGACGGCCCTCTCACGTACGACGACCAGGAGATCCAGCGCCGGGCCACCGAGTCGGCACTGCTGCAACTGGGGCACGGCGCCACGGCGTTGCGGTCCCATGTGCGTGTCGGTGACGTACAGGGGCTGGACGCGCTGGCGGCGGTCCTCGAGGTGCGGCGGTCGTTGCGGGGGCTCGCCGAACTGGCGACGGTGGCGATGCCGCGGGTGCTGACCGGGGCGGCCGGCGCCGACGGGCTCGCACTGCTGCGGGACGCCCTGAAGATGGGCGCTTCCGTGGTGGGCGGCTGCCCGGACGCGGACCCTGATCCGACGGGTTACGTCGAGGCCGTCCTGGAACTCGCCTCCGAGCACGGCTGTCCGGTCGATCTGCACACGGACGCCGCCGATCCCGCCCGGCTCGCCCGGCTCGCCGCGATGGCGGGCGGGCTGCGGCCCGGAGTGACACTCGGCCCGTGCGGTGCGCTCGGCCGGCTGCCGTCCGAGGTGGCCGCCCGCGCCGCGGACCAACTCGCCGCTGCCGGGGTGACGGTGGTGTGTCTGCCGCAGGGTGGCTGCGGTTCGGCCGACCGGCGCGGCATCGCTCCCGTACGGCTGTTGCGGGCGGCCGGCGTACGGGTCGCGGCGGGCAGTGGCGCCCTGCGCGACGTGTCCAACCCGGTGGGACGCGGGGACCCGCTGGAAGCCGCCTATTTGCTGGCCTCCCGAAGCGGGCTGCGCCCCGAGGACGCCTACGACACGGTGAGTTGTGCCGCACGAGCCGCCCTCGGGCTGCCCGAGGTGCGCGTGGAGGCCGGATTCCCGGCCGAGTTGCTCGCCGTGCGCGGGGACCGGCTCGCGGGGGCACTGTCCCTCTCGTACAGCCGGATCGTGGTCCACCGCGGCCGCGTGGTGGCGCGGACCAGCGCGGTGCGGGAGTACTGCGACTCGGCGGCCGAGTCGGGGCTGGAACTGCCCCGCCAGGGACGGGGAGAGCCGTCGTAGCCGGGCCGGGCGGGACGGCGCCTCGCACGCGAGTGAGGCGAGGGTGGCGTTGCGGCTCCTCGTCGGCACGGCGCGGAGGCGGAGTCGGCGTTCCGGCTTCTCTCCGGCACGGCGGCCACGCGCGCGTGAAGCGAGGATGACCCACGCGCGCGTAACGAGGCGACCGGTGACACGCCGGGCCCGGTGACCAGTGACCGGTGGCACGCCGGGCCCGGTGACCGGTGGCACGCCGGGGCACGTGACCGGTGGCACGCGCGCGTGACGCGCCGCCCTGGCCGGCCCCCCAGGTTCCCCTGCGGGACCGACTGAACCGGCTTCAGTGCTTCTACGGGCCCCACGCGCCCGGAGCCTGGACAGGCCGGCTGCCCGGGGTCCGGGGGTCCGGGGGTCCGGGGGTCCGGGGGTCCGGGGGTCCGGGGGTCCGGGGGTCCGGGGGTCCGGGGGTCCGGGGGTCCGGGGGTCCGGGGAAGGCTTCCGCGGGCGTGCGCCCGCGCTCTAGAGCTCGTCGCCGCCCAGGAACGCGCCGCCCAGGGGGCTGCCCCCGGGAACCTTGCTCGCGGGGATCTCGGTGGCTCCCGACGGCGCGCTGATGTCTCCCGCCTCGGAGAACTTCAGGACGAGGGGCAGTTTGGCGGTCTTCGGGCTGTCGGCGAGGACGGCCAGGTCGACCCTGATCTGCCGCAGGTCACCGTTCTTCAGGGTGAAGTCGACGGCGACCTTCTTGTTCGGCGCGTCCTTGAGGTCCTTGGCCGAAGGGAGTTCCGCACCCGCCGGAAGGTCGCCCTGCAACGGACGGAGTTTGCCGAAGACACCGGTGAGCAGGTCGCGGACGTTGCCCGTGGCGACGACGTGCTCGACACCGTCCGCCCCACTCCTGGTCCGGAAGGTGACCTCGCGTCCGATGACACCTCGTACGGCGTCGAGAACCTTCTTCTGGGTCTTGGCGTCGATGTCGCCGGCGCCGGCCCCCTTCGAGGCACCCCCGGCGGACTTCCGCGAACGCTCCAGCTCCTTGGTGTCGACCTTCACCCAGTCGCCTTCGAGGACCTTCCTCATCTCCTTCTCGCTCGCGGGGAGATCGTCGGCCGACGGCATGGGGAAGCCCATCGCCTCGCCGACGGCCTTCATGTCGGCGCGGTAGTACGTGAAGTCGCCGACGATCCGGTACTCGACGAGGACGCCGCCGGACCCCGTGACCTTCACGCTCGTCCCGATGAGGTCCTTCTGGACCGAATCCGCCAGCGCCTTCTTGGACTTGACCGAGACGTCGACGTGCAATCCGCTGACGAACTTCGCGAACTCCGGCGGAAGGGGCTCGTCGGAACTTGCCTCGCCCGTCAGCGTGTTGATCGCGTCGACGTCGGCATCGAGGTCCAACTGGAAGGCGAGAGACTTCTGTTCGCCGAGCCGTTCGACGGCGTGGTCCACCTTCTGCCCGGCTGTGAGGTTCTGGACCGTGCCGCAAGCGGCCGCCGTGGCAAGGAGGACAGCGGTGCAGCCGACCGTGGTGACGGTCTTGCGTATGACGGTGATGATGATCTCCTCTACGACGCCGTACGGACCCGCACGGCGTTCCCTCGTTCGCGTGTTCACTCTTCTTCACTCGTTCTCGCGGCGATCACTGGTGCATCCGCAGAGATCACCCATGTGACTCATGAGTTGTCCACAGGGTTGTGCGGCGAACGCGGTCCTCCGGGCGTACGGTCGGAAACATGCGCATTGTCATCGCTGGTGGTCATGGTCAGATCGCGCTGCGGCTGGAGCGACTGCTCTCCGCGCGCGGGGACGAGGTCGCGGGGATCATCCGCCGTGCCGAACAAGGCGACGATCTACGGGCGGCCGGGGCGGAGCCGGTCCTGTGCGATCTGGAGTCGGCGTCGGTCGAGGAGGTCGCCGCGCATCTGCAGGGCGCGGACGCGGCCGTCTTCGCGGCGGGCGCGGGACCGGGCAGCGGAGTGGACCGCAAGCAGACGGTGGACAAGGGTGCCGCGATCCTGTTCGCGGACGCCGCAGAGCGCGCGGGCGTACGCCGGCACGTGGTCGTCTCCTCGATGGGTGCGGACCCGGCCCACCCGGGCGACGACATCTTCGACGCGTATCTGCGAGCCAAGGGCGAGGCCGACGAGTACGTACGCGGCCGTACGGGTCTGGACTGGACGATCCTGCGCCCCGGGGGCCTGATCGACGACGCCGGGACCGGTCTCGTACGCCTTGAGGCCTCCACGGGCCGCGGCATGATCCCCCGTGACGACGTCGCCGCGGTCCTCGCCGAACTGGTCGACACCCCGGCCACCGCCGGTCTGACCCTGGAAGCGGTCAGCGGCTCGACACCGATCTCGGTGGCGGTGAAGTCGGTGGCGGGGAACTAGGCCTGCCGCCCCTTCGGGCGTCCGGTTCAGAACAGCGGGAGCTGGCCGGGGAATTCCGGGACGGCGTAACCGTCCAGCGCGGGCTGGGCGGCTCCGAGGCGTGCCTGCCGACGCGAACCGGGACACGAGACCAGCTCCCCGCTCTCCCGCGCGCCGGGCGGATCGTGCCGAGCGAACCGGCCCGCGACGACGGCGATCTCCCGACGGCACTCCGGGCAGTTTCTGCGACGCGATGACATGGGATCAGTGTGCCCCGTGGGCGCACTGATCCCACCGGCACACCCGTCGGCGGCCGTCCCCCGTCGACGACGGCTCTACGACCGACGCCTGGCCGGCGCACGGACGAACGGCCCGACCGAGTTCATCCAGGACGTGCGGCCGGTCCTCGTAGCCCAGTTCTCCGGCCATGAGCAGATCCCGCCAGTCCGCCCGCGCGAGACGGATCGCCGAACGGAAACGAGGAATGTCACCGGCGGCGATCAGCACCGCCGCGGTCAAGAGTCGCTCGGTGTCCTGCTGGGGCCGGAGGGCGCCTCGCGGATTCACTCCTTCCAGGTGCACCGTCACCCACAGGCCAACCCACGGGTGGTCACCCCATGGGTAGACATCGCAGCGCCGAGGAGATCGGCACAGGCATCGACAAAGGTGGAGCCCGCGCTGCACAGGTCGATCTCGCCGTTGGTGCCGACCTTGACCGGTGCGTCGAGATCGACGGCGCTCACCCCGCTCGCGGGGACTCCGTGCGCACCGGCGACCTCGAGATTGAGCGTGGCATGGGCACCGAGCTTGGCGATCTTGCCGCTTGTCGTACCGGTACAGGTGTTCTGGATCAGTCAGACCCGGGTTCCGATAAAGAGCCGCGTGAGACAAGTCACGCATTTCGCTCCACGCGCGAGCTTTTTTGCTCGAACACGAAGAGACCCCCTCCGATCTACGTTTCCGCAGATCGGAGGGGGTCTACCTTCATGTGGCGGCGCGTGGATTCGAACCACGGAAGGCTAAGCCGGCAGATTTACAGACTCCGGCAGACGATCAAGCACGCCGAGTCATCCGCGCAGGTCATCCGCCCTGATCGTCGGACTCGGAAGCGGTCCCCTTCTCCGCGTGCAACGTCCGTGCCACGTCGCCCTTGATCCGCTTCGTCTTCTTGGCACGCGCGCGCTTGGCCTTCTCGTGATCGGCGTTGAGTTCCTTGGCAATCTCCGCATCCTGACCATCCCGCGACCGGGCGTAGTGCCGAGTCGTGACGCTCGCGTTGGCGTGGCCGAGCCGTTTGGCCGCAGCCATGACGCCGTGCCGGTCGGCCACCTGGGAGGCGTGCGTGGCTCGGAGGTCCTGCGGAGTGACGTCCTTGAGTCCGGCCCGCTCGACGGCCTTGTCGAAGTGCGTCCGCCGCCACGAGTTGTACCGGAGAGGGCGCCCGGTGCGACCGAGGAACAGCAGCGCTTCCGGATCATCAACCACGCGGGCCGCGAGATGCTCGCGGAGCTCCCGGACGAGGTACGCGGGCAAGGACAACGGCCGCTTCTGGTGTGACTTCGGGGTGTCGAAGAACAACTGTCCGGCGTCCTCCGCCAACGCCTCATCCACCCAGATCAGGCCGTTGACCAGGTCCACGTCCTTCCGTCGCAGCGCGAACCCTTCGCCGATCCGCAGTCCGGCGTACGCGAGGATCTTGACCAAGAGGTCATGCGGCGGGTTGAGATGCGAGATCAGCCGCTCAACCTCACGCACGCTCAGGATGTGAGGCTCGGTCTCAGGCAGTCGCGGCAGCTTGATTCCCCGGCAGGGTGTGACCGCGATCAGGTCGTTGTCGACAGCGGACGCGAAGATCTGGGACAGCACCCGGTACGCGGTGCGAGCACGCGAGGCGCTCAGGCCCGCCTTCTGAAGTCCGCCAAGCCACTCCTTGACGTGTATCGGTCGCACCGCCGACAGTTCGTAGCCGCCCACCCGAGGGTTGATCCACAGTCGGATCAGCCCCGCGTACAGCGTCACGGTCCGCCGCTTGAGGTGCGGAGAAGCCGAGTCAAACCAGCGCTTGCCCCACTCAGCCACGGTGATCTTTCCGGCGCTCGGGTCACGGAACGTGCCCTTGATGATCTCCGCTTCCGTGGTGGTGAGCCACAGATCCGCATCCGTCTTGGTCTCGAAGGTGTGCGGCGCGGACCGCAGGAGACTCGTTGCCGGGTCGCGATAACGGGCTTGCCAGCGGCCGGACTTGAGCTGTCGGACGGCACCAAAGCGCCGGCGGCGGCCTCGGTTGTTGGGCATCAGGCCACCGCCCTCAGTCGACGGACGACGCGGCGCACGGTGTTCGCGGCGATGTACTCGTCGACGGCGCTCTCCGGGATGCGGACGTGCCGACCAACCTTGACGAACGTGATCCGACGCTCTTCGATCAGGCGTCGTGGGAAGCGTTCGCCGCTCATGTCCCAGGTCCCAAGCCGTTCGGCAACCTGAGCTACCGTCAGCAGACGCTCAGCCATCACCACTCCCCCTCTGTCTCGTGATCCGGCATGTCGGCCAGGGCTTCGCGTGCGGTCTCTCGGTTCGTCCGGATGTCCTTTGCGATCGTTGCGGCGAGCCAGGATTCGCCGGGGGTGTGGCCCTGTCCGGCGTAGCTCCAGTGGGCGAGCACCAGCGTGGAGCCCTCCGAGTCGTCGAGGTCCTCGGGCAGGCCCCGTTCGCGGCGTTCCTGGCGTGCGCGGAAGTCGGCGCGAACCTGGCGCCGCTCGGACAGGGTCGAGGAGTAGGCGCGGGACTTGGTCATGAAGTGGCCCCGGAAGCCGAGCATGTGAGCCCAGCGCCACAGCAGCCGATCCGGGTACACGCCGTCCAGGTCCCGGCACGCCTCGATCAGCCGCCGGGTGTGCGCGGGCAGCGGCAGGCCGTCGAGTTCCGAGAGCTCCCCGATCCGGCGGTCCACGGTCTCGGTCGTCTCGGCTGCTTTCGTGGCGTACTTGGCGACGTAGGAGGCGACCGCCCCGTCGGTCAGCTCGATGCCCTCGATACCGCCGATGGCCTGGACGTCGACCTGACTGCCCCAGCGCAGGACGCGGGCGGCGAAGGCGCCGGCGGACGGCACTGGAACCGAGACCCGACCGGCGGCAGCACGGATGGCGTCATCCAGGAGAGCGACCGTGGCCCAGGCCGGGGGCGGGGAGTCGGGGCCGTCCGGACCGTCCATGCGCACGACCGCGTGGAAGTGCACGGCGCCGCGCTTCTGGAACTCGGCAACCTTGCCGAAGGAGACCCGGCACACCTCCCGCATGGCGGTCTGGGACAGGCCCGCACGAGCGGCGATCTCACGACGCAGGTAGATGGTGAAGCGGCGCCACAGGTCCCCGGCATGGTTGTTCCACAGCACCGCCCCGGCGTAGTCGTACCGTTCCGGGTCGAGGGCCGTGCCGAGTACCGGGTCGTCCTCGGCGTGCCGGGCGCCGCAGCGGCAGCGGCCGGACGCGGGCCGGTTGTGCACGGGCCCGAACGAGGGTGCGGTCAGGGTGGCGAAGACGCCGGGATGCTGGCGGATCTCCCCGGATATGCCCATCCGGGAGTCACCGGTGATCCCCGCACGGATCAGGTGATAGACGTCCCCGGCATACGTCCAGGCGCACGACGGGCAGCGCGAGGCCCGCCGGTTGCCGCACGCGACCCGGAGCATGCCGCCCGGCTCGTTCTCGGTGCTGTAGGAGTACAGGACATCACCGGTCGCCCGGTCACGGGTCACGGTCTGGCCCTGGAGCCGGATCGGGTGCGAGCAGCCGCCGGTACGGCGGATCTGTTCCTGCCAGCGGTCGAAGTCCGGGGAGCCAGCGACCCGCAGGAGATCGGCGAGGGTCAGGGGGTCGGTGCCCATGGAGGCCGCAGCACCGGCCACGGCCTCCGGGGGGACGGGGAACACCGTCACGCGGCCACCTCCAGCGGCTCGACCGTGGGCAGCGGAACCGGAGCGGGGTCCTGGACGGGGGTGTAGCCGAAGGTGCGGTCCTTCGGGCAGATCAGGTCACCGTCGTGCGTGAGGACGCGCAGGCCGTCGACGCGGACCCAACGCCAGTACGGGGCGTGCGCCTCGCAGCCGGGGCAGATGGGCGGGATGGCATCGAGCAGGTCGTAGCAGGACGGGAGCATGCTCATGCCGCCACCGCCTCAGCCGCCATGGCGCGCAGGTGACGGCGCACCGTCGACATCTGCCCCTGGGTCAGGGAGCAGTGGATGATCCGGTAGTTGTCGAACCGGGCGTAGTGGGCCGACCAGGCTTCATCCGTGGAGGCCTCGTCGTCGCACATCTGCCAGAAGGCCACCAGGTGGCAGGTGTTGTTCATCAGCTCCGGCAGGCCTGACCGGTTGGCGCCGTCGACCATGAATGCCGCGACCTTCTCCAGATCCGGACGAGGCTCGTGGACGTACTCCGAGGCGTACAAAGCGAGGATCAGCGCCACGTTCGGCAGACAGGCCAGAGCGGTAGGCGACAGTCGCACGGAGTGTGCGTGCGCGGCTAAGAACTTCGACGGCATGATGGAAGCTCCCTTTGAGGGACGAGGGGGCGGCGAATCTGCTTGGCGGTAGGAGCGCCGCCCCCGGCCCGAGTGGGCCACTCATCTAACTTCTCTTGTGTTACCTAGATTAGCTGGAACAGGTTGATGCGCAAGACCCTGGGGCAGATTTCTTTAGGTCACTTAGGTAACCTGGGGATGTGACCGTGAGCCAGGACGATCCGCGCAGCGCCTATGAGCAGGTGGCCGACGACCTCCGGAAGAGGATTGCCTCCGGAGCCCTCAAGGCCGGTCAGCGGCTCGACGGGAACGCGAAGATGGCCGAGCGCTACGGCGTTGCGGCGATGACCATTCGCCATGCCCTCGACATCCTGCGACGCGAACAACTCATCGTGAGCCAGCAAGGGCGCGGGACCTTCGTCGCCAGCGATCCGGGACTCGCGGACTCGGCAGAGGAGGACGGCGCCATGGCGAATGAACTTGGCGAGATCAAGGCCGCACTGGAGCTGATCAACTCGCGGCTTGATCGCCTTGAGAGCCAGGTTCGCGAGCGTTCCTGACCGAGGAAGACAGCCGATCAACTCGCTGGGCAGCTTCGGCGAGCTTTCTCCGGATTTCGTGCAGTTCTGCTAATAACCGCGCCCTGTCCGCGACCCTCACGGTGGTCTTCCCCCTGTCAGTGATGATCAGCCCAGCTTCATACTCGCGGCGAGACGCCTGATCTCCGCCGTGTGTGCGTGCTTGTCCGTCGACCTCAGGTCGTCCACGAGATTTCGGGCGATCGGCCTGTTGCGCACGTGCTGAGGGGCAATCGCGTCAGCCCGCAGGATCGCGTCAGCCGCCGGGCCCAACTTGCCGTTCATCATCTGGCCGACAGCAGTGCAGACCCAAAAATGCGACTGCCGCTCGCCCGACGCGATGTGCTCGATATCGACCAGCTCAGCACGTGAGAGCACGTCGCGAGGGTGGCCCAGTTCCAGGCTTACCTCCACCGAGTGGATCTCTGCGTTGACGGCATTGAACTGAGTCTGGAAGGCGTTTCCGTTCGCCGATACGCCGGCGGCCGCCTGGCGGGCCTCAGTCAGGTGCGACTCCGCCTCAGTGCGATCCCAGAGCCGGGACCATGCGACAGCCGCTCGCAAGTGCATCGCACCCCACAGTGCGCGCAACGTCTGATCGGCCGCCCCCATGTGAGGTTCGAGATCATCGAGAGCCTTGTGCGCCATGTCGCGCGCAGCACCGAGTTCCCCCTCGTGGAGCCAGACGCCGCAGAGATCCCACCGAGCCGCAGCGCGGAGGATCGGCGACTCTGCCCGCTCGGCTGCAACTAGCTCCCGCTGAACGGCACTCCATCCGAGGTCATGGTGCCCGAGGAGGTTGGACGAAACGCGCGCCATATGGCTTGCCCGAAGCATGAGGGACTCGGCCCGCGGCACGTCTTCGCCTTCAGCTACGTCACATAGGACGACCAGATCGCGAAGGATCTGGGGAAGGACGTCACCCAGAGGCGTGAACTTTGCATCCTGCCTCAGCCTCTCGGCCGCCTCGACCCGTGACGCGAGTTCGGGAAGGGTTGGGGCATCGGTCATCGCGATCAGGGCCGCGCCGCCAGGCATGGTCGCCTGTTGGAGCGCGAGGCGAAGGCCGGGGATCGCGGCGTGACCAGAGTCGAGTTCCGCAGTCTCATGGCGGTACGGCTGTCCGGTCAGCTCTATGACCTCCACCCCGAGCACCTCGGCGATCTGGCCAAGAACGCTCATGCGATCGAGCGGAAGGCGACCGGTTTCGATCTTGGATACCCAGCTAACGGAGCGGTCGACAGATGCCGCCAACTGCGTTTGATCCCAGCCGAGTCGGCGCCGCGCTCGTGCTACGCGCTGCCCTGTGGTCAGTTCAGCCATCATGGGTTCCCTTCGACACTACGACGGTACCCACGCCGAACCGTGACGCTGGCAGTAAAAGTGACAGTGGACGCCCGAACAGCCCTCTGTCAGGCCGGAGTTACGGGTTTCTCTACCTCATCAAGCCCCGGCTGCGCTCCGCTCCGCCGGGCGCGCTCCCGGCTCCGCTGCGGGCGCCGCTCCTGCCTTCGGCCCGCTCCGCCCGCGCTGCGCCGACGCGCGCCCACGTGTGGATAGGGCCATTGGCCATGAGTCGAGCACCGCAGGAACGCGGCAACGGTCAAAGCATGCCTCCGGCGGGGGCGCTCAGGCTCCGAGATGGCGGGGGCGCCGTCCGCGTGTGCCGGCCGAGTGTGGCGTGCGCGGGGTGCTCCCATCCCGTCTGCCGTCGACCCAGGCAGAGCCGAGCAGACGCGGCCCATGGCGTCCAGGTCGTTCGTACAGTGGCGCGCTCCACCTGGACGCCATGAACCACGCCCGCTCCACGGTGTGTGGGTCGACGGCAGACGGGATGGGAGCTGGGGTGAGTGGTGGGTGGGGGAGGGATAGCCTCGGAACCTGATCTCAGGACCCGCGGGTATGGGCCGATCAAATGTGGGGTGGGTCGGATGAGCGCAGAGGTGGAGCCCGAGCGCTGGGAAATGCGGGCCGAAGGCGGCGTGGGGCCACTTTGGTTCGGGATGTCTCCAGCCGAGGTCGCCGAGGCACTGATGGTTTCTGAGCCCGAGACTCGGGTTGGCGGGCCCTACGAGCAGGAAGACTTCTCGGGCGGGGTGACGGCGTTCTACGCCGCGGGCAAGCTTGTGTGCGTGGCGCTGGATGCGGTCACCGGTCCGCAGGTCTCCCTAGCAGGCTTCCCACTGGCCGGCCGCGATCCAGAGCAGGGCCACCAGTTCCTGCTGGACCATGCCGCCGAGCACGGCAACTGGGTCCTTTACACCCCTGACGGTTCGCTCGCCTTGACCGATCTCGGACTGCTCCTGCGCTCGCAGCAGGTCGGGGACTCGCTCCTAACGCGCCCGCTCTTCGTGAAGGAGGAGTGGTTCGAGTCGCAGTATTACCGCGACCACCTTCCATTGGAGGATGCCCCGGGCTGGGTGCCCGAGTACCCATTCCCTGCCGCGCCCTAGCGGGACAACAGCCCGCCGAGAGCCCATTCGGCATCTGACATCAACACCTGACACCAACAAGCACGAACATCGCCGGTTGGCGCCGTACCTCGATGAACCCCCGCTCAGAGATCACCGGCCGTCGACCAACGTCACCAACACCCCGCGATTGACCTGATAAGGATGAGGCCAGAGGTCCAAGGCCCGCGGCCGGCCAGGGGAGTCAACTTGACGAGAGTGGCCTGTGGCTTGGCTCGGCGGTTGAGATCCAACCAACCTACGCAACTGTCCAGCCGCGTGTCAGACTGCCGTTCATGACTCACAACCGAAAGGGCCATGCCGCGTAGGCGCCCCTCAGGCCTCCGGGCCGACAGCAGGCGCTTTGCCGCGCATATCCGCTACTCGAAGATCAGTCAGCTTTCCGGCTCAGCTCAGGCACAGATCATTCGGTTGGAACGGACGCGACTCCAACCCGGCCTGGTCAAGCAGGCTCTCTCTCGGTGGACTGCCATCGCACGGGCACCGAGCAACCAGCTGCCTTCACCATTCAGCGGCCGGTGCGGAGTCACCGACTGTTGCCCAGAGCCTGCGGATGAGCGAGATCTGCTGGAACTGGCGATCTGCGCCCTCCCCAAGAAGAGCTCCCGGGAGCTCCGCAGCATCGTGCACGCACTCGATCTCAAGATCCTAGAACGCCCCGACACCGGGTCGTACAGAAACCCGCCGCATCGTTGGTGGCAGAGCGCCTTCTGACTGAGCCGTGCCCCTCACGTGCCCGATCGCACGGGGAAGCACGGGGAGCAAAGGGCGATCACGGTGTATCGACATGCCGACGGCCCCTGACCGAGTTACCTGGTCAGGGGCCGTTCACCTGCGGTGGGTGTGGGATTTGAACCCGCGGTGACTCGCGCCACGACGGTTTTCAAGATTGCTGAAGTGTTGACCCGCCTCGCCCATTGAGACTCCACCGACCGCACGAAAATGGAAGGTGGGTCAGCGTGATCGCACAGCACAATGCGCTCATGGTGTTCGCGGATGTCATAGGCCGAGCCGAGAACGGTCCGTATCGCTGCCCTTGCTGCGGATTCGTCACCCTCGCTGAGCGTGCAATGTACGAGATCTGTCCAGTTTGCTTCTGGGAGGACGACGGTCAGGATGACCACGATGCAGACGAGTGCCGAGGCGGCCCGAACGGTCAGCTCAGCCTGACTGAGGCACGGCGGAACTTCGAAGCTACCGGTGCATGCAGCGGGCGTCTCTCGCCACAGGTACGCGCGCCGCGACCGGAAGAGCACCCGGACATCGCTCCGCACTACGGCACGGGTGTCCTCTACGGCGGGACCCCGTCGAGTGATCAAAGCTAGGTCCCAACTTGTCCGATCGCTCACCTCCGCGTACAGCAGCGAAGTACAGCAACCGAGGCGACCGCAGGTGACCGTCCAGAACCCCCAAGGTCCTCCTGGCTGGGCCGGGAGACCTCACCGACCTCCGCGCCCATAGTTCGCATCGAGAGGGTCACTGACTTCGCAGACGCGTCAGCGGCGGCCCGCTTGCTTGACTGAGCCATTGAGGCTCCGCCGACCGCGTGGTCTAGATCACGCGCCGTGCCACGAGCGTGCCAGATCGAGTGGGGAACGACGGGGAATCACGGTGACTGGCAGCAAGCGGAAACGAGATCGACCCCCGACCAAAGTCACTGGTCAGGGGTCGATACCCGCTACTGTGGCGGCGCCAGGATTCGAACCTGGGAAGGTGAAACCGGCAGATTTACAGTCTGCTCCCTTTGGCCGCTCGGGCACACCGCCAGGGATGCTGCCTCTTAGCCCCGCTTTTGGGCGGTACTCCTTGGCAACGACGTAAACGATACCTGATGCCCGGGGATGCTTCGCCACCCAATTGATCGACGCTTGGAGGGAGGGGGGTGGCTAGGCTTATGCGGATGCGGCCGGAGGCCTACGCCGGGCTCGACGGCCGCCCCTACACACCCGATACAAGGAGCCACAGGACATGGCCGACTCCAGTTTCGACATCGTCTCGAAGGTCGAGCGGCAGGAGGTCGACAACGCCCTCAACCAGACCGCCAAGGAGATCTCGCAGCGCTACGACTTCAAGAACGTCGGCGCCTCCATCTCCTGGTCCGGCGAGAAGATCCTCATGGAGGCGAACTCCGAGGAGCGAGTGAAGGCCATCCTCGACGTGTTCGAGACCAAGCTGATCAAGCGGGGCATCTCACTGAAGTCGCTGGACGCCGGTGAGCCTCAGCTCTCCGGCAAGGAGTACAAGATCTTCGCGACGATCGAGGAGGGCATCTCCCAGGACAACGCGAAGAAGGTGGCGAAGATCATTCGCGACGAGGGCCCCAAGGGTGTGAAGGCCCAGGTGCAGGGCGACGAGCTGCGCGTCAGCTCGAAGAGCCGTGACGACCTGCAGGCCGTTCAGGCTCTCCTCAAGGGCAAGGACTTCGATTTCGCTCTGCAGTACGTGAACTACCGGTAGAACGCCTGGCACGTCTGATACGCCGGGCACGCAAAGAGCCGAACAGCACCGAGCAGTGACGGCAGTGCTTCGCCAACCCGCCTCAGGGGGCCGGGTGTTGCGGGCCGGTTCTTTGCGGGGCCGGTGGTGTCCTACTCGCTTCCTGTGCGCGCCCAGGACTGCGCGCCCATGCAGTGGCCGAAGGTACGAGGAAAGGTGGGCACCTCGGTGTGCCCGCCCTTCTCGGTTGTCGGCCGCGGTCTCGTCGACACGCTCAGCGGCGCGAGTCGCCGAACAGGATGCGGTAGAGGATCAGCAGCACGAGCGAGCCGCCGATGGCAGCGGCCCAAGTGGCGCCGTCGTAGAAGTGTTTGGCGATGGGGTGGTCCAGCCAGCGGGCCGATATCCAGCCGCCGATGAACGCGCCCACGACACCGATGACGGTCGTTCCGATGAAGCCTCCCGGGTCGCGCCCCGGGAGCAGGAACTTGGCGATGGCGCCGGCCAGCAGCCCCAGAATGATCCAGCTGATGATGCCCATGTCCTGAGCCTGCCCCTCCGTGCTGTCGCCACGCTGCGCCGGCCCTGTGATTTCGGTCCGGGCGGGCCGTGCCCGCGCTGTCCGTGTCCAGTGCGGGTCACACGTGTATCGGTGCCGTGCGCGTGTAGTCGGTGCCGTGCTGATGCCGTGCTGATGAACAGGACGTCGCCGGGCTCCCGCCGGTTGCGGTGATCAGTAGGGTGCGACCCATGGTTCAGTCCAGTCCCGAGTTGCGTCGCACCCTGGGTGTCGGGGACGCCGTGCTCATCGGGCTCGGCTCGATGATCGGTGCCGGGATCTTCGCGGCGCTCGGCCCAGCGGCGCGTGCGGCCGGATCCGGGCTCCTGCTCGGACTCGCGGTCGCCGCCGTCGTCGCCTACTGCAACGCGATGTCCTCGGCACGGCTCGCCGCCCTGTACCCCGCTTCCGGCGGTACATACGTCTACGGGCGTGAGCGGCTCGGTGTCTTCTGGGGATATCTGGCGGGCTGGTCGTTCGTCGTCGGCAAGACAGCCTCCTGCGCGGCCATGGCGCTCACCGTGGGCGCGTACGTCTGGCCGACGCACGCCCACGCGGTGGCGGTCACGGCCGTGGTCGTGCTGACCGCCGTGAACTACGGCGGCATG
This sequence comes from Streptomyces rhizosphaerihabitans, assembly GCF_025399795.1. GTDB lineage: Bacteria > Actinomycetota > Actinomycetes > Streptomycetales > Streptomycetaceae > Streptomyces > Streptomyces rhizosphaerihabitans. Next base: position 21,678 of record NZ_JAODTZ010000017.1, on the reverse strand, counting down.
CAGAAGTCGGCCTGGCTGACGCGGGCGATCGTGGCAGTGGTCCTGGCGGTCCTCGCTTCCGTCGTGGTCGGATGTCTCGGCTCGGACGTCTCCGATGCCGGGCGGCTGGGCATCGGACTGTCTTCCGGCGCAGGCGGGGTGCTTGAGGCGGCCGGTCTGTTGTTCTTCGCGTTCGCCGGGTACGCGCGGATCGCGACGCTCGGTGAGGAGGTACGGGATCCGGCGCACACCATTCCGCGCGCGATCCCATTGGCTCTTGGCATCGCACTCGTGGTGTACGCGGCGGTCGCTGTCGCTGTCCTTTCGGTACTCGGATCGGCCGGGCTGGGGCTCGCCCCGGCGCCACTGGTCGACGCTGTACGGGCAGCCGGACTGCCCGGGCTCGTGCCGGTGGTGCGGGTGGGGGCCGCCGTGGCCGCACTCGGCTCACTGCTCGCCCTGATCCTGGGTGTCTCGCGGACCACGCTGGCCATGGCCCGTGACCGTCATCTGCCGGGCGCCCTGGCCACCGTGCATCCGCGCTTCCGGGTCCCGCACCGGGCGGAACTGGCCGTGGGAGTGATGGTCGCCGCTCTGGCCGCGACCGTGGATGTGCGCGGCGCGATCGGCTTCTCCTCCTTCGGCGTGCTGGCGTACTACGCAGTCGCCAACGCCTCCGCCTGGACTTTGAGTTCGGCTCCGGCGTCGCGGGTTGTGCCGGTGCTGGGACTCCTCGGATGCGTGACGCTGGCGTTCGCTCTGCCGGGGCGTTCTGTGGTCGTGGGCGCGGCCGTCCTGGCGGTGGGGGCAGCGGCATACGGCGTACGGCTGTGGGCGGCTTCGCGCTAGCGGGTCAGGAAGCCTGCGTCACCGTCGTACGTATCTGGAAGTCGGGCCAAAGGGGGAGATCCGCGCCGTCGTTGGACTCCTCGTACCAGCCCGTTCTCTCGAGCCAGGCGAGCAGCCAGGTCGCGAGGTCGGGTGCGTCCACGTACCAGGCGTGGTCGGCCTCGTCTGCGTTCGGTTCGTAGAGCAGGACCGCGCCGTCGGGGCTTTGGCAGTCCACGCACGCGTACATTCCACAGCCCCAGTGGGATATCGGCAGAACCCCCTCGGGCCATGGCCACTCGGGGTCCTTTCGGCCGCTCTCGCGGCTGGCCAGATACTGCGGAACGACCGCGGGCTCGCCCGAGGGCGGTCCGTCGAGCAAGGGCAGCAGGCCGTATTCCGGACCGAATCCGCCGTCCCCTATCCGCAGGTAGAGCGAGGCGAGCAGCGCGGGAAGCGGGAAGCCCAGTACCGCCTCGGCGCGGGCGACCTCAGCCGGGCCCACGGGCGCGGGGAGCGAAGGCCAGCCCCACGGGCGGGTGTTACGAGCCTCCACAGCGACCCGTGCCAGCAACTGCTCGATTTCGGTCATGGGTTCATCATGCAGCGCGCCACTGACAATCGGGGAGCCTGTGGACAACCCTCACGCGAGACGGACTACGGCGCCGTTTTCGGCGAAGAGGGCAAAGAGGCCGAGGACGCTCTCGAAGGTCGGCGGTCACCGAGTGCGCGTACGCCCGCCGGGCACCCACGACCGTGTCCTGCGGGCCCGTACGGCTAGCGTGACGCGAGCGGCTGATCCGCGCGCACGATTTCGCGGCCCAGCGGGAACAGCGGAACCGGGATGAGCTTGAAGTCGGCGATACCGAACGGGATGCCGATGATCGTCAGGCACATGGCGATGCCCGTGACGATGTGGGCCAGGGCTAGCCACCAGCCCGCGAGGACCAGCCACAGGACGTTGCCGATGCAGGACGGCGTGCCCGCGTCGTGGCGCTCCACCGTCGTACAGCCGAACGGCCACAGTGCGTAGATGCCGATTCGGAACGCGGCGATGCCGAACGGGATTGTCCGCCAACGTTGCCGATCGCGCCACAAGGGCGCTGCGGTTCCGCCTGAGGGCATGACCAGCCGATACTGGTGGGAGAGGCATGCCGACGGACCCACCTGGAGGTACCGATCATGAAGCTCTTCCACCTGCTGCTGAACATCATCTGGCTCGTCTTCTGCGGCATCTGGATGGCGATCGGCTACCTCATCGCAGCGCTCATCTGCTTCATCTTGATCATCACCATCCCGTTCGGCGTCGCGTCGCTGCGTATCGCCGGCTTCGTCATCTGGCCGTTCGGCCGCACCACCGTGGAGAAGCCAGGCGCAGGGGCAGGCTCGTTCATCGGGAACGTGATCTGGGTGATCTTCGCAGGGTGGTGGCTGGCTCTGGCTCACCTCGTCACGAGCATCCCGCTGTTCCTGTCGATCATCGGGATCCCGTTCGGGTGGGCCAACCTCAAGCTGATCCCGATCTCTCTGATGCCATTGGGGCGCGAAGTGGTATCGACGGATCAGGGATTTGGCAGCCTCTAAGCGACCGGGCGGCGGAACTCAGGCCTCCTCCTGCCGACGGCTCAACACTGGAAGGGCCTTCCCTGGCTCTACGTTGCGACTGATGCTCGCGCGGTCTCGAGTGACAAGCAGGAGCTGCGGCTCGATCGAGCCGTGATTCCAGGGGATGACCGGGTCTTCCTGCGGAAGCGCCGGCGGGAGTTGCGTGACAAGGTCGAGGAGCTGCGGTTCGAGACTCCCAAGGGACCGGTGCACGGTGATGCTCACGTGCAGAACCTCATGGTGGACGATCAAGGGCAAGTGATCCTGATCGACTTCGAGGCCTTCTGCTTCGATCATCCCGAGTGGGACCTGATGGTCACGGCCGTCGAGCACCACAGTCTTGGATGGCAGACCGACGAGCAGTACGCCGACTTCGTCAGAGCGTACGGACGGGATCTGTACGAGTGGCACGGTTACGAGACGCTGCGCGGGTTGCAGGAGTTCGGCATGACGACGTGGCTGATGCAGAACGTGCAGGAGGACGAGCGGACGGCGGCCGGATATCGCCGGCGTATCGCTGGGCTGCGCAAGGACGACGGACTTCGGGACTGGCGTCCCTGGTAGCTGCTACTCGTCGTCGTCCAAGCGGGTCAGGGCGTCGCGCACCTGGTCGTTGAAGGCGGCCACGACTGGGTTCGCCGCGTGAATGCTCACTTCGGTTTGGAAGTCGGTCACGTAGCGCTGGAAGCGGGAGTACTGGAGGGTGTCCCCACCGTCCATGGGACAGGGCCGAATGCGGTCACGGGCGCCGCCTCGGCTGCGGGACCATCCACGGCACGACCGATCCCCTCGTCGGCCAACCCCTCTGCGCCGACTGCTACGACTGCTACGACTGCACGGCACACGTCCTCTGGCACGCACACGCGGGAAAGCTCTGGGACCGCTTCGTCATCGGCGTCCGACTTCAACTCGCCACCGCGGCCGACCTCGTACAGTCCCGATTCGCCGACCACGCCCGACTGTCTTCCGCGCGGATCGCGGAATACCAAAGCGCGCTGCCGTCCACGTGCACGCTGTGGTCCGCCTCGACGGCTCAGCTGGACCGACGGAGGAAGCACCGGCTGGGGCACCGCTGACCGACTGGCCGATGCAGTCCGCGCATCCGCGCAACGGGTCATGGTCCGCATGCCACACAGCGCTGCGGTCGGTGGACTCGTTCTGCGCTGGGGCTCGCAGATCGACGCTCGTCCGCTTCACGCCGACGCCGACGGCCCTGACGACGACGCCGTAGCCGCATACATAGCCAAGTACGTCACCAAAGGAGCACACGGGACGGGAGCCGGCACCGACTACCGACTCACCGCCTGGGACGACATCGACTCGGCACGCGTCACCAGCCACGTGCGAGCGCTCATGCGTGCCTGCCGACATCTCGGCTGCCTACCCGAGTGCGCACCCCTCCACCTCCGGGCCTGGGCCCACACCTTCGGCTACCGCGGCCACATCCTCACCAATCACGCGCCTACTCGACGACATACGCGGCCCTGCGCACCGACCGAGCCGAGCACCGTGGTCAGGAAGCCATTCCCGGCAGCGTCACGGATGCTCACTGGCGCTACGTCGGCTCAGGACACTCCCCCGGAGCTGTGTTACCCGCAGCGGGCATCGCCGAAGATCTGTCCATCAATAGGGATTTCGCACGAGAGGCGGCAGCTGACCGAGGAAGTTGCCGTAGCTGACACCAAAGCGATGTGGACCCCGGACAAGACGCTCTCCCCAGCCGAGCGGGTGTCTGATGCACCGCTGCCGGCCTTGGTATCCCCGCTGCCGGGCTCTCCGACGAGGAGTGGACAAAGGTCCGCTCCCCTGCTCCCGAAGCGGCGCTGTGGGACCGTCCGTCGATCCGTGGACGCCATCTCCTACAAGGCTCGCGCCGGTAAGTCCTGGCCCGACGTGATCAAGGAAACCGGTGCGACCATCCAGGCTTCGAAGCACTTCAACGCCTGGGCCTCCGACGGCACCTGGAGTCGCGTAAACGCTGCTCTGGCGGACATGGAACAGGTTCCCCTACCGGAGCTTCAACTCCTGCCCCCGATGGTCATCGAAGGGCGGGTCGACCCGAGCGCGATGCTGAACCCAGAAGAACGATCCCGAACGGGATGCCGATGATGGTGATACAGAGGATGACGCCTGCGGCCAGGTACCCGAGGAACAGCCAGAAGCCGCTCAGGGCGAGCCAAATGACGTTCAGAACTGTCTTCATTGCTGACGACCTGCCATCTGCTCCAGCCGGGCGATGCGCTCCGCCATCGGCGGATGCGTAGAGAACATCTTGGACATTCCCTGTCCCGGGCGGAAGGGGTTCGCGATCATCATGTGGCTCGCGGTCTCGATGCGCGGCTCGGGAGGCAGCGGCAGCTGCTTCGTGCCGGCGTCGAGCTTGCGCAGCGCGCTCGCGAGGGCGAGGGGGTCGCCGGTGAGCTGGGCACCGGACGCGTCCGCCTCGTACTCCCGGGAGCGGCTGATGGCGAGCTGGATGAGGGAAGCGGCGAGCGGGCCCAGGATCATGACCAGGATCATCCCGAGAATGCCGGGACCGTCGTCGTCGTTGGACCGGCCGACCGGGATCAGCCAGGCGAAATTGACCAGGAACATGATCACGGAGGCGAGGGCGCCGGCCACGGACGAGATCAGGATGTCGCGGTTGTAGACGTGACTGAGCTCATGGCCGATGACACCGCGCAACTCGCGCTCGTCCAGGATGCGCAGGATCCCCTCGGTGCAGCACACCGCCGCGTTGCGCGGGTTGCGGCCCGTCGCGAAGGCGTTCGGCGCCTCAGTCGGTGAGATGTACAGACGCGGCATCGGCTGGCGGGCCTGGGTCGAGAGATCGCGGACCATGCGGTAGAGAGCCGGGGCCTCGAACTCACTCACCGGGCGGGCGCGCATCGCGCGTAGAGCCAGTTTGTCGCTGTTCCAGTACGCGTACGCGTTCGTCCCGATCGCGATGAACAGCGCGACGATCAGACCTGTACGCCCGAAGAAGCTGCCGATGACGATGATGAGTGCGGACAGTCCCCCGAGGAGTACGGCTGTCCTGAGCCCATTGTGCCGGCGGTGCACGGTACGCCCTCCAAGTCGTGCGGCAGGGGAACCCTTTGCCTGCTGATGCTCTGCTTCCACTCTTCAGTGGACCCTCCCGTACTGGTCAACGCCAGACGGAGAGCTCTAGTTCCCTTGTGCGCACTGCCTGGCGCGTGGTCCGTCCGGGTGATTCGAACGGCGGTCCACACACGCGCGCGTGCACTTGGACGGGGCGGGAAACCGGTCGGATCGGGTGGCGAAACCCGGTGAGGATCGGGTCGGGGAACCGGTCGCCGAATCAGCGGAGACGCTTCGGAAGAGACGCTTCAGGAGAGACGGTTCAGAAGAGAACAGTCTCCGAGAAGCGCAGGATCAGCTGAGGAGCCCCGGACAGGACGACACCCAGGACGGCCGTCAGGGCGATGGCCGCGGTGAGCGGAACCGGTGCTGGGTGCGTGCCCGGCTCGCCTTCGGGAGCGCGGAAGAGCAGCGTCGTCCACTGAAGGTAGTAGAAGAGCGCGATCACCACATTGACGGCCATGACGACGGCCAGCCAGCCGAGCCCCGCGTCGACTGCCGCCGAGAAGACGGTCACCTTGGCGAAGAGGCCGATGATGCCCGGCGGCAGACCGGCGAGACAGAGCAGGAAGAAGCCGAGCACCAGCGCGGAGAGGGGGCTCCCGGTGTACAGGCCCCGGTAGTCGCTGATGCGGTTCAGGGGGCTTTTGCGGGCCACCAGGGCGGCCACGGCGAAGGCGCCGAGGTTCACGGCGGCGTACATGAGGGCGTACGCGACGGTGGAGCCGATGGCGTTCTCGGCGTTCTTGGAGTAGGCGGCGGCCGCGATCGGGACCAGGAGGTAACCGGCCTGTCCGACGGAGGACCAGGCGAGCAGCCGTACGGCGCTGTACGCGCGCGTGGACCGCTGCCGCAGGGCGCCGACGTTCCCGACCGTCATGGTGAGGGCTGCCAGCGCCGCCAGCGCCGGGCCCCAGACGTCCGCGTACGACGGGAAGGCCACGACGGTGACGAGGATCAGCCCGGAGAAGCCGACCGCCTTGCCGACGACCGACAGGTAGGCGGCGATCGGCAGAGGAGCCCCTACGTAGGTGTCGGGCACCCAGAAGTGGAAGGGCACGGCAGCCGTCTTGAAGGCGAAGCCGACCAGGGTGAGGACGACGCCTGTCTGGGCGAGGGTGTGGAACTGTCCGTCGACGTGCTGGATCCGGTCCGCGATCTGCGTGAGGTAGAGGGTGCCTGTCGTCGCGTAGACGAAGCTGACGCCCATCAGGCTCACCGCTGTCGCGGTGACCGAGGACAGGAAGAACTTCAGGGCCGCTTCCGAGGACTTCTTGTCGCCGCGCTTGATGCCGACGAGTGCGAAGGCGGGCAGCGAGGCGACTTCGAGGGCGACGATGAGGGTCGCGAGGTCACGGGAGGCGGGCAGCAGGGCGGCACCGGCCGCCGAGGAGAGCAGCAGGAACCAGTACTCCCCTTCAGGGAGTTCCCTGTCGGCGTCCTTCAGGGCGGTGACCGACAGCAGGGCGACGAGGAGCGCGCCGCCGAGAACCAGGAGCTGGATGACCAGGGTGAAGCGGTCCGCCACGTAGCTGCAGCTGCTCGCTTCGCCCGTCAGGCAGAACGTGGCCCGGTCGCCGTCCCTGAGGGGCAGCAGCAACAGCGCGGACGCGGCGAGGCCCGCCACGGACATCCAGCCGAGGACGGCCTTCCTCGCGTCGCCGATGAAGAGGTCGGTGACGAGCACGACGAGTCCGACGACCGCCGCGAGGGTCGGCGGCGCGATGGCGAGCCAGTCGACGGACTGGACCAGGGAACTCATCGGGTGCCTCCTGCGAGGAGCTGCTGTACGGCCGGGTCGGTCAGGTCGAGCAGGGCCCGGGGCCACAGACCGGCGACGACGGTGAGGGCGACGAGCGGCGTCCAGGCGGCGAACTCGTAGGTCTGGACGTCGGCGAGTCCCGGCGACTCCCGGGGCGTCGCGCCCATGCAGACGCGGCGTACGACGACGAGCATGTACGCGGCGGTGAGCAGCGTGCCGAACGCGGCGATCGTCATGAACGTCAGATAGGCGGGACGGCTGAGGCCGGCGGCGGGCTCGAACGCGCCGAACAGCGCCAGCATTTCGCCCCAGAACCCGGCGAGGCCCGGCAGCCCGAGCGAGGCGACGGCGGCGAAGGCCAGCAGGCCGCCGAGGCGCGGTGCCTTGCCGTACAGCGCGGCGCCGGACTCCTCAGCGAGGGTGTCGAGGTCGGAGGTTCCCGTGCGGTCCTTCAGCGCTCCGACGAGGAAGAAGAGGAGGCCGGTGATGAGGCCGTGGGCGATGTTGGCGAACAGCGCGCCGTTCACGCCGGTCGGGGTCATCGTCGAGATGCCGAGCAGGACGAAGCCCATGTGGCCGACGGAGGAGTAGGCGATGAGCCGTTTGAGGTCGCCCTTCGCGCCCTGCTTGGCGAGGGCCAGACAGGCCAGGGAGCCGTAGATGATCCCGACCACGGCGAAGGCGGCGAGGTAGGGGGCGAAGGTCCGGAAGCCGTCCGGCGCGATGGGCAGCAGGATCCGGACGAACCCGTACGTGCCCATCTTCAGCATGACGCCGGCCAGCAGCACCGAGCCGACGGTCGGAGCGGCGGTGTGGGCGTCGGGCAGCCAGCTGTGCAGCGGCCACATCGGCGTCTTGACCGCGAGCCCGATCCCGATCGCCAGAACGGCGGTGACCTGCACGGATGTACTCAGCGACCGGCCGTTGTCAGTGGCGAGTGCCACCATGTCGAATGTGCCCGTCTTGATTCCGATCAGGAGCAGACCGAGCAGCATGACGACCGAACCGAGCAGGGTGTAGAGGATGAACTTCCAGGCCGCGGCCTGGCGCTGGGCACCGCCCCAGCGGGCGATGAGGAAGTACATCGGGATGAGGACCGTCTCGAACGCGAGGAAGAACAGCAGCAGATCGAGGACGGCGAAGGTCGCGAGCGTGCCGGACTCGAGGACGAGCAGCAGGGCGACGAATGCCTTCGGGGTCGGGCCCGCGGGCATCTTGAAGTAGGAGTACAGCGCGCAGAGGAAGGTCAGCAGCGCGGTCAGGACCAGAAGGGGGAGGGAAATGCCGTCGATGCCGAGGTGGATCCGCACGTCGAGTGCGGGGATCCAGCTGATGTCCGTCGTGGCCTGCATCTTCGACGGATGGTCGTGGTCGAAGCCGAGTGCGAGGACGATCGCGGCGATGAGGACCACGCCCGTGACGGTCACGCCGTGCCGCAGCACCGCCTGCTCGGGCGACTTCCCCTTCAGCCCGGGCGGGGCCGGCAGCAGGGTGGCGGCGGCCCCGATGAGCGGGCCGACGACGATCAACGCGAGAAGAATCTGCATCACGGATTCACTGATATCGATCACGCGTGCTCACGCTCCCGTGGCGACGAGGAGGGCGGCGACCACCAGGACGACGGTGCCGGCGAGCAGCGCGCTCACATAGGTCTGCACATTGCCGGTCTGCGCACGCCGTACGGCCGTGCCGAGCCAGCGGGGTAGGGCGCCCGCGCCGCGTACGTAGGTGTCGACGACCTCTCGGTCGAGGAACCGGACGAGCGAGGCTCCGGCCTGGACCGGGCGGACGAACAGCACGGTGTACACGGCGTCGAGGTGGAAGCCGACGGCCGCGTGGCGGTGCAGCGGGCCGAGCAGCAGTCGGCCCGGATCCGCCGGGTCAGGGGCGTAGGCCACGTCTCCGAAGGCGGGTTCGTGACCGGCGATGGCTTCGGCCTCGACCTGTCCGGCATCGGCACCGGGGTGGGCCGCGACCGCGCCCATCGGTACGCGGGCCGCCAGGGCCGTGGTGTGCCGCCAGGCTCCGTAGGTGACGATGCCGCCGACCAGGGCGAGACCCGTGCCGAGTACCGAGGTGGTGAGGACCGGGGTCAGATCTCGGCCGTCGAACCAGTCGGGCAGCGGGCCGAACGCCAGACCGAACGCGAGCGAGGGGATGGCGAGCACCCACAGCACGGCCGTCATGGTGATCGGTTGCCTGCCGTGGTCGGGGGCCTCGGGTCCGTGGCCGCGGAAGGCCAGCAGCCACAGCCGGGTCGCGTACGCGGCGGTGAGGACGGCGGTGACCAGGCCGGTGACCAGGACGATCCAGCCCGCAGCGCCGGGAGCTTGCTCGGTGTGACCGGTGGCGACGTGCTCGGCAGCGCCGAGGACGGCCTCCTTGGAGAAGAAGCCGCTGAAAGGAGGGATCGCCGCGAGCGCGAGCAGCGCCACGGTCATCGTCCAGAAGGCGTCGGGGACACGGGTGCGCAGGTCCTTCATCCGGGACATGACGGCGAGCGAGTTGGTGCCGGAGGCGTGGATGATCACGCCGGCGGCGAGGAACAGCAGCGCCTTGAAGGCGCCGTGCGCGAGGAGGTGGAAGACGGCGGCACCGCGGTCGCCGACGGCGAGGGCGCCGGCCATGTAGCCGAGCTGGCCGATCGTCGAGTAGGCGAGGACCCGCTTGATGTCGTCCTGGGCGAGCGCCGCAAGTCCCGAACCGACCATCGTGACACCGGCCATGACTGCGAGGACGACCATCGCGGCCGCGGAGGCCTGGAAGACGGGGAGGAGCCGGGCGACGAAGTAGATACCGGCGGCGACCATCGTCGCGGCGTGGATCAGCGCGGAGACGGGTGTGGGGCCCGCCATCGCGTCGGGCAGCCAGGTGTGCAGCGGGAACAGCGCCGACTTGCCCGCCACGCCCGCGAGGAGCAGCAGGGCGACCACGGTCGGGTGGTGCAGTCCGCCGCTCGCCACGGTGCCGAGGACCGTGGTGATCCGGAAGGAGCCGGCGTCGGTGGCCAGCGCGAACAGGCCGATGAGGAAGGGGACGTCGCCGAGTTTGGTGACCAGGAAGGCCTTGATGGAGGCGGCGCGGGCCTCGGGTGTCTCCCAGTAGTGGCCGACCAGGAAGTACGAGCAGATGCCCATGACCTCCCAGCCGACCAGAAGCACCATCAGGTCGCCCGAGTAGACGACGAGCAGCATCGCGGAGGTGAACAGGGAGACGAGAGCGGCGTACGAGGGGTAGCGCGGGTCGTCGTGCAGGTAGCCCGTCGAATAGATCTGCACGCAGGTGGCGACGACGCCGACGAGTACGGCGACGAGGGCGGCGAAGCCGTCGATGTGCAGGCCCAGTTCGATGGGGACCGAACCGGTCGGGGTGAGTTCGGTGTGCGTGTCGATGGCCTGCCCTCCGCCCTGATGCACCGCGACCAGCACGGCGAGGACGAGGGACGCGAGGGTCGGCAGGACGGCGAGCGGGCGGACGAAGCCCGGCGCCGTGCGGCCGAGGAGGAGTCCGGCGACGGCGCCGAGGAACGGAAGGAGGGGAACGAGGACGGCGAGGTTGGTCGTGGTCACGCGGTGGCCTCAGCCTTCTCGGCCGCGGGGGCGTCGCTGTCGGGGTCGTCGGGGCCGTGGCCCTCGGCCGTGTCGCGGAGCTTGTCGATGTCCGAGGTGCCGCCGTTGCGGTACACGGCAAGGACGATCGCCAGGCCGATGCCGATCTCGGCGGCGGCGATGGCGATGGTGAACAGGGTCAGGGCCTGGCCGGAGTGCAGCGTGTCGCGGGCGGCTCTGGAGAGCCAGACGTCGAAGGCGACGAGGTTCAGGTTGACGGCATTGAGCATCAGCTCGACCGACATCAGTACCAGGATCGCGTTGCGGCGCGCGAGGACTCCGTACAGGCCCGTGCAGAACAGGAGGGCTGCGAGCACGGCGGGATAGGCGAGGTGCATCAGCGGACTCCTTCCTTGTCTTCCGTGGCTCGTTTGCCGTCGCGGCTTCCGGGGACCTGCGGGGCGGTGGTCGTCCCGGCGGCGGCCGCCTTCGCCTTGCGGGAGAGGACGATCGCGCCGACGAGGGCGGCGAGGAGGAGGACGGAGAGCGCTTCGAAGGGAAGGACCCAGTTCTGGAAGAGGCTCGCTCCGGTCACCTCGGTGGAGCCGGCGGCGGCGCCGTTCAGGTCGACCCAGGTCGTGCGGAAGGCGTCGACGACGACCCAGACCAGCGCGCCGGCCGAGGCGACGGCCACGGTCAGGGCGGCCCAGCGGTTGCCTGAGTCGGCGTCCGGGGAGCGGCCGATCGGGGCCCTGGTGAGCATCAGGCCGAACAGAAGGAGGACGACGACGGACCCGACGTAGATGAGGACCTGCACCCAGGCGATGAATTCGGCCGTCAGCAGCAGGTATTCGACGGCGAGGCCGCCGAGGGCGACCACCAGCCACAGTGCGGCGTGCACCAGTTGCTTGGTGGTGACGGTGACGACCGCGGCGCCGAAGGTGAGCAGGCCGACGAGGAGGAAGGCGATCTCGACGCCGGTCGGAGAGAGGAAGCCGTGGTGTTCGGCGGCGACCGTGGTGGTCGCGTGGGCCACCGTGGCCGTGGCTGCTGCTGTGAAGGTCACGACTGTCCCTCCTGCGGACCGGAGGGGGGTGTGGCCGGGGAATCGGCCGATGCGGAGGCCGAGGGGTCGGCCTGCGCCTCCGGTGTCGCCTGCCCTGTCCGCCCGGCCTGCCCAGCCTGGGCTGCCTGCTCGGCGTCGGCATCCGTGGCCTGCCCAGCCTGGGCTGCCTGCTCGGCGTCGGCATCCGTGGCCTGCCCAGCCTGGGCTGCCTGCTCGGCGTCGGCATCCGTGGCCTGCTCGGACTGGGCTGCCTGCTCGGCTCGCTCGGCCTCGGCTGCCTGTTCGGCCGCGAGTTTGTCGGCGGTCTTGCGGGCGGCCACGATCTCCTTGGGCTCCTCGGCGCCCGGGTCGAGGGCGGGCGGAGCCGGGACGGTCCACATCCACTCGCGGAGCTTGTCGCGTTCGTGGGTGAGTTCGTGGATGTCGGTCTCCGCGTACTCGAACTCCGGGGTCCAGAACAGCGCGTCGAAAGGACAGACCTCGATGCAGATACCGCAGTACATGCACAGGGAGAAGTCGATGGCGAAGCGGTCGAGGACGTTGCGGCTGCGCTCGCGGCCACCCGGGGCGGCGGGCGGGACCGTCTCCTTGTGGGAGTCGATGTAGATGCACCAGTCCGGGCACTCGCGGGCGCACAGCATGCAGACCGTGCAGTTCTCTTCGAACAGGGCGATGACGCCGCGGGTGCGGGGCGGGAGTTGGGGCTGGGCGTCCGGGTACTGCGCGGTGACGGTCTTCTTCGTCATCGTGCGGAGGGTGACGGCTAGGCCCTTGGCGAGGCCGGAGCCAGGAATGGGGGCCATGGTTACGCGATCACCACCTTGACGATGCCGGTGAGGGCGATCTGGGCGAGGGACAGGGGAACGAGGAGGGTCCAGGAGAGCTTCTGGAGCTGGTCCTCGCGCAGGCGGGGGTAGGTGACGCGGAGCCAGATGACGACGAAGGCGAGGATCGCGCTCTTCAGGAGGGTCCAGACCCAGCCGAGGCCGTCGGCGCCCCAGGGGCCGTGCCAGCCGCCCAGGAAGAGGACGGTGGTCAGGCCGCACAGGACGACGATTCCGGCGTACTCGGCGAGCAGGAACAGGGCGAAACGCAGGCCCGTGTACTCGGTGTACGCGCCGAAGATGATCTCGGAGTCGGCGACGGGCATGTCGAAGGGGGGCCGTTGGAGTTCGGCGAGGCCTGCGGTGAAGAACACGATCGCGCCGACGATCTGCCAGGGCAGCCACCACCACTGGAAGGCTTCCACGATGCCCGGGAGCGAGACCGTGCCGGCCGCCATCGCGACGGAGGCCGCGGTCAGGAGCATCGGGAGCTCGTACGCGAGGAGCTGGGCGGCGGTGCGCAGGCCGCCGAGGAGGGAGAACTTGTTGGCCGACGCCCAGCCCGCCATGAGGGAGCCGAGGACGCCCACGCCCATGACGGCGAGGACGAAGAAGATGCCCGCGTCGACGACCTCGCCGACCGCGCCCTCACCCGGGCCGATCGGGATGACAAGGAGGACCAGGAGGTACGGGAGGAGAGCGACGGCGGGGGCGAGCTGGAAGATGCGCCGGTCCGCGCCCGCGGGGACGATGTCTTCCTTCTGCGCGAACTTCACGCCGTCCGCGACGAGTTGGGCCCAGCCGTGGAAGCCGCCCGCGTACATCGGGCCGAGGCGGCCCTGCATGTGGGCCATCACCTTGTGCTCGGTCTGGCCGACGATCAGGGGGAACGTCAGGAACACGACGAAGACGACGAGGAGGCGTAGGGCGACGTCGAGAGCGTCGTTCACTGCGTACCTCCGGTGGGGTCGTCGGGGGTGGGGGTCGACTCCGGGGCGACGGAGTTCGAGTCGGGGGAATCCTGCTGGGGGCTGGGCTTCGCCTTCGGCTCCTGACCTGGCTCCGGATCGGACTCCGGCTCGGGCATCGCCCCCGGGCGGGGCTCGGGCTCACTCCCGGAATCCGGCTCGGGCTCGGGTTTCGCCTCGCAGGTCGAGGCAGACGCCGCCTCGGGCTCCGGCTCCGGCGCGGCCTCGGGCTTCGCCTCAGAGGTCGGGGCAGACACCGCCTCCGGCTTCGACTCCGGCGCTGCCTCCGACTTCGGTTCCGGTGTCACCGGGAGCTTCGGTTCCGGTGACACCGGGAGCTTCGGTTCCGGTGTCGCCGGGGGCTTCGGTCCCCGTTCCGCCTTCGGCTCCGAATCGTCGAATGCGGGCTTCGCCTGGTGCCAGGGAGCATCCGAGCTGCGCGACGCGGCAGGCCTTCTGACGGGCGTCGTCGCCGAGTCGGGCTCGCCTGCCCGAGAGGCACTCGCCGGCGTGGTCGGTTCGGAGGGAGCCGTCGGCGCGGAGGGGGCCGTCGGTTCCGTTGCGGCGGTCGGCTGCGAGACGGACGTCGAATCCGAGGGAGTTGCCGGATTCGAGGGAGTCGTCGGATCCGAAGGGGCCGTCTGATGTGCCCGTTGGGTCGCGGAGCCCTGGCTTGCGCTGCGGGCTCGGCGTGCGGGTCGCGCGGCTTCCGCACCGGAGGCGGTGCTCGCCCCAACGGAAGCCGCACCTGCACTCGTGGCGCCCGCGGTTGCGTCGGCGGGTGCGGCAGGCGCCTGGCTGGCCGAGCCCTCCCCCGCCGTGCGGGCCCTGCGCACCGGGCGGTCGCCGACGGGGCGGGCCGCGCCACGGGCCGGGCGGGACGGAGCCGGGGGGAGTTGGCCCTTGAGCGGGCCCCACTCGTTGGGGTCGGGGACGCCGGGCGGCAGCATCTGGCGGCGCTTCGGGCCGCCGTGCTCGGACTCGCCGGGTTCCTTCGCGCCGGGCCAGGCCTTGGCGACACGGGCGGCCAGGACGAAGTCCTTGCGGAGGGGGTGGCCTTCGAAGCCCTCCGGCAGGAGCAGCGGGTCGAGGCCGGGGTGGCCCTCGAAGGTCACCCCGAACATCTCGTGGGTCTCGCGCTCGTGCCAGGCGGCGCCCGCGTAGACGGAGACCGCCGACGGGAGGACCGGGGCCGTGTGCGGGACGGTCGTACGGACGAGGAGGCGACGTACCGGGGACAGGGCCACGACGTGGGCCGAGACGAGAAAGCCCGTGCCGGGTTCGTCGACGGCGCTCAGCCAGTCGAAGTAGGTGCAGCCCAGCGCGTCGCGGGCCGTCGCCAGGGCCGCGATCCAGGATGCCGGCGGTACGTCGACCGTCAGGACCTCGTACGACTCCTCGGCCGTGGCGTCGGGGCCGAAGAGTTCCTCGGCGGGACCAGGGAGCCAGCCGACGGTCATCGGTCCTCCTCGCCGGGGGTGGTCGAATCCACCCCAGGAGCGGTCGAAGCCGCCCCGGGAGCAGTCGGATCTGCCCCAGCAGCAGTCTGATCCGCCTCAGGAGCGATCGGATCCGCCTGGGGGGTGGTCGGCTTGTCCCCGATGTCGGCCGGGCCCTCCATGGAAGTGGCCGGGCCCTCCTTGGGCGCGACCGGAGCCTGCTCGGACGCGGTCGGAGCCTGCTCGGACGCGGTCGGGGCCTCCGTGGGTGCGGCCGGGACCTCCGTGGGCGGTGCCGGTGGCTTCATCAGACCGCTCTGGAGTGCGGCGGCCGACGGTCGCGGCGCGTCGAACCCGTAACGCTCCCCCAGCGATTCCCGGGCGATCTTCTCCTGGAGCTTGAGGATGCCCTGGAGAAGGGCTTCGGGGCGGGGCGGGCACCCGGGGACGTAGACGTCGACAGGGATGATCTGGTCGACGCCCTTGGTGACGGAGTAGGAGTCCCAGTACGGGCCGCCGCAGTTGGAGCAGGCACCGAAGGAGATGACGTACTTCGGTTCGGGCATCTGCTCGTACAGGCGCTTGACGGCAGGCGCCATCTTGTCCGTGACCGTGCCCGACACCACCATCAGGTCGGCCTGGCGGGGGCCCGGCGCGAACGGGATCACGCCGAGGCGGATGAAGTCGTGGCGGGCCATCGACGCGGCGATGAACTCGATCGCGCAGCAGGCGAGGCCGAAGTTGAAGACCCAGAGCGAGTAGCGGCGGCCCCAGTTCAGGACCACCTTCATGGGCTCGGGGGCGAGACGGGCGAGCGCGCCGAGCCGCTTGGGCTCGGGCAGCAGCACCGGCTGTTCCGGGGCGGAGGGGGTCACGTCCATGTCAGGACGCCCTTCTTGTATGCGTACAGCAGGCCCACGGCCAGGAAGCCGAGGAAGATGAACATCTCGACGAGCGTCGCGGCGCCGTAGCCGGGAGCGGCGAAGACCGTGGCCCAGGGGAAGAGGAAGATCGAGTCGACGGCGAAGATGACGTAGAGGAAGGCGTACACGTAGTAGCGGACCTGAGTGTGGGCCCAGCCCTCGCCGACGGGGTCGACACCGCACTCGTACGTCAGGAGTTTCTCGGGGGTGGGGACCACGGGCCGCAGCAGACGGCCTGCCCCGAAGGCGACGGCGACGAACAGCACGCCCACGACGGCGAGCAGTCCGACGACCGAGTAGGACTGGAAGTAGTCCGCCGCGACGACGGCCCCGGTCGCCGCGAGAACGG
Organism: Streptomyces rhizosphaerihabitans; assembly: GCF_025399795.1. Taxonomy (GTDB): domain Bacteria; phylum Actinomycetota; class Actinomycetes; order Streptomycetales; family Streptomycetaceae; genus Streptomyces; species Streptomyces rhizosphaerihabitans. The sequence goes on along the minus strand of NZ_JAODTZ010000017.1, from coordinate 5,285 downwards.
TCGGTTCCGGCACGTCAGCCCCTCACTCCCTGACCTCGTTGCGCCCCGTCGTACGCCGTCGCGCACTCTGTGATGCGCCATGTTCGACGATCTGTACGGACGGGAGTCTAGGGCCTGCTAAAGAGAGCGTAAGCAGCCCGTCACGCCTCGACCATCCCTCGACCACCAGTGACCCGTTCACGTCTCACGGTGTGAACGCGTCCCGGCGCCGCCTCGTCGTCGCATCCTGTGCCGGACTGTCGTCACGTCCGGCCGTCACCCCTGGGGGTGGGGTTTTCCCCAGTGCATCGCGGCGGTCCACCTCATGGCGCGGCGGCGCGCCGCCGGGCAGGCTAGCGGATATGACCGAACGCATCGCGCCCACCAGTCCGCCGGACGATCCGTCCGACGGTGACCGGCTGTCCCCCGCGAGACTCGCCCTCGCCCGGCAGACCTGGCTGGAGATCGCCCATCTCCTGGCGAACCTGCCGACCTCGATCATCGGATTCGTGTACGTGGTGACGATGCTCGCCACGGGCGCGGGGCTCGCGGTGACGGTCGTCGGACTGCCGCTGCTCGCGGCCGGGCTGCGGGGTTCGCGACAACTCGGCAAGGTGGAGCGGGCGCGGGCGCGGCGGCTGTTGAGGCTGCGGATCGACGAGCCGAGCCCGTTGCCGGTGCGCCGGACCGGTTTCTTCGGCTGGCTGTGGTCGAGCCTGAAGGACCCGGTGGGCTGGCGCGCGGTGCTGTACGACCTGATACGGCTGCCCTGGGGCGTCGTCACCTTCACGGTGACGCTCGTGTCGCTGTTCGTGCTGTGGCCGGTGCTGCCGTTCATCGCGCGGGGGCTGACGAACGTGGACCGGGCGATGGTGCGCGGGCTGCTGTCCCCCTCCGACGAGTTGGAGCGGCGCATCGCCGAACTGGAGTCGGACCGCGGGGTCGTGGTCGACACGGCCGCCGCCGATCTGCGTCGAATCGAGCGCGATCTGCACGACGGGGCGCAGGCCCGGCTCGTCAATCTCGCGATGGGGCTCGGCCTGGCGAAGGAGAAGCTCCTGGAAGACCCCGACGCCGCGGCGTCGATGGTCGACGAGGCGCACGGCGAGGTGAAGCTCGCCCTCCAGGAACTGCGTGATCTGGCCCGCGGCATCCACCCGGCGGTCCTCACCGACCGGGGTCTGGACGCCGCCCTGTCCGCGATCGCCTCGCGGTGCACCGTGCCCGTGAAGGTGACCGCCGAACTGGAGACGCGGCCGGCCGCCGCCATCGAGGGCATCGCCTATTTCACCGTCTCCGAGCTGCTCCAGAACGTCAGCAAGCACAGCGGGGCGAGGTCTGCGTCCGTCGAGGTCTGGCGGACGGACGAGCGCCTGCTCATCCAGGTCTCGGACGACGGCCGGGGCGGGGCCGGCCTCGACGGCGGTACGGGTATTGCGGGGCTCGCGGACCGGCTCGGCGCGGTGGACGGACTGTTCGTCGTCGAGTCACCGGTGGGCGGCCCGACGGTCATCACGGCCGAACTGCCGTGGCGGGACCGCCAGAACGAACCCGCGCAGTAACCGTCGGAACGCGACGCGCGCAGTAGTCGTCGGAGCGCGACCCCCGCAGTGATCGCCGGAGCGCGACCCGCGCAGTAGTCGCCGGGACGAGACGCGCAGTAACCATCGGACGAGCCCACGCGGTGAACGAGCCCACGCGGTGGTGGACGGCGGGCCGCTGAAGACAGCTGGCCGGAAAAGGGCGGGCCCGGTCCACGCTGCCGAGCAGGCCCGGTCCACGCTGCCGAGCGGGCCCGGTTCACTCGGTGGACACCTCGACCGGGGCACCTCCGGCCGGGGCACCTCCGGCCGGGGCACCTCCGGCCGGAGGCTGAAGACTGGAGCCTGGAGAGGCATGGGCCGAGGACCCTGGACGGAGAAACCCCGGCACGGGCCCCGCCCTGGTTCGCGGAGGTAGGGAAAACCCCCCGTTCAAGAGGCCGATCCGCTCCATGTCCGGCGGACGTTCCGGGCGGCAGGGTTGATGGAGGAGCCGACGCGCGGAACAAGCCGACGCGCGGAACGAGTCCAGGCGCAGGACGAGACGGGGCGCAGGACCGGACGAGAGAACGGACGAACCGATGGCCACGGAGTACGGACACGGATACGGGCACCGGAGCGGTCCCGGATTCGACGGGGCGGGTGCCGGCGAGCGGCGCCACCGTCTTCCGGCCCCGCTGCGGGCACCGATCGAGGCCCGCAGCTGGCGTGAGTTCGGCTATGTGATGCTGGGCCTGCCGCTCGGGATCATCATGTTCGTGTTCGCCGTCACGATGGTCTCGCTCGGCGCGGGCCTGCTGATCACCTTCCTGGGCATCCCGGTGCTCGCCGCCGCGCTGGCCGGCTGCCGCGGCTTCGGCTCGCTGGAGCGGGCGCGGGCGCGTGGGCTGCTCGGTGTCGAGGTGGCCGAGCCCGAGCCGCTGCGGATGAAGAAGCACGGGGCCATGGCGTGGATGGGCGCCGTACTCAAGAGCGGCACGTCGTGGCGGCACCTGCTGTACGCGGTGGTCCAGTTCCCGTGGTCGGTGTTCTCCTTCGTCGTGGCTCTGAACTTCTGGGCGTACGGGTGGGCGCTGCTCACGTATCCGCTGTGGTTCTGGATCTTCCCGATGTACGGCGGTCAGGACGGACTCCAGCTGTACGGCGACAGCACGCACTCGATCTATCTGGACAACCCGTTCGAGATCACGGTGACCGCCCTGGTGGGACTGCTCTTCACGCTGGCGACCCCGTGGATCGTGCGGGCGCTGACGACCGTGGACCGGTTGATGGTGCACGGGCTGCTCGGCCCCTCGCGGCTGGCCACGCGGGTGGTGGAGCTGGAGTCCGACCGGGGAGTCGTGGTCGACACGGCCGCCGCCGATCTGCGCCGCATCGAGCGCGATCTGCACGACGGGGCGCAGGCCCGGCTCGTCGCCCTGGCGATGGACCTGGGGCTCGCCAAGGAGAAGCTGGCCGAGGACCCCGAGGCCGCGGCGCGGATGGTGGACGAGGCGCACGGCGAGGTCAAGACGGCACTGCAGGAGCTGCGGGACCTCGCGCGCGGCATCCATCCGGCGGTGCTGACCGACCGCGGGCTCGACGCGGCGCTGTCCGCGGTGGCCTCGCGGTGCACGGTGCCGGTGCAGGTGGAGGTGGATCTGCCGGCACGGCCGGCGCCCGCGATCGAGGGGATCGCCTACTTCACCGTCTCCGAGCTGCTGCAGAACATCAGCAAGCACTCCCGTGCGACGCGGGCGACCGTGGATGTGTGGCGGGTCGAGAACCGGCTGATGATCCAGGTCGGTGACAACGGGGTCGGCGGGGCCGGTGTCTCCGCGGGGTCAGGCCTGGCGGGGCTCGCGGAGCGGCTCGACGCGGTGGACGGAATCCTGGTGGTGGACTCGCCGGTGGCCGGTCCCACCCTGATCACGGCGGAGCTGCCCTGGCGGGGCTGAGACATTCCGGCTCCGCGGGTACCCCGGTGCACCCCACCGGGGTACCCGCGTGGGTCGTGAGGTGCCCGCCGCGCGGGTGAGGTTCCCGCCGCGCGTACCCCGGTGGGGTAGCTCTGCCCCCGCTCCGGGCGCGAGGTCCGGGGCGGGCGCCGGAGAACGGCCGGACAACCGGGACAGAAAGATCAGCCCTTCGAGCAGGATCCCTCCAGGGCTCCTCCAGGACTCCTCCAGGACCGTCTCCAGGACCCCTCGACGACCCCCTATTCACGTCGCTCGGGCGCGTCCCGGTCCGAATGCTGGAATGCTGGGGTCTGTCGTACGAGCGGGACCGAACCCGGCGGAGCCAGGGGCGGCCCGGGGTGGGCTCTGGGGGGCCGAGGAATCGTGGAGGACAGAGTGCGGGTCGTCATCGCCGAGGATTCAGTGCTGCTCAGGGAGGGCCTGACCCGGTTGCTGACCGACCGCGGGCACGACGTCGTGGCGGGGGTCGGGGACGGCGAGGCGCTGATCAAGACCATCACCGAGTTCGCGGCGCAGGACGCGCTGCCGGACGTCGTGGTCGCGGACGTACGGATGCCGCCGACGCACACCGACGAAGGCGTGCGGGCGGCCGTGCAGCTGCGCAAGGCTCATCCGGGACTCGGTGTGCTCGTGCTGTCGCAGTACGTGGAGGAGCGCTACGCCACCGAACTGCTGGCCGGTTCGAGCCACGGCGTCGGCTATCTGCTCAAGGACCGGGTCGCCGAGGTGCGCGAGTTCGTGGACGCGGTGGTACGGGTGGCCCAGGGGGGTACCGCGCTGGACCCGGAGGTCGTGGCGCAGCTGCTCGGCCGCAGCCGCAAGCAGGACGTACTGGCCGGGCTGACGCCGAGGGAGCGGGAGGTTCTCGGACTCATGGCCGAGGGTCGGACGAACTCCGCCATCGCCCGTCAGCTGGTGGTCAGTGACGGTGCCGTCGAGAAGCACGTCAGCAACATCTTCCAGAAACTCGGCTTGTCGCAAAGTGACGGGGATCACCGGCGTGTTCTGGCCGTCCTCACGTACCTGAACTCATGACGAGCTGACAGTCTGTCAGTTGTTGAGCCGAACCAAAGGGTGAGCAGGAAGCGTCATTCGAAGAGAGGACCGGGGGCGGGGAAAAATCGTGACAAGTCAGGGTGTCAGGGCGTCTCAAAACTGCGTCCATCATGCGAATGGCCTAAGGAAGGCGACCCTTACCGACGTAGGGTTGAAAAAGGAAGGGTCTGCGGGAAGGCCACTCCCGGACAGCCGCCTCAAAGGAGGTCCAGTTCAGTGACGAGCAAGGTCAGCAGCCCAACGGAACAGGCCGACGAAGCCGTCGTAGGAGAACAGCGCAAACCGCCGGGGGCGAAGGACGTCCGCCGGCTCGACCGGGTCATCATCCGGTTCGCGGGGGACTCCGGTGACGGTATGCAGCTCACCGGCGACCGCTTCACATCGGAAACTGCCTCCTTCGGCAACGACCTCTCGACCCTGCCGAACTTCCCTGCCGAGATCCGCGCGCCCGCAGGCACCCTGCCGGGCGTTTCGTCTTTCCAACTGCACTTCGCCGACCACGACATCCTCACTCCCGGCGACGCGCCCAACGTCCTCGTGGCCATGAATCCGGCGGCCCTGAAGGCGAACATCGCCGATGTGCCGCGCGGTGCCGAGATCATCGTCAACACGGACGAGTTCACCAAACGGGCGATGTCGAAGGTCGGCTACGCGGCCAACCCGCTGGAGGACGGCTCGCTGGACGGCTACAACGTCCATCCCGTCCCGCTCACGACGATGACCGTCGAGGCGCTCAAGGAGTTCGAGCTGT
>NZ_JAODTZ010000016.1 GCF_025399795.1 Streptomyces rhizosphaerihabitans | reverse complement strand
CACACTCCGGGCGTCGAAGCCCTGTACAGGTCCGCCGGTTCACCTGGGGAGCAGGGTCACGTTCGCCGGACGGCCGCCCGGACCGAGACACCGTTCGGCTCAATCCCGCGTGAGCCGGAACTGAGCCACCCGCAATCCGGGGGCGGGCTCGATGGTGCCCTCACGGGAGAAACCCAGACGCTCGTAAAGCGCCACTGCCGGAAGATTGTCAGCACCGGTACTGACCAGAACGTGCCCGCCGGGAACCAGGTCTGTCAGGAGATGACCGAGCAATCCTGAAGCCAGGCCGCGGCGGAACCATACGGGGTCGACGCACACGCGGTCGATGTCGAGAGTGTCCTCTCCCGCTGGCCTCTGCCAGGCGACGAAGGCGGCAACCTGTCCGTCGTCCGTCACCGCCCCGAGCCAACGCAAAGACCGGGCCCGCATCTCTTCTACGCTCTCCCGCAGGGCCGGGATGCCGTCGAAGCCGATCAGGTCAGCCTCGACCGCGTACGCACGGCGACCGATCCGGTGCACCGCTGCCGCCGTCGTCCCCTCGGCCAGATCCAACTCGCGCACGCTGAAGCCCTGGTGAATGTGCTCAGCGCGTTCAAGAGGCTCAGGAAACGACATCCCCCGATGCTAAACGACGCCGAAACGGAAACGTATGCTCCATATCTCCAACGTCAAGGATGGAACGCTCCTTTTGCACTCCTGTCGACCGGCTGATTCCCGTGGGCCCGGTAATCCAGCTGTAGATCGTGATCAGGCGTCGTGAGACGCTTCCCTTCGTGATCGCCAAGCTGCAGTGCGTGGTGCTGGACTGTGCCGATGTCCTTGAGCTGTCCCGCTTCTACCAGTCGCTTCTCGGCGGCGCAGTGAACCAGCCGGATCCGCGATGGTCGCTCGGCGAGGGCTGGGCGACGCTCCACACCGACGGTGGTTTCGTGCTGGCCTTCCAGCGCGTGAAAGACCATCAGCCGCCGCGGTGGCCGGACTCCACTCACCCCCAGCAGATACACCTCGACCTGGGGGTCACGGACCTGGAAGGAGCCCAGGCAGACGTCCTCGAGCGGGGCGCCACCCTGCTCGACGAGGGTGACGGAAAGCGGAGTTGGCGCATCTTCGCCGATCCGGCGGGACACCCGTTCTGTCTCGTGCGGGACTGACAGGGACGCCGATGGGGGCGGCCACCGGTGAGCAGCTTCGGCTGTCCCCTCCGTCCCCGGACAACGACGCCACCGACTCAGGACAGGCACGAAGGTCAACCTCTCCTCGCTGCACCCCCCGAACAACACGTTCGCTCACCGGCAGATCGTCATCGGACGGGCGTTGATCCCCGCGCCTGCTGCGCCACGTCCGTAACCGCGCAGGGCTCATGGCACTCCGCCGTCGGTGGGACGAGCCGCCGCCCATCCCGGCAACGACTGCTTGCGGGACCGGTAGTCGCGCGCCAGGGCGTCACGGGCCTGTTCGGCGCCGTCGTGCGTGATCCGGTAGAAGCGCCGCCGCGGTCGGCCCACCTCCTCGTGCACCGCCGGGTCCTCCCACGCGCTGTCCACCCAGCCGACCTGTCCCAGACGGGCCAGGATCGGATAGACCGTGCCCGAGGGCAGTCCCGCCAGCTCGCACAGCTCCAGGCCGTACCGCTGCCTCGCGGGATCCTCCAGCAAAGGCCGCAGCACCAGTTGGGTCTGCAGGGTCATCCGCAATGTCGCCACACTTGCACTCTATATAGCCCATATACAGCCTATCCAGAGATACCGCAGGCCACCACAGCTCTCAACACGGCTGTGCAAAGCCTCCGTTCAGACGTCCGCCATGCCCCCGCCCATGTCCCAGGGCCCGTCAGTGCGTGGAGGAAGTTCCACATCCCGCAGGCCTGAGCGACTACCCCCGCGGGGTCGGACTGCCACAGCGGCCCGACCCGCCGCATTCCCTGCTCTGGTCAGTCCTGGCCTTCTGGTCTTCTGGTCTCCTGAGCGGGAGGGCAGGGTCACACCGCGTCCAAGTCCATCAGCAACTGCGGCCAGGTGGCCGCGAATCCGGGGTGGAGCGGAAGCGAGTCGGTCTCGGCAGGGGTGCACCACCGGTAGGCGACACCTTCGCCGTCGCCATGGCGTGGAGAGAACGACTCCATGACGTCCATGACGAGCGTGTGGTAGGCCCATCCGCCGTGGTCGTCCACGAAAGTGCGGACGTGGCGCAGTGCCGGAACAACGCCGAGTTCCTCCCCGAACTCTCGCCGGGCCCCCTCCCGCGGGCTTTCACCGGCCTTCAGCGCTCCGCCCGGAATGCTCCAGGTGCGGCGATGATGGACTCTCCAGGAACGGCGCTGGAGCAGGAACCGACCGTCCTGGCGCAGGAGCAGTCCCGCGGCGCCGTGCGGGCCCCAATGACGGCATCCGCGCCGGTCCCTGACGTATCCGCGGCTGCTGTCGGCCATGCTGCCTCCCGTGCGTGGTGCCTGCCTGGGCCGGACAGGCTGAACAGACTTCAGTACCGAGTGCCATCCTGCAATGCACAGCGTCCCGCCATGGACAACAGCGACGAGAAGGAGATTCATCAAGGTGAAAACAGCTGTTGTCATTGTGCTCTGCGTGTTGGCGGTGGTTCTGATCGTGGCCGTGGTGGGGTTCTGCCTCCTGCTGGACCTCCTGGAGGAGCGACGCGTCGATGACGCGGCACGGCGTGGCGCGGAGGGGCCGCGTTCGGGCGAGCGCGACCGTCAGGAGCGGCCGGAGGAGAAATGAGCGTGCGCGGTCCTCAGCGCGACGCCGCAATTCGTTCCCCACGCCATCTCCACCATGGTTCGGTTGGTGGCGCGCGTGGTCATCAACAGGAGCGCAGCCCGGCCGACGCGGCCGGCCACGATGCCCAGAGCGACCACACCCGATGACAACACCCAGTCGCACCAGGCGACTTCAAGCAGATCTTGTCGCAGCCTCATAGGCCGTGAGTCCCCGCAACAAAAAGACCCTGCCCGGACAACACGGGACAGGGTCTTCACAGAGCGCCGGGCAGGCCTTGCACCTGCATCTCCCCGCAGGAAGCGGGACGTCTTTCCTTGGACCACCAACGCATCGCGAACCAGGACGACTTCCACCGACCAGCTCAAGATCAATGTTAGCGCACGCCCTGGCTCGCACAACACGCCGACCCGTAGGGCTCATGTGCCTCATGCGGCAGCACCGCGGGAGTCCCGGCCGGCGTCGGTGGACGGTGCGCGGGGGCGGCCAGGGCCGGCAGCCGTGCCGGGCCAATTCGAACGAACCGGTCTGCCTGCTGTTTCAGCGTGCCTACGATGCTGTCGTGCGGAATATCAAGGCGCTCAAGGGAGCCGCTCTCCGGACGCTCGCCGAGTCGGCCCGGCGACGCTCGAGGCGGCAATCGCAGGTCCCCGTCGTCGGAGCCGACCGGTTCCTCGTGGTGCGATGAACCGCTGTGGATCCAGGGCGAAGACCCGTCATACGTAGCCGAGGAGAATACGTTGTTACCTGAGTCAGGTCGAGGGTCGACGCCCATCGATACCAGCAAGCCGCACCCTGCCCGCATGTACGACTACTACCTGGGGGGCAAGGACCACTACCCGGTGGACGCCGAGGCGGCTGAGCAGGTACTGGGCCACACCCCGGACGCCCGCACCTTCGCCCGCGCGAACCGACTGTTCATGCACCGGACCGTGCGCGTCCTGGCCCGCGACCACGGGGTGCGGCAGTTCCTCGACATCGGCACCGGCGTGCCGACCGAGCCCAACCTGCACCAGATCGCGCAGGCGGAGGCCCCGGAGTGCCGGGTTGTCTACGCCGACAACGATCCGATCGTGCTGGCCCACGCGCGGGCACTGCTGCACGGTACCCCCGAGGGCCGGGTCGCCTACCTGCAGGCGGACGTGCGTGAACCGAAGGCCGTCCTGGAGTCCGACGAGACCCGGACGACACTCGACTTCGACCAGCCGATCGCGCTGAGCCTGTGCGCCCTGATGCATTTCGTACCGGACGAGCACGGCGCGTACGAGATAGTGCGGGAACTCATCGAGGCGCTGCCGTCCGGCAGTTTCCTCACCCTCAGCCACGGCACCACCGACTTCGACCCGGAGGGCATGGCCCGGACCCAGGACGTGTACGTCCGTGCCGGCATCCCGATCCAGCTGCGGTCCGGGACCCGAATCGCCCGGTTCTTCGACGGGTTGGAGCTGCTGCCGCCGGGGCTGGCCGTAACGCATCGCTGGCACCCGGAGCCGGACCAGCCGCTGGCCGGCATCACCGACGCCCAGGCCGGCTTCTACGGCGGAGTGGCCCGCAAGCCGTGACCGCGCGCCGTCCCGCCCGCCAATCCAACCTCCCCCGGACTCCGTTGCCGACCTCGATTCCGGGGAACCTGGATCCCGGACGCTCGGGCACCACCGCCATTCACCGCTGCGGCGTCTGCGAGTGCCCGATCGAACAGGGCGGACTGCGTCAGGTGTGGATCTCACTGCGCGTGGCCACCGACGTATTGCCACTGCTTGTCAGTGCCTGCTCATCGGCATGTGTCGCCGCACTCCCCGGCGGTGCTCGTGACCACCCTTCACCTCACGAGGGCGGCCGAGTCGACCAGTGAGCGACCTGGATCGAGGTCCGCCTGACCTGGTCCGCCTGCGTCGGTGGGTGCGGCTTCCTCACCAGGTCATCGCGCGGCGTGGATGCCGCGTGGCCCCGAGCGACACTGCGCAGCGTCCGGGCCGCGACTACCGATGGCCTTGCTGTCTGCGCTCGCTGCGCCGCAGCGCGCGGCGCTGCTTTCCCGGCAACGTGGCGGCCAACTCGCCCACCGGGGAGACGTCGTGGCACTCGCCGTCCCCGCTGCCCCGGCACCACCACACCGGCGGGCCGTCCGAGTCCGTTTCGCCCCCGAACCAGTCTTCAGTGGTTCCCGCAGGGCGGGGGTGCATTCCGGTCTTGTGTTCCCGGCAGACGGGCCAGACCTGCCGGAGCAGTTCCATGACGGTCGCCTGCACGGCATCCGCGACCACGGTCAGGACCGTCCTGGCATCGTCCGGCTCCGGCGGGTCGCCCTCCTCCAGATCACACGCATTCACCGAGTCGCCGTGCCAATGGCCATCTGGCAGCGCCACGTAGATCTGATCCCCATCGATCGCGCCCCGGGACGTCGGCTCCCCTTGCGGGACGACCGTCAGTACCAGCGCGTCCTGACCCGGCAGTGTTGCCATCAGGTCGCGGTTGACGACCGTGAGCGCAGCCTCCGACTTCGGCCACTGGCCCGGGTCGGCTCGCCTGGGCTGCGGGCCGTGCTGCCTGTCCTGATCGGGACCGATGCTGAAATACGAGAAATAGCTCACCGAGGCGTCGTCCCAGCCATGCCGTCCTACCCACCTCGTCCGTCGACTGCCTCACCGCGATTGGCCTGCCCGCCTCACCGCGATTGGCCTGCCTGAGGCGCGACCGACTCGACGGAAATCTCAGTAGCGGCATCAGGCCCCGGCCGCCTCGGCGCGGGCCTGCCCGGCTGCGACACCAACGCGCTTCTGCGGTTGACGACCGGGGTGCCCCCGGAGACCGTAGGGAGGTGGAGCCCCTGCGGCGGCGGGCGGATCACCCCCGTCGGCGGCGGCTGTCCGCAATGGCGTCGCGGGCGGGCGGGACACCGAGAACCTGGTGGGCGGGGTCCCCGACCGCACGACACGATCTCCCGCGCGAGCGCAAAGGACCACAACCCATGACCGAGGCCCGACCCAGCGGCTCCGGAGCAGGCCACCAGCAGAACCGGTCGGCCACCACCGGCCCGGTGGCGTATCCGCCCCATCGCGTGGACGGCCGACTCAGGGACCTGCCCGGTCCGGTCCCCGACCTGCGGCGGATCGGTATCTCCCCGGACCACTGGTATCCGGTGGCGACCTCCCGGAGCGTGCGGCGCAACCGGACGTTCGCGGCCGTGTTCGCCGGTCAGCGGATCGCGCTGTACCGGGGGCGCAGCGGCACGGTCCACGCGTTGGAGGACCGCTGCGCGCACCGTCAGGTACCGCTGAGCATGGGTGTGGTGGAGGGTGACATTCTGCGCTGCTGCTACCACGCCTGGGCCTACCGGGGCGACGGCCGCATCTCGCAGATCCCCTACCTGCCCAAGGGCTGCGAGCGACCGCCGCGCGGGGTGCGTTCCTACCCGGTCCGAGAAGCCTACGGCCTGGTGTTCGTGTTCCCCGGAGACCCGGCTCTGGCCGCGGCGGCGCCGTTCCCGCTGCTGCCCGAATACCATTCGGCCGCCCATCGCACCATGACGTTCTCCCGTACCGTGCGGTGCCACTACTCCTTCATGCACGAGAACCTGCTCGACATGAACCACCAGTTCCTGCACCGGAGTGTGCTCGGCAGGATCCGGCCCGAGCTGCTCGGGTACGAGACCGGCCCACGCCACGTCGAGGCCCGGTACCTTTTCGTCCCCGCCGGAGGGCGCAAGGACCGGGGCGCGGGTCTGCTGTCCGCGGAGGGGATCGGCGGCCGGGACAGGCCCGACGTCATCACCATCCGCACCGAGTATCCGTACCAGACCCTGCGGGACGTCCCTGAAGGCACCGGCCTCCCGGTGTTCTCCCTCTGGGCCGCCTACGTGCCGGAGGACGCGGAGCAGCGCGTCAACCACGCCTACGGCCTGCTGACGATCGCGAAACCGTCGGTTCCCGGGGCGCTCCAGCTCGCCTGGCCGCTCATCCGCCGCTTCACCGAGCGGGTCTTCACCCAGGACCGCACGGCGGTCGAGGCCGAACAGCGTGCCTGGGACGAACAGGGCGAGGACCGCAACCACGAGGTGTTCCCGCTCATCCTGGACCTCCGCGACGTGCTGCGCAGCAATGGCGTGCCGCTGGGCCCGGACCAGGCTTCCGGATGTGCGCCGTGCGGGTTCGCCGCCCCGTCGCACCACGCCGGCGTCACGGACCATGCCGGGCCGATGCAGTCCGCCGACCCGGCCGCGGAAGGCGCCGTCAGGTCCGAGTAGACCCGACGGCCTTTCGTCCGAGCAGTCTCAGCGTTCTGTCGTCCGAGCAGTCCCAGCGCCCTTTCGAAGGTCGGTCGAAGGACAACGCGTCAGTCCGCAATGCCGACGCGTGCCTCTGGTTCGGCCGCGGGCGATGCTTGCGCGATCACTTCGGAGCGTCGGTAGCCCCGTTCCATGAGACCGCCCGTGAAGGCGAGGCCGAGACCGGCCAGGGCGAGAGCCGCGCCGACCAGGTTGGGGGAGGCCCAGCCCCAGCCCGCCGAGATGACCAGGCCACCGAGCCAGGCACCACCCGCGTTGGCCAGGTTGAAGGCGGAGTGGTTCGAGGCCGCCGCCATCGTCGGGGCGTTCTTCGCCTTGGACATCAGGAGCATCTGAACCGGCGTGGTGATGAGGGAACCCATGGCGCCGATGAACGTGATGGTGATCAGGGCGGGCACGGTGCTGTGGACCGTGAAGTAGAACGTCGTGAGCGCCGCGGCGAGCAGGACGAGCCCCCAGTACATCGTCGGGCGCAGTGCGCGGTCCGTGAGCGGTCCGGCGATCAGGGTGCCGAGCGTCATCCCTACGCCATAGAGCGCGAGTACCCAGGTGGTCGAGGAGCCGGCGATTCCGGTCAGGTGCGTGAGCATGGGCACGAGATAGCTGTAGACGGCGAAGAATCCGCCGAACCCCACGACGGCCGTGGCGAGGCCGGTGGCGACCTGCTTGTTGCCCATGGCCCGCAGTTCGTGCCGGATGCCGGACTGCTGCCCGCGCGGCTGGTGCGGGACGAAGGCTGCCACTCCGGCCAGGGCGACGAGGCCGATGACAGCGACGGCGCCGTACGCGGACCGCCAGCCCAGGTGCTGCCCGAGGGCCGTACAGGCCGGAACCCCGACGATGTTGGCGATGGTGAGACCGAGGAACATCTTCGACACGGCGCGTGCCGCTCTCTCCGGGGCGACCAGTCGTGAGGCGACGACGGCGCCCACGCCGAACAGCGCCCCGTGCGGCAGACCTGCCAGGAAGCGTGCGGCGAAGAGCGTGCCGAAGTCGGGGGCGAGCGCGGACGCCATGTTGCCCACCACGAACAGCCCGGTCAGGAGCAGCAGCAGGCGCTTGTGCGGGACGCGCGCGCCGATACCCGTCAGCAAGGGCGCGCCGACGACGACACCGAGCGCGTAGGCCGATACGACGTTGCCGGCGTGCGGCACGGACACACCGATCCCGTGAGCGATCTGGGGCAGCAGCCCCATCGTGGCGAACTCCGTCGTGCCGATACCGAACGCGACGACTGCCAGGGCCAGCAGAGCCAAGGGCATGGTGCAGGAAAACCTTTCGAAGACAGCGGGCCAGGGCATGGAAGCAGACAGGATCGAGATCGTTGACGGTTCTCGTGTCCAGTCGTACCGAGCACCATCGCCCGGAGCACCCCCAGAACAGGGCGAGCCCGTAGCGAGTGCAGCAATGCCGAGGGGCCATACATTCCAAGATCGACCTGCGGCTTGCCGCATCGGGCAGGGCCCGGTCCCCCAGGCTGTGGCGGTCGGCCCCGGCCGGTGAGAAGGATAGCCGCTGCGGCTACGGCACCCTCCTCGGCAGTCGCTGTCGCATCCCCCGCCGCAACGGCAGCCGGGGTATCTGGGGGAAGCCGCCCCGCCGGGGCATGAGCTCGTATCCGGTGACAGGCTCATGGCCGACGGTCGTGCTCTCGTCACCAAGGGACTTGCGCGCGACTCGTTCAGACCCGGGGGCGACCTCGTACACGACTCGGATCGCCGACAGGGCGTCGTGCCGACGCGGCCACCGATGAGACAGCGTCGAGGTCCCGCGATGCGAACCCGTGCGTGGGCAGTCCCGCCAGTGCGGCAAGCACCGTGTCGTTGGCCTTCCGGCTGCCGACGGTGACCCGCAGGCCCTCGCCGGGATAGTGGCGTGTCAGGACGCTCGCGTCGGTGAGCGCCTCGGCGCCCTCGTCGATCGGATCGGGCGCGGCGAGCCAGACGGAATTGGCGTGGCCGGGACGTACATGCCAGCCCAGGTCGAGAAGTTCGTGCCGGAGCCGTTCGCGTTCGGCGACGATGGTGTCCACGCGTAGACGCAGCTCGCCGTGGGCGCGCAGGGAGGCCTGAACCGCTGCGGTCGCCACCGCGTTGATCCCGAAGGGCAGCTGTTGCCGGCGGATCCGATCCACCAGGGCGGGGGCGCCGAGGCCGTAGCCGATCCGCAGGGCGGCGAGTCCGTAGGCCTTGGAGAAGGTGCGCAGGACCAGCACGTTGGGGTGCGTGCCCAGGAACGTGGGCATGTCCGCCACGCCGGTGTCGTCGGCGAACTCCACGTATGCCTCGTCGAGGAGCACGGTGATGTGTCCGGGAACCCGGTGCAGGAACGCCGACAGGGCGTCGACGGTGATCCGGCTCCCGGTGGGGTTGTGCGGATTGCACACCACTACAACGCGGGTGCGGTGGTCGAGCGCGGCCAGCAGGGCGTCCAGGTCCTGCCGGCCGTCCGGCGTCAGGGGCACGGGAACGGGTTCGGCGCGGACCATGGTGGCCAGCAGGGGATACGCGTCGAAGGTGCGCCAGGCGTGGACCATCGTGTCGCCCGGCTCCATCACCGCCTGAAGCGACTGCAGCGCCACCCCCACCGATCCGCTGCCGACCGCGACGCTGTCGGGTGGCACCCCGCACCAGGTGGCGATCCGCTCAGCGAGGTCGTCGGGATAGAACTCCGGGTACCGGTGAGCTTGTGCGACGGCCCGCCGCATCGCCTTGCGCACGGAGGGCAGCGGAGGGTACGGGCTCTCGTTCAGGGCCAGTCGGTGCAGTGCGGGAACGCCCATGGGTCAGCCCCGCCCGCCGTGCCAGCGGACGGCGGCGCCGCCGGCGAAGTCGCCGGCGTGGGCGAATCCCCCCAGTACCACCAGGTCACCGTCCTTCACCTGACCCGAGCGGATCGCGTGGTCCAGGGTGACCGGGATCGCCGCTCCGAAGAGGTTCCCGTACTGGTCGAAGGTGTTCAGGTGCCGTTCGGCGGGCAGTTGCAGCGCCTCGCGCCAGTTCCGCAGGAAGGTTCGGTTCGGCTGGTTGGTGACGAGGACGTCGATGTCGCCGGTCGCCACGCCGAGCCGCCGGCACAGGTCCGTGATCACCTCGGGAACGAGGCGGTTGCCGCGCGCCAGGACCTTGGCGACGCTGGCGTCGGTGAACCCGATCCGAAGCTGTGACTCTCCCGGTTCCCAGTACTTGCGGCCGTCGTCGACCGCCACGGTCATGTCCCCGGCGTAGTCGCCGATGTGCCGGGTCTCCACGTCGAGGACCGGGGCGCCGGCCGATGTCGTTACGAATCCCACCCCGCAGCCGTCGCCCGGGATCGCGGCCTGCGCGAGCCTGCGCACCTCGGACTGGGTGAAGCACTGGCCCGCGGCGCTCTGCGCGTTGCAGATCAGCGCGGTCTTCGCATCGGTGGTGCTGAGGATCTGCCGGGCCAGCTTCAGCATGTACACGAAGGAGGCGCAGCCTGCGTTGGCCACATCGACGAGCCACTCCGGGTTCAGCCCCAGTCGGCGTGCCACCTCGGTACCGGCACCGACGAACGGCAGATCCGGCAGCTGGCTGTGCACCAACAGCACGTCGACACTCCGGATCTCGTCCCTGCCGTGCCGTTCGATCAGGGGCTGCACCGCACGCTCGACCATGTCCGCGTTGGTCTCGTCCGCGGCCACGTGGTGCCGTGACGGCGGGACCTTGAACATGGGGTGGTTTCGGAGCTTGTCCTCCGCTCCGGGGTAGTCGGTGTAGAACTCCGCGGGGACCGGTTTCCCGGGAAGGTAGCTCGCGACGTCGGTGAGGCTGACCGTGGTCACTGTGCCACCGCCTTCACCGGAGCGACGCTGATCGGAAGTCCGTTGCGGTGGCGGTGTTCCAGGATCGCCTTGAGGTTGTTCATCTCCACGGTGTGCCCCGCGTAGAAGAGGTCCCAGTAGTCACCCACCCAGGGCCGGTCCGGGCGGGGAGCCAGGCCGGGGTGCGGGTTGTTGTCGTAATAGGGGTGCCGGCAGTTGGTCCAGGTGATCACCGATCCCGGCTTGTCGAGCACCCGGCGGGCCGGTACGACACGCATCAGGTAGATCATCCACAGTTTGTCGCCCTGGTCCCAGGAGCAGTGGTAGTCCACGGTCATGGCCTCGGGGTTGGCGACCACCTCGCAGTAGATCCTGGTGTCGTCCTCCAGCCGGTCGTGGCCGACCCACAGACCCGGTGTGCCGGAGGGAGCGAAGTCCCGCAGGCTGCAGGTCCACTCCTCCAGGTGGTGGCCCTGGCGCAGGTAGTCGTAGACCAGTTCCGGGGGACAGTCGACGTACTCGTGGATGGTGCAGTACTGCCCGTAGACCTGGTGGTGGGGGTAGACGGCGTGGGTGAGCTCCATGCAGTGGGCGGTCAGCTCGTCCCTGCCGGGGTTCTCGATCCGCATCAGGCCGGGGATGTCAGCCAACGTGGACGACTCGTCGCTCATCTGAACTCTCCTTGCTGTCGGCGTGCTGGGTACTGCCGGTGGCTTCGGCGAAAGGCTGGAAGGGGAGGAACGGAGGGACCTCCTCCGGGTCGCAGTCCAGCGCGACGAATGCGGGGCCGATGCCCGTGTTGCCGCGCAGCAGCGCGTTGCGCAACTGCGCCGCGTTCTCGGCACCGGTGACGTCGAGGGACGGGAAGGCGGCGGCCACCCCGGCGGCGATGTCCGTCCGGCGGAACAGGTCGTCGCTGCGGACGCCGCCCTGAAGGAACTCCTCGCGCAGCACGCACATGGCGTGGGCGTCGTTGTTGAAGATGACGAACGTCACGGGTGCGGCGTACTCCACGGCGGTGTGCACTTCCATCCCGTGCATGAAGAAGGACCCGTCACCGGCGAGTACGTAGGTACGTCGCCCGGTGGCGAGGGCGGCTCCGATACCGGCACCGAAGGTGTAACCCATGCCCCCCATACCGAGCGCCACCACGAAACGGCCGTGGCGTGGTGCCGGGAGGAGGTGGACCGCGCTGGCGCCCGCGTTGCCGGCGTCCACGAAGACGTGCGCGTCCTGAGGGAGCGCCGCCTGAACCGCGGCGACCGCCTGGGGGTAGGGAATGCTTCGCCCCCTCGCGGCCGAGGAAGCCGGGCCCGCCATGACGGTGGGAAGGGGACCGGAATGCTCGGGGCAGTCCTGTGGGCGTGACGGGAGCCGGACGGTCACCGCGCGCAGCGCGTCCCGCAGGTCCCCGCCCAGTGCCGTGGCCGACACGAACGGCGGCTCGGGCCCGAGGCATACGACGTCCGTGGCGGCCAGTGCCTGCTCCAGCCCACCGCGTGCCAGGAGTGGCAGCCGGGTACCGACCAGCAGGCACACGTCGGCCCGCCGCAGACAGTCTTCGACGTTGGCGTGGCCCATCACTCCGGCCACACCCGCGAACCGGGGATCACGGTTGTCGAAGACGTCCTTGGCGTCCGGGGTGACCGCCACCCATGCCCCGAGGCTCCGGGCCAGTTCGGCCAGTTCAGCACGCGCGTCTGCCGCGGCGACACCCTCACCGGCGATGACGAGGATCCTGTCCGCCCTACGAAGGATGTCCGACACCTTGGCGAGAGCCGCACTGTCGAGCCGTATCGCCGGTGCCGTCGGCGCCGGTATCGGCAGGTCATGTGCGGACGCCGGTGTCGGCCCGCCCGATGTCAACGCCGGTGCCGGTATCGGCCCGCCCGATGCCTGTGCCGGTGCCGGCACCTGGTCGCGGCCGGGCAACCGGATCCGTGCCTGCTGCACGTCCTTGGGCAGCAGCAACACCGCTGGACCGCGCGGATCGGCCTGTGCCGCCGCCAGCGCCCGCGGCAGCAGTTCCACGAACGAGTCCGCGTCATCGACCCGGGCGCAGAACCGGGAGATCGGCCTGAAGACCTCCCCGGCGTCGAACGAGTCCCCCTTGCCGCTGGTGTCCTGGAACGCTCCGTGGCCTTCCTGGCCGGTCGGCGGCTGGCCCACCAGGGCCAGCACGGGCACCCGGGAGGCGTACGCCTCCGCCAGACCCGGTACCAGGTTCATCGCACCGCCGCCCGAGGTGGCGGCAACAACGCCCAGGCGCCCGGTGGTTCGGGCGTAACCGTCGGCCATCGTGACGGCCGAGAACTCGTGCTTGGCGACGACACCGCGGACGGTTCCCCCGCGGTGAACGGCGTCATACAGGTCCTCGATGTTCGCGCCGCCGACGCCGAACACATGGGTGACGCCCGCCCTCGCGAGCTCGTAGGCCACATAGTCGACCAGGCGTACCGTTCCTGCCTCGGGCTCGTCCGAGGTGGTGATGGTCATGCGGGACTCCTGTCCGTCTCGTGGCGCCGGTCGATGAGGCCGGATGACGTGATGACCTGAAAGCGGTGCCGGTACTCCTTCGGGGTGACTCCCAGGGTTCGTCCGAAGGAGCGGAAGAAGGTCTCGGGGGCGCCGAATCCGCAGCGGCCGGCTATCTGACCGATCGGCAGATCGGTGGTCTCCAGCAGCTCGCGCGCACGGGAGATGCGCGTGCGCTCGACGTACTGGCCAGGGGTCGTGCCCACCTCGCGCCTGAAGACGCGGGCGAAGTTGCGCGGGCTCATGTTGGCCCGCTGGGCCATCTCGGCCACGGGTAACGGGTTGTGCAGGTTCTCCAGAATCCACTCCTGCGCGGTCCGGATCGGCGGATGGTCGGCCAACTGGGCGTCGAGCATCGCGCTGAACTGGGACTGCCCTCCATGCCGTTTGAGGAAGAGCACCAGAAACCGTGCCGTCTCCAATGCGAGTGCCGCACCGTGATCGGCCTCCACCAGGGCCAGCGCCATGTCGATCCCGGTCGACACGCCCGCCGAGGTCACGAAGGGGCCGTCCCAGACGAAGATCGGCTCCGCGTCCACCGTCACGGCCGGATAGCGGCAGGCCATCGCCTCGCTGTACGCCCAGTGCGTGGTGGCGCGTCTGCCGTCCAAGAGGCCTGCCTCGGCCAGCAGAAAGGATCCGCCGCACACAGAGGTGACCCTGCGCGACCGGGCCGCCGCCGCGCCGATCCACGAGACCAGCGCCCGGTCCCGAAGCGCTTCTCCGACACTCCATCCGCCCGGAACGAGGAGGGTGTCGACGGGACCCTGCCCCGCCTCCAGCGGCAAGGCTCCCACGATCAATCCTGAACTCGTGCGCACCAGTGGCGCGTCGGCGGAGACCACCTCGATCCGATAGGGGGCCGCCGCCGGGGGAAGGAGCCGGTTGGCGACATCGAACACTTCAATCGGTCCGGTGATGTCCAGCGCCATGGCACCCGCGTACACCAACACAACAACACGTCGCTCTGCCACGGTCACAGCCTGTATTGGACCTCACACCGACCGCAATGACAGATTAATGACGCATACGGCCAACACGCGGCCGCCGGATGACCAAGAGGGGCTACTGGCCAGGCAGTTCGTGCACGGGAACCGACCGTGCCGGGTGAGGCAACTCACAGGCGATCAGGTGCTGATCAAACCGGACGAGGGGTTCCGTGTCGCCGGCCGGCTGATCTCCCAGGCGTCCCCCCGGCCAGGAACTCGGGACGTGCGGGCACCAGCAGCGTGAAGGTCGTCGGGTCGCTGTTCGCCAGGCCCAGTCTGCCGACCTGCTCATGTGCTCCGGCCGGTCCGGTTCCTCGCCGATCGCCTCGCGCGGGACATCGTGCTGCGGACCGAGCGCGAACCGCTCGCTTTCCGGAACAGGCAAGATCACGATTGAGGCAGGAGTGTGGACCCGGTGAAGGATTCGGGGTTAATTTGTGCCGCCCGACTCTTCGCGCACGGTGTCGTTGCCGGTCAGGGCTCCGAGGGGGTTGCCGTGGAAGACACTCCGAACGCTTTGCCGGAGGACTATGAGAGCGACCCCGAGTACCTGGCCATCATGGCGAGACTTGAGAAGCCCTGGTGGAGACGGTCGGCCGTACTTGTGACGGGCGGCATCGCCATTGTCGCCGCGGTCTTCTTCGCAGGCGTATGGGTCGGGTCCTCCGACGGCAGTTCGGGCACGTCGTCCCCGGACCCGTGGGTGCAGGGTCAGCTGGATGACCAGTCCCGGAACAACCAGCCGCAGGACAACCAACCTGCCGGGGTGACCGCCGCTCAGAAGTCCCAGCTCCTGAGCAGGTTCTGCACCCAACAGGCCGGGGGCCCGTACGACGTGTCGGAGGCTGCGCTCCTGGAGTGCCTCAACACCTACTACGTCACGGATCAGGGCCAGGTCCTGCCGAAGTAGTCCTGGGCGCCGACTGCGTCACGTAGTGCGGGCATGTTGTGCGGACAGGGAGTCGAGCGGGCGCCGACGGTGCTGTGGGAGAGGCCACGACGTCCTCCGCCTCCCCATAGGGTCAAGATCGCGCGCCGACCTGCGGAAAGTCCGGACAGGAGGCTTCCCGGAGGCAGGGCGTGGACACTGGCGGCGAGGTCGCTGGGCGGGCTGACGCGATGGACCTGCGGTGTGCTCGCCGCGTATGTCCTGCCGACCGAGCCAGGGTCCAGCCATGTCCAGCGACGCGCCCGATCCATTCAAGGAAGTCATGACGCGGGAATCCCTCGCCGCCGTGATCTACAGCCTGTGCGACGACTTTCACCGCCGGGGCGAGGAATGGGAGAACCGCACCGTCGAGGAATACCTCGGTGCGCCGGCCGCGTGGATCACGGACTCGTCCGGCTGGTACCGGAACTCCGACAAGGAGATGCCGCCGGACGGCGACTGGACGTTCTTCGCTCGGGCGCTCTGCGCGGCCGTCACCTACGAGTAACGGGATGGGACGTCGTCGATATCGGTATCTGGTTGTCGGCCCCGAGCGTTTCCGGTGGTGGGTCAGCCATCAGCATGTGCCGGCTTCGGACCCTGGCCAGGTGGTCGGACCCTCGTGCCGCGAGGTGCTCACGTTCGCGCGCGAGGGCACGCGGGGCATGATCCGCGTCGTCTTCGGTTCGGGTCCCGATCGCGTGGTGGGCGGCGGTGGTTGGGGTGCTCACGAGGGAGGGGTCGGCCGGATCAGCGGGGGCTGCCTCGACCTCCACAGGCCCGCGACCGTAAGAGCGTTGATCGACGAGGTCCTGGCGGACGGGCAGCACTTCGGGCACGCCACCCATGTCGACGGGTGGCAGTTCTTCGACGCCGCGCTCACCCGCCTGCCACCGGAGCCTCCGGAGGCGTCGCGCGATCCATCCGGATGACCGTCTCGAATCGTGCCCTTGGACCGCACTGCGATCGGTACCCGTCACGTCGCCGCAGCGGCCACTGAAAACAGGTCACGATGGCGATCCACGTCGACCGCCGAGCGGGCTTTCCGACGACCAGGCCTACGATTGTGCCGACCGGCAAGCCATGGCATCGGTGAGGCCCGACGCACCGGGACGACGTACGGGAACAACCGGCTTGTCCCTCACCGTCGATACGGCCCTCATCGCGAGGCTGTGGAGGAACGAACCGCACGTGCCCGCCGAGGCAGGCCAAGACGCGAAAGGCAGCGACGTGGTGCAGTGGCAGGGGACCAACTTCACCGTGGACGGCCATGAGCCGACCAACGCCGACGAGTACTACCAGATCGGCCTGCACTGCTGGAACACCGCGCAGCACCCCGGTGCGGAGGTCTTCTTCCTGGAGTCCGCGGCGTCCAGGGGCCACAGTGCCGCGATCGAGCTGCTGGGGCACATCGACTATGTACAGGGACGGTACGCGAGCGCGGTGCCGCGCCTGCGGCGCAGCGGCGGTTCGCCGCGAGCGACCTTCTACCTCGCCTCGCTCTACCACCACGGCTGCCCCCAGGCGGGCATCGTGGAGTCGTTGGACGAAGCAGCCCGCTGGTATCACGCCTCGGCCGAACTGGGCGAGCCCGAAGCGATGCTCGCCCTGGGCGACCTGTACCTGGAGCGGCTGCTGCCTCTCACCCGGGCCCCTGCAGAACATGCCCTGGAGCAATTCCTCGCGGCCGCCGCCCGCAACCACCCCTACGCCCAGTACCGTGCCGCGGAGGTCTACCGCACCCTCTACCAGGACAGCGAACGAGCCGCCGTGATGTACCAGTCCTGTGTGGACAACCCGAGGACCGAGCGCCACGCGCTCGGCTCGATGATGATGCTTCAGAGTCAGGCGCACCTGCGGGAGATATCAGCCGTCAGGACAGCCCGCCTGCAGCAGCAGCGGCGTGACAACGTCAACCCGGCGCAGCGCCGAGACGACTTCTACTGAGGCCCCCTGCCACGGGCCTGACCCACGACCGCCCGCAGCGACGTGCTCCGACCCGTCAGCTGCACGCCAGGATCAACGAGAAGACTGCGACCGCCCGCACCAGGTGTTCCGTTTCCTCGGTCTGGGCCACCAGTGCGCCCGGTACGCGGGTCGGTTCCCAGGAAGCCGGGTCCGCGGGTTCGTGCGGCTCCGCCTCCCACAGGCGCCCGACCTCCTCGGTGCTGACCGCCAACCTGGCGCACGCATCGGCGGTGGCACCGAGGACCTGCGCCAGCGGGCCTGCGCTGCCCCGGCCGTCGATCGGCAGCGTGCCGGCTGCGCTGGACAGGGCCGCGGCCGTATCGGCCAGGCGCGACGCCCGTTCCAGCCAACTCGGTGACGGGTGCCCGTACGCGGCGGACGTCTCGGCCGGTGGTTCCCAGTCCCGGCCGATCCGTGCGCCGACGGACCGTTCCTGGTCGCTCGGCTGCCATGCCCCCTGCTCCCGCAGATCGTCCGCCCGCCCCATGGCCCGGCGAGCCAGGGCAAGGGCCGCCGGCCAGTCGCCGAGCTCCCAGTCGGGCGTCGCCCGCAGCTCCCGGACGCGGTAGCCGACCGTCACAGGCGCCCCGGCGGGGCGCGGCCGCGGTGGATCGGCCGAGACATGGGACTCGAGTACGGGCCTGATTCCGGCCACCGATGCGGCGCTGCCGACTCCGATCGCAGCGTCGCGGGCAGCGGCGGGCAGCAAACCTGTGTCCAAGGGGTCGGCCCCCTGGACGCAGTACCGCATGGCATCGGTCAGGGGGACCTCGTCGACCAGGATCCCGGTCTCGTAGGCGGCCCGCCACAGCAGCAGGCCCACCGTGGTGTGCCGGGCCGCCCCCCACGGCCATTTCACCCGCGGACCGGGATCCGCGTAGAACCGCCGGGGTACCGGCGCGCCGAAGCCGAGATCGCGCTCCTCGTGCCAGGCGACCAGCAGGCGTGCCTGGTGACAGGCCCGCTCCCACGCCCCGCAGTCGTAGGCGACCTGGTGCCCCGACTCCCACCCCTCCACGTCCACGTGCGTGTTCACGGGGCGAACCGTACCCGGCCCGCCTGGGCGCACGCCCCTCGTGGATCCACTCTCGAATTTCGTCACCCTGAGTCCCTGTCGAGCCCCTGCCGTTCCTCCGCCGGGACGCACGGCGGTGAATACGGATTTCGAATTCCTTCGGTGCGAAATGTGTGACGGCGACATCCGGAAGGCGAGGCGAGCGACGTTCCGCGAATGGGTCATCTAATCTGGATGACGCCTGTGCGATTCCCCGGTTCTGCTGCGGAAGAGCGCGGAATTTCGATGAGGGAGCCGTTCATGAGTGACAACATCTGGGGCTACCACCCGGCCTCCGGGCACATCGTGGGCACCGATCTGATCGGGTACAAGGTCGAGGCCACCGACGGCGCCATCGGGAAGGTCGACAAGCATGCGGACGACGTCGGCTCCTCGTACCTCGTCGTCGACATCGGTGTATGGATCTTCGGCAGGCATGTCATGTTGCCCGCCGGCACGGTGAAGAAGGTCGACCGCGACGAGCGGAAGATCTACGTCGCGCTCACCCAGGAACAGATCAGGGAGTCACCCGAATTCGACAGGGCGAAGCATGTCGGCGATGCCGACTATCACCAGCAGGTCGGCGGCTACTACCAGAGCCACCGCGCCTGACCTCTGGGCACCGGGCGACAGGTGGGGCGACCGGAGACACTCCGATCGCCCACGTTCCTTTGCGCCGCACAGGGTCCGGTCACTCGCTCCGTGCCGAGTCCGGCCGCTGCTCAGCCCTGGGCCAACTCCGCCACCGGCTGCCACTTCTCCCATGACGCCAGACGCTGCTCGTAGTCGGCCTTGGCGATACCCAGCGGTGCCGAACCGAAGAAGCAGCGCAGCGGCGGCTCTTCGGCGTCCACGATCTCCAGCACCGCCGCGGCGGACGCGCGCGGGTCGCCCGGGGTTCCGACGCGCTTGCGTCGCTGTTCCTGTACTTCCTTGTGGAAGTCGGCATACGCCGGCAACTGCTGGGACGTACTCGCCGAAGATCCGGCCCAGTCGGTGGCGAACCCGCCGGGCTCGATCAGTGTGACCTTGATGCCGAACGGCGCTACTTCCTGTGCCAACGCCTGGCTCATTCCTTCGAGCGCCCATTTCGAGGCGTGATAAATGCCCACCAGCGGGAAGGCGCTGATACCGCCGATGGAGGAAACCTGCAGAATGTGGCCGCCGCCCTGCTCCCGCAGGAACGGCAGCGCCGCCTGGGTGACCCACAACGCCCCGAACAGGTTGGTCTCCAGTTGCGCGCGCGCCTCCGCCTCGGTGAGCTCCTCGACCATCCCGAAGTGGCCGTAGCCGGCATTGTTGACCACCACGTCGAGCCGCCCGAACCGCTCGTGCGCCAGCCTCACCGCGGCGAAGTCGGCGTCGCGGTCCGTGACGTCGAGTTGCAGGGGCAGCAGCCGCTCTCCGTACGTTTCACGAAGATCACCCAGCGTCGACAGGTCACGCGCCGTCGCGGCCACCGAATCGCCGCGTTCCAGTGCGGCAATCGCCCACTCCCGCCCGAAACCACGTGAGGCGCCGGTGATGAACCAGATCTTCTGTGTCATGGAGTGCTCCTCATGAAACCCGTCGTCCACTCGGTCACCACGTCGCGACGCGGTGTCTCATCCACCACCCAACACCCTTGAGTGGGCTCCAAGACAACTCCAGACTTCCCGGGCGCGGCCCGCCACCGGCTCCAGCCCCCCGTCCCAGAAGGCCTCCGCGGCCGGTCCAAGGCGTTTCGACAGGTTGTGGGCGGACAGCGGTCACACCTGTACGAGTTGCGGTTCCGGTTGCTGCGCCGGTACGGCCTTCGGATTCCACTGCTTGGTGGTCCGCACGTAGCCGTACACCACTGAGGCCATCGCCAGAAGAAGGCTCGGCCCGAACACCCAGGGATGTCTGGCCATCTCCAACGGCAGGTAGCGATACGACACCAGGAGCACGGAGAAAACAATGGCGCCGTAGCTCACCAGCCGGATTCCCGAGCGGTCCCAGCCGCGGTCGAACGATCGCATAGCCGCCTCGACCGTGAGCGCGAACACCACGCCGGCAACGAGATCCGCGCCGTAGTGGTAGCCGAAGCCCAGGGTTGCGGTGAGCGTGCCGACCAGCCAGAACGTTCCCGCGAACCGCAGAATCCGTGAGGCCTCCCGGGAATGGATGAAGAGCGTGGTGGCCCAGGCCGTATGCAGGCTGGGCATGCAGTTGCGAGGAGTGACCTCGTCGAACAGCATCTTGTGCGGGGCACCGATCGGCGGTGCCGTCTGCGGCCACAGGTTGGCCGCCGCCCAGTGCCCGCCTTCGGCACCGTAGGCGAAGACCGGTCCTGCCACCGGGAAGATCATGTATATGACCGGCCCGAGCAGGCCGATGACCAGAAAGGTGCGCACCAGATGATGGCCCGGGAATCGGCGCTCGACCGCCACCTTACGCAGCTGGTACAGCGCGAAGACGGCCGCTGCCAGCGGGAGCTGACCATAGACGAGGTGGAGAGCATGGCTGCCGATCGGCCCGGTGGCCGCGACCATCCGGCCTGCCACCCATGACGGGTTGCCCAGCGCGTGATCGGCTGTTGCCACGTACGGGTCGAGGACGGCCGGTCGCGTCTTCGATGTGATGAGCAACCAGGTGTCGCCGGTCTTGTGGCCGGCCACCAGGAGCAGGCCCAGCCCGACACCCTTCAGCAGCAGGACACGTTCCCGGCCCGTGCGCCGCGTGACGGCGATGAACGCATAGGCCAAGATCACCCAGAGCGCGCCATTGCCGAAGCTCATTTTGGCGTCGACCGCCCACCGCACCAGCACGAAGACAACGTCGATACCGAGCGCCACAGCCACAGCGATGGCCCGTTGCCGCCAGGTGAGCACCACCATCATCAACGCCAGGCCGGCATACAGCAGCGGCCCCGAGGTGGGGGCGACTATCACCTCCCGCGCCTGGTTGGTCATCGGCCCCGGCAGGCCGTAGTGACGCGCGACGATCTCCATCGTGACGAGGAATACGAAGGCCACCACACCCGCCACGACCCACAGCATCGCCCGTGGTTGACGTCGTGCGACGAACGCAATTCTGTTGTTTATTCGCGAAAGCATTCGCGATGATATAGATATCAACTAATTGGCCGATTTGTTAGATATTGGTCAAATGACTCACCCTTCACGCTAGATGGCGTGTTCTTCTAGTGAAGGACGGACGATCAGGGTAATCGTCGTGAGTTCGATCATGTTATGAGCGTTACGGGCGGGTTTCAAGGGTCACAGCCGGTGCAAAGGTCAGCCGATCCTGTGATCAACATCTGCCGTGCGGCCCGAAAGCTGTCACCCTGGCCGTAACCGATCTTCAATGCTGAGGAGTTCGCATGGCACGGACCGGCAGGAGAGGTACAGGAGGACCGAGGCTGGAGGGCCGGTCATGACCGGCCCTCCAGCCTCCGGCGGCCATTACGGACAGGACCTGTTCGAGCCGGAGCACCCCCAGGAAGCCGAGCGCATCGACGCGGCGGCGCTGGTCTACGACCCTGTCACCACGGGTCGTCTGCGCGCTCTGGGCCCAGGGCCGGGCAGCCGCTGCCTGGAAGTGGGGGCCGGAACGGGGACTGTGGTCCGCTGGCTGCTGGAGGAGGCGGGCGCCGCGGAGGTGGTCGCACTGGACCGGGACACCGCCGGTCTGGACGACCTCGCGGGTCCGCGGATGCGGGTGGTCACCGCCGATCTGCGGGACGAGAGCCTGGACCTGGGCGGCTTCGACCTGATCCATGCCAGGTTCGTTCTCATGCACCTGCCCGAACGCCGTCGGCTCGTCTCGCGTCTCGTGCGATGGCTGAACCCGGGCGGCCGGCTGCTGCTCGGTGATGCCGTGGAGGTGCCGAATGCCCTGGACACCTCGTCGCCCTACCGACGGACCATGGACGCCATGTGGCAGGCACTGCGGTCGACCATCGGCACGGACACGTCGGGCGTCCCGGCATATCCGCACTTCCTGAGAGAGGAAGGCCTCCAGAACGTCGCCGGTGAACTCTTCTGCCCGCCGCTGGTCGCCGGCAGCCCCCTGGCTCGTTTCTGGTCCGAGACGTGGAACCGGATGCGGCCCGCCCTGGAGGAAACCGGGCGGGTGGACGCCGCCGACATCGACGACGCACTCGCCTACCTGGCCTCACCCCAGCTCGCCGAACTCGGCCCCGGCCTGATGATGGCCTGGGGGCAGCGCCTCTGAGCCACGGACACCGGCCGGCATCGCCGACCGGCCGACGTTCGCCCCGCGACGTTCACGCCGCGGCCCGCGCGGAACGGGTCCGACGAGAGACTCGCCCACCCGGCGGTCGGTGGCAGGTCCCGGACGCTGCTCCGTGGTGGCGTCCGTATATCTTCCAACGCGACACGGTGCCAACTCGTTCCAGTTCTCCATGTGACTCTTCCCGCCCGGTTCATGCCTTCTTTTCGTAGTGAACGCGACCTCATACTCCGAGGTCGGCAGAGGCGGCGAACCGCGGTAGCCCTTGTTGGTGCCGGACAGGGTCCCCCGCCCTCGCCGAAGGATCAGAGCATCTTCAGTCGCTCCAAAGTCGTAAGGAAGGCCTGAATCTTGATCTCGGAGACGACCACCGCGGCGGCCGCGGGCACCTGGAAGCTCGGCGACCGGGAAGTCAACCGTCTCGGCTTCGGCACGATGCGCCTGACGGGGAACGGCATGAGGGGGAGCACCGATGACGCCCCGACCGACCGCGACCTCGCGGTCAGGGTCCTGCGTCGCGCGGTCGAGCTCGGCGTGAATCACATAGACACCGCCGCGTTCTACTTCTCCCCGTTGCGCTCCGCCAACGAGCTGATCAACCGGGCGCTTGCCCCGTACCCCGATGACCTGGTCATCGTCACCAAGGTCGGACCGGGGCGGGATCCGTCGGGTGAGTGGCTGGCCTCGGCCACGCCCGAGCAACTGCGCGGGCAGGTCGAGGAGAACCTGCGCCAACTCGGCCGCGACCATCTCGATGTCGTCAACCTGCGCAGGATGGACCAGGACTCGATCGCCGAACACTTCGGCGCCCTGGCCGAGTTGCGCGACGCCGGGCTCATCCGCCACCTGGGCATCTCCAGCGTCAAGCCCGAGCACCTCGCCGAAGCCCAGGCCATCGCACCGGTGGTCTGCGTGCAGAACTGGTACGGCCTCGACCACCGACTCGCTGATGCCAACGGCCTACTGGACAGCTGTGGCGAGCAAGGTATCGCGTTCGTACCGTACTTCGCGATCTCCGGAGACCGGCGCGAGGCGAGTGCGAGCGACACGCACGACGACGAACTGCTCGCCGTCGCGCGCGCACACGGCGCGACGCCCGCGCAGGTCCGGCTGGCGTGGACACTGCACCGTGGACCACATGTACTGGCCATCCCGGGCACGCGCGACCCCGACCACCTGATCGAGAACGTCGCCGCCGGTGCGCTGCGGCTCTCGCAGGACGACCTGGCCCGCCTCCAGCCCCTCCACCGGAGTGGAGTCTGAGGCCGGCCACGCGAACCGGCCAAGGTCGTCCCACGTCCAGACAGTCCGGCCCCCAGCCCCGTTCGGGGTGGTCGCAGTCCGCCTCGGGGCTGTCAGCCGTCGCGCCTTCGGGCGACGTAGACGGTGTTGGCCGAGGTCCCGCCTTGTAGTGGATTGTCGAAATCCACTACGTGCGCGGCGGTCTCCGCGAAGACTTCCGCGAGCACCGAGCTGAACTCCTTGTCCGGTGGGTCGTTCGACCACAACGCGAACACGCCGCCGGGATACAGCAGTTCGGCAAGAGCCGTCAGACCGGCCCGGGTGTAGAGCACGGCGTGGTCGGGGTGCAGCACATGACGCGGCGAGTGATCGACGTCCAGCAGGATCGCGTGGAAACGGCGGCCAGGAGATTCGGGGTCCAAACCGTGCGGCGCCGCACCGGCGCCGTCGGCAGCCTTGTCCCCCGTCGGCACCGGAGCGTCCGCCCCCGCACCACCGGCAGACGACGGTTTCCCCGCCACGCTCCCAGCAGTCATCGCGAAGAAATCCCCGCGCACCAGGCGGCATCTGGGGTCCGACGCCAGTCCCGCTCCCAGCGGCACAAGCCCGCGACGGTGCCAGTCGATCACTTCGGCCAGGGTGTCGACGACGATGAGCGAACGCACACGCGGATCGTCCAGCGCCGTCCTGGCCGTGTACCCGAGACCGAGTCCACCCACTACGACGTCGAGCGGGCCGTCGGACAGCTCCGCCAGGCCGAGCCGGGCCAGCTCGACCTCGCCCGTGGTGAAGAGACTGGACATCAGGTACTCGTCACCGAGCTTCACCTCGTACACGTCCTCGCCCGACAGCGGATCTCGCCGGCGACGCAGGCTGATCTCGCCCATGGCCGTCGGCCGCCAGTCGATCTCCTCGAAACGTGCGCTCATCCGATGCCCTTCTCCCCAACCTCGTCCCACCAGCGCGGGCCGAGGGACAGCCATCAGCGCCGACTGCCACGGCCGGTTCGAGATGCGGAACCAACAGCCACCGCACCGTCCGGCTCGGGCCCGACGCTTTGGAGGATCTTCACACGGAGCGCTTCTGACGGGGTGCTCAAACGGCCGTACGGCACCGGATCGAGTCCGTCTGCCTGCTCCGGCCTCGCCGGAGGACCGCCTCACGCCCCAAAAAAACCACCTGCACCACCCTTCTCGTGCCGTCGCGACGGCACGAAGGTGCCTGGGATCGCGGGACAGGAACGGGCGGACCGCGCGGCACGGTGCGTGGCCCAGCGGTCGGCCTGCCCGACGAGAGCGATGGCGAGGCCCTCGCAGTCGGCAAGTCCTTCGGGGCCGCGCACGGTCGTACTCCGCTCATCCCCCGGAGCCGACGGTCATCGCGGACAGGGACAGCAAGGCCACCTGCCCCTGCGCGCCGCCGAGTCAGGAGTGCGGGGCGGCCTCGCTGATGTCCTGGTGCATATGGCCCATGAGTTCGCCCATCTCGCGGACGTCCGGACTCGGGGTGTCGGCGTTCCGTGCCGCACGGCGCAGCCAGTCGGCGGTCGTCAGGGCGAGTGCGGTGGCGTCCTCTTCGCGGTTGTCCCCGAGGAGTTCCTCGATCCGGAAGGCGAGACCGCCCAGGGTTTCGTCGTTCGTCTCCGGCGTCAGGTAGCCGCGCAGGCCGACGGGGTACGGGTCCTGAGCTCTGGCGTGCCGCACAGCCGCGAGTACCGCCGGGTCGTCGCTGTACTGGTCGAGGTGGCCCAGGAGGACGTAGATCCGCGCGATCAGCCGTGCTCGCCCGGGGTGACGGTCCAGCCAGGCCATCAACTCCGGCTGGCCACCGAGGTGGTCGATGACCGGAGTCAGTGCCTCCACCGACTTGGTGGGGAGATCCCAGTGGTGCGGAAGAAGCTGGGCGACTTCGTCGGCGAGCGTCGCTTCGTCCTCGGCACTGAGCGTACCGGCGATGAACCCGCTGGCCTTCAAGCCGTCCAGGGTGAACCCGTCCGGCCCCGCCTGCTGGGTGCGGCCCGAGGAACCGTGCCGTCGGCGCAGCAGTTCACCGACGCTCTTGAGGAGCGGCTTGTCGTGCACGAAACCTCCTGGTGAATGCGCTCAAGGGCCTCTCGTCCGGGACAGGAACCGCGGACGACGCCGCGGTCCGGACGGCGATTCCGATCGGTGGTCTCCGACGTCGGCACCACTACCCTGCCGCCCGGTCGCGGTGTCCGCGCGCCCGGTGACCCGGATGAGTTCGGGGCGCCGGGTGCCGGAGGAGCGTGACCCCTGAGCAGCAGCGCGATGCGATCGGCAGGCCGTCGGACGGCGTGGGTCCGACGCCCCGCGTCGACGACGGTCCCGCGGCTGAGTCGGCCACGCGTATGGACATCACCCCTGAGTCGCGGGTGCCCGGCAAGCCTGCCGAGAGCGCGACCGTGACCTCGTCGGCACGACGTGGTCCGTACAGGTTCGACCGGGGGCACCTTCTGCCGCGATGAGTTCCGGCCGTGTCGCGAGTCCGTTCTGGTGACCGTCATAGAAGTCGTACGGCCATGCCCGGCACGAGACACCGCGGAGGACACCATGACGACCACGCCGAACGATCCGGCCATCGCGCTGCCCGGTCGCCCGCCCGTCGTTGACCTGGCCACCTGGCAGACGGCCCGTGACGAGCTCCTGGTCCGCGAGAAGGCCGGGCGGTGGGGTGGGCCATCCCCGTCCGATCGTCAAGGCCACAGGGGGTGGCCCACGTATCGTGGATGCGAGGAATCGTCGTCTGGTCGTTCGGGGGTCGGGGGCGGGTCGAACACCATGCTGCCTGGGGGCGGGACTTCCCGGTCAAGTACCTGCTGGTCCGTGAGGACGAGGAGGGCGAGGAGAAGCTCTGGGGCGGTGCACCGGCGTGGAGGGCCTGTTCTTGGACAGGGTGCCGCCGCCGCGCGAGGTCCTGACCCTGCGGGGATGTACGCCCGACGGGGCGTTCTCAGATGCCCTTTCCCAGGCCGGGAAGGCGACCGGATTGCTGGGCGACGTATGCGTCGAGGTCTGGGACCACCAGGGGCCGGTGCAGTGGTGGAACCTGGTGGACACAGTCGTCATCGCTCACCGGCCCAGCCGGACTGATCCCTCCCTGGTGGATGTCGTCGTGGGGGCTGGGGTCGAAGAGGAACACGCGTGGTCTGCCACGCCGCCGGAGTCGGTTTATCGCCGCTGACAGCCGTGCCTGACTGGCGAGTTGGATTCAGCGAGCGTCGGATCCGCTGGCGCGCTGCCTTGGGGACCGTGCCGTGCGAGCGTTACTCCGCGACCGCCCCGCCGCTTTGGCCATCATTCCTCCTGCGAATTGCCCACGCCTGCGCGGTAGATACCTGGGGTGATGCCTACCGTCTGGGCGAAGGTTTGGACGAAGGCGCTGGTTGTCGCCCATCCGCAGGCGTGGGCGGTGTCGGTGACGGTGGCGCCCTCGGCGAGCATGACCATCGCGGTGAAGATCCGGGCGCGGGTGCGCCACTGGGGGAAGGTCATGCCGAACTCGTCGCGGTAGAGGCGGGAGAGGGTGCGCTCGCTGGTGTGCACGCGGCCGGCGAGCTGGGCGAGGGTGCAGGGCTGGTGCAGGTCCTCTTCGACGAGGCGGCAGGCGTCGGCCAGTCGTTGGTCGCGGGCGGCGGGCAGGGCAACGGGCTGGGTTGTCACGCGGCGCAGTCGGTCGCGCAGCACTTCTTCGATGTGCCGGGTCTCGGTCCGTGTGAGGGTGGTGCTGGTGAGCGCGATGAGCAGTTCGCGCACCAGGGTGTCGACGGCGATGACCGTGGGGAGTTCGGCGTCGAGCAGGGGCGTCCTGCCTTGGGCGGGGAAGCCGATGGTGTGGAAGCGACTCTGGCCGTAGAAGCGGTGTTCGTGCCAGGTGTTCGCCGGAATCCACAGGGCGCGGTCGTTGGAGGCGATCCAGGAGCCGTGTTCCGTGGTGATCGCCAGCACGCCCGAGCTGACGTAGATCAGCTGGTGGTCGTCGTGGCGGTGCCGGTCGATGGTCTCGCCGCCACCGAGGAACCGTGTGCTGGTCGGCGCGATGGGCTGGTGGCGGATCTGCGACATGGATAGGCAGAATACGGGAAGCGCGCAGGGGGTGCTTTTGTCCATCGTGAGTGTGTGACAACGATCCAGGAAACAAGTACTCCCCGTGAGGCGGGCCGTCCGCCCGGGCACTGGCGTCGGATGCGGATCTGGGCCGGCGCCCATGCCGTCGACGACTTCTACCAGGGCCTCGTACCCGCGGCGGTCCCATACTTCGTGCTGCAGCGCGACTTCAGTTACGTGCAGGCTTCGGGGCTGGCACTCGCCGCGACACTCGGCAGTGCATTGCCGCAGGTACCGATCGGACTGCTCGCCGACCGGTTCCGGCTGCGGTGGATGTCGCCGCTGGGAATCAGCCTGGCGGGTATCGGGGCAGGCATGTCGGGACTGGCGCCCTCCTACCCGCTGGTTTTCGCCCTCCTGCTGATGGCGGGTGTCGGTATCGCGATGTTCCATCCGCCCGCGGGGCGCGACGCGCGCCGTGCGGCCGGGGGCAGTGCCACCGCGATGAGCTACTTCGCCGCGGGCGGCAGCGTGGGTTTCTTCATCGCCCCGGCGCTGGTCACACCGGCCCTGGGCAACCTCGGGATGGGCGCGACCGCGCTCTTCATCCCGCCTGCTGTCCTCATGGGCTTCGTCCTGCTGCGCCACCACAACCGCACGTCCGACACGGCGGTCAAGAAGGTGCAGCGCCAGGGCAAGGACCGGCCAGGCCGGTTCGCGGCCCTGACCGCCGTCGAGATCATGCGGTCCACCATCTCGACCGGACTGAACACCTTCATCTCGCTGTACTGGATCCGCCACCTGGAGGCGAGCAGCGGCCTCGGTGGTCTCGCGCTGACGCTTGAACTCGGCGGCGGTGTGGCCGGCACGCTGCTCGGCGGGCGGCTGGCAGACCGCATCGGCATGGTGCGCACCGTGCAGATCGGCAACGCGGCTATGCTGCCCGCCCTGTGGCTCATGCTGATCTGCGACGACAAATACGTCGCGCTGCCACTTGCGTTGCTGGTCGGCCTGATCTCGAACATCCCGTTCGCCGTCCTCATCAAGCTCGGCCAGGACTACCTGCCCAGCCGGCCCGGGACCGCTGCCGGCGTCACTCTCGGCCTCGCGATGAGCGCCGGTGGACTGTTCATGCCGCTGCTGGGCGTCATCGCAACCCACTACGGTCCCCGAGGCGCACTCGCGGTACTCGCCACCGTGCCGGTGCTCGCGATGCTGCTCTCCGCCTTCTTGCGCGAACCGGTCCAGGACGAACCGGTGCCCGCCGAGGACGCATCCCTCACCGCCCCCTGACGTTCCGATCAGACGTACGCTGTTGCGCCCGGCCCGGTGCACGGCCGTTCGGGCATCAGCGATGAACCTGATCACCGGTCGTCACCTGCGGCTGTCGGGTCACGTCTTTGGTGAGGCGGACGGTCTCGTCAGCGCTGCCGCATGACGCCGGCTCGTATCCCTCGCTCCGGTAGAGGTCGATGTTCCGCCGACTGCGCGCGCCGGTGGACAGCACGATGCGACGGCAATTCGGCTCGACTGCGGCTTCGGCAGTGCGCAACAGCCAACGACCCAGCCCCTGACCTCACAGGTCGGGCACGACGCCGAGCCGGCCCACGTGCCAGTCCGTGTCGGTGCGGCGGGCCCGCACCATGCCCAGAAGCCGACCGTCGCGCCACAGGCCGGTGGCATGCCAGGTCGCCAGCCACTCGCGCACCTGCTCCGGTGACTCATGCAGAGCGGGGATGGCCAGGGTGTCGTTGACGAGGGCCTCGTCCAGCCAGCAGCACCGCTGCAGCACGGTGACCTCGGGCGCATCATCGGGGACCAGTCGCCTCGTGTAGGAGCCCGGCAGCGGACCGGGCGGTAGTCCAGGTCGTACCCTCTCGCGCATCGGCCGCAGAGCGTGGGCAAGCCGGACCAGCTCGTCCAGGACGCCGACTGCCGCCCCGACGAGAGCGGCGTCCGGGCGGACTCGCCCCTCCTTCACCGCATCACTGATGCGCAGCGCGACCGTGGAACCCAACGGCACCAGACGCAATGTGGTCACTACCTGCTTGGCGTGCTGGACCGACCGCGTGCCGGCCGAGGTATTCCCGTAGCTGACGAAGCCGATCGGCTTCCACGCCCACTCGCGGCCGAGGTAGTCGAGCGCGTTCTTCAAGGTCGCGGGCATCCCGTAGTTGTACTCGGGCGTCACCACGATGAAGCCGTCAGCGGCGTCCACCATCGCGCTCCACCGTTGCGTGTGCTCGTGTCTGTAAACACCCGAAGACGGGTGTTCCTCCTCGTCGAGGAACGGCAGATCAAGGTCGCCGAGGGCTATCGGCGCGAGCTCGACACCGAGGTCAACGGCACGAGGCCCGATCGTCTCGGTCAGCCACTTCCCGACCGTCGGGCCGAGGGCACCGGGGCGAGTGCTGCATATGACCACGAGAACACGTACCGTTTTCGTTGACATGGAAACGAAGCTTAGACAGTAGATTGATTACATGTCAAAGAAACCGTCGGCCGCGACTGCGCACTGGCTGAACCCGGACGAGGAGCGAGCGTGGCGAGCCTTCCGTCGCATGATGATCGCCGTGCAGGCAGCCACAGCGCGTGACCTGACCGCAGTCGGACTCTCCGAACCCGACTACGAGGTCCTCAGCACGCTGTCGGAGCGCCCCGACCACACCAGCACCCTGCGTGAACAGGCCGCCAAGATGGGATGGTCCCGCAGCCGGCTCTCCCGGCACGCCACCCGGATGGAAGCGCGCGGTCTCTTGCGACGTGCACCCGACCCAGTCGATGGCAGAAGCTGCTTCCTCGTTCTCACGGACCACGGTCTGGAGACGCTCGAGAATGCCGCACCAGCGCATGTCGCGTCGGTACGACGCCACTTCATCGACCGGCTTGCGCCCGACGATCTCACCGCTCTCGAACACATCGCTCTGAAGCTGGAGGGCTCCGAGGACTGAACCCCAGCCATCACCGACCGGTCGGCGCTCGTCCCGTCCGTCGCGTACGCGGACAGGAGGACGGATCCGAACGGACGGCCCGACCCATCCCTTCCGGCCGTGGCCTACGAATCCCATCAGCGGATTTCGCCCGAAGGTCTTCTTCCAGGCCGCGGGGAACGCACCGGCGGACTCGGCGGCCTACGTGGGCGTCATCATCGCGGACGCGGTAAATCCCGGATGCTGCACAACTACCTGACGGTAACCTCGCCGCGGGAGCCATGCGACAGCGGGAGGGACAGGCGATGCGGGAGCAGGACCGGATCGAACGGGCTCGGGAACTCTACGAGTTGGCGATGTTCGGCGGAGACACGTCCGCCCTGGCTACGGCCGATCGGGAGCTCGACGCCGTCGAGGCAGCGGTTTCGTTGGAACGCGGGAAACTGTTGCACGTACGCTTCCTCGACGATCGTCGGGAGGACCCGCAGGAACTGGTGCTGTTCGAGCGTGCGGCCGAGCTGTACCACCGCCTGGATGACGCGACTGGTGAGGCCGACGCCCTGTTCTGGATCGGTTGCTGGCACCAGGTGGTACGCGACGACACCGGCACCGGCAGGCCGCACTTCGAGAGGTCGTATGCGCTGGCGCAGACCGCCGGTGATCAGAAGACCATGTCCTACGCGGTGCGCCATCTCGGCTTCGCCGAGAAGGAAGCGGGGCGGTTCGACCGAGCACGCGCCCTGCTGACCGAATCGGTGAGCCTGCGACGGGACATCGGCTTTTTGCCCGGAGTGGCGGCGGGTCTGGTGGCGCTCGGTTACCTGTCAGCTGAGACCGGCGACCGCGAGGCGGCCATCGGACACCTCGACGAGGCGCAGAACATCGCCGAACAGTGCGGCGCCGAGGGCGTGTTGGGATGGATCGAACGGGCACGAACGCACATCTGAACCGAGCGCCGCCGCAGCGTTGTGCCGCGAATGCATGCTGCAGTTTTGATCACTTGGGCCTGTTGCTCAAGTGGACCAGGTTGCGGCGAATGGAGTCACGAACGACCGTATGCTGCTCTCGCATGAAGGGTCTTGCTGGTCAGATCGCGTACTGGGGCAGCGTCGGCGCAACGAAGACGTTCACCCACCCGGTGAACCTCGACTGGCTGACGGGGGTGAGCCGGGTCGCTCGATTCCTGGACTACGGCTGCGGATACGGCCGCGTCATGGGAGAGCTGAGCGGGTACGGCTTCTCCGGCATATCGGGTGTGGACCTGTCCCCCGCGCTGATCGACCGAGGCCGTCAGCTGAGGCCCGAGCTGCGCTTCGCGGTCCTGGAGTCCCCGCCGGCTCTGCCTGATGCGTCGGGGAGTTTCGACGTCGTCCTGTTGTTCGCCGTGCTGACGTGCATCCCCGACGACAACGCTCAACAGGCGCTCATCGCAGAGCTGGTCCGGGTCTTGGCACCTGGCGGGCTGCTCTACGTCAGCGACATGGTCTTGCAGGACGACGAGCGGAACCGGAGCCGCTACGCCGCGCATGCCCAGGAGTTCGGTACCCCCTATGGAGTGTTCGCCACCGACGACGGCGCGGTGTGCCGACACCACGACATCACCGAATTGCACGCCCTCCTGGCGGACTTCGACCTGATGGACGAGCGCCGCATCGACGTCGCCACGATGAACGGCCACCGGTCGCAAGCGGTGCAGCTGCTGGCCCGCAAGCGGTGACGCTCACAGCCACTCGTCGAGGGCCGCGACCAACACGGTCGCTTCGTGGCGGACGGAGTGCCTCTCGTACCTTGTGGCTGATTTTGACGTTGCGAACTCGGCACTACGAGCGCGTTCCTCGCCCGACTCCTGGCGCAGGTCAGGCGTCTGCCACCAAGAGTCGATAGCCGACGTCGATGGTGTCGAGCGCGAGCAGATCAGCGTGCCGATGGTTCCAATGGCCGGTCTCGAGGTCGTCGGTCAGCATTGCCAGGCCGGGAGCGAGGACGTCTTCTCCGGTCTGGGCGAACATGGAGATTCCGGCGCGCACCTGTGGATCGAGGTAGGCGTGGGGGCGGCGCCAGTAGGCCGCACCGAACCCGTCCGTGCAGTCGTGCGGGACATGGACAGGCTCCAGGTGCGCCCCGCCGAGCAGGGTGGCCAGCCGGTCGATCGGGATGGCTCGGCTGTCGTCGAAGGCTGCGGCCTGGGGGAGGTATTCGCGCACGAGCCAGAACTTCTCGCGGAAGATCTGCTGGTCCCAGGTCAGTATCACGACGCGGCGGCGCGCGACCCGGCGGAGTTCGGCGATGCCGGCCGCCAGGTCACTCCAGTGATGGACGGTCAGCAGTGCCATGACGGCGTCGGCGGCGTTGTCGCACAGCGGAAGGTGTTCGGCGACCGCGCGCACCGCGGACGCGGACCGGCACGGACGCTGGGCGATCATGATCTGGCTGGGCTCGACGGCGAGAACTGTCTGCGGTGGCTCGTAGGAACCGGTGCCCGCTCCTACGTTGATCACATCCGCGGCGTCCCCGAGCGCCGCGTGGATCTGCGCCGCGATCCGCGCATCCGGCTGCCGGGTCCGGCCGTACGTCGTGCCGAGCGTGTCATAGATGGCCATGCCTATCAGTATGCGAAGGAGCGGCCACGGCGGGGCCCGCTCCGCGCAAGGGAGCCAGTGGCTTTGCAGAGGTGGGGAGTGCCTTCTGCGTCAGCGGCGGAGCTGGGATCTCCGCGTTGGCAGGGGTGCCGAAGGGCGGCACGGAGGCGTCCGTGACCCGTCTCGTCTCGGCTCGGCTCGGCTCGGCTTTGGCGCAGTGACGCTGACAGCGACATATGAGCCTGCTGTTGGGGTTGGACAACAAAAGACCCTGCCCCCGCGGATCACGGGGCAGGGTCTTCACAGAGCGCCGGGCAGGCCTTGCACCTGCATTTCCCCGCAGGAAGCGGGACGTCTTTCCTTGGACCACCAACGCATCACGAACCGGCGCGACCTCCGCCGATCAGCTCAAGATCCATATATCAGACGAGCACGCTTGTCTCCTTGCCCAGCCGCGAGTGCGCGGTCGCTGTCGGCGCTGCCCGATTGCCGGCGCGCGTCGACAGCATCGCCCGACCGTGCAAGACGTCCGCGAAGGCACCGGATGTCCCACCAAGTCGCGCGCGCTGCCGCCGGCGTCGATCCTCGTCGCTGCGCGCTCCTCGTCACATCCTCGAGTTCCGCGCCACCCTCGAACACCATCTGGATGTACGCGATTTACGCGTTGCCACAACTCCGCCCGGCGTGGGTCCGCGAATCGGTCAGTGGCCGCTGGGCGTTCGCGCGCCGTACAGATGGCCATAGGCGTCGTGCACGGCGGCGCGCCCGGCTTCCAGTGCGGTTTCGAGGAGGTCGCCCTCGCGAGCCAGACGGCCGACCGGAGGCGAGCCCGCGGCGGGGCGGATCGAGACGATGGCCGAGTGGTCGGTCAGGCGGGCGTCGTCTTCGGCCAGGCGTGCTTCGCGGTCGAGGAACACCTGGCGCAGGGCCACGGGCTCACGGCGCAGCACCGTCTTGGCGATGAGTGGGGCAGAGCGCGACGGTCGCGCGACGTCGATCGCACGCCGGGATCGCAGCACCATGACGTGGGTCGCGCCCTGAGCCAGCGCGGTCCGGTACGGCACGGATTCGGAGACGCCCGCGTCATAGAACCGGCGCCCTCGCAGCGTCACCGGGTCGCCCGCCAGGAGCGGCAGGGCGGCACTGGCCCGCAGCGCGAGGCGCAACTCCGCGGCGTCGCCTATGAAGGGCCGCAGGTCGGTGGATTCCCCTGTCTCGGCGTCGGTGGCCAGCGGGTGGTACTCGACATCGCTGGCGAGTATCGACGCGAAGTCCATCGGCGCGCAGTCCTGGTCGCCGTAGCGGTAGAGCACCTCGTAGAAGGCGTGCAGGTCCACGAGCGGTCGCCCGCGCAGCGGGTTCGAGCGCCGGATCAGTGTTCTGGCGTACTTGGGGACCGCCCAGAAGCGCAGTGATTGCGGGCTCGTGCTCAGCAGCCACGCACCGGAGGCCGCACCGGCGGAGGCACCGTAGACGGCGTCGAAGCTGTTGGTCAGGCCGAGTTCGTGGAGCGCCAGGGCCATCCCGCCGGCGATGATGCCGCGCATCCCGCCGCCCTCGATGGCCAGTGCGACGCGGTGCCCGTCGGCGCGTGCGCCGGGGCGGCTGCCGACCCGCGCGCGCTCGGTGAGTACGCGCCAGACCGGGTGCGGCTGCTCGGGCCCGGGCGTCGCGGCAGGGGTCGTGGCGATCGTCGTCATGGTGGTCAGGGCTCCAGGAGACTGCTCGGGGGTGTTATCTGCGCGCAGGGGGTGAGGACAACTCGGCGCGATCGCCTGCCACCCCGGATCACCGCGTGGCTGCTGGTGGGCCGCGGAGCGGGCGGCTGGCCTCGCCGACGGTAGTGGCCTCACGAATACGCCGATCACTTTACCAGTAAATAGCCACTCACTAGCCGATGGCTAGCGAAATATGTTCCGCACCGGCCAATTGGCCAGAGTGGGGGCTACAGCACCGGCCGAGACTCGGGACGAGGTGAGGTCGAGTTCTCCGAGGGCGCCGGGGCTCCGTACGCAGCACCTCGTCCTACCGAGCCGAGGCCATGGGGTCTCTACTTCGCATTCATCAGCCGGTACCGGCGATCATCGGCGCTGGCTCAGACCTCGCCGGTCGGCGCGGCCAGGAGACCGCGGGCGGTCAGGAGAAGCGTGGCCCTCAGGTCGTCGTCCGAGAGATCGGACAGTTCGCCGAGCCCCTCCAACATCCACACGCACATCACATAGGCCATGCGTTCCGCCGGGGTGGGTGAGGTGCCGAACAACACCCGAAGGACACGGCGCCTTCGCCCGTCGTTCTCGGCGTAGATGCTGGCGGCCCGAATCTCGGGATCGTGCAGGAGCATGGTTCCCAGTTCACGGTTGCGCACCAGGAAGTCGACCCAGCCGACCGCGTAGGCGTCCAGCTTCTCCTGGCGTGACGTCATGCCCGCCAACTCGTCCAGAAGCACGGTCATCTCCTCCACCGCCGGATCGAGCGAGGCCTGGAGGATCTGCGCCTTGGTTCGGAAGTGGTAGTAGACCGCGGCCTTGGTGAGGCCCATTTCGTTCGCGATGGCCTGCAACGAGGTGGCTTGGTAGCCACGGCGGGCGAAGAGTCGCTGGGCCGTCTCGACGATCTGCTGCCGCGTCGCCGCGGCCTGGGCGGATCGACTGACCACCGGGACGTCCGACTCTCGCTCACTGAGCACGCTCGCTCGCTCCCGCATCGGTCTTGCCTTCATGGGTCCGTGGTAGCCAAAAGCCGAGTGTCCACTTTACCCCGCGCTGTCCGTCGACCAGCCACTGGCTAGCCACTCCGGACGCCTGGTCGTCAGCCGGCCACAGCCGGATCAGGTCTGCCGGAGACT
This sequence comes from Streptomyces rhizosphaerihabitans, assembly GCF_025399795.1. GTDB lineage: Bacteria > Actinomycetota > Actinomycetes > Streptomycetales > Streptomycetaceae > Streptomyces > Streptomyces rhizosphaerihabitans. The sequence continues at coordinate 128,267 of NZ_JAODTZ010000016.1, read as the reverse complement.
CTCCGCGTCGGCCATGTTCGCGACATCGGTCGTTGAGCACTGTAGGTGTATTCGAGCGATCAAGAATCGGGGCCCGACTCCCGCGGTCGTCGGCGGGTGCGGGTACGGGGCCGTGCGGCGCTGTGCCGTGCCGTGCCGTGCCGTGCCGTGCCGATGACAGGATGGACGCTCGGCTCGGCCGTCGGCGCCGGGCAGGAGAGGACGCGTGTGTCACTCACTCTTGAAGATCGCTTGGCCATCACCGAACTGGTCTCCTTGCACGGTCACATTGTCGACGACGGACGTCTCGACCGGTTCGAGGAGTTGTTCACTTCGGATGTCGTCTACGACCTCACAGACTTCGGCCAGGCGCCACTGTTCGGGGTGGACGCCATCCGCGACGCGGCTTTGGCGCTGGGCTCCGCCAACCCCGTCGCGCATCACGTCACGAACGTCGTCGTGACGACATCCACGGACGGCCGGGTACAGGTCCGGTCCAAGGGCTTGGGTATCAAGGCGGACGGCTCGTGCGGTTCCGTCGCCTATCACGACACGGTCGTGCTCACCGCTGACGGCTGGCGGATCAGCCATCGCAAGGTATCGCCACGCCGCACACCCTTGAGCCCTTGAGCCCTTGAACTCCTGAGCTCCTGAGCCGTCGAGCAGCGCCGCCATGACGCGGCGGCGTCCGAAATACGTAGAGCGCTGGTTGGACGGACCAGCGGCAGAAGCTGAGGTCCGGGTCGCTCAACGCCGCGGCCATCAATGGGGCCCAGAACTCCTCGGGCGGGGCAGCGCGTTCGAGCAGTGGCCTGCGGACCGCATGGGCCAGGAGCCGCACGCGCCGGTCTTCCGGCACCCCGGCCGATTCCATGACATCGAGCAGCCGGGCCACTTCAGCCGCGCACCACAGGAACGAGCGCCCTTCTACGCCGTTGTCCTCATGCTCGGACATGGCAGCACTCTGGACCGTGCCGCACCTGGCACGTGCAGAAGTGTTCGGATTCTCCACGTCGGCCGCGGGCCGGTGCAACGACCCGGCCCGTCGGTCCACGTGGCCTCTACAGCTTCCGGGCGACACCCACGTACAGGGGGATCTGTTCACCGTCGGTGTGCTGATGCTCTCCCTCGGGGTGCCAGCGCGCGGCGAGTTCGATGCCGGGGGCGAGGAGCTCAAGTCCGGTGAAGAACCTGGCGAATTCCCCGCGCGATCGGACTTGCGCCGATGTTCCGCCCTTGCGGTAGACCTCGACGACTCGCTCCCACGCTTCGGGGTCGAAGTCTCCCGTCGCGTGGGACAGCGCCAAGTGGCTTCCGGGGGCCAGGGAGTCGAGGAGTTCCACCACGATGCCGTAGGGATCGTCCTCGTCCCCCACCAAGTGCAGCAAGGCCACCATGGACAGTGCGATCGGCTGATCGAAGTCGAGGGTGTCTCTGGCCGCGGCCAGGATCTTCTCCGGTTCCTGCACGTCGGCCCGGATGTAGGCGGTACGTCCCTGCGGGGTGCTGTGCAGAAGTGCTTCCGCGTGCCTGAGGACGATCGGGTCGTTGTCGGCGTACACCACGCGGGCGGCAGGGGCAATGGCCTGGACGATCTGGTGGAGGTTCGGCGCGGTCGGAATCCCGGTGCCGATGTCGAGAAACTGGCGGATGCCCCGCTGTGCCAGCAGACGAGCGGCACGATGCATGAAGTCCCGGTTGGTCCGGGCCATTTCCTTGACGGCGGGGAAGAAGGATATGACCTGCTCGGCAGCTTCCCAGTCGACCGGATAGTTGTCCTTGCCGTCGAGGAAGTAGTCATACATGCGCGCCGACTGGGGTTTGCTGGTGTCGATGTCGTCGGCACCTGTGCCTGTGTCCGTCACTTCAGTCCTCCGCCGCTACGGCGTGATCGTAGGAGTTGATCCGGTTGCGGCCGGACACCGTCGTCAAGGGGCGAGTCTCAGGTGATGAGGAAGTCGGCTCGCCCTTCCTTGGCGGCGCCTACGAACTCGGCGACGACCGAGGAGGCGCAGATGAGGGCCGGGCCGTCGGGGTCTGTCGACTGCCTGACCGCCACGATGCCGCCGCCGAGCTTCTTCATTTCGACGCAGCTGCCGTTGTTGCCGGCGCTCCAGGGCTTGCGCCAGCCATGGGGTCCCAGCTCTGTGGCGGCGTTCATGGCGTGCTTCATCGTTCTGTCTCCTTGCGGACGTCGCCCAGGGACTGCCTGGTACGTCGTTTGGGCATGGCTTGGGCACTCATCCGGTCGAACACCTCGGGGTACAGGGCGACTTCCTCGTGGACCTCCGCGGTCCTCGCGGCCCCCGCTGTACCGAGCACCGCCGAGTTGAACTGGGCGCTGGTGAGCTGTACTGGGCACTGGGCACTGGTGAGCTGCACTGGGCGCTACTGCGGCTGTCCGAGGCGTCAATGTCCAGGAAATCCGGCATCGGAAGGTGAAGGAGGCGGACGCCCTCCTCGGCCACCGGGGCCACCGGGGCCCTAGGGAGCTTCCGGGCGCAGCCGGGCGGCGCGACCCAGCTCTTGAAGGGTCGAAAGGGCTCAGGTCAGAACGTCGTGCGCGGAGCCCTTGGCCCACAGCAGCCCGGTAACCGCACGGGGTGCGTCGCCGCGAATCCGGGCGGCCGAGTTCTCCCGACCGACCTGCACGGCGAACCGGTTCGGCAGGGCATCGCGGTAACTCCGCCGGCAGCCGGGCTCGTTGGCCTGGTCCGGCAGAGCAAGCGAGCCCCCGGCCTCGGCCACCTCGATGCCGTAGGCCTCCGGCACTGTCTTGACCGTCGCCCGCTTCAGCGCGGCCTTGGCCCGCTCCATCCGGATGACCTCGGTGTGCGCCTGCCGCAGCTTTCCACCGGCATCCTGCGCCAAGAGGCCCTTCGCGCGGCGCAGTTGCCGGCGTTGTTTGCCCAGCACCATCTAAAGAACGGTCGGAGCAGACCGCGTTGCGCTCACGTCTCACGCCTCATCGACCCCCTGGACGCCGAGCAGTCTGCCATGCCCCGCCCCCTCACGGACAGGTCTGGTGATCCCGACAGCGCACGAGGACCGGAACTCCCTGCGCCGGCTCCGGGGGAACCTGCGTGACTGCGCTCAGGTCGGGTTTCCGCCAGGCAGGGCGGTGACGACGGAGGCAGGCAACGGACCTTCCCGGCGGCGGTGTTGTAGTGGCGGTGTCGTAGCAGGGCCGGTCTCCGCGCGCCGTTGGTCTTGCCGGCCCGGTCAATGCCACCACTCGGCGACAAGGGCCTCCACCTGAGCCGGAGTTGCGACGGAGCGAACCGGGATCTCCGCGGGCAGAACTCTGCGTGCGAGGTTGGCCAGTGTGGACCCTGGGCCGACTTCGACAAGGCGGAGACGGCCGCGTGCCATGGCGGTGAGGGTGCGCATGGAGCCTGCCCAGCGCACCGGCATGACGAGCTGACGGAGCATCATCGCCCGCCATCGCTCCTGATGGTGAAGGTGGGCGCGCGCATCGACGTTCGCGATCACCGGACAGTGTGCGGGGTGCAGGGGAGTTCGGTCGACGGCTTGCGCCAGGCGTGGGCCGGCCGGAGCCATCAAGGGTGTGTGGAAGGCACCACCGACCGGGATACGGATCGCCCGCGCGCCGCCGCGAGTGGCCTCCTCCACCAACGTCGCCACGGCATCGACGGCTCCGGAGATCACGACCTGTTCGGCGCCGTTGATGTTGGCGACCCACACCTGGGCTCGCCGCACGGCACGCATCCGGGCGGCGAGTTTTTGTGTTCGCGGCACGATGTCGGTTCCGATGAGTACCGCCATGGTGCCGGGCGTGAGCCGGTTCGCCTCCTGCATGGCGGCCCCGCGCTCGGCGACCAGCCGTGCGCCGTCCTCAGGGGCGAGCACCCCGGCGGCGGTCAGAGCCGCGTACTCGCCGAGGCTGTGCCCTGCGCACGCCGCGGGCCGCAGCTCGCCCACCGCCGTGCGCAACGCGTCGAGCACCACCATCTCCAGCGCGAAGGTGGCCAGTTGAGCGGTGTCGGTGCGGGTCAGCTGCTCTGCTCCGGCGTGCAGCAGCAGCCGTCCGAGGTCCCTTCCGCAGACCTCGGAGAGACGTGCGACGACCTTCCAGTGCGGGGTGTCGCGCCAAGGCTCGCCCATTCCGGGCCGCTGGGCGCCCTGACCCGGGAAGAGCAGGCCGACACCGAACGGCTCGGCCTCCGGGAGGCGGGCCGCCCTCAGGGGCGACACCCGTGACACCTGTGACACCTGTGGCACCTGTGACATCAGTGCAGACAACTTCCAGTCCCTTCCCGGTGCAGGTACGGCGTCCGGGCCAACCGCGTTGCGGCGCGGTACGACGACGAGCCGATGGTGACGAGATGGCGCACAGGACTCGGCCGGCCTCGATCTGTCCCCCGATCCGTCCCTGTCGGCGGTTGTCGGGCCGGAGCGGGTCCCGTCCGGCCCGACCCGTCTCCCCGGGACCGGGCGACGGAGTGCCGACCGAGCGCGGTGTCCGCGGACGAACACCTCAACAGGACCGGGCCGTGCCTTGCCTTGCCGTGCCTTGCCGTGCCTTGCCGTGCCGGATATGGACACACCCCGGACTTCCGGAACCTGGAGAGGGATACCGGTTCCGGTAGTCCGGGCCGTGCGGGACGCATGCCGGGATCCCCGCTCAACGCGCCCGCGCTGCCGGCCCTGACCCGGGAATCCGCGGCACGTGGACATCCAGGACGTCACCGAGGTAGGCGGGCAGCGACGCCCGTACTCCGGCGAACGGCTCGTGTCCGCCGGGATAGCGCTGCCACGTCACCGGATGTCCCCAACTGGTGAGCAGGTCTCTCAGCCCGGCACCACTGCGTTCGGGGACGACCCAGTCCCGTGCCCCATGGCCGATCCACACCGGCAGGCCGCTGTTGGCGGGCGACGGCCGACCGGCCGGGAGCAGTGCGGGCAGATCGGGAGGGGTGAAGGGCGCGTAGAGGGCCACGCCCGCCAGCCGTTCGGTGTACGTCAGTGCCAGTGTCAGGGCGACCGTGGCGCCCTGGGAGAAGCCCGCCAGCACGATCCTTCCGGCGCCGATCCGGTCCGCTTCCGCCTTCAGCAGCGTCGAGAGCGGCCGGTGCGCCGCCAGGAGCCCCTCGACGTCGATCCGGTCGATCGTGAGGAGGTTCTGCGGGAACCAGCACGGCACCGACAGACCGCTCAGCAGGCTCGGGGCCGCGACGGGCGCGCGCGGGAACACCCCGCGCACCCCCGCCTCGGGGAGCCGGAACCGCTGGGTCACGGCCATCAGATCGCCCGGTGCCTGGCCGATGCCGTGCAGCCAGACGACGGTGCCCCGGTGCGGTCCGGCGGGATCGGCCGTCTCGTATTCCAGCCGGTCCATCGCGCTCACACCGGCTGGGGTGCCGGCCGTGGCGTGGCCGGACGACGGAAGAGCATCGAGGCGTACTGGCCGCCGAAACCGAAGGAGTTCTTCAGTACGGTGCCGACCGGCCGCCTCACCGGGGTGAGGGAGGTGCGCACGGCGCAGGCGGGGTCGGGCTCGGTGCAGGTCGCGACGGGCGGGATGATTCCCCGGCACATCGTGAGGGCCGCCACCGCCGTCTCCACCACACCGGACGCCGCCGATCCGTGCCCGGTCAGCGACTTCACGGCGCTGACGTCGAGGTCCGCCATCCGCTCGCCGAAGAGCCGGTGCAACGCGCGGGCCTCGGTGACGTCGTTGAGACGGGTGGAGGTGCCGTGGGCATTGACGGTGTCGACGTCGTCCGGGTGCGCGTCGGCCTGTTCGAGGGCGGTCCGCATGACCCGTTCGATCATCTCCACGCTGGGAGCGGTCATGTGGCGGGTGTCCACCGCCAGCCCCCAGCCACCGATGACGGCGTACGCCTGCGCCATGCCGCGCCGGGCGGCGTGCTCGGCCGTCTCCAGGACGAGCGCACCCGCGGACTCGTTGATGACCATGCCCGTACGGCGTTTGTCGAAGGGCATGGAGGCCAGGGCGGGCTCGCCCTTCCAGCGCGACAGCGCCATGAGCTGGCCGTACTGGGAGAGCACGTACGGCGTGTTGCGGGAGACGGCCGCCGACACCACCGCGTACTGCGCGCGTCCCGAGCGCAGCAGCCGGGCGGCTTCCGCTATGGCACGCAGGCCTCCGGAGCAGGTGGCTTCCAGCCGGACGGGGATGACAGCCGTCCCGAGGCGTTCGGTGATCTCGGTGGGATAGGCGGACAAGTCGCGTGTCTCGGGCGGGAGATGCCTGCCGCGCAGATGTTTCAGGACGGCCGAGGGCTCGTTGCCGATCCTGTCGTAGCGTTCGGCGAGGTCTTCCATGTGCGTGACGTAGTCCTGGGGGAACGATCCGGTGGGGCCCGGCCACACTCGCGCGTAGACCAGGGCGGCCGGCCCGTCCTCCGCGGGCAGTTCGTCGAGGCGGGCGTCGCCGAGGGCCTGGTCCACGGCGGCGAGCATGAGGGAGTCGCCCCAGGAGCGGTCGGGTGCGCCGTAGTCGGCGGCGACCTTCGCCTTGACGTCCTCCGGGATCAGTCCGGCCGTCCAGCCGCAGGGCAGTCCGGCGGTGTCCATCCGCTCCTCCAGGACCACTCCGGAGCGGCCTTCGAGGTTGGCCGACCAGAAGGTCTCGACGTCTCCGCCGATGGGGGTGATCACCCCCATACCGGTGATGACGATGTCGCCGCTCATGTCCGTACCTTCCCGTCGCCGGTGGCAGCCCCGTGCGTCGATGCGATGACGATGGCTCCCGCCGCTGTCGAGTGGTGTCCCTGGTTGAACGCCGTGACCAGCGCCATCGGCGCCGGGCTGAGGGGACGGGTCTCCCCCATGACCGGATCGAGACCGCCGAGTCCGGGGTCGGGGCGACGCAGCAGGCCCACGGGGGGAAGTTCGCCGCGTCCGAGGCTCTCCACGACCAGCGCGGTGTCGATGAGCGCCGAACACTCGAAGGCGTTGCCGATGGTGCCCTTCGAACCGGTGACGGGGAGGCTGCCCACCCGGGGCAGTACCGCCAGGGTTTCCACGCGGTCGAGGAGCGGCGAACCGGCGCCGTGTGCCCACCACATGGTGGGTGTGGTGTCCGCGTCGGCGAGTACGGAGTCGACGACAAGGCGCGCCGAGGCCGCGACGTCGGCGGCGACCAGCACCTCACAGCCGGCGAGCCGGGCCCGAGCCGTTCCGCGCGCGGTGTCGGCACGCTCCAGCAGGACTGCGGCGGCCCCCTGGCCGACCAGGGTCCCCGACCTGTCGGCGTCGAAGGGACCCGCACCGGCCGTGGCGCGCGTGCCGAGCGGTTCGTCCTGGTCGAAGGCGGCCATCGCGGTGATCGTGAGCGGCGCTCCGACGCCCACGACGAGCATCCGGTCGAGTTCGCCGCTCTCCAACAGCCGTACGGCCAGGGCGAGTGCGCCCGTGCCGCCCGCCGCCGCCTCGCCGTAGGCCGCGACGTTCGATCCCCGGAATCCGCTGGCCATGGAGACGAACTGGCCCAGCTGGGAGGGGATGCCGCGTATGTAGGAGTAGTCGGGCACCTCGTCGTGGAGGAACTTCGCCAGCGGCCTGGGATCGTTGCGGAAGCGCGAGGCGAGCTGTGGGATGACGTCGCTCAGTTCGTCGCTGCTGCTGCCCACGGCCATGACGGTTCCGCCGCGTACGTCCTCCGTGTCGCCGGTGATCCCGGCCTGTTCCAGGGCCTGACGCGCGACGGCGACCGCCCAACGGGCCGACTGGTTGGCGTACTTGCCGGCGTTGGCCCAGTCACGGCCGGCGGGCCAGGTGATCTCCGTGGTGTCGACGGCGGCCGACGGCCACGGCAGCGCGGGGGCCGGCCCGTCGTTGCCACCCGTGTCGAAGAATGTCTTGCCTGCGGCCATGGCCTCCCACAGCCGGGCCGCGCCGATGCCCGCCGGGGAGATCACACCGATACCGGTGACGACGATGTCGGGACGGTCCTGCCGCCCGCCGCGCTCACTCGGCACGACGGCCTCCACCGCTGATCCCGCCCCACAGACGGTATCCGCCGTCCACGGTGATGGTCTGCCCGGCGATCCAGGACGCCTCTTCCAGGCAGAGCAGCGCCACCACGTCTGCACTGTTCTCCGGCGTCGTCATGCGGTCGCCCGGCCACGGAGAGACGGACAGTTCCTTGGTGACACCGTGGGCGAAGTCGGGACGGACCTTGAAGACGCCGGTCTGTACGAGTCCGGGACGCACGCAGTTGGCGACGATGCCGTACGGCGCCAGCTCGTAGGAGAGGTAGTCGGTCAGCGCCTCGAGTCCCGCCTTGGCCGCCGCGAAGAGACCGGCGCGCGGGATGATGCGCGTGGTCGTGGAGTTGGTGATGGTGATGAAGCGGGCTCCCGCGCGCTCACGCATCAACGGGAGCGCGTGCTTGGCGAGCAGCCAGGTGGCCCGGGAGTTGGTGTCCTGCACGAACTGCCAGTCACCGAGGGAGGCTTCGGCGAGCCTGGCGAACTTGGTGGCGGCCGCGTTCTGGACGAGGATGTGCAGGTCGTGGTGGATCTCGCCGATCTCCGCGATCAGGTTCTCGATCTCCTCGGGCTCGCTGAGGTCGGCGCGGTGCAGGGTCACTTCCGTACCTTGTTCACCGAGTTCGGCCGCGAGTTCCTTGGCCGGTCCCTCCCGGTCGACGTAGTTGATGGCCAAGGTCGCTCCCCAGGCCGCGAGTTTGCGGGTGATGCCCGCGCCGATGCCCCGCGAGCCGCCGGTCACCAGGGCCACCCGCCCCTTGAGCGGCTGATACTGACTGCCCATCACTGAACCCTTCCTGCCGCTGCGGTCCGCTGCGCGGCGTGCCGCAGCAGTACGACGCTCATGCGTCCGATGGCGTACGTCCGGTCGTTCTCGTCGAACACCCGGCGTGTGGTTTCGACCAGGCCGATCCGGTCGTCGATCTCCTCCGCCCGGTCGGTTGCGGTGGTGAACCAGAACGGGGTGTCGGGATACAGCGGTCTGACGAAGTCCCAGCTCAGTCTCCGCATACCGACGATGGCGGCCGGGGAGCCGTGCTGGACCACCCAGCCCGAGGTGATGGAGTGGATGAAGCCCCCGGGCACGATGCGCTGCCGGCGGTCCGTGCCCTGGGCGAAGTCGTCGCTGTCGTGCACCGGGTGCTTCTCCCCCATCAGATCGAGGAGTTGGTCAAGGAGCGCGCCGCCAAAAACCACCGGCCCGAACCGGCGCACCGGTGCGTGCGCCAGGTCCTCCCAGTACTTCACTGCCCCCACGGCTGTTCCTCCGTTCGCCCCGGGCTCACCGGGATCGCCGACCCGGGCTGCGCATGATCATGCGGCCGCCGTCCACCGTGAACGTCTGGCCCTGGATGTAGTCCGCCTCGTCACGGGCGAGGAAGGCGATCAGTCCGCTGATGTCCTCGGGGAGCCCCCAGCGGGTGCCGTCACTGTCCGAGCCGAGCTGATCGGCGACGGCCGCGGTCATCTCGGTGCGGACCTTGCCGGGTGCCACGCAGTTGACGCGGATGCCCTTGCGACCGACCTCCACGGCCAGGGCGCGGGTGAGTGCCTCGAGGCCGCCCTTGGACGCCGCGTAGGCGCTCTGGCCCGGTCCTGGGGTACGGGCCGAGTTGGAGGAGATGTTCACGATGCGGCCCCAGCCCTGGTCCAGCATCGCCGGCAGAACCGCCCTGCTGGTCAGGAAGGGGCCGGTGAGATTGGTCCGCAGAACGTTCTCCCAGCGGTCGGTACGGGTGACCGCGAGGAGTTGATCGTCGATCACCGCCGCGTTGTTGACCAGGACGTGCAGTGCGGCCTCCTGTGCGGTCACCTGCTCGACCAGGTCCTCGACCTCGGCCTCGACGCCGACGTCCGCCTGGTGCAGGACGGCGCGGCCGCCTGCGGCCTCGATCTCCTTCACCACGCGACGTCCGGCGTCCAGGGCGCTGCGGCAGACGAGGTGCACCGTGAGTCCGTCGGCGGCGAGGCGGTGCGAAACAGCGGCCCCGATCCCCCGCGAACCACCCGTGACGAGAGCGACGCGGTTGGTCGCAGCCGGCTCAGGCACGACTGCCGGCGGCTACGACGGCCACGATCGAGGCGATGCTCCGGTGGTGCTCGTCGGCTTCGGCGTTCCACTGGTCGAGGTCGAACTCGACGCCGAAGTGCCGGTTGATGCGACGGGCGAGCTGCAGCAGGTCCAGTGAGTCGAGGCCCAGGTCCTCGACGACGGAGTGCCCGGGTTCGACCGTCTGATCGGCTATACCCGGCTTGACTTCCTTGATCAGTTCGATGATTTCACCGAGAGCGGCGTTGGACACGGTTGTCATTGCATTCCTCCGCTGATTCGACAGGATCAGGAGTGACCGGCACCTCCGGCCGGCCAATCCATGTCAGCAGAGCGGCGAATGAGCCAGCAAGACCGTTATGCAGCAGGATTCTGGACACCCACTGGGCCGCTTACCCGACGCCCGCGCAAAACCCCATGTGGACGCACGGATCTCACCACTCCACTTCTCGGACAAAATGAACCAAACATCCACCGAAAGGAAAGGGATTCCCATGCAGAGTAAAGTAAAGTAAAGCCTCCTTGACTCTTCATCGGGGTCATCCATAGCGTCGATATACGTGAGCCCAAGTAAAGACCAAAACGGGCCCTCCTAGCAGTACGCAATCCTCGGGTCCCGATATCGACCGAATCAATGGGCGTCGTCGATCGACATACCATCGGACGCGTCACGCATCCGGCAGTCTCGACATCCAGGGGGCAGTGGTGGGGCGGAGCAGAACGCCGATCCCGCAATCCGCACAGTGTTACGAACTGGCTCAGTGGCTACGCTCGCTGCGTCAACGATCCGGACTCACCTACCGGCAGATGGCGGAGCTGACCGAAGGACTCCGGATCGCGGATCCGGCTTGTTCGGCCGTCACCCTGTCGCGGGCCGACCGTGGCACCTTCCTGCCTCGTCGCCATGTCGTGGAAGCGTATGCGCAGGTCTGTGGCGCCACACGGCGCGAGGCCCGACAACGCTGGGAGCAGGCGGCCCGGCAATCCGGCCACACTCCCGACGGCCGCGAGGTTCCCTCCGCGCCACGCGTCGGACGCAAGCTCGAACTCGTATACCACCCGGCTCATCTGCTGGAGGCCATGCACCAGGCGCGGCTCGCCGCCGGCCAGCCGTCCCTGCGTGAAATGGAGAAGAAGGCCCGCGACCTCGGGGCGGGACCGTTGCCGCGCAGCACGGTGGCCGACATTCTGGCCGGTTTTCGCATGCCGTCGGAGGAAGTCCTGGTCGCCTATGTCCAGGCATGCGGACAGCACGGGCGCCGGCTTACGCTCTGGCGCAATGCATGGGCACGCGCATTCAGTGCCGACGCCGCGTGAGACGAGTGCCTGAAATTAACTTCCGAGAACATTTCAACAATGTGAAAATTGCGACGCCCTCAACGCGACGGAAGCGTTTTCCGACAGTACAGATTTGATACGTCAACAGTTTCCGTACACCTGACATCATGGCCGACACGCCATCCTCGGTCCTCGTTCCGGCCGATGTCCGGAAAACCGAGGGCACGGCGGCCGAGAATCAATTGCGGCTTCCCGATGTCGTGGCGATGAACCAGCCCACGGGTGGAAGCGAGACGGAACCGGTGACGGAATCGACGGAAGCGTCACCCGCGACAGGCGCCCACGGTGCGGCCGGAATGCCGGCGGTGGCCGGGGCAGGCCCGAAGTTGAGGGCGACCGCGAGGGTGGCGCCGGCGTCGGGCGCGGCCAGGGTGTAGCTGAGGACGGTGTTGTCGAGGGAGTGGATCCGGGTCTGCGCACGTACGAGCCAGGGGTGGCGGCGACGCATGCCCACCAGGGTCTGATGAAGCCGCTGGACGGCCAGCCCGTCGGGGCCGAGATCCGAAGGGGAGACGGGAAACGCGGGACGGATGGCATCGTCCCCGCCCGCGCGGTCCTCCTTGACTCCCTCCCAGGCACGCTCGTCTCCCGCGTAGATGGACGGTGTCCCCCCGACGGTGAACAGCACGGTGAGCGCGTGCGCCAGGTGACGGGGCTCGCCCAGCCGGCTGGCGACGCGCGTGACGTCGTGGTTGCCGACGAATGTCTGGGGCGCAAAGGTGTCGATCATGGAGTTGTGGCGTTTGAGCGCCCAGGCCAGTTCGTGCGGGTTGCTGTCGTTGAGCGAGCTCCAGACGGCCTTCCACAGCTCGTACTGCGTGACGGTGTCCAGTCCGCCCTCGACGACGTACGCCGCGTAGTCACCATGGATCACCTCACCGCTGAACCACACGCCGGGGTGGCGGGACCTGACCCGGTCCGTGACAGTACGCCAGAACGGCCGGGGAACCGCGTAGGCGGCATCCAGCCGCCAGCCGGCGATGCCCCGGTCCAGCCAGTGGTCGAGAACCTCGACGACATGGTCGGCGACCGCCGGAGACCCGTGGTTCAGGGCGACGAGATGACGGTGCCCCTCGAACGTGCGGAAGTCGTCACCCTCGGGGACGAACCAGTCCGCGTACGGGGAGGCGATGCCGCGTCGCGCCACGTCGGCGAAGGGGCCGAAGGACCTGCCGACATGGTTGAAGACGCCGTCGAGCAGGACGCGGACCCCGCGCGACGCGGCCCGGTCGACCAGTTCGCGCAGGTCTTCCTCGGTGCCCAGCCGGGGATCGAGGCGGAAGTAGTCGGTCGTGTCGTAGCCGTGGGTCTCGGAGGCGAAGACGGGCCCCAGGGCGAGGCCGTTGCAGCCGAGCCCGACCAGATGGTCAAGCCAGTCGGCAAGGACCGGCAGGCGGTGCCGCACCGGTGCACCGGCGGACAGGGCGGCCGGCTCCGCGCCAAGGAAACTCAAGGGGTGGACGTGCCACCAGATGGCGTGGTCGGGCCAGGACACGGGAGCCTCCGTCAGTGGGGTCGGTTCGTGGAGCCGGGCACGGTGGCCGACGAGTCGGCGAGGCGGTTCATCAGGCGGGCGGCGAGCAGCAGGACCTGACGCTCCGTCTCGGTGAGGTCGACGAGGGCGATGTCGAGCCATGCGTCGCGCTGCGCCATGTCACGGGCCAGGGCCTCACGGCCCGCTTCGGTCAGTTGCACCACGCGCTGTCGGCCGTCGTGCATGTCGCGCGTGCGGCTGATCAGGCCTTCTTGTTCGAGGTCGGCGAAGACCCGCGTCAGGGACTGCGGCTGCTGATGGTCGGCGGCGGCCAGCGCACCGGCCGGCATGGGTCCGTTGCGCCGCAGGTGACCGAGGACGCTGCTCTTGTTGAGGCTGAGCCCGTCGGCGGGGCGCTCCGCGCTCAGCCTGCGGGCGAGCCGGATGACGCCCTGCCGGATCTCGGCGGACGCCCGGCCGTCCCGCCGCTCGGACCCATATCGTTCCGCGTCCTCGTGTTCTGTTCGCTCTCCCATCACATTGCTAAGGTATCACTTACGATACGGCTGGAGGGTGCATCTCCAGATGGCTTGCTCCATGGCTTGTTCCAGGGGTCCTCTTGGCGGTGGTTCTACGTGTTGCGTAGCTTTTTGACGTCGTCGCGCCGTGCACTGCACTTCGATCCGCGAGGGACGCACCTGCGTACGACGGTCGTGGCCATGGCCACGGTGCTGGGCACGTACGGCTGGGCGCTGCTCGTCGAGCACGAGGCGGGGCTGTACGTGGACAGCGTGGTGCAGGCGGTGGTGATCGCCTCGGCGCTCGGTCGCGTGCAACGCCTCTTCGACCGGACCGATCGGCTGCTGGCCTGCGTCGTGCTGCCCTGCGCGGCAGCGGCGGGCACGGAGCTGAGCACCTTGATCCAGCAGCACCCCCTTGCGGGTGACGCGGCGTTCGTCGTGGGAGTCGCGGGGGCGATCTGGGTGCGCCGGTTCGGAGCGCGCGCCACCCGGGCCGGCACACTCGTCGTTCTGCCACTGATTGCGGTCCTGGTGGTGCCCGCCGGGACGGTGCCCGTGAGCGGGCACGAGCACACCGGCTGGGCGGCGGTGACGGCCCTGGCGGCGGTCGCCTGGGGAACCGTGGTGACGTGGACGGCGCAGCGCACCGGCCTCGTGGCGCGACCGCCCTCCGCGAAAGTGACCACGGCGCCACGCGCCACGCGCCGCCGGCTGCCCGCCGGCACCCGGATGGCTCTGCAGATGGCGGCGGCGTTGACCGCCGCGTTCGCGATCGGCCGGAACCTGTGGCCGGACCACTGGGCGTGGGTCGTGCTCACGGCGTTCCTGGTGTGCAGCGGTGCGCGCAGCCGCGGCGACGTACTGGTCAAAGGGGCCTGGCGCACGCTCGGCGCGGCGGCCGGCACGGTGGTGGCCTCCGCTGTCTCCGGACAGTTCGGACCGCGGTCGGACACCGCGGTCGTCGTGATCTTCGTCGTGCTGGCCGTGGCCACGTGGCTGCGCGAACTCAGCTACGCCTACTGGGCGGGCTGTGTCACCGCCGTACTCTCGCTGCTCTACGACTGGTTCGGGCAGAACCCCGGAGACCTCCTGCACACCCGGTTGGCGGGAATCGCGGTCGGCGCGGTTCTCGGCCTGACGGCCTCCTGGCTGATCCTGCCCATCCGTACAGAGGCGGTGATACGGGCCCGCGCCGCGGCGGCGCTGTCGGGTCTGGGCGAGTTGATGGAGGCCGACTGGCGCGACGGCCCGGCCGTACGCATGGCGCAGGCTCGATTCGCCTACCGCGTCGAGCAGTTGGGAGCCGTGACGGCTCCGCTGCGGATCCTGGCCGCCGTGCCCGCACCCCGGGCACTGTCCGCTCGGCGGCACCCGGACCACTTCACGCTCCGGTCCGTGACGGCGCTGCGGCGCTGCGGCGATCCCGTCGACCACCTCGCCCTCGCCGTCGGTGCGGCCCCGGACGCCCTCGCCGCCGATCCGGCCGTCCTCCGACGCCGCACTCAGGTCGCGGCGCACGCACTCACCGTGCGCCGGGCGATCGGCCGCCGCCCGGCCCCGCCCACCGCAACGGGAGCGGCACCGCCGGAACAGGTGCGGACAACTGGAGCGGCGCCACCCGCGCATCGATCGGCCCTCGCCGCCCTCGACGCGATCGACACCCAACTCGGCACTCTCGGCGCGTTGTTCGGACTGTCCGCCGCACCCGCGGCCGGCACGACCACACCCGCGGGCGACTGACCGGCGAGGAACCCGGCGGCCTCCCCGCAGAACAGTTGCGCACCGTCCCGGTCGACGGCCGGCGTTCGGGGCCGGCCCGCGGACCGGCGGTCGGGGCGGCAGGTGGCCAGGTCAGGCCGGCGCGGCTCCGTGGACCGGTGACACACAATCGAGCCAGAAACCGTTTCCAGCCATTGTTTAACTCTCATATATTTTCCCTGTACATCACATACATGCGTGACACACGGAGAAGTGAGAGGGTAGGGCATTGAGACGTCGTGGGTGGGGTGCGGCCGTTCTGGTGGCCGCAGCGGTCTCCGGAACGTTGGTCGTCCAGGGGGTCACCGGCGGGGGCAGCGGTGACTCGGGGAACGAGGGGAAGTCCGGGCCCATCCGGACCAGCGCGAAGACGGCGGCGTTGAAGGTGGCCGCCAGCGGCACGTCCGCCGGCCTGGTCCGGCGGGGTACCGCGCCCTTCAGCATGCTCGGGGTCACCTGGGCCGAACCGTCCGCACGGGTGACCGGCACGATCGAGGCCAGGGCGCGGAACGCGGAGCACGGTACGTGGTCGAAGTGGCTGCGGCTGGACGGCAACAGCGGTGACGGCGAGCAGGGCGCGTCCCGCGGCGGCACCGATCCGGTGTGGGTGGGCCCATCCGACGGCGTGGAGGTGCGGATGTCCGGCCGGACATCACAGCGGCTGCCCGCGGGCCTCCGGCTGGACATGATCGACCCTGGCGGCGGCAAGAACTCCCGGATGCAGCCGGCCGGGTTCGTGATGGACCCGACCGATCCCGCCGACCCGACCGATCCCACCGACCCGGCCGTGACGGACCCGCCCGCGGAGACCACCTCCCCCGACCCGTCCCCGTCCCTCCCCTCCGAGCCTCCGAGCCTCCGAGCCTCCGACGGAGACGACGACCTCCGCCGCGCCCACGGAGTCGGAGACCTCGGCCGAGAGCGCGTCTCCCAGCGCCCCCACGTCGGACTCCTCCTCCCCGACCCCGACCGCCTCGTCGACGGCGACCGTCCCGCCGGCCCCGCCGTCCACCGTGCCCCGCCCGTCGATCGCCTCACGAGCGGACTGGAGCGCGGACGAGTCCATCAGCCCTGAGGAGCCCGGCTATCTCCCCGGCGGGAAGATCAAGGCGGTGGTGCTCCACCACACCGCAGGGTCCAACGACTACACCTGCGCCGAGGCCCCGGCCATCATCCGGGCCACGTACGCCTACGACGTGGAACAGCTGACCTGGAAGGACATCGGCTACAACTTCCTCGTCGACAAGTGCGGCACGATCTACGAGGGGCGCAAGGGCGGCGTCGACCGACCGGTGATGGGCGCGCACGCCTACGGCTTCAACTCCGAGACCACCGGCATCGCCATCATGGGCGACTACAGCTCGATCGCCCCGTCGAAGGAGTCGATGGCCTCGGTCGCCCGGCTCGCCGCGTGGAAGCTCGGCCAGTACGGCGTCGACCCGACCGGCACCACCACCCTCACCGCGGGCGCGACCGGACCGAACTACTACCGCCAGACGTGGGAGGCGGGCACCAGGATGACCCTCCCCACGATCCACGGCCACCGTGACGGCTACAACACGGTCTGTCCGGGCGACGCCTACTACGACCTGCTGCCCACGATCCGTACCTGGGCGGGCGGACCGGTCACCGGCCTCACCCTGAACTCCGTCACCGGCGCCGCCCAGTCCGGCACCACCGTCCTCACCAAGGCCGCCGTCACCCTGAACTGGTCGGCCACGACCCCGGCCGCCCTGGTCAAGCAGTACGACGTGCTGGTCGACGGCAAGGTCGCGGCCACCGTCCCCGGCACCGCGGCCTCCGCCAAGGTGAACCTGGCCGTGGGCACACACAAGGTCGCCGTACGGGGCGTCCACCAGTCCGGGAGGACCGCGACCACCTCGGAGGCCACGGTCGTCGCCGAGACCACCGCGCCCGTCTTCTCCACGAAGCCGAACCTCGCCCTGGGCGCCGGCACGGTGAACACCACGGCCGTCCCGCTGACCCTGAAGTGGAGGGCCACCGACACGTCAGGGCTGAAGGAGGTCCGCCTCACCGCCCCGGTCGCGAAGACCTACGGTCCGACGGTCACGAGCGCGGCCTTCACCGCCAAGTCCGCGGTCGCCACGAGCTGGAACATGACCGCGTACGACCAGGTCGGCAACACTGCCTCGGCCTCGGTGAGCGGTACCCTGGTCATCCTCCAGGAGACCTCGGCCACCCGGTCGGGCACCTGGACGGCCAGGTCTTCGACCAGCTACCTGGGCGGCAAGGCCTACGGCAGCTCGACGAAGAACGCCTCGCTGACCTGGACCTTCACCGGCCGCTCGGCGGCCCTGGTGGTCTCGCGCGCCGCGACCTCCGGCCAGGTGTACGTCTACGCGGACGGCAAGAAGACCGCCACCGTGGACCTGAAGTCGACCACGACCAAGTACCGCGACGCGATCTGGACGGACACCTGGACCACCACCGCCAAGCACACGGTGAAGATCGTGGTCGTCGGCACCAGCGGCCGGCCCACGGTCACGACCGACGGGCTGGTCTACCTCAAGTAGCCGGTCGAACAACCCCTCAGGGGCCACCGCGCCACGCCGACGCGGTGACCCCTGGGTTCCGGACGGTACGACGTGACGCCGGACGACCCTCTCCTGTGACCCGCCACATCGAACGCGCGGAGGACCCCACCGCACCGCGGCGAGCACACGCCGACGAAGGAACGCCTCACCGTCGGCCGCACGTCAGGCCAGGCCTCAGCCCGTGCGCGATGCGAGGATCCGCTCGATGGCCGCCTGCGGGTACGCGATCTCTCGGCTCTCGTCCCGGAGCCTCTCGTGGAAGTCCGTCACGGCTGCCGCGAGAGGAGCGTGACGGTCAAGGAGCGCCGTGGCCTCCGGCGGGCCCGCGGGAGGGCGTGCCCCTTGGGCACACGCGCGTATCAGCGCCACCCGTTCCGCCCGCTCGTAGCCGTACAGGCCCGTGATCAGCCAGTTCACCAAGTAGCTGAGCGTGTACGCGCGGTCGTACGTCCGGTGCCGCTCGAAGAAGTCGGCCTCGGCGGCGGACAGGTCGAAGCGGGCCGACAGGGCAAGGCCGTAGTCGGCGAAGTAGAGGCGCCGGCCGTCGGTCAGGATGTTCTCGAAGTGGGCGTCGAAGTGCAGGAGACTTCGGTCGTTCATGAACGAAGTACCGGCCGCCAGTTCCCTCTCCACCAGGGCACAAGCCCGGTCGACGGCCCCGTCGCCGGCTCGTACCTGCTCGTTGAGCCAGTCGTGCAGCGTCTTAGGGATGTACTCGAGGAACAGCACGAGGCTCGCCGGGGACTCCCTGAGGGCCTCGATACGACGACGTACCTCCGGCCCGCCTCCCCAATAGGCCACGGCCTGATCCACGTCGGCGAGCTCGTCCGGAAGGGTGGGTGCCTCGTCCGGCAGCACCCGCCAGTGGTACATCAGCGGAAATCCCTGATGCTGCCCTGCGAGCACCCAGTTGGTGGTCATGGTGTGGACGGCGGCTTCCCGCCACGCCCCGAACCCCGGCCCCCCGATGCCGTACTGGCAGAAGACAGGTAGTCCGAACATGTTCGCCGTGGACCGCACGCGGTCGGGCCGAAGCTCGACCTCCGTCAAGGGGACCCGCTTGACGAACACCGGCGTGCCGGCGACTTCCAGCAGCGCGGACCGCCCGCCGATACCGGAACCGAGCGGTGCGGCGGCGTCCACGAGCTCGCTGAGCCCTCGATCACTGTGCAGGGCCAGATGAGTGGAAACGGTGCTGTACGCGGCCGGCCGAGCACCATGCGGCGCGCCGACGCCCTCGGCCATGGCCCGCATCGAATGCCTACCTCGTCTCTCGCCTCGGACCACGAGCTTCCAAGAGGCAACAGTCGCTGCCGAAAGGCGAGTCCTGACCGCACTGTACGTTGACGCCGGCGCCCCGGGACCAGCGATCGCATCCGGTGGACGGGTACCCGCTCCCCGATCACCTGACTGTGTCGACAGCTCGATAAGGGCGTAATTCCCCATGTCCTGGCCGTGGCGCCGGTCTAGGTTGGCCGGTATGAAGGCACCGGGACGGGACTACCGCTATGTGGGGCCCAGTGATCTTAGGGGTCTTGTCCGGCCTGGCGGAGAGGGCGCACGCATCCGCTCGCCGACGGACTTCACTCGGTGGGTGTCGGCTCGCGACGTGGAAGAACTGGCTGAGCCGTTCACCTTCGTAGTTGATACCCAGGGCGCCCTCCGATTGGCGCGCCGCGCCGCAGCGAGCACGTGGTCTGCGCGGGCGGGGAAGCGGTGCTGGGTGCTGGTGAGGTGAGCTTCCGCGAGGAGTTCGGGCAGTGGGTGGTCGACGAGGTCAGCAATCAGTCGACCGGATACTGCCCGGACGTCGGCTCATGGTCGGCCGTAGCGGATGCCCTGGAGCGAGCCGGGGTCGATCGCCCCGACCGGTTCACGCACCAGGTGGTGTTCCGGCGCTGTGTGTCATGCCGACAGGTCAATGTCGTGCGTGAGGACGACTTCGTCTGCGTGTTCTGCGATGAAGCCCTGCCGTCCGACTGGAACATCGACCGATAACGGTGTCAGGTCGTCACCGCGACCGATGAGTTCCGTCGCTGTCGGCGGTCTGTACGTCGTGAGGGTGAACGGACGGAGGCGAGGATGAGCGTGTTTGTCTTGGTTCCCGGGGCCGGGGGTGCGGCCTGGTACTGGCATCGGGTGGTGTCCGAGTTGCAAGCGAGGGGGCACGAGGCGGTCGCGGTGGATCTGCCCGGCGCCGATGAGTCCTCGGGGCTGCCCGAGTACACCGACGCTGTGGTCGCGGCGATCGGCGATCACGACGATGTCGTCCTGGTGGCCCAGTCGATGGGCGGCTTCACGGCACCGATGGTCTGCGCCCGTGTTCCCGTAGGACTGCTGGTGCTCGTCAATGCGATGGTGCCGCTCCCGGGCGAGACGCCCGCACAGTGGTGGGGCAACACGGGATCGGAGCCGGCCCGCCTCGCCGCGGCCGAAGCGGGCGGCTACGGCACCGAGTTCGACCTGGACACCTACTTCCTGCACGACGTACCGGCGGCGGTCGCCGCCGCAGGGGCGGATCACGAGCGACCCGAGGCCGACATCGCCTTCGGCCAGCCATGCGACATCAAGCGATGGCCCGACGTGACCACGCGTGTGCTTGCCGGGGCCGAGGACCGGTTCTTCCCTCTGGAGTTCCAGCGCCGAGTGGCCCACGACCGCCTCGGGATCGAGGCCGAGACCGTTCCCGGTGGGCATCTGGCCGCACTGTCACACCCGGCCCCGCTCGTCGACCGGCTGGTCGAGCAGCTTCCGTGAGTCGTCCTTCGACCTCCGGTGTTCTGTGACACCACCCCCTTCGGGAACGTGACTGTCCGAGGCGACATGGGCAACGGGCAAGCCTGTGGGGCCAGTTGCTGTCGCTCGGGAAGCACAGGAGGTTTCCGACAGGTTCGATCACACCCCGTCGGAGGACGGGCCCGGACCTACGCGTGAGGGAGCTCGCACGGCCTCTGTCCACCACACCACCATGACGCCCACCAAGCCGGAACTGCTCACCGGCTGGCTGCCGAAGCAGAGTTGGTACGTGGGCGACACGGAAGCGCCGGAGCTCGTCAAGGCCGGCGGGTTCCGTCTGGACGATCCCGAGGGCGCTGTCGGGATCGAGTTCATGGTCGTGGTGGACGCCACCGCGCAGCCGCCGGTGGCGTATCCGGTGCCGATGGGCTACCGCGGTGCGGTACTGGAAGGTGTCCCCGACGAGGCGTTGATCGGGACCTCCGAGCACGCGGTGCCCGGCACCCGGTGGATCTACGACGGCGTCCACGACCCGGTGGTGATGGCGCAGTTGCACGCGCTGCTGCGCGGCGAGACGGAGCCACAGCATCAGAGCAGGAGCGACACCCCTGACCCGACCGTCGCTGTCCACGGAATTGGCCCCGGCGACGCTTTTGACGTTCAGGTCAACCGCGTCCCGCGGCCGGAGGAGGTCGCACAGAGTTCGTCCGGTCGCCTCGTCGCCGGGTGGGCCCGGCCGAACGGAACGACCGCTCGGGGAGTACTCGCGGACCTGGTCGAGCGGCGGATCGTATCCCTCGGGCACGAGGCTCGTTGAAGAGGTCATCGCGCAAACGCCCCCGACGGATGCGCGGCACGTGAGGGCCCGAATCCCTGCCCGGTCTCGGGCCCTCACCCCAATCCATCGCACACATGACGTCCTGCCGCCCGTCGGCGGCCCGACGGCTCCGTCCCACGGCGGCCTGGAAATCGAGCCGAGTGGCATGCTGACGACGAACGGCGATCTACGTGGTTCCCCCGCTTGGGGTGGCTCGCGCTGCGGCGAGGAGTTCGGCGGTTTCGGGGTGGGGGCCGTTGTTCGCCCAGTCCAGGGGGGACCAGCCCGTTCCGCGATCTTCACGAAGGCTCGGGTCCGCGCCGTGCGCCAACAGTTCGCGAACCGTTTCGACGTGCCCCCAGCATGCGGCTGCGCACAACGGCGTGCCCTCCGAACCGAGTCCGCTGCTCTCGGTGTCGGGGGAGGCCCCGGCCGTCAGGAGAAGGCGGGCTATCTCTGCTTCCCCGTTCACGGATGCCGCGTACAGAGGGGTAGTGCCCTCACTGTCTCTCCGCTCCGGGTCGGCTCCAGCCCGCAGAACCCATTTCACTCGGGCGGCGTCACCTGTCACTGTTGCCGCGAAGAGATGACGGGAGAGCTTCTTCCGCCTGCGCTGGTTCATGGGTGGCGAGGTTAGCGACCAGGTACACGGCAGGGCCAGTCATATCCACTCGGTGTCGACGTCGATGGGCGGCTCCTTCTGCAGATCCCCTCGGGTCCCCTGCATGTTCGTCAGGTGTCCGAAGTCGGCGTGGAGTCGGGTGGACACGCCGCCGGGACCCAATCGGCCTGTGTGCGCAGGGGCTTGGTCGGCCGGGTCCCGGCGGCGAGGGCTTTCGCGCGGCGGTACGTCACTCACGGCACGGCACCTCTTGGGCACCCTCCGCCCAGTGCGCGGACCGCGTCCATGCCGGACGAGCGGTGATCAGCTCAGCTTGCGGCAGAGCAGGGCGGCCGGCCCCTGACCGGCGCCGAAGCGGGTCGTGAAGGCGATCCCGGCGGCGTACTCGTCATCGGCGCACTGGCCCTTGTAGTCGCCGTTCGCGAAGTCGCCGCCGGCCGCGTTGGCGGGCCGGTTGTCGGAACGGTCGAACCACACGGTTCGCCCGGCGCCCGCCAACGCGGGGCCGGCGGGAACGCACAGGCCCGCCGACGTCCGGCCGCCGCGGCGGCTGTAGCCGATGAGGAAGTTCCCCGTCGGACACTGCAACTTGGTGTATCCGGAGGCCCAGTCACCGCCCGCGGGAACGTAGCGCTCGTCGGTGACGACAGTCTGGCTATTGCCCGCGGAGCGCAGGTCGCCCGTGGAGACGTCGGTGCACAACGCTCGGACGCCGCTGTGCCCGAGACCGATCAGCCGCTGCCCGTCGGGGCAAGTGGCCTTGGACGCACCCGAGTTCCAGTCGCCGCCCGCCCGCACCCGGAGCGACTGCACATAGTCGCCGTGATCCGTGGCGAGCATGCGCCAACTGGGGACCGCGGCGACGGACCCGGTGCGGGTCGGGGCGGTCATGAGCCGGTTCCATGCGCTCCCGCGCCAGTCGGACTGGTCGAGGATGCCGTACCGGTTGCCCGAGGTGTCGTAGCGCAGCAGGGACCAGTCGTCGTGGCCCTCCCAGCCGACGAGCGGCCAGTAGGCGAAGTCGGCGTCGTGGTCGGCGAAGTAGTCGGTGACGTTGCCGAACCAGGTACGGGCGGCCGTGTTCGTCTCACCGGCTCCGATGCCGAACTCGCTGATCCACACAGGTGCGGTGAAGTGCTGGTTCTCCTCCGAAGAGACGAAGAAGGCCTGGTCGTTGAGGACTTGGTAGAGCTGGTCGCGCGTGAGGTCCTGGTAGCGGGCGTCGTGGGTTTCGCCGATCCCGCTGGCGCCGCTGTGGTTGGGGCCGGTGTATCCGTAGAAGTGGGCGGAGTACACCAGCTTGTGAGCGGCGACGAGGGTGTGCGAGAGCATGCGCGCGGGGGTGAGGGTGGGGCGGCCGTGCGGCAGCCCGTCGACCGGCAGACCGGTCCAGTTGATCCCCTCGATGACGATGAGGAGGTTGGGGTTGGCCTCGGAGAGGATGCGGTCCCCGGCGAGCTGGGCGGCCGCGTACCAGTCGTGGGCGTCGCCCAGGCCCCAGTTGGGGTCGTCCAGTACGTCACGGCGTACTTCGTTGTAGAGGTCGGCGCCCACCACCCGCGGGTCACCGGCGTAACGGCGGGCCATGAAGACCCAGTCGTCCGCCCACTGCTGGGTCGACTGCCCGCTGTTCCAGCGTTCGTTGCCGTCGACGCCGCAGCACCATCGAGAGGTGTTGGTGTGGTTGTTCAGGATGACCGCGAACCCGTCCTGGGTGAGGGCGGCGACCACGGCGTCGTAGACCTGCAGGGGTGTCTTGCCCCGTAGCCCCGGATTGGCCGTGACGGCGACGTCCGGCACCGGTGTCGTCGCATGGATCATCTCGTTGGAGAAGGGCAGCCGGATACTGTTGATACCCAGCCGGTGGAAGTCGCCGAGCAGTTGGGGCAGGGAAGCACGGTCCAGGCCGAGGGGTATGCCGTAGGAGTCCTGGCCTGCGTGATGGTTGGCCGGGTCGTCGATGCTGCCGCTGCCTGTCCAGGAGCCCTGCGCGCCGTCCCAGTTGGCCGACTTCAGCCGGAAACGGTTTCCGTCGGCGTCCACGACGTACCGCCCGCGGGTGGACAACGGCGGTTGCCACGTCTCGGTGGCGGAAGCGGTGGCCGAAGCTGCCTGCGCGCTGCCCGCGGGATCCCCGGTGGCGGCGACCGCCCCGGGGGCCGTGGCGAGCAGCAGAAGGGCCGCGGTCGCTAATGTCAGGTACTTGCCAAATCTGAGGGTGGGCATCGGACCTCGGTGAGTAGGTGTTGATACGTGGACGGGCGTGTCTGCCGGTCGGCGCCCGAGCAGCAGTGCCGACGGGCGCGTCCCGGGGTGGCGGGCCGAGTCGGCTCCCGTTCGGGCGGCGGCCACCGGTATACGAAAGCCGGATACCGCGTGGACGGACGGGTCGTACTGTCGTGCTCTTGAACAGGGTCTTGCGAGGCGCTCGTGACCGGAACGCCGGCTACGCCACGGGCGCTTCATCCTTCCCGCTGACCACAGGTACGAACCTGAGGGAACCTGAGCCTAGCGGGAAGGCCGGGCCCGGGCGACGGTTCCGGTCAGGCGTGACACCCGGCCCGGAAGGGCATGTCCGCCGAACCACCATGCCGGGCCACAGGCTCGCACGGACACCTGCAGCGCCGACCCGTCGGGCGCATCTGGCAGCTCCGCTCGCCAGGGACTCAGCGGTTCAACTCGGACTCGATGCCGTCGAGCAGAAAGGTCAGGCTGATTTCGAACTGCTCGTCCATGCCGGGTCCGGTCGGTGCTTTCATCCAGCGGGCGAGCAGTTCGTGACCTCCCTGCTCCGCCAGCCCTTGGGCCGCGGCGACGGCTTCGGTGAGCCGCTGCGGGGTGTCGAGGCCGAGCCGGCGCCGCATCGCGTGTTCCTCGGCCACCTGTTGCGCGCTGCCCAGGACATGGCGGTCGAGGAGTGCCGCGTAGGCGACGGCCCGGCCCAGGTCCGCACCCTGCTCCAGCAGGACACGGAGCTGGAACTCTGTACGGCGCATCGCATGCGGGCCCAACGGTGGCCGGGTCGGGGCGAGTTGGGCGTACCAGAGGTGCCGTTTGGCCATTGCCCAGGTCTCCGTGGCCACCGCCCTCAGGTCTGACCATCCGTCAGTTCTTCGCTCCGGAGGCAGTGGGACTTCCGCGGTGGCGGCGTCGAGCATCAGATCGACGAGTCCGTCCTTGCTCAGTACGTGACGATAGAGGGCCATGGGCGTGTACGGGCCCAGCCACCTGGCCACCGCGGACATCGTCAGCGCCTCCGCACCGCCCTCGTCGGCGACGGCCATGGCCGCTCGCACGATGTCCTCGCGCTCCAGCGGGCTCTGCCGACGCCGGGGCTCGGGATGGGTCCAGATCAGCGAGACGCCGGGCTCCCCGACCGTTTTCCGCACTTCGTCCACGGGCGTAGTTTATACCATCAGCTACAGTTTAAGGCGTATACGTAAGCACGAAGGGAAGTGTCATGGAGAGGGAAGCAGTACCGGCCGGGATCCGGCTGGGTATCGGCCGGGGCATCGGCTACGGCCTGTTCGGTGAGCCGGACGCCTTTGTGCCGCAGGTCCGGGCACTCGGCGGCACCCTCGTACGGGTCTACGTGTACTGGGCCCAGGTCGAGCCGGAGCCCGGCCGCTTCGACTGGGCGACGGTGGACGCGATCCTCGACCAGCTCGACCCGGCCGCCGAGACCTGGTTCACGGTCTGCTCCAGCTCGCCCTGGGCCACCCGTACCCCGTCCGGCTTCCTGCCGTCGTCTCCGGCGAAGGACGACGCGCGGTACGCACACTTCGTCGATCGTCTGGTGTCCCGGTGCCGGGGCCGTGTCGAGTACTGGCAGTGCGACAACGAACCCAGCAACACCGGTCTGCTCTGGGACGGCACCGCACCCGAGTACGTCGAGCAGCTCGCCGTCTTCGCCCGGGCCGTACGGGAGGCCGACCCCGCAGCCCGTGTCGTCCTCGGCGGCTGCGGCTACGACGTACTGTCCAGCCCGCAGGACAGCACGGCCAGGCAGTTCTTCGACCATGTGGTGGACCGGGCCCGCGACGACTACGACCTGTTCTGCGTGAACCTGTACGGCGACCCGCACGACATCCCGGTACACGTCGACGATGTCCGCGCCATGATGCGGCGACACGGCTACGAGCGGCCCGTGGTGGCGGGCGAGTACAACGGCCCGACACTGTTCGAGTTCCCCGAGGCGCAGACGGCGTTCGAGCGGGAGATGACCGCGGTCTTCACCGCCCCGGTCCCGGGTCCGGAGACGGAGCCGCCGGACCGCCGCACCATGCGTGCGTTGTACGACCGCGCGGCCGAACTCCCGGACACCCTGCGGATGTTCATGGAGGACTGCCCGCCGGAACTGAGCGCGCGGCGGGACCGGATCAACTGCCGGCAGATCGTGACCCGCAACATCCTCGCCCTGGCCGCCGGCATCAGCCGCACGGTGTGCTGGAACCTCGCCCCGGAGATCCCCGGCTACCACGACCGGCTCAACCTGATGGGATTCCTCTACGGCAAGCTGGCACTGCTCGACTACGACGGAACCCGGCTGACCGTCCGCCGTCCGTCGGCGGACGCCTTCGCGCTCCTGGCCGCGCGGCTGGAGGGCGTCGATCATGTGCGCCGGGTCGCCGTCGAGCACCGTCCCGACCTCTACGTCTTCACGGTGGAGCGGCACGGGCGCGGCGCCCTGGAGGTCGCCTGGACCGCCGGTGACGTGTTCGCGGGCGAGGAAGAGGCCGCCACGCGTGTCGAGCGCCCCTGGCCCCATGCGGAGGCGCACGCAGTCGACGTCTTCGGCACACCCGTGCCGGTGGAACGCGACGGCGGAGTGATCGCCCTGCCGGTCTCGGTGACACCGGTTTTCCTGTCCGCCGAGTCGGCTCCCGGGCCGGTGTCGGCCACGGTGTGACCGGACGGCCCGTCCGGTCACACAGAAGGCCCGCAGGCCGCGATCCATTCGGTGGTGCCTGTTGGATCACGGCCTGCCGCCTCACCGACGCGGCCACGTCTCGCGGCGGGGACCCGGCATCACGGGCTCGGTCTCCGGCCGCGAGACGAAACGCCTGGGTGAACGCTCTCGGCGAGACACCCGATCAACGGGCCAGCCGGTGCACCGGTCAACGGTGCACCGGTCAACGGTGCACCGGTCAACGGTGCACCGGTCAACGGTGCACCGGTCAACGGTGCACCGGTCAGCGGACTCGGATGAACAGCACGTCGTATCCGCTGTTCTTACCGCGGGTCTTGACGTAGACGCCGTCCGAACCGCCGTTGGGATTGCCGGTGTTGCCTTCGACGGTGGTGAAGCTGGAACCGCCGCTCACCGTTCTCACGATGCCTATGTGCTCATGCCCGCCGGTGTAGTCGTTGCCACCGTTCCAGTCGAAGGCCACGATGTCGCCCGGCTGCGGGTTGGTCGTCACCGACAGGTGGTAGTTGCCGGCCCGAGCCTGCTTGACCCAACCCGAAACGTAGGTGTTGCGGTACGAGGAGGCCCCGGTCTGCTTGGCCACCCAGCTCACGAAGGTCGCGCACCAGGCGTAGTTGCTGGTGGACAGCGACAGGCCCACGGCCGAACCGTAGCTGTTGGCGCGAGCACTGCCCTCGACCGTGCCGACCTCGGCCGCGGCCACATCGAGGATCTTGCTGTACCCGCCGCCGGGCGCGGGCGAGGACGGCGGGGTGACCGCGCCGTACAGAGCGGCCTTGGTGTTCGGGCCCACCTGGCCGTCGACCGACAGGCCCTTCTCGGCCTGGAAGTCCCGCACAGCGCTGTCGGTCATCGACCCGAAGTCGCCGTCGACGGCGAGATCGGCCCCGTGGTGGTTCAGCAGGCTCTGCAGCTCGGTGACGCAGCCGCTCTTCTGGCCCTTCACGATGTTGCTCGGGCACGAGCTGGAGTTCAGGTTGATCGGCGCCGGTGCGCCGCTGCCGCCACCGGTGCTGATGTTCGAGTACAGGGCGGTCTTGGTGTTCGGGCCGACCTCGCCGTCCACCGAGATGCCCGCCGAGGACTGGAACGACTTCACGGCCGTCAGCGTCAGGGGCCCGAACTGGCCGTCCACATCGAGATGTTGACCCTTGCCGTTGAGCAGGGCCTGCAGCGTCGCGACACAACCGCCGCTCTGCCCCTCCACTATGTTCGACGGGCAGGACGCCGATCGCAGGTCCAGAGCCGTCGACGGCGACTCGTCGGTGTCGTAGAGCTCCCGCTTGGTGTTCGTGCCGACCTGGCCGTCGACCGACAGGCCGTGCGCGGACTGGAAGTTGCGGACCGCGCTGTCCGTCGCCGGCCCGAAATCGCCGTCCACATCGATCGCGTAACCGAAGTGGCGGAGCAACCGCTGGAGTTCGGTGACGCATCCGCCCTTGTTGCCCTGGACGATGTTCGCCGGACACGACGAGGACGTGAGATTGACCGGTGCTGGCGCCGAACCCCCGGTCGCGTACAGCTTGCTCTTGGTCTGGGGGCCCACCTCCCCGTCCACGGCGATCGCGACGGAGGCCTGGTACTCGCGCACCGCGTAGAGCGTGTTCGCCCCGAAATTGCCGTCCACCACCAGACCGGCACCGTGCGCGTTGAGCAGGTTCTGCAGCTCCGTGACGCAGCCGCTCACCTGGCCCCGCAGGATCACGCCAGGGCAGGACGAGGAGGTCAGTTTGATCGCCGCGGGCGCCGCCGACGCCGGATTGGCACCGAGCAGGGTGCCCGCCGAGAGAAGCGCCGTCGTGGCGGCGAAGACCCCGACCCGGACCCTCCAACCCGGTCTCGCGCTCATGATGCTCCCCTGCCGGATGCGCGCTTTGTCTGCGTGAACATGAAATGAACCGTTTATCATGACTGCGAAACATCTCCTTCGATGGATCTGCGGACATCCGTCGGACTGGTCGACCGACCCGAAACCGCACAGTGCTGCGATGTGTCGTTCATGGAAGGAGTCGCCCGCCCGGCACCCGCCTTGCTCAGGCCTGGAGCCGGTAAATGGCGGAGAAATTGGCATTTTTGCCGTGTCGGCGCATTTGCCGGCCAACGGCCTTACCTGGCAACGGAGTTGAGGTCGTCGAAAGTCATGATCGGGCTGTTCATTCCGCGCATGACGGTGACAGTTCACGCCCCTGCGCACAATGTCGCACCACACAACTGGCTGGATTTCATCGCTGCCGGTGGCCGGTAAAAACGCACACGTGACAGCTTTTGCGAATTAGGGCCTTTTCGGCGACCTGTCTCGTTGAGCCGTCTCCCACCTCATTTTGCGCAGACCAAGCGGAAGGCGAAGATCGCCCGGCCGAGGTCGGCAATGCGGGGGTGGGGTGCCGCGGCGGAGATCGCGGAGAATTCGCTGCGCGGTGAGGGTGGCCACGGCTTGCTCGCCCTTGCCGCGATCGTGGCGTGGGAGACATCGACGGCCATCGGGTGGCACCCCGCGCCGGGCGCCGGGGTCGGCCTCCGCATCCACTTCATTCACGGCGACGTCGAAGCGTCGACTCATGCGGCCATCGCGATCGAGTACGGCCCACGTCCGAGTACGGCCCACGTCCTGCACGACCGGCTCGGACTCCCCGCGCCGCATGAGCCGTCGTCGCCCGTCACCGTCGCCCGGGCCACCACGGTGACGGCGGCGTCCGTCCGGAGAACGGACGAGGCCCGGCCAACGTGGTGACAAGGCGAGCCGCACCGGTGATGCGTTCTCCGGAGCCTTGTGCCTGCGGAGGTGCGAGGGCGTCAGCTCGCCCGGTGTGCGACAGCGGTGGCGTCGTGTGTGCGCTCGTGTTCCACGCGCGCCGTCTCCAGGAGGTGCAGCCAGGAAGTGACCGTCGGACGGCGGCGCAGCAGGGCCCTGCGCTCGCGCTCGGTCATGCCTCCCCATACGCCGTGCTCGATGCGATGGTCCAGCGCATAGGCGAGGCACTCGGTGAGTACGGGGCAGCCGCTGCACAGTATCTTGGCCCGGTTCTGCGCGGCGCCCTCGACGAACAGGTCGTCAGGATCGGCCGTACGGCACAATCCTCGGTCGCTCCAGTCGGTGCTCGTCATCTCGTGATGCCGTCCTCTCCCCTGGCCCCCGCCTGCGAGTTGCCCGCCTGCCCTGGGCAACAGGCATATGACACTACGCCTTTCGAGGACCGTCACTCTATCTGCCGTACGGACCACACCTTCGAGTGAGCGCCGCTTGCCTCCCGCGCACAGCAGCGCTATGGAGGTACCGCAACGGTCTACGGTCCGGTTCAGGGCCTCCGGAGAGCGATGCAGTCGTCCTTGCGCCTTCCTTGCGCTGGAAAGCAGGAGCCATGTCCCGGAACAAGCAGACCGTCGAGACCTATCTGGACGGCTTCCGCAAGAACGATCACGCACAGATCCTGAGTTGCCTGACCGATGACATCGAGTGGACGGTCTTCGGCGGTTTCCATCTGACCGGAAAAGAGGCGTACGACGCCGCCATCGAGGGCCCCGGCTTCGTCCCGCCTCCCCAGTTGGAGGTGGTACGCATGGTCGAGGAGGACGACGTGGTCATGGCCGAGCTCACCGGAACGGTGATGCGTGACACGGGAGAGGTGATGCGCATGTCGATGGCCGAGGTGTTCCGCATGCGTGACGGGAAGATCTGCGAACGACGCGCTTGGGTGATCGAGCTCAAGCAGAACGACTACCTCTGAGGTCGCCGGGGGCTGCTCGCCAAGCCTTCTGTGTCGGTGCGCGGGCCGCCGCCTGCGCTCACGTCGCGACCCGATCCGCGAGCACCGTTTCGCGGAACGCGGCCACCACGGGCCGCAGATCGACTCGGTGCCAGGCGGCCCACAGCTGAACGGACCCTTCGTACCAGGGCAGTTCACGTACCGCGACGCCTTCGGACGTGCCGCGCACCATGCTCTTCTGGATGAGCGCGAGGCCCAGACCGGACGCGACCAGACCCAGCGCGGTGAGAGGGTCGGCCGCGTCGAGACGGATGTCCGGCGTGAAGCCGGAGGCGACGCACGACGCGACGAACGTGTCACGCCACGCCGGATCCCGGGCGTCGCCCACCGCGATCCACGGCTGCCCTGCAAGGACGTCGGGCGTCAACTCCTCCGTCAGGGCGAGGGGATGCTTCTCGGGCAGCGCGAGCAGCAGGGGGTCCCGCAGCAACGACGCCGCCTTCAGGTCCGGGTCGTCCTCGGGCGGCGGCGTGCGCACCAACGCGATGTCGAGGCTGCGCTGGCGCAGCCCCTCGAACTGCTCGGCCGACTCCTGGTCGTACAGCGCTACGTGGATTCCTGGGCGCTGATCACGCAGGGTGCGCAGGGCCGAGGGGAGGACGCCCGTGTGCATGGCATCGGCCACGTATCCGATGCACAGGCCGCCCTCCTCCCCGCGGCCGAGTCGGCGGCCGAGGTTCTCCAGCCGGTCGGCGTGGCGCAGCAGGGCCCGCGCCTCGGTCAGGAATACCCTGCCGTCGGAAGTCAGCCGGATGCGCTGCTGACTGCGTTCGAAGAGGGTGAGCCCCAGGTTCTTCTCGAGCTGGGCGATCTGCCGGCTCAGGGGTGACTGGGAGATGTGCAGGCGCTCGGCGGCACGGCCGACGTGTTCGGCCTCGGCGACGGCGACGAAATAGCGAAGTTGTCGCAGGTCAAGCATTTAGGACCTCGGAGGACTCAACCATGTCCAAGCAAGTCTTGGACAGTCTCATGTAGGGATCCTAGCCTCGAACAGGCAAGCCCGACGGATCGCACATTCAGTGATGTATCCGTCCGAACCACCATCCCGAGGATCTTCCATGAGCATCAAGTCCCTCCTGCCCGGCGCGCTCGGCTTCGGCACCGCACCGCTCGGCAACATGTTCCGCGCCATCCCCGACGAGGAGGCGGCTGCCACCGTCGAGGCCGCCTGGGACCAGGGCATCCGCTACTTCGACACCGCGCCCTTCTACGGCGCCGGCCTCTCCGAGATCCGGCTCGGCGACGTACTGGCACAACACCCGCGCGAGGAGTTCGTGCTCAGCACGAAGGTCGGCCGCGTCGTCCTCGACGAGATCGAGGACCCGAGCGCCCGGGACCTCGGCGAGAAGGGCGGCCTCTTCGAACACGGCCGCCCGAACAGGATGGTCAACGACTACACCGCCGATGCCACCCTGCGTTCCATCGAGGACAGCCTCGAGCGCCTGCGGACGGATCGCCTCGACATCGTGTGGGTGCACGATGTCGCGCAGGACTTCTACGGGGACGAGTGGCTGGCCTCGTACGAGAGCGCGCGCACCGGTGCCTTCCGAGTGCTGCAGAAGCTGCGCGAGGAAGGCGTGATCAAGGCCTGGGGCCTTGGCGTCAACCGCGTGGAGCCCCTGGAGCTCACCCTGGACCTGGACGAGCCGAAGCCCGACGCGTTCCTCCTCGCGGGCCGCTACACACTTCTCGACCACGACCGGGCCCTGCAGCGGTTGCTGCCGGCCGCCGCCGCCCAGGACGTCGACATCGTGGTCGGCGGCCCGTACAGCTCGGGCATCCTCGCCGGAGGTACCCACTTCGAGTACCAGAAGGCTCCCGCGCACATCGTCGACAGGGTGGAGCGGATCAAGGCGGTCGCCGAGCGGCACGGGGTCGGTATCAAGTCCGCCGCGCTGCAGTTCTCCCTCGCCCATCCGGCGACGGCCGCCGCGATCCCCGGTGCCACCAGGCCCAGTCGCATCGCCGAGGACGTCACCGCTCTCGGCGAGCGGATCCCGGCCGCGTTCTGGACCGACCTGCGCGACGAGCGGCTGATAGCGCCGGACGCCCCCGTCCCCGCCGCCTGACCCCCGTCCCCGCCGCCCGCCCCTCGTCACCCCGCACACTCCAGGAGAATCCCGTGGCCACGACCACCGCGTCCATCGACATCGCCGCGTCACCCGACCGCGTCTGGCAGCTCATCGGCGGCTTCGACTCGCTGCCCGACTGGCTCCCCTACATTCCCACCAGCGAACTCAGCGACGGCGGACGTCTGCGCCGCCTCGTGAACGAGGAGGGCGACGTGATCGTCGAGCGGCTCGAAGCCTTCGACAACGAGGCCCGAACATACAGCTACTCGATCCTGCGGGCCCCGTTCCCCGTCACCGGCTACCGCTCCACGCTCAGCGTGCACGAGACGTCCCGCCAGGACACGGCCCGCGTGGAATGGTCCGGCACTTTCACGCCCGACGGCATCAGCGACGACGACGCCATCACCCTGTTCCACGGCATCTACACGCAGGGCCTGACCGCGCTGATCCACACCCTCACCCCGCCCCCCTCCTCGTTCTAGATCCAGACCGAGACCGAGACCGAGACCGAGACCGAGACCGAGATCCAGACCGAGATCCAGATCCGGACCTGCGCCTGCGCCTGCGTGCTTCGGCCCGCCCATCGTTTCGGCGGACGGCGTCAGCCCGAGCGCAGCGTCGCCGCCGCCTTGTAGGTGCGCAGTACCGGCGCCGTCTCGATCCGCGTGACCGCGTCCCAGGCCACCCGCCGCGTCAGGTAGTGGTGCAGGGCCTCGGCGTCGCGGCACAGCGCGTGGGCGACGAGGTTCGTCGGGCCGGTCGTCGCCGCGACCACCGCGAGTTCGTCGTGTAGGGCCAGCGCCGTCGCCACCGTATCCAGGTGTGCGGGGGCCACCTGCATCCACAGCAGCGCGGACACCGTCACGCCCAGAAGCGCCGGATCGATGTCGATGTCGAAGAACAGCGCGCCGCGTTCCCGCAGTTGGGCCAGTCGGCGGGCGGCGGTGGACGCGGTGGTGCCGGTGGCGGTGGCCAGTTCCGCATAGCTGAGGCGCGCGTCCTCGCGCAGTGCGGACAGCAGCAGCCGGTCCGCGTCCGTGAGGAGGTGGGCGGTGTCGTCGAAGGCCGCGGGGCCGGAGGCGTCCGCGGTGTTCGACGTCTCCGCCGTGCCGGTCCCGGAGCGCAGTCGCGCCTCCTGGTCCGCGTTCAGGGCGTCGACCCGGCCGCGCCACGCTGTCGGCCCGCCCAGGTAGGTGTGCAGCAGGTAGTGCGCGGACACGGCGGTGATCCCGGCGGTGCGGGGGATGTCGCGCAGCAGCAACGCGTGCGCGTCCGGACCCGCGGGCGCGGTGTGGATGATCGCGACGATCTCCGTGCCTCCGGAGGTCAGTCGTACCCAGGAGGTGTCGGGACGTCGGGCGAGCGCCAGCGCGATGTCGTGCGCGCTGCGCGTCGCGGCGGTCAGCCGTACGAACCACTGGTGCGTGCCGGAGCTGCGGGGCGTGGGCAGGGCGACCACGCGCAGCCCGGCCTGCGCGTACAGCCGGCGGTAGCGGCGGACCACTGTCTGCGTCGAGGAGCCGAGGACGTCGGCGACGAGCGTGAAGGGCGCCCGTGCGTCCACATGCAAGGCGTGGATCAAACCGCGGTCCAGCTCATCCAGTACGAGCACACTCACCAAATTAGCCGACCGCGATGGAAGTAATCACTGAAGGTGGCTGAAGAAATGGAAGTACGTGTGGGTCGGGCGGCACGGTGGTCACCGACCGTCCGCCGTACGGCGGCTGTCTTGTCCACGGCCCGGCCGCCACCGACACGCCCGTGCAGTCCCGGGGGGAGACCCATGTCCCGCGCCACGCGTTCCACCACCGGCCCCGGTCGGCCCACTACCGTTGCCCCGCCGTCCTCCGGCCACCGCGGGCTCGCACTCGCCGCGGTACTGACCGCCGAGGCGATGAACCTCCTCGACGCCACGATCGTCCAGGTCGCCGGCCCCGTCATCCACACCGACCTCGGCGGGGCACGGGGCACGATCCCGTGGTTCAGCGCCGCCTACACCCTCGCGTTCGCCCTCGGCCTGCTGACCGGCGCCCGGCTCGGCGACATCGCCGGCCGCGGGCGGGTCTTCCGCATCGGCGTCATCGTGTTCGCCGCCACCTCCCTGGCCTGCGCACTCGCGCCGGGCAGCATGACACTGATCGCGCTGCGCACCGTGCAGGGCGCTGCGGCCGCCGCGATCATCCCGCAGACATTCGGGCTGATCCGCGCCATGTACAAGGGCGACGAGCTCACCCGGGCTCTCGGCATGATCGGTCCGGTCATGGGCCTGTCCGCGGTCATCGGCCCGGTTCTCGGTGGCGTCCTGACCCATGCCGACATGTTCGGCTCCTCGTGGCGCGCGGTCTTCCTCGTCAATCTCCCGCCGGCCGCCGCGGTCCTGGCCGCGTCCCGGTACCTGACCGAGGACCGCGCGCCGACACGGCCCCGCCTCGACCCGGCCGGCACCGTCCTCGCCATGCTCGGCACCGCTCTGGTCGTATGCCCCCTGGCCTCGGGCAGCCCCGGCCCCGCGAGGTGGGCCGTCGCCGCCGCGGGAGCCGTGGTTCTGGGCGTGTTCGTCGTCCACCAGCGCCGCGCCGGCCGTCGCGGGCATGCCCCGCTGATCGAGCCGGCCCTGCTGCGCGGCCGGGCGTTTCCCGCCGCGCTGGCCACGTCGACCCTCTTCTTCGCCGTGATGAACGGCGTCATGATCACCGTCGTCCTGCACCTCGAACTCGGCCTCCACGACGGCCCGCTCACCGCCGGACTCACCCTGCTGCCGTGGTCCGCCGGACTTGCGATCGGCTCCTGGGCGGCCGGCGCGCGTCTGGTCACGCGATACGGGACGCGCGTCATGCACACCGGCATCGCCGTCCTCGCGATCGGCCTGGCAGCCGCCGTCCTCGCGTACCGCGGTGCGGACCCCGGCAGTTATCCGGCCGGATTGCCGGTCGCGCTCGCCGTCGCCGGGCTGGGCACCGGCCTGTTCACCCCGCCGTTCTTCAGTACGGCGCTCGGCGGGGTCGGCCCGCAGGAGACCGGCTCGGCCGCGGGTCTGCTCAACGCCGTACAGCAACTCGGCGGCACACTCGGTGTCGCGGTCATCGGCGGCATCTATCTGGGGGCGGCGGGCAACGCACGCGGCGCGGCCCAGCACGCGCTGGGGGCGACCGCGGTGATCCTGGCGGCCACGGCGGTGGCCGCCACGGTCATGACCGCACGCCCCACCGCCCGGTGACGGCGAACGGCGGGACAGCCGGGAACAGTCGAGGACGGCCGGGCCGCCACCACTGAGGGGAACGGCCCGGCCGACATCGGCGGCGTGAGGACGAAGGACCCGCGCCCGCAGCCGACTCACCGGGGTGCCCGGACGGGCGCAGGGACCGCTCGCGGATGCCCCGCCGCGCACCGGCCCGAGGCACCCGCCCGCGACCGGCGCAGACGCGCGCGACGCTCGCCCGCAACCGGCACCGGCACCGGCACCGGGCCCGGGAAACCCGCCCGCCACCGACTCGGGCGCATGGCACCGGCCCTCGACGGGCGCAGACGCGACATCAGGCTCTGTCGGCGGCACGGGCCGCAGGGGGTCAGGCCCGGCTCAGGATTCCGCGCGCCTCGGCAGCCGCCAGTTCGGACGTACGAAGTGGCAGGTGTACCCGTCGGGGTAGCGCTGCAGGTAGTCCTGGTGTTCCGGCTCCGCCTCCCAGAACGGACCGGCCGGCGCCACCTCGGTCACGACCTTCCCCGGCCACAGCCCGGAGGCGTCCACATCCGCGATGGTCTCCTCGGCGACACGCTTCTGCTCGTCGTCGACGTAGAAGATGGCGGACCGGTAGCTGAGACCGATGTCGTTGCCCTGCCGGTTCTTCGTCGACGGGTCATGGATCTGGAAGAAGTACTCCAGGATCGTCCGGTAGTCGGTCTTCGTGGGATCGAACGTGATCTCGATCGCCTCGGCATGCGTGCCATGGTTGCGATACGTCGCATCGGCCACGTCGCCACCGCTGTACCCCACCCGCGTGTCCAGCACGCCCGGGAACGTCCTGATCAGGTCCTGCACGCCCCAGAAGCAGCCGCCGGCCAGCAGCGCCTTCTCCTCGTTCCGGCTCATCGCACGCACCCTTCTTCCTCGTCTTCGTCGGACTCGCACAGGCGCCACCGCACACGCTCCCGGCGGTCCGTTCTCCCCCGCCGTCGCAGCCGCATGGCGCTGAACTGCACAAGGCCCGAAGGGCCGGTCGAAATTCCCGGTCGGGCCCCTGGGACGTGAGAGAGCCCGGCTCCCGTCCCGACCGGCAGGGGCGGACGCCCGCACGACACCGATAACAATCCTGCAAGTTTCAATCAACATCCGCTTGAGAATTTGCTATCGCTACCAGGAAAAGGGCTCAATGTCCTTGCTATGTCAGCAGAAAAGCGTTAGGGAGCGGATGAACGGCACGATCGACGGCTTCAGCTACGGGCTGGTCACACCGGTGGCCGCCTACGTCATGGCCTGTGTGGGCTCGGCGTTGGGGCTGCGCTGTGTGGTGCGGACGGTGCACCACGAGCCCGGCTGGAGGCTGGGCTGGCTCGCACTGGGAGCCAGCGCTCTCGGCTGTGGGATCTGGACGATGCACTTCATCGCCATGACCGGCTTTTCCGTGGCGGAGACGCCTATAACCTACGACGTCCCCATGACCGTGCTCAGTCTGGTCGTAGCGATCGTGATGGTCTCCGCGGGCGTGCTCATCGTCGGGCACCGCGGTGCCACGCGGGCCGCCCTCACCGTGGGCGGCAGCATCACCGGACTCGGTGTCGCGATGATGCACTACCTCGGCATGTTCGCGATGCAGCTCAACGGAGACCTCCGCTACAACGCGTTCACCGTGACCCTGTCCGTGGTCATCGCCCTCGTCGCGGCGACCGCCGCACTGTGGGCCGCCGTCTCCGTGCAGGGCCTCCTTCGCACCCTCGGCGCCAGCCTCGTCATGGGCCTGGCTGTCACCGGCATGCACTACACGGGCATGGCGGCCGTGAGCGTCCATCTCCACAACGGTATGCAAGAGGCGGTCGGCGGCCAGGAGGGCACCTCGCTCCTGCTGCCCATGCTCCTGGGCCCGATCATCTTCCTCATCCTCGCCGCGGCCATCGTCATGTTCGACCCGGTCCTGATCCTCGGAGACGGCGAGTGGAACAAGTCGGCCGAGCGACGCTCCAAGGTAGTGGCGCGCGGAAACCGTATGCCGGTGCGCGTGTCCGGCATCGAGAGCTCTCCGGCGCCTATGGCACCCGGTGGCCGACAGGCCGACGGCTGGTCGTCGTCGGCACCCCAGCGGCCGGCCGCCGATGAGCGCGCCGCGCATTACAGCGACGCGGGAGCCGGTGACTCCTACGGACCCCGCTACGAGGCGGAGTAGTCCCGCCGCTTCTGATCCGATGGCCCGGCCGGTGCGTTCGACCTCGCGCTCCTGCCGGGCCATCGCCACATGTGACGGGCGGTTTCGGCGCGGCGCCAGGCCGGGCGGGCAGACGGGCAGACGTACTGGATCCCCGCAGTGACGCGCAGCGTGAAGCACTCCAGAGCACACTCCGGCCCTTCGGATGATCTTGAGGCTAGTGTGCCAGGCATGACTTCCATAGCCTTGCGCGGTACGACGTTCCACTACGACGACACCGGCTCCTCGGCCGGCCTGCCCGTCCTGTTGGTCCACGGACATCCCTTCAACCGGACCCTGTGGGCTCCGCAGGTCGAGGCGCTCGTCGCGGCCGGACACCGTGTCATCACCCCGGACCTGCGCGGCTACGGCGACAGCGGGGTGGAGGCGGGCACCGTGTATCTCGCCGACTTCGCCGACGACCTCGTCGCGCTCCTGGATCACCTGGGCATCGAGGAGGCGGTGGTGGGCGGCGTCTCGATGGGCGGGCAGATCGCGATGGAACTGCAGCGCGGCCACGCCCACCGTGTGCGCGCCCTCGTCCTCTCGGACACCTCCGCGCCGGCCGAGACGGACGAGGGCAAGGCCTTCCGCAACCGGCTGGCCGACCGCCTCCTGACGGAGGGCATGGGCGGCTACGCGGACGAGGTCATCGGCAAGATGCTCGCCGAGTACAACGTCACCGCCATGCCGGACGTCGCCGCGCACGTCCTGGGCATGATGCGTGCCACCGATCCCCGCGGTGCCGCTGCGGCCCTGCGCGGCCGGGCCGAACGTCCCGACTACCGGGACACCCTCGGCGCCGTACGGTCCCCCGTACTGATCGTCGTCGGCGCCGACGACGTGTACACACCGGTCGCCGAAGCCGAGGCCATCCACGACCTCGTGCCGCACGCGGTCCTGACCGTCATCGACGGCGCCGGCCACCTCCCCGGCGCAGAACAGCCCGCACGGTTCAATGCCGCACTGCTCGACTTCCTCGCCGACGGTGTGGCCGTCCGTACCTGAGCACTCCGACCGGTCGTCGCGGGGACACCGGAGCGGGGCCGCCGAGGTGGTCGTCGACTTCGGCGTGCCTCGACGTCGTACGGGGGGGTGCTCCTCGTCGCGACTTCAACGGCAGAGCGCCCCAGATGACGGTTCGCGCTGCGCGGCGGGCTTTCCTTCTGGGAGGCGCACTCGGCTTCGCTGCGTACGAACGGGTCCGTCACCGCTCGCTCGGGGGCGCGCCCTGGAGGTGGCTGCCTTTCGGGGCGGCCGCGGCGGCCACTCTCAGCGCCTTGTTTCCGCGACGGCGGGAACGTCGGCGACGGGCGGTCGCCGCCGGCCCCTCATCGACGGGGCTGGAGCGGTCACAGCAGGTGAGGAGGGGAGGGGAAGGAAGGGAAGGGCGGAGCCGGAGCGGTCACAGCAGGAGGGGTACAGCGGGTGCTACGACGGAGTCTGTGTCGGCATTTCGAACCACATGGTCTTGCCGGTGGGCGTACACGTGCTGCCCCAGCTTTCGGCGAGCAGGCCGAGCAGTTCCGTACCGCGTCCGCCCTCCGCGTCGGCGTCGGCCTCGCGACGCACGGGGCGGGACGGCTCCGTGTCCTCGACCTCGCACAGCAGGCGGTCCCCCCGCACGCACAGGTTGAGCCGCAGCGGGCCGCGCGTATGACACAGAGCGTTGGTGACCAGTTCGCTGACCAGGAGCTCGGCCGTGTCGGCCAGGTCTTCCAGGCTCCACTCGTCCAGTTGCGCCGTCACGAGGCGGCGGGCCCGGCGGGCCGACGTCAGCTCCCGTGACAGGGGCCAGGAGGCGTCCCAGGGGGTGACACAGGCGCGAGGCGCGTCGAACGGCCGAATCGGTTCCAGCGCACGCGACCAGAGTGCCCGGTTCCGGGCGAGCCACGAGGTGGATGCGGCCTCGGCGGACCCGTCCTCCTGCTGAGCTCGTTTCGCGGCGTCCCCCCGCCCCGACCCCTCAGGCCGACGGTAGAACCGGGCAAAGCGCCTCCGGCGAGATATCGCCGGGAAGTCGATGGCCCCCGGGGCCATGAGAATCAGTCCCTTCTGCACTGCTGGCGACCAGACTGCCGGAGCGGCGCGGACCCGTCGACGACCGGTCCGAACATACGCCAGGTCACACGTTCACGTAACGCCCGTCACGATAACAAATATACATGTAGCACTCGCTACGGTAAATATCCTTTTCGAGGGTACAGATTCGGATATATGGGATGTGTTCGGTGTCACGCCACCACACCGTAGCCATACCGCAGCCACTCTGGGGAGCCTTCATGCCACGGCCGTCCGACCAGGCCAAACGACGCGACCTGATCGACCGGATCCGCGCGTACCTGATTCACAACGGCCTGGCCGACCTGTCCCTGCGCCCTCTCGCCCGAGCGCTGGGCACCAGCGACCGCATGCTCCTGTACTACTTCGGGACCAAGGAAGCCATGGTCGCCGAGGCACTGGCCCTGGACGAGAGGCGACCGCTCCTGCGGGCCCGGGGCATGCTCGAACCTGCGGAGTCCCCCGGCGACCCGGCGGGACTCCGCAGGTTCATGGAGGGGATCTGGCAGCAGTTCAGCGCCTCCGACCTGCGCCCCGCGCTCCCCCTCTATCTCGAGATCATGACCGCCAGCCTGCTCCACCCCGATCGGTACGGGCCTGTCATGCGCGACACGCTGGCCGAGTGGACCGACCTGCTCACCTCCGCCTTCCGCGGCCTCGGCATGACCGAGGTCCGAGCCCGAACGGAAGCGACCCTCCTGGTCGGCGCGACCTTCGGCCTGCTTGCCGCTTCCCTTGCCGAGGGCGACCGGGACCGGGCCGACGCGGCCTACCGTGCTCTCCTCGACCGCCTAGAACCCGGCTGGCACGTCACGTGAGGCGTGTCCGGACCCGGGGCTCGGCCGGACTCTCGGTGCGTCCGGACTCCCGGTTTGTACGGACTCCCGGTGCGTCCGGCAAGACCGTGACCAGCGGATTTCCCGCCCGGGAGGAAACACCCGGCGTCACAGCTTCGCCCCGAAGTCCTGTGTCCACCACGGGCCGCCGGACCCCTTGTGCACACCCACCCCTATGTTCTTGAACGAACAGTTGAGGATGTTCGCACGGTGCCCCGGGCTGTTCATCCAGGAGTCCATCACGGCCTGTGGAGTCTGCTGGCCCTTGGCGATGTTCTCGCCGTACGTGGACCAGCGGTAGCCCGCGGCTGTGATGCGCTGACCGGGGTCGGCGCCGTCGGGGTTGGTGTGGTCGAAGAAGGCACGGGCTGCCATGTCATCGGAATGGGCCCGGGCGGCGTCCTCCAGCTGCGCGTCCTCCGTGAGCGGACCGCAGCCGGCGGCCGCCCGCTCCTTGTTCACCAGTGCGACCACCTGTGCCACGGTGCCCGTCGGGGCCGACTGCGCCTGGGGTGCGCCGGACACCCGCCGGGTCGGCGGGGCCGAGGACGCGGCGGCCGACGCACTCGACTCGGCAGGGCGAGGTTTCCTGGAGGCTTTCGCCTTTGCCGTTTCGGACGCGGACACCGACGACGACGGAGATGCGGAGGCCGAGGGCGGCGACGAGGTGGCGCCGGGTGCCGAGAGGTCCATGACGGGGTCGCCCGCGGTCCGCGAGGGGGCTGCCCCGTCGGTTCGTGTTCCGGGCCCTGTACCGAGGTACCAGAGGCCGCCGCCCACGACACAGGCCGCCACGAGCACGCCACCCAGGGCCCGGCGCCGGACGCGTCGGCGTCGGCGCGCCTCACTGCGCGAGGCCGCTCTGCCGTGCGGCGCGCGATGCCCGGCCCCCGCCGAGCCCGCTTCTCCGTCGCCCGCGACGGCCGCGGTCTGTGATGCCGAGCCCGCGGCGGCCATCCCGCCGGGGGCGGTCCGCAGTGCCGCGGCCAGTCCAGGTGATACGGCGATCAGCGCCAGGCCGGCCAGCAGTCCCTCGGCGGGCACCAATCCGCTCCACAGGCCGGAGCAGCGGACACAGTCGCGGGCGTGCCGGGCTATTCGCTTGCGCCACAGCGCCGAGGGCCGGCCGTTCCAGGAGGCGAGGACACCACGCAGTTCCTCGCAGGGCGGGCGCGCGTCGAGGGCCCGTACCACCACACGGGCCGTCTCCAACTGCGCCTTCATCCGCTGCACTTGGACCGCGGTGTGCTGAGGCGACAGTTCCAAGGCCTCGGCGACCTCGGTCCGGGTCAGTTCACCGGCGCATTCCAGCCACCACAGCGAGAGCACGCCTCGATCGTCGGGTTCGAGCCAGCGGGTCGCCAGCGCGGTCTCGCGACGCTGGCCGGAAAGCTGGAGCCGCACCATGGTCAGGTCCACGAAGTCGGCGCCGGGGTCCGCGAGATCCTCCGCCTCCTCCACGGAGCCCGGAGCGAGCTGCCGGTCCCGCCAGTGCGCCCGGACCTGGTTCATCGCGATCGCCACGAGCCAGGAGCGGAAGCTCGCCGGTGTACGCAGCCCCTCCAGGCCGTCCAAGGCGCGGAGCATGGTGTTCTGCACGACGTCGTCGACATCGACAGAGCCGTTCAGAGCGCGTCCGACGATGTTGTAGACCAAGGGGAGAAACGCGCTGACCAAGGCGTCCTGAGCCGCCGGGTCGCCCGACCGGGCGGCAGTCACCAGTGCCGCCGGCTCCACCGCGTGCTGTCTCCTCATGAAAACTTCCCTGTCCTCGACTCCGAACGATGCTGCCGTCGCCTGGGAGACCGCCCGCGGAACCTCGGATAACAGTTCTTCGAACACTCGTTGCGGAGAGACTGACCACACCGGCCCGCCGATCGCAAGGGAGCAGGTCACATCGGGGGCCATCTCCTGACCCGGCCGGTCCGTGCTCGGCACCCGCCCGTCCCCGCCACCGGATCCGCCCGTCCCGGCCAGCGGCCCGGCGGGTGCCGAGCAGTGGACCGGCGGGCGCCCGTGTGCCCGCTGGTAAAATGGAGCCACGCTTCGAAGTCGCCGGGGCCCGTACCAAGGGGTACGGGCCCCGGGGCGTTCCGGGCGTCAGACTGAGGAAGGTTCCCCATGAACGCGAAGCCGCCGGCCCCTGGACTCTCCGACGCCGGCGAGCACCAGCCGACGACAGCGGCGGAGGGCGACGTCCCGACGCCACAGGCCCTGGCCAAGGGCCTGCCTCCGGCCGCGTCGTTCGACGCCCTCGGCCTGCCGCCGGTGCTGGTGAACAAGATGACCGGCCTCGGGGTGACGGAGCCTTTCCCGATCCAGGCCGCGACGCTGCCCAACGCGCTGGCCGGCCACGACGTCCTGGGCCGGGCACGGACCGGGTCCGGCAAGACGCTGGCCTTCGGACTGGCCCTGCTCGCCCGGACGGCAGGTCGCCGAGCGGAGTCGAAGCGGCCGCTGGCGCTGGTTCTGGTACCGACCCGGGAGCTCGCACAACAGGTGAGCGACGCGCTGGAACCGTACGCGCAGACCTTGAACGTGCGACTGGCGACGGTGGTGGGGGGCCTGTCGATCAACCGGCAGCAGGCCCTGCTGCGGACCGGCGTCGAGGTGCTCATCGCGACACCGGGGCGGCTGACCGACCTGGTGTCACGCCGGGACTGCATCCTGAACCACGTGCGGATCACGGTGCTGGACGAGGCGGACCAGATGTGCGACCTGGGCTTCCTGCCGCAGGTCTCGGAACT
The DNA here is from genome assembly GCF_025399795.1 of Streptomyces rhizosphaerihabitans. Taxonomy (GTDB): domain Bacteria; phylum Actinomycetota; class Actinomycetes; order Streptomycetales; family Streptomycetaceae; genus Streptomyces; species Streptomyces rhizosphaerihabitans. The sequence goes on along the minus strand of NZ_JAODTZ010000016.1, from coordinate 84,632 downwards.
CCTTGACCAGATCCCGGCCGACGGACAGCGGCTGCTGTTCTCGGCCACGCTCGACCACAACATCGACCAGCTCGTACGGACCTACCTTCACGACCCGGTTCCCGCCTCGGTCGACCGGGTGGCGGGCTCGGTCACCACGATGGAACACCATGTGCTGAACATCCACGCCGCCGACAAGTACGCGACGGCGACCGAGATCGCCGCCCGCGACGGCCGGGTGCTGATGTTCCTGGACACCAAGGCCGGCGTGGACCAGTTCACCCGACATCTGCGGGCCAGCGGCATTCGGGCCTCCGCGCTGCACAGCGGGAAGTCGCAGCCGCAGCGGATGCACACGCTCGCCCAGTTCAAGAACGATGAGATCAACGTGCTGGTGGCCACCAACGTCGCCGCCCGGGGCATTCACATCGACGCGCTCGACCTCGTCGTCAACGTCGACCCGCCCGCCGACGCCAAGGACTACCTGCACCGGGGCGGGCGCACGGCGCGCGCCGGGGAGTCCGGGAGCGTGGTCACCCTGGTCACGCCCAATCAGCGGCGCGATGTGAACCGGCTGATGTCCGAGGCCGGTATCCGGCCGACCGTCACCCAGGTGCGCTCGGGCGAGGCGGCGCTGACCGCCATCACCGGCGCCAAGCGCCCGCCGGCCGGGCCGAAGACCAGCACCGGCAACGCGCCCTTCCGCGGTATGGGCACCCGTCCGGGACGCCCCGCCAAGGAGTCGCGCAAGACCGCGGACGCCCGAAAGGCCGCCGAGGCCCGTGCGGCGGCCCGGGTGCGCAAGGGCCGCTGACATCGGACGGAACCGTCCTGGGCCCCGGTCGGGTTCCGCGGCGCTCGCGCGCGGCATCCTCTAGGCGGCCGCCCAGGAGTGACCGACCGCGAAGTGGTACGGAAGGGCCCGGGGCATGACGCTCCGGGCCCTTCCGTTCGGTCGCTCCGGGTGGGGGTGTGCGGCATGCACACACTGCCCCGGCCAGGGACCGGAGCGCGGCCCGCGCGGTGACGCGGGTCCTGGTGCGGGTGCGAGGTGCGGGTGCGGTGCGCCTCAGCTCACCGCCTGCTTCACGAGCGCGCCGATCCGCGTCTCCACCTCGGCCGTCAGCTCGGTCAGGGCGAACGCGGTGGCCCACATCGCGCCCTCGTCCAGCTTCGCCAGATCACTGAACCCGAGTGTCGCGTATCGCGCCTTGAACTTCTCCGCGCTCTGGAAGAAGCAGACGACCTTCCCGTCCAGCGCGTAGGCGGGCATGCCGTACCAGAGCTTCGGCGCGAGGACGGGAGCGCCGGCGGTGATGACGGCATGGACGCGCTCGGCCATGATCCGGTCGGAGTCCTGCATCTCGGCGATCTTCGCGAGTACGTCCCGCTCCGCCTCGGCCGCCTTGTCCGCGCGCGAGCCGCGGCGGGCCTCCTTCTTCAGCTCCTGGGCATGGTCCTTCATGGCGGCCCGTTCCTCGGCCGTGAATCCCTCGTGTTTGCCGCTTTCCGTACTGCTCATGGCAGAGCTCCCCTCGAGGATCCGATGTGCGGAATGCCGGGCGCGCAGATGGAGACACGCCGCCTTCCATCATCGGCACGGGCCGTGCCGATGATGGATGAATATTCCGCGCAACCCCCGGCATTGTCAACGGCACGGCACGTGCCGATAAACTGGCCCCATGACCGACCCGCCCGCCGCGCCACGACGCCGAGGTGCCGCGCGCACCGACGAGCTGCTGCAGGCAACCCTCGATCTGGCCGCGGAGGTCGGGTACGCGGGCCTGAGCATCGAGGCCGTCGGCCGCCGGGCCGGAGTCGGAAAGCACACGATCTACCGGCGCTGGCCCTCGAAGGCGGCGCTGCTGCTCGACGCGCTCAGCCGTGTGTGGACCAGCGACCTGGACTACCGCGACACCGGGGACGTCCGCGAGGATCTGCGCGAGCAGTTCTTCCGTTCGGGCGTCGCCCTCTCCAGTCCGCCGATCGGTCCCGTCTACCGCGCGGTCATCGCCGAGGCGCAGGGCGATTCCGCGCTGCGGGCGACCCTGCACGAACGCTTCCTTGCCACCGTCGAGCAGCGCACCCTCGACCGGATCACCCGCGCCCAGCGCACCGGCGAACTGGCCGCGGAAGCGAACCTGGAATTCGCCGCCGAGGTGCTGTGCGGCGCTCTTTACTACCGCAGCCTGCTGTCGACCCGTCCCATCGACGAGGACGCGGTCGACGGTCTCCTGGACATGTTCATGGCCGCCTACGGAACCACCGGCCAGACCGGGTGAGACCTGTCCTCCGGGTCCGGGCGTCCGGGTGTCCGGGGCGGGATCCATCGCCGGACCGAACCCGGTCGGCCACGCTCCGCGAGCGGGGAGCCCGACCCGGGGCGCCGGGGCGCCGCGAGTGAGGAGCCGAACCCACCGGTTCCTACCCACAGTTGGGGCAGGCTGTCCGTCCGGAGTCGGCCCATACTCGGATCCATGACCGGAAAATCGCAGCTCGGGGACTTCCTCCAGGCCCGGCGCTCCCAACTGCGCCCGGAGGACGCCGGGGTGACCACGTACGGGGAGCGGCGCCGTGTGCCGGGGCTTCGGCGTGAGGAGCTGGCGCTGCTCGCCGGAGTGAGCGCCTCCTACTACACCCGGCTGGAACAGGGGCAGTCGCTGAGCGCCTCGCCCGAGGTGCTGGATGCCATCGCGGGTGCGCTGCGTCTGGACGAGTCCGAGCGCGGCTACCTGCACGACCTGGCGCGGGCCGACCGGCCTCGCGCCCGGCGCCGACGGCCCGCGCCGGAGCGAGTGACGCAGGCGACAGGACAGTTGCTGGACGCGCTGGCGGACACTCCGGCGATCGCGCTCGGCCTGCGGGGTGACGTGCTGGCCTGGAACCCGATGGGCCACGCCCTGTTCGCGGGGCACCTGGATCCCGGCACCCCCGACTCGCCGGACCGACGCCCCAGCATGGCCCGACTCGTCTTCCTCGACCGTCACACCCGCGACCTGTACGCGGACTGGCCGAGCAAGGCCCGAGCGGTGGTCGGCAACCTCCGCCTGGTGGCGGCCCAGCATCCGCAGGACACCGCGTTGCACACTCTGCTGGGTGAACTGAGCGCACAGAGCAGCGAGTTCGCCTCGATGTGGGCCGACCATCGCATCAAGGCGTGCACCGTCGCGTCCTATGAGATGCGGCATCCACTGGTCGGTCCACTCACTGTCCTGCAGCAGACCCTGAGCCACGGGCCGGGCCCCAGCGTCGTGATCGCCACGACCGAGGCGAACTCGTCCTCGCGAGCGGCGCTGACTCTCCTCGCCCAGGTCGCCGTCCCCCTTGCCGGTCGGGACCCCGTCCAGGCCCACCCGCCCCACCCGGCGCGAACGGGCGCCGCTGCCGCCACCGACTGACCCCGCACCGCCGCGCTCTCCGCTCGCCCGGAACCTCCGAGCGCCTGTCCTGTCCGGGCCGGCTCGTCCCACAACCAGCCACCGCCCAGAGCCGGTTCGGGGCCCGCATACCGAGCGGAACTCACTCACCCACCCCCGCGCATCGGCCTGTCACAGCCGCATGCCCGAATACAAGTGAAGGAACCATGTCCAAGAAGCTCTCCGCGCCCGCTCTGTCGACGGCCGTCCTTGCCGTGGCCGCTGTCGCCACCGCGACACTCACCCCCGTACCGGCGTCGGCGGTCTCCGCCCCGCTGGACAACGCACGAATCGCCGTGCACTTCGACCTGGCCGAGGGCCAGACGCCGGAGAACATCGCCCTGACGCCCCGCGGCACCGCATACGTCACGTTCGCCCAGGGTCGTCAGATCGCCGAGATCTCCGCCAAGGGCTCGACCCGGATTCTGGCCACCCTGCCCGAACCCGCAGACGGCGGCGTCCACACCCCCGTCCTCGGCTTCCCACTGACCTCGGGCATCGTCCGCGCCCACGACGGCACCCTGTACTTCCTGTACGCCACCGGCACGCCCGACCTGACCGGCGTATGGCGCCTGCGCGCCGGCGGCGAACCGCAGCGGATCGCCGAGCTGCCCGCGGACGGCCTCCCCAACGGCCTGGCTCTGGACCCGCGCACCCGCACCCTGTACGCCGCCGACTCCGCACTCGGCACCATCTGGAGCGTGCCCACCTCGGGCGGCACAGCCACCGCCTGGTCCACCGCCCCCGAACTGGCCTCCACCGGGTTCCTCGGCGCCAACGGCCTGAAGGTCCACCACGGAGCGGTCTGGGTCACCAACCTCGACAAGGGCACCGTCCTGCGCATCCCCGTCCACCACGACGGGCGCGCCGGTTCGGTCCGCACCCGGGCCACCGGTCTGCCGGGCGTCGACGACTTCGCCTTCACCGGCCACGGCGACCAGCTCCTGGCCGCCCTGGACGGCCCGAGCGAGGTCGCGCTCGTCCAGCCCGACGGCAGCCACTCCACCGTGCTGAACCCCGCCGACGGCCTGCAGAACCCCACATCCATCGCGCTGCGCGGCGATGCCGTCTACGTACTGAGCGCGGGCTGGATCACCGCGAAGGACCCCAACCTGATCCTGGCCCACCTCAACGAATAGGACCTGTCCGGTCGAACCGTGGGGATCAGCTCTCCAACTGGACCGCGACAGACGGACGCACACGCCCACGCACACCCACGCACACCCGCGCGCGAAGTCAGGGAACGACAGTGGCCGCGTCCCACACGATGAGGGTGCCTTCACGGTCCATTGTCAGCAGGTACTTCCGGTCGGGTGACATGTGGCACTCCAGAACGTTGTCCGTGTGGACTTCGAGCGTGCGCAGAAGGTCACCGGTGCGGATGGACCGGATCTGCACGCGCCCGAAGTCGGGCACGGCCAGCCAGTCGTCGGTCGTGACGAAATCGGTGCCTCTCTGCGGCAGCGTGAAACGCTCCTCCCCGCCGGGCAGTTCCACCACCCGGATGCCGTACACGTCGCCGATCGCGATCCACGAGCCGTCCGCGGCCATACCGAGCCGGTTGACCGCGTGCGGATGATCGGGCAGCTCCGCGATCCGGCGGCCGGTACGCGGGTCCCAGAGCCCGAGTTGACCGCGCGCGTTCCCCATGGCCAGAGCCGACCCGTCGGCGGCGAGGGCCAGATGCCCCACCTGCCGGGCCAGAGGCTTCGTACGCAGGCGTTCGCCGGTGAACGGGTTGACGAGGTCGCCGGTGGCCGCGTCGTAGGCGAGCCACATGTCGTCGGGGCCGTACACGGAACCCGTCACATGGCCGGCTTCGAACGGGATCCGCTCCTCGCCGTCGGCCGCGTCCCACGCGCGCGCTCCCTCACCGGCGGACCGGGTCATGATGAAGCTGCCGTCCGGAGCCACGGCGCAGTGGTATCCCACCTCGGGCTGGGCCGGGATCACCCGTCGTACGGCCCGGGTCGCCACGTCGTAGATCCTGATGTGCTTGTCCCGGCCGACCGCCACCAGCCAGGTGTTGTCCGGTGACATGGCGAAGTCCTGGGTGAACCGCGGTAGTTGCAACACCGCGTGCAGCCCCTGCGGCTCCCGGGCGGCGAGGGCGGCGACCTGCCCGGCGTGGCCCAGGGCTTGCAGCAGCTCTTGGGCCAGCTCCCCCGGATCGTGGGGTACGTCGGGATCCAGCCCGCTGACGACCCCGTCGATCACCGAAGCGGTGGCCCTCGACTCCGGGGAGTCGACCAGCGTCAGATCGGCCAGCAGTCCCCGTACCTCGAGCCGTTGGATCCTGGCGATCTGCCAGCGCGGATCCGCGAGCAGCGCCGCGGCCCTGCCGGGATCGCAGTGCCACATGTGCCACACCAGGTTCCGCCACCAGTACCCGGCCAGAAGGGGCAGATCCAGCCAGGTGCCGCCGGGCTGCGCCAGTGCGCGAGCGTTGTCGAGGAGTCGCTCGTGCCACTCGGCCTCCTGGTCCGCCGGCCAGCGTGACCTCAGGCGGTCGTGCAGTCCTACGGGGACGGTGACCCGCATCCTGCCGTCGTCGGCCGGGGCGATGGTGACGAGTCGCGCGTCACGGAGACGTTCGAGGAGGTTCAGGGTGAAGGCGTAAGGTCCTCCGTCCACCCCGGTCCAGGCCTCCTTGACCTCCGTCACGCCCAGTTCGACGCCAGGGCGAAGTGCCGACAGGCGCCGGGCATCGAGAGACTCACGCAGGTTGAGCACAGACGTCAGCGCGGTGCCGATCCGGTCGTCGCCCCAGTCCTTGTGGCCGGTCGCCTGCTCCCACTCCTCGGCGTCGCGCACCCTGCGCATGGCCTCGTACCGACGTAGGCGCCACCCGTCCCACATCGCCCACGGTGTTCTCATCGCCCGTGCCCCCGCCCGCAGATGGAACGTCGGTGAAACCACTCGAACGCCTGCGCGTAGGCATTCCCTTGAGCGCCTCGCACGAACCCGCCGCAGTCGTCGGCATCAGTCGGCATCCGTCCGCGCGACGAACCACGTCGATCGCTCCGCGTCACGGCGCCGGAGACGGTTCCGGCGAGGGACCGCGACCCTCGCTCTGTCCGGCACCCGCACCCGCTGCCTACGTGTCCTCATCACGGGCAACACCGGCCGGCCCGCGGGGCAGTTGTCCGAACTCGAGGCCTGCACCGGCCGAGTACGGCGACCTTCCTTCGCGTCGGTGGCGGCCCCACCCGGAACTCCGCCCCGGGCGGGGCCGTCGGAGTCCGCTCCCGATCCCCTCACACGAGCGGGTCAGCCACGAATCGATCAGGCACGAGCCGGTCCGGCACGAGTCGGTCCGGCCGACGCGCCGATGAGCTCGTCGGCGACCCACCGTGCGACCTCGGCGGGGTAGGGCGCCGAGAGTCCGAGGACGATATGCCCGAAGCCCGCCGCGAGCGCTTCACCGATCGCGTCCCGGGTCGCCTCGGGCCGGTCGTAGGAGACGGGCAGGACCATCGAGCGGGCGATCGAGGCGGGGTCGCGACCGATCTCGCCGCAGTAGCGGTCAAGGAGCGCGCTGCGGCCGACGGCGTCCTCGATGTCGCCGCCGGGGATGTTCCACAGGTCGGCGTGCTCGGCGACCACGCGCAGCGTCGCGGACGAGCGTCCGCCGATGAGGATCGGCGGGTGGGGGCGCTGGACGGGTTTGGGGTTGCCGAACGCTCCGGTGAGCTGGTGGTGGGTGCCGTGGAAGTCGAACGGTTCCGCCTCGGTCCACAACCGCCGGATCACCGTGCAGGCTTCGGCGAGGCTCCCCACGGCGTGCGCGGAGTCGTGGAAGGGCAGGCCGTGGGCTTCGTACTCCCGTCGGGCCAGGGGATGTCCGGGGCGCGAGCCGGCGCCGATACCGAAGTCGAGCCGTCCGCCGGAGACGATGTCGACGGTCGCGGCGATCTTGGCGAGGATCGCGGGAGGCCGGAACCGGTTGCTGGTCACCATCACGCCGAGCCGCAGTCGTCGGGTCTGCGCGGCCAGGGCGGAGAGCAGCGTCCAGCCTTCGTAGGCCGGGCCGCCCGGATCGCCGAAGATCGGCATGAGGTGGTCGAACAACCACGCGTGCTCGATCTGCGGGACGGTGTCCGCCTCGCGCCAGACCCGTAGGACGTCGTGGTAGTCGACCTGCGAGGGGGCGGTCATGATTCCGAAACTGGGCCGGGGTGTGTGCGGCATGGGGTCGCGGATCCTTTCGGCACCGGCAACGCCGACGGGGGCGCACCGGCAGGACGGAGAAGGAACGGTCCCTCGCAAGGCACCCGCGCGATGCCCGCCGTCTCGGGAGCTGCGGGCGCGGACGAGGAGGCCGTTCTCCGGACGGTCAGCGGCGTCGCAGTGACGGGTCGAGGAGCGCGGGCGGAGTGTCGAACTTCTCGTGGGCGGCGAGGTCCGTGCCAGGGGCGACGATCGCGTCGATCGCGTCGAGTACGTCGGCGGGGAGCACGGTGTCGGCCGCGGCGAGCTGCGCGTCCAGGTGGTCCGGCGTTCGGGGGCCGATGAGCGCGCTCGTCACGGCGGGATGCGCCGTCACGAATCCGAGCGCGAGCTGGATCATGGTCAGGCCGGCCCCGTCGGCGACTTCGGCCAGTTTCTCGACGGCGTCGAGCCTGGCCCGGTTGGCGGGGATGGTGGTGTCGAACCGTTGCGGCATGAGCGTCGAGCGGCTGGTGGTGATCTCCCGGCCCGCACGGACCGCGCCCGACAGCCAGCCCGAGGCCAACGGGCTCCAGGCCAGGACACCGAGCCCGTACTGCTCGGCCACGGGCAGGACATGGGTCTCGATCCCGCGCTGCAGGATCGAGTAGCTGGGCTGTTCGGTGACGTAGGGCCTCAAGTGATGTTCGCGGGCGGCCCATCGGGCCTGCACGAGGCGGTAGGCGGGGAAGGTCGAGGAGCCGAAGTAGCGGATCTTTCCAGCGCGTTGCAGGTCGGTGAGGGCCGACAGCGTCTCCTCGTCGCTGGTGCCCGGGTCCCACCGGTGGATCTGGTAGAGATCGACGTGGTCGACACCGAGTCGGCGCAGGCTGTTGTCCAGTTCGGTGACCAGCCAGCGGCGCGAAGAGCCCCGGTGGTTGCGTTCGTCGCCCATGGGCATGGCCGCCTTCGTGGCCAGCACGATGTCGTCGCGGCGGCCCGCGATGGCTTTGCCGACCATCTCCTCCGACTCGCCGTCGCCGTACATGTCGGCGGTGTCGATGAGGTTGATCCCGCCGCCGAGGGCGGCGTCGACGATGGCGGTCGCCTCGTCCTGGGTGGTACGCCCGATCCTGCCGAAGTTCATCGCGCCGAGCGCGAGGGTACTGACCTGCACGCCGGTGCGGCCCAAGGTGCGGTACTGCATGACCTGTCTCCTCCATTGCGGGTGAAGCGTGGTGGCAGCGTGGATTGGTTGTCGGGTCCCCGGTCTGCCATCATGAACAAACGGAACACCGTCCCGTTTGACGATACGGAACACCGTCCCGGTTAGCAAGGCGATACGGAACGATGTCCCGCTTAGCGGGTTCGGCCACGGAGGGAAGGGCGCGATGAGCGACAGTGACGAGAGGGCCGCACCGCAGGCGGCCCGGCCCAGACGGGCCGACGCCCGGCGCAACCAGGAGACGCTGCTCGACGCGGCCGCCGCGGTCTTCGCCACGTCGGGCGTGGAAGCGCCCGTACGTGACATCGCGGCCAGGGCCGGCGTCGGCACGGCCACGATCTACCGGCACTTCCCGACGCGGGCGGATCTCATCGTCGCGGTCTACCGGCACCAGGTCGAAGCCTGCGCCGAGGCGGGACCCGTCCTGCTGAGGGACTGCGCGTCCCCTCATGCCGCGCTGGCCCGATGGATCGACCTCTTCGTCGACTTCCTCGTCACCAAGCACGGACTCGCCGCCGTTCTGCAGCCCGACAACACGGCCTTCGACGCCCTGCACACCTACTTCCTCGACCGCCTCCTCCCCGTGTGCGCCCAACTCCTCGACGCCGCGGCCGACTCCGGCGAGATCCGCCCCGGCCTCACGGCCTACGAACTGATGCGCGGCGTCGGCAACCTCTGCATCGGCGCCCACAACGACCCTCGCTACGACGCACGACGGCTGGTCGCGCTCCTCATCACGGGCCTGCGCCGACCCCGCTGACCGCGCGCCCGACCCGATCCCGTCGATCTCCTTGAACTCCCGATCCAGGCAAGGGAGTTCAAGGAGGTGCTCACCTAGAGCGCCACCAGCCGACCGCTGCGGCCCTGCAGCCGGACCGAGGCCACGGCGCCGCAGACCAGAGCCACGCCCAGGAGCGCTCCGCAAGCCAGCGCCACGGTGTACGTGTCACCGGCGAGGGCGGCGTGCAGACCGCGAACCGCCCAGTAGCCGGGCGAGGCCGGGGCCACGTCCGAGACCCACACCGGCAGAGCGGCGAGCGGGACGAGTGCGCCGCCGACGCTGCTCAGCAGCATGCCGCCGATGTCGTAGGCGGCCGAGAGCGCACCCGTGCTGCGGACCAGCACGCCGAGCAGCGTGCCGAGTCCGAGCAGCGTGCAGCTCCAGCTGAGCAGAACACCCAGCAGCAGGAACGGGTGCGGAACACGCAGGCCGAAGACGCACACGCCGAAGCCCACGACGAGGAACTGCTGGGCGAGCAGGACCGCGAGGACGGGGACGGCCTTGCCCGCGAGCAGCTCCGCGGGATGCAGAGCGGTTCCGCGCAGGCGGTCCCAGGTACGGCCGAGCCGTTCGGTGAGGATCGCGTTGCCGCAGATGCCGAGGGCGAGCAGCGAGAAGGTGACCAGCGTGCCGACGACCGCCTGTTCCGTGCCGGCCGTACGGCCTTGACCCGCCAGGTAGAGCGGGCGCAGCAGCGTGATGAAGACGAGCGGCAGGATCATCCGGCTCAGTACCGGTCCGGGTTCGCGCGCCATCAGCAGCGCGTTGTGGCGCACCAGCACGCCCAGGCGGGCGGCGGACTCACGCGGCATCACGGACCCCCGTCCCCCTCTCGGCCGCCGCCCGCCCCTCGGCCGCCGCCCGCCCCTCGGGCGCCGCCTTCCTGTCGGCCGCCGCGATCTCCATGGACCGGTAGAGGTCGTCGAGTCCGGGGCGGCGTACGTCGACGGACACGGGCGTACGACCGGACGCGAGCAGGGCCGCCAGATCGGCACCGGGGTCCGTGGTCGGCCGGCGCAGCTCGGGTTCGGCCGGGTCGGCGAACGTGACCCTGAGTTCGCCGGGCAGGTGGCGGGTGAGCTCTTCCTGGGTGCCGCGCGCGATGATCCGCCCGGCCCGCGCGAGAGCCAGCGTGGCGTCGAGGTCGACCAGTTCCGGCAGGTAGTGGGTCGTGTAGACGACGGCGGCGCCCGCCTCGGCCCGAGCCCTGACGGCGCTCAGCAGAGCCGAGCGGGTTTCCGGATCGGCTCCGACGGTCGGCTCGTCCAGGAGCAGGAGCGGCGGTGCGCCGACCATGGCGGTGGCCGCCTGGACCCGGCGGCGCTGCCCCCCGGAAAGGGCGCCTACGGGCCGGTCCGTCACGGCTGTCAGGCGAAGCTCCTCCAGGACCTGGGCGATCTCCGCGTCCCGGTGCCGTCCACGCAGCCCAGCGAGCCCGGCGAACAGCCGCACGTTCTCCCGCACGGTGGCAGTGCCGTACAGAGCCAGCTCCTGCGGAGCCACACCGAGGAGCCGCCGTGCGGCCCGGCCGGCACGCAGTGCGTCGAGCGTCGCGATGCTGATCCGGCCCGTGTCGGGGCGTACGAGACCGGCGACGATCTCGACGAATGTGGTCTTGCCGGCCCCGTTGTGACCGATCAGGCCCACGATCTCACCCGCCTGGACCGTCAGGTCGAAGCCGTCGAGCGCGCGACGCGGCCCGTAACGCTTCACCAGTCCTTCTGCGATCAGCATCCATCCTCCACGAGGTCTACGGCGTAGACGTATACGCCGTACACGTCTACACTGTAGACCCATGAGTGGCAGGCGGGAAGAGATCCTGGACGCGGCACTGGCCATCGCCGACGAGCACGGCGTCGACGCGGTCTCGATGCGCACGGTGGCAGATCGCGTCGGCGTGACACCGATGGCGTTGTACCGGCACGTCAAGGACAAGGCGGCGCTGCTGGACGGGATGGTCGGACGTCTGCTCGCCGCGCTGCTGCGGCCGCATCCGGCCGAGGACCAACCCTGGGACGCACGGCTCGACGCCCTCGCGCACGCCTGCCGAAAGGTGACCCAGCAGCACCCCTGGGCCGCGCATCTGCTCTTTTCACGGCCCGCCGTCACCCCGGATGCCGTGCGAGCGGTGGACATCATCTACACCGCCCTCATCGAGGCCGGGGTTCCCGCGCCCGAGGTGCCCCGGCTGGAACGCCTGATCAGCACCTTCGTCATCGGATTCGCCGCCTCCGAGGCCGCGGGCCGCTTCACCCCCGGCGACCTCGACCCGCGCAGCCGTCGCGGCCACCTCCCGGACAGCGAACTCCCCGGCCACCGCGCACTCGGGCCATGGCTGGACCTGCCCGTCGACCTCACCGCCGAGTTCGAGGCCGACCTCGCCGACATCCGGCGGCTGGTCGAGGCCGCCGCGCGGCGGTCACGCACCTGATCAGTCGGTGAGGCCCAGCGCTCCCGCTGCCTGGATCGCCAGCCAGACCTCGGCCAGAGCCCCCGTCGACGTCAGATCACGGTCGGCGAGAGCGCCGAAGCGGCGCAGCCGGTAGGCGAGGGTGTTGGGGTGGATGTGGAGCGCCGCCGCGGCTGTCTCGGTGCGCCGGTCGCGCTCCATCCAGGTGCGGGCGGAGACCAGCAGCCGCGAGTCATGACTCTCGTCGTAGCGCAGGACGTCGCCGAGCACATGCTCGACCAGCGCGCTCAGGACGGCGGGGTCGTCGGGCAGCCATCGGCCCGCTCCGTCGTCGCCGTAGTGCACCACGGGCCGGCCCGACTCGACGGCTTTGGACACCGCCCAGAGCGCCTCGCGCTGCGCGACCTTCAGCGCGGCACCCGGCCGGAAGGGACGGCTGGTACCGGCCGCCACGGCCGGCAGCTCACCGACGGCCGTCGCCAGTTCCGGTGCCCCGAGGACATAGCGGTCCTCGCCCCGTGTGAGCAGCAGATGAGGCCGGTCCTCCAGGCAGCGCAGCAGTGCCTCGTCGGTGGTGCGCCGCACGATGAGGAGAACGGTGTCGCCCTCGATCGCATGCCGGGCGAGCCGGCGTCGCGCCGCCTCCGGGTCGAGCACCTCCTGCAGCAGTTCGGCGAACGTCTCCGCTCCCTCGCGGCGCAGCGTCTCGCGCTGGTTGCGGACCATCGCGAGCCGCAGCGCCGCGACAGTGGCGATGTGCTGGACGACGGCGAGTCCCGCGGGCCGGGCGCCCGCACGCTCGTACGCGACGAGAAAGCCCGCGGGGCCGCCGGGCGCGGGAACGGGGAGGACGAAACCGCCGGGGATCGCCGGCGGGGCGTCGACCGACGCGGGCAGGACGGCGGGATCCGGCACGGGGACCCCGGGCAGGAGCGGACGGCCCTGGGGTGTGCAGAGGAAGACGTCGTAGCCCGACAACCCTTCGAGGCGGCGCAGGAGTGTCGGTGTGTCGAGGTTCTCGGTGACCAGCCAGCGCAGCGCGCCGAAGACCTGGAGCTGCGCGCCCAGCCGGTGCCGGGCATCCTCCTGCGCCGCGGCCGCGACCTCCTGGGCGACGGCGATGAAGGGGACCGCCAGCGGCACTTCGAGGACGGGGAAGCCCCGTTCCTCGGCCGCCCGGAAGAACGCGTCGTGCAGCGGGGGCATGTGCAGCTGCGCGGAGAGCGCGAGAGCGGACGCCCCGGCGTCGTCCAGCCGCTCCAGGTAGGCGCGCTGTTCGGCGGCGGTACGGGGGATCGCCAGGCCCGCCGTCATGATCACCTCGGCTCCCAGGAGCCACGGGGTCGGATCGACGAGCTCGCTGGCGTGCGCCCAGGACACGGACCGGTCCAGACCGTCCCCGCCGGCCTTCAGAGAGAGCTGGAGTGCCGGGGAGGAGAGCAGATCCCCGACCGTGAGTTTGTCGCTGGCCACAAAAGACATCGTACGCATCTGTGATCGACACCATTGTCGCAGGTCACCGGGGACCGCACACTGTGGGAGCCACCGATTGAACGGTGCACTAACGGACACTGGAGGGCCCGTGACGAGCTCGGTCACCGAAATCGAGACCTACGGCGTCGAGCGAATCCCGGACGAGGACCGCACGGCCCGGCCGATCGACCTGTTCCGGCTCGCCTTCGGCGGCGCCAACACCTTCGCGACCTGCGTACTGGGCGCCTTCCCGATCCTCTTCGGCCTCTCCTTCTGGCAGGGGCTCGCGGCGACCGTCCTCGGCCTGGTCGCCGGTGCGCTGCTGCTGGCCCCGATGGCACTGTTCGGCCCCGCCAACGGCACGAACAACGCGGTCTCCTCCTCCGCGCACCTGGGCGTGCACGGTCGGGTCGTCGGCTCCTTCCTCTCCCTGCTCACCGCCATCGCGTTCTTCTCGATCTCGGTGTGGTCCTCGGGTGACGCGCTCGTCGGTGGCGCGCACCGGCTCGTGCACGTCCCCGAGTCGGACGTCACCTACGGCATCGCGTACGCGATCTTCGGCGGACTCGTGCTCGTCGTCTGCATCTACGGCTTCCGCTTCATGCTGCTGGTCAACAAGATCGCGGTGCTGGCGGCCTCGGCCCTGTTCGTGCTCGGCGCCTTCGCCTTCGCCGGTGACTTCGACCCCGGTTACGCGGGAGCCTTCGCCTCGACCCACGACGCACTGTTCTGGCCGTCGTTCATCGGCGCCGCGTTGATCGTGCTCTCCAACCCGGTCTCCTTCGGCGCGTTCCTCGGTGACTGGTCCCGCTACATCCCCGCGAACACCCCGCGCCGCCGGGTGATGGGGGCCGCGTTCCTCGCCCAGATCGCCACCCTGCTGCCCTTCGTCTTCGGCCTGGCCACGGCGTCGATCATCGCGACGAAGGCCGCGAAGTACGTCGACCCGGCCGCCCCGAACTACGTGGGCGGACTGCTGGCCGTCTCCCCCGGCTGGTACTTCCTGCCGCTCTGCCTGATCGCCCTGATCGGTGGCCTGTCGACCGGCACGACGTCCCTCTACGGAACGGGGCTGGACTTCGCCAGCGTCTTCCCGCGCTTCAACCGCGTCCAGGCCACCTTCTTCATCGGTGTCCTGTCCATCGGATTCATCTTCCTCGGCCGCTTCGCGCTCAACCTCACGCAGTCCATCTCCACCTTCGCCACGCTGATCATCACCTGCACCGCGCCGTGGATGGTCGTCATGGCGCTCGGCTACGTCACACGGCGAGGCTGGTACGACGCCGAGGCGCTGCAGGTCTTCAACCGGCGTCAGCGCGGTGGCCGCTACTGGTTCGCGCACGGCTGGAACTGGCGCGGCATGAGCACGTGGCTCGTCAGCGCCGTCGTGGCGCTGCTCTTCACCAACCTCCCGGGCCAGTTCGTCGGCCCGCTGGGCAACCTCGCGAACGGCGCGGACATCTCGCTGCCGGTCGGCCTCGCCCTGGCGGTCGTGCTCTACCTCGCCGCGCTCGTCGTGTTCCCCGAGCCGCGCGCCGTGTTCGGGCCGGCCGGTCCCCGCTTCGTCCGGGCGTCCGACGCCGAGATCGCGCCGATCACCGGTGGCACCGAGGAGAAGACCCCCGAGCCCGCCGCGGCCCTCTGAGTCCTCGGCGCCACCGACACCACCGACTGGGCGCCCGGTCCTGACCGCCGGGCGCCCCTGACCAGGAGCCGCGCATGAGCACCACCACCGCCCAGGAAGTACGGACCGCCGCGGACGCGCTCGTCGCCGCCTTCGCCGAGGGCCGCCTCGACGACTACTTCGGCGCCTTCGCCCCGGACGCGACGTTCGTCTTCCACACCACGCCGCAGCGTCTCGGCTCCACGGCCGAGTACCGCGCCCTGTGGCGGCAGTGGGTCGAGCAGGACGGTTTCCGCGTCCTCGGCTGCACCTCGTCCGCACAGCTGATCCAGCCCTTCGGCGACACGGCTGTCTTCAGCCACGACGTGGAGACCCAGGTCGCCGCCAACGCCGGCGAGGAGACGGTGCACGAGCGGGAGACCATCGTCTTCGCCCGCTCCGAGGACGGCACCTGGCTCGCCGTCCACGAGCACCTGTCCCCCCGTACCGCCGCCTGACCAGGAGAGACGTTTCCATGAGCAGCACGTTCCGCAACTACATCGACGGTGCGTTCGCGGACGCCTCCGACGGCCGGACGCTCGATGTGGTGGACCCCACCACCGGTGACGTCTACGCGACCTCCCCGCTCTCGGGCGCGGTCGATGTCGACGCGGCGATGGCCGCCGCGGCCGCTGCGTTCCCCGTCTGGCGGGACGCGACACCGTCGGTGCGGCAGCGCGCCCTGCTGAAGATCGCCGACGCGATGGAGGCACGGGCCGAGGAGCTGGTCGCCGCGGAGAGCCGGGACACCGGCAAGCCGCTGCACCTCACCCTCAGCGAGGAACTCGCCCCGGCGATCGACCAGGTCCGCTTCTTCGCGGGCGCGGCCCGGATGCTGGAGGGCCGCTCGGCCGGCGAGTACATGGACGGAATGACCTCGATCATCCGCCGCGAGCCGGTCGGTGTGTGCGCCCAGGTCGCCCCGTGGAACTACCCGCTGCTGATGGCCGTGTGGAAGTTCGCCCCGGCCCTCGCGGCGGGCAACACGGTGGTCCTCAAGCCCTCGGACACCACCCCGGCCTCCACGGTGCTGATCGCGGAGATCATCGGCGGTGTCCTGGAAGAGCTGGGCCTGCCCCGGGGCATCTTCAACGTGGTCTGCGGCGACCGCGAGACCGGCCGCCTGATGGTGGAGCACCCGACCCCGGCGATGGCCTCCATCACCGGTTCGGTGCGTGCCGGCATCCAGGTCGCCCAGAGCGCGGCCAAGGACGTCAAGCGGGTCCACCTGGAGCTCGGCGGCAAGGCCCCGGCCGTGGTCTTCGAGGACGCCGACCTGGCGAAGGCGGTCGAGGACCTGGTGGTCGGCGGCTTCTTCAACGCCGGTCAGGACTGCACGGCCGCGACCCGCGTCCTGGTCCACGAGTCCGTCCACGACGAGTTCGTCGCCGCCCTCGCCAAGGCCGCGGCCGAGACGAGGACCGGGCAGCCGGACGACGAGGACGTGCTGTACGGGCCGCTCAACAACGCGAACCAGCTCGCCCAGGTCAGCGGCTTCGTCGAGCGACTGCCCGAGCACGCGAAGGTCGAGGCGGGCGGTCACCGGGTCGGCGACAAGGGCTACTTCTACGCCCCGACCGTGGTCTCCGGTCTCCAGCAGGACGACGAGATCATCCAGAACGAGGTCTTCGGCCCGGTCATGACCGTCCAGTCGTTCACGGACGAGGCCCAGGCCGTCGCGTACGCCAACGGCGTCGACTACGCGCTGGCCTCCTCGGTATGGACCAAGGACCACGCGCGGGCGATGCGGATGTCGAAGAACCTCGACTTCGGCTGTGTGTGGATCAACACCCACATGGCACTCGTCGCCGAGATGCCGCACGGCGGGTTCAAGCGGTCCGGCTACGGCAAGGACCTCTCCGCGTACGGCTTCGAGGACTACACCCGGATCAAGCACGTGATGACGTCGCTCTGAGCACGCGTTCCACGCGAGAGGGGTGAGTGCGGCGCCTTCGCCGCACTCACCCCTCTCGCGTGTACGACGACCCGTCAGCCGTGCGAGACGTTCAGGCCGTAGAAGGCGACTCGCGCCCCCTTCGTGGTGCTGTCCGAGGACGACTGGTTGTACGAGCCGGCCTTGAAGTACTGCTTGTAGGGGAAGAACGACGACGGAATCGAGTAGTGCGTGGTGCTGCCGTTGACGGTCAGGTCGACGGTGTTGCCTCCGGAGACGGCGATCGAGTAGGTCCACGTCTTGCCGACCGCCACATGCCCCACGGTGTGGGACGTCTGTCCGCCGGAGGGCGAGTTCTCGGTGCCGAGGACGATGTCGCCGCTGGAGCGGTAGTACAGCTCCACCAGCGGTTTGGTGGACGATCCGCCGGAACCGAGGTGGATCTGGCCGACGCACACGTTGGACGTCACCGACACCACGCGCAACGTCGCATTCAGCCGGTGGCTGCCGCTGAGCGACCAGTCCGCCGCGCTGCCACTGCGGTTCATCTCCCGCAGTTCGGAGCGGGCGTAGGAGGAGTTCGGCGTCGTGACCCCCTTCTCGGGCGCCCAGAAGGTCATCGCGCCGTCGCGGGTGTCGGTGTAGAAGTACGCGTCCTGGTACCCGTTCGCCCCCTGCAGCCGGGCGGAGGAGATGGTGGTGGGCGAGCCCGGGGAGCCCACGGGCTCCTGCAGTTGCCAGACGGACAGGTCGAAGTTGCCGCCGGGCGCGACCTTCGGGTCGGCGGCACCGGCGCTGGACGTGCCCAGGACGGTCACCGCGGCGACGAAGCCCGCGACGACGGCCGTCGTCAGAAGCCTGGAACGGGTCATGTTGACGTCCTTCACTGATCGTGGGGGAGGGAAGGTCGGGCGGACTGCGCCAGTCGTTCCAGAGGTATGGGGCTACCGCATGGGGCTACCTCTGACAAGATCTCGACGTTCACATGGCTGAACATTGAGTTCACCTGTGAACCACCGTGTGTCGTGACGGTAAAGGTCTGAACCAGGGCCGTCAAGAGGTTGCGCTCGGGCACGGAGATCGTGACCCGCCCCGGCTGAAGCCCCGTCAGCGTCCGCGCTGTGTAGCCTGAAAGGCGTGTATACGACGCGCGTCTCACGGCGGATGAACGCCTCGCGAGCAGAGGTCTACCGGGCGCTGCTGGACGCGACCGCTGTCGCGAAGTGGCGGGTGCCGACCGGTATGCGCAGCGAGGTGCACGAGTTCGATGCCCGCGAAGGCGGCGCGTTCCGGGTCTCGCTCACCTATGACGTGCCGAACGCGACCGGCAAGTCGAAGGCGCACACCGACACGTACCACGGTCGTTTCGTGGAGCTCGTCCCGGACGAGCGGGTGGTCGAGGTGGTCGAGTTCGAGACGGCCGATCCCGGGCTCCGCGGTGAGATGACCATGACGACGGAGCTGACCGAGGCGGACGGCGGCACTGAGGTGGTCATCGTGCACGAGGGGGTGCCGGACGCGGTGCCCGCCGCCGACAACGAGACCGGAACACGCATGGCCCTGGACCATCTGGCCCAGTTGGTCGAGCCGGGGCGGAACGTCAACCCCGGTGAAGCACAACGGAGTTGACGACCGCAGTCTGTTCCGGGCCGCCGCGGACGCGTTCGTCGGCGCCCTCCGCCGAAGGTCACCTCGACAACTGCTTCAAAACCACCTCTCCC
Organism: Streptomyces rhizosphaerihabitans; assembly: GCF_025399795.1. GTDB lineage: Bacteria > Actinomycetota > Actinomycetes > Streptomycetales > Streptomycetaceae > Streptomyces > Streptomyces rhizosphaerihabitans. The sequence continues at coordinate 65,921 of NZ_JAODTZ010000016.1, read as the reverse complement.
CGAACCCGGCGATCACGCAGCGGCGCCGGACGGACCGGAAGGCCCCCGACGCCGCTCGTGCCGAGGGTGGCAACTCCCCGGTTCTTCGAGGGCTTCAGGTACGTCTCGCAGGGGCGGATCCGCGCGGACCGGCCGGAACCGGTCCTGCCGACCTGTCCTGCCAGGAGTGCTGGGCAGCGCGGGGGCGAGTGCGGCCGACGAGCCCGAGGAGGAAGCCGGCCGGAATGGTGATCAACCCCGGGGTCTGGAGCGGGAACCAGCGGATGTCGTGGTCCGGGAAGACCGCGAAGGGGGTGCCCGACATCGCCGGGGATCCCGTGAGCAGCAGCACGACGAGGGGAAGGGTCCCGTAGACGGTCCAGCGCACGCCGGTGGCGGAGTGGCCGGGCAGGAAGAGCGCGTACAGCAGGACCGGCGCCAGCACCGAGGCCGCGACGGTGAACGACAAGGAGATCAGCGTCAGTCTGCCGCGGTCCTCAAGCATCGCCGACACGACGACGGCGACAGCGCCGACCAGGACGATGCCCAGCCGCGCCCGGCGGATCTCTCCGGTCGGCGAACGGCCTCCGCTCCCGTGGGCGGGCCGGCCGCCGAAGTCGCGGGCGAGGCTGGAGGCGGCCGCCAGGGTGATGCCCGCGACGGCCGCGAGGGTGGTCGCGAAGACGGCGCAGGCGACGATCGCGAACAGCATGCTGTGCCGGGCGCCCCCGGCGACCGGGTCCAGCGCGCCCGTCACCATCAGCAGCGCGGTCGCTCCCCCGGGGTCGGCGGCCCGCACCGGGTCCCGGCCCATCAGGGCGCAGGCACCGAGCCCCGCCACCACGACCCCGGCGCACACCAACGCGACGGGACCGACCGCCCAGCCGACGGCGCGCCGCGCGGTGCGGGCCTCCCTGACCGGGTGCAGCCTCATGGTGATGTGCGGCAGGCAGGCGGCCCCGACCAGGAGGGTGGCCTCGAAGCTGATCAGGTCGAGACGCCCGGCGACGGAGTGGCCGAAGTGGAGTCCGGGGCGCGCGTAGCCGGCGCCCGCTCCGGAGTGGTCCCGGGCGGCGTCGAAGAGGGCCGGTGGTGACCATCCGTACCGGGCGAGGACGACCCCGGCGAGTAGCAGCATGGCGGTGAGTGCCACACCCACCTTCAGGATCTGCACGTATCCGATGCCGCGCATCCCCCCGAACGCGGCGTAGCAGACCATCAGGGTTCCTCCGGCGACGGTGCACCCGGTGAGCGCGCCGTCGGGGAGCCCGAACATGGCCGCCGTGATACGTCCGGCGGTGGAGAGCTGCACCAGGAGCAGTGGGGCGAGGACGACGAGCGTGGCGACGCCGAGGGCCCGGCGTACGGAGGGGGCGCCGAGCCGGTCGGCAAGGAAGTCACCCAGGGTGAACACCCCTTTGCGGCGCAGGGGTTCACCCAGGATCCGCATGACCAGGTAGAGCGAGACGACGGTGGCGCACGCGAAGAGGATGCCGTCCGCCCCGTCGAGGGCGACCGCGCCCGTCGTACTGAGCAGGGTGGCCGCGGAGATGTAGTCACCGGCGATGGCCAGCCCGCCTCCGACCGGGCCGAAGGCCGCGCTGCCGCCCGCGTAGAAGTGCTCGGGGTCGTCCAGGTCGGCCGCCGCCAGCCCGCACAGCAGCAGGGACACCGCGACGAAGCCGAGGAAGACCACGACGGCGAGCGACTCTCCGTCGCCGGCGCTCACCGGTGGCGCTCCGGTGCCGCTGGTGCGTGTGGGCCTGTCGGTGCGCCCGGAACCGGAGCTGAAGGAGATACGGGAGACATGCCGGGCATGGCATCAGCCGCACAGTCCCGCGTACAGGGGGCGGCACTTTCGGGAGGCTGGTGCACAGCGTTGGCCGGGTGGACCTGTGCGGGGGCACACCACGTTGGTCCATTGGAATGATTCACCGGCGCCGCGGGGTGAACGACGGGACGGTACACCCCGCGTGGACGGCCGTCGGTCCCTCGCGGTCACTAGCGTGGCCTCTTGTGTCGATGAGCTATGCCTTTGTGAACCTGAAACCCGGAGTGGGCAAGACGACGAGCGCGGTGTGGTTGGCTCACGCACTGCACGAGTCCGGCTTCTCACCGCTGTTGGTGGACAGCGACCCCGCGTCATCGGCGCTGCGCTGGAGCGAACTGGCGGGGGGCTTCCCCTTCCCCGTGTTCTCCCTTCCTGTGGGTGACGTGCACCGGCGCGTGAACGACTTCCTCGGTGACCGGCAGGCCGTGGTGTTCGACGCCCCGCAGATGGAGGACCACGCCCACATCGCCCGCAGCGTCATGCGGTACGCGAGCGAGTGGATCGTGCCGGTGACCCCGTCCCCCATCGAACTGGACCGCATGGCACCCATCGGCGGCGAGATGGGCGACGTGCAGTCCCTGAGGGCCCGGCCGGCCCGCTCCGCCGTACTGCTGAACCGTACGAACCGTCCCGACGCCACGCGTACCGGTCCCGACGCCGACGCCCGCGAAGCGCTCACCGAGCGCGGCTTCGACGTGTTGTCCACCCACATTCCCCGACTCGACCTGTACTCCCAGTCGTTCGGCAGCCCGGTCGAGGTCAAGGGATCCGCGTACATGGACCTCGCGGACGAACTCATCAAGCGTCAGGACACGATGTGAATCAGCGCAAGGACACCTACCGGGCCGCCCTGCAGCGGGAACCGGATGTCGCCGCGCCCCGCCATGCCAAGGTCGCGCGGCTGCACACGCGATACGTCCGGGTGACGATCGAGCTGGACCCGGCGTTGCCGCGCGAACTGACCCGGTGGGTGGGACCGCCCGTGTCCGCGATCCTGCGTGCCGGCGCAACCGTACTGCGTCCGCTGACGGGCACCTCGTAAGCCCGGTGCCGCGTGGCCGGCAGCGCGTGCCCGCAGAGGGCATCGAGGAGCGGGGGGGTAGGGCCGGTTTCGCGACGCGGCGGGAATCCGTGACGAAGGCTCAGGTCTCCATCGGGTGGCCGCCGTCGCCCTCGACCACGACCCGGTCGACGCCCGGCTCGTCGGCTCGTTCGACCATCGTCAGGTCGATCTCCCCGTCACCGGTGGTGTCGAACTGGTAGAGATCGGCCTTGCCGTCGCCTGTGGTGTCGGTCATCCAGACGTCGGTCCTTCCGTCGCCGTTGGTATCGGCGCTGAGGACGACGTGATGCTCGTCCCCCTGGGTCTCGATCACTTCGTCCGTGCCGTCGTTCGTCTCCATGACGGCCGGTTGCCCCGGTCGACAGGTCCAAAACAATGGCCCGTTCCGGCCTGGCGGGCCGCGCGGCCCTGCCCGGCGGCCCGATGACGGCTGGACGGTTCAGGTCAGGAAGTGCGTGAGCAGAGAGTTGAGCTCGGCCGGTTGTTCCGTGGGGAGGGAGTGGTGGGAGGCGTTCGAAAGGAGGTCGACACGCGCCCCTGGCATGAGCCGGCGGGCCTCCGCGGCCGCCCTCCGCGCGTTGTGGGCGCGGCTGCGCCCGGCCAGGAGTACCAGGGCCGGAACAGCGCAGGACCTCAGCTCCTCCGGCCTGGGGCGTCGCATGGCGACGACCTTCGACCGGCGGGCGCCGGCGGTGCTTCCCAGGAACGCCTGCCAGGCGGGATTCTCGGGGGTACGGCCCGTTTCCCACCGGTGGAAGGCCTCCACGCGTTCGGCGGTGGGTCCGAGCAGCATCGGCAGTGCGCGCAGGACATATCCGACGCTCATGCCGGCGAAGCAGTTGGTGGGGTCCAGCAACGCGAGGCGGCCGATCCGCCGGGGTGCGCGCAGCGCGTAGTTCAGGGCGATCCAGGCGCCGTAGGAGTGGCCGCACAGGTGCGCGCCGTCGAGACGCAACTCGTCGAAGAGGGTGTCGAGCCAGGTCATGAGGTCCTGGGCTCCGCGCAGAGGCGCCCCGTCGTGCACGCTGCACCCTATGTCGCCCATCAGGTCGGGGGCGTACACCCTATGGCCGACGGCCAGAGCACCCACGTTGGCGAACCACACCACCGAGGTGGTCCCGCCACCGGGCAGCAGCACGAGCGGGGTGCCGTTCTTCGGACCGCTGACATGGACCCGGGTGCTGCCGTAGCGAGACGGCACGTCGACGCTGTCGACCTCCACGGGCCACTGCTGCAGAACGGTGTCGTACGCCGAGAGAAACGCCGCCTCGTCACTCATGATCGCCGCCTTATGATTACTCGACCAACGATAATCTCGATGAACGAGATAATATCGCCGGGAGGAGCAGCGTGGACGATCGGGAACCGGACCTGCAACTGGTCCATCTGCTACGAGCCGTCACCGTGGAACTGGATCTCTTCGCCGCCGAGTTCGCCGGACTCCATGGGCTGCATCCCACGGATGTGCGTGCGCTGATCCACCTGCTGGATGCCGCACGGGCCGACACCCCCGCCACGCCTGGGTGGCTCGGTGCGCAGCTCGGGGTGAACTCGGCATCGACCACGGCCCTGGTCGACCGGCTGGAACGTCTGGAGCTCGTCCGCCGGGAACGGGACACCCACGACCGCCGACGGGTCCGGATCACCGTCACGGACCGGGCCGTCACTCTGGGCTGGTCGTTCTTCGGGCCGCTGATCAGCGAGATGGTGGCCTCGATGCGTACTTTCGACGAGGAGGACCTGGCCACGGTACGGCGTTTCCTGCTGGCCATGCGTGACGTCGCCGCCACCGGGCGAAGGAACCAGCGCGACGGCTCCGCCGGGCGCTGAAGGCCGCCGAGGTCTCCGCCGGGCCGGTCTCCCTTCCCGGCCGCGCTCCGAAGCAGTGCGTCGCCGCCCCCGGCCACCGGCCGGTGCCTCACCCGTAAGGCAGGATGGGTGTCATGACCGAGATCCGCACCCCCCGCCTCCTCCTCCGCCGCTGGTACGACCACGACCTCGCCCCGATGGCGGACATCAACGCGGACCCCGATGTCATGCGCTGGATCGACGACGGGTCGGTCCGCGACCTGGAGGCCACGGCCGAGGCGATCGAGCAGTGGGAAGACGAATGGGACGAGGAAGGCTTCGGTCTCTTCGCCGTCGAGTTGCTGGCCTCGGGCGAGATGGCCGGCTTCGCGGGGCTGTCGGTGCCCGAGTACCTGCCCGAGGTGCTGCCCGCCGTGGCGATCAGCTGGCGGTTCGGCTCACAGTTCTGGGGTCAGGGCTACGCCTCCGAAGCCGCCCACGCCACACTGGAGTTCGCGCTCCAGGACCGCGGCCTCGACCGCGTCATCAGCATCAACCGGATGGGCAACGAGGCCTCGGAGAACGTCGTCCGCAAGCTCGGCATGAAGCCGGAGGGCGAGATGACGCACCCGGTGTACGGCTTCCCCTTGAGCATCCACGCCATCGATCTCACCGAATTCCAGGCGTGAATCCCTCAATCTTCGTCTCGGTGTCGTGAGCCCACTTCGGTGGGTCTCAGCCGGACTCCGTTGAGCCGGTCGCGGCCTCCGGCCCCGCAGGCCGGCCGGGCACGCTGCGACGGAGGGTTTCGGCCACCGCCGTGTTGGCGACCACGACGATCGCCATGACCACGGCGGTCACGGGATGCCCCACCGCGTACACGGCCGCCGCGCCACCCCCCAGAACCACCGCCTTGACGAGGAGCACGAGAGGCAATCCGGGGCGCAGTCGCGCCTTCGGTGCCGCGAACAACGACCACAGGACGATCGCCGACAGAGGCGTCCCCACGCCGAGCAGGATGTGGAGCAACTGGCCGTGACCGGTGGTGAATCCCCACCAGCCCAGACATGCCAGCGCGACAAGCTCCACCACGAACGCCAGGATCTCGTTGGCCGCGAACCAAGGCCGCTCAGCGAACAAAGCCATGTCGTGGTCGGTTGACATGAAGTCCTCTCCGTATGCCGTGGCGCCCAGCATGACAGGGCGGCCACACCTGATGTGTCCGTTCACCGAACCCGTGGCCAGAGCCTCTCGGAAGGTCGGTGGACATTTCTCGGACGACCGTTGGTCCTGGGAACACAACTCGGTTCCCGGGCCGTTGTGCGCGATGGCACGGTCGACGTGTGGCCGTTCCGAGGCGTGGCAGTCCAAGGCCTGTCCGAACGAGGAAGAGCGGTGATCACGCGATGAAGGCGGTGCGGTTCCACGAGTACGGCGGGATCGATGTGCTGCGGGTGGAGGAGGTGGAGCGGCCGGTGCCCGACCCCGGGCAGGTGCTGGTCGAGGTCCGCGCCGCCGGGATCCAGCCGGGCGAGGCGATGATCCGCGAGGGCGCGCGGCACGGACGCTGGCCGGCGGTGTTCCCCTCCGGGCAGGGCAGCGATCTGGCCGGTGTCGTGGTGGAGGTCGGTCCGCAGGTGCGCGGCTTCGCGGTGGGCGACGAAGTCCTGGGCTTCACCCACAACAGGGCGAGCCATGCGGAGTTCGTCGTGGTCGACGACGTGAATCTGACCTCGCGTCCGGAGGGTCTTTCCTGGGACGTGGCCGGGTCGTTGTACGTGGCCGGTACGACCGCGTACGCCACCGTGTTCGCGGTGGACCCCGGACCGGCCGACACGGTCGTCGTGTCCGGTGCGGCGGGCGGCGTCGGGTCCCTCGCCGTGCAGCTCGCACGGCGGCACGGCGCCACGGTGATCGGGCTGGCGAGCGAACGGAACCACGCCTGGCTGAAGGATCACGGTGTGGTCCCGGTCGAGTACGGGGAGGGCGCGGCCGAGCGGATCCGGCAGGCTTCCGGCGGGAACGTCGACGCGTTCATCGACACGTTCGGCGACGGCTATGTCGAGCTGGCGGTGGAGTTGGGAGTTCGGCCCGAGCGGATCAACACGATCCGCGACTGGCAGGCCGCGGCCAGGGTCGGCGCGCGAACCTACGGAGAAGGCGCTGCGGCGTGTGCGGTGGTGGTCGGCGAGCTGGCCCGGCTCGCCGCGCGCGGGGAGCTGGAGGTGCCGGTCGCCCGCGCCTACCCGCTGGAGCGGGTGCAAGACGCGTTCCGCGAACTGGAAAAGCACCAGACCCACGGCAAGATCGTGCTGCGGCCCTAGAGCCTGTCTGTACAGTTCGGCGAACTACCGGACGCCCGGGCCGACTTCGAGCCTTCCCGGGATCGGGAGGCCGGGATCGGGAATCCAGGATCGGACGTCACGCGTCCGCGGTCACTGCCTTGAGGCCGGTCAACGACTCTCCGATGAACTGGGACAGTTCCTTGTCCCCGGCCTGCTCGACCCAGCGCCGGAACGCGATCTTGAAGACGGCGATGCCCACCTCCGCGGCAAGGCCCGCGGAGGCGTCATCCACACCACGCTGCCGCAAGGCGCCGGCGAGCGCCGTGGACAGCGAGGCGAGTTTGATCAACTCGCGTTCCTGCAGCTCGGTGTTGGCGTCGATGACGGAATGCCGCCGACGGGCGTGCTCCTGGCGTTCCTGCAGCACGGCCGCGGCAGCCTCAAGGGCTGCCGCCACGGCGTCCATCGGGGTGGCGGACTCGGGAGCACGGGCGACGGCGTCCACGAGCACCTCCTGCAGCACGCTCGAACCCGCGAACAGGACTTCGCGCTTGTCCGCGTAGTGCCGGAAGAACGTCCGCTCCGTCAGCCCCGCCCGTTCGGCGATCTCCGCCACCGAGGTGCGCTCGAAGCCGCGCTCGACGTAGAGCTCCAGCGCCGCCCGTTCCAGGCGGCCGCGCGCGTCCGGCTGCCATCGACCCATGCCCGGCATCGTACTCGATGACAGTCCCTGACATCGAGTGCTACCGTTTGATGACAGTGACTGACATCGCTCGGTCGCCCCACGCACCTTCCCGGCGCGAGGGCGATCACCCGACGCTGGAGGCTTTCTCATGCGCGTTTTCGTCACCGGGGCATCCGGATGGATCGGCTCCGCACTCGTACCCGAACTCATCGGCGCGGGTCACCAGGTCGCCGGGCTCGCCCGCTCGGACGCGTCCGCCGCGGCCCTCACGAAGGCCGGGGCCGACGTGGTGCCCGGCTCCCTCGACGACGTCGACGTCCTGCGCGACGCCGCCGGGGCGTCGGACGGCGTGGTCCACCTCGCGTTCAAGCACGACATCGCCTTCTCCGGAGGTTTCCAGGACGCCGCCGACGCGGACCGCCGCGCCGTCGAGACGTTCGGTGAGGCGCTCGCGGGTTCCGGCCGGCCGTTCGTACTCGCCTCGGGCCTGCTCGGACTGACCCCGGGCCGGGTGAGCACCGAGTCGGACGGGCGGACGCCCGACGAGCTGCCCGCGCACCTGCCGGGCGGCCCACGGACCCGGATGGGCACGGCCCACCTGACCCTCGCCCTCGCCGAGCGGAACATCCGTTCGTCCGTCGTACGGCTCCCCCCGACCGTCCACGGTGAGGGCGACCACGGGTTCATGGCGGCTCTGATCGGCATCGCCCGCGACAAGGGCGTCGCCGGGTACATCGGCGACGGCTCGCAGCGCTGGCCGGCCGCGCACCGCGACGACGTCGCCCGCCTCTTCCGGCTCGCCCTGGAGGGCGCACCGGCCGGATCGGTCCTGCACGCGACCGCCGAGCAGGGCGTGCCGATCCGTTCGGTCGCCGAGGTCATCGGCCGCCACCTCGATCTGCCCACCCGCTCCGTCCCCACCGAGGAAGCGGCCGGGCACTTCACCTGGCTGGCGGGATTCCTCGGTCTCGACAGCCCGGCCTCCAGCGGGCCGACCCGCGAGCTGCTGGGGTGGCACCCGACCCAGCCGGGCCTGCTCGAGGACCTCGACAAGGGTCACTACTTCCGGACCGGCGGGCAGTAGTCGCCCCTCACAGTCGTCCAGGGGCAGGGGGCGCCGGGCGTCCTGCAGGGTCGTAGGAAGGCGGCCGCCAGATGCCGTCCGGGCAGAACCAGGGCAGATTGACCGATATGCCCCTGTCGCTGCATCACATCGTCATCGACGCGCACGACCTCCCCTCCCTGGCCCGGTTCTGGACCGATGTGCTGGGCTGGCGGATCCTCTCCGAGCGGGAGCGGGAGGTCGTGATCGGGCCGGACGAGACGGCGCCGGTGGGCATCTGCTTCATGCCGGTGACGGACGGCAAGATCGTCAAGAACCGTCTGCACCTCGATCTGACATCGGCGGCCGAGGACCGGGAGGCGGAGATCGAACGTGTCCTCGCACTCGGCGCCCGCAGAGCGGACGTCGGGCAGAGCGGCGAGGAGTCGTGGACCGTGCTGGTCGATCCCGAGGGGAACGAGTTCTGCGTGGTCCGCCCGAAGGCGACCCTCATCGGCTAGGACCGTTCGGGTGATCGGGTCTCGGTGATCGGGTCTCGGCGATCGGGTCTCGGCGATCGGGTCTCGGCGATCGGGTCTCGCGCCGGAGGCCGGGACGCTCTGTCACCCGGCCACTCGGCCACCCGACTCACCGCGTCCGTTCGGACTAGCTCTTCACCGACGTCGGTCGGCGGAGCAGGTAGACGCCCGCGACGGAGACCAGGACGGCCATGCAGGCGATGAACACGAGCCCCGCGCCCTCCAGACCGATCGGGCCCACCAGCACGCCGACTCCGATCACCGGCACCGAGATACCCGCGTAGGCCACGACGAACAGGGTGGAGATCACCGCCGCCCGCTGGTGTTCGGGAGACGCCTGCGCCACCGTGGCCAACGCGGCGCGGAACGCCAGACCCTGGCCGGCTCCACCGACGATCGCACTCAGCACCACCAGGACCAGAAGGTCCCAGCGCAGCGCGCCCGCGAGCAGCGCGAGACCGCCGAGGAGAGCGGCGCAGCCCAGCGGGAGTGACCGCACCACTCCGACCCGGCCGACGGCGAGCTGCCCGGCGGTCGAGGCGAAGAAGGCGAGTGCGACGACCAGTCCGCTCACGGCGTGGTTGTCCACGTCCAGGGACTTGGCGAGGAACGACGGGCTGACCGATGTGAAGACCCCGAACAGGGCGAACCCCACGAAGGCGGCGATCGCGGGCGGCCCGAACACCGGCCGCACCTGTGGGGGCAGGCCGGGCCGTTGCGGTCGTACGGTGCTCAGCGGTCGCCGTTCCCGTACGGTCTCCGGGAGCCGCAGCAGGACGGCGGCCGAGCAGGCCACCAGGGCGAGGTGGACGGCGAAGGGCAGGTACAGCGGCCAGGGCGCGTACTGCGCGAGCAGCCCGGCGAGCAGGGGACCGCAGCCGAGTCCGCCCATGTTGGCGGCCGTCGCGACGAAGGTGGCCCGGGCGGCGCCGCCCGGCGGCGCCAGCTCCATCACGTACGCCGTGGCGGCCCCGGTGAACAGGCCGGCGGACAGGCCCGACAGCAGCCGCCCGACGTAGAGCCAGCCCAACCCGGTGGCGCACAGGAAGCAGACGGCGCTCGCCGCCGCGAACCCGAGGCCCCACAGGAGCACCGGCCGCCTGCCCACCGAGTCCGAGGCGTTGCCCGCCAGCAGCAGCACGCCGATGACCCCGAAGGCGTACACGGCGTACACGACGGTGACCGTCAGCTCGGAGAATCCGAACTTCTCCTGGTAGAGGCCGTAGAGAGGGGTCGGCAGCGTGGTGCCCGCCATGCATACGGCGAACACCGCCCCGCCGAGCAAACACTGGCGCCACCCTTGGCGATCACCGTCCATGCCGCCGACAGTAACGGCGTGGGCCGCCGTGATCCGGCCCGACGTGCCGCCGATCGGAACCCGGGACGCCACGGGGCCGGTGCACGCGATCCGGAGGCTCGACTTCCCGCGGGTGCGCGCCGGGCCTGGCATGGTCCGCTCTCCCTTCGCGGGGAGGGCGGACCATGTCGACGACCCGTCAGCGGGCCGGGGCGAGGCGCGCACGGAGCAGCGGGGAGGCGTGTGCCGGGCGCCTCGTCGTCAGGAGCAGCCGGCCGGGGTCGCCTGTGACGCGTCGTGGATCAGCGCGTCATGGGCTGCCTTCAGCCGGGCCACGTCGGGCTTGACCACCCTGCGGTCGTACGTGATCAGCCCGTTCAGCTCTCCTTCCACGTCCGAGATCTGGGTGTAGACGGCGCCGTTGCCGCCTTTGCAGGCAAGCTTGTGGACCTCGTCCAGCCGGGCGAGGTAGTCGTCGGTGTACGTCGTGGGATCGACGTCCACGTAGGACTGCTGGACGGACCAGGCGTGTCCGGGTACCGCGAGGCCGAGGCCGCCGTACTCGCCGCTGACCAGGGCCCGTCTGCCGTCGGGAGCCGGTGGCAGTGCGGGGCTCGGGTAGCCGTGCTCGTCGATGATGTCGCCGGTGCCGCCGTCCACGCCGAGGTTGATGCCCGACATGGAGTTGACGAGGCGCGTCGGGTCCCAGGCCTTGGCCTGGTCGGCGATGCGGGCCTCGTCGTACTGGCCCCAGCCCTCGTTGAAGGTCACCCACATGACGACCGACGGGCTGCTGATGTGCTCGTCGATCATCTGCTTCATCTCGCGCTCGTACTCGGCGCGGGACGCCCCGTTCGGATCGACCCCGGCGGTCATGGCGGGCATGTCCTGCCAGACCATCAGGCCGAGCCGGTCGGCCCAGTAGAACCAGCGGTCGGGCTCCACCTTGATGTGTTTGCGGACCGCGTTGAAGCCCATCCGCTTGTGCATCTTCAGGTCGTACGCCAGGGCTTCGTCGGTGGGCGCGGTGTAGAGGCCGTCGGGCCAGAAGCCCTGGTCGAGGGTGGCCATCATGAAGACGGGCTTGCCGTTGAGGACGGTGCGCGGGGTTCCGTTCACCTGCTCCACGGCGATCGAACGCATCCCGAAGTAGCTGCCGACGCGGTCGGCTCCGACGGTCACCTTCAGGTCGTAGAGGAAGGGGTCCTCGGGTGACCAGAGGTGCGGCTCGGTGATCTTCAGGACGAGCGGCTGCCCGGTGCGGCCCCGCGCGGTGGCGACCTTGCGGTGTCCGGCGTAGGCGGTCGCGGTGACCGGTACTCCGTTCCGGATGCCCTGCGGCTCGACGGTGAGCCGGCCGTTCTTGACGTCGGGCGTCAGCTTGAGCGAGTCGACATGGGCGGCGGCGACCGGCTCCATCCAGACCGTCTGCCAGATTCCGGAGGACGGGGTGTACCAGATGCCGCTGGGGTCGAGGCGCTGTTTGCCGACCGGCGGGTTCTCGCCGCCCTGCGCGTCGGTCGGGTCGTAGACGCCGACGATCAGTTCCTGGGTGCGGCGGCCGGGCTTGAGCGCGGCGGTGATGTCGGCGCTGAACTTGTCGTAGCCGCCCTGGTGTTCGGCGACCTGGGTGCCGTTGACAAAGACCTCGGCCCGCCAGTCGACGGCGCCGAAGTTGAGCTGGAGGCGCTTGCCCGAGCCGACCTTCCAGTCGGAGGGAACGGTGAAGGTGCGCCGGTACCACATGCGGTCCTCGTGCCGTTCGATGCCGGAGAGCTGGGACTCCACGGGGTAGGGCACGAGGATCTTCTCGGCGAGCTTCTTCCCGACCGGAGGCTGCTCGCCCGCCTTGGCGGCGGCGAACTGCCACGAGCCGTTCAGGTTGCGCCAGTCGGACCGGGTGAGCTGGGGCCTGGGGTACTCGGGGAGGGCGTTGCGGGGGCCGACGTCGTCCGCCCACTTGGTGCTCAGCTCGTGGGTGGAGCGGTTGGCGCCGCTGCTCCAGAAGGCGTTGACAACGTTGCCGTTCGTTCCGGAGAGGCCTCCCTTGCCGTCGTAGCGCAGATCGGCGGTGCCTTTGGCCGTGCCGGTCTTGTTGCCGACGACGGGTTCCTTCAGGCCGACGATCAGGGACTTGGGATCGGCGGGGTCCAGTGTGGCCGTGGTCAGGGGCCACTTGGCGCCGCCGATGACGGCTTCGACGTGGTCGGTGAGACCGGCCGGGGGCGCGGTGAGCGGCTGGGCGAAGTCGAGGCGAAGGGTACGGCCGTCGCCCTGGACCGTGGTGGCGACTGCGCCGTCGTAGGCGTATCCGTCGGGCAGCCGGAGCGCCGACTGCGGGACGGCCGTCTTGGCACCGCCGGGCGGGGTCCAGCGCAGATGGAGGTTGGAGCCGCCGAAGTGCTCGAAGTACTCGACCTTGATGTCGTAGGCCTGTCCGGCGGTCAAGTCGATGGACTGTGAGGTCTGTTCGCGGTCCCAGTCGTCGACCCAGTGGTCGATGGCGAGGTGTCCGTCGACCCACAGCCGGAAGCCGTTGTCGCCGATGATCGAGAACGTGTGCGCGCCGGTCTTCTCGGGGACGATCCGGCCGGTCCAGCGGACGTTGACGTCGTCCGACCGTCCGGTGGCGAAGGCCAGTCGCGGCTCCAGGTTGTCGAAGTCGAGATTCGTGTCCAATCCGGTGGCCTTCAGCTCGTGGAAGTCGAAGGCGCCGGGGGCGGACTGGGTGTAGTACTCGCCCTTCAGGCCGTGGACTTCCACGGGGTCGTCGGCGGCGGTGGCGGCCGGGGCGGCGGTGAGTCCCGCGAGGCCGAGCACCGCGACGAGCAGGAGTGCCAGTCGGGTTCTGATGCTTCTGGGGTTTCTGATGCGCACGGATCCTCCTTGGCTGAGGAAGGGTGGCGGCTCGTTGCTTCAGTCTGTACAACGTTGGAAGGAACGGGAGTTGGCATCACAGCACGGGTCCCGGCCTCTGTCCAGGGGCATGACAAACGCCCAGGTGGCAGAGGCGCACATCGATGAAGAGGAGATCCCTTGCGGGTCAGCCTGAAGGACGTCGCCGAGCACGCCGGCGTCTCGATCAAGACGGTTTCGAACGTCGTGAACAACTATCCGCACGTCACCCCGGCCATGCGGGCGCGGGTCCAGGAGGCCATCGACGAGCTGGGCTACCGGCCGAACCTCACGGCGCGCCACCTGCGCAAAGGGCGCACGGGCATCATCGCCCTCGCCATCCCCGAGCTGGGCAACCCGTACTTCGCGGAGCTGGCGGGGGCCGTCATCGACGCCGCCGCCGAGCACGAGTTCACCGTGCTCCTGGACCACACACGCGGTGACCGCGAGCAGGAAGTGCTGGTGAGCCAGGGATTCCGGGCCAATGTCATCGACGGCCTGATCCTCAGCCCGCTGGAGCTGGAGGACGAGGACCTGCGCTCCCGCACCGACGACGTTCCGCTCGTACTGCTCGGCGAGCGGGAGTACGAAGTGCCCTACGACCACATCGCGATCGACAACGTGGCGGCCGCGCGCAGTGCCGTACGCCATCTGCTGAGCCGCGGACGCTCGCGGATCGCCTACCTGGGAGCCCGTACGGATTCGGCCAACCGGCCGGCGCATCTGCGACTGGCGGGCTGGCGCGAGGAGTTGACGGAGGCCGGGGTGCCCGCGCCCGACGAACTGGTGGTTCCGGTCGGCGGCTGGGACCGGGACGAGGGTGCGCGCGCGATGGCCCGGCTGCTGGACTCGGGGGTGCGTCCGGACGCCGTGTTCGCGTACAACGACCTGGTCGCGATCGGCGCGATGCGGGTGCTGCACGAACGTGGTCTGCGGGTTCCGTGGGATGTGGCGGTGGTCGGCTTCGACGACATCGAGGAGGGGCGGTTCGGCGCGGTCACGCTGACGACGATCTCGCCGGACAAGCTGGCCATCGCGAGGATGGCGGTGGCCTCCCTGTTGCGCAGCCTGTCGGGCCGAACAGAGCCCGGCGGACGTGAACTGACCGCGGATTTCAGGCTCGTTGAGCGCGAGAGCACACTGGGGCGGCGCTGACGAGATTTCGGACAGAAGGCTTTACAGGCTCCTTCCAACGATGTAAAAACCTCCCCGGAACGACGTGTACACCGAGTTGACCGCAAGAGCCGATCATCCCCGGGAGCGCTCTCAGCGCCGGGGCCGCGCCGTTTGGGGACTCCATGAAGCCGATCGCACCACGTCATCGCACCTCCGCCAGGACCCTCCTCGCCACCGGCCTCATCACGAGCCTCGCGCTCGTCTCCGGATGCGCGAAGTCGGAGAACGACACCGCCGGCAACGACAAGAACTCCACCAGCCAGGGCGACGGGGGGCAGGTCGTCGCCTCGCCGTCCACGGGCTCGGGACCGACCTGCGCCATCGACGCCTACGGCGCCAAGAAGATCGACCTGAAGTCGGCCACCGTCGGCTTCTCCCAGTCCGAGAAGGAGGCCAACCCCTTCCGGATCGCCGAGACCGCGTCGATCAAGGCCGAGGCGGACAAACGGGGCGTGAAACTGCTGACGGCCAACGCGCAGTCGCAGTTCTCCAAGCAGATCAGCGACGTCCAGGACCTGATCGCCAAGGGCGCCGACCTCCTCGTGATCGCGCCGCTCAACTCCGACGGCTGGGAACCCGTACTGCGCTCGGCGTCCGCCAAGCACATCCCGATCATCACCATCGACCGCAAGATCAACGCCACCGCCTGCAAGGACTACGTGAGTTTCATCGGCTCCGACTTCGTGGAGCAGGGCAAGCGGGCCGCGGACCGGATGATCGAGGCGACCGGCGGCAAGGGCGACATCGCCATCCTGCTCGGCGCGGCGGGCAACAACGTGACGACCGAACGCACGAAGGGCTTCGAGGAGCGCGTCAAGGAGAAGGCCCCGGGCCTCAAGATCGTCTTCAAGCAGACCGGTGAATTCGCCCGGGAGAAGGGCCAGTCGGTCACCGAGAACCTCATCCAGTCCAAGCCCGGCATCACCGGGATCTACGCCGAGAACGACGAGATGGGCCTCGGCGCGGTCAACGCGCTCAAGGGTGCCGGCAAGAAGCCGGGAGCGGTGAAGATCGTGACGATCGACGGCACCCGCAACGCCGTCCAGGGCATCGTCGACGGCTGGATCGACGGCGTCATCGAGTCCAATCCGCGCTTCGGGCCGCTCGCCTTCCAGACCCTGGACACCTTCACCCAGGGCGAGAAGGTCTCCCAGGACATCGTCATCCAGGACAGCGCCTACACCAAGGACAACGCCAAGTCCGACCTGGGCAAGGCTTTCTGACATGTTGTCAGTGACCGGTCTGTCGAAGACCTTCCCCGGCGTGAAGGCCCTGTCCTCGGTGGACTTCACGGCCCGCGCCGGGGAGGTGCACGCACTCATCGGCGAGAACGGCGCGGGCAAGTCGACCCTGATCAAGGTCCTCACCGGCGTCTACCAGGCGGACGAGGGCGAGGTGACGTACGACGGCGCCCCGGTCCGCTTCGCCACGCCGCTCCAGGCACAGCACGCGGGTATCTCCACCATCTACCAGGAGGTCAACCTCGTCCCGCTGATGAGCGTGGCCCGCAACCTCTTCCTAGGCCGTGAACCCCGGGGCCGGCTCGGCCTGATCGACTTCCGTCGCATGCACCGGCAGGCCGACGAGGCTCTGCGCGATCTCGGTCTGCGGGTCGACGTGCGCCGGCCGCTGCGTGAACTCGGCGTCGGGGCCCAGCAGATGGTGGCCCTCGCCCGCGCCGTCTCCGTCGACGCCCGCGTGGTCGTCATGGACGAACCGACCTCCTCGCTCGAACCGCGCGAGGTACGGACCCTGTTCGGAGTGATCCGGATGCTGCGCGAGCGGGGCATCGCGGTGATCTACGTCAGCCACCGGCTCGACGAGCTGTACGAGATCTGCGACGCGGTCACCGTGCTGCGCGACGGCAAGGTGGTGCACACGGGCCGGATCGCCGAACTCGACCGCCTGAGGCTCGTGGCACTGATGCTGGGGCGGGAGATCGCGGACGTACGGCAGGAGGGCCTGACCAAGTTCGCGGGCAGTCACGACACCGAGGCCGAACCCGTCCTGGAGGCACATAAACTGACGATACGTCACCAATTGCACGACGTGTCCGTCTCAGTGCGGCCCGGCGAGGTGGTGGGGCTCGGCGGGCTGCTCGGTTCGGGCCGTACCGAGACCGCCAAGGCCATCGCGGGCGCGCTGCCCACCGACTCCGGGCACGTCGTGGTGGCGGGCGTCCGTGTGCGCACCGGCTCGACGCCCGCCGCGATCCGCGCCGGCATCAGCCTGCTTCCCGAGGACCGCAAGGCCGAGGGGATCGTGCCGGGCCTCTCGGTCCGCGAGAACATCGCCCTCGCCGCGCTGCCCGGCCTCTCACGCTTCGGTCTCGTCGACGAAGCCCGCATCGACCGGATCGTGGACACCTTCATGAAGCGGCTGCGGATCAAGGCGGCGAGCCCCCACCAGAAAGTGGGCGAACTGTCCGGCGGCAACCAGCAGAAGGTGCTGCTGGCCCGCTGGCTGGCCATGCAGCCCAAGGTCCTGCTCCTCGACGAGCCGACCCGGGGCATCGACGTCGGCGCCAAGGCGGAGGTGCAGAAACTGATCGACGAACTGGCCGACGACGGACTCGGCGTCCTCCTCATCTCCTCGGACCCCGAGGAACTGATCGAGGGCAGCGACCGGGTGATCGTCCTCAAGGACGGCGCGGTCGTCGAGGAGCTCACCGGCGAAGCCGTCACCGAGGACCGGCTGATGCGCGCCATCGCCACCGCACCCGCGGCCTCCGCCGTGGCGGCCACCGGCACGGGCACCGGCCCTGGAGGCCACGATGACTGACCTGACACTCGGCAGGGTGACAGCCGACCGCGACCGTCTGCTGGGCCTGCTCCAGGAGTACGGCGTCTACCTGGGCGTCGTGGCCCTCTTCCTGGTGAACACCGTCTTCACCCCGCACTTCCTGTCCACCGAGAACTTCCGCACCCAGGCGGTCCAGGTCGCCCCGGTCCTGATCGTGGCGCTCGGCATGGCGCTGGCCATCGGCAGCGAGGGGGTCGACCTGTCGGTGGGCTCGGCGATGGCCCTGTCCACCTCGCTCCTGTCCCTCTACCTCGGCTACGGGCCCGGCGTCGCCATCCTGATCGCACTGGTGGGCGGCGCCGTGATCGGTGTCGCGAACGGATCCCTCATCGCGTTCGTCGGCGTCCAGCCGATCGTCGCGACACTCGCCCTGATGGTCGCCGGGCGCGGGCTGGCCCTGGTGCTCCTCCCCCAGCTCAAGGTCGTCCAGGACCCGGCCATGGCGAAACTCGGCTCCGGCGATGTCCTGGGCGTCCCCTACGTCGTGCTGATCGCCGTCGGCCTCGCGCTGCTCGTCGCCTTCGTCGTGCGCCGCACGACCTTCGGCCGCCAGCTCCTCGCCATCGGGGACAGCCGCCCGGCGGCGCGGCTCGCCGGACTGCCGGTACGACGCGTCCTCATCCTGGTGTACGTCTGCTCGGGCGTCCTCGCGGCCGTCGCGGGTGTGCTGGCCACCGCCCGCCTCACCGCCAGCGACCCGTCATCGCTCGGCAACCTGATGGAACTGTCCGCGATCACCGCGGTCGTGGTCGGCGGTACTCCGCTGAGCGGCGGACGGGTGCGCATCGGCGGAACGGTCGCCGGCGCCGTCCTCATCCAGTTGCTCACCACCACGCTCATCAAGCACGATCTGCCGCCGTCGTGGACCCAGATCGCCCAGGCCGTGGTGATCGTCCTCGCCGTCTACGCGGCACGGGAACGAGGAAAGCGATGACGACCGACGTGGACACTCCGGTGCGCGCGAAGAACACGCCCGAGGAGGAACCGTCCGGCGCCGGGCGCTCCGAACGGCTCAGCGCCCTCGCCCAGCAGCACGGCGCGCTGGTCACCCTGATCGTCGCGATGATCGCGGCGTCCCTCAGCTTCGACACCTTCCTGACCGGCGACAACCTGGAGAACATGGCGCTCTCCTCGGCGTTCCTCGCCGTGGTCGCGCTCGGCATGACCTTCGTCATCGTCACCGGTGGCATCGATCTGTCCGTGGGCTCGCTCTTCGCGCTGGGCGGCGTGCTGGCGGCCTGGGCATCGCGGTACGGAACGGTCGTCGCACTGCTGCTGCCGCTGGCCGTCTGCGGGCTGATCGGTCTGGTCAACGGCCTGCTGATCGCCCGTTCGCGGCTCGCTCCTTTCATCGTCACGCTGGCCTCGATGCTGGGCGCCCGGGGCATCCTGCTCTCCGTCACCGACGAGGGCTCGAAGACGTATCTCGTGGACAAGGAGTCGTTCTTCGCGAAGCTCGGGCAGGGCGCACTGCTCGGCGTCGGTGTGCCCGTGTGGATCACCG
The DNA here is from genome assembly GCF_025399795.1 of Streptomyces rhizosphaerihabitans. Lineage (GTDB taxonomy): Bacteria > Actinomycetota > Actinomycetes > Streptomycetales > Streptomycetaceae > Streptomyces > Streptomyces rhizosphaerihabitans. Next base: position 47,035 of record NZ_JAODTZ010000016.1, on the reverse strand, counting down.
TGGCGCTGTTCGTGCTCGGCGCGGTCGTGCTACGGCGCACCCGGTTCGGCCAGTACGTCTACGCGGTCGGCGGGAACGAGGACGCGGCGGCTCTGATGGGCGCCCCCGTGGCCCGTACGAAGATCTCCGTCTACACGCTCTCCGGGCTGTGCGCGGGACTCGCCGGAGCCCTCAACGCGGCGTGGCTGGCGTCGGGTGTGACGATCCTCGGCTCGGGCATGGAACTGGAGGCGATCTCCGCGGTCGTCATCGGCGGCACCCTGCTCACCGGCGGGTTCGGTTTCATCAGCGGCTCACTGGTGGGTGTGCTGCTGCTGAAGGTCATCCAGAACGTCATCAACCAGATCGGCTCCCTGGACTCCGCCTACCAACAGGTCGTCAGCGGCGCCTTCCTGGCCGTCGTCGTCATCGCGCAGACCTGGCTGGGGCGCAGACGCCGGGTGCTGTGAGAAGCAGACGCCGGATGCTGTGCGGCGTGGAAGCCGGGTGCCGTGAAGGGCGTGGCCCGGTCCGGAGCGGGCCGGTCGCGGATCATCCGTACGCGTCACGGACCCGGTTGCCGTGGCGGCGCTCTTCCGTTCGACCGTACGCCGTAGGGCCTCTTCGGGCTGCGGACGAGGGTGTCCCGGAGTCGGTGTGCTCCGCCGGGAGCCTCGGCCGACGCCTCCGTTCAGGGATCCGTCCGCCGAGAACAGGGCTCGAACCGCGCTCGGGGACGATACGCACCGGGTCTCGTCGGCATCCGTAGGCGGGGCGGAGCAACGGGAGACCGTTCGCGCTCGGACGCGGAAGACCCGCACCGAGTGGTGCGGGTCTTCCGCGGCGATGCAGTCCTGCGGGTTCGTGGCTTTCACCGGGCCCGAACAGGCCCGGGGCTACAGCCGGTCATCTCCACGTCCTGACCGGATGCCACCCGCGTACACCCTGAACGGGTGTGCTTTCAGGCGCTGTTCAGTGACCGATGAGGCCCTGGATCGGGTTGTGGCCATGCCCCTGTCCTTGGCCCTGGCCCTGGCCCTGACCATGCCCCTGTCCTTGACCCTGGCCCTGGCCCTGGCCCTGACCCTGACCCTGACCCTGACCCTGACCCTGGCCCTGACCCTGACCATGCCCCTGGCCCTGACCCTGACCATGCCCCTGTCCTTGACCCTGACCCTGGCCATGGCGGCGGTCGTCGCCGTGGCCACGGTGGTCACCGTGCCCGCGGTCGTGGTCACGGCCGTGGCCGCGGTCGTCGCCGTGCCCGCGGTGGTCGTCACGGCCGTGGCCGCGGTGGTCGTCACGGCCGTGGCCGCGGTCGTCGCCGTGCCCGCGGTGGTCGTCACGGCCGTGGTCACGGTCGTGGTGCCGGCCCCAGGAGACGCTGTCGACGAAGCGGCCGCGATCGGTCCGCAGCGTGGCGGCGTCGGAGCGGTTGTCCCACACCTCGTTGCGGCGGTCCTGGTAGAGGTCACGGCTGGTGTCGCGGCCGTAGCCCGTGTGGATCCGGACGGTGGAACGGCCGGCCAGACGGTAGTCGTCGAAGGTGTAGCGGTTGCCGTCCCTGTCCGACAGCGTCCAGCCGTTCAGGTTCACTCCGCGGGATGCGGAGTTGGTGATTTCCACCCACTCAGCGTTCAGGGAACGGCTGGAGCGGTCGTCAAAGCCCGGCGCGTCGCTCTGGACCCTGCTGATGGCGACATGAGTGCGCTCGAAGCGCGGCTCCGCGGCCGAGGCGGACACGGCGGCCGAGCCGACCAGTGCGCCTGCCGCGATGGCCGCGGCCGCCACACGGCGGGCCGTGACAGACGTGGAAACGGACATGAATGCTCCTCAAGGTTCGAGAGCCGGCACACCCCGTACGAGCACCCCAACTGCGGGGAACTGCACGGTGCGACCCTGTGCGAGTCCCGGCCCGGTGGCCGAGGACTCATAAGTTGCTCCACATCCCCGCCCGAGATGAGCGACACCCGACCGCTGTTACCAATTACGGACATATCAGTTACAGGCGTCTGTATATGGCCTTTAACTACGGAAAGCTGAAAAGTGATGGACTGTCATCGTCAACTCCCGTACTCCTGCAGTATCCAGGTCTTATCGGGGCATCTCTCGCGTCACCGCAGCTCACCCACCCGTCACCCGAAAGTGAGTAACACGCCTCCGGTCCGATCCGGCCACAGGAAGGCGCGCCGCACCTCTTCGCCACGGCGACCCCGTCGCGCTTGCGTGCCGCAGCCATCAGCTCAGGCGGACGGTCCGGCCTTCAGACGGCGCGCCCTGGGACCGCGACGCGAAGGTCCAGGAGCTGCTGGGTGTGCCGGGGCACATGGTCTTCGGCGAGGCCGTCGATGAGGGCGGCGAGCGGAACCGGCTGGTCCAGCCCGAGCGCGTTGTTGGACAGGAGGAGCGAGGGCACCAGGACCGACGCGGCCTGCTCGCTGAGCAGATCGGCGATGCCGCAGAGGACGGCGACCTGGCTGCGGAGATGAGCCGTCAGGTCCGCCCTGCCCGAGTGCTCGGCGATGATCCGGTCGAGATTCCAGGGGTCGAGCGAGACGCGGTTGTCGAAGGTCGGGCGCGAACCCGAGACGACACCCAGTGCGACCGCGGCGACGGCGGCGTCGACGCTGAGCAGATGAGCCAGGATCTGATCGGCGTTCCATCCTCCGTCGTCGGCGTCACCGAGGTCGGGCATGGCCGCGGCATCGAGCAACTTGTCGTAGGACGCGCGAAGCCCTGTCGTATTCATGGGTACTTCCTTTCGGCGAGTGCTTCGTGTCAGTCGGTCCGATGTGAGCGCGAGGCCTGTTCCGCCGACTCGGCGACGCGCTTGATGTTCGCGAGCCGCCGGTCCCAGTCGGCCGCGAGCGCGGCCATCCACCGTGCAGCCGCGTCCAGCGCCGCGGGCCGCAGCGCGTAGCGCACCTCGCGTCCGACCCGGCTGCCGGAGACCAGTCCGGCGGCATCCAGGACGGCGAGGTGCTTGACCACCGCCTGTCGCGAGACAGGGAGCCGTTCGGCGAGGGTCGTCGCGGTGGCGGTGCCCTGTTCGGCCAGCAGATCGAGCAGAAGACGCCGCGTCGGGTCGGCCAGCGCACCGAGGACGCTGTCGACGTCCTCGGCGGCGCGACCGGATCGCTCCTCCCTCACGGCGAGGGCTGCTCGGCGCGCTTCTTGAGCGCGTCGAGCTCCAGGGGCCACCCCTGGGTGTGGTCCTTCAAGTTCTGGCTGCGCAGTTCCTCGGATCCGGCCAACGCCGAGAACCCGCTCTCCACGACGCGCAGCCGTGTCCGGTCGCCCTCCTGGGTCAGGGTGAACTCCACGAGCGTGCTGTTCTCCTCGCGCAACTCCTCTCCGGGGAACGCGCTGGTCCAGCGGTACGCCAGATACGTCGGCGGCTGAACCTTCTCCACGCGTACCGGGAAGTCGCCGTGCTCGGGGTTCTTCGCCACCATCGACTCGCCCTCCTTCGCCACGGTGCCGGGCAGGCTCGCCTTGTCGGCGACCCAGAAGCCGGGCTGGGCCACCAGCGACCAGACCCGTTCCAGGGGCGCTTCGATCAGGGTTTCGCGTTCGATCCGGTCCTCGCTCATGAGGGGCTCCTTCATCGCCACGATCAGATGCAACTCCAGGGTTGCACAATGCCCCGTAAGGCGCAACCGGAGAGTTGCACGTCGAGCGAGGGGTGGCACACCGGTCCCGCATGATTCCCCGACCGCCGGACCAGCCCGCTCGGCGTCCGCCCGGTCACCCCATCGCTCAGCGGAACTCGTGCACCAGTTGAATCCTGCCGACGATGTGGGCGTTGAACTCGTCCAGTTCCTCAGCGGGCACCCACAGCTCCAGGATCGTCCGGCCACCCGCCTGCCGGACGGGATACCGGCGCAGGAACTCCGATTCGACCTCGAAGCGGGTGACGAAGCCGGCGCCGTCGTGCTTGACGTTCCAATCCCTCGCGATCCTCACCGCGTAGTCCTCGTTGAGGACGGGGTAGAAGATCGGCTGCTCGGGCAGTCGAGGTGGCCAGGCACTCCAGTCCAGGGCCCGGACGAGGTCCAGCTCTTCTGGGCCCGTCGGGCGCCACAGAGTCGTCGTGTGCCGGCTGTTCATGGGAACCGCTCTCTGGACGTGGCCCACCGCTGGAGCGGTCGGCCGGAGATCCAGACGATATGACGACGCGAACCCAACGGCCACGCCGTTTCCGTACCTGCGGCTGCCCGACGGCGAGGTCCACACACCGTCGGGGACGGCTCCGCCCTGAGTGCCGGCCCCGGACAGACGCGCGCAACAGTTCCTACCAACAAAGCCTGAACAAAGGGCTGTTGGACATGTGACGGGTCGTCGTCCAGGTCCGGGTGCGCCGGCAGGAGCCGGCTTCTCAGACCGCTGACGGCACTACCGGTTCAAGACCGTGTTCCGCGCGTGCCGGGGGTGGAGGAGTTCGCCGGTTTCCGGGCCGATCAGGGGGAGCGCTCGGCGGCAAGAGAAACGGCCCCTACCGAAGCGGGGGCCGTTTGCGTCCGTCTACTCCAGTGTCAGCAAGAGAAGGGAAGGCGCGTGGCAGACGCTAGCACCATCGGTGACCAGCGGCAATGCCTGGAAACTGGGCGAGGAGATCAAGGAACAGGGCTACCCGGACGGCTACGGCAAGCCCGCAAGGCAGCCGACGCCGACACCGGACCCGAGGTTCCCCCGCAGCCGCCCTCCACCACCAGCCAGGCCGTCATCACCCCGCTGCCCGCGGCTGTCAGGGCCAACCTGGCCGTTGCCGCTCCTCGCCGAAAAACTCGTCGCCCTTGGGACGGTGAAGGGCGCCGGCTCCGTCGGATGCGTCGAAATGCCGAGCATCGAAATGTCCCCTTGCTGCAGATCGCACCCTCGAAGACCGACGAGGAGCGGGCCATCCTGGTCAGCCCTTGACCGGCCGGCCGGGTCTCCCCGGCACCGCCATCAGGGAAGTGGACCTGCTCCTCCGGCACGACCGGAACACGCAGAAGCCGAGGGCCATGCGTTACGGCCGTCGCGGCACCAACGCCGCGCGCATGAAGGTCGAGGACTTCGGACCGGCCCGCGTCAACGCCCGATCGACGTAGGGCTGTTCCTGACCTCACGGGCGACCCGCGTGGCTTCCCCGGACTCGGCGTCGGCTGAACCTCCGGAGCGGGCGTTGCGTATCAATTCCAGAGGGACAGCTCAGGTCTCTGCCACGGGACGGAAGGAGAGCGCCGTGCCCACACCGCCCGCGTCCGACTCACCGGACGACCGCCCGGCGCTGGAGCCCATCCGCGTGCTGCGCCCGCGCCGCACCGACGCACTGGCCCAGCTGCTCGACGAGATACGCCAGGACAAGGACTACCGCAGCCCCGAGACCATGGCCGCGCCCGTCCCGGACACCCGGACCGGCGGCGAGACGGAGGAACTCCCGCCTGTCCCCGGCGGCAATACGGAGGAACTCCCCGCACCCGACGGCGACGCCAGCCCGCCGCGTCCCGCAGGTCGCCCGCGCCTCGGGCCCGGACAGCGCCGGGCGGCCGCGGTGATCGCGGTCGTCGCGGCGGCCGTCGTCGGCTTCGGCTGCTCCCTCCTGATCCCCAGCCGCACCGACGCCACCCCGGCCGCGCCCTCGGCGAGCGCGTCGGCGGCCCCGACGCCGGCCGCCCCGGGCACAGGCGGGGCCGCCGACGTCCTGGCCGACCCCGGCTTCGAGTCGGGCAGCCTCTCGCCGTGGAGCTGCACCGGCAACCCGGGCTCGATCGTCTCCGCCCCCGTCCACGCGGGCTCCAAGGCTCTCCAGGGGACGGTGAGTTCGAGCGACACCGCGCAGTGCAACCAGACCATCGCGGTACGGCCGAACACCACCTACTCACTCAGCGGCTGGGTCCGCGGCTCCAACGTCTACCTGGGCGTGAACGGCGGTGCCTCCACCTGGACCACTTCCCCCTCCGGATACAGCCCACTGACCGTCTCCTTCACCACAGGCGCCTCCCAGACCAGCGCGACGATCTACGTGCACGGCTGGTACGCACAGGGCAGGTACTACGCCGACGACATCACCCTGGACAGGCCCGGTGGCGGCGGTGGCGGCGCCCAGTAGGACTCCGTCAGGTCTCCTGTCAGTACTGGCCAAGAGCATGTCGTGCGTGTGGACGCCCATGAAGTGAACCGTGTCCGGGCGACGTTGGCGTTGTTCGTCGCTGATGCGTTCGCCTCGGTGCCGCACAAGGACCAGCGGGCCGAGGGCGACTGCTATCTGCGGGGGCTGCTGCTGGACGGCCGCCGCGAGTCGCGTGAGTGCTGTTGTGCCGTCGCTTCCGGCGCTTGAGCCGACGGCCCCGGAAAGGTGCGCGGACATGGCGGCCGGCCCCTTGGTACGCCTTGTCCGCCCAGCAGTTCAGCCCTGCCGTTGCGGGCGCGTCGATGCTGTCGTGTTCACGCGCGGCGGTCAGGTCGTGGGGGGAGCCGGACAGGACGCTTGTGCGTCTCCTGGTCATTACCCGGCGGCGCCGGACGTCACGGAGGGGGACGGCGGCGGATAGGCCGGGTGCAGCGAGGAGGGCAGCGGCACCAGCGACTCGCACAGCGGGGACGGGAAGGCGGGCTCTTTTCGCTGCACGTCCCGGCAGCCTCCGGCCGAGGGATCGACGCAAGAACTCTTCCCCCTGGGACACACCGACGTTTCCCGGGCCGATACAGGGCTGTCGTTGAGAGGGCCCGGCATGCGCTGGTAGTCGGCAAGCCGGCGCCGGCGCTGCGGTTGCTGCTCGCCAGCATCCTGGGTCTGCCCGCCTACCTCACGATGAGCGTGTCACAGCTCCTGATGGCCCTCGCCCGGGACCGGGCGCCGACCACGGTTCGATTGATCCCCGAGGCCGAAGTCGCATTGCAGCGCACCCACTTCGTCGGCCGTTCGGCGCAGACCCCGAACCCCTCCGGGCCTGTCTCTCCGCGCTTGGCCGGCGAACCGGGTTGGGGCCGGCGAGTGGCCTGGCCGGATCCGTCGGCTGCGGCGGACGACCCCAACTCCGAAGGCCGTAACCCCGTTACGGGGATACGAACACGGTAATGGAGGGAGCGACGGACCAATCCATACGACGCCGCACAAGTGCAAGATCAGGTCAGAGAGAGCACCGCAGGCGCGCGCACCGCGGGCCTGCGGTGGTGACGGGACGGTCCTGTGGCCGGGTTGTCGATTCTGGCGTGTAATGGAAGGTGCGCGACGCGCGCCGAAGTGCAACGGCCGCAAGACACTCCGAGGCGATCACAGCCAGAGGACTTCTCGTGAAGTACCACACCCGAGCATTCATCGCAGCCACCGGAACGGCACTCTTCGTGTCCGTGGCCACCGTGGCGTACGCCGATGGCAGCAGCCACGGTTCGGCAGGCAGCGTACAGGCCGCGCGATCGGCGGTGAGCGCCTCGTCCTCCGCGACGGTGTCCACCAAGTCCGGTCCGCTCGGCAAGATCCTGGTCAACAGCAAGGGGCACACCCTCTACCTCTTCCAGTCCGACAAGACCAACAAGTCCACCTGCAACGGGGACTGCGCCAAGGCTTGGCCACCGCTGAAGGCGCACGGGAAGCCGACCGCCGGGGGCGGCGTCAACAGCAAGCTGCTGTCGACCATCACCCGCAGTGACGGCTCGAAGCAGGTCACGTACAAGGGGCACCCGCTCTACACGTTCATCGACGACACCAAGGCCGGGCAGACCAACGGGCAGGGGCTCGACGCCTTCGGCGCCAAGTGGTACGTGCTGGGCACCGACGGCAAGCAGATCACCAAGACCTCGCCATCGTCACAGAACGGCGGCTACTGAACCGTCTCGGCGGCTGATCACGGCAGGTCAGGGCAGGTCAGGGCTCCGCATACGGCGGCTCCTCGAACCGGTCGTCAGCCCGCGGCGGCGGTGAGCGCTCCGAGAGCGCCGGCCTGAGTGCGCCAGTCGGTCTGGTTGGGGAGGGTGCCGGCCCAGCGTTCACCGAGGGCGTTGAGGGAGCTACGGTCCTGGGCCCACAGCGTGTCAGCCTGCTTCTGGAGGTAGCCCTGGTAGGTGCTGGAACCGGTGGCCTTCGCGAGGTCGGCGAAGTTCCGTATGAAGATGCCCTTGAACTGCTTCTGGTTGTCGTCGCAGGACGCCGAGCCGACGTCGCAGGACTCGGTGAGCACTCCGTCCCGGGTCAGCGTCGGGCTGCTGATGGCGGCATCGGCCAGGGTCCGCGCGGTGGCCAGCAACGAACCGTCCCCGGTCGACTTCCACAGCTCGGCGAAACCGCCGATGGCCAGTCCCTGGTTGTAACTCCACACGGTGCCGCTGTTGTTGGCGCAGGTGGAGGTCAGCCCGTCGTTCACCAGCCCGGAGGAGTTGATCATCCCGCTTGACCTGTACCAGGCGGCGGCGGTTCTGGCTCGCTGAAGCCATACCATGTCGCCCGGGATGCGCTGGTGCAGCGCGGTGGTCAGCCAGAGGTACTGGCCGTTCGTGACGGCGTTCTTGTAGGTGCGTTCCCGGTCCCACCACACGCCACCTCCGCAGGTGCCGGGGTCCCAGTACTGCTGGACGTAGCCGCCGATGGTGACGGCCTCGTCGAGATAGCGGGAGTCGCCGGTGTAGTCGTACGCGTCGAGCCAGGCGATGGCCCACCAGCCCGAGTCGTCGATGGAACGGCTGATGAAGTGACCCTCGATCGCGTCCGAACTGCGCACGCCGGCGGCGAAGGCGCCCTTGTTCTGATCGTAGGTGCGCGCGATGACCCAGTCGTAGTCGTGCGTGCCGGTCGTCCTGGCGAAGTCGACGAGCGAGGTGAGAGTGGCGGCGGAGTTCCACCAACTGCTGGGCCACCAGCCGTTGTAGGGGTCGTACGACGACATGAGCGCGTCCGCCGCGGCGCGTGCCCTGGTCGGTGTGGGCCTGGCCCACACCGTGCAGCCGCCCTCTTGGTGGCCGGCCTCGCGGCCGCACGCGCGGACCGCACCGCCGTAGAGAAGGCCGCGCGGATCGCGGGTGGCGTACATCGTCGTACGGGTGCCGGCGGCTCCCTGCGGGACTGCGGTGCGGCCGAGGGAGGAACCGTCCGGCCAGGTCGAGCCGCCGTCCCAGGAACGGTCCAGCCAGATTTCGTCGCCGCCTGCACCGGATTCGATGCTCGCCCAGGCCATGGAGTTCTTCTGGTCGACGTGCAACCGGATCGTGCGGCCGTAGAGAGTAGTGGACGGCACCGGCTGGTTGTCACCGGCCGCCTGGCCGGCGTCGGTGCGGTCGCAGAGCGTGTCGCAGACGGTGGGATAGGCCCAGCCGGTGCAGCCGACGGCGGCGGCGTCGCCGCACGCCCGGACCAGCCCGCGTCGGTGGTTGCGGGGATCGGTCATGTTGTACATCAGCGTTCTGGTGCCGGTCCAGGTTCCCGGGATGGCGGCCTTGCCGAGCAGTCCTTCCCAGGTGGCGCCGCCGTCCCAGGAACGGTCGAGCCACACCGAGTCGCCGGTCACGCCGCCGTCGATGCTGGCCCACGCCATGTCGTCCGCGTCGGTGACGTGCAGTTCGAGGCGACGGCCGTTGAGGTCCTTGGTCGGTACCGGAAAGCTCTCCTGCCGCGCCAACGAGGGATCCAGCGTGTCGCAGGCCAGTACGCACACCTGGGTGGCGGCGGCCGCGGGCGTCGCGGCCGGGAGGACTGCCGCACACGCGAGAACGGCCGCAGCCAGGAGGAACCTGAGGAACCGTGATCCGACAACGATGTCGGCGCTGCGCAAGGACACCGGAACTCGCCTCGATTTCACGATGGGGGATGCCGGTCGGCGAGCGTGGCCGGGGCCGACGGCCCTGTGACGGGCCGAGCGGGCGGCGGTCGAGCCTGGTCCGTACCTTCTTCAAGGCAGTGAACCGACTTGGCGCGCCCCTGTCAATGCCACCAACAGGGTTCTTACGTAAGGCAGTTCATGGTGGTGACGACGGGCGATCGGCCACTGAGCCACTTCGGGCGGCGCATGGCTGCACATACGCCAAGACCCCCGGCTCGTCACCGGCGCGCCACCCACCGGACCGCCACCGGGCCGGTACTCCGGCCGTAGATCGTGATCATGGGAGCTGAGACGGCTCGTCGGTAGTGTGCCCACGTGGCTGAGACCTGGGACGAAGAGCAGCTGATCGCGGACGGCTTCGAGCGTGCGCACGTCGAATTGGAGTGGTACGACGGACCGCGAGCGGGCCTCGCCGACATCGGTGGAAAGCCCCACTACTTCCAGAGCTACCACTACGCCCTCGCCGACGAAGCCGACGAATACAGTGTCTGGCCCGCGAGCAAGGCTGCCGTGAAGTGGGAGCGCGAGCAGTGGGCGATCTTCGCCAGGTGGAACCAGCGATACCTGGCGGGGACGGTCGCGTTGGAGAGCCACCCGGGCGAGGTCGGGGTCGACGCCCGCTACGACGAACTGGACCTGCTGCTGGCGCCGCACCGCCAGGCGCCGGACACCGCGCAGCGGCTTGTGGGCGAGCTGCGGTTCGATGCCGGCGCTCGCTACCGGGTCGACGGACTCGACTACTGGTTCCGGTGGCGCCCAAGCAGATGAGGCCGCCGTTGATCACCTCCGACGATGCCGCAGTGCGTGGTGCGCCGCAAGGCGCATCACCCGTGCGCTGGGGCGTACTCGGGTGATGCGCCGCGGTCCTCGCGCCTGGGACGATGCGGTGATGTCATTAGGCGTTCGCATGCTCCCGCCATGAACAGCGGGGATCTTGAGTGGCAGGAGCGGGCGCTCGGGGGGATACGAAGGTGGGCCGTCCGATCTCGACGGCATCGTCGATCAGGGACACCACGACCGCGTGACTACTGGAAGAAGCCGGACGCGTAGACGAGGCCATCTCCTTGCTCCAAGCGTCCACTGAATCTCGAGCGGCCCCAGAGCTGGCCGAGCTCCTGATCAGAGACGGCCGCTCCGAGGAGGGCATCGCCGCTTTCCCATCCGTCGGCGCTCAACGCGAGCAGGCGGCGCAAGCGCGGCACCACGCCGAACCCAATCCCTTCGACTGATCACGCACATCACGCCGCGGTGGCTGTGACGTTGCTCAACGGACCCAGCATGCGGGCTTCGAGCGGCCCCGGTTGGTGAGGTCGGAGAGGGCAGGTGCCGAGTGTCACTGTGCACCGCTCGATGGCGATCGAAAGCGGGCCACGACCTGCTGTGCGTACTGATCGTCCGGGCCGAGGTCTTGGACCGCTCGTTGGGCCTCTTTGGTCCGGCTCGTCTCGCACAGCAGCCGAACAAGGACGTACAAGGCCCCACGATCACCGTCTTCGGCGCGGTTGCGCAGCGCCGACTCCATCCCCCGCTCGCGAAGCGATGTGTTGAGTCTCCGACGTGCGTGGACATCCGTGAGAGCGCGCTCCGTGAGTTCCGGGAGCCGTTCCGCACGGGCGAGCAGATCCATGTGCCACAGATGGCTGTTGTGCCTGTAGGGATCGGTGGAATAGCACTCGGCGTGGGCGCTCACCAACGCGATGGCCGCATCCCAATCCCGCCGCTGTTCCGCTGCCTGAGCCTGCTCGAACCACTCCACCTGACGAGTATCGCGTAGCACTGCCTCGTACAGCATCGTGGGATTGGTCGCCGACAACCGTCCACCAGGATCAAAGGACGACTGCGCGTGTACGTGGCCGGGCCGGCTGACGGCTTGGCCCGCGAGGGTGGGCGGTATTCAATGGCCCGGTGACCACGCCGACACCCCCGTCCTCGGGTACCTCACTCGAGACAGTCGCGGGCCAGGTCCCGTTGGACGACGTCCTCGCCCATCTACGAACGCACAGGCCGGTATTCCACTCCGAGGCCGATCTCCAGCACGGGTTTGCCCGGGCTCTGTGGGAGCTGGCGCCGGACGTACGGTCCCGTCTGGAGGTGCCGGTACGTCGGCCTGGCCAGGCGGAGTACCTGGACCTGCTGTGCCTGGGACCGGCAGGTCGTACGGCGATCGAATTCAAATACGTCACCCGCCGGTGGTCAGGCACCGCTGGAACACCCGCCGAGGAGTACGACCTGCGGAACCACGGCGCACCGGACGTGACGCGGCGGGACTTCGTACGCGACGTGGAGAGGCTGGAACGCTTCTGCGACCGAGCGGACCAGAACGGCCTCGCGCTGCTCGTGACGAACGAGTCGTCCTTGTGGAACCCTCAGCCGCCAGGCCGCGCGCGAACCAGGGACGACGACTTCAGAATCCACCAGGGACGCAGCCTGAGCGGCACGCTCCTGTGGGCCGAGGGCACGTACGCCCCCAACACCCGTGTACTGCGCGGCGAGTACTCCCTTGCTTGGCGCACGTACGCACAACTGGGGGGTGCAGGGGGCGAGTTCCGCTGCTTGGCGGTGTTCGTGGACCCGACGTCGGGACAGACGTGAACAGGCGCGCAACCGGACCCGTCGCCGGCGCGTAGTCAGGTGACTTGACCGTCAGTGATCGCCGCGCGACAAACCCGTCGCGTTCTCCGCACACGCTGCCTACCCTGACACCATGTCCCCCTCGAAGTCCTCGTACGTCTGCCTGCCTTGCCGGGCTTCGTACAAGCAGCCGTACGACACGTACCGGCCGCAGCGGATCTGCCCCCGCTGCGCCGAGCCGCTGATCCACGTGGGGTCGGCCTTCGCCCCGCCCCGGCGTCGGGACACCGCGACCTGGAGGACACTCTCCGTCCTGCTCCACGCGGGCGTCCGCTTCCACAAGAGCTGCTGCTGCGGGCCCGGTTACCGCCCTCGCACCCTGCGCGAGGTCCGCGAGCGGATGACGTACGCCCGACGTACCGGGGAGCCCTTCGCCAGGGCGCTCGTGCGTCCCGAAGTTCCCTGACGGCCGGCGCGGGGCCGGTCACCGATGGCCCTGTCGGTCACCGGTGCACCCTCCCCCTGCCCCGTCCGGCGACACAGGGGGAAGCCCGCACCTCGGCGCCCGGCGGTCGTCACCGCGCGACCGCCGCTGTGTCCGGGCTGACCAGGAGTGAGCGGCGGAAGCGCAGGCTCGGCTCAGTTGTCCAGACGGACCGGCATCAGCAGGGAGAACGTGTCCTCGTCGTCGGGCCGTCGGATCGCGATGGGCGCGGTAGGGGCGCCGATCTCCAGGATCAGTCGGTCCCGGGCTCCGGCGGCGAGCGCGTGCAGCAGGTACTCGCGGTTGACGGCGACAAGACTCTGGTCGTCGTCACCGTCTACGCCTATGGTCACCGTTCCGTCGGCCGTCACCTTGAGCAAACTGAGGTCCGCGGCCGTTTCGTCCGGTCCGCTTGCTTCGCTCGGCCGGACGGGTCCGGTCTCCACCGCCTCCTGGAAGTTCGCCACATCGACCAGCGCGCGCCGGCCGGCCGGCAAGCGGACGAGTCGGCGGTAGTCGGGGAAGTCGTGGCCGAGGCACTGGCCGGCCGTCTGCCGGTCTCCGCTCTCCAGCGTCACACGGGCGCCGTCGACGGCGAGTTGGACGGATTCCTCACCGCTGAGCAGGGCCCGCATCGCGTCGGCGAGCGGGGACGGGACGATGACCTGCACGCGGGTATCGGCGTGCCCGGTGGTGCCGGCCTGCGCGACGGCCATCCGGTAGCGGTCGGTGGCCACGACGCCGAGTGTCTCTCCCTCGATGTCGAACAGGACACCGCCGAGCATCGGCAGCTCCGGATCGGTACCGGCGGCGAAGCGGACCGCGTCCAGCGCGGCGGCGAGTTCCGGCGCGGAGACGGACAGGCGGACGGCGCCGGTGCGGGGCAAAGTCATGGGTTTCTCCCTGCGTTCGAGGAGTGCTCGGAGCGTGGAGAACTCGTTGCGGGCATCGGACAGTCCCACCTCAAGACGGCGTACATGCGCCTGAAGGAGCTTGCGCACCAGGTCGGTGTCCTCGCTGGACCAGCCGGCGAGCACCAGGCGGATGTCCGCCAACGGCATGCCTGCCCGGCGCAACCGGGCCAGCAACCGGGCTTCTTCGAGTTGCTCGGGGCCGTACCAGCGGTAGCCGCTCACCGGATCCACCCAGGCGGGGACCAGCACACCACCACGGTCGTAGAACCGCAGGGCGCTCACGCTCAGGCCGCTGTCCCTGGCCATCTCACCAATGCTGCGCATCTCGCTCTCCACACCCAGAACCCTGAGGCCTCGACCAGGTCGAGGGTCAACCCCGGTCGCGCTCGGGCGGTCCTCGGGCGGTCCTCGATCAGGCGGGGCAGTCGGCAAGTGCGCCCGCCGTACCCCAACGGATCATCAGGTAGCCGGAGTCGCCCCTCTCCGCCACGGCGTAGCGGGAGTACGGCCACAGATCGCCCGCGCTGTCCCGCTGCTTCACCAGAGCCCGGCACGCCTCGCCCGCCGCCATGTCCGCCCAGGTCGCGACCTGCCCCTGGTCCCATGTGACGTAGTCCGACCACACGTACATCGCCGAGTTTCCCGGGTCGAAGCCCATCTTGAGCTCCGCGTTGCCGAGCAGGCGATCGGTGCCGAGCGTCGTGCGCATCCCGTTGGTCCGCTCGATGATCTTCCTGGTCGCGCGGTCCGCGATGTCGATCTCATCGCTGTCGGTACTGGGGATCATGGCCTGGCCGAGGCCCTGTTCGTCCGGCTCCCAGCCCAGGCCGGCATCGGAAGCCTGTCCGGTGTCGTTGTCTGCGGCCGACGTGCACCGCGCGTTGGTGAGGAAGTCGTCGTCCCAGGTCACCTCCGGGTCGTGGCCCGTCGTTTCCTTCACCATGACGTAGGTGCGGTACGGCAGTTCCGGGTGCAGGCGCAGAACGACATCCCTCAGCGTCCGGCACATCAGACCGGCGACCTTCGTCTCCGCGTACATCGTTTCCTGCTCGTCGGAGGAGAGCCGGTACGAGAGGTACACCTCTCCGCGCGATGCCTGGAACCGCACGGCATTCGGGCCGAAATCAATACCGGCGCCCAGTTCCTGGACGAGAACATCCTGGTCGTGCAGGACGGCGCGCGCCACGTCGTGCTCGCCCTCGCCCCGTGCCGACCGCGCCTCGGCCCAGCTCGCCGCGCTCGCCGAACCGTCGCTCGCGGCCCGCGTCCGCTTCGGCGCCGTGCTCGCCGCCGTACCCGCCGCCGAGTTCTCCGCCGACTTCTCCGCGGACGCGGACGGCTGCGGGGATCCGGTCGAGGAGTGAGCCGAAGCGGAAGCGGAAGCCGCGCTCGAGGTTCGGTGGCGGATGCCCTCCGCCTTGCCGGGCATCAGGGCCACGACTCCGCCGATCAGGCCCCCGACGACCGCTGCCGCGACAACGGTCATGCCCGCCCATGGTCGTCGTGGACGTCTCGGGGGCTGCGGCCACACCGGATCGTTCGCGTCGGGTAGGTCCCAGACGGCTGTGACCATGTCCTCGGCCCGCGTGAACAACCTGTCCGCGCGCATCACTTGGGTGACCTGGGAGCCCAGAAGTTCGAAGCACTCCTCGGCGGCATCGGCAGCCTGGGGACGATCCCCGGGTTCCTTGGCCAGCGCCCGCTGCACGATCCCGCGCAGGGGCGCGGGGACACCGTCCAGGTCGGGAGCACCCGACAACACGCGGAACGCGACCGCATCGGGTGTGCCGGTCCCGAAAGGGGTTCTTCCGGTGGCCGCGTAGGCCACGAGCGCTCCCCAGGCGAACATGTCGCCCGCGGGCCCGGTGGCCCCCGTGCGGTACTGCTCGGGGCTGATCCAGCCGGGGGTACCGGTCATGACTCCGGTACGGGTGACACTGGTGCCGTCGGCGGCGTGCGCGATTCCGAAGTCCAGGACGCAGGGGCCCGAGGACGTGAGGATGACGTTCTGCGGTTTCACGTCGCGGTGCACCACGCCGACGGCGTGGACGGCGGCCAACGCCTGCGCGGTGGCCGCCGCGAAAGCGTACAGACTCGCTCCGGCGAGCCGTCCTTGGGCGAGCACCTGCTGGTTCAGCGTCGGTCCGGCGACGTACTCGGTGGCCAGCCAGGGGTTTTCGGCGTTGGCGTCAGCGGTGAGCAGGGGGATCAGGTACGGGCCGGTGACACGGGAGGACAATTCCACTTCGCGCCTGAAACGGGCCCTGAATTCGGGCTCTTGGGCCTGCGCGGGGTGAATCACCTTCACCGCCACACGCATTCCGTCGGACGCCACTCCGGCATGGACGGTACCCATGCCTCCGGCACCGAGACGACCTATGATCCGGTACGGACCTATACGGGAGGGATCGCCGGCATGAGCCGGCTGGACTCTTCCGGAGGATCCGGCTTCGCTCACTGATGGTTCCTTCGTGCGGGACTGAACGTTTGAGCAGGCGGAGATGTCACAGGTGGCCGGGGGTAGGGTTCGGACCCCAGCAGGCTGCCCCAGCAGGCCTTTTGGGTGAGTTCCCGTCCGGATGTTATGCGCTGACCCGCGTCCTGGATAGAGAAACCCCTGACCAGACGGTGTGCACTCCCCCGGCGGGTGACGACGCGCTTGCGGACCGTGTCACGGGCTCGGCGTGCCGGTGGCCGTCCTTCGGCCCCGGCTCGCACAACTGCCGTACCACGCCTCGCTGTTGCGGCCATCACCCACGGCAGACTCACGGCCACCCGGAGCGGAGGCACCGGTCGGCCGATGCGAAGGCGTAGCCCGAACCGAGCAGAACCATCGGTCGGCCTGAGCAGAGCCATCAGTGGGCCGGAGCGAAGCCATCAGTCGGCCTGAGCAGAGCCACCGTCCGGCCGTGCGGCGCCATCAGTCGGCGGTGCGGCGCGACAGAGGTTGCCCCGGGATGCGGCCCGGCGGAGTCGTAGCCGCACGGTCCGTCCGGCGAGGCGTGGGCCCCAGCGTGTCACAGGAGTGCGCCGACCGCCCGCTCCGGCTCGGGCCGCCGTCCGAACGGTGTCCCCGTTTTCCGGGCAGGGACCGGGCCCGGGACAGTCGTGCTGCCCGTGACCCGGTCCCGGCCGACAATGGACGTACGGCGGGGACGGGCCCGGGGAGGCGTCGGGGAAGGAAGCGCCCATGCCGAAGCGGCCCCCCTCCCCCGGTCGCGTACGGGCCGCCCGGCAGTCCGCCCGTGTCACGGTCGCGTCCGCCGCGGGCTTCTACGCGGCCCTCTACCCGCTGGACCAGCCGGTCGTCGCGGTCTACGCCCTCTTCGCGCCGATCGCCCTCGGCGTCCTGTCCCCGATCCCCGGCAGCGGCCGGGACCGGGCACGTACCGTCCTGTTCGTGCTGCCGGTCGCCGTGGCGCTGACAGCCCTCGGCACCGCTCTCGCCGTCACGACCGCCTCCGCCGTCGCGGGAATGCTGGTGATCGGCTTCACCGTCTCCTTCGCCGCCGCGTACGGACCGGCGGCGGCGAGTGCAGTCCCGGGGATGCTGCTCTTCTACGTGCTCGCGTGTTTCCCGCCGTACGCGCCGGACACCCTGCCCGAGCGGCTGGTCGGCCTTCTCGCCGGTGTCGCCCTGCTGGTCCTGTGCGAGCTGCTGCTCCTGCCCGCCCCACCCGTTCAGCCGTACCGCGCGCGGATCGCCGCCGCCCTGGATCTCGCGGCCGCTTCGGCGCGCGCGGCGGCTCAAGGCCACCGTCACGGTCCCGAGCGTGCACGGCGCCTGCGTGAGGAGGGACTGTCCTTGCGCCTGTAGCAGGCGCCACCGGCTTCCCGCCCGACCGGGGCGGGCCGCACCGACCGCGGACTGGCGCAGGCGGGAGCCGCGACACGGCGTGTACTGGACCAGCTGGCCCGGATGGCCGAGCGGCCGGAGTCCGCGACGGCCGGGGATCCGCCCTCCGAGGCCCTGCTGCGCGGGGTCGCGGCCGGATGCGCCGCGACGGCGGAAGCCCTCCGTGGTGCGCGCGCCGTTCCAGGACCCGAGGCCCTGGAGGAGATGGTCGCCGACTTCGTCGCCGTACGCGGACGACCGTCGGGGACCGGGCTCGACACGGATGCCAAAGCGTCGCATCGGCTGTTGGAATGCCGGTCCGACCTGCTGACCACCGCGGCCTCGGCCCTGACCGTTCAGGCCGCGGTGGCCGTGGCGATCGGTGGGCGTCGCGACTCGGCGGGGCTGCCTGCCGAGCAGTTCTGGTACGCGGAGCCACCCACGACACGGCTCCTGGCGCTGCGGCTGACCGGCAATCTCACCTTGCGCTCGGTCCTGTTCCAGAACGCCGTACGCACTGCTCTCGGGCTCGGCGCGGCCCGTCTCGTGGCCGGAGCCCTGGAGCTCTCGCACGGCTTCTGGGTGCTGCTGGCCGTGCTGACCCTGGGTCGCACGACCGCCGGAGCGACCTGGTCCACGGTGCGCTCGGCGGCGGTCGGCACACTGTTGGGCGCGCTGGCCGCCGGGGTGCTGATCTTCGAGGCGGGCGGCACCGTCAACGTGTACGCCGTCATCCTGGTGCCGACGATGTTCGTGGCCTTTTCCGTGGGACCGATCGCGGGACCGGCCTGGGCGCAGGGGCTGTTCACCCTGGTCGTCTCGGCTGCCTTCAGCCAGCTCGCTCCGGCAACCTGGCGGCTGGCCGAGACACGGCTGCTCGACGTCCTGGCGGGCTGCGCGATCGGGCTGGTGTGCGGTGTGCTCGCCTGGCCCGCCGGCGCCCGCCCCGAGGTCAGACGCAGTGTGGCGGAGTTGCTGCGTGCTGTGGGGCCCCTGGTGCAGGTCACCGTGGTCGCCGCGGTCTGCGCGTCCGGCACATCCGGGGATCCACGGCCTCGGGACGGTGCGGCCGAGGAGGCGCTGCGGCTGACTCGGCACCGGCTCCGCATCGCGGAGGGCGCCTACGCGCAGTACCGGACGGAGGGCGGCAGATATCCCGTCGACGGCGGACCCGACTGGCATCTGGCGCTCAACTGCGCCACCCACGCGGAGATCGGATCCCATTGGCTGCCCCGGCAGGCGTACGGTCCGGCACCGCCCGACGCGGTCCGGTGGGCGCGGGAATCGGTCGGGCAACTTGCCACAGCCATGGACCAGGCGGCCGCGTTCCCGCCCGGTGGCGTACGGGTACGGCCGACCCCGCTTCCCCCCGAGGTCGTCTCCGCGACCCCGGCCCCCGTACTGCCCGCGCTGGTCGACATCGACAGCTGGCTGCAGACGCTCGCGGCCGAGCTGACGGCGATCGGCGGGAGCGGTCCGGACGGGCCACCGACCGTCCGGGGCGGCGGAACGGACCCGGCAGCCGCCCGCGATGCCACGGCCCGTACCGGACGGTGAACCGGCCGGACCGTGAACCAGGAGGGTGGCGATCCGGCCGGGGGTGATCAGCCTGAACGGTGATCAGGATGGTGATGTCTCTCAGGGCTCGCGTCCGATGAAGGCGAGCAAGCGAGTCTGCACGTCAGCGGTTTCGGGGACCTCGACCCGTGGCCCGTACTGCCCGCTCATACGCAGCACATCGTCGAGCGGCAGCATCCCGTCGAGCAGCTGGGCGCACCTGCCGGGATCGAGGCGCTCCTCCTGGCCGCTGGCCCGCGCCAGGTCCCAGGTGTGCATGAAGACGTCGGCGGTGTAGAAGCGGTCGACCGCCTGGTCCAGCGGGAGCTCTCCGATGTGCGGGTTCGACAGCGTCTTGTGCTCCGTGGCCGGATCGTCGAGGAGGGCCTGCACTCCGTCACTGTGCACCGTCCAGGCCTTCACCGGGTCGTCGTCCACCGACGGGCCTTTCGGCAGTTCGACTCCGGCGCCCGCCTTCAGGAAGTCCGGGAACCACTCGACAAGGTGGCGCACCACGTCCCGGGCGACCCAGCCTTCGCACGGCGCGGGGTTGTCCCATGCCCCGGGCCGCACTCCGCGCACGCGGTCCGTGAAGACCCCCGCGACGGTTCGGTGCTCATCGGCTGCGCTCGTCATGATCTCAAGCCCTCCGTCTCGTTCCGTCATCCTGCGTCGCCGCTCCGGCGGTCGCCGAGCAGTTCGTCAAGGCGTTCGTGGCCTTCGCGGACGCCGCGTCTCATGCCGCTTCTGATCATCGCGTCGCGGGCGTCCATGGAGCCCATGAGCGATGTGGTGGTGACCCGGGTGCGGGCGCCGAGGTCCTCGAAGACGGTGGTCTCCAGACTCACGCCGTCCGGGAAGCCGTCGTAGGCGAAGGTCTGCACGATGCGCTCGTCGGGACGCACCTCGTGGAACACGCCGCGGAAGCCGTACTCCGTCCCGTCGGCCTCGCGATGCACATAGCGGTACGAGCCACCGCTGCGCGCCTCGTACGCGTCGATGCGCATGGTGAGCCGGCGCGGGCCGAGCCACTGGACGACGAGATCAGGATCGGTGTACGCCCTGAAAACGCGCTCCGGAGAGGCGTCGAAATCCCGGGTGATGAGGATGGTGGGCAGCGCCGGGTCGGCCACGATCCGCGTCTCGTGCCGATCGCCCGCGTTCGCGGTGCTCACGATGCCGCCCTCTTCGCCGAGGCGCCTTTCACCGGCTGTTCCTCCATCTTTTCGAGGACGGCATCGAGCCGACGGAAACGGTCCTCCGCCTCACGGCGGTAGCGTTCGATCCATTTCGTCATCAGGTCGAAGACCTCACCCTCGAGGTGGCAGGGCCGACGCTGAGCGTCCCTGCTGCGACTGACCAGACCGGCGTCCTCCAGCACCCTGATGTGCTTGGACACGGCCTGCACGGTCACGTCGTAGGGCTCCGCCAGTTCGTTGACCGTGGCATCCGCCGTGGCCAGCCTGGCCACGATGTCGCGCCGGGTCGGGTCGGCCAGGGCGGAGAACACCCGGGACAGCCGGTCGTCGGCCACCTCTCACCCACTTATTCAACCGATCGGTTTAACAACCGTACGACCGGCCCGCGCTTTGGTCAACCAACTGGTTGAACAAGCGCCGGCGGACCGGCTCTTCGCGGGTGGCGACCGGATCCGCCGGTCAGTCCTTCGCGGGTGCCGGCTCCACCACCGTGAACACGGCAGGTCCGACGATGAGGGTGCCGTCGGACAGCGGGCGGCAGCGGACTCCCCCGCGGTCGCGCAGCGCCCGTTGCGCGCCGGGGCCGAGCGTGGTGTTCATCCACGCGCAGGGCCTGGCCGCACTGCGTACGGCCAGCAGCACGGGCCCGGTACCGCAGTCCAGCGAGACGGTGGCGCCGACACACGCGTCGATGTCCACACCTCGCAGGAGGACGTTGCGCCGGGTCAGCCGGAGGTCGGCATCAGCGGCCAGACCTCGCGGGAACCGCTCGGCGGACATGAGGGTGATCGACGCGTCGCGGTGGGCCGGATGGTTGAAGTAGCGGTCGCCGACGATTCCGAGTCCGGCACGCACCCGCGCCGTCGTCACCAGATCGGCGTCGGGCAGCGCCGGCGCACCTTCGCTCGGGCGGCCCTCGAAACGGTGCACGGCCGAGACCAGCAACTGAAGGACTTCCACGCGCTGCACCCCATCGAGCCTAAAGGACGCCCTCGTGAACGATCTACGTACGTGTGGGGGCGGAGGGCACCGAAGCGGCGGGCACCGAAGGGGTCGCGTGCCGGACATCCCGCTGACACGGAGACGCCCCGCGTGACAGGGTCAATGGCGATCGAAGGCAACAGCGGCAAAGGGGGCTTCCGTGGACACCCGAACGTGGGACACGCTGGTCGGCTCGATGAAAAGCACCTACGTCAACGGAGTACGCGACGGCGCGGCGCCCCGGCCGGTCATCATGCCGCTGGTGCGAGGCGAGCTCGTCGGGCTGATCTGGGTCCGCCCGGCCAAGCCCGGGGCCGACGCGCTCACCGGCATCGCGGCGCTGTCGAACATCGCCGCGGCCGCCTGCGCGGACGAGATCGTTCTCGCCTGGGAGACCCATGAGGTCGCCACCACCTGTGAGCTGCCCGTTGTCGGCCCCGTTCCCTGTCTGAACATGGTCCGCGCCACCCCGGACGGTCATGTGCTGCACCAGTTCCCCTACACCGAGGAGTTCTCGTCCGCCGGCTCCGAGGACACGGGCGAGTCCACGGCCACCCTCGACTGGAAGCCGGCTCCCGCGCCCCAGCCGGGCGGCGAACTTCCGCCGCCCGTTCGGGCCGCCGTCGACTATGCCTTCACCCCGATGGAACTGGACCATCCCAACCCCTTCGGTGTCACCGTCGTCCTGATGGAAGAGGACGGTTACACCGTGCGCCTGACCGACAGCTTCGACCACTGAACGTGCGGGGCCCTCGCGCGGAGATCTGAACGGGTATCGCCCACCCGACCCCCACTCCCCTCTCCTGTTCCTTCCGTTCTTTGTGTCGGTCACCGTACGAATGGGTCCGTGCGACGCGCCGGTGGGGCTCCTGCCCCCTAGGCTGAGCACGCGCGGCAAGTCCGCGCGCCCTCAGCGGGCGATCCGTGATCGCAGCACAGGAGGAACAGTGTCCGGTCAGTTCGAGGCGACAACCGAGATCAACCGCCCCATCGAGGAGGTTTTCGCCTTCCTCGCCGCCGGCACGAACGACCCCAAGTTCAGCCCCAGGGTGCAGGCGATCACGAAGACGCCGGAGGGGCCGACGGCAGTGGGCACGATCTTCACCAGTACGGTCAAGGACGCCGGCATGAAGACGGGCCGGAAGTTCCGGATCACCGAGTTCGAGGCGCCCCGCCGGATCCGCTGGACGGAAGTCTCGAAGAACACGGTCACAGCGGACGAGGGCGGCTACGACCTCGAGTCCACCGGCGACCGCACAACCCGTGTCAGGATCTACAACGTCCTTGAGGGCCATGGCATCGGAAAGCTCCTGGTGAGCCTCGCGCTGAGTGCGGCCCGCAAGGACGCGAACGCGTTCGGCCAGCGGATCAAGGCGGCCGTGGAGGCCTCCTGAGGAACGCGGCCCCGGCCGCGGAAGCCGCCTGAGGGATCCGGCCCGGCCGCGGTCGTCGCGTGGTCGGGACCGCCTCGCTCCGGACGTGCGGGCGTAGGGTGAAGGAAGCGAGGACGCTTCATACGCCGCTGTCCGGACCGGTCCAGCTCTCACGATTTCCCATCACAGGGGCAGTCCCCCCTGACCCCGGCGCGCCACCCGCACCGAGGTCCAGGAGCTCCCCATGTCGCCCGTGTCCAGCACATCCACGACGGCCGTTCCGTCGAACGATCCATCGCCGCCCCAGTTCTACGACGGAACATCCCCCTTCCCACCGGACGGGGCACTCCCCGCGCGCGACGGCGGGGAGCGGGTGTACGTGACGGTGACGACGATGATCGTCGTCCTGCCGTTCGTGGCGCTCGGCCTGGCCGGGTGGCTGCTGTGGGGACGCCTCATCCATCCCGCCGACGTGGTGATTGCCGCCGTCCTCTACACGGTCACCGGCCTCGGCGTCACCGTCGGCTTCCACCGCGGCCTGACCCACGGCGGCTACCGGGCCGTCCGCCCCGTGCGCATCGCGCTCGCGGTGGCCGGGTCGATGAGCTTCCAGGGTGACGTCATCGACTGGGTCGCCACGCACCGCCGCCATCACGCCTTCACCGACCGGCCCGGCGATCCGCACTCGCCGTACCGCTACGGCACGCATCTGCGCGGCCAGTTGCGCGGGCTGTTCCACGCGCACATCGGCTGGCTCTTCCGCAACGACCGCACACCGCCGGAGCGTTACGCCCCCGACCTTCTCGCCGACCGGGACATTCGGACCGTCGCCCGAGCCTTCCCGGCGCTGTGCGTCCTCACCCTGGCCCTGCCGTTCGGGCTGGGCTGGGCGATCGGCGGCACCTGGGTGTACGGCGTAACCGCCCTTCTGTGGGCGGGACTTGTCCGCATCGCACTGCTCCATCACGTGACCTGGAGCGTCAACTCGCTGTGCCACATGATCGGCGAACGCCCCTTCCACACCAGGCGCCACGACCGAGCCACCAACCTGTGGCCGCTGGCCCTGCTGTCGTTCGGGGAGAGCTGGCACAACCTCCACCACGCCGACCCCACGAGCGCCCGACACGGTGTGGACCGCGGCCAGATCGACCCGTCGGCCGCCGTCATCCGCGTCCTCGAACGCCTCGGCTGGGTGTCCGAGGTCCGCTGGCCCACCCCTGAGCGTGTCGCCGCCCGCCGCGTCTGAGGTCGGCACCGTTCCGGGGCGACCCTCCACAGGCCACCGAGCAAACCCCATCCGTCACATACGTATCATCCGCGGCGATTCGGCCATCGGCTCGTGAACGCCGGGCCCCGTATCCCCGAAAGCCGCGTCCGGCCTCCCTGCCAGGCACGGAATCCGATGCGGCCGAAACACGTGTGTTCGATATCGCGGTAGCTGTCGTTGAGTCCTCTGAAGTCGTCTTCATCCCCATCAAATCGCGCAGGGAGACGAGCAGTTGACCTCAATTTCGGCGTCCGCTCCACCGCCGCCCCCCGCTGAGATCACGTACTCCGGGCAGTACTCCGTCAATCCCCTCGGCGAAGTGAGCTTCCGTGCCCTGTGCGCCCAGCTCCCGCGGGTCCTCGGGCGCATCGCCCGGATGGCCTGGGGGATCGATCGCCGCGCCGTACTCCTCGTCCTTGCCTGCCAGTCGGCCACCGGCATCACCGCCGCCGTACTCCTCGCCGCCACAGCGAGGGCGATGTCCCCCATCCTCGGCGGCGGGGCGATGGCGGACCGCCTGTACGAGGCACTTCCGGCTCTGGCGGTCGTCGCGGGAGCGAGCGCGGTCGCCCGGCTCTCGGTCGCCGTGGCGGCGTACGCGGAGCGCCGCATCACCCCGCGGCTGTCGACGACCACGGACTCGGCCCTGGTCGAAGCGGTCTGCCGGGTCGAAGCCTCGGCGTACGCCGTCGACGGCTTCTCCGACCGTCAGGAGGCCGCGGAGATGGGAGTGCTGCGCACGCAGGTCATGGTCACGGACGCTCAGCGGTTCCTGTCCGCCCTGATCAAGATGATCACCGCGGGCGGTGTCCTGTCCGTGCTCAACCCCCTGATGCTGCCGCTGCTCCTCCTGGCCGTCACCCCGGCCGGTGTCGGTGCGGTCCTCACCGCGCGGGTCGACTACGAGATCCACTACGCGAACGTCGCCGACCGCAACGTCCGCGGGATGACACGCTGGTGGGCCACCACACCGAAGTACGGCGACGAGGTCCGCGCCAACGGCATGACCGACTACCTCCTCTACTGGTACCGGGCCCTGTCCGAGCGGGTCGACCGACGCACGCTCGCCGCGGCACCCCGGACTCTGCGGATCGCGCTGCTGTCGTCCGTCGCCGGCGGCACGTTCCTCGCGGCGGCCTGGGGAATGCTCGCCTGGCTGGCTGTCACTGAACGGATCGCGCCCGCCATCGCGGCCACGGCGGTCGTCGCCGTCCAGACCACCCTGGCCGCGCTGTCCCAGGTCGTCATCAACGGCGCCGCCGTGTTCCACACGAGCCTGTACCTCGGTGACATGCAGGCGTTCTTCGACGACGCCGCCGAGCGCGCGCCCAAGCGAGGGCGAACGACCGTCGAGGCCCCCGTGGAGGAGATTCGGCTGGAGGAAGTCACCTACCGGTACCCGGGAAAATCCGGACCCGCGGTGGACGGCGTCTCCCTGACCCTGCGACGCGGCGACATCCTCGCCATCGTCGGCGTGAACGGCTCGGGCAAGAGCACCCTGACGCGACTGATCACGGGTGTCTACCTCGCGGACAAGGGCCGGGTCACCTGGAACGGCACCGACCTGGCTCACGCCGATCCCGCCACAGCCTGGAGCTGCACAGGGCTCGTACCGCAGATCTTCGCCCAGTGGCCGCTTCGGGTGCGCGAGAACGTGACGCTGGGCCAGCCCAGGTCCACCGACGACCGGCAGGTGTGGGACGCCATCGAGGCGGTGGGGATGCGCGAGGCCGTCGAGGACCTCCCCGCCGGGCTCGACACCCTTCTCGCGCGCGAGATCTTCGGCGGCGCCGAGCTCTCCGGCGGGCAATGGCAACGCCTGGCCTGCTCCCGCGCCCTGTACCGACGGCCGCCATTGCTGATCCTGGACGAACCCACCTCTCAGATGGACCCGCGCGGGGAGCACGGCATCTTCGAGAAGATCAAGAGCATCTCCGCGGACCGCATCACCATCGTCGTCACGCACCGGCTGGAGAACACCCGGATCGCCGACCACATCGTCGTCATGGAACAGGGCCGCCTCACCGAACAGGGCACGTACGACGACCTCGTCCACGCCGGCGGCACCTTCGCCGATCTCCTGCGCCTGTCTCAGGAACGCTGAATACCGGTCCTGGTCCACACGCACGCTTCACGCCCACGCCCACGCCTCACACCCCTGACTCGTTCGCCATCGCACGACACGAAAGGACTCTCCGCGTGACCGACACCAGCGCTGCCGGCCTCCCGTCCAGCCGTCTCTCCATTGAGGCGCACGGCACTGCCGCCCTTCTCGTCGATGACTGCGGGCGCTACCTGCTGCACCTGCGCGACGCGAACAAACCCATCTGGAGTCCCGGTACTTGGGGACTCCTCGGCGGAGGCACCGAGCCGGGCGAGACGAGTGCTCAGGGCATCGCCCGCGAACTGCGCGAGGAGACCGGCCTCACCGTCCCGGACCTCGTTCCCTTCCTCACCGTGGAAACCCTCGACGCCTCCGGCACGCTCAAGGACCGTGTCCTGGTCTACCGGGGCACCCTGAACCGGCCCGCCCACGAGATCCCCCTCCACGAAGGTATCCAGCTTCGCTGGACCCACCCCGACGAGACGGCGTACATGACCATGGACCCCGGCACGGCGGTCGTCGTCCACGAACACCAACGGCATCCGCACCCCCGCGTCGACAGCGGCGGCACACCGCCGACCGTGCGCGTCCGGCAGGGGAGCGAGCACCGGGAGCGCAGCATCGTCGGCGCCCACCTCGTCCTCGTACGCGACGGCGCGGTCCTGCTCGGCAGACGCCACCCTGACAGCCCCTTCGCACCCTCGACCTGGCACGTCCCGGCCGGACACCGCGAGCCGGGAGAGTCCGCGCTGGCCTGCATGGTCCGAGAGACGTCGGAGGAAACCGGCATCACGATCGAGGCGCGCGACCTGTCCCTCGTACACACCCTGGATCAGCGCAACCCCTGGAGCCCCTTCCCCCGCCTGCAGTTGTTCTTCGCCGCCTCCCGCTGGAGCGGCGAGCCCCGAGTCCTGGAACCCGACCGGTGCACGGAATGGAAGTGGTGGCCGCTGGACGCGCTCCCCGGCCAACTGGTCGAGTACACCCGTACCGCTCTCACCGCCATCGCCTGCGGGAAGACCTACACCGACTCGGGCTGGACGGAGTGAACCCGGCTCGCCCGGTCCGTCGCCACTACGGTTCCTCGGCCCGGGACGGCCGGGTCGGCTCCGGGTGCGGTTCGGGCGGATCGGAGGCGTGACCCGGTGAAGGCCCGGACGGCTCCGGCCCGGGGCGTGCGCGCAGCTCGGAGATCACGGACCAGGCCACCGACACCATCGGTACGGCCACGACGGCGCCGGTCACCCCGGCCAGGATGCTTCCGGCGATGACGGAGAGGGCCACGACCACGGGGTGCAGCCGGACCGCCCAGCTCAGGACGAGCGGGTGCAGTACGTGACCTTCCAACTGGCCGATGACGACGATCAGTGCGAGCACGATGATCGCGACGACCGGCCCCTTGGTGGCCAGCGCGACGACGGTGGCCACGCCGAGCGCGACGGGCGAGCCCACCAGGGGGATGAACGCGGCGAAGAACTCCAGCAGCGTGAGCGGCAGCGCCAGCGGAACGCCCAGGACGTAGAGGGCGATTCCGACGAGAATGGCGTTGGTCGCCGCCACGATGATGATGCCGCGTGTGTAGCCGGCGAAGGTCCGCCAGGCCGCCCGCCCGGCGCGGTCCCACGGGTCCCGCGCGCCCTGAGGCATCAACTCCTGGAACCAGCGCCAGAACTTGTCCCCGGAACGGATGAAGAACAGCGAGCAGAACAGGGCGAGCACCAGGCCGGTGACGAACTCCACCGCCCGGCCGGCACCGCTGAGGGCGCTGCTGATCAGTACGGAACGGTGGTCGGAGACGAAGGTGGCCACCTTGCCCTGGAGATTCGACATCACCGCGTGGCTCAGATGAAAGGGGGAGCCCTCCAGCCATCGCTCGATCCGTCCCAGCCCCCCGGCGAACTCGTGGCCCAGCTGCCCCGACTCGCCCGCCACGACGCGACCGACCAGCGCCATCACGCCCAGCACCAGCAGGAGGCTTCCGAGGATGCTCACGATCACCGCCACGGTCCTCGGCATGCGACGCGCCAGCAGATCGGCGAGGGGACGCAGGACCGCCGTCACGACCAGCGCGAGGAACAGGGCCACGGCGACCAGCTGCAACTTGCCCAGAAGGGCGAAGATCACGTAGACGACCACGCCGACGACGAGCAGCCGCCACGCGTGGGCCGCGGCCACCCGCAGCCCGCGGCTCACCGGGACGCCCGTGTGCTCCCCGGTACCGCGCCGCACCTCGGTACCGGCCGTACGCGCCTTCGTGACCGACCAGACGCCACGGGAGGAACGATTCCCCACGACGTACCGCATCCGGCGCCCGCCGCGACCCGTGCCGGGCTCGCCCGGCCGCCGGCGAGGACGACGCGATCCGGCGTTCACCTGTGCGCCACCGTCCTCACGTCGTCGGGACCACCCGCCACATGCGCCCGTGCCCGGGCCGCCGCGCGGCACCATGGGAAACGGGCGACCGCTCCCGAGCCGTCGATCACGCGGGCGTTCCGGCCAGCGTGATGTCGCGCACCGCGCCCCGCAACCGGGACACGCGCGGTCCTCGGCCCCGACCGGTTGGCCGAGGGCGCCCGTCTTCCGGCGCCGGCCGGACGGCCTGCCGCCGATGTACGCGCCGACCTGGACCTGCGGGTGAATCGTGGACGTCCCGGGCCGCGATGACCCGGGACGCCCACGATTCCCGTAGGACGAGCCGACCGAGGCACCGTCCGCCCGGCGGGATCGCGCCGGGCGTGCCCCCTGCGACCTGATCCGAACGCCGGCCCCTGGCCAGCCGGCCGATGCCCGCGAACGTGATCGGGCCCTGCTCCAGGCCGGTGTCGCCGACGCTGAACACACGGCCGTCGAGGCCCAGATCGCTGATTGAGCCGTACCGTGGCGCGCCGCGGCTCGGCGGAGCCGCCCATCACGCACGCGCCACGGGAGGGCCTCCAACCCCTGGGGAGGGGAAAGCCCGGCCCCGCGAGGGAAGGAACCCCCGACCGAGAGCACTCTCGGTAGCAGACAATACTATTAGCGTCATTTGCGGCATTCCATCCTATATTGGGTCTGTGATCAGGCGGCTGGACCTACTCGACACCGCTGACGACGGCATCACGGAAAGCGAGGTCTTCCGGCTCGCCCTTCAGCACTCCATCGCGGAGCTGGGCTGCGTCGGCGGGGCCGTCTACCTGCGGGGCCCGATGTCGGCTCTGCGTCTGGTGTCCTCCACCGGACTGCCGTCGTCGGTCACCCGGGCCTGGGAGATCGTCGACCAGGACGGGCCCACGGCGACGGCCCGTGCCGTACGCTCCGGCGAGCACGTATGGGTGGCCGCTCTCCCCGCCGACCTGGACGAACCCACCGCGCCGCTGCTGTCACGGTCCGGCTGGTTCTCCGTGCCCCTGGTCAACGACGGCCGTGCCATCGGTGCGATCACCTGCCTCACCGGGGACAACGAGGAACCGACGCCCGCGCAATGGACGTTCCTCACCTCGGTGGCCGAGTGGACCATGGACCGTCTGGGCAGGATGCCGGCGCCCGACCGCCTGCGCACCGACCTCGACTTCACTCCGGTCGGCTCCTGGGAGTGGGACGTGAGCACCGGTGAGCTGCTGTGGG
The DNA here is from genome assembly GCF_025399795.1 of Streptomyces rhizosphaerihabitans. GTDB lineage: Bacteria > Actinomycetota > Actinomycetes > Streptomycetales > Streptomycetaceae > Streptomyces > Streptomyces rhizosphaerihabitans. The sequence continues at coordinate 17,374 of NZ_JAODTZ010000016.1, read as the reverse complement.
ACGAGGCGGCCATGAAGGTCTACCAGACCGATCCCGCGGCCTTCGTGCCCGGCGTCGAGAGCTGGATGAAAGTGGTGCACCCCGACGATCTCCCGAGCACCCTGGCCGCGGCCGAACGCTCCATCAGGACGCATGCGCCGTTCGAGGCCGAATACCGGGTCCGGCGCGGCGACGGGAGCTACACATGGACGCGCGCGTCCGGTCATGTCGTCCTCGACGAGCAGGGTCAGGTCACGCGCATCGTCGGGAAGGGCTGGGCGAGCGACGCGTCACGCTCGACGCGCGATGCCCTCAGCCGTGCCCTGCAGCACATGACCGACGCCTTCCTGTCCGTGGACGACGGCTGGCAGATCACCTTCGCCAATCTGGAGGCGGAACGCATTCTCGGTTCGCCCGACGAACAGCTCTTCGGACGTGACCTGTGGGACCTTCCCGCACTGCACCGGATGCCCGGCCTGCAGGAACGGTGCCGACGCGGCGCCGCGGAGTCCGTCGCCACCGGCTTCGACGTCACGCTGGCCGACACCGGCCGCCGTTACGACCTGCGGCTCGTCCCGGTCCCCAGCGGTCTCACCCTGTACTTCACCGATGTCACCGCTCGCCGCCGCCGCGAGGCGGAGCAGGCGGCGGCGATCCGGACCGCGGCCGAGCGGGCGAGCCGGACGGCGGAGTTGACCACACAGCTCGCCGCGGCGACCACCTCGCAGGACGTGGTGAAGGCCACCGCCCAGCGCGTCCTGCCGCCGTTCGACGCGCAGGGCCTGCTCGTGCTCGTCATCGAGGACGACAGGCTGGTGCACATCGGGTCCGTCGATTACCCGAGCTCCTTTCTGCAGCAGATGCACGGCGCCCACGGCATGGAACTGTCCGATGCCGGTCCCGCCGGGCAGGCCGTCCTGACGGGCGAACCCCGTTTCTACTCGTCGCGGGAGGAATGGTTCTCGGCCTTCCCCGACGGCGGCAGCCGCCCTCCGAGCAGCAAGGAGGCCTGGGCCTTCCTCCCGTTGACGGCCTCCGGCCACACTTTCGGCGTGTGTGTCATCGCCTTCGACACCGCACGGCGTCTCACGTCCGAGGAACGCACGCTCCTCATCACCATCAGCGCGCTCGTGGCGCACGCCCTGGAGAGAGCACGGCTCTACGACGCCGAGCTCACCCGCTCCGAGGAACTCCAGCAGGCTCTGCTGCCCCTGCGGCTGCCCACCGTGCCCGAGGTCACCGCCGCGGCGAGATATCTGCCGGCCGGGCAGACCTCCGACGTGGGCGGGGACTGGTACGACCTGATCCCGTTGTCCGCGGGCCAGGTGGCCCTGGTCATCGGTGACGTGATGGGCCACGGTCTGTCCGAGGCCGCGACCATGGGACGCCTGCGCACCGCTGTGCACACGCTGGCCGCCCTGGAACTGCCTCCCGACGAGATCATGGGCCACCTCAACGACATCGTGGGGGGCCTCGGCGAGCACGCGTACGCGACCTGCCTGTACGCGCTGTACGACTCCACCGACGGATCGTGCACCGTGGTGCGGGCGGGGCACCCGCCGCCGCTCGTCGTCCGGCCCGACGGCAGCGCCTACTTCCCCGAGGTCGCCGTCAATCCTCCCCTGGGCGCCGCGTTCCCTCCGTTCGAGACGACGGAACTGAAGTTGTCGGCGGACAGTCTTCTGGTCCTCTACACCGACGGGCTCGTGGAGTCGTCGCACCGGGAGATCGACCAGGGCATGGCCCAGCTCGCCGATCTGCTCCCCCGCGAAGCCTGCTGTCCCGATCTGGAGGACCTGTGCGACACCGTCACCGCGGGCCTGCTGCCGGGTGGGCCCACCGCCGACGACGCCGCCCTGCTGATCGCCCGTCTGCACACCGTGGCCGACCGGCAGATGGCTTCCTGGGCTCTGCCGGAGGGGCCGGAGGCCGCAGGTGAGGCTCGCCGCCACGTACGGGAGCAACTCGCCCAATGGCATCTGGACGACCTGGTCATGACGACGGAACTACTGGCCAGTGAGCTCGTCGGGAACGTCATCCGCCATGCCAGGGGGCCCATCGGGCTTCGCCTCCTGTACAGCGGGACACTCGTCTGCGAGGTGTCCGACGCGAGCCTGACCATGCCTCGCATCCGGCGCTCCTCGGACACCGACGAGGGGGGCCGTGGACTCCAGCTCGTCAACGCCCTCTGCGAACGCTGGGGCAGCCGCTACACCCCGGAGGGCAAAGCCATCTGGACGGAACAGTCCCTCCCCGGCACGGAAGACCCGGCCGGGGACGACCCGCCGGCCGCGAACGCCGGCCGGCCGTCCTGAGGCGGGGTACCGGAGGCACCTCGGCTAGGGGGCACTGTCGGTGCCGGCCGGCCGGGCGGCCTGCTGATACAGCGTCACCAGCACGCTGTGCATGGGCTGGTCCTCTCCGTCCTCCTCGGATTCGTCGACCAGTCGGGCGAGGGTCTCGGCGAGCTGTTGTGCTTTCGCGGGGCCGAGTCGAAGGTGACGCAGCGTCAAAAGAATTTCCGCGGGCGACCGTTGCAGTTCCTGGGCGACCGCCGCCAGCATCGCCGCCGTGCCGTCCGCCCGGGGTTCGGCGACGACCATGCGGCGGGCCGTGCGCTGGTAGTAGTGCTCGGTTCCGCCACGAACCCGGCGGGTCTCGGCGATGTGGACCAGCCCGGCTTCCCGCAGCACTTTGAGGTGATGGGCCACGTTGCCCTTCCTCGCGTCGAGGTGCGCCGCGAGCTGGCTGATGGTGGCGGGCCGGTGGCCGAGGACGAAGAGGAGCCGCTGACGCAGGGGATGGGCGAGCGCCGCGAACTGCTCGGGCGCGCCGATCTCCTGGAGCTCCTCGGGGGGCTGCGGACTGGGAGGCTGATCGTGCATTCCGAAAGTGTCTAACTCTCTTGACGCTTTCGCAAGGACGATGTTCTACTCCCTGCCATGACGACTCCGACGCAGCTGCGGTCCGCCCCTGTCATCGAGGAAACGGCCCGACTCCTGACCGAGCACTACGTCTTCCCGGACACAGCCGAGCGGCTCGCGGGACTGTTGCGAGAGCGCCTCACCGAGGGGGCCTACGACGTCGACAGCGCCGAAGAGCTCGGCAGGCTGGTCACCGCGGACCTTCAATCCGTCAACGGCGACAGGCACTTGAGGCTGAAGTACCACGCCGACCCGGTGCCCGCGGAGCAGGGGGCGGCGGCTCTGGCGGCCATGCGCCGGGACTTCGACGCCTCGCTGGGCGGCGTACCCCGGGTGGAGTCGCTCGATGGCGGGGTGGCCGTGGTCGAGCTGGCGCCGGCGCTGTTTCCGCTGGAGTGGGCGGCCGAGCCGCTGGGGGCCGCGCTCGCTCTGGCCGCACCTGCCCGTGCGCTGATCGTGGACCTTCGCGGCAGCCTGGGCGGTGACCCGGACACGGTCGCCTTCGTCTGCGGTCACCTGCTGGATGCGCGCACCCACCTCAACACCATGCACTGGCGGGACGGCGACCGCTGCGAGCAGTCCTGGAGCCCCGCGCACGTGCCGGGCCCGCGCTTCGGCGGCACCAAGCCGTTGTACGTGCTGACCAGCGGCCGCACCTTCTCCGCCGCCGAGGAGCTGTCGTACGACCTGCAGCAGCTCGGCCGGGCCGTCGTCGTCGGCGAGCGCACCGGAGGCGGGGCGCACCCGCGTGAGGGCTGGACGGTGCACCCGCACCTGGAAGCCACTGTTCCGGTCGGCCGCGCGGTCAACCCCGTCTCCGGTACCAACTGGGAGGGCACCGGTGTGGAGCCGGACATCGCCTGCGCCGCCGCCGACGCCCTCGACCGCGCCCACGCACTGGCCCTCGCGCGACTGACGGACTGAGGCGGCCCACCTCCGCAGCGCCGGGGAGGGCCTGGCGGCGGCCGTGGCGCACGTGACTGGGCAGGACCGCGAGGCAGGCCCCGGATCAGGCCTTCTTGAGCTGGTCGTAGCGGCCCAGGAAGTGCGAGGTCCCGTTCTGCACGCGGTGCAGGAAGAGGCCGTTGACCCAGTGGAACTGGTCGGTGACCGGGTCGAATTGGATGGTCTTGGCCAGCCCCTTGTACGTGGACGTGCGGAGTCTGTGCACCATGGCGCCCCGTTCGACCCCGGTGCCGCCCAGTTCGCGCAGGCCTTGAGCGACGAAGTTCAGCGCGTCGTACGCCTCGACGGCGAAGCGCTCGACGGTGCGTACGCCGAAGCGCTTCTTGTACGCCGTCACAAAGCGGGCCGCGGCGGGGAGTTCGGCCGGGTCGACGTAGGTCGTGCAGATCACCCAGCCCTCGGCCGCCCGGCCCGCCTCCTCGATGAACGCGGCCTCCAGGATCGGTTCCGGTCCCATCCGCGCGCCCCGGAAACCGGCCTGTTCCAGCGCGCGGGCGCACCGGGCGGCCCGGTGCGGTGAGGAACCGCCGTAGACCACGGCCTCCGCCTTGTCGGCGAGCACGGCGGCGGCGACCGTGTCGAATGCTCTGCTCCGGAGGAATCTGTTCCCTCCCCCCTGGGGGACTTATCGACTATGCCTCCGGGGCACTACGCATGCGCCCCGGTCCGTTGCGCTCGATCGGCCGCGACGCGTGCGACGGGCCGCTTCGCCGGATCTTCACCGCGCCTGTCCGCGCCCGGCACGTGCCGAACAAGCGGTCCGGGCGTCTCTCGGCGCCGGACCGCCTGTTCGGTCCTGTGGGCCGGCCTCCCGCGTGCTGTCAGGAGGCCGCTGGTTCAACCGCGGGCGAACTCCAGGAGGTCGGCGTTGAACACCTCGGCGAACTCGGGCACCATGGCGAGGCCGTGGGGAGCGCCCGGGTACACCTTGTAGACCACGTCCTTGACGAGCTTCGAGGACTTGTCGCCGGAAGCCACGATGGGGACGATCTGGTCGTCGTCTCCGTGCACGATGAGGGTGGGTACGTCGATCTTCTTGAGGTCTTCGGTGAGGTCGGTCTCGGAGAAGGCCTTGACGCAGTCGTAGGCACCCTTGATGCCCACGGTCATTCCCCAGAGCCAGAACTCGTCCCGCGTCCCCTGGGTGACGGTCGACCCGTCACGGTTGGCGCCGTAGAACGGGCCGCTGAGGTCCTGGTAGTACTGCGACCGGTCGGTCTCCACGCCCTTGCGGATCTCGTCGAAGACGTCGATCGGCAGACCTTCGGGGTTCTGGTCCGTCTTGAGCATGAGCGGCGGGATCGCGCCGACCAGGACCGCCTTGGCCACCCGGCCGGTGCCGTGCCGGCCGATGTAGCGGGTGACCTCGCCACCGCCCGTCGAGTGGCCGACCAGGATGACATCCTGGAGGTCGAGCGCTTCGATGACCGCCGCCAGGTCGTCGGCGTACGTGTCGAGATTGTTGCCGTCCCAGGTCTGGCCGGAGCGCCCGCCGCCGCGCCGGTCGTGGGCGACGGCCCGGAAGCCGTTGTCCGCCATCACCTTCATCTGGGGGTCCCAGGCATCCGCGGTCAGCGGCCAGCCGTGGGAGAAGACGACCGGTTGGCCCGATCCCCAGTCCTTGTAGAAGATCTGCGTGCCGTCCTTGGCGGTGGCGAAGGGCATGGGTGGTTCCTCTCGCATCTGGTCCGGAATTCCACGCTTCACACGATGTCGGTGTCCGCGCCGCCTCGGCGATGGCGCCGCCGCCGAGGCGTACGGCAGCGAATCCCAGCGACAGCCCTCAAGGCATTCCTGACACGCCACGAACAAGCGGCAGACGCACGAGAGGCGGCGGGTCGGTCGGCAGCACGAAATGACCGGAATGAGCACGTCGTCCACATCACCCTAGCCGAGGGGCCACGCTCCGTCGCGTCGGACGGATACCGCCCCCGAGCCCACAGGACGGACTGACCCGTCGGGGCGATCCTGGCTCTCCAGTCGCGCGGAATTCCGATGGTTTCCGCACCCTTCGGGCACGTCCGGGCGTTGGCGCGATGTCCTTGTCGATCATCGAGTCCGGAGCCAGCGTGCCCGCTCCCCGCGTACCGTCCCCGCCCCCTGGCCTGCTGGCCACGCGGGTGCGGGATCCGTATCCCTACTTCGCCTGGCTGCGCCGGCATGCGCCCGCTCACGCGGACCGCAGGCCCGGCCGGCCCACCGTGTGGCAGATCTCCCGCTACGCGGACGTCCGAGCCCTGTTGACCGATGGACGGCTGAGCAAGGACCCGGGCCGGGTGCCCGGATACGTTCCGGGGCCGGCCGGGCTGAACCGGCATCTGGTCCACGCCGACCCCCCGGACCACACCCGTCTGCGGACCCTGGTGAACGCGGCGTTCGTGCCCCGCCGTATCGCCCGGTTGAAACCCTTCATCACGGACACCGCCAACCACCTGCTGGACCGGATCGAGCACGACACCCACGTCGATGTGATCGCGGCATTCGCGGCGCCTCTCACCTTCCGGATGATCTGCGCGATCCTCGGTGTCCCCGAGGAACTCGACAACGCGGCGACCCGGGACACCCTCATGGCCACGATCGCGCCCGCTCCGGGCCGGGATCCGGCCCGGGTGGAAGAGGATCTGCATGCCCTCCTCGACCGCCTGATCGCCGGCAAACGAACCGGCGGTGCGAGCAGCGCAGTGGACCTGCTGGGTGCTCTGGTACGGGCCGGCGACCACAGCGGCGCGATGAGCGAGGAGGAGCTGCGCTCGACCGCGTACCTCCTGTTGCTGGTCGGCCACGACACCACCATGAACCTCATCGGCGACGGCATGCTCGCGCTGCTCCGGAACCCGGACCAGGCCGCCCGGCTGACGGGACCGGAAGCCGGCCCGGAGCTTGTCGGCACGGCGGTCGAGGAGCTGCTCCGCTACGACTCCCCGGTACGGGACGCGACGTTCCGGTGCGCCGCCGAACCGATCGGCCTGCACGGTCGGTCGATCGGCGAGGGGGACATCGTCAGCCTCCTGATCGGCTCCGCCAACCGTGACGAGGCCCGCTTCCCGGACGCCGACCGGCTCGATGTGGGCCGAACGCCCAATGACCATCTCGCCTTCGGCTACGGCCCCCACTTCTGCATCGGGGCCGCCCTGGCCCGGCTCGAAGGCGCCGTCGCCTTTCCCCTGCTGCTCCAGCGTCTGGGCCAGGTGCAGTTGGCCAAGCCCGACGACGAACTCCCCTGGCGACCGGCCCGGGTGATGCGCGGACTGGCCGCGCTGCCCGTCGTACGGATCTGACCCGACCTTTCCCGCGGGCGCGCGGGCCCGCAAGCCCGCGCACCCGCCCGGCGATCCGGCTCGCCCGCGTGGCCGCCTGGCCGCCTGGCTGATACGTGTCCGCCCGCCCCGCCCGCCCTTCCTTGCGAACATCCCCGGACCAGGAGCACACCGTATGGACAGCCATGACCCCGCAGTGATGACGGCCGAACCACGCCCCGGCGTCCTGCTCATCACGCTCAACAGGCCCCGCGTCCGCAACGCCGTCGACCGGGCACTGGCCGGCGCCCTGGACTCGGCCCTCACGCGCCTGGAGTCCGAACCGTCCCTGTCCGTCGGCATCCTGACCGGAGCGGGCGGCCACTTCTGTTCGGGGATGGACCTCAAGGCCTTCCCCGGCGAAGGCGTTCCGCTGGTCGCGGACCGAGGGCTCGCCGGACTGACCCGCGCCCGCATCCGCAAACCTCTCATCGCCGCCGTCGAGGGCGCGGCCGTCGCCGGCGGATTCGAACTCGCCCTCGCCTGCGACCTCATCACCGCTTCCGACACGGCGTTCTTCGCCCTGCCCGAAGTCGCCCGGGGGCTCGTCGCGGCCGAGGGCGGGGCCGTCCGCCTCCCGGGACGGCTCCCTTACCACGTGGCCATGGAGATGCTGCTGACCGCGACCGCCCTGCCCGCTCCGGACGCGGCCCGGTACGGGCTCGTCAACCAGCTCACCCCCGAAGGCGGAGCCCTCGACGCGGCGCTCACCCTGGCCGAACGCGTCCAGACCCACTCCCGCGACGCCGTCCACATCACGAAGCGGATCGTCCAGGACACCCGCGGCCTCGACGACCACTCTGCGTACGCCGTCCAGGATCCCCTGAGTGCACCGGTCTTCACCACCGTCGCAGCCACCGAGGGCGCCCAGGCGTTCACCGAGAAGCGTCCGCCGGCCTGGAGCCGGTGAGAGGTTCGGCCTGGCGCCGGTCAGAGGTTTCGGTCCCGCGTCGGTGAGGGCTTCGGCCTTCCGCCGCTGTCACGTCGTGGGCCCGCTGTCAGGTTGCGGGGCCGCCCTCACCTCGACCGCCGGTGTGTCCGAAGGGGCCGCCGGCCACCACGCCGCGGGTGGAGAAGGTGACGGGTTCGCCCGGCAGGAAGTCTCCCGGCGGGATACCGGGGTGGTGCCCGTCGCGGGGCGCCGGGTGCCCGGACCGCGGGCCGAGTGCCAGCCGGGAGACGATGCGGTAGCGGTCTCCGCGGTAGATCGAGTGGACATACTCCACCGGTCGGCCCAGGGCGTCCGAGGTGAGGCGCTCGAACAGCAGGGCCGGGGACAGCTCCGGCACGTCGAGCAAGCCTGCCTCGTCGCGGGTCACCACCGTGGGCTCGATCGACTGGACCGCCTCACTGACCTGGATTCCGTGCCGCTCGCCGAGGTGCTCGTACAGGTCGCCGTTCTCCAGTTCGTCACTGGTCAGGTCGGGCACGAGGTCGGCGGGGACGTGCAGGTACTCGATGGCCATGGGCGAGCCGTCGACCAGCCGGAGCCGTGCCACGTACCGGATGCGGGCCGCGGGCGAGATGCGCAGCCTGCGGCCCACGCGAGCACCGGCGGACAGGGTGCTGAACTCCAGGAGCCGGCTGGTCCATGTGCCCGCGGCCTGGGGCAGGCTGAAGGTCTGTCGGTCCGGGACCAGTTCCTGGGTGATCTTCTCGGCGGCCACGAACATGCCTCGTCCGTGTTCACGCACCAGGAGTCCGGCGACCACGAGTTGATCCACAGCCGCCCGCAAAGTGGGCCGGGACACCCCGAGCTGGGCGCACAGAGCGCGCTCGGAGGGGATGGCGTCGCCGGGGCGGCGTTCCTCGATGAGTTCGAGGATCGTGTCACGGACTCTCTCACGCTTGAGTACCGCGCGGGAGGCGGCGGGATCGATCTCCATGCAGGACTCTCGTTCGTCATCGGTACCGGCCAACTGGTATGGCTTCCGACCCTAACTGGTCTGCTGGTCAAGGGGGTTGGTTCCGACCGGCTTCACGGCACAGGTAACCCGAACCGACCCGATCCGAGCAAGTCCCCTTTGATACAAGGGGGTTGACGGACGCAATGGTCTATGCCACTTTCAGGCGACGCCAACTGGTAAGCCCGATCGGCCAACTGGTCAAGCACGGAATGTCTTCTCGTGTTCCTGAGCACCCCACCTCCCGCGGCCGGCGGGAGCCCACCGAAAGGAACTCACATGAGAAACCGTCCCCCCACAGGCCGCCGTCGCGTGGCCCTCGCTCTGTCGGCTCTCCTGGGCGGCACCGCCCTGGTCGCCGTTCCGATGTCGGTCCCCGCCGCCGCGGCCGGAGGTCTCGCCGTCCAGTACCGCACGAGCGCGAGCGGGGCCACCGCGGACCAGAGCGAGCCCTGGTTCAAGGTGCGCAACACCGGATCCGGGGCAGTGCAGTTGAGCCAGGTGAAGATCCGCTACTACTTCAAGGCGGACTCGGCGAGCACCACCTACCGCTTCGCCTGTTCCTGGGCGGTCAAGGGATGCGCGAACGTCACCGGCACGTTCGGCACCCTGCCTCATCCCACCGGAACCGCGGACCGCTACCTGGAGATCGGCTTCACCTCCACGGCCGGCGCACTGGCACCGGGCACGGACACCGGCGACATGCAGCTACGCTTCTACCAGTCCAACTGGCAGTCCGTGAACCAGGCGGACGACTACTCCTTCAACGGCGCGCAGACCTCGTACGCGGACTGGAACAAGGTCACGGCACAGCTCGCCGGAGCCACCGTGTGGGGCACGGCGCCGGAGGGCAACGACCCCACCGATCCGACCGACCCCACCGATCCGACGGACCCGCCCGGCGGCGGCCAGGCGCTGTTCGACGACTTCACCTACTCGTCGTACACCGACCCCGCGATCTCCGCGCACGGCTGGAACGTCCGCTCCAACTCCGGCGGCCCCGGGGTCCCCGGCGCGACCTGGGACCCCTCCAAGGTCACCTTCCCCACCGTCTCCGGCAACTCGGTGATGAACCTGCGGACGTCGACCTCGGGCACCGCGGAGTCCACCCGGCAGACCGAAGTCGTGTCCAAGAGCATGAAGTTCAAGAACGGCACCTACGCGGCGCGGGTGAGGTTCGCCGACGCCCCGGAGTCCGGCCCGGACGGCGATCACCTGGTGCAGACGTTCTTCACCATCAACGACCTCACGGCCCCCATGGCCGACGACTACGCCGAGTACGACTTCGAGTACCTGCCCAACGGCGGCTGGGGCGAGTCGGGCAACATCCTCTACACGACCTCCTGGGAGACGTACAACCCGGATCCCTGGCAGGCCGTCAACCAGCACACCGAGGCACGCCAGAGCTACGCCGGATGGCACGACCTGGTGCTCACCATCGACAGCGGCAGCATCAAGTACTACATCGACGGACAGCTCTTCGGCACCCACGACGCCCAGTACCTGCCCGAGCGGCCGATGTCGATCAACTTCAACCAGTGGCTGATCGACCTCGCCGGACAGACCTCGACAGCGGCACGCGCCTACGACGAACAGGTCGACTACGTCCTGCACGTCAAGGACCAGGTCCTCACCCCGGCCCAGGTGGCCTCGAAGGTGGCCGCGTACCGCAGCGCCGGCACCGCGTTCGTGGACGAGGTTCCAACTCCCTGACACAGCCGGTCAGTACGGTCCCCGTCCCGGCCCGGCCGCCGGTTCCGCCGGGCCGGGGCCGACGCCCGCTCCCTTCGGTGCTCGAGCGGGCACCTTGCCCCCACGGTTCGTCCGGAGCGGCCTGACGCAGGGGGCCGGTCGCTCCAACCAGCCTCCCCCGCACCGGAGTTGTCCCTGAGTCCGACAGCACATCCGGGTTGGACGAGTCGCGGCCGGAGCACAGTAGGTGTGTGGAATGGACCAACCTTCTCAGCACCACGATGGGTGCGCTCATCGCCCTCGCCGCGTCCGCGCTGGCGGAACGGCGGCGCTGGCTGCGGGAGAGCGAGCAACGCACCAGGGCGGACCGCCGCGCCGCGTACGTCGCCTTCCTCAACGCCACCGCGGACGCAAGCGAGATCCTCATCAACATCGCCCGCGGCCACGATCGCGACGAGACGGCGCTCTCCCGGGCCGGGACCGTCCTGCGCGACAGCAACACGCTGGCCCGTCGGCTGGAACTCTCGCTCGTGGCCGACGATCACGTCGTAGAGCAGGCCATCCTCACCGTCACGCTGCTGCGCGCCTACCGCGACGCCGTCGCACAAGGGCTGGCCTTCGAAGCCGAGGAGTTCCAACGCGCCCGCGCCGCCTTCAACGAACAGCGCGACCGTCTCACTCAGCAGATGCGCGGCACCCTTTGAGCACGAGCCGTCCCGCTCGCGTGACCGACGACGGCGCCGACGCCCGGGCGGCGCCCCCGGAAGGCCTGTCGGCGAGCGCACGGGCACTCGCCGACAGGGACGCTCACGCGTCGGGTGTCACGACCGGAACGGTCAGTGGTGCCGGGCTCGCTTGCCCAGGTGCGCCAGCACCGCACGCGCCATGGCTTCCTGGCCCTTGGCGTTGGGGTGGGCCGGAGCGGCGGGCGAGGTCGGGCGCAGCGGCTCGATCCAGCGATCGGCGGGCGCCTTGCACATGTCGTGGCCCACGGTCGGGCCGTAGGTGTCCACGTACTCGGCCCGGTTCAGCAGCGCCACGGTACGCAGCATCAGATTGAGCCGCTTGCCGGTGTCCCGCAGATAGGGGAAGTCCTTCGCGGCGAACGGAACGGTCGGATAGCAGCCGCTGCCGTCGTCGGGCAGGAGGTCGGGATAGCCGACCACGACCACGCGGGCGTGCGGAGCCCTGGCGTGGATGTCGCGCAGCACCCGGGCGACCTTGGGGGCCGTTTCGAGGATGTTCAGGGTGAGTTGGTCGTATCCCGCGGCGCCGTAGTACTGCTGACAGGGATTGCCCGCGAGGTCCTTCGAACTGAGCCCGGCGCAGGTGGCGATGATGGGGCCGAACCCCATGTCGTTGCCACCGATCTGCAGGGTCACCAGGTCGGTGTCGCGCTTCACCGCGTTCAGCTGGGGCCCGTTGGTCCCCTGTGCCTTCCACATCTCGTCGGTCTTCGCGCCGGAGCAGCTGACGTCCGTGAACGAGGCGACCTTGCGTACGGCAGCGGTGATCGAGGGGTAGTTGTGGTCGGACCGAGCGCAGTTCGCGTCGACCTGCTGAGGAATCAGAGGCCCGGACGTGTACGAGTCACCGAGCGCGACGTAGTCCACGCCATGCGATGTGTGCCCTTCTCCCGCCGCGGCGGGCGTCGCCGCCGCGACGCCGGCGACGAGCGCGCAGCTGCTCAGCGCGGCCCCAAGCGCCATGGCGCCCCGGCGCCCCGGGACGCCATTGTCCGGACGCGTGTGATGGTTCATCCTGCCCCTCCCCTGAAGCCATGACGGCCTGCTGAACGGGTACCGGCTCACCTCGGCGCACCAGGGATCGCGGCGCCGCGGCAGGCCGGACGGCTCCTGCCCGGCAGACCCAACCTGGTCTGTATACCGGCCGGTAGGCCGCCGGACCAGAGTTTGATCGCCCTCCGCTTGTTCAACTCTCATCCAACGCTCGCCGGTTCAGTCCGCGAAAAGCCCTCCGACGAGCTGCTCGGCTCAGGCAGAGCCGCGGCCACGATCCTGTGCCGAGGACGGCCCAGACGGTGCGGGGGCGGGGGCGGCGTCCCCGAATCGGATGGTGAAGTCGTTCAAGGTCAGGCTGAACAGGGGCGGGCGGCGGCCCAACTCCCGCAGCGGGCCGCTTTCCTGCGCGGTCCAGCGCGCCCTTGCGGTTCGTACGGTGGAGCGCGAGCGGACGGAGCTGGTCTTCAGTCCGCCGTCGAGGGTCTGCGTGACGCGATAGGTGAGCGGCCAGCGGCCGGGTATCCGGCGGCCGGGCTCGAAGGCGGCGGTGGCCAGCACGTACTCCTCCGTGGCCGCCGCGGCCCGTACACCGGCGGTCCGGTCGATGTCGAAATCCGCCATCTCCTTGGGGATGCCCCACAGTTGGCGGCCGCCCGCCATCGAGGCGGCGCTGTCCACCCAGATGTCGGTGATGCAGACACGCGGGCGGCGGCCGTCCCTTACGAGGACCGCCCGGAGCAGTTCGTTGTAGTGCAGGACGCTGTCGTTCTCGTAGACGACCCAGGCGGCGGCGACCACACCGCGCCCGGCGATGGCGACCGGCCGGGTGCCCTCCGCCACCCGGGGCAGTTCGCGCGTCGGCACCAGCCACAGCGACAGATACATCTGGCCGGCCAGGTGCCAGGGTTCCTCGGGGTAGGGCGTCACAGGGTGTCCTTTCCGGTGGGGGGTCCGGTGGGGGGTTCCAGCCGCAGCGCCGCCGGCGCGTCCGCGGGCACGGCGGGGTGCCTCGGCGGTACCGGCGGCACCCGGCGATAGGGCACGCCGGGTGCGGGCCGGGGGTCGTCCTCGCCGCGGTTGGGCCACAGGGCGACGGCCCGCTCGGCCAGGGCGGTGATGGTGAGGGAGGGGTTCACCCCGAGGTTCGCCGAGATCGTGGACCCGTCGATGACGTGCAGACCGGGATATCCGTGCAGCCGGTGATAGGGGTCGACGACTCCGGTCTCCGGGTTCTCGCCGACGGTGCATCCGCCGATGAGGTGTCCGGTGGTGGGGATGTCGAACAGATCGGCCCAGGTGCCGCAGGCCTGGCCGCCGATCCGCTCGGCCGCTCTGCGAGCCGCCCGGTGTCCCGCGGGAATCCAGGTCGGGTTGGGGGTGCCTTCGCCGGGGCGGCTGGTCAGCCGCTTGCGTCCGGTGAGGGTACGGCGGAGGTACGTCGTCACGGAGTTGTCCAGGGACTGCATGACCAGCAGGACGACGGACTGTTGGGACCAGCGGCGCGGATTGTGCAGGCTGGGCAGGTCGCGCAGGTTGCGTGCCATCGCGCCCAGACCGACCAGCAGGCGGGAGCGGCCGGGGACGGGGTCGACGAGCATCGCGCCGAGCAGCCCGAGCAGATTGCTTCCGCGGCCGTAGCGGACGGCTTCGACGTGCGTGTTCTCGTCGAGATGCACGGAGGAGGTGATGGCGACGCCCCGGCTGAAGTCGGTGGTCCTGTCCCTGGCCCGGACACCGAGGATGGCCTCGGAGTTGGTCCGGGTCAGCCGGCCGAGGCGGGGCGACACCCGCGGCAGGGATCCGCCGGCCCGCAGCCGGTGCAGCAGCCGTTGGGTGCCCAGGGCACCCGCCGCGAAGACGACATGCCGGGCGGTCAGCGTCTGCTTGCGGCGCAGTGGCCCGCCGCCGGTGCGTACCGAGGTGACGGCCCAGCCCTCACCGTCCCGGGTGACGTCGGTGACCGTGCGCAGCGCCAGCACGTCTGCGCCCGCGCGTTCGGCCAGGCCCAGGTAGTTCTTCGGCAGTGTGTTCTTCGCGTTGTGCCGACAGCCCGTCATGCACGCGCCGCAGTGCAGACAGGCGTTGCGGTCGGGCCCCGCCCCGCCGAAGTAGGGGTCTGCCACGCGGGCTCCGGCTGCGGTGCCGGGCGGTCCGAAGTGCACGCCGACCGGCACGGCCTTGAAGGTGTCCGCGCAGCCGAAATCGTCCGCGGTGTCCCTGAGGAGCCGGTCGGCGTCGGTCAGCACGGGGTTGGGGGTGACGCCGAGCATGCGGTGGGCCTGCGCGTAGTAGGGCGCGAGTTCGCTCCGCCAGTCGGTGATCGCGGCCCACGGCGAGCCCTCGTAGAAGGCGTCGGGAGGCTCGTAGAGCGTGTTGGCGTAGCCGAGGGAGCCGCCGCCGACACCCGCGCCCGTCAGGACGAGCACGTCACCCAGCAGGGTCATGCGCAGAATTCCGGTGCAGCCGACGCGCGGGGCGAAGAGGTAGTCGCGCACATGCCAGGACGTACGCGGGAAGTCGCTGTCGGCGAAGCGGCGGCCGGCTTCCAGGATCCCGACGCGGTACCCCTTCTCCGTGAGGCGCAGCGCGGTGACACTCCCGCCGAATCCGGAGCCGATGACGAGTACGTCGTAGTCGGGCTTGTCCATCAGGGCTCCTTCGGCACGAAGTCGGCGAGGACCGGGCCGATCAGGCGCGCGATGTTCGCCCGGCGGACTTCCGGGTGTTCGCCCGCGAGCCGCACCGGTCCTTCGAGGCCGGGCGTGTGGGCCGCGAGCGCGAAGTGCGGCAGCAGGACGAGCAGCAGGGACAGCAGGGCGTCGATGTCTGCACCTTTACGCAGGTCGCCGGTCTCGACCGCCCGCTCGACCAGGGGTCGCAGACCGGCCAGGTAGATGTCCCGCACCGGGACGCGTACGGCGTTGCGGACGGCCGGGTCCAGCTCCATGTTGGTGGCCGCGGTGACCCCGCGTTCCAGTGGATGGCGGGCGAAGTAGTCGAGCCAGGCTTCCAGGGCGTCGGTGAGGTAGCGGGAGAACTCGGTGGAGCCGTCGTACCCGTCGAGCCAGGGCTGCATCGCGCCGTATACGCGCAGCGAGGTCTGCTCGGCCACGTAGGCGAACAGGTCGAGTTTGCCTTCGAAGTACTGGAACAGCGAGCCCTTGGCCACGCCGGCCTCGCGGGCGATGACGTTGAGGCTTCCGGTGGAGTATCCGTGCGTGCCGAACTCGTCCATCGCGGCGACCAGGACCCGTTCGCGGCGCACCGGTGACAGGCGGGTCCAGGTGGAAGTGGGCATGAGCGCTCCTGCGTCTGACCGGGCTGCGTATGACCGGGCGGTCATGTGACCGCCCGGTCATCGTCGGTGCGGCAAAGCCGCCCTGTCAACGAGGCCGACAGGAAACGTCGTTGCCCGTCGGCGCACCCGAACTCCACCTCGCGTCAAGGTCATTGACACAGTGGTGATCGCGCAGCAGCCTGTGACCACCCGGTCATGTGACCGGGTGGTCACAGGAAGGGGTGGACATGGAACGGGTGTGTGTGATCGGGGCGGGCTCGTCCGGAATCGCCGCCTGCCAGGTGCTCGCGGCGCGCGGGATCGCGTACGACTGCTACGAGACCGGATCCGACGTCGGCGGCAACTGGCGCTATCTGAACGACAACGGGATGTCGTCCGCCTACCGGTCGCTGCACATCAACACCTCGCGCCAGATCATGGAGTACGCGAGCTTCCCCATGCCGGAGGACTGTCCGGTCTACCCCAGCCACTTCCAGATCGCCCGGTACTTCGACGGCTTCGTGGACCACTTCGGGCTGCGGCCGTCGATCACGTTCCGCACGGAAGTGGTGCGCGTGGAACCGGTTCCCGGCGGGCTGTGGCGTGTCACGACCCGCCACCTCGACTCGGGCGAGACGACGGAACGGATCCACGGGGCCGTGCTGGTCGCCAACGGCCATCACTGGAAGCCCCGTTGGCCGAGGCCGTCCCTGCCGGGAGCCGAGGAGTTCACCGGCACGCAGACGCACTCGCACGACTACCGTACGCCGGAAGCCTTCGCCGACCGGCGTGTCCTCGTCCTCGGCATCGGCAACTCGGCCTGCGACATCGCGGTGGAGACCTCGCGGGTGTCCCGGCGCACGGTTCTCGCCATGCGCCGCGGCGCGCACATCCTGCCCAAGTACCTCTTCGGTGTGCCCACCGACCATCTCACCGGTTCGTGGCTGGCGAGGGCCCCGCTGTCCGTGCAGGAGCACGGCCTGCGGCTCCTGCTGCGGCTCAGCCGGGGCCGGCTGGAGGACTACGGGCTGCCGACGCCCCGGCATCGCGTGCTGGGCGCCCACCCCACCATCTCCGACGACCTGCTGTCGCGCCTCGGCCACGGCGACATCGCCGTGAAGCCCGCTCCCGTACGACTGGAGGGCGACCGGGTGACGTTCGAGGACGGGAGCACGGAGGAGATCGACGCGATCGTCTACTGCACGGGCTACGACATCGCGTTCCCGTTCCTCGATGACGACGTGATCGACCCGGCCGACAACGACATCGACCTCTACCACCGGGTGGTCGCGCCGGACCGTCCCGGCCTCTACTTCATCGGGCTGGTCCAGCCCCTCGGCGCGATCATGCCGCTCGCGGAGGCGCAGTCGCACTGGGTGGCGGATCTGCTGGAGGGCCGGTGCGCGCTGCCCGGACCGGAGCGGATGCGCCAGGAGACCAGAACGTACCGCGCGAGACTCGCACGCCGTTATGTCACCTCGACCCGGCACACGATCCAGGTCGACGCGCAGGCCTACCTCCGGGAACTGCGGACGGAACGGCGCAGGGGCGCGGCCCGGCTTCGAAAGCAGGCCGCCACCCGCTGAGAACCCGC
>NZ_JAODTZ010000015.1 GCF_025399795.1 Streptomyces rhizosphaerihabitans | reverse complement strand
CGGCCTGGCCGTTTCCCGGTCGGCCCGACGCTCTCCCAGCGGGTCGCTCGGCAGCCTCCCGACGGCGGGCCCGACGGTTTCCCGGCGGCCTGCCGGACGGTCTCGCCGCGGTCGTGATCGCTGGCTCGGTGCCAGTGATCGTCCCGCCCCGGGAATTCATGGTGATTCCACCCTGAGTACCCCGGAGGGGTGGGGATTGTCAGTGGCGCGTGCTGTCATGGAGCCATGATCGAAGAAATCGAAACCATCGACGAGTTTCTCGCACACCGCACGTCGGACGTGGAACACGCCATCCGCAAGGCCGCCGCCGCCGAGATCATGCCCCGGTTCCGGCAGCTCGCCGCGCACGAGATCGACCAGAAGTCCGGCCCGCACGACCTCGTGACGGACGCCGACCGCCTGGCCGAGAAGTACCTCACCGAGGCCCTCACCGCGCTGCTGCCCGGCTCGGTCGTGGTCGGCGAGGAGGCGGTGCACGCCGACCCGGCGAGCTACGAGGCGATCCGCGGCACGGCGCCGGTCTGGATCGTCGACCCCGTCGACGGCACCCGGCAGTTCGTGCACGGCGACTCCGGGTTCTGCACACTGGTCGCGCTCGTGCTGGACGGCGTGGTGCACGCTTCGTGGACATACGCGCCCGCGCGCGACGAGTTCGCCATCGCCGTCCGGGGCCGGGGCGCCGTGCTCGACGGCGTGCCGCTGCGCTCCGGTTCGCCCGAACCGGGCCGTGACCTCGACATAGCGACCTCCCATCCCGACTACACCACGGACGAGCAGAAGCGTGCGCTCCTGGGCCTGCGCGTCGAGGGCGTCGTCCCGCGCCCGTGCGGCTCGGCCGGCCTGGAATATCTGGCCATCGCCCGCGGCGAGTTGGACGCGGTGGCCTTCTCGTGGGAGGCGGCATGGGATCACGCGGCGGGACTGCTGCTCGTCGAGGAGGCGGGCGGCGCCCATCTGACGCTCCGCGGCGAGCCGTTCCGTGTCACGGGGGGCAACGCGCTGCCGTTCACGGCGGCCCGGGACGGGGCCACGGCCCGCCGGGTGGCGGCCCTGCTGGCGGCACAGCCCGAACAGGTGGCGGTCAGGGCCTGAGCGGGAGCTCCGCGGCCCGCGAGGGTTCCGGCCCCGTCCGGCGGTCGGCACGCGGTTGCGGAGCGCTGTCTTCCAACGCCCCGTGCCGTCAAGGCTGTCAGTCCTCCGGCATATCCTGATCCTCAGTGGCCGTCGGCTGACAAAGGAGTCCGAAGGTGCCGTCGATGCTCGATACGGTCGTGGTGGGTGCGGGGCCGAACGGACTGACGGCTGCCGTGGAGCTGGCCCGCCGGGGCTTCTCCGTAGCCGTCTTCGAGGCCCGCGACACGGTGGGCGGGGGAGCGCGCACCGAAGAGCTGACCCTGCCCGGTTTCCGGCACGACCCGTGTGCCGCGGCGCATCCGCTGGGCATCAACTCGCCCGCCTTCCGGGCGATGCCCCTGGAGCGGTACGGCCTGGAGTGGCTGCACGCCGAGCTCCCCATGGCGCACCCGTTCCTCGACGGCTCGGCGGCGGTGCTCTCGCGGTCGGTGGCCGAGACGGCGGCTTCCTTCGGGCCGCGCGACGCAGGCGCGTACCGCAGGCTCGTCGCGCCGTTCCTGAGCAAGTGGGACACCCTGGCGCACGACTTCATGTCACTGCCGCTGACCGCGCTGCCCCGGGATCCCGTCACCCTCGCCCGTTTCGGTCTGGCCGGGCTGCCGCCGTCGACCTGGCTGATGCGCCGCTTCCGCGACGAGCGGGCCAAAGCCCTGTTCGCCGGTCTGGTGGCGCACGTCATGGCGCCGCTGGACGGTGTCGCGACGGGCGCCGTCGGCCTGGTCTTCGCGCTGGCCGCGCACGCCCGGGGCTGGCCCGTGGCGCGCGGGGGCTCCCAGTCCATCTCGGACGCGCTCACCGCGTATCTCAAGGACCTCGGCGGCACCGTCCACACCGACTACGAGGTCAAGCGCCTGGACGATCTGCCTCCCGCGCGCGCGTACGTCTTCGACACCTCGCCCAAGGCGCTGGCCCGTATCGCGGGCTTCGGGCGGTACTACGAGGGCTACCGGTACGGCGCGGGCGCCTTCAAGATCGACTACGCGCTGGACGGGCCCGTGCCCTGGACCGCCGAGAAGGCCCGGGTCGCCGGGACGGTGCAGGTCGGGGCGAGCAGTGCGGAGATCGGAACCGCGCTGCGGGCGGCCTCGCGCGAGGGCCGGGCACCCGACGCGCCGTTCCTGATCACCGTGCAGCCGAGCGTCATGGACCCGTCCCGGGCTCCCGAGGGCAAACAGGTCTTCTGGGCGTACGGCCATGTCCCGAACGGCTGGACCGGAGACCTCACCGACGCGATCGAGCGCCAGCTGGAGCGCTTCGCGCCGGGCTTCCGTGACCGCGTACTGGCCCGCGCGACCGCCGGACCATCCGAACTCGCCGCCCGCAACGCCAACTACGTGGGCGGCGACATCGCCTGCGGTGCCGCCTCCGGACTCCAGCTCATGCTCCGCCCCAGGCTGTCCCTGCTCCCGTACAACACCCCGCACCCCGCCGTCTTCCTGTGCTCCTCGGCCACCCCGCCCGGTCCCGGTGTGCACGGCATGTCGGGGCACAACGCGGCGAAGGCCGTCTGGAGGAGGCTGAGAGAGTCATGACCACGATCACGCTGGTCCAGGGCGACATCACCCGGCAGAGCGTCGACGCCGTCGTCAACGCGGCGAACTCGTCGCTGCTCGGCGGCGGAGGTGTCGACGGGGCCATCCACCGCCGAGGCGGCCCGGCGATCCTCGCCGAGTGCCGCGAGCTGCGCGCCGGCCACTACGGCAAGGGGCTGCCGACCGGCCGGGCGATCGCCACGACGGCGGGTGAGCTCGACGCCCGCTGGGTGATCCACACCGTGGGTCCTCGCTATGCGCAGGCGGAGGACCGGTCGGAGCTGCTGGCCTCGTGCTACCGGGAGTCGCTGCGGGTCGCCGACGAGCTCGGCGCCCGTACCGTCGCCTTCCCCGCCGTCTCCGCGGGCATCTACGGCTGGCCGATGGACGACGCGGCGCGCATCGCCGTGGAGACCGTCCGGGCCGCGAGGACCGACGTCGAGGAGGTCCGGTTCGTGCTCTTCGACGAACGGGCGTACGACGCGTTCGCCGGGCAGCTGCGCTGACGGGCCGGACGCGGGACACAGCCGCCTGAACGAACCGGGGCAGACCCCGGGCGCGCGACCACACGCTTCTCGGGGTTGCCGGGGTTGCCGGGGCGCAGTGGGAGCGGGCGGGGCGCCGCGCCCCTGACTCACAGGGCCGGGCGGACAACGGTCAACGGAGGCACCGGGCCGAACGGACGGCGCGCCCTTTGACTCACAGGGCCGGAGGCCAACGGCCTACGGGGCGCACCGGGCCGAGCGGGCGGCGGCGACCCCGGCACGTGGGAGCTGAGCCGGCGCATACGGCCGGGGCGGAGTGCGCGGGTGGCCTGCCGGCCGTCCGGGCAGCCCGGGAGCGCAGCGGCCGCGCGGCCCCGTCACACGGGCAGTTCGACGACCAGGGGCCGGTGATCCGAGATCGGGGTGCTCGGCACGTGCACACCGCAGACCGCGCCCGCCTCGATTCCGGTGGCGAGTACGTGGTCCAGCTGGACGAGCGGACGGTGCGCCGGATAGGTGGGCGTACGGGCCAGGTCCCGCCAGCCGTGCGGCAGCGGCCGGGTGTTTCCCGGCCGGGTCCGGCTGAGTCTTCTGCCGCCGCCCGGTCCGGGCGCGCCGAGGACGGCCCGCGGAAGCGCGCCGGGCAGGTTGAAGTCGCCGAGAAGCACCTGGGGCCGGGGCAGGTCGGCGATCCAGGCGCGGACGGTGAGCAACTGGCGGATGTTCCAGCCGGGCACGAACGACAGGTGCAGCGCCACCACGGTGAACGGCCCGTGGCGCCCCTCCAGGACGGCGGCCAGCGCCGCCCGGGGCTGGTCCCTGGACACGGTGAGTCCGGGGCGGCCGGGCGTCCGCAGCGGCATGGGGACCGGCGCCGGAGCCAGCCGCCGTGCCCTCCAGTGCCGTACGGGCAGCCGGGAGAGCAGAGCGATGCCGTGCGAAGGGGTACCGTCGCCCGCCTCGGTCTCGCGCGGGCCGTACACCCGCAGACCGGGTTCGGACGGTTCCGGGACCCAGCCGCCGCCCGCCTTCGCCATGCCGTGGAACGCGGACGCGTAACGCCAGTGCGGCGCGTCGGACCCCACGGCCGCTGCGGACGCCTGGTCCACTCCGCCGGAGCGTTCCTGCAGCCGGTCCACTTCCTGGAGCGCCACCACATCGGCGTCCAGCGACGCGACGGCCCGGACGAGCGGCACCTCGGGGCCGCCCGCCACCCGGACGGAAACGGGTCTGCCGTCCACCAGCGTCCGGCCGTGCAGCACGTTGAACGTCGCGAACCGCACCCGCCCCGAGCGCGCGGGGCCGGGGTGAGCCGTCTCGGAAGATGTCATGAGCGCGACCGTATCCAGCGGAGCCGCGAGTGCCGGCCCGGTTTCCTACATCCAGGGCAGCGTCTCGCCCAGCAGCCGCAGCAGATCGCCCGTGGCGTCGGCCGCACCCAGTGCGGGCAGGGCGCCGAGCGCGAGCACGGCCGCGCCGACGGACCGCATGACGGGCGGCGGAGCGGTCTGCAGTGCCGCGATCCGGCGGGTGACGGCGTGCTCGGAGAAGTGCAGGGCGCATCCCGGGCGGGCGCGCTGGGAGACCAGGGCGGCACGCGCCAGGGCGCGTGCCGTCGTGTGCCGGTCCCCGACGGTGCTCGCGGCCTCTTCGTCGGCCCAGCGCTCCAGCAGGAAGGCGACGGTCTCGCGGACAGTCACGAGCAGCGGGTTCGCCGCCGCGGCCAGGGCGACGGCGGTCGACAACGCCGCGTGCCGGTGGGTGAGATGAGCGCGCTCGTGGGCGAGCAGAACACGCCGTTCGGCGGGCTCCAGCGCACCGAGCATCGCGGCCGTGACCAGGATCCGGCCCGGCTTGCCGGGGATGGCGAAGGCGTGCGGGATCGGCGACGCGGCAACGACGAGCTCGCTGTCCGGCGGGTGCCCCTCACAGAGCCTGCGCAGGACCCGGCGGGTCGCGATGTGCGCTCGTACGACACGAAGGAGCCGGTGGGCGATCACGGCGAGGGCGGCCACCGCCAGGACGGCCACGGCTTCCGGGACGGGCTCGGGCAGCGCCCGGCCCTCCTCGCCGGCCTCGGCGATCACCGCCGGAGCCTGGTCGATCAGGGTGACCCCGAGCAGAAGCAGCGCCCAGGTCGAGGCGGCCGCGGTCAGCACCGCGGCCGCCGTGAGGACGCGGGCCGCCAGGGCCGGTGACACCCGCCTGCCGACCTGCGGGGCGATCGCGGTGAGGAGCAGCGCCAGTACGAGCGGAACGTAGACGTCGATCCTCATGGCCCCTTCCCTCCGAGGAGGTCGCGCAGGGCTTCCTCCTCCTGGCGGCTGAGGCCGGTGACGAACTGCTGCAGGGCCGCGATCGGGTCGGGTCCGCGGTCGAGCGCCTCGTGCATGGCCTCGGCGGTCAGCTGGGCCGCGTTCTTCGCGGGCCGGTACGCGCCGCGCCGGCCGTCGACGTCACGGAGCACAAGGCCCTTGTCGTACAGGCGTTTGAGGATGGTGTGCACTGTGTTGTACGCGAGTCCGCCGCCGATCTCGGCCTGGATCTCGGCGGGTGTCAGTGCGTCGTCGGTGGCCCACAGGGCGGCGAGGACTTCGCTCTCCAGCTCGCCCGCGCTGCGCCGTTCCACCCTTCCATGGGGACCCGTGCCAGCCATGTCCGTAACCTTACAGCGCGTAGGGGGACCGGAAGGGGTGCCGCTGCGGGGCGCGCGCCCCGGGCGTGGGGGAGTCGCACACTGCCTACGGGCAGTCCTCGTATGCCCGTTCCGTTCGGCGCCTTCTTCCGGCCGGCGGTAGTTTGTCCATGATTCCCGGCTCCCGCCTCACCCTGCGTCTTGTAAGGTGAAGAAACCCTACAACGTGTAGGGCTGAAGGATGGACGATGGCCAAGACCCTGAACGGCCTGCTCATCGGCGCCCGGCGGCCCGAACCGCCGGACGGGGTGGCCCGCGCGTTCCGGCGCCCCGGTGGCCTGGGCCCGCTCGCCCTGGTCGCGGCCGCCTTCACCCTCGCCCAACTGATCCTCGTGCACCCCGGGATGGGCCTCGGCTGGGACGAGACGGTGTACGTCAGCCAAGTCTCGCCGCATGCCCCCGCGGCCTTCTTCAGCGCGCCACGAGCCCGCGGCGTCCCCCTGCTCGTGGCGCCGATCGCCACCTGGTCGTCCTCCACCACCCTGCTGCGGGTCTACCTCGCCCTGCTCTCCGGACTCGGCCTGTTCTTTGCCCTGCGCGTCTGGCGCGGACTGTTTCCGGTACGGGTACTCGCCGTGGCGGGCGCCCTGTTCGCGACGCTGTGGGTGACCCTCTTCTACGGCCCGCAGGCCATGCCCAACTACTGGGTCGCGATAGGTGCCCTCGCCTGTGTCGGGTGCTTTCTGCGGGCCCGGGCAGGCGGCCGCGACCGGGCGGCGCTGTGGGGGATCGGGCTGAGTGCCGCGCTGATGGCGTGGATGCGGCCCCCCGACGCGGTCTGGGTGACCCTGCCGCTCCTCGTCCTCGCCGTGGCCGTCCCCCGGTGGAGACGGGCCCGGCCGCTGCTCGCCCTCGTAGCGGGCCTGCTCGCCGGAGCCGCCGAGTGGATCATCGAGGCCTACGTCAGCTACGGCGGCCTGGGGCAACGGCTCTCCGCCGGTTCGCGCATCCAGGGCGGCCTCGGCTGGAACATCGCCGTCGGCGACCAGATGCGCAGCCTCGGCGGACGCGTGCTGTGCCGGCCCTGCACCGTAGGGATGCCGAACCCCGTCGTGACGGCGTGGTGGTTCGTCCTGCCGCTGATCGCCGTCCTCGGCCTGGTGATCGCCGTCAGGGCCCGTCGCACGGCACCCACCCTGCTGCTCCTGGTCTGCGCCACGACCGCCGGAATCCCGTACCTCTTCATGATCGGATACGCCGCCCCGCGTTTCCTGCTGCCCCTCTACGCTCTCGTCGCGATCCCCGTCGCCGACGCCCTCGTCCACCTGGTCACCCTCCCGGGCCGGCGATGGCGGCCGGTGACCGTGACCCTGGTGGCCGTCGGTCTCGCCGGGCATCTGGCCGTGCAGTTCGCGGTCCTGCAGGCCACGGTGCGGCGCACCACCGACAGCCACCACGGCTGGGCGGTGACGGCGGCGGAACTGCACCGGCTCGGTGTGCGGCCGCCCTGCGCGCTCACCGGCCATCAGACCGTCCCCATCGCCTTCTACGCCGGCTGTTCCTCCTGGGCGATCGGCGGGCACAACGGCAACGCCACCTCGGAGAGCATCACGCGTTCCGCCGCGCACATGCCGGTCGCCGTCGTCACCGCTTTGGGGAGCAAGCCGCCCGGGTACGCCCACACCTGGGCCCGCCACCGCGTCGGCGACCTGACCATCTACCTCTCTCCGGGAGCGGGGAGCCGTACGCCGTGACCCTTCCGTCGGAGACGCCCTCGCCGGTGCAGCCCGGGCAGGCCGCCCGCAGCGGTCGGGAGGCCGGCCTCGGCAGGCCGCCCGGCAGTGAACCGGTGGGCGCTCCGACGCGAGGATCGGCCGGGAGCGGGCCGGCCGGCCGCGCACCGGTGCTCGGCGCCGGCCCTGGCACCGGCCCGGCCGCCGGTCCGACGGCCGACGGCCATGGGCTGCCGCCGCCCGACCGGGTGTCCGGCCCGGGCGGGCCCTCGTCCCCCGCGGTGTCCGAGGGCAGGTGGACGACCGTCGGCCGACGACTGTCCGTGGGCGACGGGCGAGTGGGCCTGCACGCCGGGCTTTCGCTGCTCGTGCTGGTCTGCGCCGCGTTTCTCGCCCACCGGCACTGGCCGGTGATCGAGGCGGGAGCCTGTCGGCTCACCCACGCCGACCGGGGCTGGCTGCTGGTGGCGACCGCCGCCACCCTGGCGACCTGGGCGTGCTCGGCCCTCGCCCAACAGGGCGCGGTGGCGGAGCCGCTGCCCGCCGGGCGACTGGTGGCGGTGCAGTTCGCGGCCGCCTCGGCCAACCACGTACTGCCCTCGGGACTCGGCGCGGGCGCCGTCAATCTGCGCTTCCTGACCCGGTGCGGACTGCCCGTCGCCCGTTCCGCGACCGCGCTCGCGGTCAAGGCGTGCGCGGGAACCGTCGTGCGCGGCTGTCTGATCGGCGTACTCGCCCTGGCCTGTCCCGGCGCGCTCCGTCTTCCCCGAGTACCGGCGAGCGCCTGGACCGTGACCGCCTCGACGACGGCCGTCGTGGTGGTCGCCGTCGCCGCGGTTCTCCTGGCGGGACCGCTGCGCCGCGCGCTGCGTGCCGTACTGCTGGACGTCCGCGCCGTACACGAACTCCCCGCGCGGGCCGCCGCGCTGTGGGGCGGTTCGCTCGCCTTCGCCGCGCTGCACGCCACCGTGGTCATCGCCGTCGCGCAGGCCATCGGCCTGCCGTTGCCCCCGGCCCGCGTGGCGCTCGCCTACCTCGCGGCGAGCAGCGCCGCGGTCCTGCTGCCCACCCCGGGCGGCCTCGGCTCTCTGGACGCCGCCCTCGTGCTGGCCCTCACGCTCGCCGGGGCGCCGGGCGGCGCTGCGGCGTCGACGGTTCTCGGCTACCGGCTGCTCACCGTGTGGCTTCCGCTGCTCCCGGGGCTGGTGGCGCTGGGGGTGCTGATCCGCCGCCGAGTGCTGTGAACGATGGGCGCGCGCGGGGGCGTACGGCAGTCAGGATGCGTTCAGGCTCGCGCTGGCACCGTCGGGCCTCATGAGCTACGAGACAACAGAGACCTCCGGGACTCCTGAGGCGTACGGCCGCACCGGTGCCCCGCACGCCGCCGGGCCGCGTCTGCGCTGGAACAAGGTGCCCGAAGTCACCGCGTACTTCTGGATCATCAAGGTGCTGTGCACGACGGTCGGCGAGACCGCCGCGGACCTCCTGAACGAGAAGCTGGGCCTGGGCCTGACCGGTGTGTCGCTGCTGATGAGCGCGCTGCTGGCCGTGGTCCTGGTGGTCCAGTTCCGCACGAAGGCCTACCGGGCGGGCGTGTACTGGCTCGCCGTGGCGCTGATCAGTGTCGTGGGCACGCTGATCAGCGACAACCTCACCGACAACCTGGGCGTGCCGCTGGAGACCAGCACCGCCGTGTTCGCGGTCGCCCTCGCCGTGACCTTCTTCGTCTGGTACCGCCGCGAGGGGACGCTGTCCATCCACAGCGTCGACACGCTCTCCCGCGAGGCCTACTACTGGCTGGCGGTGCTGTTCACCTTCGCGCTCGGCACCGCGGCCGGTGACCTGGTCGCCGAGCGCATGGCCCTCGGGTACTGGGTCTCCGCCGTGCTGTTCGGTCTCGCGATCGCCTCGGTCGCCGTCGCGCACTTCGCGCTCGGCCTGAACGCCGTGCTCAGCTTCTGGATCGCGTACATCCTGACCCGTCCGCTGGGCGCGTCGATCGGCGACTACCTCTCGCAGCCGACCGGCGACGGCGGCCTGGGCTTCGGCACCGTCGTCACCAGCGTGCTGTTCCTGACGGTCATCCTCGGCATGGTCGTCTACCTCTCGATCACCCGCCGCGACGTCACGACCGCCGACCGGCCCACGCTTCAGGCGGGCTGACCAGCTACGAGGCGACGCCGGAAGCGGGCCGGACGCCGGACGCCGGACGCCGGACGCCGGCCGGCGTCCGGCGTCCCGCATTCGGAAACCGGGGCCGCGCCCGGTGAGCCCGGCGACCGGGCCGGCCTCCGGGACGCAAGGCGGGCCCGCGGCCCGCTCCGGGCGCGAACCCGTCGCAGGAGGATCCACCTCCCCGGTGAGCCCGTCGCATTCAGGCAGACCTCCCCGGTGAGCCGCCACGAGGCGACCCGCCTCCCGTGCGACCGGTCGGAGGCGGGTCGGTCCTGCCGGCGGCCGGACGACTCCCGAAGTGTTCCTTCCGGAGCCGGCCCGGCCCGCGGAGTCCTCACCCCGACGGAAGGCCGACCACGAACGTCGCGCCCGTGGCGCGCGCCTCCTCGTGGTGCACCTCGCCGCCTGCCGAACGGGCCAGGCGCCGAGCGAGCGGCAGACCGAGGCCCGCTCCGCCGTGCCCGTCCGCGGGATCGGCGCGCCGCCCCGGCTGGAAGAGCTGGGGCGCGAACGACGTGGGTACGCCGGGGCCGTCGTCCGTGACCTCCACGAGAACGCCGCCGGCGGGCTGCTCGCCGACCCGGATCTCGACCCGGGCGGACGCGTGCCGCAGCGCGTTGTCGAGCAGGGGACTGACGATGCGCTCCAGCAGGGCGTCCACCACCCCGGCCACCGGACCCGTCGCCGGGCCGGTGACGACGATCTCCACCTCCGGCCGCGTCGTGACGGCACGGTCCGCGAGCCGGCGCAGTACGGGGACGACCTCGCTGGTGCCCGGCGCGGCGGACGCGTTGTCACGGGCGTCGTCGAGCAGCGTGTCGCAGATCGTGCGCATGGACCGGGCGGCGTCCGCCACGGCCTCCTGCGCGATCCGCGTCTCCTCGGCGGAGCGCGGCCGGGACTGCCACCAGTCGAGCTCGGCGATGATCCGGGCGAGCGGATTGCGCAGCTCGTGCGACAGCTCCTGGGTGAGCTGCCGCTCGTGGCGCAGCAGGGCCCGGATACGGTCGAGGAGCGCGTCCAGGGACCCGCCCAGCCGGGCGAGTTCGTCGGGCCGATCGATACTCCCGAAGCGTTCCTCGGAGGCCACGGCGCTCCACCGGGTGGCCTGGTCGGTCATGGTGCGCACGGGACGCAGTGCGCGCCCCACCGCGAGGCGTGTCAGCGCGTACGTACAGGCGAGCATGGCGGCGTCGAGGGCGAGCGACGCGAACAGCAGGGTGTCGGCCGAACTGCGGTACGGGGACAGGTCGAGGGCGGTGACGACCGTCGCGCCGGTGCTGTCGCCCGGCACCGGCCGCGCGCACAGCCGGACCGGGCCGTGGGCACGGGCGGTGCCGCAGTGCGTCCCGCCCCGTGCGGCGAGTGCGCCGGCCGCGCGGGTGAGCGGGCCGGCGGCGGTGGCCGAGGGCGGCTTCTCCAGGAGCCGGTCGCCCGCGTAGATCCATACGTTCGCGTCGAGCAGTTCCTCGCCCGGCGTCTCCAGTACCCGCACCCGGGCGCCGCTGGTGTCGACCGTCGCGGCGACGGCGGTGCCCCGGGTGCGCAGCTCGTCGTCCGCCTGGTGCTGGAGGTGCTGTCGCACGACGGTGTTGAACGCCACCGTGAGGATCACCATCAGCAGGGTGGCGGTGGTCAGCGCGACCAGGGAGAGCCGGCCCCGCAGGGTGCCCGGCCGCCACCGGGATGCGAACGTTCTCATGGGCGCCCGCCTCCGGTCGTGGAATTCGCCGCGGCGGTCGGCCGGGCGTGTGAAGGACCCGGACTCATGACAGGCGGTGCCCGATACCCCGCGCGGTCGTGACCGTCAGCTCGCTGCCGCCGTCCCGGAGCTTGCGGCGCAGCCGGGTCAGATACTGGTCGAGCGTGTTGTCACTGACCTGGGCTCCCTCCGGCCAGCCGGCCCTGATCAGCTCCCGTCGGCCGACGATGTCCCCGGACGCCGCCATCAGCGCCGCCAGCAGCCGGAACTCCGTCGGAGTCAGGCCGACGCGATGGCCCCGCACGGTCAGGCTGTGCGCGACCGGGTCCAGCACCAGGTCACCGGCCGTGCCGGCCGGGCCCGGCCCGGCGCGCTTGAGGGCCGCCCGCAGCCGGGCCGCCAGCTCCGTCAGATGGAACGGCTTGGGCAGGTAGTCGTCGCCGCCCGCCGAGAAGCCCGCCAGCCGGTCGGTGAGGTGGTGGTGGGCCGTCAGGAAGATCACGGGGGAGAGGAAGCCGTTGGCCCGGATCGCCTGGCACACGTCCCGCCCGTCGGCGTCGGGCAGGCCGACGTCGAGAACGACCGCGTCGATGCCGTCCCCCGCCAGCCGCAGAGCGGTTGCGCCGTCCGGTGCCGGCACGGTGTCGAAGCCCTCGTCCCGCAGCCCGCGCCGCAGGACGTCACGCAACGCGTGGTCGTCCTCGACGACCAGGATCCGCCGGCGCATACTCCCCGCTCACCCGCTCTTGGCGAGCCGGGGCGCGATGAGCAGGACTCCGAGCCGCGACGCGGTCAGCGGGTGCCCCGACAGGTCGGGCAGCCTGCGCAGACCCGCCGTCATCGCCATCGCGACCAGCGTGCCGACGAGCACACCGACCGCGACGTCGTGCGGATAGTGCGCCCCCACCCAGACCCGCGAGGCGGCCATCGCGCCCGCGGCCACGATGGCGACGCTGCCGAGGCCGCGCGAGACGAAGAACAGTGTGACGGCCGCCGCGGCCGCGATCGCCGCGTGATTGCTGGGGAACGACCAGTCACCGGGTGCCGGGCACGCCTCCAGCGTCGCCACCCGCAGGCTCTGACAGGGCCGGTCCTCGCGCACCAGCAGCTTCACACCGAGATCCACCGCGAACGCCACGACCACGACGACCGGTACGGCGAGCGCGGCGAGTGCGGCTCGCGGGCTCTCGCGCCGCGCCCGCCACCAGCCGAGCACCATCAGCACGGCGAACAGGCCGAGTCCGTACGTCGACCACACCGACACCAGGCTGTCGAGCCACGAGGGGGAGTCCTGGGCGAGGTCGGCGACGTACCGGTAGGCGGAGCCGTCGATCGAGGAGCCGTCGAAAGCCAGGATCATCCCTGGACCTCCTTGTTCGCCGCGCCCTGTCGGCGGGAGCGGTACAGCTCGGCGGCGAGCGGGGCCAGGGACACGAGGACGATGACCGCGATGATCGGGAGCAGATAGCGGTCGACGTTCGGGATGGAGGAACCCAGCGCGTACCCGCCGAGGGTGAGGCCGATGCTCCAGACGAGGCCGCCGACCACCTGCCACAACGTGAAGGTCCGCACCGGCACGCGCAGGGCGCCCGCCATCGGGTTCAGCACCGTACGCACCACGGGGACGAAGCGGGCGAGCACGATCGCCTTGGCGTAGCCGTACTTCTCCAGCAGCTCCTCGGCGCGGTGCGCGCCCGCTTGGAGCCGTGGTGCGGAATCGCGGGACAGGAGGGCGCCGCCCGCCTTCCGCCCGATCAGGTAGCCGGTCTGCGCGCCGACCAGCGCGCCCACGGCCGCGGCGATCAGCAGCGGGGGGAGGGACAGCTTCAGGCCGTCGTGCCCCGATCCGGTGCAGAGCAGGCCCGCAGTGAACAGCAGTGAGTCCCCGGGCAGGAAGAAGCCGATCAGCAGGCCGGTCTCCGCGAACATCACCACGCCCACCCCCAGTACGCCGAAGGCGGCGAGCAGGGACTGGGCGCTGAGAATATTCACGGCGAGGTCTGACGCTGTGAACAAAGATGCGGCCATCGTCGCGGGCCCTCTCATACTGGACGGGTGGGCACGGTCGATACTCGTACCCCAGCGACTACAATTCTGTAGACGGTCTACTGAACTGTAGACGATGGCGGGGTGAGGATCGTTCCCATGAGCAGTGACAAGGACGAGCGCCGACCGGCGGGTGAGCTGGAGGCCGGCGTGATGGCCGCTCTCTGGGCCGCCGGCGTGCCGCTCACGCCCGGACGCGTGCAACGCGAACTGGACTCAGGCCTGGCCCGTACGACCGTGACGACGATTCTCTCCCGGCTGCACGAGAAGGGGATCGTGGGCCGCGAGCGGCTGGGCCGGGGCTACGCGTACTTCCCCGTCCAGGACCCGCACGGCCTGACCGCACGTCGCATGCACACCGAGCTCGACCGTGACGACGACCGGGAGACCGCGCTGGCCCGGTTCGTGGCCCAGCTCAGCCCCGACGACGAGCGGCTCCTGCGGGATCTGTTGGAACACGGTCTCGACGCACATCCGGAACAGGGTGAGGGATGATCCTGCTGCTGCTGATCCCTCTGCTGGTCCCCTTCGTGCTGGGCCCGCTGGCCCGCCGCTGCCTCGGCCGGCTCACCCCGGTGGCCGCACTGTGGTCGGTGACCCTCGCGCTCGTCGTGCTGGCCGCCGCCTCCGTGGCCTCGCTCGGCGCGCTGGTTCTGACGGGGCTGCTCAAACTGCCCCTGCTCGCGGGCCTCGGCGACCTCGTCCACCCGCTGCGCACGGCCTCGGACCTCGTCGTCCTGCCCGCCGCCGCCGCGGCGACCGGCGCGCTCACCCTCGGCACCTGGACCGTCGTCCGGTCGGCGCTGCGCCAGCTGCGCGCCTTCCGCTCCGCCCGCAGCCAGGCCGACCGCCGCCCCGCCGCGGGCGACCTGTGTGTCATCGAATCGCCGCACCCCGACGCCTACGCGCTCCCGGGCCGACCGCATCGCATCGTCGTCACCACCGCGATGCTGCGCAGCCTCGGAGCCGACGAGCGCGAGGCCCTCTTCGCCCACGAGCGCGCCCACAACGCCGGCGGCCATCACCGCTTCCTCGTCGTGGCCGAACTCGCGGCCCACTGCCACCCGGGCCTGCGGACGGTCCGCGCGACCGTCGCGCTCGCGGCCGAGCGCGCCGCGGACGAGGCCGCCGCCGTCGCCGTGGGCGACCGTCGGCTGATCGCCCGAGCCATCGCCCGCGCCGCGCTGGCCACCGGCGACGCCCGCTCCGACCGCCCCGACTTCGCCCCCGCGGCCACCACGGGACCCGTCCCCCAGCGGGTCGCGGCCCTTCTCTCCGCCCCCCAGCACCGTCCCCGCGCGGCCGCCTGGATCGCCCTCCTCCTCGCCGCCTGCGCCGCCGTCTCGGCCGGTGCGTCGGGGGCGGGTGTCGTCGCCTTCCACCACGAGGTGGAGGTCGCGCAGGGCGAGGAGGCTCGCTGAGGGCTTCGCCATGTGTGTCGACCGGGTCGCCCCGGTCGGCCTGGTCGGCGCGGGTCGGTGTCCCGGCCGGGCAGGCCTCGGCGGCGGTGCCGCCGTCGACGAGGCTCCGGAGCATGCGGGTCGTCGTGTCGGCGGCCTCTCGGCTCACCACCTGCCGGGCGTTCGACCGGACGATCCGTGCCCTTCGGGCCGGCAGCTTCACGTCCTTGCCCGGTATTCCTCCGGCCGGCGTCGAGCCGGGGATCTGGATCCGTAGGGGTGTGCGAGCGGGCGGGGCACGGGCCGGGCGCAGGCCGGGCGAGGTGGATGCCGCCGGTCGCGGCCGGGCGAGGCAGATGTCGGATTCTCGCCAGCCCCGTCCTTCGGGGTGCCCGATGCTTGAGGCATGGAGAACGGGATGCACACGGACACCGAGCGCTGCGTGCGTGCCGTCCAGTCGAAGGACGCGCGCTTCGACGGATGGTTCTTCACAGCGGTGACGACGACGAGGATCTACTGTCGGCCCAGCTGCCCGGTCGTGCCGCCGAAGCCGCAGAACATGATCTTCTACCCGAGCGCGGCCGCCTGCCAGCAGGCCGGATTCCGGGCCTGCAAGCGGTGCCGCCCGGACACCAGCCCCGGTTCACCGGAATGGAACCACCGCGCCGACCTGGTGGCCCGCGCGATGCGGCTGATCGGCGACGGTGTCGTCGACCGCGACGGCGTACCGGGCCTGGCCACCCGGCTCGGTTACAGCACCCGCCAGATCGAGCGGCAGCTCCTGGCCGAGCTGGGCGCGGGACCTCTGGCGCTCGCCCGGGCCCAGCGTGCCCAGACGGCCCGGCTGCTCATCGAGACGACTCCGCTCCCTATGGCCGAGATCGCGTTCGCCGCCGGCTTCTCCTCCATCCGCACCTTCAACGACACCGTCCGCGAGGTCTTCGCGCTGTCCCCGAGCGAGCTGCGCGCCCGCCTGCCCAGGAACCGGGCCGGAGCCGCGGCGGGAACCCCGGGCCTGCCGGGCGTACTGAACCTCAGGCTCCCCTTCCGTGCCCCGCTCAACCCCGACAACCTCTTCGGACACCTCGTGGCGACCGCCGTACCCGGGGTGGAGGAGTGGCGCGACGGTGCGTACCGGCGGACCTTGCGACTGCCGTACGGGCACGGGATCGCCGGCCTGAAACCGATGCCGGACCACATCGCGTGCCGCCTGACCCTCAGCGACCTGCGTGACCTGTCCGTCGCGATCAGCCGTTGCCGCCGCCTGCTCGACCTGGACGCCGATCCGGTGGCGGTCGACGACCAGCTGCGTACGGATCCGCTGCTGGCACCGCTGGTCGACAAGGCCCCCGGCCGCCGGGTACCGCGCACGGTCGACGAGGCCGAGTTCGCCGTACGTGCGGTACTGGGGCAGCAGGTCTCCACGGCCGCCGCGCGTACCCACGCCGCCCGCCTCGTCACCGCGCACGGCGTCCCGGTGGATGACCCGGAAGGCGGCCTCACCCATCTCTTCCCCTCGCCGCGGGCGCTCGCCGCACTCGACCCCGAGTCGCTCGCGATGCCCCGCACCCGACGCGCCACCTTCACCACACTGGTCGGCCAACTCGCCGAGGGGACGCTTCACTTGGGAGTGGAGAGCGACTGGGGGCAGGCCAGGGCCACGCTCCTCGCGCTCCCCGGCTTCGGTCCCTGGACCGCCGACGTGATCGCGATGCGCGCACTCGGGGACCCGGACGCCTTTCTTCCCACCGACCTCGGAATCCGGCGCGCGGCCCGGGAGTTGGGGCTCCCGTCCACACCCGTCGCCCTGACGGCCCGCGCCGCGGCCTGGCGTCCCTGGCGGGCCTACGCGGTCCAGTACCTGTGGGCGGCCGGCAGCCACCCGATCAACTTCCTGCCGGCGCAGGACGGTTCCCCGCACCCGTCGGAGGCCACGAAGCCCGCCTCCCGTACGACGACGCCACACACGCGTACCCCGCGCACCCCAGCCGCTCGCGCTCCGCGCACTCCGGACACCACACGCACTTCACGCATCAAGGACGCCCAGTGAAACGGCACACGGTCATCGACAGCCCCTACGACCCCCTCACCCTCGTCGCCGACGGCGACGGCGTCCTGTGCGGCCTCTACGTGGTCGGTCAGCGCCACCGCCCGCCGGAGGAGAGCTTCGGAGAGCGCGACGACACCCTTTTCGACGAGGTGATTGAGCAGCTGAACGCCTACTTCGAGGGCGAGTTGAAGGAGTTCACCGTCGAACTGCGCATGATCGGGACACCCTTCCAGCGAAGTGTGTGGGACCAGCTGCGGCAGATCCCCTACGGCGAGACCCGCTCGTACGGCGAACTCGCCGAAGCCCTGGGCAACACGGGCGCCTCCCGCGCGGTCGGCCTCGCCAACGGCAAGAATCCGATCGGGATCATCGTGCCCTGCCACCGCGTGATCGGCGCGGGCGGGAGCCTCACCGGCTATGGCGGCGGCCTGGACCGCAAGAGGCGACTCCTCGATCTCGAGAGCGGATCGGCGCTCTTCTGACCGCTCCCACCCATCCGCCGGGCCACCGGACACCCCGGCCGGTGGAGCGGTCCGGGCGGCGGTACGCGGCGGCCGACGCGCGATATGGGCTGGTGACGGGCAGCAACCTTTACGAAGTCGGCGTTGTCTGAACCGCTATGAAGATCTCTTTTCTGATCCACAGTGCCTACGCGATCGGGGGCACGATCACCACCACCTTCAATCTGGCCCGCGCGCTTGCCGCGCGGCACGAGGTGGAGATCGTCTCCGTGCTGCGCAACCGTGAGCACCCGATGCTGTCCCTGGATCCCCGAGTCTCGTTGCGGTCGCTGGTGGATCTGAGGCAGGAGAAGGAGCATCCGTCGCATCTGAGACCGGCGCGGGTCTTCCCCCGCGCCGAGTACCGGTACCGGGAGTACAGCGAGCTGACCGACCGGCGGATCGGAGAGTGGCTCGCAGCGACCGACGCCGATGTGGTGATCGGGACCAGGCCGGGGCTCAACGTGCATCTCGCGCTCCAGGCTCCGCGGCACGTCGCGCGCATCGGCCAGGAGCACCTCACCCTGGACAGGCATCCGCCCCGGCTGCGTTCCGCCCTGCGGCGGGCCTATCGCCGGCTCGACACGCTCACCACGGTGACCGAGGCGGACGCCGCCGCCTACCGGCGCAAGATGCACATGCCCGGAGTCCGGGTGGAGGCACTTCCGAACAGCGTGCCGGATCCCGTGCTGCCACCTTCCGACGGCACCGCGAAAGTGATCGTCGCGGCCGGCCGCCTGGTCCCCGTCAAACGGTACGACCTGCTCATCGAGGCCTTCGCCCTGATCGCCGCCGATTGCCCCGACTGGCAACTACGCATATACGGCAAGGGCGAGGAGCACGACCGGCTGCGGCGGCTCGTCACCGACCTCGGCCTGTACGACAGAGTCCTCCTGATGGGCGCGGTGACCCTCATGGAGGCGGAGTGGGTCAAGGGCTCGATCGCGGTGGCGGCCTCCGACTCCGAGGCGTTCGGCATGACCATCGTCGAGGCGATGAGCTGCGGTCTGCCGGTGGTGAGCACCGACTGCCCCCACGGACCGGGCGAAATCATCGAGGACGGTGTCGACGGCCGGCTGGTGCCGGTCGGAGACCGTGACGCGCTGGGCGCGGCACTGCGGGAAGCGGTCCGCGACGACGAGTGGCGCCTGCGTGCGGGCCGTGCGGCCCGGAAGAATGCGCGGCGATTCGCTCCCGGCCCCGTCGTCACCCAGGCGGAACGTTTACTCGCCGAGGCCGTGTCGGCGAGAAGGGCGGACCGGCCGGTCCTGCGGGAACGCCCACGGGTGAGCCGTGTCCTGGCCGGCCAGGGCTTCGCGATACGCGACACCGCGCACAGCGCGGCCGGCGGCGTGCTGCGCGTCCTGCGGAGGCGGGGGTGAACACGGACAGGGAGAAGCAGCCACACGCCGGCTGCACGATCGGTACGGACGGCCGGATCACCTTCGACCTGCCGCCAGGGGCACCCGAAGGACAGCAGTTGCTGCTGCGACTGCGCCCGAAGAAGGGACAGCCCGAAAAGACGGTCCACGTCCTCGACCTGGAGCCGGCCGGTGAACGCCGCAGCGCCGTCCTGGACGCTCGAGCCGTTCTCACGGAAGGCCGCTGGGACGTGTACCTGCTCCGGGAACCGGGATCCGAGCGGCAGCGTCTGCGCGCCGGTCTGCGCGATCTGCGGGCCCTCGTCGGCGGACACCTTCGCCGGTGGCCGGCACCACTGGCCGTCCGGACCCCCTACGTCACCAAGGACGGCCATCTCGCGGTGCGCGCCTGGCTGCGCACCGCCCACGCGGAGGCCGACGGCATCGATGTCACCGGTCGTTCGATGACGGTCAGGGCATGCCTGCACGGCGCCTCGCTCCAGGAAGGAGCCGTCGTGAGCCTGCGCCTGCGAGGTGCCGGCGCCACCGTTCGCACCGTGGAGCCCTGTGCCGGAGACGACGGCCGGAGCCTCTCCTTCACCGTCGACTACGCGGAGCTGGCCGCCGGGACACCACCGGGGTCCGGCGTCTGGGACATCTCCGTCCGGCCTGCGGCTCAAGCACCCCTCATCCGCGTCGGCCGCCTTCTCGACGACCTGGCGGACCGCAAGGACGTGGTCGTCTACCCGACGGCCGACTTCGGCGGTGTCGCCCTGCGCCCCTACTACACCGTCGACAACGACCTCTCCATAGAAGTGAAAGGGCAGCCATGACCTGTATGGCGCACCGCGGGCTTCCTCCCGGGTGACCCCGGTGGCGTGAGCCCCGCGGTCACTGGTGTCTGGACGAAGGGAGAGCAGGCAGAAGGCGGGAGACCATGGAGCGGAAGCACAAGCGCCTCGCGACACCCCGGGCCGCCGGGATGGCCGGGGTGGTGTTCGCGATCCTGATGGCCGCGGCGATCGTGCTGGTACGCATCGCTCTGCCCGGCGGCGAGGACGGCGCGAACCTCGACGCCGGACAGCGCAGCGGAATCCGGACGGCCCTGGAACTGGTGCCGTTCGCCGGGATCGCGTTCCTGTGGTTCATGGGCGCCCTCCGCGAGCAGGCCGGCCCGGCCGAGGACCGGTTCGTCGCCACCGTGTTCCTGGGCAGCGGCGTGGTCTTCGTCGCCACGCTGTTCGGCGCCGCCGCGGCGGCCGGGACCGTGCTCGGCGAAAGCCGGCAGAGCCCCTCCTTCGGCAGCCACTTCGCCTACGCCCTGCTGACCACGTACGCCATGCGGATGGCGGCGGTGTTCATCATCACGACGTCGACCATCGGCCGCAGGCTCGGCGTGTTCCCGCGCCCGCTGGTCGTCGTCGGCTATCTCGCGGGTCTGATGCTGCTCGTGGCGGGAACGGGCGTGCCCTGGTCCGAGATGGTCTTCCCGGCCTGGGCACTGCTCCTCAGCCTGAACATCCTGTGGGGCCGACGTCCCGCCGCGGCACCACCCACCGCCCCGGCCTGACCGGGCCTGACCAGGCCTGAGCGGGCCGCACCGCTCACTCGAACGGTCCGCTCCTCGTCGCTGCTTCCCGCCCGGCCGCCGAGAGCGGCCGCAGGAGGGTTGACCGGGCCCTTGGAGAGGACCGATCCCGTGGTAAGGATTGCCGTCGATCTGAACCGCTGTCAGGGGTACGCGTAGTGCGCGTTCCTCGCTCCCGAGATCTTCACCATGCACGGCGAAGAGGCGCTGCTGTACGACCCGGAGCCCGACGAGGCGCCGCGCGAGAAGCTGGACCGGGCCGCCGCGGCCTGCCCGGTCCAGGCCGTCCTCGTCGATGCGGTGGAACCCGACGGTGTGGAACCCGACGCCGTGGACGTACCGGCCGAGGGGGTGTCGCATGCTCGGTGACGGATCCCTGGACCGGCTCAAGCGCGATGGCCGCATCGTCGTCGTCGGCGCCTCGCTGGCCGGCCTGCGGGCCGCCGAGACCTTGCGGGAAAAGGGCTTCGCGGGTTCGCTGACCATGATCGGCGACGAGCCCTGCGAATCGTACGACCGGCCCCCGCTGTCCAAGCAGGTGCTGCAGCACCGACACCAGCGCCAACCGCCCTGGTGAGAAACCCGGTCGGCCATCGGCCGGATACAGGTGAGTGAAGTCCTCGTCGGCGAACACCACATCCAGCCGGTCCCGCATCAGCATCACCGGCGTCCCCCTCGGACACGCCGCCCACGCCGTCCGGACCGTCATCGGGGGAATCCGCTGGAAACTTGCCGGACGCATCGACACCGTCCACCGCCCCTAAACCGAGGCCGCCCCGCTACCGACCAGCCAACCACCACCAGCGACCGCCGTCACCACCCCGCCAAGATCACCAACAGAGTCACGGCATTGGCCCTAGGTCCGCTGGTCGGTCTGGACTGACTTCCCCACCTGCCACCTGCCACCTGCCTCGCAGCCGAACTGTGCCCATCGGGTCGATGCCTTGGAGCCGGCGCCTTGGACGGGCCTCCTACTCCATCGTCTGGTGGGTGTCTTCGGTTCGGAGCTTATGCATGAGCTTGGGCAAGGCCGTGCCAATGGGTTCGCGGATGACCTGGTCGGCGATCTCGTCGTACGGGGTCGGTTCGGCGTTGACGATGACGAGGCGGGCTCCGTGGTCGGCGGCGACGCCGGCGAGGCCGGCCGCCGGGTGGACCTGGAGGGTGGTACCGACGGCGATGAAGATCTGGCAGGCCTTGGTGATGGCGGCGGCTTGGCCGAGGACGACGGGGTCGAGGCGTTCGCCGAACATCACGGTCGCGGGCTTGAGGATCGCGCCGCACGTTAGACAGCGTGGGTCGTCCTCGCCAGCGTCGACGCGGGCGAGGACGTCCTCCATGGGGCCGCGCGCATGACATCCGGTACACACGAAACTCCTTGCGGTGCCATGGAGTTCGAGGACCTTGCGGGCGGGCATTCCGGCGAGCTGGTGCAGCCCGTCGACGTTCTGCGTGATCACGCGCACCGGAACGCCGGAGCGCTCCAGCCCGGCCACCGCCCGGTGTGCGGCGTTGGGCTCGGCCTGGAGTGTCCGGTTCTTACGCCGCATCTGCCAGGCCCGGCGCCTGATCTCGGGATCGCCCATGTAGTACTCGTAGGTCACGAGCTTCTCGGCCTCGGGATCCTTCCTCCACAGGCCGTTGGGGCCGCGATAGTCGGGGATACCGGAATCGGTGGAGATCCCTGCCCCGCTGAGGATGGCGACGAGTGGCCTGTTCATGAGCCTGAAGGTACGGCGCTCGCCTGCTCGGAGCGACTGGATATCTGGGCGCGGGCAACGCGCATGGTTCTGCTGCGATGATGCGGCCTACGTCGGGCGATTCATTTTTGGCCGATCTAGGGTTCTGGGTTGGCCTTCGGCTCGAAGCGGCGAGCGTGTGCTGCGGCGCGCAGCAGCGATTGGGCAACTCGCTCGGCGTCATTGGCCGACAAGACAATCTCTTGAGTGAACAGCACTGCCAGCCGAACTGTGCCGTTCAGGGCGTTGGTTGCGACGTCGACCTGCACCCCGTTACCGGTTGCGTCGTAGACCTCCAGGTCCAGATCACTCCTGAATGCGCTCATGTTCTGAGCATGGCATGTCGGGCGGGTGGGCGTTCAGGCACGGGTGCACGGCGCCAGGGAGCGCTGCCGACCCCGTCGCGACCGGTCCGAGTGCGATCATGGGCGCCCTCTCGGCTGCGGGGCCGTCCACGGCGTGACTGATCACGTCCAAGTCCCGTTCCTGCTCCACGACGTACACAGCGTTGCGGGCCCAACGTGCCATGCACGCCCGTTTTCCCGACGCTCCCGATATGACGACGGTCGCGAACTGGTGCTACGTCGGCTCCGGGCACACCCCCGGCGCGGCCTTTCTGGCCGCTGGGGTGGCGGAAGACCTCGATCAGCTGGGGGAAGGACTTCGAGTGATGAGGATCTTCCATGATCCCAGGTCTGCTCCGGCTTTCCCTTGGTGGCTCACTCAATAGGCCTGATCATGTGGGGATGACTCACCATGGACAGTCCCGGCAGCCGCTCCAGCCCGATTCCGCGCTGTACCCCGACGTTGCAGCCGCTGGAAGCCTCGCCGCTGCCCTCGCCCAGTGCGCTGCCGAGAAC
Organism: Streptomyces rhizosphaerihabitans; assembly: GCF_025399795.1. Taxonomy (GTDB): domain Bacteria; phylum Actinomycetota; class Actinomycetes; order Streptomycetales; family Streptomycetaceae; genus Streptomyces; species Streptomyces rhizosphaerihabitans. The sequence continues at coordinate 154,699 of NZ_JAODTZ010000015.1, read as the reverse complement.
GGCTTGGACCTTGGTGAGGTTCGGTCCTCGCTTGACCGTCCGTCACTCATCCACGCAGGGGTCGCAAGCCGCAACCCTCGGTTGGACCACTTCAACGTGAACCTCGGATCCGAGGAGCGGGTGTTCCTCGTCGCCGCATGGGGTGAGGGTGTGAATCTCACCTGCGGCTCCACTGAGGACCTCAAAGCGCTCGCGAAAGCAGCTGCAGCCTGGTACGAGGGCGTTCCGCTGGCTGAGCTGCACGCCGCGGCACCTTTCCTGGAGGTCGGAACCCTCGCTGCAGCTCACGAGCGCGGGCCTGAGCATGCCGTGGCGGAGAAGTGGCGCGGATATCTGGAACCGGGCCTGTCTGTGGACCTCGACTTGATCCGCGCGGCGTACGCCGAGCCGAGACTGCGTGCGCTTTTCCCCTTCACAAGCCACGGCAGCCTGCAGTTCAGCAGGTGTACAGGGTGGCCCTTCTCGTATGATGTCTCCAAAATCCATCCCCTCGGCGGCGACCGGTATGCGGTGCAGCACCGCGGCGAGAAGTTCGCCATGGTGCCTGCGTACACGGCTCAGGAAGCCGTGGCACTGGTTGTCGCCCGCATGCCGGAGACCTGGGGGCCAGCGGTAGCCGGGACGGAGCACGAACTGCGAGACCGCGAAAGCTGCTGACGGCACACGGCTCCTCAACTGCCCCGATGCGTCACAGGCCGGGCACGAAAACGAGCAGTTTGCGGAGTCCCATAGCCTGGCGCGCCCGCGCGGCGCTCTGGGGAACCACAACCTGGAACACCGACGCGAAGGCTCACACGCCGCTCCGCTTCCCCGGCCAGTACTACGACCCCGAAACGGGCCTCCGCCACAACTACTTCCGGGCGTACGACCCGGAGACGGCCCGCTACCTCAGCCCTGATGTCCCGGGCGCCATCGCGTGGCGTCGATTTCCGTCCGAGGGATGGGAGCCGGGCAGGTTCTCAGTCACAGTGGACGTACTCGGTCGAGGGGGAAGCCGTGGCGGGGGAAGGAAAACCGATGATGGAACCCGGTCTGTTCGAACTGGAAGCCGTCGTGGTGGAGCAACCGGAGCGTTCACGATGGCGCAGATACGTGGGTCCCGCCCTGGCCGTGTCCACCGTGGAGGGGACCCTGCTCGCCCAGGTCACGCACCCCGACGACACGCACTCCCTCCTCGCGAAAACGTCCGGCGAGTGCATCGTCCGTATCAAGAGGCGTTCCCGGTTCGGCCAGTTCGGACCGGTGCGGTTCCACTTCACCGACAGCGCGGACTTGGAGGTCGGCACCGCCGTTGCCCGTGGAGTCGTGAAGACGCTACGGCTGACCCTTCAGACGGAACAGGGACGCCAACTCCTCCTCACACGGTGGGGTCACCTGTCCGCCGAATGGCTTCTTACGGAGACCGATCCGAGACGGAGCCCGGCGCCAGAGATACTCGGCCGGGTCACGGTGAGCGACGTCGACGCGTGGCTCGGATTGCAGCGGTACGCAGTCGAAACGGATCCCCGTCTGGACGCCTCCGAACGGCGGACCGTCGTTGCCTCGGTCGTCTGTCTGCACCTGCTCCGCCGGCCTCCGGGTGGCAGCGCCGCACCGGCGTGAGAGGGACCTGGCGCTGGTGCCCGGTACGGTTCACCGGGCCGTGTCCGGGTGTCGGCGCGGTTGCGGGAGGACATCGTCTTAGGCAGGGAGATCCGACTTCCTGCTCAGATTCCGGGCGGACACTTCCTCGTCGTCCGCTTCGAGGGAGAGCCGGACCAGCCCTGTCCAGACGCCTGTCCGTTTCTGGCGAACGGATATCGCGCTGTTCGGCCGGGATGCCCGCGTCGCGCTGACGAAGGCGGCGGTGGCGCGTCCACCCGGAGGGTTTTAGGGGCTCGGTGCGAGGGCGGCGCGGGTGTGGCGGGTCTCGTGGGTACGCTCGCGCTCCGACGGCAGAAACCCACGCAGAACCCCTCCGAGCGGACGTAGGAGAAGACCCATCACCGAGTCGAAGTCCGAGGAGGCCGAGCCCGCTCCGGGCGACGAGTCCGCCGAGGCGGAGTCCGCTCCGGGCAACCAGCCCACGGAGGCCGAGCAGCTCAGGACCATGCTGATGCGGCCGGCGTACCGGCGGGCGCTCGTGTTCTGCGCTGTCATCGGTGTGCCGGTCTCGCTGGCCGCGTTCTGGTTCCTGGTGCTCCTCCACGAGCTGGAACATCTGATGTGGGTGCAGTGGCCGCACGATCTCGGGTGGACGGTTCCGCCGTGGTGGTGGCCACTGCCGCCGACGCTCCTGTCGGGTCTGCTGGTGGCCCTGATCGTGCTGTGGCTCCCGGGGCGGGGCGGACACATCCCGGCTTCGGGTCTGCACGCGGGCGGGGTGTCGAAGTCCGCGCTGCCGGGTGTCGCCCTCGCCGCTCTGGCCAGCCTTCCGCTGGGAGCGGTACTCGGGCCCGAATCGCCCCTGATCGCGCTGGGCGGCGGCCTGGCGCTGCTTTTCCGGGATCTCGTACGGGCTCCCGCGACCAAGGCGAGCACGGCGCTGCTCGGTGCCGCCGGCGCCGCGGCGGCCATTTCGGCGATCTTCGGCAGCCCTCTGGTCGCCGCCGTGCTGCTGATGGAAGTGGCCGGGGTGGGCGGGCCGCAGCTGTTCGCGGTGATGCTCCCCGCACTGCTCGCCAGCGGAGTCGGCGCCATCGTGTTCACCGGTTTCGGCGACTGGACCGGACTGCAGACCGGGAGCCTCCAGATCGGACTTCCCGCACCCGCGACCCTCGACGCCGGGGACGTGCTCTGGTCGGTGCTCATGGCATGTGCCATCGGGGTCGGTATCCACTGGGTGATCGTGGGCGGCCGGTACGCGGCCCGCGCCGTGTCCGCGCACACGCTGCGGACCACGGTGCTCTGCGCGCTCGGCGCGGGCGGCTGTGCGGCGCTATACACGGCCGTCACCGGGCGCTCGCCGGCCGACGTGGCCCTGTCCGGCCAGACCACCCTGGGACAACTCGCCGCCCACCCGCACGCGTGGTCGGTCGGCAGTCTGGTGGCCGTGCTGGTGTTCAAGGCCATCGCGTACGCACTGTGCCTGGGCAGCCTGCGCGGTGGTCCGGTGTTCCCCGCGCTGTTCCTCGGCGGCGCCATGGGCGCCCTGCTGGCGCCGCTCCCGGGGTTCGGCGTCGTGCCGGCCATGGCGGCGGGCATGGCCGCCGCGTCCGCCGCCGCGCTCCGGTTGCCCGTCAGCTGTGTCGTGCTGGTCGTGCTCCTGGTGGGCAACTCGGGAACGGTACCGGTGATCGTGCTCGCCGCCGTGGTGTCCTTCGTGACCGTCGAACTGCTGCCGCAGGGCCCGGACATCCCCCCGTTCAGGGACGCAGCCGGTCGAGCGCCTCGTCCAGCGTCGTCGCGGCCATGATGAGCGAGAGATGGGTGAACGCCTGCGGGAAGTTGCCCAGTTGCTCCCCGCTCGGGCCGATCTCCTCGGCGAACAGGCCGACATGGTTGGCGTACGTCTGCATCTTCTCGAAGGTGTAGCGGGCTTGCGGGAGCCGTCCCGCCCGGGCGAGCGCGTCGACGTACAGGAACGTGCAGAGGCTGAACGTCCCCTCGGAGCCGCGCAGTCCGTCGGGCGAGGCCGCGGGGTCGTAACGGTAGACGAGGCTGTCGGAGACGAGGATGCGGTCCATGGCGTCCAGTGTGCTCAGCCAGCCGGGGCTCCGCGGGGAGACGAAGCCGACGCGGGGCGCCAGCAGCAGCGAAGCGTCCAGGACGTCGCCGTCGTAGTGCTGGACGATCGCCTGCTGCTTGTCGCTCCAGCCGCGCGCCATCACCTGTTCGAAGATCGCGTCCCGGGCCGCGGTCCAGCGGACGGTGTCGGCCGGTCTGCTGAACTCGGCGGCCAGCTTCAGGCCCCGGTCGAACGCGGCCCAGCACATCACCCGGCTGTAGGTGAAGTCCTTGCGCCCGCCGCGGGTCTCCCAGATGCCCTCGTCGGGCCGGTCCCAGTTGTCCGCGAGCCAGTCGAGGATGCCGGCCAGCCCCTTCCAGCCGTGGTATCCGGCCCGCTCACCGACCGAGCGGCCCTCGGCCAGGGCGTAGAGGGCCTCGCCGTAGATGTCGAGCTGCAACTGGTCGGAGGCCGCGTTGCCGACGCGTACTGGGGACGAGCCGCGGTAGCCCTCGAAGTGCTCCAGGATCTCCTCCGTCAGATGCGGGTCGCCGTCGACCCGGTACATGATCTGGAGGACTTCGTCGTCCGGTCCTTCGCGCGCCTCCAGGCGGTCGCCGATCCAGCGGGTGAACTGGTGCGCCTCCTCCTCGAAGCCGAGGTCGAGCAGCGCCCGCACCGACAGCGAGCCGTCCCGCACCCACGTGTACCGGTAGTCCCAGTTGCGCTCACCGCCGACCTGCTCGGGCAGCCCCATGGTGGCGGCGGCGACCGGCGCGCCCGTCGGGGCGTAGGTGAGGAGCTTGAGGGTGATGGCGGAGCGGTGCACCATCTCCGTCCAGCGGCCCCGGTAGTTCGAGGTGCGCACCCACTTCTGCCAGAAGTCGACGTTGTTCCACAGGTCCTCGGTGACCCCGTCGATCGTGGGGGGTGGCGGCGCCTCGCCGTCGGGCCCGCACATCGTGAACACCACGGCCGCCTGCTCGCCGTTGTCGAGGGTGATGCCGCCCCGGACGTCCTGCCCGTCGCGCTCGAACGGGATGTTGCCCTGGAGGTAGGCGGTCGCGCCCGGGGACCGGAACGTCGCCGTGCCGGGGGTCAGGTCGAGTTCGTGGGTGGCCCGCGCGTAGTCGAACCGCGGCCGGCACTCCAGAGCGAAGTGCACGGTGCCGCGCACCGAGCGGACGACGCGCACCAGACTGTGCCGGTCGGTCGGGGTCGGGCCCGGCAGGACCGGCATGTAGTCGATGATCTCGCCCACGCCGTCCGGGGACATGAAACGGGTCACCACGAGGGCCGTGTCCGGGTAGTAGAGCTGCCGCCAGGTCCCCTCGGGGTGGTCCGGCGCGAGGCGGAAGTAGCCGCCGCCGTCGTGGTCCAGCAGCGAGGCGAAGACACTGGGGGAGTCGAAGCGTGGTGCCGGGAACCAGTTGACCACGCCCTGGGACGACACCAGGGCCGCGGTCTGCAGGTCCCCGATCAGACCATGGTCGGCGATGGGCGGATAGCGATCCATGCTGGCCTCCTTGTCGGGCTCGTCAGGCCGCTTCGGCCTTGACGCGCCCCGAACGGACGGCGTCGACGAGCGCCCGGTGGTCCTTCTCGTTCTGGTCGGCGTAGCTCTCGGCGAACGGGACCAGCGCCCGGTCGAAGACGTCACCGCCGCCCAGATAGGAGGCGATGGCGATCCGGTCGCCCGACCTCGCATGTGCGCGGGCCAGCGTGGCACCGCACAGCTCGCCGAAGGCCCGCATGCCGGACGGCACCATGGCCTCGGGTTCGGCTATGCCTTTCCAGTCCCGCAACTGCCGTACGTAGAAGTCCCGTCGGCGGCCGTCGATGCCGTCGGCCCGCTCCCAGCCCAGGAAGATGTCACTGGTGGCCTGCATGAGCCGCTGGCCGGCGACCACGCGCTCGCCCTGCGTCCGGTACTCGCTGGCGCCGGCGAACGGCGCCAGCACCGACTCGTCGGCCTCCTTGGCCTGCAGGAGCAGCGGGTCCGAGTCGTCCCGGCCGAGCAGCAGGATGATCCAGCAGCGGGTACCCACACTTCCGACACCGACCACCTTGCGCGCCACGTCGGCGATTTGGTACTGCTCCAGCAGGAACCGCCGGTCCGAGTTCAGGCTCCGGCCGTAGCGTTCGATCAGGCGGCGGATCTGCTTCTCCAGCGCGCCGCGTTCGACATCGGGAAGCAGCTCCTGCAGCGGCGTGATCAGCGGCGGATCGGGGGCGATGCGGGCCTTGCCGTCCACCAGGTGGGTGAGCTTGGCGAAGGCCTGGAGGCTGTCCCGGGTGCGCGCCTTGGCCGTCGTCCTGGACCAGCGTTCACGCGCCCGCGCGCTCAACTCTCCGGCGATATGGGTCCGTACCCACTCCTCGTCGAAATGCGTGTACCACACGGGGAGATTGCCCAGCCCGGCGAAGCGCCTCATCCACTCGCGGTACGACCGCACCGCCGCCCGGACGATGTCGGCGCGCTCCTTGGTGCTGAAGCCGTTCGCCCGGCCCGCGATGACGAAGCTGGTGGACAGCCGCTTCACGTCCCACTCCCAGGGGCCGGGCAGCGTCTCGTCGAAGTCATTGATGTCGAACATCATGCGGCGCTCGGGCGAGGCCAGCAGCCGGAAGTTCAACAGGTGGGCGTCGCCGCACAGTTGGGCCCTGATGCCGGACCGGGGGGTGTCGGCGAGGTCCCCGGCCATGATGGCGGCGGCCCCGCGGTAGAAGCGGAAGGGCGACTCGGTCATCCTGCCGTAGCGGATCGGTACGAGCTCGGGCACCCGGGTCGCCGACTGGCCCTCCACGACGTCCACCGGGTCGGTCCGCTTCGGCGAGGGGACGAAGTCGGCGTGGCTGGAACGGGGTACGGCGGACCGGGCGGCCTTGCCGAGCGCGGCTCGTTCCGCCGGGGTGTGGTGCGGCGGGTGGCTGTCGGCCGGATGCTTGGGGGTCACTGCAGACGCTCCGCGATGTGGTCGCCGACACGGAGTGCGTTGGCGATGGCGGTCAGTGAAGGATTCACCGCGCCGATGCTCGGGAAGAAGCTCGTGTCGACGACGTAGAGGTTGTCCAGGTCGTGGGCCTTGCAGTTGACGTCGAGAGCCGAATCGGCGGGGTCGTGGCCGAAGCGGACCGTCCCCGCCTGGTGTGCCGTCGCGCCGATCGGCATGCCCTTGTGCAGATAGATGCTGTGCGGCAGGAGATGGTGCTCACGCATGCCCAAGTGGCCGAGCATGCCCTGCAGTTCGTGCCGCAGACGCTGGAGTCCGGCGATGTTGTTCTTCTCGTCGAGGGCGAGGTGGATGTCGCCGTTCCCGTCCAGGGTGACGCGGTTGTCCGCGGCGGGCAGGTCCTCTCCGCACAGCCAGAAGTCGACGGCGTGGTGGGCGAGCACCTCGAAGGGCATGTCGGGAGCGACGGCTCCCGCCCAGCGGGGCGCCTCTCCGTGGATCTGTTCGGAGTCGGACTTGCCGAGCATCTGGATGCCGCCGAGGGGGTAGTCCCAGTCGTCGGATCCCAGGTACCAGTCGTGCAGCGCGAGCGTCTTCTGGAACTTGGTGTCGTTCGGTTCCTCGGATATGGCCATCAGGGCGAGGTTGTTGTGCCGCATGTAGTGACGGCCCACCACGTCCGAGCTGTTGGCCAGACCGCGCGGATGCCGGTCGTTCGCCGAACGAAGCAGCAGCGCGGCCGAGTTGACGGCACCGCAGGCGACGATCACGATGTCCGCACTGAACTCGACGGTCGAACCGCCGGGCGAATCGCCCCCGCCCCCGTTTTCGCCCCCGCCCCCGTTTCCGTCACCCACCATCGCGACGACGGAGGTGACATTGCGGCCCGTGGCGTCGGTGTCGAGCCGTCGTACGTTCGCGTGGGTGACCATCTCCACGTTGGGGTGTTCCAGGGCGGGGTCGACGCAGACCACCTGCGCGTCGGACTTCGCGCCGACCAGGCAGGGAAAGCCGTCGACGCGGTCGCAGCGGATGCAGGCGCTGGTGTGCACGGCCCGGCCCCGCTCGTCCTGGGTGAGATTCACCCCGATCGGGAGGTGGAAGGGGTGCAGCCCCCGCTTCTCCAGGTCGTCACTGAGTCGCTGGATGCGCGGCTCGTGCCGGACCGGCGGATAGGCGTACTGGGCGCTGCTGGGCCCTTCGGTCGGGTCCTCTCCGTGGCGGCCGTGCACGAGGTAGAGGTGTTCGGCCTGGGTGTAGTACGGCTCCAGGTCCTGGTAGCCGAGAGGCCAGGCGGGGGAGAGCCCGCCGTGGTGGCGCAGCTCGCCGAAGTCCTCGGGGCGCAGCCGGAAGAGCGCTGCGCCGTAGAACTTGGTGTTGCCGCCCACGTAGTAGTTGACCTCGGGTGGGAACTGGTCGCCGTGCCGGTCGTACCAGAACTCCGGGGCCCGGTACTTGCCCTTGACGAAGACCGCGGTGGAGTCCCAGTTGTCGCGTTCGCGCGGGAGGTAGCCACCGCGTTCGAGGAGGAGAATCCGTTTGCCGGTGGGAGCCAGCCGATGGGCGATGGTCCCGCCGCCCGCGCCGGTTCCGATAACGATGACGTCGTAGTGACGTGAGTCGGTCATGCCGGCCACCGTCCTTGGATCGTGGTCCGGGCCTGCCAGCGGAGGGGGGATCCGGCCCGATCACCAAGGTAGCTCTGGGCGATATGTCCGGCGAGTTGAGCTAATCGGGCGAACCCGGACGGCGGACCATGGCGGGTTCCCGCGCGATGACGGCACCGGCGGTGATGCCCACGGAGATGACGACGCACAGTCCGATCAGCCAGGACAGCACGGTGAAGACCGCGCCCAGCGACCCGTAGCGTTCCAGGCTGTGGTTGAGCGCGTTGGGTACGTACACCTTGGCGATCACCGACAGCACGGTCAGGGCGACTCCGGTCACGATCGCGCCGGGCAGCAGTGGCAGCCAGGGGATGCGCCCCGCGAGCAGCAGGTGCTGGGTCCACCACCAGACGCCGACCTCGGTGACCAGGAGCAGCGGGAGGCCGAGCCAGGACCCCACGCCGAAGCCGGTCCGCAGCGGTCCCTGCAGGGCGATGACGACCAGCAGGGTCACGATCCACACGAACCAGCGCCAGACGGCGATCCGCGCGCTCGCGGCCGGCAGCAGCCAGGCACGCTGGCAGAGTCGCTGCATCGCCCGGCTGCACGCGGTGGCGGACAGCAGCACCATCAGCAGGCTGACCGCCCCGGTGCTCTGCCGCAGGCCCGCGGAGTCGGCCCCGTACACCTTCTTCAGCTGCTGGTCGGCGCTGCCGGTGATGCCGAGGATGTCGTGCACGGAGTCGACGATCTCCTTGCGTACCGACTGAGGGGCGAAGGAGGCGACCACGAAGAGCAGCGGAACGGCGGTCAGGAAGGCCTGGGCGGCGAGCCGGGGCGCGGAATCCAGCAGGTTCACCGCGATGAGATGGGAGGAGAGGCGGGTGATCACCGGAAACCGTGTCGCGGCGCCGGCGCGCATTCCCAGCAGCCGGGCCCGCAGTGCCGCCGCCCGCTCGCGCAGGCGGCTCCGGCCGCCGCCGGTGTTCGAGCCGGGTCCTTCACCTGCGCGCATTCCGCTCCCCGTGTCGGGCCTTGGCCGCCCCCCGTCGGGGGGTGACCGCGCCGCCAGCGTGCAGTCCGGCGGGGTCGCGGTGCTCGCGACGCGAGCACCGCTGGGCCGTACGGGGGTGGCGGCGAGACGTGGTGTGCCGGGCGGAACCGTGGATTTGTGGAGGAGGGCGGGGGCGGCGACGATGAAGGCATGCGCGATGCCGCGGCGGTGAGCCGCGCGAGACCACGCGGGGGCGGCGATGGTCCTTGACCTGGTCCTCATCGGTCTGGTGATCGCCCTGGACCCCCTGCCGGTCACCGGATTCGTGCTGGTGCTGTCGTCGCGCAACGGAATCTGGAAGGGCCTCGCCTTCATCCTCACCTGGCTGGCCACGTTCGTCGGCATCATCGCCGCGGTCCTGCTCATGACCGGCGGTCAGCCACCGCCCCCCAAGTCCTCGCCGTCCACGGCCGCCCTGGCCGCCAAACTGGCGATCGGTGTCGGAATGGTCTGCTACGCGGAGCGCACCCGCCGCAACATCGGCAAGCGGAACAAGTCCTCCGGCTTCATGTCGCGGATCGAGCGGATCTCCCCTTGGTCCGCGGCGGGACTGGCGCTGCTGCTCCAGCCGTGGGGGATGGTCGCGGCCGGAGCGGCCACCGTCGTGGAAGCCGACCTCTCGCACGCCGCGTCGTACGCGGCGCTGATGGGCTATGTCCTGCTGGCCACGTCCAGCATCCTGACGATGGAGATCTACGCGACGTTCGCCCCGCGATCGGCTCATGTCCGGCTCGGGAAGCTGCGTGCGTGGCTGGAGGGGCACCAGGACCAGGCGTTGGTGTCGCTGGTGCTGTTCCTGGGGCTGTGGCTGGTGGGCAAGAGCATCTACCAGCTGACCGCGTGAACCACCTGGCCGGCCCGAACGGCTCCTTTCGTCAGGGGTGCGAGGAGGCTCGTCAGCGGCTGGAGGGAGGCGTCGCACCGAAGTGCGGCGGCTTCCGTCCGGTGCTGCAATGGCATTGACGAGGGGCAGGGGGACCACCATGACCATGCAGGGGTGAAACCGTGAGCGAAGATGAATTCGTCGAGATGGGACCGATCGACTATGTGGTCGTGGAGTTTCCCGGTAACCGAATGACCGGTGAGGGATTCCCGATCCTGGTCGATCTGGTGGACCGCGGCGTCATTCGGATTCTCGACCTTTTGTTCGTGAGGAAGGACAAGGACGGCTCCGTGGTCGGCATGGAGATCGCCGACTTCGACGGAGACGGAGCGCTCGACCTCGCCGTCTTCGAGGGTGTGTCCTCCGGCCTGCTGGGCGAGGACGACATCGAGGAGGCGGGGAGGGCCCTGGAGCCCGGCAACTCCGCCGGAATCCTGGTCTACGAGAACGTGTGGGCGGCCCCCTTCGCCACCGCCCTGCGCCGCAGCGGTGCCCAGATGGTCGCCTCCGGGCGCATTCCGGTGCCGGCCGTGCTGGCCGCGCTCGAAGAGGCGGACGCCGGATAGACGACACGGATGCCGGACAGCCGCCGAAGGCGGAGCCGTCCGGCCACGGCCGCGCCCCCGGACCCGCCGATCGGCGGAAGGTCCGGGGGCGCGGCCGTGCGCGTGCCGTCGGTCGGGCTGTGCCCGTGCCGCCCGTCAGGCCCTGTGCCCGCCGTGCGTGCGGCCCCGGTCTGTCGGGTCGGGCCGTGCGCACGGCGGGCAAGTGCCGAACCGGCAGCGGCCCCGCACCTCGGTGCGGGGCCGCTGCCGGCCGGAGAGTCCTGGGAGAGCGGTCGGTTACTGGGTACGCGCGTCCCGGCTGGGTCCGACGCACAGCGCCCAGATGACGAAGGCGTCGATGGCGATCAGCACGCTGGACCACACGGGGGAGTACGGCAGCCACATGAAGTTGGCGACCATGGCCAGGCCCGCCAGGGTGATGCCGACGATGCGGGCCCACAGCATGCCGCGGAACACGGCGATGCCTGCGAGGACGACGAGGACACCGAGGGTGAGGTGGATCCAGCCCCAGCTCGTGAGGTTGAAGCTGTAGACGTAGTTGCTGGTCGTGACGAAGACGTCGTCCTTGGCGATGGCGGCGATGCCCTGGAATATGGACATCGCACCGCCGAAGATCATCATGACCGCGGCGAAGGCGGTCCAACCGGACACCCACGCTCCCGAACTGCCGGCGGTTCCCTGCCGGTGCGTACTCGTCGTAGCCATTGCGAGCTCCTCCTGCGTAGACCTCGCCACAGACCGGTGACGGCCGGTGGCCACATTTCAGCTTGCCACGGGAATGACGGTCCGGCAGATCGTCGGAAATCACGCCGGGCGGGGCCGAGATCGATGTGCGGGAGAATCCGTTCGGTGCTCCAATGGATCTGTCCGGTGCGCTGAGAGTGAATTCGGCGCACACAAGGGATCGAATCCCTTTCGGGCTCATTCCGTATGCCTCGTGCCGGAAAGGAAACCACCGTGCCAGGTCTCCTCCGCGGGGTCGCCCGCACCGCCGTGGTGGCCGGTACGGCCACCGCCGTCTCGAACCGTGTGTCACGTCGCCAGCAGGGGCGATGGGCCCAGCAGGAAGCCCCGCAGCAGGAGCCCCCGCCCGCCGCCGCGCCGGCGCCCGCCCCGCCGGCCGACGACATGACCAGCAAGATCGATCAACTGAAGCAACTCGGGGACCTGAAGGCCCAGGGCGTGCTCAACGAAGCCGAGTTCGAGGAACAGAAGCGCAGGATCCTCGGCTGACCCGCGCACGGTCCTCGACGAGGAAACCGCTACGAGACCACGACGAGAAGCCACGACGAGAAGCCACGACGAGAAGCCACGACGAGAAGCCACGACGAGAACACAGGCCCGGCGGCCGGGGGATCAGCCCTCGGCCGCCGAGGTGTGACGAGAGCCCGATGCTGGGCTGGACCCGGGTGAGCGGACCCCGGGGTCAGCCCACCCGGTGGCCGTTCTCCAGTTCCGCCGTTCCCGAGTTCTCCGCCAGGACCTCGAGTGCGGCGAGGACACGACGGCCCGAGGCGCCCGGCAGATGCGCGGCCAGTTCCTCGCGCGGCACCAACCGCCAGGACAGCAGTTCCTCCTCCTGCAGCCGGATCGCCTTGAGGTCCTGCTCGCCGAGTACACCGCCGTCGTACAGATACGCCACCAGCGGCGGGCGCGCCGGCCACCGGACCCAGTCGACGGCCAGCAGTCGTCCGAGCTCCACGTCGAGGCCGATCTCCTCGGCCGTCTCGCGGCGCGCACCCTGCCGTGGGCTCTCCCCGTCGTCGGACTCCACCGTTCCGCCCGGCAGCGTCCACCCCTCGCGGTAGTTCGGCTCGACGAGGAGCACCCGCCCCTCGGCGTCGCGGAAGAGGGCGGCGGCCCCGACGAGGACACGGGGCAGGCCGGCGAGGTATGCGGCGAAGTCCGAAGTGGTCACTCAGGAAGGGTAACGAGCGGGCCTCGACGTCCCTGGGCCTCGACGTCCCCGGACCTCGACGTCCCCGGGCTCCGGCACCGTCCCCGGGCTCCGGCACCGTCCCCGGGCTCCGGATCAGGCTCCGCCCTCGGCGCGGACCTCGCTCCCGTCCCCGACCTCGGCTCTGGCACCGTCCCCGGCCTCGGCGCCGACCCCGGGCACCGCCCCCGACCCTGCCCCTCGCCCCGGACTCTGCCCCCCGCCCCCGACCCTCGGCTCAGGCCCCGGCTTTCGCCAGCGCGACCGTGCGTGACGCGAGCTCGGTGATTCGTACGCCGTCGAAGCCGAACACCGCGCTGCGGACGGTGTTCTCCAGCGGCTCCTTCCACTGCGGGGGGATCGCCTCCGCCCCGCACAGGACGCCCGCGACGGAGCCCGCGGTCGCGCCGTTCGAGTCGGTGTCCAGACCGCCGCGGACGGTCAGCGTGATGGTGCGGGTGAAGTCGCCGTCGCCGTACAGCAGCCCGGCGGTCAGCACCGCCGCGTTCGGGACCGTGTGGATCCAGCCCATTCCGGCGGTCTCCTCGGACACCGTGGTGAGCGTGTCCTCCCAGGTCATCCGGGTCTCGTGGAGCGTGACCACCCGGCGTACCGTGCGGGCCAGGCGGCTGCTCGCGGGGATCACGGTGAGCGCCGTCTCCAGAGCGTCCCGGACGGACGGGGCGGTGAAGGCCGCGGAGATCAGCGCCGCCGCCCACATCGCGCCGTAGACGCCATTGCCGGTGTGCGACAGGACGGCGTCACGGCGGGCCAGGGAGGCCGCGCGCTGTGGCCGCCCCGGGGACGTCCAGCCGTAGACATCGGCGCGGATCAGCGCGCCGATCCACTCCTGGTACGGATTCTCGTACGTCGCCGTCACCGGAGGTCTCAGCCCCTGGGCGAGGTTGCGGTACGCGGCCCGCTCCGCCGTGAACGTCTGGAGATACGGAAGGCGCAGCAGCCACAGGTCACCGACCTGCTCGGTGCTGAACGCGAAGCCGTGCGTCTCCAGGAGGTCGAGTCCGAGGATCGCGTAGTCCACGTCGTCGTCACGGCAACTGCCGTGGATGCGGCCGCGCACACAGCTGCGCCACTCGGGCCGCAGCTCGAACTCGCCCCCGGCACCGTCGTCGGCGGGCCCGGGGAGATAGTCGGTCAGAGGCAGCGCGTCGGCCTGCCGCAGATAGCGGTCGATCCGGTCCCGCGTCCAGTGGTCGCCCTGCTCGACCGGCTTGCCGAGCATGTTGCCCGCGATCCGGCCCAGCCAGCCCCCGAGGACGCGGTCGCCGATGTCGGTGCCCACAGGGGTCATGGCTCCGGTCTACCCAATTCCGGGCGGGCGCGCTCGCCGGGGCGGCGCGGAACCGGGTGCTCCGGGAGCCGCCGGCGCCGCCGATGCCCGCGCCGGGCGCCTCCGCGGCGGCGGATCCCGGGGCCGGTCCCGGGCCGGTCCGCAGGCTGGGCAGGGGCATGACGGCGGGGGCTCCCTCCGGTTAAGGTCGCAGCGGCGCGACTGCCTTGACGTGTGCAAGGCCCGGAAGCAAGGGGAATGCAAGGTGGCGGACGCTGCAGTGAATCGGACCCCGGGCGTGCTCATCGCCGCGGACAAGTTCAAGGGATCGCTGACGGCCGTACAGGTCGCGGAGCGCGTGACGGCCGGACTGCGCCGGGTCGCGCCCCAGGTGGTGGTCGAGTCGCTGCCCGTGGCCGACGGCGGCGACGGCACCGTCGACGCAGCGGTCGCGGCCGGATTCGAGCGCCGCGAGGTGCGCGTCGCCGGACCGCTGGGCGACGAGGTGACCGCCGCGTTCGCGCTGCGCGGGGACACCGCGGTCGTGGAGATGGCCGAGGCGAGCGGGTTGCAGCGGCTGCCCAAGGGTGTCTTCGCACCGCTCTCGTCCTCGACGTACGGCTCCGGGGAACTGCTGCGCGCCGCGCTGGACGCCGGTGCGCGCACCGTCGTCTTCGGCGTGGGCGGCAGCGCGACGACGGACGGCGGCGCGGGCATGCTGTCCGCGCTCGGCGCGCGCTTCCTCGACGCGGACGGCGAGCCGGTGGCTCCGGGCGGCGCCGCGCTGAGTGACGTGGTGAGCGCCGATCTGTCCGGTCTGGACGACCGGCTCGCCGCGGTCGACTTCGTCCTCGCCAGTGACGTGGACAACCCGTTGACGGGTCCCAAGGGCGCACCCGCCGTCTACGGCCCCCAGAAGGGCGCGGGTCCCGACGACGTGGCGGTGCTGGACATCGCCCTCGCCCACTTCGCCGACGTCCTGGAGAAGGAGATCGGGCCGAAGGCCGCCGGGTACGCCGCGGCGCCCGGCGCGGGCGCCGCGGGAGGGGTCGGATATGGGGCTCTGGTCCTTGGTGCCCGCTTCCGGCCCGGCATCGAGGTGATGCTCGACGTGCTCGGCTTCGCGCCCGCCCTGGAACGCGCCACGCTGGTGATCACCGGTGAGGGGTCCCTCGACGAACAGACCCTGCACGGCAAGGCGCCCGCGGGGGTCGCGGCGGCCGCCCGGGCCGGGGGCAAGGAGGTCGTCGCGGTCTGCGGCCGCCTCGCGCTCAGGCCCGAGGCGCTCGGCAGGGCCGGCATCCGCCGGGCGTATCCCCTCACCGAGGTCGAGCCCGACATCGCGAAGTGCATCTCCGACGCCGGCCCGATCCTGGAACGGGTGGCGGAGAACATCGGCCGGGACTTCCTGGTCTGAGGCCCGAGTCGTTCGTCCACCCCTTCGGCTCCCGGGCGGTCCGCCGCCCTCGCCTGTCGCCTGTTGCCTGACGTCGGGCCGCCTGACGTCGGGCCTCCCGGCATCGGCCGCCGTCGTCTCACCGTCCCGTCCCCGACCCCGTCCCCGTACCTGGTCCCGTCCCCGTGAGCGCCCTCGCGCCCGCCAGCCGGTAGGCGTCCAGGGCCAAGGTCATCTCGATCAGGTCCCGGGGGCGGGCCAGTGAACGTGACGTCAGCTGTTCCAGCCGGCGCAGGCGGTTGAAGACGGTGTTCCGGTGGCAGTACAGGCGTCCGGCCGCGCGTCCCGCGGAGCCCTCGCAGGCCAGCCACATGTCCAGCGTTTCGATCAGTACGGCCCGGTCGCCCGGTTCGAGCTCCAGTAACGTCCCGAACACGTCCGACACCAGCCGGCCCGCCAGCTCCGGCTGGCTCACGACGAGCGCCGTCGGCATCCGCTGATCGAGGCGTACGACACCGGTCGCGTCCGGCGGACAGGTGCGCAGCGCCAGTTCGGCCCACCGCCGGGCCCGCCCCAGCTCGCCCAGACCCGAGACCACGGGGCTGATCCCGCCCGGACCGGAGCGCCGCCCGTCCAGCAGCCGGGCCACCTCGTCCAGGCCCTGTTCGGCGTCCAGCGCCACCACCGCGATCTCGCAGTCGGCCCGCATCCGCCAGATGAACCGCAGGCCCGCCCCCACCATCGGCCGGACACAGACGTCCCGTCCGTCGTGGCGCTCCGTCCGCAGCACGACGACGGCGTACGGTCCGTGCTCGGGCAGATCGAGCCCGGCCGCCGCCCGCGCCGCGAGCCCCGGGGCCTCCTGACCCTCCAGCAGCGCGTCGAGCAGCGCCTGCAACTGTTCGTCGGTGCGCCGCCGCAGTTCCCGTTCCGTGGCGAGGTAGGACTCCGACGCGGTCGTGGCCTGCGCGTCCACGGCCGACCACACCATCGTGGCGCACCGCATGAGCACCGCGAGCCGCTCGGGCTCCCGGCTCGCCGCGCTCTCCATCAGAGCGTCCCACACCAGATAGCCGGCGGCACGGTAGGCGTGCACCAGGAGTTCGAGCGGCAGCCCCTGCTGGGCCCGCCGCCGGCCCGCCTCCTCGGCGTGCTCCAGATCGCGCCGCGGTGAGTCCCGCGGCGCGGAGATCGCCTTGATGCCGATGCGCATCGCGGTCTCCGCCTCCCGCCACTGCTGGTCGTACGGCAGCACCTGTCCGTAGACGGGGGAGTACTCGGTGAGCTGCCTGACGTGCTCGTCGACGAGCTCGGGCAGCCGTTCCAGCAGAGTCACACACGACTCCGCGAGCAGCTTCCAGTCATGACCGGTCCGCGGTCTGCGCCCTCCCATGGCCGGAGGATCCCACCCGGACACGGGGTCGCACAGGCCCCTGACACGCGGTGTTGTGCGCATGCACAACGGGCGGGCGCCACCGGTGGGCTCCCGCCGCGTATCGGCCGCAGCCCGTGGACGGGGGTGCCCGCCGGTGCTGAGGTGAGCGCCACACCGAGCGAGGACAAGGGAGATGCCATGGGCGGTTCCGCTCTGCTCGTGCGGGAACTGTCGGTCGGATACGGCCCCGTACGCGCACTGCGTCATGTGTCGTTGGAGGTGCCCGAGGCAGCCGTGGTGACGGTCCTCGGCGCCAACGGCGCGGGCAAGTCGACGCTGCTGCGGGCGGTGTGCCGGACCCTCTCCTTCCACGGGGGAGCGGTCACCGGCGGCACGGTCACGCTGGGCGGGCGACCGTTGGACCGGCTGCCGCCGGACCGGGTGGTGGCCGCCGGGGTGTCCCAAGTCCCGGAAGGAAGGCGGGTGTTCAGCCGGATGACGGTCGCGGACAATCTGCGCGCCGGAGCACTCGGCGGTACCGGCGGCCGCGCGGACCGGGCACGCGCCCTGCGACGCGTGCACGAGCTGTTCCCCGTCCTCGCCGACCGCGCCCAGCAACGGGCGGGGCTGCTGTCCGGCGGGGAGCAGCAGATGCTCGCGGTCGGCCGGGCGCTCATGGGCGCCCCCAAGGTGCTGCTGCTCGACGAACCCTCGCTCGGGCTCGCCCCGCTGATGGCCGCTCGGATCGCCGACACCGTGCGGGAGATCAACGAACAGGGCACCTCCGTCCTGCTCGTCGAACAGAATGCCGCCCTCGCCCTGCGACTCGCGTCCAGCGCCTATGTCCTGGAGGTCGGCGAGGTGACCCTGTCCGGTCCCGCGGACGAACTCGCCGCCTCCGACGAGGTGCGCCGCCGCTATCTCGGCGTGGTCGACGAGGACGCGGCGGCCGACGGGGCTTCCGCGCGCGGCGCCCTCCCGTCCCTGTCCCGTTGGAAGGGGTGACCCGCCGTGGAGGAACACGACAGAGTGACCACAGAAGCCACCGGCCGACAAGCGGCCGCACACGCCACGGCTCAAGAAGCGGCCGCACAGGCCACCGCTCAAGCAGCCGTGCCCTCCGGCATTCCCTCGCTCGACGTCAGGGACGTGACGGTCCGTTTCGCGGGGCTGACCGCGCTCGACGCGGTGAGCTTCACCGTTCGGCCCGGCACCGTGCACGCCCTCATCGGACCCAACGGGGCAGGAAAGTCCACCTGCTTCAACGTGCTGTCCGGCGTCTGCCGGCCCGCCGCCGGAAGCGTCCGCCTCGGGAAGCACGAACTCACCGGACTGCCGCCGCACCGGATCGCCGGGCTGGGCGTGGCCCGCATCTTCCAGAACCTAGCCCTGCCCCCGCACGCCACCGTCGAGGACTGCCTGCTGCTCGGCCGGCACCGGCTGACCCGCGCCGGATTCCTCGCCGCCGGGCTGCGGCTGCCCTCGGCGGCCCGCGAGGACCGGCGGCACCGCGAACGCGTCCGCGAGATCGCCGCGTTCGTGGGCCTGGAGCGGCAGCTCGACCGGCCCGCCGGTTCGCTCCCGTACGGACAGCAGAAGCTCGCCGAGCTCGCCCGGGCCCTGTGCATGGAACCCCGGATCCTGCTCCTGGACGAACCCGTCGCGGGCATGACCGCCGCCGAACGCCGCCGAACCGCCGCGGTCGTCGCGGGAGTTCGCGACAGCCTCGGCATCTCGATCGTGCTGGTGGAACACGACATGGGGGTGGTGATGCGGCTCGCCGACGCGGTGACCGTACTGGACTTCGGGCGCCGTATCGCCGACGGCGCCCCCGCGGACGTACAGAACGATCCGGCGGTGGTACGCGCCTATCTGGGCGAGCGCGCCGACCCAGAGGAGACCGCTTCATGAGCACCTTCGCCGAACTCCTGCTCAACGGCCTGTCGTTGGGCTCCGTCTACGCCCTCATCGCCCTTGGCTTCGTCGTCATCTTCCGGGCCACCGAGGTCGTCAACTTCGCACACGCCTCGCTGCTGCTCGCCGGTGGTTATGTCACCGCGACCCTCCACGACGACATCGGCTTCTGGCCCGCGCTGCTCGCCGGTGTCGCGGGCGCCGCACTGGTGGGGGCGGCCGTGGAGTTCCTGGTGATGCGCCGCTACCGGGGTACCGACCAGAGCGTCCTCGCCATCGTCACCATCGGCGTCGACATCCTTCTCACCACCGAACTGACCCGCCGTATCGGCACGGACGTCCTGGTGATGGGCGACCCCTGGGGCAACGCCGTCCTCACCGTCGGACCGGTGTCCATCGCCCACACCCGGATCGCGGCGTTCGTCACGGCGTCCGTGCTCATCACCGCCTTTCTGCTCGCCTTCCGCTACACGTCCTGGGGCGTGGCGATGCGCGCCGCCGCGGAGAGCCCGGAGACGGCTGCCCTGATGGGGGTCCGGCTGGGCAGGGTGTCGCTGGGGGCCTGGGCGGTGGCGGGCGGCCTCGCGGCCGTCGCCGCGCTGTTCCTGACCGTCTTCCCGACCCCCGGTCTCGAACGGGCCACCTCGCTGGCCGCGCTCAAGGCGTTCCCCGCGGCGATCCTCGGAGGCCTCGACTCGACGACCGGCGCGCTGGTCGGCGGTCTCCTCGTCGGTGTCACCGAATCCATGGCCACCGGCTACCAGAGCGACCTCACCTTCCTCGGGCGCGGTATCGGCGATCTCGCGCCGTACGCGGTCATGGTCGCGATCCTGCTCATCCGGCCCGCCGGGCTGTTCGGCACGAAGGAGCTCGCCCGTGTCTGAGGTCCTCACCCGTGACGAGACGGGCAGCGCCCCCCGGCCCGCCCGCCGGCGCACGATCCGGCTGCCCGGCGCCCGGACCGCGATCGGGGCCGCCGGCGCCGTACTGCTGCTCGCGCTGCCCTTCTACGTCGACCGCTTCTGGCTCGAGGCCGGTCTGTTCGCGATGGCCGCCGCGATCGGCGCGATCGGCCTCAACCTCCTCACCGGCGCGACCGGTCAGCTCTCCATGGGACACGCCTTCTTCCTCGCGGTCGGCGCGTACGGCTACTGCGTGTTCGCGGCAGACGGAGGCGACGGCCTCACCGGCCTGGGACTGCCGACGTGGCTCGCGGCCGTGCTCGCCGTGGCCGTCTCCGGGATCGCCGGGGGCCTGTTCAGCCCGATCGCGGGACGGCTGCGCGGCGCCTACCTCGGCATCGCCACGCTGGCCCTGATCTTCATCGGACAGCACGTCCTGTTCAACGCCCGGGATCTGACGGGCGGCTTCAACGGCCGCGACGTACCGCCGCTCAGCCTCTTCGGTCTCACCTTCGACGACCGCGAGCTCCTCGTCGCCGCCGTGCCGTTCGGCTCGGCCGAGAAGCTCTGGTACGTGGGTCTGCTGCTGCTCCTCGGCTGCGGGCTGTTCGCCCGAGGGGTGCTGCGCGGACGGCCCGGCCGGGCGATGAACGCGATCCGCGACCACCGGATCGCGGCCGGGGTGATCGGCGTGCCCGTCGCCCGGTACCGCGCCGCCGTCTTCGTCCTGTCCTCGATGTACGCGGGCCTGGCCGGGGTGCTGCTCGCCCTGGTCTTCCAGCGCACCGTGCCCGACTACTTCGGGATCACGCTCTCGCTCGACTACCTCGCCATGATCGTCATCGGCGGGCTCGGCTCGGTCGCCGGGGCGGTCGTCGGGGCCGTGTTCGTCTCGCTGCTGCCGCAGCTGCTGACCCGCTACAGCGACACCCTGCCCCTGGTCTCCGACCCGGGAATGGGCGGGATCGCGCCCGGCGAGGCGGCCCGGTACCTGTACGGCGCCGCCGTCGTGGCGGTGGTGCTCTTTCTTCCGGGCGGTCTGGTCAGGGTGGCCGCCCGGCTTCGCGTCAAGCCCCGTCCCGGGGCCACTCCAGGGGAGGAACGATGAGAACGACACACACCGCGCGGCTGGCCGCCGGGGCGCTGGCCGCCCTGCTCGTGCTGGCCGGATGCAGCTCCAAGGCCAAGGACGACGGCGGCGACAAGCAGTCGGCCGGCGGCGTGAAGACCGGCGAGGGGATCTCCGGGAAGACGATCAGCCTCGGCGTGCTCACCGACATGAGCGGTGTCTACGCGACGCTCGGCAAGTCCGTCACCCAGGCCCAGCAGCTCTATGTGAAGCAGACCAACGCCGCCGGCGGCGTCTGCGGCTACAAGCTGGCGCTGACGGTCCGCGACCACGGGTACGACCCGCAGAAGGCCGTCTCCGGCTACACGGAGCTGGCGCCGAAGGTGCTGGGCTTCACCCAGTTCATCGGCTCGCCGTTCGTCGCGGCCGTCAAGCAGCGCATCGACGGACAGGACAAGGGCCTGGTCCTGCCGCAGGCCTGGTCCGCCACCCTGCTGGGCAGCCCGTACATCCGGCCCATCGGCTCGACGTACGACATCGAGACGATCAACGCGATCGACTTCCTGATGAAGGAGAAGGGCCTCAAGAAGGGCGACAGCATCGGCCATGTGTACTTCGAGGGGGACTACGGCGAGAACGCCCTGACGGGCTCCCGGTACATGGCGAAGCAGTCGGGGCTCAAGGTCGTCGAGCAGAAGATCAAGCCGACGGACAACGACATGACCGGCCAGGTCGTCGCGCTGAAGAAGGCCGGGGTGAAGGCCATCGTGATCAGCGCGGGACCGCGGCAGGCGGCCTCGCTCGTCGGGGTCGCGGCGGCCGTCAAGTTCAATGTGCCGGTCATCGGCAACAACTCGGCGTTCGCCCCGCAGCTCCTCGCCACCGCGGCGGCCCCGGCCCTGGAGGCGAACTACTACGTGGCCAATCCCTCGCTGCCGATCGGGGCGGACACCCCGAAGGCGAAGAAGCTGGTCGCGGACTACAAGGCCGCCTACCCGAAGGACTCCCTGGACAACGGCGTGGTGGCCGGCTGGACGGCCGCGTCGGCGTTCGGCGAGGCGCTGAAGAAGGCCTGCGTGGCCAAGGACCTCACCCGCGAGGGTGTCGACAAGGCCCTGCTGACCATCGACGCGTTCGACCCGGGGTTCGGCATCCCCCAGAACTTCACCGACCCGAAGTCGGCGTCGTCGAAGGAGAGCGTCATCCTGCAGCCCGACAAGAACGCCGTGGGCGGGATGAAGGTCGTCCGTGAGGCCGAGGTCTCGTCCGTCGCCCAGGGTTACACGCCCGGCGCCTGACCCCCTCGCTCCCGCGAAGGTCGCGAAGGGAGCGTTCGGCGGCGCCGATGGCTCCGCTCACGCACAAGGGCCCCGAACCGTGTGGTTCGGGGCCCTTCGTGACGTACGGGGTGTTACGGGAGCTGTGCGGCTCGTGCCTCACGGCGGTTGCCCCGGAAGTTGTTCACCCGGCGGGCCGTGGCGAACAGCGGGATCACCGCGCCCATGACCAGCTGCAGCGCACAGCCGGTCTGGAGGAGCAGCTGACCGCCCGGGGCGTCGAACGCCCAGGCCGCCAGGAGACCCATCGAGAGCACGATCCAGGAGAGCATCGCGACCGCGAGGCGACCACGCGGCTTGGGGTACTCGACCCGGCTCACCATCAGCCAGGCGGTGCCCATGATCGCCATGAGCGTGGCGACGAAGGGCAGCTCGAGCAGGATGATGGAGACCACCGTCAGGGCGCCGAAGGGGCTCGGCATGCCCTGGAACGTGCCGTCCTTCACCGTGACGCAGGAGAATCTCGCGAGCCTCAGCACCACGGCCAGGAGCACCACGATCGCTCCGACCGCGGCCACCTTCTGGTACGCGTCGTCCGCGACCATGCCGTACACGAGCACGAAGTACGCCGGCGCGAGACCGAAGCTGATCAGGTCGGACAGGTTGTCCAGCTCGGCGCCCATGGGGGAGGAGCGCAGCTTGCGGGCCACCAGGCCGTCGAACAGGTCGAAGACCGCGGCGCACAGCATGAGGATCACGGCCGTCGCGGCGGAGTGACGGGCCATGCCCGACTCGTCGCTGCCCGTGAGGTGCGGGATCAGGATCCCGGTGGTGGTGAAGTACACCGCCATGAAGCCGCACGTGGCGTTGCCGAGAGTGAGCGTGTCGGCTATCGAGAGGCGGAGCGAGAGGGGCATCTCCTCGTCGTCGTCCACCTCATCGGCCTCCGGCACCCAGCCGGCCTGTGTCTCGGGATCAATCACGGTCAATTCGAGTCACCCCAGCCACGGTCTTCTGACCGACCTCCACGTCGACCTCGACACCCTCGGGGAGGTAGATGTCCACGCGCGAGCCGAAGCGGATCAGTCCGATCCGGTCACCCTGCTCGACCTTCGTGCCCTGAGGGATGTAGGGCACGATGCGACGGGCGACCGCGCCGGCGATCTGGATCATCTCGATGTCACCGAGCTCGGTGTCGAAGTGCCAGACGACGCGCTCGTTGTTCTCGCTCTCCTTGTTGAAAGCGGGAACGAACCCACCGGGGATGTGCTCGACCGACGTCACCGTGCCGGAGAGTGGCGCGCGGTTGACGTGGACGTTGAGCGGGCTCATGAAGATCGCGACTCGGGTGCGTCCGTCCTTCCACGGCATGATGCTCTGCACCACACCGTCGGCGGGCGAGATGACACGGCCCTGCGCGATCTCACGCTCGGGGTCGCGGAAGAACCACAGCATCCCGGCCGCGAGCGCGGTGACGGGTACGGCCACGGCCTTGGCCGCGCCGGAACGGCGCGAACGGGCCAGGCTGAGTGCTGCGGTGGCAACGGTCGGGAGAAGCCACGGCGATGCTCCGCGCGCGAGGCGGACCCGGCCGCGAGGTGCAGAGGTTTGGCTGTGGGGCATGGATGACCTTCGTAGCGGATGATGCCGCGCTCGAACGGGGGACGGCGGCTTTCACGCGATCGTACCGGTCGCAGACCGCAACTGGGCAAGCCAAGATGCGGAGTCGACGGCGGAAGAGTGCTGACGGGGTGTGATCTTCTTCGCGAAGAAAACACCCCGAACCCGGACACTTAGCCCTGGAGTCGATACTCTTCGAGCAGTCGGCGCCCGATGATCATTTTCTGGATTTCGGCGGTACCTTCACCGATCAGCAGCATCGGCGCCTCACGGTAGAGGCGTTCGATCTCGTACTCCTTGGAGAAGCCGTAGCCGCCGTGGATCCGGAAAGCATCTTCCACCACCTCTTTGCAGTACTCGGAGGCGAGGTACTTCGCCATCCCTGCTTCGAGGTCGTTTCGTTCCCCGGAGTCCTTTTTGCGAGCCGCGTTCACCATCATTGCATGGGCGGCCTCGACCTTGGTAGCCATTTCGGCCAGCTTGAACTGGATCGCCTGGTGCTGGGCGATGGCTTTGCCGAAAGTGTGACGTTGCTGGGCATATGAGACGCCGAGCTCAAATGCACGCTGCGCGACGCCGCAGCCACGGGCCGCGACATTGACGCGGCCGACCTCGACTCCGTCCATCATTTGGTAAAACCCTCGGCCGGTGGTCCCGCCGAGTACGCGATCGGCCGGAATGCGCAGTCCGTCCATGATGAGTTCGGTGGTGTCGACCCCCTTGTAACCCATCTTGTCGATCTTCCCGGGAATGGTGAGGCCGGGGCGGACCTCTCCGAAGCCGGGCTCCTTCTCCACCAGGAAGGTCGTCATCGACTTGTGGGGCGCCGTGCCCTCGGGGTGTCCTTCGTCACTCCGGACGAGAACGGCCACCAGATTCGACGTTCCACCGTTCGTCAGCCACATCTTCTGGCCGTTCAGGACGTACTCCTCGCCGTCCTTCACCGCCTTCGATGTGATCGCCGACACATCCGAACCGAGCGCCGGCTCCGACATCGAGAAGGCGCCGCGCGTCTCACCGAGCGCCATGCGGGGCAGGAAGTGGTCCTTCTGCTCCTGCGTGCCGTGCTGCTTGATCATGTACGCCACGATGAAGTGGGTGTTGATGATGCCGGAGACCGACATCCAGCCACGGGCGATCTCCTCGACGCACAGCGCGTACGTCAGGAGGGACTCGCCCAGGCCGCCGTACTCCTCGGGGATCATCAGCCCGAAGAGGCCCAGCTCCTTGAGGCCGTCGACGATTTCTTGCGGGTACTCGTCGCGGTGCTCCAGCTCGGTCGCTACCGGGATGATCTCCTTGTCCACGAAATCGCGGACGGTGGAGAGGATCTCCTGCTGGACGTCGGTCAGACCGGCGGTCTGGGCGAGTCGCGCCATGACTACTTCTCCGTCTTCTTTTCCGCGGGTGCGGTGAGTTCGGGCCGGCCGGGCTGCTCGCCGCCGCGCTCCTTGATGTACGTCTCGGTGGGGACCATGACCTTGCGGCGGAACACGCAGACCAGCGTGCCGTCCTGCTTGTAGCCCTTGGTCTCGACGTAGACGATCCCGCGGTCCGACTTGGACCGGGAGGGCGTCTTGTCGAGGACCGTGGTCTCGCCGTAGATCGTGTCGCCGTGGAAGGTCGGCGCCACGTGCTTCAGCGACTCGACCTCCAGGTTGGCGATCGCCTTGCCCGAGACGTCCGGCACGGACATCCCGAGGAGCAGCGAGTAGATGTAGTTCCCGACGACGACGTTCTTGCCGAAATCGGTCGTCTTCTCCGCATAGTTGCTGTCCATGTGGAGGGGGTGGTGGTTCATGGTCAGCAGACAGAAGAGGTGGTCGTCGTACTCCGTGACCGTCTTCCCGGGCCAGTGCTTGTAGACCGCCCCGACCTCGAACTCTTCGTAGGTGCGTCCGAACTGCATGGTGCTCAGGCCTCCGGGGCTTCGAACGAGGTGGTGCGCTGCATGCCGGCGGCCCGGCCCTTGCCCGAGATGACGAGCGCCATCTTGCGGCTGGCCTCGTCGATCATCTCGTCGCCGAGCATCGCGGAGCCCTTCTTGCCGCCTGCCTCGGACGTGTAGTAGTCGTACGCGTCCAGGATCAGCTCGGCGTGGTCGAAGTCCTCCTGCGAGGGGGAGAAGATCTCGTTGGAGGCCTCCACCTGACCCGGGTGCAGCACCCACTTGCCGTCGAAGCCGAGCGCGGCGGCGCGCTGGGCGACCGCGCGGTAGCCGTCGATGTTGCGGATCTGGAGGTAGGGACCGTCGATCGCCTGGAGGTTGTTGGCGCGCGCGGCCATCAGGATCTTCATCAGGATGTAGTGGTAGGCGTCCGCCGGGTAGCCGGGCGGCTGCTCACCCACGACCAGCGACTTCATGTTGATCGACGCCATGAAGTCGGCCGGGCCGAAGATGATCGTCTCCACGCGCTGCGAGGCCGTGGCGATCTCGTTGACGTTGTTCAGGCCCTGGGCGTTCTCGATCTGCGCCTCGATGCCGATCTTGCCGACCTCGAAGCCCATCGTCTTCTCGATCTGCGTCAGCAGCAGGTCAAGGGCTACGACCTGCTCGGCCGTCTGCACCTTCGGCAGCATGATGCAGTCGAGGTTCTGGCCCGCGCCCTCGACGACCGTGACGACATCGCGGTACGTCCACTCGGTGGTCCAGTCGTTGACGCGCACGACCCGCGTCTTGCCGGTCCAGTCACCCTCGTTGAGGAACTTGACGATGGTGTGCCGGGCGTCGGGCTTGGCCAGCGGCGCGCACGCGTCCTCCAGGTCGAGGAAGACCTGGTCCGCGGGGAGCCCCTGGGCCTTCTCCAGGAAGCGGGGGTTGCTGCCCGGCACGGCGAGACAGGAGCGCCTGGGACGCAGACGGTTCACGGGCGTGGTCATGCGGGGACCTCCAGGGGGTCGAGCTTGTTCGCTTTCCGGATCTCGTCGACGATACGGCCGATGATTCCGGTGATGTCGAAGTCCTTCGGTGTGAAGACCGCGGCCACTCCCGCGGCCCGCAGCTGTTCGGCGTCGGCGTTCGGGATGATCCCGCCCGCGATCACCGGAATGTCGCCCGCGCCGGCCGCGCGCATCTTCTCCAGGACGTCCGGCACCAGCTGGGCGTGCGAGCCGGACAGGATGGACAGGCCGACAGCGTGCACGTCCTCGGCCACAGCCGCGTCCACGATCTGCTCCGGGGTGAGCCGGATGCCCTGGTAGACCACCTCGAACCCGGCGTCGCGGGCCCGCACGGCGATCTGCTCGGCGCCGTTGGAGTGTCCGTCCAGGCCCGGCTTGCCCACCAGGAACCGGAGGTTGCCGACGTTCAGGTCCTTGGCGGTCAGCTCCACCTTGCGGCGCACCAGGGCGAGCCCGGTGCCCTCCTCGGCGGTGACCGCGACGGGCGCGGACGAGACGCCGGTCGGGGCGCGGAACTCGCCGAACACCTCGCGCAGGGCCCCGGCCCACTCGCCGGTCGTGACACCGGCGCGGGCGCACTCCAGGGTGGCCTCCATGAGGTTGGCGGTGCCCTTCGCGGCCTCCTTCAGCCGCTCCAGCGCCTTGCACGGGCGCGGGTGGTTGAAGGGCGGCTGGTAGCGCGTGTCACGCCAGGTCCCCAGCGCGGAGATCACCCGGGCCTCGACCGCCGGGTCGACCGTCATGATCGCCGCGTCCAGGTCGGCCGTGAGCGGGTTCGGCTCGGTCGACTGGAAGATGTTGACGCCGACGATCTTGTCGGTGCCGCCCTCGATACGGCCCCGGCGCTCGGCGTGCGAGGAGACGAGCTGCGACTTGAGGTAGCCGGACTCGACGGCGGCCATCGCGCCGCCCATCGCCTCGATCCGGTCGATCTCGGCCAGCGACTCCTCGACGAGTTCGGTCACCTTGGCCTCGATGACGTGCGAGCCCTCGAAGATGTCCTCGTACTCCAGCAGGTCGCTCTCGTGCGCCAGCACCTGCTGGATGCGCAGCGACCACTGCTGGTCCCACGGGCGGGGCAGGCCCAACGCCTCGTTCCAGGCGGGCAGTTGCACGGCACGCGCGCGTGCGTCCTTGGAGAGGGTCACGGCCAGCATCTCGAGGACGATCCGCTGGACGTTGTTCTCCGGCTGCGCCTCGGTCAGACCGAGGGAGTTGACCTGGACGCCGTACCTGAAGCGCCGCTGCTTGGGGTTCTCGATGCCGTACCGCTCGCGCGTGATCTTGTCCCAGATCCGCCCGAACGCCCGCATCTTGCACATCTCCTCGATGAAGCGGACGCCCGCGTTCACGAAGAAGGAGATGCGGGCCACGACATCGCCCTTGCGGTCCTCGGCGATCTGCCCGGACGCGAACACCGCGTCCAGGACGGCGATCGCGGTGGACATCGCGTACGCGATCTCCTGGACCGGTGTGGCGCCCGCCTCCTGCAGGTGGTAGCTGCAGATGTTGATCGGGTTCCACTTGGGGATGTGGTTGACCGTGTACGTGATCATGTCCGTCGTGAGACGGAGGGAGGGCACCGGCGGGAAGACGTGCGTCCCCCGCGAGAGGTACTCCTTCACGATGTCGTTCTGAGTCGTCCCCTGGAGCTGGGTGATGTCGGCACCCTGCTCCTCGGCGACGACCTGATAGAGCGCCAGCATCCACATGGCGGTGGCGTTGATGGTCATCGAGGTGTTCATCTGCTCCAGGGGGATGTCCTGGAACAGCCGGCGCATGTCACCTAGGTGCGAGACCGGCACGCCGACCCGGCCGACCTCGCCGCGGGCGAGGATGTGGTCGGGGTCGTAGCCGGTCTGCGTCGGCAGGTCGAAGGCCACGGAGAGCCCCGTCTGCCCCTTGGCGAGGTTGCGCCGGTACAACTCGTTGGACGCCTCGGCGGTGGAGTGGCCGGCGTAGGTACGCATGAGCCACGGCCGGTCCTTCACCCTCTCCGCCTGCGCGGTCTGACGCTCTGTCATGGCTGGACCTCAGACGTTCCGGAAGCGGTTGATGGCGTCGATGTGCTGGGCGCGCTTCTCCTCGTCGCGCACGCCCAGGCCCTCCTGGGGCGCCAGCGCGAGCACGCCGACCTTGCCCTGGTGGAGGTTGCGGTGCACGTCGTAGGCGGCCTGCCCGGTCTCCTCCAGGGAGTAGACCTTGGAGAGCGTCGGGTGGATCTTGCCCTTGGCGACGAGGCGGTTGGCCTCCCAGGCCTCGCGGTAGTTCGCGAAGTGCGAGCCGATGATCCGCTTCAGCGACATCCACAGGTAGCGGTTGTCGTACTCGTGCATGTAGCCCGAGGTCGAGGCGCAGGTGGTGATGGTGCCGCCCTTGCGGGTGACGTAGACCGAGGCGCCGAAGGTCTCGCGGCCCGGGTGCTCGAAGACGATGTCGATGTCCTCGCCGCCGGTGAACTCGCGGATGCGCTTGCCGAAGCGCTTCCACTCCTTCGGGTCCTGGGTGTGCTCGTCCTTCCAGAACTTGTAGCCCTCGGCGTTGCGGTCGATGATCGCCTCGGCGCCCATCGAGCGGCAGATGTCCGCCTTCTGCTCGCTGGAGACGACGCAGATCGGGTTGGCACCGCCGGCGAGCGCGAACTGCGTGGCGTACGAGCCGAGTCCACCGCTCGCGCCCCAGATCAGGACGTTGTCGCCCTGCTTCATGCCGGCGCCGTTGCGGGAGACGAGCTGCCGGTAGGCGGTGGAGTTCACCAGCCCGGGGGCGGCGGCCTCCTCCCAGCTCAGGTGGTCCGGCTTGGGCATCAGCTGGTTGGACTTGACGAGCGCGATCTCGGCGAGGCCGCCGAAGTTGGTCTCGAAGCCCCAGATGCGCTGCTCGGGGTCGAGCATCGTGTCGTTGTGGCCGTCGGAGGACTCCAGCTCGACGGACAGGCAGTGCGCGACGACCTCGTCGCCGGGCTTCCAGGAGTTGACTCCCGGGCCGGTGCGCAGGACGACGCCCGCGAGGTCCGAGCCGATGATGTGGTACGGCAGGTCGTGGCGCTTGCTGAGATCACTGAGCCGCCCGTAGCGCTCCAGGAAGTTGAAGGTCGACACCGGCTCGAAGATCGACGTCCAGACCGAGTTGTAGTTCACGGAGGACGCCATCACGGCGACCAGTGCCTCGCCCGGTCCGAGCTCCGGCACCGGCACGTCGTCCAGGTGGATCGACTTGCGGGGGTCCTTGTCGCGGCTGCTGAGCCCGGCGAACATCTCCGTCTCGTCCTTGTGCACGGTGATCGCGCGGTAGGACTCGGGGAGCGGAAGTGCGGCGAAGTCGGCGGACGTGGCGGTCCGCGACTGAATCGCGTCCAGGATTTCCTTCACGGTGTTGCCTCCGGCGATGCGCGTTCTGAGGGGGAACGCTGAGGGTTACGTCGGTGCTGCTGCTGAGGGGTGTGCCGTCGGTTCGGCGGAGGTGGTGCTGTGGCAGCGCTGTGGTTGGCGCAGGAGGTTGCCTGTGACGCAGGCGTCCGGGCGCGCAGGCCATGGGGCTTGCGGGGACAGCCGGCGTACGAATGGTCTCTGCACGCCGGCCGCCCGGACTCCTTCAACGTATGGCACGCCGTGTCACCTGACAAGGCACGGAGTGCCAGAAGTTGCGCTCAGGTGAAATCTTTACGTAACACGTGAGCGATGATCGATCAGATCAGGCCGCAAAACACCCGGATCGGGGCACAAAAAACGCCGGACGCGCTCGAATCGAGCACGTCCGGCGAGTAGGTCGACCCGTTCGGAGAGTGTGAACGGGCGGTGTTGCCGAGGGGGTGGGGCGAGGGCAGGCGTGGTGGGGGAGGGGGTCGCTAGGACCGTTCCTTGAGTGCCTGCTCGATCGTGCGCATCACCTGGTCCAGCGGAGCGTCGACACGGGCCACGGTCACGAGCACGTCCCCCTCGGTGAAGGACGAGGCCGGCGCCGGTCGCGGCGCGGTCTCCCGTCCCGCGCCGATTCCGGTGCCGAAGGTCTTGCGGACGATGGCGAAGGCGTGGTCCAACTGCGTTTCCACGTCGCCCTGGCCGCCCGCCCGCAGCCAGCGCCGCAGGACGTGGTTGTGGGCCGTGACCACGGCCGACGCGGCGACCTCGGCGAGCAGCGGATCGTCGTTGGCGTCGTCGTCGTGCGCGTGCTCGTCGAAGTGGCCGAGGAGATAGCGGGTGAAGAGCCGCTCGTAGCGGGCCACCGAGGCGATCTCGGCCTCGCGCAGCGTCGGCACCTCGCGCGTCAGCTTGTAGCGCGAGACGGAGATCTCCGGCTGGGCCGCGTACATCTTCATGACTTCCTTGATGCCGCGGCACACGGTGTCGAGCGGATGCTCGTGCGCGGGCGCCGCGTTGAGCACCGCCTCGGCCCGGATCAGGGTGTCGTCGTGATCGGGGAAGATCGCCTCTTCCTTGGAGCGGAAGTGGCGGAAGAACGTGCGGCGGGCCACCCCGGCCTGGGCCGCGATCTCGTCGACGGTGGTCGCCTCGTACCCCTTGGCCGCGAACAGCTCCATGGCCGCGGCCGCCAGCTCCCGGCGCATCTTGAGCCGTTGGGCCGCCGCGCGGCTGCCGGCGGCACTCTCCGGCGCATCGGGCGTGGCTGGTGTACGTGAGGACCTGGCGGGCTGGGACATGCCCCGAACGTACTCCATGTGCGCAGGAGAGCGCGCATGTCCGGGGAACCCCCCGCCCTGGACGGGCGGGGGGTATCCGGCGGGGCCCAGCAGTCCGCCCCAGTCGGCGTCGTCCGCGAACCAGTCGCCCGGACGCTCAGCGGCGGGCATATTCGCGGAAGCCGCGGCCCGTCTTGCGGCCGAGGCAGCCCGCGGCCACCAGGTGCTCCAGGAGCGGCGCGGGGGCGAGTCCCGGGTCGCGGAACTCGCGGTGCAGGACCTTCTCGATGGCCAGCGAGACATCGAGCCCGACCACGTCGAGCAGTTCGAAGGGCCCCATCGGGTAGCCGCCGCCCAGCTTCATCGCCGCGTCGATGTCGTCGAGCGAGGCGTAGTGCTCCTGCACCATCTTGATCGCGTTGTTCAGGTAGGGGAAGAGCAGCGCGTTCACGATGAAGCCGGCCCGGTCACCGCAGTCCACCGGGTGCTTGCGGATCTTCGCGCAGACCTCGCGCACGGTGGCGTGCACGTCGTCCGCGGTCAGCACGGTCCGCACGACCTCGACGAGCTTCATCGCCGGGGCCGGGTTGAAGAAGTGCATGCCGATCACGTCCTGCGGGCGCGAGGTGGCGCGGGCGCAGGCGACGACGGGCAGCGAGGAGGTGGTGGTGGCGAGGATCGCGCCGGGCTTGCAGACCTTGTCGAACGTGCCGAACAGCTGCTGCTTGATCTCCAGGTCCTCGGCGACCGCCTCCAGCGCCAGATCGACCTCGGCGAAGTCGTCGTAGCTGCCGGTCGGCGTGATCAGCTCCAGGGTCCGCGCCGCCGCCTCGGCCGTCATCCGGCCCTTGTCGACGGAACGGGAGAGCGACTTGCCGATACGGGCCTTCGCGGTCTGCGCCTTCTCCTCGGTACGGGCCGCGAGGACGACCTCGTACCCGGCCTTCGCGAAGACCTCCGCGATACCGGAGGCCATCGTGCCGGAGCCGGCGACACCCACCGAGCGGACCGTACGGCCCTCCGCCAGGACGGCGCCCTCCAGCGGCGTCAGCGCGTCCCGCACGACGGCGTCGCTGCCCGGGGCCTCGTACGAGTAGAAGCCGCGGCCGGACTTGCGCCCGGTCAGGCCCGCCTCGCTGAGCTGCTTGAGGATGGGCGCGGGGGCGTGCAGCCGGTCGTGCGACTCGGAGTACATCGCCTCCAGGACGGTCCGCGCGGTGTCCACGCCGATCAGGTCGAGCAGTGCGAGCGGGCCCATGGGCAGCCCGCAGCCGAGCTTCATCGCCGCGTCGATGTCCTCGCGGGAGGCGTACTTCGCCTCGTACATCGCGGCTGCCTGGTTGAGGTAGCCGAAGAGCAGCCCGTCGGCGACGAAACCGGGGCGGTCGCCCACCGCGACGGGCTCCTTGCCGAGTTCGAGCGCCAGGTCGGTGACCGCGGCGACGGCGGTCGGCGCGGTCAGCACCGAGGAGACGACCTCGACGAGCTTCATCGCGGGCGCCGGGTTGAAGAAGTGCAGACCGAGCACGCGCTCGGGATGGGCCGAGTCGGCGGCGAGCCGCGTCACGGACAGCGCGTTGGTGCCCGTCGCGAGGATCGCCTGGGGACGCACGATGGTGTCGAGCGCCCGGAAGACCTGCTGCTTGATCTCGTACGACTCCGGGGTCACCTCGATGACGAGGTCGGCGTCGGCGGCGGCCGCGAGGTCGGTGAAGGTGCGGAAGCGGGCGAGGGCGTCCGTGCGCTCCTGCTCGCTGAGGTGCTCGCGGCGCACGGCGCGGGCGGTGGAGGCTTCGAGGGTGGCCACGGCCTGGGCGGCCGCGGCTTCGCTGATGTCGATGCCGATGACGTCACGGCCGGCTCGGGCCAGGACTTCGGCGATGCCGGTGCCCATGGTGCCGAGGCCGATGACGGCGACGGTCTTCAGCGGGGACAGAGGGGTGTCGGACAGGGGAGTGGCCATCGCGGGACTCCTGGAAGAGGTGACGACTGAGGAGCGCACGCGGGTACGCCGACAGGCGCACACCGTGCGGAGGTTGCGGGTGTTTCCGGGCTGACGAGCGCACACGCCCGGTGCCGTCCCGAAGCGCCGACGAACGGGCGCCCATGGGCGGTGAAAGCCGACCGGCCCTGTCCCGGAGCCATGTCGCACTGAGGTACCTGAAGTACCGAACCGACTGCTCTCACGGCGGCTGCGTCACCAGGCCGCCATGAGGTTCGATGCGAGTGGGTAACTCGCTCGTCTGAGCTTAACCCGCCGGTAACGAGCGCGCCAGTCCCCGACTTTGTGATGTACGTCCCCGCACCTCATGGGGCTTGCCTAAGCTCGGCCCATGGACGAAGAGTTGCGATCACTCACGGAGCGTTTGCGGACCGAGGCCGGGTCCGGGGCCTCGGCGGCGTTCGAACGTCTTGCGGCGACCGAGGACCCCGACGTGCTGGCCGCCGCGCTGACCGAGCCCGGACAGCCGCTCTGGGCCCGGGAGTTGGTCGCCTTCCGGCTCGGCACGGCCGGGGACCGGCGGGCCTTCGAGGCGCTCGTCCTGCTGCTCAACCACCGTGATCCGCAGCGCTGCGCGTCCGCCGCGCAGGCCCTGGCCCGGCTCGGCGACCCGCGTACGGCCCGCGCCGCCGCTGCGCTCGCCACCAACGAACTGCGGGTCGCGTACGCCCTCCAGCCCGTACGGCTCCTGGTCGAACTGCGCGCGCCCGAAGCCGTACCCGCGCTGATCACCGCTTTGGAACGCCGGCTGCGCCCGCACGACCCGTACCGCAGGGTCGCCCTCGCGTGCGCGGAAGGCCTGGGCGTCCTCGGTGACGCCCGCGCGCGACCGGTCCTGAACGAAGCGCTGGCCCATCCGGCGCTCGCGGAGACGGCCGTGCGGGCCCTGACCCGGCTGCCGAAGGAAGAGGTCTAGGCACACCTGTCTGCACGTCCGCCCCCGCTCACGTCGGCCGACGTGCCCGTGCCGGTGCAGGCACACGCGGCCCGGTGCGAGCTCGGACCCGGCGTCCGCCGGTCGAGCCCGGTGGCAGCTCGAACCGGCAGTCCGCCAAGCGACCCCGACGTCCGTCAGGCGAGCCTCGTGCCGGTCAGTACGCGCGCGTAGCGCACCTCGGGTACCTCGACCCCGGCTGCCTCGAAGGGCTCCTCGGCGCCGTCGGGGCGGAAACCGGCCCGTTCGTAGAAACGGCGGGCCGTGGTGTTCTCCTTCAGGACCCACAGCAGCATGCGCTCGTGCCCGGCCGCCGCACAGCGGCCGGCGGACTCCCGCAGCAGGGCGCGCCCGACACCCTGGCCCAACAGATCGGGATGCACGTAGATGGCGTACAACTCGACTTCCCCGGAGTGGACTTCGCTGTCCCGGTGCGGTCCGTGGCAGGCCCAGCCGACCATGACGCCGTCGCGCTCCGCGACCAGGTTCACGATGCTGCCGTCGCCCTGTTCGAGGTTGCGGCGGCGGCGCGCCGCGTCCTCGGCGACGCTGAGCCCGTCGAGGTACGACTGCGGTATCAGGCCCCTGTACGCGCTCTGCCAGCCGCGCACCCGGATCTCGGCCACCCGCGGACAGTCGTCGAGGGTCATCTCACGAACCCATGGCCCGCTCACCCGCCGACCACCGCGTACGCCTCGATCTCCAT
Organism: Streptomyces rhizosphaerihabitans; assembly: GCF_025399795.1. Taxonomy (GTDB): domain Bacteria; phylum Actinomycetota; class Actinomycetes; order Streptomycetales; family Streptomycetaceae; genus Streptomyces; species Streptomyces rhizosphaerihabitans. The sequence continues at coordinate 120,027 of NZ_JAODTZ010000015.1, read as the reverse complement.
CAGGAACTCGGGACGGATCAGGGCGGCGACCTGGACCGCCGAGGCGGCAGGAAGACGGTCTGCGGGGATGTGGGCGGCGCGGGCGGCCCGGATCGCGGGCATGTGGGCCATGTCCGTGACGAAGAAGGTGAGTTTGACGACGTCGTCGAAGGTGGCGTCCGCCGCCGCCAGGCATCGGCGGAGGTTCTCGAACACCTGGCGGGCCTGCGCCTCGGCGTCACCCTCGCCGACGAGCTTGCCGTCCTCGTCCAGGGGGAGCTGGCCCGACACCGCGACGAAGCGGCCCGTGCCTGTCACGACATGGGAGTACGCGGCGGCGGGGGCGAGCCCGTCGGGGGCGGGGATGCGCGTCGGCCTGCTCATGGGTCCATGGTGGACCATGAGTCCGACAACGCCCCCGACGGGCGCCGCTGCGGGGACGTTCAGCCCCGGTGGCCGAGCAGTCCGTGCAGCGTCGAACCTCGCGACGAGGCGGACGCGGCCTTCGAGGCCAGCGGCTTCGGGTCGGGCAGTGTCCTGCACACCGCGTCGGCCTCGCCGCTGCCGTGCGGCACCTTGCCGTTGGCCAGATACGCCGCCAGGTACTTGTCCAGGCAGGCGTTGCCGCTCAGCGTGATGCCGTGGTTCCCGCCGCCCTGCTCGACCACCAGGCTGGAGCCGCGCAGCTGGTGATGGACGGTGACACCCCCCTCGTAGGGAGTGGCGGCGTCGTCGGTCGCCTGGAAGAGCAGCGTCGGCGGCAGACGGTGGTTGGAGATGTCCACCGGCCGGAGCGAGTCCGTGGGCCAGAACGCGCACGGCGCGTTGTACCAGGCGTTGTTCCAGGCCATGAACGGCGCCTTGTCGTACACCGCCCAGTTGTCCTTGCGCCACTGGCGCCAGTCGCGCGGCCAGGACGCGTCACGGCACTGCACCGACGTGTAGATGCTGTAGCCGTTGTCGCCCGAGGCGCCGACGGCGCCGAAGTTGTCGTAGGCCTCGACGAGCGCGTCCGAGTTCTTGCTGTTCACGTAGGACGCGAACGCCTCGGCGAGGTAGGGCCAGTAGCCGTTGTAGTAGCCGCCCGGGATGAAGGTGTCCTCCAGTTCGGAGGCGCCCACCGTCTTCTGCGCGGGGTTCTTGGCGAGTGCCGCGCGCATCGCGTACCACTTGGCCTCGACCTTGGCCGGGTCGGTGCCGAGCTTGTAGGCCGCGTTGTTCTTGGCGACCCACGCCAGGAACGCCAGGTGGCGGTCGTTGAAGGCGTAGTCCTGACTGAGGTTGTCGTCGTACCAGACACCGGTGGGGTCGACGATGGAGTCCAGGACCAGCCGGCGGACCCGCTGCGGGTAGAGCTTGGCGTACACGGCCCCCAGGTAGGTGCCGTACGAGTAGCCGAAGTAGTTGATCTTCTTGGCGCCGAGCGCGCCGCGGATCGTGTCCATGTCGCGGACCGCGCTCACCGTGTCCATGTACGGCAGCAGCTTCGCGTACTTCGTGCCGCACGCCTGGGCGAAGGCCTTGGCGCGGCTGAGGTTGGCCTTCTCGATCGCCCGGGTGCTCGGGACGGTGTCGGGACGGACGGGCTTGAAGTGCCCCGGCTTGCAGTCCAGCGCGGGCTTGCTCGCGCCGACACCGCGCGGGTCGAAACCGATGACGTCGTACTGCGCCGCCACGGCCTTGGGCAGCGTGGCGGCGACGAATCCGGCCAGCGTCAGCCCGCTGCCGCCGGGACCGCCCGGGTTGACCAGCAGCGGCCCCTGGTACGTCTTCGCGGTGTGCGGGACGCGGGACAGGGCGAGGGTGATCCGCTCGCTGTAGGGGTTCGTGTGGTCCAGCGGCACCTTCAGGGACGCGCATTGGAGCGTCGGATAGTCACTGGTGCCGCACTTTTTCCAGCTGGGCTTCGCGGTCGGGGTGGAGGTGGTGCGCGGTGCGGCAGCGGAGCCGGCGCTCGCGTCGGCGGGGATCGAAGTGATCATCCCGGCCAGCACGGCGGCCGCCCCGCACAGAGCAGCTGCGCGTTTCTTCACAAGGCCTCCCAGGACGGAGGATTTCGAGCCGTGCACGCCACGGCCTTCGCCGTATCGTCCCGGAAGGGGGTACCGGAAGAACGCGTTCCGGCAAGACTCGACCCGATTGGATGGCGGGATGCGCTCGGATGCCGCCGGAAGCGCTCCCGGCGGCCGTCCGGGATCGGGCGGCCTCGCAAAGCGTGCGACGGCCGCCGTGATGGACCGTCGTGACGGCTCGTCGGAGCAGCCTCAGGGCGGCCTCAGAGCAGCGTCAGCTGAGTCGGTCCGGGTGCCGTCGGTGCCGTGGACGCCGACGGGACGGCGGGCTCGGGGGCGGTGATCCGGCGCGGCATTCCCGCGCGCGCGGGACCGATGCCGTACTCCTGTGCCAGCTCGTGGACCTGACGGGTGATCCGGCGCTGGTACCACTTCGGGGCGTAGGCACCCTCCGCGTACAGCCGCTCGTAGCGCGGTACGAGGTGGGGGTGGTGGTGCTCCAGCCAGGCCATGAACCACTCACGGGCGCCGGGTCGCAGATGCAGCACCAGCGGGGTCACCGAGGTCGCCCCCGAGGCCGCGACGGCCCGTACGGTGGCGCGCAGCTGGGCGGGATGGTCGCCCAGGAAGGGGATCACGGGGGCCATCAGGACGCCGCAGTCGATGCCGTGGTCCGTCAGGGTGCGCACGACGTCCAGGCGGCGCTCAGGGGCCGGTGTGCCCGGCTCCACGGTGCGCCACAGCTCGGTGTCGGTGAAGCCCACGGAGACCGAGATCCCGACGTCGGTGACCTCGGACGCCTGCCTCAGGAGGTCGAGGTCGCGCAGGATGAGCGTGCCCTTCGTCAGGATCGAGAAGGGGTTCGCGCGGTCGCGCAGGGCCGCGATGATGCCCGGCATGAGCCCGTACCGGCCCTCCGCGCGCTGGTAGCAGTCGACGTTGGTGCCCATCGCGATGTGCTCGCCGTGCCAGCGCCGCGAGGCGAGCTGACGGCGCAGCAGTTCCGGGGCGTTGACCTTCACGACGATCTGCGAGTCGAAGTCGAGTCCGGTGTCGAGGTCCAGATAGCTGTGCGTCTTGCGGGCGAAACAGTAGACACACGCGTGCGTGCAGCCTCGATAGGGGTTCACCGTCCACTCGAAGGGCATGCGGGAGGCCCCCGGTACCCGGTTCACGATCGACCGCGCCCGTATCTCGTGGAACGTGATCCCGCGGAACTCCGGAGTGTCGAAGGTTCGCGTGGTGACCGCGTCCGCGCCGAACAGGGCGGCGTCCCGGGCGGGGCCTCCGGCGGGGTCCGCAGTCAGGTTCTCCCAGCGCATGGCGCCTCCTCGATAGCACTGGACAGAGAATAGAACACATGTTCCCTTGATCGTGCGACCTGTTTCCCGTGGCGTCCCGCCGGGGCCGCCCGCGTGCCACGGGCACCCCGATTTGGGCGGCCGGGGCGCCGGGTGGTTGGCTGGCCGCACATCCCCGAGGAACCAAGTGCTGGAGGAAGTGCCATGGCGCAGGTCGAGGCCACGACGGAGCGGGTCATCGCGGCGGACGCGGAGGCGGTGTTCGACGCCCTGGCCGACTACAGCGGCACGCGCCCGAAGCTGCTGCCCGAGCACTTCAGCGAGTACGAGGTGCGCGAGGGCGGCGACGGCGAGGGCACCCTCGTCCACTGGAAGCTCCAGGCCACCAGCAAGCGGGTCCGTGACTGCCTGCTCGAGGTGAGCGAGCCCACCGACGGCGAGCTCGTCGAGAAGGACCGCAACTCCTCCATGGTCACCACCTGGCGGGTCACCCCGGCCGGTGAGGGGAAGTCGCGTGTCGTGGTCACCAGTGTCTGGAACGGCGCGGGCGGCGTCGGCGGCTTCTTCGAGCGGACCTTCGCGCCCAAGGGCCTGGGTCGCATCTACGGCGCCCTGCTCGCCAACCTCGCGACGCAGACCGAGAAGTGAGTCCGCGGACCGCGAAGTGACTTTGCGGACCGGGGTGGTGACTGTGCGGACCGAGAAGTGATTTCGGGGACCGGGAGGTACTTGTCTCCCGGGGAGCGAGGCGCGGCCCCCGGGCGGCGACTTGGCGGGTGCGGTCGCCAAGAGGCCGCGCCCGAGGGCGTGTTGTGCCCTCACCGTTTCGGGTGGATCTCCCTTTCGCGCGACGGTACACCGTAACTCGTCACGCTTGCTCGCAGTTGTCGCGTTTAGCGGGAATTGTGTGGCCGGTGCGACGAGGGGAGCGGTACGTGGGCGGGATCACTCTGGTGCAGGACGAACCGGCCGTCGCCCTCGCGCGGGGGCCCGCTCCGGTGGCCGTGGAGTCCGCCCGGCCGACTCCGCGCCAGGTGCGGTTGATCTTCTGCGGTCTGATCCCGGCCCTGCTCCTCGCCGCACTTGAGCAGATGATCGTGGCCACCGCGCTCCCGAGGATCGTCGGAGAGCTGCACGGCCTCGACCGGATGTCCTGGGCGATCACCGCCTATCTGCTCACCTCCACCGTCGGGCTCCCGGTCTACGGCAAGCTCGGTGACCTCTACGGCCGCAAGGGCGTCTTCCAGTTCGCCATCGCCGTCTTCGTCATCGGCTCGGCGCTCGCCGGACGGGCGCGGACCATGGACCAGTTGATCGCCTTCCGCGCGGTCCAGGGCATCGGCGCCGGCGGCCTCATGATCGGCGTGCAGGCGATCATGGCGGACATCGTGCCGCCGCGCCGACGTGGCCGGTTCATGGGGCTGATCGGCGCCGCGTTCGGGCTCGCCTCGGTCGCGGGACCCCTGCTGGGCGGCTATTTCACCGATCACCTCTCGTGGCGCTGGTGCTTCTACGTCAACGTGCCCTTCGGACTGGTCACGCTGGCCGTCGTCACGGTCGTACTGAAACTGCCGAAGCCCGCCGTCCGAGGACGTGTCGACGTCCTCGGAGTACTGCTCCTCGCCGCCGCGTCGACCTGCCTGGTCCTGCTGACCAGTTGGGGCGGCACCGAGTACGCCTGGGGCTCACGGGTCGTCCTCGCACTCGGGGCGGGCGCGGTCGCCACGACGGTGCTCTTCCTCGTCGTCGAGCGCTTCGCGGTCGAACCCCTCATCCCCCTGCGGCTGTTCAGGGACCCTGTCTTCAACGTCACCGCGCTCGTCGGTCTGGTCGTCGGAGCCGCCCTCTTCGGGGCCGCCGGTTATCTCCCCACGTTCCTGCAGATGGTCGACGGCGCCGGTGCGACGGAATCCGGGCTCCTGATGCTCCCCATGATGGGCGGCATCGTCGTCGCCTCCGTCGTCTCCGGGCAGCTCATCAGCCGCAGCGGCCGCTACAAGGTCTTCCCGGTCCTCGGCTGCGCCCTCTCGGCCCTCGGCATGTGGTTGCTCTCCCGCCTCGACGCCGGGACTCCCCGGCTGCACTACAGCGTCTGGATGGCGGTCCTCGGTGTCGGCATCGGCATGGTGATGCCGGTCCTGGTGGTCGCCGTGCAGAACTCCGTTCGTGCGGCCGACCTCGGTACCGCGACCAGTGCCAACAACTACTTCCGGCAGATCGGCGGCAGCGTCGGAGCCGCCGTCTTCGGCACGCTCTTCGCCGACCGGCTGGCCGACGCGCTCGCCGATCGCCTCCCCCCGCACGCGGGCGTGACGACCCCGGACGCCGAGTCCATCACCCCACAGCTCGTCCACGCGATGCCCGCCGCTCTGCGCGACCAGTACATCGGCGCCTACGCGGACGCCATGCCGCGGATCTTCCTCTACCTCGTGCCGGTACTCGTCCTCGGCCTGCTCATCGCCTTCTTCCTCAAGGAGAAACCGCTGGTGTCCCACAACGCATCCACCGCCGACCCGGGGGTCGCGCGGATGAACGACCGCATTCCGCAGGCCCGTTCGGGGTACGCGGCCGGGACCCCCGTCTGCGGCACGGTGCAGCACCCCGACGGCACCGCCGTGGCGCGCGCCGCGCTCACCCTCATCGACATCGGAGGACAGCAGATCGGACGGGGCGCCAGCGGAGAGGACGGCCGGTACGCGCTGTCCACGCCCGGCGCGGGCTCGTACGTGCTGATCGCCGCGGCCGGAGGCCACCAGCCGCAGGCCGTCTCGGTGACCGTCGGCGAACGGCCGGTGGAACTCGACGTCGTCCTCGGCGGCGCGGGACGCCTGGCCGGCAGTGTGCTCACCGCGGACGGCACTCCGGTACGGGAGGCCACAGTCACCCTCACCAACGTGCACGGCGAGGTGGTGGCCACCACGCGCAGCGGACGCGAGGGCGGTTACGTCATCACGGAACTGGTGGCCGGCGAGTACACCCTCGCCGCCGGCGCGCCCGCGTTCCGTCCGGCCGCGCTCCCGGTGACCGTCCAGGCGGCCCGGGAGACCCGCCAGGACGTCGAGCTCGCCGGTGGCGCCGTGCTGCGCGGCACCGTCCGGGCGGGCGGCGGACGCCCCGTCGAGGACGCGCGCGTGACGCTGCTGGACGCCGCGGGCAATGTGGTGGACACCCTCACCACCGGCCCTGACGGAACGTTCCGGTTCATCGATCTGTCGTCCGGCGAGTACACGGTCATCGCGGCGGGCTATCCGCCGGTGGCCACCGTGCTCCAGGTCGCCGGGGGCGGCCGGACGGAACGGGATCTGCAACTGGGGCACGAGAACTGACGCGAGGTCATGCGCGATCCGGGTAAGCGATCCGGGTCTGCGGGCTGGGTCTGCGGGCTGGGTCTGTGAGTTGGGTCTGCGGGTTGGGCGCGCGACACGGGTACCCGGGCAGGTGTGCCGTACGGGCCGGGCGGGCCGGATCGACCGGCTTCCCGAGGGGCGCGCCGCGCGCCGGAGCCGCCCCCGCGGGTTTCAATTCCCCTATTGCCACACATCGCGACGGGCCGCCGCCGTACGGTAGTGGAGGCGGCACAGATCTTGCGGAGCCGTGGGGAGAGAGGGCCTGGGCCATGGACCGTGGCACCGAAGTGGGCGCAGCTCCCAGCCGCGGAGCTGGGAACGGCGCGGTGGAGCACGCCGCCACCGGCCGCATCCCGCTGGCCGTGGTCGTCGTGGATCGCGACGGACTCGTCTCCCACTGGAGCAGCGGCGCACGTCGTATGTTCGGCGCCCCCAAGGAAGAAGCACTGGGCCGCCACGTCGTGGACCTGCTCCCCGTCTCCGGCGCGCTCCCCGAGGACACGGACGCGGCCCCCTTCGGGAGTTACGCGACGTACGACGGGCTCGGGCCCGGCCTGGAGTCCTCCCTGGACGGGCGGCTGTCCTACCCGGCCGCCGGACGCGCCCGCCTCACCGCGGCGGGTCCCGACCGGACCGACGTCCTGTGGTGGGCCTACCCCCTGGTGGGCCCCGGCAACGAGCGGCTGCTCGTGCTGGCCGCCGACGCCGCCGCGATGCGCCACGAGGACGACGACGTCTCCTTCGAGCGCATCGCGCCGGGCTTCGCACTGCACACGGACTTCCCCGGCGCCGAGGAGCTGGCCCGCCGGCTGCCCGAGATCCTGCCCAGCATGAGCGTCGGCGAGAGCGCCCGCATCGTTTCGCAGGTTCTTGAACTGGGCTATCCCGTCCTGGAGTTCAGCCAGAACGACCGCGTGCCCGTCACCCCGGACTGGGGAGTGCCGCGGCGCGCGGAACGCAAGGCGCGCCGTGAGCGGGCGGCACAAGCGGCGGCCTCCGGCGTGCCCGTGACGCAGGGCCTCCCGGACGACGAGGGCGAGGACCTCGAGTACGTCGCCGTGCGTGAGCGTCTGGAGTTCCTGAACGAGGTCAGCGGGCGCATCGGAACCTCCCTCGACCTGGCGCAGACCATCCTGGAGGTCAGCCGGGCCGTCGTACCGCGCTTCACGGACGTTGCGGGCACCTATCTGCGTGAGCAGGTCGTCGCCGGGGAGGGCTTTCCCGAAGGCGTTCCCGACACCACCACCATGTGGCACCGGGTCGCCCTGGAGCACACGGACGAGCCGGGCCGCTGGGACGATGTCGTGCCGGTCGGCGAGGCCATGCCCTTTCCGGCACACACGCCGTTCTTCCAGTGCATGACCAGTGGTGAGCCCGTCCTCGTGCCGCGCATCAGCGAGCAGATGGGGCACATGATCGCCGCGCAGTTCGAGAAGCGCGACATCAGGCCGCTCATCACCCACCGCTCCATGCTGGTCGTGCCGCTCAAGGCCCGCAATGTGGTGCTCGGGTTCATGATCCTGCTGCGTCACCCGGAGCGCGTCGAGTTCAACGACATGGACCGGGTCACCGGCGCCGAACTGGCAGCCCGCGCAGGCCTGGTGCTGGACAACGCGCGCATGTACACATACCAGGAGAGCGTCGCCGAGACCCTCCAGGACAGCATGCTGCCGACCATCGCGCCCCGCATGGCCGGCTGCGACATCGCCACCCGCTATCTGCCGGGAACACTCCTCGGACGCGTCGGCGGCGACTGGTTCGACTCGGTGAAGCTGCCCGGCTCGCGCACCGCCCTGGTCGTCGGGGACGTCATGGGCCACGGCCTCAACTCCGCAGCGATGATGGGCCAGTTGCGCACCGCCGTACAGACCATGGCCGCGCTCGACCTGCCGCCCGCCCAGCTTCTGCGCAACCTCGACGACCTCGCCCAGCGCCTCGGTGACAGCTACCTCGCGACCTGCCTGTACGCCGTCTACGACCCGATCGCCGGAAAACTGCACATAGCCAACGCGGGCCACATCCCGCCGGTCCTCGTCCGCGCCGAGGACGGCCGCAGCGAGCTGCTGGATCTGCCGACCGGAGCGCCCATCGGGGTCGGCGGCGTGCCTTTCGAAGCGGTCCGTGTGCGAGTGGAGCCCGGCGACCGGCTCGTGATGTGCACCGACGGGCTGGTCGAGGTGCGTGGCGAGGACATCGGTGTCGGTCTCGCCACCCTCTGCGAATCCGCCGCCCACCCGGCCGCCTCCATGGACCACGCCTGCGACACCATCATCCGCGCGCTCAACACCCGCGGCGGGCGCAAGGACGATGTAGCCCTGCTGATGGCCCGGCTCAACGGAATCGAGTCCGAGGACGTCGCCGTATGGCGCCTGGTGCTCGACCCGGTCGAGGTCGGCAGGGCGCGCGCCGTGGTCCGCGAACAGCTGCACGTGTGGGGCCTGTCCGGCCTCACCGACAACGCCGAACTGATGGTCGGCGAGCTCGTCACCAATGCGATACGGCATGCGCACAGCCGCCGGATCGAGCTGCGGCTCGTTCGCGGTGACACCCTGCTGTGCGAGGTGGAAGACGAAGACCACACGCTCCCGGCACTGGTCAGCGCGGGTCCCGGCGACGAGTTCGGGCGAGGCCTGCGGCTGGTCAGCGCGCTGTCCCGCGAGTGGGGGGCCAGCCGTACCGGCGCGGGCAAGACCGTGTGGTTCGAACTGACGCTCCCGCGCAGCTGAGTTGATCCCGCGAAGCCGACTTCATCCCGTGAAACCGTCGTGTTCTCCCAGCAGACGGTTCGTTCCTTCGTCGCGGACACGCATTGCGTCGCGGACACGTGACGCCCGCGCGGTAGGAGGCGGGCTCGGCGTGCGAAGGCGTACGCGGTTCGAATGAGCGGTGAAGGAATGCGCCGTCTGCTTGTCGTCGGACGCCGTGCGCGGTAGACCGATCAGGCCCGCCGGGTCCCGGCGGGCGCGGTCGCGACCCCGGGAGCGGGCATGAGCGTGAGCAGTCGGTACAGAGGGGCCTGGGAGGGCTTCTGGCGCGAGGCCCCCGGCGAAGAGGGCGGGGTCTTCTGGGATGCCGCGCCCGCGCTCACGGCCGCGGTCCACCTCGCCCTCTTCGAGCCGCGTCTGACGGCACCCGACCTGCCCCTTGTGGACGTCGGCTGCGGCAACGGCACCCAGACCCGCTTCCTGGCCGACCGTTTCCCGCAGGTCGTCGGCACCGATCTCGCGCCGACGGCGCTCGACCACGCCCGCACCGCCGATCCGGCGGGCCGGGCCCGGTACCGGCTGCTCGACGCGGCGGACAAGACAGAGGCCGAGGCGCTGCACGCGGAGCTCGGCGATGCCAATGTCTATATGCGGGGCGTGCTCCACCAGGCCGAGCCGGACGACCGGCAGCCGCTGGCGGACGGGCTTGCCACGCTGGCGGGGGAGCGGGGCCGGATCTTCCTGGTCGAGCTCGCGGAGGCCGCGGGCCCGCTCCTGCGGGGGCTGGCCCAGAGCCCGGACGGCCCTCCGGCCAAGCTGGCCCCGGTGTTCCGGCATGGCATCGCCCCCGGCGAGGTCGCGGACGCGGCGGTCCCCGAGTACCTGCGCCAGGCAGGCCTCGCGGTCCTCGCGAGCGGCGAACTCCCGCTCGTCACGACCGAGCACACGCCCGAAGGCACCCGCATCGAGCTTCCGTCGCGGTGGCTGGTGGCCGGACGCTCCGGGTGACATCACCGGTCTGGACCCGTGGGAGTTGTCCACAGGCTCTGCCGGGCCCGGGCGAAGCGCGTACGGTTTCGGGCATGAAGATCCTCATCAGCGCCGACATGGAAGGCGCCACGGGTGTGACCTGGCCGGCCGACGTGCTGCCGGGAACTCCCCAGTGGGAGCGGTGCCGCGCGTTGTTCACCTCGGACGTGAACGCCGCGGTGCTCGGCTTCTTCGACGGCGGTGCCGACGAGGTGCTGATCAACGAAGCCCACTGGACCATGCGGAACCTGCTGCTGGAGAGGCTCGACGAGAGAGCGGAGATGCTCACCGGGCGCCACAAGTCGCTGTCCATGGTCGAGGGAGTGCAGCACGACGACGTGGACGGCATCGCGTTCGTCGGCTACCACGCGGGAGCGGGCATGGAGGGCGTCCTCGCGCACACCTATCTGGCGAACTCCATCACGGGCGTGTGGGTCAACGACGTACGGGCCAGTGAAGGGCTGCTCAACGCCCATGTCGTCGCCGAGTACGGCGTGCCGGTGGTGCTGGTCACCGGCGACGACGTGGCGTGCGAGGACGCCCTCGGGTACGCGCCCGAGGCGCTGAAGGTCGCGGTGAAGGACCATGTCTCGCGGTACGCGGCCGTGTGCCGCACACCGGCCAGGACGGCCGCGGACATCCGGGCCGCGGCCAAGGAGGCGGCGGCGCTGGCGGTGCGGCACGAGCCGGTCGTCGGCGGCCCGTTCACCGTCGCCCTGGAGTTCGACGCCGAGCACCTGGCGATGGCCGCCACCGTCGTGCCGGGTGTCGGCCGTGTCGGCGAGCGCAGGATCGCGTACACCAGCGACACGATGTACGAGGGGATTCGGACCTTCAAGGCGGTCACCACGATCGTCTCGGCCGCGGTGGAGGAGCAGTATGGCTGACGCACGGGCACTCGACGAGGTCGTCCGGTTCACCTCCGACCTCATCCGGATCGACACGACCAACCGGGGCGGCGGAGACTGCCGGGAGCGCCCGGCCGCCGAGTACGCCGCCGCGCGGCTCGCCGAGGCGGGACTCGAACCCACGCTCCTGGAGCGCGCCAAGGGGCGTACGAACGTCGTCGCCCGGCTGGAGGGCACCGACCCGTCCGCCGACGCGCTGCTGGTCCACGGCCATCTGGACGTGGTGCCCGCGCAGGCCGAGGACTGGAGCGTTCACCCGTTCTCCGGAGAGATCCGCGACGGCGTCGTCTGGGGGCGGGGCGCGGTCGACATGAAGAACATGGACGCGATGATCCTCGCCGTCCTCCGGGCCTGGGCGCGCGAGGGGGTACGGCCCCGGCGCGACCTGGTCATCGCCTTCACCGCCGACGAGGAGGCGAGCGCCGAGGACGGCTCGGGCTTCCTCGCCGACAAGCATCCCGGACTCTTCGAGGGCTGTACCGAGGGCATCAGCGAGTCGGGGGCGTTCACCTTCCACGACGGCAGCGGCCGGCAGCTGTATCCGATCGCCGCGGGCGAGCGCGGCACCGGCTGGCTCAAGCTCACCGCGCGGGGACGGGCGGGCCACGGCTCCAAGGTGAACCGGAGCAATGCGGTGACCCGCCTCGCCGGTGCGATCACCCGCATCGGCGCCCACGAGTGGCCGCTGCGCATCACCCCGACCGTACGGGCCGCCCTGACCGAACTCGCCGCCCTGTACGGCGTGGACGGGGGCCTGGACGACGTGGACGCCCTCCTGCGCAAGCTCGGGCCGGCCGCCGCGCTCGTCGAGCCGACCGTCCGCAACAGCGCCAACCCGACCATGCTGAGCGCCGGTTACAAGATCAATGTGATTCCGGGGGAGGCCGTCGCGTACGTGGACGGCAGATATCTGCCTGGCGGCGAGGACGAGTTCCGTTCGACACTGGACCGGCTCACCGGGCCCGACGTGGAGTGGGAGTTCCATCACCACGAGGTGGCCCTCCAGGCGCCGCTGGACTCGCCGACGTACGCGAGGATGCGAGCGGCCGTCGAGGAGTTCGCACCAGAGGGCCATGTCGTGCCCTACTGCATGTCGGGCGGCACGGACGCCAAACAGTTCTCCCGCCTCGGCATCACCGGCTACGGCTTCGCGCCGCTGAAGCTCCCGGAGGGCTTCGACTACCAGGCACTGTTCCACGGAGTCGACGAGCGCGTCCCGGTCGAGGCGCTCCACTTCGGCGTCCGCGTCCTCGACCGCTTTCTGCGTACGGCCTAGGGGGGGACGAGATGCAGACCACGCCATACGGTTCATGGCCCTCGCCGATCGACGCGACGCTCGCCGCCGCGCACGACGGACATCCCGAGTTCGTCGGCTTCGTCGGCGACGAGGCCTGGTGGACGGAGCCCCGGCCGACCGAGGGCGGGCGGCGCACACTGGTCCGGCGGAAGGCGGACGGCACCGAGGAGCCGGTGCTCCCGGCCCCCTGGAACGTGCGCAGTCGCGTCATCGAGTACGGCGGCAACCCCTGGGCGGGAGCCATGCGCCCCGAAGGCCCGCTGGTCGTCTTCGTCAACTTCGCCGACCAGCGCCTCTACCGCTGCGAACCCGGTGGTGAACCGCTCCCGTTGACCCCCCTGTCAACGCTGGGAGGCGGATTGCGCTGGGTGGATCCGCAGCTGCGGGTGGAACGCGGCGAAGTGTGGTGCGTCATGGAGGAGTTCACCGGGGACGGACCCACCGACGTGCGCCGGGCCGTCGTCTCGGTGCCGCTGGACGGAACGGCGGCATACGACCGGGACGCCGTGCGGGAGCTGTCCGACGGAAGGCACCGGTTCGTCACCGGGCCACGGCTCTCGCCCGACGGCCGGCAGGCGGTCTGGCTCGCCTGGGACCACCCCCGGATGCCGTGGGACGGCACCGAGGTGATCCTCGCGGACGTCACCGAGGACGGCACACTGTCCGCCCCGCGTTCCGTCACGGGGGGCCCGGAGGAGTCCGTCGCGCAGGCCGACTGGGCGGCCGACGGCACCCTGCTCTACGTCAGCGACCGCAGCGGCTGGTGGAACCTCCACCGTCTCGGCGCGGACGGCGAGGCGATCGCCGTCTGTCCGCGCGAGGAGGAGTTCGGCGGACCCCTCTGGAGGGTCGGACAGCGCTGGTTCGCGCCGCTGGACACCGGCCCGGTCGCCGTCGTCCACGGACGGGGTGCCACCGCGCTCGGGATACTGGACGTCGAGACCGGCGAGCTCGTCGACACGGCCGGCCCCTGGACCGAGTTCGCGCCGACGCTCGCCGCGCAGGGCAGCAGGGTCGTCGGCGTCGGAGCCAGCCCCCGCAGCGCCCACGAGGTCGTCGAACTGGACGCCAGCACCGGGCGGGCCCGGGTGATCGGCGCCGCGCACGACGACCCCGTCGACCCCGCGTACTACCCGGAACCCCAGATCCGCACCTTCACCGGCCCCGCCGGACGCGAGGTCCACGCGCACATCTACCCGCCGCACCACCCCGGCCACGTCGGCCCCGGCGACGAGCTCCCGCCGTACGTCGTACGGGTCCACGGCGGGCCCACCAGCCGGTCGCCCCTCGTTCTCGACCTGGAGATCGCCTACTTCACCTCACGCGGAATCGGCGTGGCCGAGGTCAACTACGGCGGATCGACCGGCCACGGACGGGAGTACCGCAACCTGCTGCGCGAACAGTGGGGTGTCGTCGACGTCGAGGACTGCGCGGCTGTCGCGCTCGCGCTCGCCGAAGAGGGCACCGCAGACCGGCGGCGGCTCGCGATCCGCGGCGGCAGCGCGGGCGGCTGGACCACCGCTGCCTCGCTGGCCACCACCGACGTCTACGCCTGCGGCACGATCCTCTATCCCGTCATCGACCTCACCGAATGGGCCTCGGGCGAGACCCACGACTTCGAGTCGCAGTACCTGGAATCGCTGATCGGTCCGATCGACGAGGTGCCGGGCCGGTATGCGGAGCGGTCGCCGTCCACGCATGCCGACCGGATCACCGCGCCCTTCCTGCTGCTCCAAGGACTCGATGACGCCGTCTGCCCTCCCGTGCAGTGCGAACGCTTCCTGGCCCGTCTCGAGGAGCGGGGCCGCCGTATTCCGCACGCCTACATCGCCTTCGAGGGAGAGGGGCACGGCTTCCGGCGCGCCGAGACGATGGTGTGTGCACTGGAGTCCGAACTCTCCCTGTACGCCCAAGTGTTCGGCCTGAACCCGCCCGGCATTCCCACCCTGGAGCTGTCCAAGTGAGGCCGTCGGCCGTCGGGAACCGGACCGGGCGGAGCCCTTCGCGAAACCCGGCGTGACACGACCGCGACCGGATGGACCACGAGGAGCTGGAGCAGTACGAGTGACCCGAACGACCGCACCGATCACCGCCCTGACCCGACCCGCGCGGCTCGCCGCCGGAGCCAGGGTCGCGGTCGTCGCGCCCAGCGGGCCCATCCCCGAGGAGCGGCTGGAGGCCGGCCTCGACATCCTGCGCGGCTGGGACCTCGACCCGGTGGTGGCCACCCATGTCCTGGACCGGCACGCCGAGTTCGGCTACCTGGCGGGGACGGACGCGGACCGGGCCGCCGACTTCCAGGCGGCCTGGTGCGATCCGGACGTGGCCGCGGTGCTGTGCGCCCGCGGTGGTTACGGCGCTCAACGCATGATCGACCTGCTCGACTGGGACGCCATCAGGGCCGCGGGCCCCAAGGTCTTCCTCGGCTTCAGCGACATCACCGCCCTGCACGAGGCGTTCGCGACGCGGGTGGGGCTCGCGACCCTGCACGGGCCGATGGTCGCGGTCGCCGATTTCCTGAAGAGCGCCCGGGCACAGGAGCATCTGAGGGCCACTCTCTTCGAACCCGAGTCGGTACGGACCATCGCATCCGACGAAGCCGTCCCGCTCGTGCCCGGGAAGGCCCGCGGCGTCACACTCGGCGGCTCCACGAGTCTGCTGGCCGCGGAAGTCGGCACACCGCACGCCCGCACCTCCGCCCGGGGCGGGCTGCTCCTGATCGAGGACATCGGCGAGGAGGCCTACCGGCTGGACCGGATTCTGACGCAACTGCTGCGCACCGGCTGGCTCGACGGGGTGACCGGGGTCGCGCTCGGCTCCTGGGTGGACTGCGGACCGTACGACGGACTGCGCGCGGTGTTCGCCGACCGGCTCGGCGGGCTCGGCGTTCCGGTCGTCGAGCACTTCGGGTTCGGGCACGCCGAGGGGGCTCTGACGATCCCGTTCGGTCTTTGCGCCGAACTCGACGCGGACGCGGGGACACTGACCCTGGACGAGCCGGCGCTGCTCTGACGTCACGGATGCGCCGCGCTGGGGGTGTGCCCCGCGCGCGGTCGTGGGCCGTGCGCGTCCGTGCCTGAGGCGCGGTCGTGTCCCATCGCGGTCGCGCCCTGCTCGCGTCCGCCCTGGCTATGGTCCGGCGGAGGCGTATTCGGAGGCGTATTCGGAGGCGTATTCACGGGGCGCATTCGAGAGGCAGCCGGGGCAGGGCTCCGGGGCCGGGGACGTCGGCGCCCCGGTGTCCGGGCGGCCGGGTATTCGGGTGTTCGGGTGGCCGGGGACGAGTGGGGCCCGGCACCGCGGTCACCCGGAGGATGTTCCCGCCGCGCGTACCGGCGCCTTCTGGATCATGCTGAGCGCATGAGCCCGAAGACCTCCAAGAACGCCGGTACGAGCGGCGGCAAGGGCACCCGCGAAGGGCCGCTGACGCCGGCCAGGGTCGCCGTCCTCGTACTGGCCGTCCTTGCCCTGATCTTCATCTTCGAGAACACTCGCAGCACCAGGATCCGGCTGCTCATCCCCGAGGTGATCATGCCGCTGTGGGTGGCGCTGCTCGCCACCGGGCTGATCGGCGTGGTGTGCGGTGCGTACGCCGCGAGACGCAGACGCTGAAACACCTGTTCGCGTAAGGTGACGGGATGCCTCAGAACGCCGGTTATCTCGCCGAGGGTCCCCGTGTGGGCATACGGCGTTTCACCCTCGAGGACGGTGCGGAGTTCACCGCACGGGCCAGGGAGAGCAAGAGTCTCCACCAGCCGTGGCTCTTCCCGCCCGGCAGCGTCGACGCCTATGCCGCCTACGCGGGGCGGCTCATCGAGGACCCGACCAAGGCCGGGTTCCTCGTCTGCGAACGGGACGGCGGGGGGATCGCCGGTTTCATCAACATCAACAACATCGTCGAGGGCGGCTTCCTGTGCGGCGCCCTCGGCTATGGCGCCTTCGTACACGCCGCGGGGCGCGGGCTGATGACCGAGGGACTCGGTCTCGTCGTGCGCCACGCCTTCGGGGAGATGGGCCTGCACCGGCTGGAGATCAACGTACAGCCGGGCAACGCGGGGTCGATCGCACTCGCCCGGAGCTGCGGCTTCCGTCTCGAAGGCTTCTCACCGGCCTTCATCCACATCGACGGTGCCTGGCGGGACCACGAACGGTGGGCGATCACCGCGGAGATGGTCACGCCCCGCTGACGGGCTCCCCGGTATGCCCCGGCTCTCCCGGAAGCCCGGTGCCCTTCCCCGGTGTGGTCCGCTCGGGTGAGGATGAGTCCATGCGGAACATCGTCGTTCTGGACGCTCCTTCCAACCTCGGTCTGCGTCCGCCCGCGCCCGGCACCGTCCCCGGCTGCTACAAACTGGCCGGCGCCCTGCGTGAGCAGCGGATCGTGCAGAGGCTCGGCGCGCTGGAGGGCGGAGTGGTCGTACCGCCGCGCTACGACCGAGGGGACTGGCAGGAGGGCGACGGCGTCTTCAACGCGGAGGCCATCGCCACCTACACCCGCGCACTCGCCGATCGCGTCGAACGCCTCGTCCGCGCCGGTGACCTCCCCGTCGTCCTCGGCGGCGACTGTTCCATCCAGCTCGGCGCGTCCCTCGCCCTGCGCCGCATCGGCCGCTTCGGACTGGTGGCCGTCGACGGTTCGGCCGACTTCCGGCACGCCGGGAACTCCGACCGCGTCGGCGCGGCCGGGGGCGAGGAACTCGCGATCGCCACCGGCCGTGGCCAGGACGACCTGTCCGACATCGAAGGGCTGGGGCCCTATCTGCGGGACGAGGACCTACGGCTCTTCGGCATCCGCGACTACGACGACGACCGCGACGAACTCGCCGCGCTGAAGATCCCCACGACGACCGTCGGGGAGCTGCGCACCTGGGGCGTGGACGCGATCGCGCGGGCCACCCTGGCGACCCTCGAACTCCCGCACCTGGACGGCTTCTGGGTGCATTTCGACGCCGACGTGCTCGATCCGACCGTGATGCCCGCCGTGGACAGCCCGGACCCCGACGGCCTGTTCCCCGACGAACTCCTCGCACTGCTCCGCCCGTTGGTGCGCTCCCCGCACTGCGTCGGCCTCAACGTCACCATCTACGACCCCGACCTGGACCCCGACGGCACCGCGGGAGCGCTCCTCGCGGACCTGGTCGTCGGCGCCTTTGCGGAATCCTGACCTGATTCTGACGAGCGGATACCCTGGTCAGCAGGCCGATGACCATGTTCCATGGTCATCGTGACGACGATCCGACGTGACGTACTGACCCTCCCGGCGGCGGAATTGGGCCCGAGCAACCCGCTGCCGCCCCTGCGGACCCTCGACGAGATGCACACCATCGACGACCGCGACCGCGTCGGCCTGCCGAGCGACATGGCCCGGCAGATCGGGTACGAGCCGCTGCGCAGCGTGCTGCCTGAGCGCATACGGGACGGCTACGAGCGAGAACGGCCGCTCCGCGAACTCGACACGATCGTGATCGAGAACGACCGGCTGCGGGCCACCGTGCTGCCCGGCTTCGGCGGCCGTATCGTCTCGCTCTTCCACAAACCCTCCGCGACGGAACTCCTCTACAGCAACCCGGTCCTCCAGCCGGCCTGCTTCGCCCTCAACGGCGCCTGGTTCTCCGGCGGCATCGAGTGGAACATCGGCGCGACCGGGCACACCACCCTGTCGTGCTCACCCGTCCACGCCGCCCGCGTTCCCGCCCCCGACGGCGGCGAGATGCTGCGCCTGTGGGAGTGGGAACGGCTGCGCGACCTCCCCTTCCAGGTCGACCTGTGGCTGCCGGACGGCTCCGACTTCCTCTACGTCGGCGTCCGCGTCCGCAATCCCCACGAGAAGCCCGCCCCGCTGTACTGGTGGTCCAACATCGCGGTCCCCGAGGAGCGCAGGGTGCTCGCCCCGGCCGAGGAGGCCTATCACTTCGGCTACGAGCGACGGCTGCGCCGGGTGCCCGTGCCGGCGTACGACGGGACCGACCGGACGTACCCGCTTCGCAGCACCTTCCCCGCCGACTACTTCTACGAGGTGCCCGACGGACGGCGCCGCTGGATCGCCGCGGTCGACGACGCGGGCGAGGGGCTGGTCCAGACGTCCACCGACGTCCTGCGCGGGCGCAAGCTGTTCGTCTGGGGCTCGGGGCCCGGCGGGCGGCGCTGGCAGGAGTGGCTCACCGAACCGGGGACCGGCGGGTACTGCGAGATCCAGGCCGGACTCGCCCGCACCCAGCTCGAACACGTACGGCTCGAAGCCGAGAGCGATGTCTCCTGGCTGGAGGCGTACGGTCCGTTGTCCGTGAGCGCGGTGACGGCGCACGGCGCGGACTGGGAGGCCGCGCGGGCGGACGTCGAGGGCCGGCTGGACAGCGCCCTCTCCCGGGACGCGGTCGACGCCGCGTACACCGCCTGGCTGCCGCACGCCGACACGGATCCCGGCGAGGTGCTCGCCGTCGGATCCGGCTGGGGAGCACTCGAAGTGCTGCGCGCCGCGCACAAGTTGCCCGGTACGCCCTTCGACGAGAGCACGCTCGGTGACGACCAGGCGCCGTGGCGGGAACTGCTGCGGTCCGGCGCGTTCCCGGAGCCCCGGCGGGTCGGGCCGCCCGGCGAGACGCTGGTGGCCTCGCACTGGCGCGACATGCTGGAGACGGCACCCGCCGCACCGATCGCCGAGTACCACCTCGGAGTCGCCCAGTGGCATGCCGGTGACTTCGCCCAGGCAGTGCGGAGTTGGGAGCGGGCACTCGAACTCGCCCCGTCGCTCTGGCTGTTGCTGCGCTGCCTCGCCGTCGCCGACCAGGAGGCAGGCAACCACGAGCGCGCCGCCGACCGTTACGCCGAAGCCTTCGACGACCTGTGCCGGGAGCGGCGCGACGACGGGGAACGGTGGACCGCGGCGACCGCCGCGCTCGGCCGGGAGGCCATCGAGGCGCTGCTGGCGGCCCGTCGTCCGCAGGACGCGCGGGCCGTGTGGGAGCGGCTGCGCCCCGGAACCCGGGACCGTGGCCGGTTCCGCCTCGTCGAGGCCGAACTGCTGCTCGCCGAGGGCCGCCGCGAGGACGCACGGGCGATCTTCGACGCGGGCTTCGAGGTCGCCGACCTGCGGGAGGGAGCGGAGACCATCGACCGGCTGTGGTCCCGGCTGAGCGACGAGCCCCTGCCGGCGCGGTACGACTTCCGCATGCGGCCGCCGTCCACGCTCTGAGGCTGCCTCGCTCACGGCCTCGGGTGTCCCGGCGCACCGTGCGGTGGGACGCCCGAGGTCCGGCGCGGTCAGATCCCGTGAGCCCGCGTCCCGGGTCCAGTGCGTCCGCGTCTCAGCCCCGGCGGTCCGCGTACTCGTACACCGACCCGTCCGGATGCACGGCGATGAGGTTGCGGCCCCCAGGCGTCTCCACCGGGCCCGCGACGACGCGGGCGCCGAGGTCGGTGAGGACCCGGCCGGTCTCCTCGACGTCCTTGACGGCGATGGTCGCCGCGATCTTGCGCAACACGTCGAGTTCGGACTCGGGCCCGCTCATCAGCAGGAAGCAGCCGATCGCGGCGACCGACACACCGCCGCGCTCGAAGCGGAGCGCTCTGCCGCCCGCGAGCCGTTCGTAGAAGGGGACCGCAGTCTCCAGGTCGTCGACGCAGACGCGCAGCGTGGCTCCCAGAATCTCCATGAGGACGAGCCTAGTTGGGGATGGAGGGAGCAGGAGATCCTTTCGGCCGATCGCCGCCGGCGCCCGAGGCCGGCGCCCGGGGCTTTCCCGTTACGTGTCCGGTCGGCCGGGTACCCGCACACCATGAAGCGCATCGAGCACCTGGAACATCTGGAGCATCTGGACAAGGAACTCGTCGACGAACTCACCACGGTCGCCCGTGAGACCATCCGGGACGAACTGCGCGAGCAGACGCGCAAGCAGCGCCGGACGGCCACGTCGTACGCCGCCTCGGGAGCCGCCGCGCTGTACGCGGGGGCCGCCCTGGTCCTCGCCCTCGGTCTCGCGCTCGCGTCGGTGCTGCCCGGATGGGCCGCCGCGCTGATCGCCGCCGCGGTGCTCGGGGCCGTCGCCTCCGCGCTGCGGGGCATGGCCCGGCCGGCCGCGCCCCGGCCGACGACCCGGCACGCGCACGAGCTCGCCCCGTCCGGCCGGGTCGTCGGCGGCAGCCTGCCCGCCTCCCCGCCCGGCGGCATGGGCCTGCTGTATCCGCCGATCCGGTCCGGGACGCCCGACGTCCCCGGCACGGGCTCGGGTACAGGTTTCTCCGACGACCCCGAGGCGTGGCTCCGCCGGGCGCGCTGACCTGGGCCTCTCGAAGCTTGCGAAAAGTCGGAGGTGCCCATGTTTGGGCACCTCGGTCGGGGGGACGCGGAAAGCCCCGTACGACGAGCGATTCCGTCAGAGGAGCACCGTGAGTCGACCCCGCATTCTGATCGTCGGCGCCGGCTTCGCCGGGTACCGGACGGCCCGCGTCCTGTCGCGGCTGGTCCGGCACAAGGCCGACATCACCCTGCTGAACCCGACCGACTACTTCCTGTATCTGCCACTGCTGCCCCAGGTCGCCGCCGGTGTTCTGGAGCCACGCCGCGTCACCGTGTCGCTCTCCGGCACGCTGCCCCACGTACGTCTCGTGCTCGGGGAGGCGCAGCCCGACGGGATCGACCTCGAAGCACGCACCGTGCGCTACAGCGGCCCGGAGGGCGACAGCGGCACGCTGACGTACGACCGTCTCGTCCTCGCCGTCGGCAGCGTGAACAAACTGCTGCCCGTACCCGGTGTCGCCGAGCACGCGCACGGCTTCCGAGGGCTGCCCGAAGCGCTGTATCTACGGGACCACGTGACCCGGCAGATCGAGCTCGGCGCCGCGTCGGACGACCCGAAGAGCCGCTCCGCGCGCCGTACCTTCGTGGTCGTCGGCGCCGGATACACCGGGACCGAAGTGGCGGCCCAGGGAAAGCTGTTCACCGACGCGCTGGTGCGCAGGCGGCCGCTGCGAGAAGGGAGCCGACCGCGCTGGCTGCTGCTCGATGTCGCCCCGCGGTTGCTGCCCGAGCTGGACGAGAGGCTCTCGCGCACCGCCGACCGTGTACTGCGGCAGCGTGGCGTCGACGTGCGCACCAAGACGTCGGTCGAGGAGGCCACTCCCGATGGAGTCCGCCTCAGCGACGGGGAGTTCGTCGAGACCCGGACGCTGGTGTGGTGTGTCGGAGTACGGCCGGATCCGCTGGTCGAGGGGCTCGGGCGCCCCCTTGAGAGGGGGCGGCTCCTCGTCGATCCCCACCTCCAAGTACCGAGCCATCCAGAGGTGTTCGCCTGCGGGGACGCGGCGGCGGTGCCCGACCTGGAGCGGCCCGGTCAGTACACGCCGATGACGGCCCAGCACGCCTGGCGCCAGGGGAGGATCGCCGGCCGCAATGTCGCCGCCTCGCTCGGAATCGGCGAGCGCCGCGCCTACCGCCACCGTGACCTGGGCTTCACCGTCGACCTCGGGGGCGTCAAGGCCGCGGCCAATCCGCTGGGCATCCCCCTGTCGGGGCCGGTGGCCGGAGCCGTCACCCGTGGCTACCACCTCGCCGCCATGCCCGCCAACCGGGTCCGTGTCGCGGCCGACTGGCTCCTGGACGCCGTACTGCCGCGCCAGGCCGTGCAGTTGGGCCTGGTCCGCTCGTGGTCGGTGCCGCTCGACACCGCCTCGCCCGAGCTGGCGCGGGTGGCGGAGGCGCCCGCGCAAGCGGGAACGCCTGAGTCACCCGAAGCCACTGAGTCACCCGAAGCCACTGAGTCACCCGAAGCCACTGAGTCACCCGAAGCCACTGAGTCACCCGAAGCCCCTGAAGCACCCGGGGTCCCTGGACCGTCCGCGGCCCCCGAAGCGTCCGCGGCCCCCGAAGCGTCCGCGGCCCCCGAAGCGTCCGCGGCCCCCGAAGCGTCCGCGGCCCCCGCAGTGCCCGCGGTGCCCGCAGCGCGTGACGCATCGGACGCGCCGGGCCCGGACGGTGCGCGCCCGAGCAGTTCAGGAGCCGCGAACCGCTCGGAAGGAGCGTCATGAAAACCCGCCAACTCATCGACCTGGCACAGCAGTTGCGCGTCGACAGCGTTCGGGCCGCCGACGCCGCGGGCTCCGGGCACCCGACGTCGTCGATGTCCGCCGCCGACCTGATGGCGGTCCTGCTGGCCAACCATCTGCGCTACGACTTCGAACGCCCTCAGCACCCCGGCAACGACCGTTTCCTCCTCTCCAAGGGCCACGCCTCACCGCTGCTGTACGCCGCGTACAAGGCGGCCGGTGCCGTGAGCGAGGCCGAGCTGCTCACCTTCCGCAAGGCGGGCAGCCGACTCGAAGGGCATCCGACGCCCCGGCGGCTGCCCTGGGTCGAGACCGCCACCGGATCGCTGGGCCAGGGACTGCCCGTCGGTGTCGGCGTCGCGCTCGCCGGCCGGCGGCTCGACCGCACCGGATACCGGATCTGGGTGCTGTGCGGTGACAGCGAACTCGCCGAGGGGTCCGTGTGGGAGGCCGCCGAGCACGCCGGGTACGAGCACCTCGACAACCTCACCGTGGTCGTCGACGTCAACCGCCTGGGCCAGCGCGGGCCGACCCGGCACGGGCACGACCTGGACGCCTACGCGCGCCGGTTCCGGGCGTTCGGCTGGCACGCCGTCGAGGTCGACGGCCACGACGTGGACGCGATCGACGGCGCCTTCGCCGAGGCGGAGTCCACCGCCGGCCGGCCCACCGTGGTCCTCGCCCGTACCCTCAAGGGCAAGGGCGTGGCATCGGTCCAGGACCGCGAGGGACTGCACGGCAAACCGCTGCCGGACGCCGATCAGGCGATCGCCGAACTCGGCGGTGTGCACGACCGGCACGTGGACGTCCGACAGCCCCCCGCCGCGAGGACGGTGCACGCCGTACGGTCCGGACACCTCGACCTGCCGCGGTACGACACCGGCGACGAGATCGCCACCCGGGACGCCTTCGGACAGGCGCTCGCCGCGCTCGGCACCGCCCGCGGCGACATCGTCGCCCTGGACGGCGAGGTCGGCGACTCGACGCGCACGGAGTTCTTCGCCAAGGAACACCCCGACCGCTTCTTCGAGTGCTACATCGCCGAGCAGCAACTGGTCGCCACCGCGGTCGGCATGTCCGCGCGGGGCTGGGTCCCGTACGCCTCGACGTTCGCGGCCTTCCTCACCCGCGCCCACGACTTCGTCCGGATGGCCTCCATCAGCGGCTCCGGCATCAACCTCGTCGGCTCGCACGCGGGCGTCTCCATCGGCCAGGACGGGCCCTCCCAGATGGGCCTGGAGGACCTGGCGATGTTCCGGGCCGTGTACGGCTCGACCGTGTTGTACCCCTGCGACGCCAACCAGACCGCGAAGCTAGTCGCCACGATGGCGGACCTGGAGGGCATCCGCTATCTGCGCACCTCGCGCGGCGACAGCCCCGTCATCTACAGCGCCACCGAGGAGTTCCCGGTCGGCGGCAGCAAGGTGCTGCGTGCTTCCGCCGGGGACCGGCTGACACTCGTCGCCGCGGGCGTCACCGTGCACGAGGCCTTGGCCGCCGCGGAGACACTCGACCGTGAGGGCATCCAGGCCCGCGTGATCGACCTCTATTCGGTGAAGCCCGTGGATCGCGCGACCCTGCGCGAGGCCGCCGAGGAGACCGGCTGCCTGGTCACCGTCGAGGACCACCGGGAGGAGGGCGGCATCGGGGACGCGGTGCTCGACGCCTTCACCGACGGCCGCCCCGCGCCCCGCCTGGTGCGCCTCGCCGTCCGTGGGATGCCGGGCTCCGCGAGCCCGGCCGAGCAGCTGCGCGCCGCGGGCATCGACGCCGAGTCGATCGCGGCGGCGGCCCGGCTGCTGGTGGAGACGGCCGTGGTGCGCTGACCGGAGACCGGAGGGCACCATGGTCAGTACGCCGACGGTGCGGGCGGGCGTTCCCGCCCGGCGGACGAGGCGAGCCCGGCCTTCATGCTCCGCCGACCGGCTTCGGAGCCGGGGCGAGTGGATACGCGGGAGGAGACCTGTGAGCGCTCTGCGCTATGTCTACGCGATCTGCCGCCCCTTCGAGGCGGCGCTGTCGGCCGAGCTGGCCGGGGTGGCGGGTGTCCCGCCCAAACTGCTGCGGCACGGCGGCCTGATTGCCGTGGTGGGCTCGGTCCCGGAGCGGGAATTCGGCGCGGAACCGCTGCGCCGACGACTGGAGGACGTCGAGTGGCTGGAGGCGACGGCTCGCGCCCATCAGGGTGTCATCGACGCGCTCACCGCCGTCACCAGTCCGCTGCCGCTCCGGCTGGCCACCGTGCTCCGGGACGACAGCGGCGTACGCGTGCTGATGGAGGAGCGCAGGGAGGATTTCCTGCGGACCCTCGACCGGCTCGACGGGCGGGTGGAATGGGACGTGAAGGTGTACACCGAAAACACCGAAGCCGCCGGGGCTTCCGTGAGCTCCGAAACCGTCGGGGCTTTTGGGGGAACCCTGGAACGCGCGGAGGAATTCACGCGGCGATTGCACGGCACGCTCTCCCGGTGTGCTGAGGAAACCCGGCTGCGTACCCCGCGGAATCCGGCGTCCTCCGAAGAGCCGGACGCCGAGGTCCTCGATGCCGCCTATCTCGTACCGCGCGCGGAATCGGAGGAATTCGTGGAGCGGGTGAACGGAAGCGCGCGCGACGAGCCGGGGGTGCGAGTGGAGCTCACCGGGCCATGGGCGGCGTACTCCTTCACGGGATCCACTGGCCTCACCGGCTTCAAGGGCTTCACGGGCCTGACGGGCTTCGCCAGGAATACGAGGAATCCGTGGAATACGACGTGACTGTACCGCTCACCGAGTGAGCGGTACGAACTGCGGCCCGAGGTCCAGAACTGTTCCGGACCTCGGGCCGTCAAGTGTTTTTCTCCCCGAAGAGGAAGGTCTACCACCTGTACCAGCGGCCCCTGCCTCCAGAGGCGCTCGTGCCTCGGACCAGGAATCCGAGCAGCCACAGGACGATGACCACCAGCGCTATCCACCACAGAATCTTCAGTGCGAAACCCGCACCGAAGAGAACCAGTGCGAGCAAAAGAACCAGCAGGATCGGAACCATAGTGTTGACCTCCTGCATTCCGTGTCTCCCGATATCGCGGGATCAGGCTTCCTTTCGGCAGAGAATTTCCCCGTGCAGTACGGAGAACCACCCGTCCTTCTGCCGCCCCCATTGCCGCCAGGCCTCCGACACCGCCCGCAGCTGCTCCGTGGTCGCGTGGTCCCCTTCCGTCGCGCGGTCCGCGTACGCCGACGCCAGCGTGCGGTCCGCCCACAGGCCGCTCCACCACTCCCGCTCGTCCTCGGTGGCGAAGGTCCAGGTGCTCGACGTGGCGGTGATGTCCCGGATCCCGGCGGTCAGTGCCCACGATTTGAGACGCCGGCCCGCGTCGGGCTCGCCCCCGTTGGCGCGGGCGACCCGCAGGTACAGGTCCAGCCAGTCGTCCATGCCCGGAGTCGACGGGTACCAGGTCATGGATGAGTAGTCCGCATCGCGGACCGCGATGAACCCGCCCGGCTTGGTGACCCGGTACATCTCGCGCAGCGCCTGTACCGGATCGCCCACGTGCTGGAGCACCTGGTGGGCGTGGACCACGCAGAACGTGTCGTCCGGGAACTCCAGCGCGTGGACGTCGGCGACCGCGAACCCGACGTTGCGCAGGCCGCGTTCGGCCGCCACCTGGCGGGCCTTGTCCAGGATGCCCGGCGCGTGGTCGACGCCGGTGACATGGCCGTCCGGCACCCGTTCCGCCAGGTCCGCGGTGATAGTGCCCGGTCCGCAGCCGATGTCCAGGATCTTCATGTGCGGCTTCAGCGAGTCGAGCAGGTACGCCGCCGAGTTGGCGGCGGTGCGCCAGGTGTGCGAGCGCATCACCGACTCGTGGTGGCCGTGGGTGTAGACGGCGGTCTCCTGCGACTTCGACATGACCGTTCCCCTTCTCGTCGTACGGGGCCTCGCCGGGCGTGTGCGCACTCCCCGAGGTGATGACATCACCGTACGCGCCCATGTCGAATAATGAGACCGGTATCTTGCGATGTGGACAGTACGGGAAGGGGAGTTGTGCCGAGGGGGTCCCGATGGAGCCGGGGCGCTGGTGTCCGAAGGTGCGCGCGGACGGGGCGGCACACGTGCGCGCGGACGGCGTCAGTGCGCGGGAAGCGGGCGGTAGACGGTCAGGGCTTCGGGGCTCTTGCGCAGTGTCACCTCGCCGCTCACCTCGGTGACTTCGCCGTCGTAGGCGAGCAGCGTGCAGGGCGCGACGCCCTCGATGTGCAGGCGGCCCACCCGTACGGCCGCGTGGGCGGGAGAGCGTGTGAGGGGGCCTGCGAAGGCGGCGGCCAGCAGGCGCACCGCGGGATGGCGGCCGCCGTGCACGACCCGTACGTCGAGGCGTCCGTCCGCGAGGTCGAAGCGGCGGGCGGGCGCCAGACCCATCCGGTGATAGGTGCCGTTCCCGGCGAACAGGAGCCACAACGGGTGGGTACGGCCGCCGAGTTCGGCCCGCAGCGGGTGATGGTCGGCGCGCAGCACACGCAGGGCGCCCAGCACTCCGGCCGGCCAGCTGCCGATCACCTTGGACCAGTTCTCCCGCTCACGCACCAGCTCCGGATAGATGCCCAGGCTGCAGGTGTTGAGGAAGATGCCCTCCTTGCCGCCGGACGCGAACCGGCCCACGTCCACCTGGACCGCCTCGCCCTCCTGGAGCGCGTGCACCAGGTCGCGTTCGCCCTCCACTCCGAGGTCGTGGGCGAAGTGGTTGAGGGTGCCGCCCGGCAGGACGGCGAGGGGGATGCGATGGCGCAGGGCGACCTCGGCCGCGGTGTTCACCGTGCCGTCGCCGCCGCACACGCCCAGCACCCGGGCGCGGGTCGCCGCCTTCTCCAACTCCTCCTGTATGTCGGAGGGTTCGCACTCCACGATCTCCGCGCGCGGCAGCGCGGCGGCCAGCGCGCCGACCCGCTCCGAGCTGCCCGAGCCCATGTTGGCCACCATGACCAGGCCCTCGCCCTCGGCCAGTGCGGGCGCGTCGGTGCGCGCACGGCCGGGCGGGGTCAGCTGGTCGCGGGTGGGTACCAGCGCGCGCACGGCGTACGCTGCGCCGACGCCCAGGGCCGCCCCGGCCAGGACGTCGCTCGGGAAGTGGACGCCGGTGTAGACGCGGGACAGCGCGACCGCCGCGGCGAGCGGTGCGACGGCCGCGCCCCAGCCGCGGGACTCCAGCGCCACCCCCGTCGCGAAGGCGGCGGCGGAGGCGGCGTGCCCCGACGGGAACGACGTGGTGATCGGCTGCCGCTTCAGCTGCCGGACGAGGGGGACCGGGTCCAGTCCGGGGCGGGTGCGGCGCACCGAGCGCTTGCCGAGTGTGTTGATGGTGGCGGAGGCGAGGGCGAGCGAGGCGACGCCCCGTGCGGCGGCCCGGCGGGCCCGCGGAGTGCGGCTCGCCGCCACGGCGGCGGCGGTGGCGAACCACAGGACACCATGGTTCGCGCCGCGGCTCAGCCGCGGCAGCACGGGGTCACCGCCCGGCCAGTGCCGCGTGGCGACCGCCTCGAAGAGCCGGCAGTCCACGGCGAGGAGACGGTCCCGAACGACGTGGCGGCCCGGTACCAGGGCGGTGAGGTCGACATCTGGGGTCGGTGTCATGCGGGTCCGTCTACCCCGGATCAGGCGGTTCCCGCCCCCGTGCCGGGCCCCGCGTCGTATACGCGTTTGCCCCGCGCCCCCGCTCCCCGGAGAATGCCTGCCCATGGGACATCTCGAAGCCGCACATCTTGAGTACTACCTTCC
The DNA here is from genome assembly GCF_025399795.1 of Streptomyces rhizosphaerihabitans. Classification (GTDB taxonomy): domain Bacteria; phylum Actinomycetota; class Actinomycetes; order Streptomycetales; family Streptomycetaceae; genus Streptomyces; species Streptomyces rhizosphaerihabitans. Next base: position 91,656 of record NZ_JAODTZ010000015.1, on the reverse strand, counting down.
CGACGGGAGGGCGCTGCTCGGCGATGTGTCGTTTCGGGTGGGGGAGGGGGCCGTCGTCGCCCTGGTGGGGCCCAACGGTGCCGGGAAGACGACGCTGCTCCGGCTGATCTCGGGGGAGCTCAAGCCCCACGGGGGGACCGTCAACGTGAGCGGCGGGCTCGGGGTGATGCGGCAGTTCGTGGGCTCCGTACGCGACGAGACGACCGTGCGCGAGCTGCTCGTCTCCGTGGCCCCGCCGCGGATCCGCGAGGCCGCGAAGGCCGTGGACGCCGCCGAGCACGCGATGATGACCGTGGACGACGAGGCCGCGCAGCTGCGCTACGCGCAGGCGCTGTCCGACTGGGCCGAGGTCCGCGGATACGAGTCCGAGACCCTCTGGGACATCTGCACGACGGCCGCCCTCGGTGTCCCCTACGAGAAGGCGCAGTGGCGGCTGGTCCGGACCCTGTCCGGGGGCGAGCAGAAGCGGCTGGTCCTCGAGGCGCTGCTGCGCGGCACCGACGAGGTGCTGCTGCTCGACGAGCCGGACAACTATCTCGACGTGCCGGGGAAGCGCTGGCTGGAGGAGCGGCTCAAGGAGACCCGCAAGACCGTGCTGTTCGTCTCCCACGACCGAGAGCTCCTCTCCCGCGCCGCCCAGAAGATCATCAGTGTCGAGCCCAGCCCGGCCGGCGCGGACGCCTGGGTGCACGGCGCCGGTTTCGCGACGTATCACGAGGCCAGGCGGGAGCGGTTCGCGCGCTTCGAGGAACTGCGCAGGCGCTGGGACGAGAAGCACGCGCAACTCAAGAAGCTGGTGCTGAACCTCCGTCAGGCGGCCTCCATCAGCCATGAGCTGGCGTCCCGCTACGCGGCGGCGCAGACCCGGCTGCGGAAGTTCGAGGAGGCCGGACCGCCGCCGGAGCCGCCGCGCGAGCAGGACATCAAGATGCGGCTGCACGGCGGGCGGACCGGGGTGCGGGCGGTGACCTGCAAGGGACTTGAGCTCACCGGCCTGATGAAGCCCTTCGACCTGGAGATCTTCTACGGCGAGCGCGTCGCCGTCCTCGGCTCCAACGGCTCGGGAAAGTCGCACTTCCTGCGGCTGCTCGCGGGCGGCAGCGTCGCGCACACCGGCGAGTGGAAGCTCGGCGCCCGCGTGGTAGCGGGCCACTTCGCGCAGACCCACGCCCACCCGGAACTGGAAGGCCGCACGCTCCTCGACATCCTGTGGTCCGAGCACTCGCAGGACCGCGGAGCCGCGATGTCCCGGCTGCGCCGCTACGAGCTGACCGCGCAGGCGGAGCAGCGCTTCGAGAAGCTGTCGGGCGGCCAGCAGGCGCGATTCCAGATCCTGCTCCTGGAACTGGAGGGCTCGACGGCCCTGCTCCTTGACGAGCCGACCGACAACCTCGACCTGGAGTCCGCGGAGGCCCTTCAGGAGGGCCTCGAGGCCTACGAGGGGACGGTTCTGTCGGTCACCCACGACCGCTGGTTCGCCCGCTCCTTCGACCGCTACCTGGTCTTCGGCTCGGACGGCCGTGTACGGGAGACGCAGGAACCGGTGTGGGACGAGCGCCGCGTGGAGCGGGCCAGGTAGGCGGCCGGGACGGCGGCTTCGGCGACGGGGCTCCGGACGGGCCCGAAGCCGGGCCCGTCCCGGGGAGGCCCGGCACCCCGGATGTTCGTAGAGTGGTGGGAGTAGGTCTCGATCCATGGCTCCCTCCCGGACGCCGCTCGGGGCAGTGTCTGCCCGGGGCGGGTGCCCGGACCGCACCGACGGCCACGACGAGCGGGGTAGCACCATGACCGGAGTCGACCCGGACCGGCTGGACGACCAGCAGCTGATGAAAGAGCTGGAGGCCATCCACCGCACCCGCCACGACACGCTGCTGCACGGTTCGAACGACGCGCTGCACACCCACAACGTGCGCATGGCCCAGCTGGAGGGCGAGTATCTGCGCCGCCACCCGCGCCGGCCCGTCTCGGCGGGCCGTACCCGTGACGGCGCCCGGGAGCGCGGACCCGCGGGGGTGCCGCCGGCATGACCGACCCGGACCCGATCCTGACCCGGCAGGCGGAGGCCATGGAGCTCTTCGGCCGCCGCGTCCACGCGATCCGCGACAGCCAGTGGGACGCCCCGACGCCGTGCACCGCCTGGAGCGTGCGCGACCTCGTCGGCCATCTCGTCTCCGAGCAGGCGTGGGTGCCCGCGCTGGTCCGGGACGGCGCCACCGTCGACTCGGTCGGCGACAGCCTGGCGGGCGACCTGCTCGGCCCGGACCCCGTCGCCGCCTGGGACACCGTGGCCGACGCCTCCCGCGCCGTGTTCGCCGAGCCCGGCGCTCTCGACCGCACGGTCCACCTCTCGTTCGGGGACATGCAGGCGGGCGACTACTGCGCTCAGCTGGTCACCGACCTGACGGTCCACACCTGGGACCTGTCCCGCGCCATCGGCGCGGACGAACAACTTCCCGAAGACCTGCTGTCCTTCGCGGTCAGGGAGGTCGCCCCCCACGCGGCGGAACTGGAGAGGAGCGGACTCTTCGCGGCCCCGGAGGAGCCACCGCCCGGCGCGGACGTCCAGACGAAACTGCTCTGTCTGGTGGGGCGCCGGCCCTGAGGGCGAGTATCGCCCGGATCCCCGGCTCGGCGCGGGGCGGGCCGACCGTTCACGGACGAGTCCAGTGATCTTGGGTGCCGGGTGCCGGGTGCCGGGTGCCGGGTGCCGGGTGCCGGGTGCCGGATGTCGGATGTCGGATGCCGGATATGCACTGCACCCCGCGCCCCGCACTCCGCACACCCACGACCCCTGCACCCGCTGTGACCGGGCAGTGGTCGTCAGTGACGGCCCGGTGGTGACGGCACGGCCGCCCCCACCCCCGGGAGGACGGGCGACCCGGCTCGGGAGAGAATAGGAAGGTGTTTGTCCCGCATGGCGCGGGGCAGACGCTGTTGCAGTGCTTCGGACAGGAGGCACGTCCGTGGGAGCGGCTATCCGCGCGCCATGGATGTACCCGTCCGGCGTACGGGTGCGTTCCCACGATGACTGTCCATCACACGGCACCATCAAGGGAGTTGCGACGCACCATGCGAACTCAAGCGAGCGCGACACACCATCCGCACGACGACGCCCCCGACACCGCGGAGGCATTCCGCAGGCTCGCCATGCTCCCCCCGGGTCAGCAGCGCGACACTCTCCGTGCGGAGATCGTCGAATCCTGGCTGCCGATGGCCGAACGGCTCGCGGGGCGCTTCCGCAGCCGCGGCGAGAGTTACGAGGACCTGCGCCAGGTCGCGTCACTCGGTCTGGTCAAGGCCGTCGACCGCTACGACCCCGAGCTCGGCAACGCCTTCGAGAGCTACGCGGTGCCGACGATCACCGGCGAGATCAAGCGTCACTTCCGTGACCACATGTGGACCCTGCACGTGCCGCGCCGGGTCCAGGACCTGCGCAACCGGGTCCGGTTCGCCAGCCAGGACCTGTCGCAGACCATCTCGGGCCGCCGGCCCACCGTCGCCGAGATCGCCGAGCACGCCCGGATGAGCGAGGAGGACGTCCTGACGGGGCTCGAGGCCCTGGAGAGCTTCACCGCGCTCTCCCTGGACGCCGAACTGCCGGGCAGCGAGGACGGCTACTCCCTCAGCGACGCCCTCGGTTCGCCCGACCCGGCCCTGGACACCGTCATCGACCGCGAGGCCGTCAAGCCCCGGCTGCAGGCCCTGCCCGAGCGCGAACGCGCCATCCTCTACATGCGGTTCTTCAGCGACATGACCCAGAGCCGGATCGCCGACGAACTGGGCATCTCCCAGATGCACGTCTCCCGCCTCATCAGCCGCTGCTGCACCCGGCTGCGCGACCAGATCATGCGCGACGCGGCCTAGGGCCTGTCGCCCGACGGAGGTCGAGAGGCGGTCGGTTCAGTCCGACCATGCCAGCCTCAGGGCGATGTGGCGGGACATCAGGTCCATCGCCTGCGCCTCGGCCATCGAGAAGGCGGGCCGGCTCCCGCTCCTGAACAGCGTCAACACCCCACGTACGGCACCGGATGTGCCGGGCAGCGGCACACACAGCAAGGACGTCACGTCGGCGCGGACGAGGACCGGGGCGCCCGAGGCGTCGCGGCCGAAGGCGTCCGGGTCCTCGGGACGTACCTGAAGGGCCGTGGACCCGCCGCGTACCGCCTCGGCGACGAGGGGACACGCGGCGGGATCCTGCGCGGCCACGGCCGCCACCTCCTCGCCGCACCCGGACGGACCGAGGACGGCCGTACGGGACAGCCGTCCGTCCCCGGTGTCGGCCACCACCCAGTCCGCGAACCGCCCGTGCAGCACTCCCGCCGCCCGGTCCAGCACCGCCGAACGGTCCCCCTCCGAACTGCCGAGCAGCGCCGTGGTCATGGCGTCCACCAGGTCCATCAGCGCCGCGTGCCGGGTGGTCGCGGACAGGCTCGGCACCGTCCGCCCCGGCGCACCTCGCCCCGAGGCACCCGGGGAATGCGAAGGGTTCCCCTCGTCCACCGGCTGGAGCACCACGAGTACGGCGGTCCGCGGCTCCCCGCTCGGTCGCAGCGCGGCGAGCGTCGCCCGCACGGGCACCGACGGCTCCTGCTGGAGATGCACGGTGAGCCCGCGGTCGCCCTCGCCGCGGGCCACCGCCGCCGCCTGTGAGCGGAACGCGGCCCGGTCCGCGTGCGCGAGGAACCCGGTCAGCGGCCGGCCGGTGGCGTAACCGGCCCGGACACCGGTGAACGAGGTCGCCGCGAAGTTCATCCGGCGCACCACGCTCTCGCGGTCGACCAGCACGACCGGCACCGGCACCCGCTGGAACAGCGCCTTCAGGAGCTGCTGCTCCTGGCGGTCCACGGAGCCGATGCCGGAAGGACCGGTCGCGGACAGTCGCTGGAACGCCGGCCACAACTGCTCCGCCACATGGTCGAGTTCGAAGATGGCCGCGTCGAGGACCGTCGGCATTTCCTGGACGGGTACGGAACGCGCCGCCTTCAACTCCGAGACGCGGCGCACGAAATCCGCGAGTTCTTCACCGAATTCGTCCGTCTGCGCCATGCGATGAACGTAACCCGGCCGAGGCGTGCCGCGGGGGGCGGGGGCTGAACCCGCAGGACTTGTTCGGCGCAGGTGAGGGCACTTGATTCCGGCCTGGGCGAGAGTGCTCGTTTTCGGCGCAGTTGAGCGGGAAGGCGGGAAGAAAGGAGGAGGAGCGAGCCATGCCGGAAACCGATCAACTCGGCCGTCTGGGACCGGAATCACCCGAGTCCGCGCTTCCCGGGAGGAGGCTCTCGGAACTCGCCGAGCAGGCCACGCGCTGCGTCACGGACTGCTGCGGCGCCAGCAGCATGGTGTCCGGGGGCGGCACGGAACGGCCCGCCGCGGTGACCCACCCCGACCTCGCCGGACTCGTCTCGGTGCAGCTGCGCTCCGGCGACGGGCCGATCCCGGCGGCTCTGGAACGCGGCGAACCCGTCGACTCGGCGGACCTGCTGGTCGAGGAGCGCTGGCCCGGCTACCGAGCCATGGCCCTCGACGCGGGTGTGCGCTCCAGCGTGACCATCCCCTTTCGCCGCTCCGGGCTGACCGTCACCCTCAGCCTCTACAGCTTCCGGCCCGGCGCCCTCGAAGGCGCTCCGCACGGCGCCGCCCGCGCGCTCGGCGACCACACCGCGACCTGCCTGGTCCGCGACCGTTCCTACCGCGCCGCACTCACCGAGCTCGACCAACTGGGTGCCGCGCTGCGTTCCCGGCCCGTCGTGGACCAGGCCTGCGGCATGGTGATGCACGTCCTGGGCTGCGACGCGGACCGTGCCTTCGCGGTCCTGCGCCGCATCTCCCAGGGCACCAACCGCAAACTGTCCGACGTCGCCGCGGCCGTCGTGGACAAGCGGGGACACGGACTGGAGCTGGAGAAGGAACTGGTGTCCCAGGCCGGGTGACGGGTGACGGGTGACGGGTGACCGGTGACCACTGATCGGTGACGGGCGGTGGATGGCGCACGGGCTGCGGCAGTGGGCGTCGTACGGTGCGGGGCGGCTGTCGTACGGGCGGCGGCGCTGGATGTCGTACAGGCAGAGGCAGAGGCAGGGACAGGGCAGGGGTAGGGGTGGTGGGGGGCTTTGTACGGAGCCCGAGCGGATGCCGTACGCAGGGGCCCGCCATCCCCGTCGCGATGTCACCCGCTCGGGCCCCTGTTTCCCGCGAATGGTGCCCGGCCGTTCGCGCCCGGCGGGACGGCGGGCTCTGATGGGCCCGAGGGACACGACGGCCGTGGCTCTCGGACCGCAGCCCCGCCGAAGGAGCCCCGCTCATGCGCCGTACCGCCCGTGTCCTGTACGCCACCGCCCTGGCCGGCGCCGCCCTGGGCGCCGCCGTGTCGGGCGCGTCCGCGGATCCGGCCGCGGAGGTCAGCCCGGGCTCCGTCGAACCCGGCGGCACCGTCACCATCACGGTCACCTGCGACGCGATCGGGGGGACCCCGCCCGACTTCATCGACGCCAGCTCCCAGGGTTTCCAGGAGGGCAAGGTCCAGCTGCACCACGTCGAGGGCACCGCCCCGAACGCCGCCGCCTCCTACAGCGGCACGGCCCACATCTCGTCCGGGGAGTCCGGCGCGGTTCCCGACACGGCCGCAGACTCCGCCACGGCGGGGTCCGGCGCGGGGCCCGGCTCCGCCGGATTGATCCCCGGCGAGATGGGTCCCGCCGTGTCAGGCGCCTCCGACGCGAAGAATCCCGACGCCGCGGGCGCGGAAGCCGTGATCCCCGCCCCCGGGGGCGAAAACACCCTCGCGCCCGATGCCCTGGCACCCGCTCCCGTCGTCGGCGACCCTGTGGTCCCCGACCCGCTGACCCCCGGCGCCGTGGGTCCCGAGACCGTCGGTCCGGACACGGTGGGCCCGGATGACGTGGGGCCGGACACGGTAGGCCCCGACACGGTGGGCCCCGACACGGTGGGCCCCGACACGGTGGGCCCCGACACGGTGGGCCCCGACACGGTGGGCCCGGACTCCTTGGTTCCCGACAGCACGGTTCCCGACACCGCGGTTCCCGACACGGTGGGACCCGACACGGTGGGCCCGGATGCCGGGGGCGCCGACGGGCCGTGGAACGTGGACGGAGTCTGTCCCGCGCCGCCCGGCGGTCACGGGAAGCAGTGGACCGCCTCGTACTCCGTGGCCCGGGGCGGCACGGCGACGCACGGACCCGACAGCGGGACCGGCTCCGACACAGGCGCGGGCATGGGAACGGGTACCGGCGCGGGTGAGCGTCCGCCCACTGTCCAGCGTGGCGTACAAGCCGGTGAGGGCGGCGTGTTCACCGACTCCGTGCCGGCTCTGGTCGTCGGCAGCGTGCTGGTCGCCGGGGCCGTGGGCGCGGCCGCGTACCGGCTGCGCAGGCGGCGGGCGTAGAGGGGCGGGCGGCACGGTGACGGTCGACGGCACGGCAGGCGACGATGTGACAGACACTCTCCCGAGAGCACTCCCGAGAGCACTCCCGAGAGCACTCCTGAGAGTCCTCCCGAGCGCAGTCCCCAGAGCACTCCCGAGCGAATCTCCCCGCGAACCTCCGTGCGAACTCACGAGAACACGCATGGGACGGCATGCCTCTGCGTACTGAGCGGACCACGGCGAGGGCCGACGAGCCGCGCGAGGTGATTTGTACGAGGGGACGACGACATCCGGAACCGTACGGACAAGCAGGTTCCGGCACAGGGAACGGCAGCACCCACGGTGCGGAGGCAGGTATGCGGCGGACGGCCCCGGAAGGACACGGACCGGTCCGGTACGGGCCGCCGCTGCCCGACCAGGGCCTGCCCGTGCTGCCGGAACTCCGCTCCGTGCTGGCCGCCGCCGCGAACCGCTCCGACGCCGAGCTCTTCGGCGGCGGCCCCGCGCTCCTCGATGCCGCCCGCGGCTACTGGACCCGGCGCGGACTGGCCGCCGCACCCGACCGGGTGGTGGCCGCCCCCGGAGCCCCCGCACTGCTGCTGGCGCTGACCGCGGCACTCGGCGGCGATGTCCTCGCGCCCCGCCCGTGCGCCGCGTGGTGGGCGCCGCAGGCACGCCTGCTGGGCAGATCCGTGTTCCGTGTGGCGACGCCCGCGGAGTGCGGCGGCGTCCCCGATCCGTACGCCCTTCTGGAGACCGTCCGCAGAGTCCGCGCGGAGGGCGGCGACCCGCGCCTGCTCCTGTTGTCCGTGGCCGACGACCCGACCGCGACCGTCGCACCGCCCGAGGTGGTGCACGAGACCGTGGAGGCCGCGGCGGGCGAGGGACTGCACATCGTCAGCGACGAGACCTGGCGCGACACCCTGCACCGGCCGCACGACACCGTGCTGCTCAGCCCCGCCGAGATGCTCCCGGACGACGTCACCGTGATCTCCGACCTCGCGGGCGCCTTCCTGCCGCAGGGCTGGCCGGCCGCCGTCGCCCGCTTCCCCGACAACGACGGGGGCACTCTGCTGCGTTCCCGCGTCCTCGACGTGCTCACCGTGCTCGGCGCGCGCGTCGCCGAACCGGTCGCGGCGGCGGCCGCCTACGCGCTCGGCGAGCCCGCCGCGATCACCGAACGGCTCACCGCCGCCGTACGCCTGCACGCGCGCGTGGCCGACGCCGCGCAGCGGGTGGTGGGCGCCGCGGGTGCCGTCGCGCGCCCACCGCAGGCCGGCCGGCACCTGTATGTCGACCTCGGCCCGCTCCGCTCCGCCCTCGGCGCGCACGGCGTCGGCGACGCGCAGGACCTGGAGGACTACCTCTCCACCCGGCTCGGCATGCCCGCGCCGGGCGGACACCGCTTCGGCGACGACCTCGCCGCGCTCCGGGTCCGCCTCGGTACCGGGCCGCTGCTCGGCTCCACGGACGAGGAGCGGGAGGAATCCCTCGCCTCCCCCTCGCCACTGGAACTGCCGCATGTGCGCGACGCGTTGACCCTGTTGAGGTCGGCCTTCGACGATCTCCGCGACGACGCTCAGCGACGGGAGTCTCCTCGATGACGCAGCAGTCCGAGTCGACCACGAGCACGACGACCCAGGACACCGACGATCCCGCGCCCCCACCCGCCCCGGCGCCGGGGCACCCCGCCGTCCTTCCTCCCCCGCCGCTCGCCGAGCCCCGTCAGCCCGGCGAGCGGCGACTCTGGCCCCGGTCCTTCGTGGACCGGCTGACCGCGCCGCTGCCGGGGCTCCGCGCAATCGCGCGGTTCGCCCGAGAGGGCGCCCTGCGGCCGGGTGCCGAGGGGCTCGCCGACATCCCGATGCTGCCCTTCGAGCCCGGACCGCTGTCCCGCGTGGACGCCCGTACGGTCGCCGTCTCCTGGGCGGGACACGCGAGTTGGGTGATCCGGATCGGCGGGATCACCGTCCTCACCGACCCGGTCCGGTCCCGCAGGATCATGGGAACCCCGGCCCGGATCACCCCGGTCGGCATCGCCTGGAGCCTGCTGCCGCGCGTCGACGCGGTCGTCATCAGCCACAACCACTACGACCATCTGGACGCACCGACCCTGCGCCGACTCCCGCGCGACACACCGATGTTCGTACCCGCCGGACTCGGACGCTGGTTCAGACGACGCCGGTTCACCCGGATCACCGAGCTGGACTGGTGGGAGGCGGCCGAAATCGACGGCGTCCGCTTCGACTTCGTCCCCGCCCACCACTGGTCCAAGCGCACCCTCACCGACACCTGCCGCTCCCTGTGGGGCGGCTGGGTCCTCACGGCGCCCGGGGGACAGCGCGTGTACTTCGCGGGCGACACCGGATACGGCCGCTGGTTCGGCCGTATCGGGCAGCGTCACCCGGGGATCGACCTCGCCCTCCTGCCCATCGGCGCCTACGACCCCCGCTGGTGGCTGAGCGATGTGCACTGTGACCCCGAAGAGGCCGTACAGGCGGCCGTCGATCTGCGCGCGCGCCGGATGGCACCGATGCACTGGGGCACGTTCGTGCTCTCGGCGGAACCGGTGCTGGAGCCCCTGCGACGGGTGCGGGCCGCCTGGGAGCGGGCTGGCCTGGCCCGGGAGAACCTGTGGGATCTGGCGGTGGGAGGCTCCCGGGTACTGGAGTGACCGCGTCCCTACGAGGGTGTCGTCCGGCGGAACCTGCGCCACACGCTCGGCGCCGCGCTGATCGCGACGGTCAGGGCCACCGCCGCCACCACGCCCTCCCACGGCTCGGGGAAGAGCGAGCCGCCGAGGATGCCGATGATCTGGTAGGTGGCCGCCCACGCGAGACATGCCGGGATGTCTCCGCGGGCGAACACACGCAGCGGCATCTTCGCTATCAGACAGGCGAGCATCACCGGGATGCGGCCCGCCGGCACCAGGCGGGACAGCACGAGGACGGCGATGCCGTGGTCGGCGAGCTTGTGCTGCGCCTGGGCGAGCCGGTCCTCGGGCGCGCGCACCCGGATCGCCTCCAGCCAGCGCGATCCGTTCCTGGAACCCATGCCGCGCCGGCCGAGCCAGTAGAGCGACATGTCACCGAGGAAGGCGGCGACCGAGGACACCAGGAACACCATCAGCAGCGCGAAGGGCGACGTCTGGTGGAAGGCCACCACCGCCGCCGAACTCACCAGCGCGCCGGTCGGCACCACGGGTACCAGCGCGCCGATCAGCACCAGCAGGAACAGGGACGGATATCCGAGCGCCTGCTGAGTGGACTCCGGCGGCACGGCCGGGGCCGCGGCGGACAGGAACATCACCGGAGCAGTGCCCTTGACCGCCAGGAGGAGAGCCGGAGCAGTGCCCTTGACCGCCAGGAGGAGAGCCGGAGCGGTGTTCTTGACCGCCAGGAGGAGTGAGGGAACCACCGCCCCCGCGGCGGACCGGGCAATCACCGGGCGGCCTCCGGACGCACGCTCTCGCCGTGTTCCAGCAGGTGCACCGCCACCTGGGGCGCACGCTCGGCGGCCAGGCGCACGAACTCCTCACCCGGCGCATGGAATTCATGGGGGCGCACGGCATCCATTCCGATGGGCCAGAACGTGCCGTAGTGCACCGGCACAGCGCTGCGCGGCCGCAATGCGGCGAGCGCCTCGGCGGCACGCCCCGCGTCGAGATGCCCCTCCCCGAGATACGGACCCCAGCCGCCCACCGGCAGCAGCGCCACGTCGACCGGTCCGACCTCGTCGGCCATCGACGCGAACAGCCCCGTGTCCCCGGCGAAGTACGTCCGCGACTCGCCCTCGACCACGTACCCCACCGCGGGGGAGCGATGCGGTCCGATCGGCAGCCGCCGTCCGTCGTGCCGCGCGGGAACGGTGCGTACGACCAGGTCACCGACCCGGGTGCGGTCACCGGGTGCGACCTCCGTGAGCCGCAGATGGTCCAGTCTGCGCAGCCCCGGCACCGAGCGCGGGGCGCCGTGCGGCACGAGCAGCCGGGTACCCGGAGCCAGCCGCGCCAGCGACGGCAGGTGCAGATGGTCGGCGTGCAGATGGGAGACGAGCGCCACGTCGGCGACCGCCGCCGGGGGAGGGGGCGGCGCCCCGCGCCTGCGCCGCAGGTGTGCGAGCCGGCGCGCGAAGAGGGGATCGGTGAGCACGCGTGTCCCGGAGTCCTCCAGCGTGCAGGTGGCGTGCCCCCACCAGGTGATCTCCACCGGCACCTCTTTGCCTCCTTCGCACGACTCCCCCCGAGCCTACGGGCAGGAGTAGGGTCTGCGGCGAAACCCGGAGGTGAGGGGGACGCCATGGGAGATGCACGCGCTGCCTCCGGCACGCACGCCCTCAAGCGCTCGCACGAGTGGAGCGGTCCCGCGTCGCGCCCCCCGACGCTTCGCGTCACGGCGATCGCGAGCCTGACCCCTCTGGAGGAACTCGACGCGGACCCCTTCCTCGTCGACTCCCGCAGCCAGCACGCGATGTGCGCCCGCTGGGCCGCCGAGCACGGCTATGTCGTCACCCGGGAACTTCTCGTACGCGGTCTGCGCCCCGACCACCGCAGCCTGTGGGCGGACGTCGAGGCCGGGCTCGTGGATCTGTTCGTCGCGCCCAGCCGCCGGGTGCTGGAGCGGGCGCTCGCCTCGGTCGAGGAGTTCACCGCCGAGTGTGCACGCCGTGGGGTACGTGTCGAGACGGTGGGCACCGCCGAACCGTCGTACGACGCCCAGATGAAGGCCCGGGTCCACCGCCGCCTGTCGATGCCGACGGCCGGATACGACGGCCGTTGATCTCTCCGCCGGGACAAGGCGCCGGGGCGAGGCTTCGGGGGGACTTCCTGCGGCTTTTGGGGACTTCTGGGGATCTCCGGCCGTTGTGACAGGGTGGGAGCAGGCCGCGCGGACCGGGCGGGCCGGGACGTGAGGTGGACTGGGCGTGGACGGAGGACGTTGGCGGCGCGTCGCCGGCGCAGTGGGTCGGGCTATCACGGTGTGGGCCGTGTCCACGGTCACGATGCTCGTCCTCGCCGGTGCGCTGCCCGATTTCCGGTTGCAGTCGGACAGCGGGGACAGTGCGACCCGGATCGCCGTCACCGCGGCGGCCGGGGCGGGCGTCTTCGGCCTTCTGTCCTCGCTGGTGTGGCCCCTGCTCGTGCGGGCCCTGCTGCTCGTCCCCGCCCTGGTGCTCGGTCTGCTCGTCTTCTTCCTGAACGGCTCGCTGCTGCTGATCGCCCTGCGGCTCAACCCCTCCGGGCACGGTGAGGCGGCCCCCGAGACCGCCGTGGTCGTGGCCGCCGTGATGTCCGCCGTCGCCTCGGCCACCGGCGCCGCCCTCGCCGTACGGGACGACGACGCGTACCGCCGCCGGCTCTACCGCCTCGCCGACCGCCGCCGTCGGCGCTCCACCGGGCAGCCCGGTCCCTCGACGCACGGTGCGGTCTTCCTCCAGCTCGACGGGGTCGGGCACGACGTACTGCTGGAGGCGATCGGCAAGGGGCTGATGCCGACCGCGGCCCGATGGCTGGGCGGTACCCGTCCCACCCACCGGCTCACCCCGTGGCGCACCGACTGGTCCAGCCAGACCGGCGCCAGCCAGCTGGGCATCCTGCACGGCACCAACCACGACGTCCCGGCCTTCCGGTGGTACGAGAAGGACACCCAGGAGGTCATGGTCTGCAACCGGCCGACCAGCGCCGCCGAACTGCAGCGCCGGGCCGTCGCGCACACCGGCGACGGGGGCCTGCTCGCCGTCGGCGGCGCGAGCCGCGGCAACCTCTTCAGCGGCGGCGCCGACGAGCTCGCCCTCGTGCTGTCCGTGGCCGCGCGCAGGGGACGGGACAACCGCTCGCGGGCGGGCTACTTCGCGTACTTCTCCGACCCGGCCAACGCCGTCCGTACGGCGATGTCGTTCGTCGCCGAGGTCTTCAGAGAGACGGGTCAGTCCACCTGGGCCCGGATCGAGCAGCGACGGCCCCGGGTCAAGCGCGGCGGGCTGTACCCCTTCGTCCGCGCCTTCGCGACCGTCGTCGAGCGGGACGTCGTGGTCGCCGCGGTGATCGGCGACATGCTCGCCGGGCGCAACGCGGTCTACGCGGACCTGGTGGCGTACGACGAAGTGGCACACCACTCCGGGCCGCGGAGCCGGGACGCCGAGAAGATCCTGGAGCGGCTCGACCGGTCGCTCGCGCTGATCGAGAAGGTCGCCGAGCACGCCCCGCGCCCGTACCGGATCGTCGTGCTCTCCGACCACGGCCAGAGCCCCGGGGAGACCTTCCTGACCCGCTACGGCCTCAGTCTCGGCAATCTGGTCCGGGCCGGCTGCGGGCTGCCCGTGCCCCGCAAGGCCCAGAGGACCCACAGCGGCGCCGAGGCGCGGACCGCCGTACGCGCCGCGCTGCGCAGGCCGGTCGAGGAGCGCGAGGAGCGGCGCGGAATGTCGGGGCGTCGCTCGGAGCCCCTCGTCCTGGCCTCCGGCAACCTCGGTCTCGTCTCCTTCCCCGACGTTCCGCACCGGATGAGCCGGGAGGAGATCGACCGCCGCCACCCCGCGCTGCTGTCCACGCTCGCCAACCACCCCGGCGTCGGCTTCCTCCTGGTCCGCAGTGAGGAGCACGGCGGCCTCGTGCTCGGGGCGCACGGCACCGAGGTGCCGATGGACCGCCTCGACGACGAACACCCGGGCCCACTGGCCGATTTCGGCCCCGGAGCCGCCGACGCCGTGCGGCGCACGCACTCCTTCCCGCACACCGCCGACATCATGGTCAACTCCTCGTACGACCCCGTCGAGGGCGAAGTCCTCGCCTTCGAGGAGCAGATCGGTTCGCACGGCGGGCTCGGCGGCGCCCAGGGGCGGCCCTTCCTGCTCTCCCCGGTCGCCCTGTCCGTGCCGGTCGCCCGGTCCACGCCGGTCGGCACGAACACCGAACTCGCCGGTGCGGACACCGAACTCGCAGGTAGGAACACTGAATTCATCGGCGCCGGCACCGAACTGGTCGGCGCGGAGCGGGTGCACGACGTGCTGCGTCGCTGGTTGCGTGAGTGCGACGGCCCCCAAGTACCGCTGCCGGCCCGCCCGGACGAGCGCGCCGCCTGAGCGGGGCCCTCCCCGGGACCGACCGGGCGACCCGGCAACTGGGCACCGGACCACCGGACCACCGGACGGCTGGACCACCGGGCGACGAAGACGTGCGCGCCGAAAATGGGAGGAAGGCCGGGCTCAACAAGTCGATCAGCGATGCCGGTCGGGGGGGAATCACGGACCGCACCTGCTCGGCAAGGCGCTGGGCGCCATCGTCTCGTACGCCGAGGCCCGTGACGTACCGGCCGCCCGTGTCGTGTTCTGCGACGCCGCACCGCACGACGCGGGCTGTCTGCCGGTGATCGCCGGACGGGTGCGGGTGCGCGGGCGCGGTGGCACCGTGCTGCAGCCGGGCATCGATCTGCTGCACCGCGCCGACGACTTCCCGCCGGGCGCGCCCGTCCTGGTGATCACGGACGGATACTGCGACGTTCTGCGGGTGCGGCGCGAGCACGCCTGTCCGATCCCGCAGAGCGCACGGCTCCCGTTCGCCGCGCGCGGACCGGTCTTCCGGGTGACCCGAGCCCTCCTCGACGGTGCGTCAGCAGGTGGCTCCGCGGCCCTCGTCGGGGGAAAACCCGGACACGCCCCGGCAGGTCGCCGCCCGATCCGCGAGGTGCACCGGCCCCAGGTGTGATCGGATGGGGGCACGGACCCCGGCAACGGGACCACACCCGAAAGGAATCATCGTGGCAACCACGCGCACCGCACACACCGTGTGGGAAGGCAACCTGCTCGAGGGCAACGGCGTCGTCACCTTCGACTCCTCCGGCATCGGCCAGCAGCCGGTGACGTGGGCGTCGCGGGCCCAGGACGCGAACGGCAAGACCAGCCCCGAGGAACTGATCGCGGCGGCCCACTCCAGCTGCTTCTCCATGGCGCTGTCGCACGCCCTCGCGGGTGCCGGCACCCCGCCCACCAAGCTCCTCACCAATGCCGACGTCACCTTCCAGCCCGGCGAGGGCATCACCGGCATCCACCTCACGGTGGAGGGAACGGTGCCGGGCCTCGACAACGACGGCTTCGTCGCGGCGGCCGAGGACGCCAAGAAGAACTGCCCGGTCAGCCAGGCCCTGACCGGTACGACGATCACCCTGTCGGCCAAGCTCGCCTGACGCTCGTACACCGATGCCGCGTCCTCCCCGAGGGGGCGCGGCATCGGTGTGTCCGCCCCTGCCCGGCCGTCCGCGCCATTGACAAGCGGTAACGCGCGTCTTGTGCTTGAGGGCGGGCAGAGCCCTGGCGGAAGGGGACGGACATGGGACGTGCGGTCGGAATCGATCTCGGTACGACGAACTCGGTGGTGGCCGTACTGGAAGGGGGTGAGGCGACGGTCGTCGCCAATGCCGAGGGGGCGCGCACCACGCCCTCGGTGGTGGCCTTCGCCAAGAACGGCGAGGTGCTGGTCGGCGAGGTCGCCAAACGGCAGGCCGTGACGAACGTGGAGCGCACCGCGCGGTCCGTGAAACGGTACATGGGCGATGTGACCTGGCGGTTTCCCGAGACGGGCACCGTCGACGGCACCCGCTACCGCGCGCAGGAGCTCTCCGCGCGAGTGCTGCAGAAACTGAAACGGGACGCCGAGGCCTATCTCGGCGAGGACGTCACGGACGCCGTGATCACCGTGCCCGCCTACTTCGACGACGCACAGCGCCAGGCCACCAAGGAAGCGGGCGAGGTCGCGGGCCTGAAGGTCTTACGGATCATCAACGAACCGACGGCCGCCGCCCTGGCGTACGGGCTCGACCGCGGCGAGGAGCAGACCGTCCTCGTCTTCGACCTCGGCGGCGGCACCTTCGACGTCTCGCTCCTGGAGATCGGCGACGGAGTCATCGAGGTCAAGGCGACCAACGGTGACACCCGGCTCGGCGGCGACGACTGGGACCAGCGGATCGTCGAGCACCTCGCGCAGCGCTTCAAGGCCGCGCACGGCATCGATCTCGGCCACGACAAGATGGCACTGCAGCGGCTCCGCGAGGGTGCCGAGAAGGCCAAGATCGAGCTGTCCTCGGCCACCGAGACCAACGTCAACCTGCCCTACATCACCGCCACCGCCGAAGGCCCGCTGCACCTCGACGAGAAGTTGACGCGCGCTCAGTTCCAGGAACTGACGGCCGATTTGCTCGATCGCTGCAAGACCCCCTTCCATCTGGCGGTCAAGGACGCCGGTGTGAAGCTGTCCGCCGTCGACCACGTCATCCTGGTCGGCGGGTCCACCCGGATGCCCGCCGTCACCGACCTGGTGAAGGAACTCACCGGCAAGGACCCGCACAAGGGCGTCAACCCGGACGAGGTCGTGGCCGTCGGCGCCGGCCTCCAGGCCGGTGTGATCCGGGGCGACGTGAAGGACGTGCTGCTCCTCGACGTCACCCCGCTGTCCCTCGGCATCGAGACCAAGGGCGGCATCATGACCACGCTCATCGAGCGCAACACCACGATTCCGACGCGGCGTTCGGAGATCTTCACGACGGCCGCCGACAACCAGCCCTCGGTCGGCATCCAGGTCTACCAGGGCGAGCGCGAGATCGCCGCGTACAACAAGAAGCTCGGTGTCTTCGACCTCACAGGTCTGCCGCCCGCGCCGCGCGGGGTCCCGCAGATCGAGGTCGCCTTCGACATCGACGCCAACGGGATCATGCACGTCTCGGCGAAGGACCTGGCCACCGGGCGCGAGCAGAAGATGACCGTGACCGGCGGCTCGGCGCTGCCCAAGCCCGACATCGACCGCATGGTGCGTGAGGCCGAGCAGTACGCCGAGGAGGACCGGCGTCGCCGGGAGGTCGCCGAGACCCGCAACCACGGCGAGCAACTCGTCTACCAGACCGAGAAGTTCGTCCGGGAGAACGACGAGCGCATCCCCACCGACACGCAGGCCGAGGTCGCCTCGGCGGCCGCCGAACTGAAACAGCTCCTGGAGGACTCCTCCGCCGACACCCCCGCCCTGCGCGGCGCCATCGACAAACTGGCCACCGTCAGCCAGCAGATGGGCCAGGCCATGTACTCCCGGGCCCAGCAGCAGTCGTCCCCGGAGGACCAGCCGCCCACCGAGCACGCCCCGGGCGAGGACGAGGGCGTGGTGGACGCGGAGATCGTGGACGAGGACCGGGACGGGAGCACGAAGGACGGCGCCGCTTAGGCGTATTGATCACGAGCGGTGCCGAAGCTGCCCGGCTGTCGGCCTGTCCGGCTGTCGCGCCGGGTGGACGACGGGCTCCGCCGCCCCGGTCGGGTGGGCCGGGCCGGTGACCCCGGTGACCCCGGGGCCCACGTGGACCGCTCAGTGCTTGAGCCCGACCCCGGCGTACAAGGGCGCGACGCCTTCCTTGGCGGCGATCACGTCCTCCCTCTCCGGGTGCCAGTCGAAGACCGGGACGACTCCGGGGTCGAGGAGTTCCAGACCGTCGAAGAACCGGGAGAACTCGTCCCGGGCGCGCGGGAAGAAGGGGGTGCCGCTGCGCCGGAACAGCTCGGAGGCCTTCGCGACGCCCTCAGGGCTGATATCGGCGGTGACCTGCGACAGGGTGAGCCGACTGCCGGGGGCGAGAGCGTCCACGTACTGCTCGAGCAGGCCGTGGACGTCGTCACCGTCGGTGTCGGCGTCCAGGTAGTGGGTGAGCGCGACCAGCGACAGCGCGACGGGCTGCTTGAGGTCCAGGCACTCGCCCGCCAGCCGCAGGATGGTTTCCGGGTCGCGGACATCGGCGTGTACGTAGTCGGTGCTGCCCTCGGGGGAGCCGTGCAACAGCGCCTCCGCGTGGCGCAGCACGATCGGATCGTTGTCCGCGTACACGATCCTGGCGTCCGGAGCGACCTGCTGGGCCACCTGGTGAAGGTTGGGCTGGGTGGGGATGCCCGTACCGATGTCCAGGAACTGACGGATACCCGCCTGCGCGGCGGCCCGTGTCGCGCGGTGCATGAAGCGGCGATTGGCCCGTGCCCCGCGCACGGCGGTCGAGTCCGTGGCGAGGATCTTGCGGGCCAGCTCCTCGTCCACCGGATAGTTGTCCTTGCCGCCCAGCCACCAGTCGTAGACACGGGCCGGATGGGGCCGGCTGGTGTCGATCCTGGTGGGCGCCGCGTCGGGTCCGGTCATGCGTCTGCTCCTCGGTCGTCTTCGGGGTGTCCGGTGCTGCGATCGTCTTCGCGCGGATGTCCGGCCCGGCCGGCCTGCTCAGTAGTTCCGGCGGAACTCCCGGAGGATCTCCGTGGTGCGCTGGGCGGAGGCGGCGTGGGCCGACATGTGGTCCAGCACCTCCAGGTGCAGAGCCACCTCCTCGCGCGCGTCGAGGTAGAGCGCGCCGGTCACGTACTCGCTGTAGACGATGTCCGGCAGCTCCGGCTCGGCGAACCGGAACAGCGCGAAGGATGTGTACGTCCCCGGGTGCGGGCCGGCCGCGAACTCCGCGACCTGGAAGGTGATGTGATCGAGCTCGATCCATTCGAGGAGCCGGTCCATCTGGTCGCGCATCACCTCACCCCGGCTGCTCACCGGACGCAGCAACGCCGTCTCGTCCATGATCACCCAGAGGTGGGGAGGGTTCTCGCGAGTGAGCAGCGCCTGCCGCTTCATGCGCAGTGCCACATGCCGGTCGATGGCATCGGCGCCCGTCTGTCCGACCGTCCCGGCCTCCAGCACGGCCCGCGCGTACTCCTCGGTCTGCAACAGCCCCGGCACGAAGTGCGGTTCGTACGAGCGGATCAGCCGGGCCGCGCCCTCCAGGCTGACGTGCATGCTGAACCAGTCCGGCAGAACGTCGTGGTACCGCTGCCACCAGCCCGGCTCGTTCGCCTCCTCGGCGAGCGCCACGAAGGCGTCCGCCTCGTCGTCGGCCACCCGGTACGTCGTCAACAGCACCTGTACGTAAGGGATCTTGAGGGCGACCTCGGCCATTTCCATCCGCCGCACGGTCGCCGGGGCGACCCGCAGCACACGTGCCGCCTCTTCCCGTTTCAGGCCCGCGGCCTCGCGCAGCTCCTGCAGCCGTCGCCCCAGAACCACTTGCCCCACCGTGGGTGCTGGTCGCCGCTCACTCACGCCACGCCTCCCCACGCGCCGAAGTATGCGTGCAGTGTGCCATGTTCGTGGAGAAGCATCAGAGGTTGGCCTCAACACATCGAGATCCAGGGCGATTTGAGGTGCGGCGCTCCTGATGCGCATCGCGCCCCGCGATCCGAGCACCGGGCCGCAGCCGGTGACCGACCATCACGAACGCGGCCAATGAAGGTACTTGGCCGTCGCCGGGTCCGCCGGAAGGAACGTCTCGATGGCCAGCTCGGCGACCGTCACGTCCATCGGGGTGTTGAACGTGGAGATGGACGAGATGAACGACAGCACCCGGCCCTCGTGCTCGATCCGCAGGGGGAGCGCGAAACGGGGTGCCGGGCCGAGGGCCTCGTCGTCCTCGGCCGCGTCCAGGTCCGGGACCGGATACGCCGCCACCTCCTCGTAGAGCGCGCGCAGCGGCCCCGAACGGCGCAGCGCGATCTGCCGGTCCATCTGGGCGAGCAGATGGTCACGCCACGCGCGCAGATTGCGGATGCGCGGCGCCAGGCCGTCCGGGTGGAGGGCCAGCCGTATCGCGTTCAGCGGCGGCACGAGGAGCCGGTCCGGGACGCCCTCCAGCAGCATGGCGATGCCACGGTTCGCGGCCAGGACGTCGTACGTCGCGTCGACCACCAGCGCCGGATAGGGCTCGTAGGCCTCGATCAGCCGTTCCACGCCCTCGCGCAGCGCGTCCATCGAGGGGTCGTCGAGCGGGGTCTCCGGATAGTGCGGGGCGTAACCGGCCGCGAGCAGCAGCGCGTTGCGCTCCCGCACCGGCACGTCGAGGTGTTCGGCGAGCCGCAGCACCATCTCCTCACTGGGACGGGAGCGGCCCGTCTCGACGAAACTGATGTGACGGGCCGAGGAGCCCGCCCGCAGTGCCAGCTCCAGCTGACTCACCCGCCGCTCCTCCCGCCAGCCGCGCAGCAGCGGTCCGACACCCCCGTCGGCGGGGGCACTTGAGGCGGCAGCGGGACGGGACGGGACAATGCTCATACGAGGACCGTAGTCGAGGAGTGGTACGTGAACGACCTGTGGAACCTGTCCTGGGAAGCGGAGGCCCTCTACCGGGCACGCGTCCGCGGCTGCCTGCTGGGCGGCGCGCTCGGCGACGCACTCGGCTACCCCGTCGAGTTCGACTCCCTGGACCGGATCCGCGCCGCGCACGGACCGCGCGGGGTGAGCGGGCCGGTCCCCGACACCGACGGGGTGGTGGGCCGGATCAGCGACGACACCCAGATGACCCTGTTCACGGTGGAGGGCCTCCAGCAGGCGCACGCACGCGAACGGCTCAAGGGCATCGGGGGCGGCTGGTCACGGCTGGTGCGGTGGGCGTACGGGCGGTGGCTGGACACGCAGACCGAGCCCGGACCCGGCCCGGACGTCCATGGCGGACTCGCCGCGCAGACCTGGCTGTACGCCCGCCGGGCGCCCGGCAACGCGTGCCTCTCCGGACTCCAGCAGGACCATTTTCCCGACCCGATGAGCGAGCTGGGGCTGCCCGGACCGGTGAATCCGGACTCCAAAGGATGCGGCGCGGTCATGCGCTCGGCGCCCTTCGGACTCACCCGCGCCCCGGCCGAGACCGTGTTCGGCATGGCCGCCCGCTGCGCCCAGACGACCCATGGCCACCCCACGGGGTACTACGCCTCCGGAGCCCTCGCCGCGATCGTCGCCCACCTCGTCTCCGGGGACTCCCTGGAGGGCGCCGTCCTGCGCGCGCTGCGGCTGCTCGCCAGCCATCCCGGGCACGAGGAGACCGCGGCCGCCCTGAACCGCGCCCTCGACCTCGCCTCCGAAGACGCTCCGACCGCCGAGAAGGTCGAATCCCTCGGCGCCGGCTGGATCGCCGAGGAGGCCCTGGCCATCGCCGTCTACTGCGCTCTCGCCGCGCCCCGGGTCACCGACGCCCTGCTCCTGTCCGTGAACCACTCCGGCGACAGTGATTCCACGGGCGCGATCTGCGGCAACCTCCTCGGCGCCCGGCACGGCGACCACGGGCTCCCCCAGGAATGGCTGGAACGGATCGAGGGCCGCTCGACGATCACGCTCCTGGCGGACGACTTCGCGACGGAGTGCGTACGGCGGTGAGCGCGGGGACCGCTGCGGGCCGCCGATTCCCGGTCTCCCGCACGACACCGGGCCGCGGACCGTACGATCCCTGCCCGGGTCGGCCGCGCCGCCGGTGAGACGCACCCGCGTGCCCTGCCGACCCGGGACGCCTGTGGCACGCTGAGAGACGGGCGCACCCCGAACACCTGACTCCGCACACCCGGCCCCGTACACCTCGCTCCGAACACACCCACCCGCGCGTCTCATCACTGCGAACACATCGCCCCGCGCGTCTCACCCGCCGTACGAAGGGATCCATTCCATGGCCGTCGAACCGCTGGCGCAGAAGGAGATCGAGGAACGGCTGGCGGAGCTGCCCGGCTGGTCACTGGAGGGTGACCGGCTCGCCCGTACCTACCGGCTCGGCTCGCACTTCGCGGCGACCGCGATGGTCGTGCACATCGCCCAGGTGCAGGAGGAGCTCGACCACCACTCCGACCTCACCCTCGGCTACAACACGATCGCCCTCACCGTGAACACGCACAGCGTCGGCGGCGCCGTCACCGCGCTCGACTTCGACCTCGCCCGCAGGGTGGAGGACCTCGCGCCGGGCCACGGGGCGAACTGACCCCTGTGCTGGACTACGACAAGGAAGCCGACGGGTACGACGCGACGCGCGGCGGCGAGCCACGGGCCGCCGCGGCCGCCGACGCCGTGCTCGCGCTGGTCCCCGACGACGCCCGCAGCCTGCTCGACCTGGCCTGCGGCACCGGCATCGTGACCCGCCGGCTCGCCGCCGGGCGGCCGGGTCTCAGGGTGACGGGCATGGACGCGGCGTACGGCATGACGCGCAGGGCCGCTGTGCGCCTGCCGGGGGCCGTCGTCCTGGCCGACTGCCGCCAACTCCCTTTTCCCGGTGGCTCGTTCGACGCCGTCTCGGTCATCTGGCTGCTGCACCTGCTGGACGACGCCGGCCCTGTCGTCGCCGAGGCGGCGCGCGTTCTGCGCCCCGGCGGTGTGCTCGTCACCACCGTCGACAAGGCCGTCGCCCATCATGTCGGCAGCGACATGGACGCGTTGGCCGCCCCCTATCGCACCGAACGGGCCGCGGACGGGGCCGAACGCGTCACGGCGTATGCTGCCGGGCACGGCCTGGCCCCGAGCGGCACGGCCCGTTTCCGGGGCCACGGTCAGGGCCGGACCCCCCGCCGCGTCGCCCACTCCATCCGGACCGGTGAGCTCTACGCGTCCGGTGGCCTCCAACTCGCGGACCGCATCGAGACGCTGCCGGACCCGGATGTCCCGCGCCAGGAACCCGAGTTCACCTTGAGGGCGTACCGCAAGGCCTGACCCCCGGCCCGGCGCCATACCGGACGGCCGTCAGTCGGCCGTCCTCCGCGTGAACTCCATGGTCCAGTTGGTCAGCCAGGTGTTCTCCCCGTCCAGCGAGAACGCCTGCTCCCACCGGGCCGTCGTCTCCGAGATCCCCGACCACACGAACCGCACCCGCACGTCCTTCCCGTCATGGGTGTCGTCGCCGTGGAACTCGCCCCGCCCGTCCGGCCCGAACCGCCCGAGCACCGGCGGGAACAGCCTCCCGCTGCGGCTGGAGGACCAGTTCAGCGACCACTGCTCGCTCTCCACGTCGAAGAGCCGCAGTGTCAGCCCGGTCCACCCCTGGCTCGGTACGTCGATCTCGTCGATGTTCGCCGCCCCGCCGAACAGGTTCCAGCAGCGGCTGACGGCCGGGAACTCCTCCCAGTCGCTCTCCGGATCGAGGAAGTCGGCGCGGCGGCGGTTGACGACGTCCCAGTCTCCGCGGAGGAAGTCGAAGTCGCGGGCGTCGGCGTTGTCGCGGGCGTTGCTCATGTGCGGTCCCCCGTGGTTCCTTCGGGCAGCGAGTCGGTCAAGTAGGCCTCCAGGTCCGGTACTTCGGAGGCGAGCAGATACCGCACCCAGGCGTCCCGCTCGTGCAGGATCGGTGGCAGCTCCCAGACGCAGCCGATCCACGGGAGGTCCACGGTGACGAAGTGCGCCGGATCCCGGTCGGGGCAGCCCAGTACCGGCTGACCCGCGGCGGCGCCCCGGAAGTGCAGGACGTTGTCCCACACCCAGCTGTACGCGTTGAGGTAGGCGCCGTCGTCACCGCCCCGGTGCAGGACGACGAAGGTGGCGGGCGGGGTGCCGTCCGGCTCGGGGAGCAGCCGCGGCAGCATCGCGTACGCCGCCCGCTCGACCTCGGGCTCGATACCGGCCGGGTCCGCGGTGACGTGGTACCGCTTGATCCGCCGCCCCGCCACCTCGATGGGCGGCGGCACGGTCAGGAACTTCTCCCTGAAGGACGCGGAGGCCCCGGGCGGAGTGGAGGCGGGCGCTGCCGCGAAGGTCGCGGAGCCGGTCGAGGCCGCGGAGGTGCCGGCGTCCGTGGAAGCGGCGCCGGGGTCCGCGGACATACCGGTCTTCGTGGAGGTGGTGGAGGTCGCTGAAGCCATGACAGGACGCTAGGCCCACTTCACTGACACCATGTGTCAGTGAAGTCCAGCCGTCTCATCTCGATCCTGCTGCTGCTCCAGACCCGCGGCAGACTGACCGCCGCCCAGCTCGCCGGGGAACTGGAGGTGTCGGTGCGGACGGTGTACCGGGATGTCGAGGCGCTCGGCGCGGCGGGCGTCCCGCTGTACGGCGACGCGGGTCACGCGGGCGGCTACCGGCTGCTCGACGGCTACCGCACCCGTCTCACCGGCCTCACCACCGAGGAGGCCGAGGCCCTCTTCCTCGCCGGGGTACCCGGACCCGCCGCCGAACTCGGGCTCGGCTCGGTGCTCGCCGCGGCTCAGCTCAAGGTGCGCGCCGCCCTCCCGGCCGAACTGCGCGAGCACGCCGACCGGGTCAGCGGCCGCTTCCACCTGGACGCGCCGGGCTGGTACGCGGACGCCGACGAGACCCCGTACCTCGCCGCCGTCGCCGACGCCGTCTGGAACGGCCGCGTCCTGCACATCCGCTACCGCCGCTGGCGCGAACCCACCGACGTGGAGCGCCGGCTGGAGCCGTACGGGCTCGTCCTGAAGGCGGGACGCTGGTACGTCGTCGCCGGCCCCGGCCCGCGCACGTTCCGGGTGGACCAGATCCTCGAACTCACCGCCTCCGGAGAGGAGTTCACCCGGCCCGATCGGTTCGATCTGGCGGCGTACTGGACCGCGTACCAGCGGGACTTCCACGAGCGGCTGCACCGGGCGGAGGCGGTCGTGCGGATCGCGCCCGGTACGCGTCTGAGCGGGCCCGCGGCGCAGGCGGTGACGGCCAACGGCCTCAGGGAAGAAGACGGTTGGACGCGCGCTACTGTCCCCATCGAATCCGAGGACCAGGCCCACGACGACTTCCTGCGGCTAGGGGTGGCGATCGAGGTCCTGGACCCGCCCGAACTGCGCGCCCGCATCGCTGCCACCGTCACCGAACTAGCCCGCAGATACGCGTAGAGAGCGCTTGCTGCGGAGCGGCAACTCCCGTGCGGGCAGCGGCGACTGAGAGGGCAGAAGCAGTCTGTCCTCCCAGGAGGTATCCACCGTGCAGCACCCGCAGAGGCAGCACCGCAGACGCGCGATCGGCTCCGCCCTGGCGGCCGCCGCCCTCATCGCCGCCGGACTCACCGCCCTCGGCGCCGGTCCGGCCCAGGCCGCCACGGCGAGGCAGGTCGAAGCCCTCGACCGGGGCGTCGTCAGCGTCCACACCGACAGCGGCAACCTGGTCAGCTGGCGCTGGCTGGGCACCGACCCGAACGACGTGTCGTTCAACGTCTACCGCGCCGGAACGCTGGTCAACTCCACCCCGGTCAGCGGCTCCACGAACTACTTCCACTCGGGCGCGCCCGCGCAGGCCGACTACACGGTCCGCGCGATCGTGAACGGCGTGGAACAGGGCGACTCGGTGCACGCCGTCCAGTTCCGTACGGGCTACAAGGACGTGCCCATCACCCCGCCCGCCGGTGGCACCACCCCCGACGGTGTCGCGTACACCTACGAGGCCAACGACGCGTCCGTCGGCGACCTCGACGGTGACGGGCAGCTCGACTTCGTCCTCAAGTGGCAGCCGACCAACGCCAAGGACAACTCCCAGTCCGGCTACACCGGTGACACGATCGTCGACGGCGTCAAGCTCGACGGCACCCGTCTGTGGCGCGTCGACCTGGGCAGGAACATCCGCTCGGGCGCCCACTACACACAGTTCCAGGTGTACGACTACGACGGCGACGGCAAGGCCGAGGTCGCCATGAAGACGGCGGACGGCACAACGGACGGCCGGGGCACGGTGATCGGCAGTTCCTCCGCCGACTACCGGAACTCCAGCGGATACGTCCTGTCCGGGCCCGAGTACCTGACCATGTTCAACGGCCAGACGGGCGCGGCCATGGGAACCGTCGACTACGTCCCGGCGCGCGGCACGGTCTCCTCCTGGGGTGACTCGTACGGCAACCGCGTCGACCGATTCCTCGCGGGAACGGCCTACTTGGACGGCTCCCGGCCCTCCCTAGTCATGGCGCGCGGCTACTACACCCGTACCGTCATCGCGGCCTGGGACTGGCGGGGCGGCGTCTTCACCCGGCGCTGGACCTTCGACACCGACTCCTCGACCAACAGCGGCAAGGGGTACGACGGCCAGGGCAACCACCAGCTGTCCGTGGCCGACGTCGACGGCGACGGCAAGGACGAGATCGTGTACGGCTCGATGGCCGTGGACGACAACGGCTCCGGGCTGTGGACCACCAAGAACGGCCACGGCGACGCGATGCACGTCGGCGATCTCGACCCGTCCCGCGCGGGCCTGGAGGAGTTCAAGGTCGACGAGGACTCCACCAAGCCGGCCTCGTGGATGGCGGACGCGAAGACCGGCACGATCCTGTGGTCGACGGCCGCCAACGGCGACAACGGCCGGGGTGTGGCCGGGGACGTCTGGGCGGGCAGCGCGGGGGCCGAGTCCTGGTCCTCGCACGCGGACGGCGTCCGCAATCCGCAGGGCACGGTGGTGGCCACCCGCAAGCCGGGCAGCGTCAACTTCCTGTCCTGGTGGGACGGGGACACCGTCCGCGAACTCCTCGACGACACCCACATCGACAAGTACGGCACGTCCGCCGACACCCGCCTGCTGACCGGCTCGGGCGTCCATTCCAACAACAGCACCAAGGCGACGCCGTCCCTGTCCGGCGACATCCTCGGCGACTGGCGCGAGGAGGTCGTCTGGCCGACGACGGACAACACGGCCCTCAGGATCTACTCCACCCCGTACGAGACGACCACGAGGATCACCACCCTCCTCCACGACACCCAGTACCGCACGGCCCTGGCCTGGCAGAACACGGCCTACAACCAGCCCCCGCACCCGAGCTTCTTCCTCGGCAACGGCATGGCGACGGCGCCGCGGCCGACGGTGTACACGCCGTGAACCGGGAGAGTCACCCTCCAAGGTGAGATCAAAGGGCGGCCGCCCCGACCCGGGCGGCCGCCCAATTCATGCGCCGGACGCGGGAGTCGCACGGAACGCGTGCTGACAGTGGACGGCGCCGATGCCGAAGCCGTGCCGACGCGGCCCGGAAATCCTCAAGCGTTCATCTGAAGATCGCCAACGGGACGCAAAATAGCGGCACTTGCCACATCCGACTTGAGTTGGTTGCGGCTTCATGTCCCGTTGGGCCTGTCGATCACTACTGGTCAGGCAGGTAAGGAAGGGCTTAAGTTTCAGCTCGTTTTCTCAGGTCTCTCCCATGAGGTGAGAGGCGTCAACGGGGGCTGGGGAGGCCCCCATTGAGGAAGGGGGGCTGATGACTGCCGTTCATCGTCGTGCCGCATGCTTAGTGGGGGTGACTGTCGGGGCGGCCTTGGCGTTGGGGTCGCTTCCCGTCGTACAACCGTGGTCGCAGGCTTCTGCCGCCACCGTGACCTCGGCCTCGGAATCCTCCGGCTCGCCGCCCACGGCCACCACCGGAGAGGAAGCTCTTCGGAAGGCGGCCGCCTCCGGACAGAACGTGGAGATCACTTCTCGGCGCAACGAGTCGTCCGAACTGTACGCGACGCCGGCAGGCAAGCTGGAGGCCGTCGAGCACATGCGGCCGGTGCGCGCCCGGGTCGACGGCGCATGGACGCCGATCGACAATACCCTCGTCAGAAATGCGGACGGCACGGTCACCCCGAAGGCGACGGCCACCGGCATCACCTTCTCCGGCGGGGGCGAGGGACCCCTCGTGCAGCTGGAACAGGCGGGCAAGAAGCTGGCGTTCAGCTGGCCGAAGCCGCTCCCGGAGCCTGACATCAGCGCGGACACCGTCACATACCCGTCGGTGCTGCCGGATGTCGATCTCCAACTGCGGGCCGACGGCGACGGGTTCCACCAGTTGCTCGTGGTGAACACCGCCCAGGCGGCGAGCAACCCGGCTCTGGCTGTGCTGAAACTGGGGGTTTCCTCACCCGGCCTCACTCTCAAGGAGTCATCCACGGGAGGCCTCGAGGCAGTCGACGACGCCACCGGAGGTGTGGCGTTCGCCGCCGGGACACCCGTGATGTGGGACTCGTCCGGCGCGGGCACGGCGGCCTCTGCCGCGACCGCGGCGCCGAGCACCGCCAAGACCGCCTCGCTCAAAGGCGCCTCGCCCAGGACCCAGGCCGACGGCGTCGTTGCCTCGAGCGGTACGGACGTGCCGGACGACGTGCCGTCGGAAGGGCCCGCGGACGGCGCACAGCAGGCCGCCATCGGAGTCGATGTGTCGACGGACGGTTCGCAGCTCACGCTGACCCCGGACAAGACGCTGCTCCAAGGCGACGCCACCCACTTCCCGGTGTATATCGACCCGCAGTCGTACGCGCCGAAGGCGGGCGACTGGACGATGGTCTCCAAGTACTGGGCCAGTGCCCCGCAGTACCGTTTCAACGGCGACTCCGACGCCGGTGTCGGCTACTGCGGCTGGGACTACTGCGCCCCGAACGACACCAAGCGCCTGTTCTACAAGTTCCCGACGTCGAAGTTCGCCGGCAAGCAGATCATCGACGCCACCTTCGTCGCCCACGAAACCTGGTCGGCCACGTGTGACGGACGCTCGGTCGAGCTGTGGCGTACCAAGGGCTTCACCTCCGGCACGACCTGGAACAGCTCCTCGGACAACTGGCTGGACCACATCGACACCCGTGACGTGGCGAAGGGCTACAACTCCACGTGTGCCGCGGGCGATGTGGAGTTCAACGCGATCGACGGCGTGAAGTACGCCGCCTCGCACGACTCCTCGTACACCACCTTCGGACTGCGCGCCGGAAGCGAGGACGACAAATACGGGTGGAAGCGGTTCTCGGACGACGCCTATCTGCGCGTCACCTACAACCGGCCGCCGAAGCAGATCGCCATGAACCAGCTGGAGATGGACCCGGGCGGTGCCTGCAAGAGCCCGGACCAGAAGAAATACGTGCGAACGCTTCCGCAGGTCACCGCGAACAATGTGACGGATCCCGACGGCGACAAGGTCAGCGTGCAGTTCCAGGCGGCCTGGGACGCCGGCGACGGCAAGGGCCTCACCGCGCACTGGACCTCAGCGAAGACCGGGTACAAGTCGTCGGGTTCGGACTTCACCATCTCGCTGCCGTCGTCCATCCCGAAGAACCAGACCGTGGACTGGTACGCGCGCACCGCGGACTACTTCGACGGCAAGTACTGGAGCTACTCCCCTTGGTCGACCACCGGTTCGGCCACCGGTTGCTACTTCTACTGGGACACCGACTGGCCGGCGGGACCGGCGATCACGTCGGGTGACTACCCCAAGTCCGACACATCGGACCCGAACGACCCCTGGTACGACGGAGTGGGCCGCTACGGCACGTTCACGTTCGACGTGCCGGACACGGACGTCACCAAGTACTGGTTCGGCATCAACGAGGACCCTTCCGCCGACAACACCCTGCTTACCTCCGGCGGCGGTGTGCAGACCATGCGGTTCAGGCCCACCAGGCCCGGACTGAACTGGGTCACCGCCGAGGCTTTCGACAAGGCCGGCAACGGCAGTGAGATCCGCACCTACAGCTTCCGGGTGAAGTCCGGGCAGCCGGCGCGGGCACAGTGGTCGCTCGACGCCGCCTCCGGTGCGACTCAGGACGTCGGCACCGCCGGGGAGCGCACCCTGGACGCCGTGGGCGACCCGGCCCTCGGGGTCTCCGGCGCGATCGGCACCGCGGCCCACTTCGACGGCGTGGACGACTACCTCCAGTCGGACATCCCGACTGTCGACACCGGGAACGGCTTCTCGGTGGCCGCGTGGGTGAAGCTCGACAGACTTCCCGGCACGGCGGCAGTGATCGCCGCTCAACCCGGGAACAACGCGCCCGGCTTCGAGCTCTACTACTCCAAGTCGTACGACCGCTGGGTCTTCAACCAGTACTCGGCCGACTCCTCGACCGCCACGCCCGTACGGGCGATGGCTTCGACCGGCGGCGGCGTCACGGCCGGCCAATGGGTCCACCTGGCCGGAACGTACAGCTCCACGAACAACCTGCTGAGCCTCTACGTCAACGGCACGCTGGTCGGCACGACGGCCTACAGCACCTCCTGGGACGCTCGTCGCGGCCTGCAGATCGGCGCCGGTTCCTACGGCGGGGGCGCGGCGGCGTCCTTCTTCCCCGGAACCATCGACGAGGTGCGGATCTTCGACAAACCGCTGGCTCAGGGCGAGGTCACGGACCTCTACCAGAAGCAGCCCATCGGCCCCGGCCGCCCGGCCCGCGCGGTGTTCCCGCTCGACGAACCGGCCACGACCGGGGGCCAGCCCACCCGGCAGGTGCACGGCAGGGGAGATGTGAACCCGGCCGTTTTCAAGAACGGAGCCACCCCCGGCGTCGCCGGAGCCACCGGCAAGGCATTGAGCCTGGACGGTGTGGACGACTACGCCACCACGGGATCGCCACACATCAACAACCAGCACAGCTTCTCCGTCGTGGCCTGGGCGAAACTGACGCAGAAACCCACACACGCGGCGATCGTCGCCGCGCAGGCGGGTGTCTCCAAGTCCGGGTTCGAGCTGTACTACTCGACAACCTACGGCTGGTCCTTCAACCAGTACGACTCCGACGACGCGAACGGCGTACCCGTCCGCGCGGCGCAGGGTGACACGACCAAGGCGCCCGTCGGAGCCTGGACCCAACTGCTCGGGTCCTACGACGGCACGGCCAACGTGCTGCGGCTGTACGTCAACGGCCAGTGGGTGGCATCCACCACCTACAACTCCACGTGGTACGCGGGAGGCCCGTTCCAGATCGGCGCCGCCCGCTACGACGGGGTGGCAAGTGCCTTCTTCCCCGGTCTGATCGATGACGTACAGCTCTACGACCGGGCGCTGTCCGCGCCCGAGGCGCAGGATCTGTACACCGCACGGCCGGTCGTCCAGGGACGCTGGAAGCTGGACAGCGCGTCGGGCAGCCCGGCGGTCTCGCCCGACGACCTGGCCGCCGACCAGCACCCGCTGACGCTGGGATCCGCAGCGAGCATCGACGCCACGGGCAGCAGCATGGTCGGAACCGGCGCGCTGCAGTTGGACGGCACGTCGGACTCCTACGCCTCGACGTCCGTCTCACCCGTGCACACCAACGCCGGATTCACGGCCTCCGCCTGGGTGACCAGTCCGGGCCGGCCGCAGAAACCGGTGACCGTGATGAGTATGGCCGGGGCCAACACCAACGGGTTCGCGGTGCGCTACGTCCCGGACAGTTCCGATCCGGCGAACGCCGGAACCTGGCAACTGGTCATGCCCGGCAGCGACTCCACCACGGCGTCCGCTTCGGTGGCACAGCACACCAACTTCCAGAACGACACGTCCTGGAACCACATCGCCGTCGTCTACGACGCGTTCGCCGGGCAGATCCGGCTGTATGTCGACGGTGAGCTGCGCCAGACGCTGTGTGCCGACGATGACGACGACGGCACGCCCAATGACCAGAGCTGTACCGAAACGGTGTCGTGGAGATCGAACGTCACACCGTTCGACGCCACCAAGGGCCTGGATCTCGGGCGGGCCAAGACCGGTGCCACGACCTGGGGCGAGAACTGGTCGGGCGAGATCGACGACGTGTGGCTCATGGAGGGCGTAGCCACCGACACGCAGATCGCGGCGCTGGCGAGCGGCAACGACCTGGCGACCAGCCCGGGTCCGTGACCCGCCGGCCGGGCGGTTCCCGATCCCGGGAACCGCCCGGCCTTCACGGCCGGCTGCCGGCCGCGCGGTCTGCCGATCGCTCCATTCCGGCACGCACGAGGACATTCACCGTGCCCCGCTGACGCGGGGCCCTTGGCCATGCCCGTCTACGGCCGGGCGACGAGGAGAACGAAGAATGAGACGTTGGAAGTTCCGGCCCGACCGGGGCCGCACACGCGGATGGCTCGCCGCGGGGGTCTCGGCGGTTCTGCTGACCACTCTGGTCCAGGGCGCTGCCACCTCGGTGGCACAAGCCGATGACATGCCCCATGTCCCGGCCTCGGAGAGGGCTCTGGCCGGCCACAAGGCGAAGGTGCGGCCGCGCGCCGCGACCGGACATCCCCGGCTGCCGAAGACCTCCCCCGAGCACACCTGGCCCAAGGAGGGTTCTGCCACGGTCGACCTCCCCGGCGCGACCGGCAGCCGGCGCACCGGGATGCGGCGGGCCGGAGTGCTGCCGGTCTCCCTCACGGCGCCGACCTGGGCGAAGAAGAAGATCAGCGCCACGGCGAGCCGGAAGACCGCCACGACAACACGGAAGACCGCCCCGGCACCGCTGTCGGGTCCGGTCACCGTACGGATGCTGAGCCACACGGCGGCGCGCCAGGTCGGCGTGGACGGTGTGCTCTTCTCCCTGAAGCCGGCCGCCGCGACCAGCGGCACATCCGTAGGCCTGCGTCTGGACTACTCGGACTTCGCGCAGGCCTTCGGCGGCGGAAGCACCGCGCGCCTGCGTCTGGTCCAGCTTCCTCTCTGTGCCCTGACCACCCCGCGGAAGGCGGCGTGCAGCCGGCAGAGCCCGGTCGCGGCCCGCAACGACGAGCAGGCCAAAACACTCACCGTCCAGGCCGCGACGGTGAGCGGCGCGGGCACCGTGCTCGCGGCGACCACTGGTACGTCCGGTGACCACGGCGACTACGCGGCGAGCAAGCTGTCACCGTCCGCGACCTGGCAGACGGATCTCAGCACCGGCGACTTCTCCTGGTCCTACGACATGCCGGTGCCGTCCGTGCCGGGCGACTTCCAGCCCTCCGTAGGGCTTTCCTACGCTTCCGGCTCCGTCGACGGGCGGACGTCCAGCACCAACAACCAGTCGTCCTGGGTGGGCGACGGGTTCAGCATGTGGCCGGGATCGGTGGAGCGCTCCTACAAGTCCTGCGAGGACGACGGGGTCAGCCTCGGCAACGGCAAGTCCGGCGATCTCTGCTGGTCCGACGACAACGTCGCGATCTCGTTCAACGGGCATGCCGGCGAGCTGATCAAGGCCGACGACGGCACGTGGAAGATCAAGGGCGACGACGGCACCAAGGTCGAGCACCTGACCGGCAGTACCCGGGACAACGGTGACAACGACCAGGAGTACTGGAGAGTCACGACCACCGACGGTACGCGCTACTACTTCGGATACAACAAGCTGCCCGGCTGGGCGACCGGATCTCCGCAGACCAACTCCACTTGGAACACGCCAGTGTTCGGCGACGACGAGGGCGAGCCGTGCCACGGTGCCACCTTCGCCGACTCGTGGTGCCAGCAGGCCTACGAGTGGAACCTGGACTACGCGGTCGATGCGCACAGCAACGCCATCGCGTACTACTACAACAAGGAGACCAACTACTACGGCCGCGCGCGGACCGCGTCGAACGCGACCGTCTACGACCGCGGGGGATCCCTCGACCACATCGAGTACGGGCTGAAGTCGACGGCGATGTTCGCCAAGCCCTTGGCGAAGGTCGACTTCACCAACACCGAGCGGTGTCTTCCCGAGCCGGGCGTCACCTGCGACGCCTCTACGATCGACGACAAGTCCTTCTACTGGTACGACACACCCTGGGACCTGAACTGCAAGTCGGGCGCCGACTGCTACAACGCGTCGCCGACCTTCTGGACCCGCAAGCGGCTGGCCGGGGTCTCCACCTCGGTGCTCAAGTCGGACGGCAGCTATGCCCCCGTGGACTCCTGGGCCCTGACCCATCAGTGGGGCATGGCGGACATCGACTACCAGCTGGAACTGGCCTCCATCCAGCACACCGGCAAGGCGGACACCCCCGAGGGCGCCCCGGACATCACCCTGCCGAAGGTCACCTTCGGCTATGACCAGCGCCCCAACCGGCTGGACATCGCCGGCGACGACACCGCTCCTTTCATCAAGGAACGGATCTCCACCGTCGACGACGAGTCCGGTGGCCAGATCGACGTCAACTACTCGACCCCGGACTGCGACGCGGGCAACCTTCCGTCACCGTCCTCCAACACCACCCGCTGCTTTCCGCAGTACTTCACCAAGTCCGGTGACGCGAACCCGAGTCTGCAGTGGTTCAACAAGTACGTGGTGGACTCGGTCACGCAGACCGACCGGACCACGCACGCCCCGGACATGGTCACCCGCTACTCCTATCTGGGCGGGGCGGCCTGGCACTACGACGACGATGACGGACTGACCAAAGAGAAGTACAAGACCTGGTCGACCTACCGCGGTTACGGACACGTCCGGGTACAGACCGGCGGCCAGGATCCGGTCGGCATGAAGTCGCAGACCGACCACTACTTCCTGCGCGGCATGAACGGGGACCGAACCGCCACCGACGGAGTGACCAAGTCGGTCACCGTCCCGGACGACAACGGCGGCACGATCACCGACGTCTCGGCGGTCGAAGGCCAGGAATACAAGACCGAGACCTACAGCGGTCCGTCCGGCAAGGTCCTCGCCAAGACGGTCACCACCCCTTGGTACCACCAGACCGCCCTCCGCATCAGGTCATGGGGCACCACCAGCGCCAACCTCAACGGCAGCGCGTCGAGTCGCACCTGGACCTCCCTCGACGACGGTGCGGGCAGCAAGTGGCGCGAGACGTACACCTCCTACGAGCACGAGGACGTCGCCGGCCGCATCACCCAGGTCGACGACGCCGGCGACACCTCGACCTCCACCGACAACAGCTGCACCCGCAGCACCTATGCCGAGAACACCACCGCGTGGATCCTGGACCTGCCCGCCCGCGCGGAGACCGTGTCCGTGGGCTGCTCCGTGACCCCGAACCGGGCCAAGGACGTGGTGTCCGACGTCCGCAACGCCTATGACGGCCAGGCCTATGGAGCGGCACCCACCCAGGGCGACGCCACCCATGTCTCGACGCTCAAGTCGCACGACGGCACCACGGCCACCTATCTCGAGTCCGGAGCCACCTTCGATTCCTACGGACGCCAGGTCACCGCAACGGATCTGACGGGCAATGTGACCGCGACCGGGACGACGGCCCCGGTACGCGCCGATCGCAGCGACGGCCGCACCACCACGACGGTCTACACACCCGGCACCGGGTTCCCCACGACCGTCGCGGTCACCACGCCCCCGGCCACCGCGGGCAACAGCGCGACCGCCCAGACCAGCACGACCACCATGGACCCGGTGAGCGGCAAGCCCGTCACCGTGGTCGACACCAACGGCAAGCGCACCGACACCACTTATGACGCGCTGGGCCGAAACCTGCGGGTGTGGCTGCCCAATCGGTCACAGGCCAACAACGACATCCCGAACTACTCGTTCTCGTACACCATCAGTGACAACGCTCCGGTCGTCGTGGCGACGACGACACTCGCAGGCACGGGTACCCAGACCTCGTACACGCTGTACGACGGTTTCCTGCGCCCGCGCCAGACGCAGACGCCCGGTCCGGGCGGAGGCCGGCTGGTCAGCGACACGTTCTACGACGAGCGGGGTCTGGCGGCGAAAACCTTCGCCCCGTACTACAACACGGGCGCGCCCGCCGCTCCCCTGCTCGTGCTCGACGACGCCCTGTCGGTGGAGTCGCAGACCTGGACCACGTACGACGGTGTCGGACGTGTCGTGAAGACGGAGCAGGTCGCCGGCAACGGCACCAACTCCCCCTCGCGCGTCCTGGCCACCACCCTCGCCGCCTACGACGGCGACCGCGTCACCGTCACTCCGCCGAACGGGACACCCGCCACCACCACGA
Source organism: Streptomyces rhizosphaerihabitans (assembly GCF_025399795.1). Taxonomy (GTDB): domain Bacteria; phylum Actinomycetota; class Actinomycetes; order Streptomycetales; family Streptomycetaceae; genus Streptomyces; species Streptomyces rhizosphaerihabitans. The sequence goes on along the minus strand of NZ_JAODTZ010000015.1, from coordinate 55,927 downwards.
TCGCCGACGCCCAGGGGCACGAGACGGAGCTCCGCCAGTTCCACGGCTCCAACCCGTCCGGGGCGTACGACACGACCACCTACGACTACAACCCGGCCGGCCAGCTCTCCACCGTCACCGACGACCCGGGCAACATCTGGACGTACAAGTACGATCAGCGCGGCCGCGTGCACACGACCACCGAGCCGGACAAGGGCACCACCACGTCCGAGTACGACGACCGCGGTCTGCTGCTGTCCACCACGGACGCGCGGCAGCGGAAGGTCAGCCACGTCTACGACGGCCTCGGGCGCGAGACCGAGTCCCACGACGGCGACACCTCCGGCCCCCTGCTCACCAAGCATGTCTGGGACCCGTCCGGGTTCAAGGGACAGCTCGCCTCGACGACCCGCTACGTGGGCGGCGCCTCCGGGTCCGCCTACACCACGAGCCTCAGCCTGTACGACACCCTCTACCGGCCGCACCGCACCACGGTGACCCTGCCCGCCTCGGAGGGTGCGCTCGCGGGTTCGTACCAGTCGAACGTCAACTACAACGCGGACGGCACGGTCCAGTCGACCAGTTACCCGGCCGCGGGTGCGCTCACCACCGAGACACTCACTCCGACCTACGACGAGGTGCTGCGGCCCAAGACCCTGACCGGCACCGGCGGGGTGACCTACACCACCAACACCACCTACAGCTTCACGGGCAAGCCGCTGCAGTTCACCTACCAGTCCGGCGGCAAGCAGGTCCAGGTCACCGACTCCTACCAGTGGGGCACGCAGCAGCTGCAGAACTCCCGGGTCGACCGGCAGGACGTCCCCGGCGTCGACAAGTCCTCCACCTACGGCTACGACCAGTCCGGCAACATCACCTCGATCAGCGACGTCGCCCGGGACGGCACGGACGACCAGTGCTTCAGCTATGACTACCTTGGGCGGCTCACGGAGGCCTGGGCGCAGGGCGGTACCACGTGCGCGTCCACACCTTCCGCCTCCGTTCTGGGCGGTCCGGCACCCTACTGGCAGTCGTTCACCTACGACACGACCGGCAACCGCACCAGTGACACCCAGCACGACCTGTCGGGCGACGCCAACAAGGACGTCAAGCGCGCCTACGCCTACCCCGCGGCCAAGTCACCCCGACCGCACGGTGTGACCAGCGTCAGTGTCACCGGCCCCGGCGGGCCCACGCAGGACTCGTACTCCTACGACGACATCGGCGACACCCAGACCCGGACGGTCGGCGGCAAGAAGCAGACGCTGATCTGGGACAGCGAGGGGCACCTCAGCGAGGTCGACGTCGCCAACGCCTCCGGCGGCACCGACAGCACCAGCTATGTCTACGACGCCGACGGCAACCGGCTCGTCGAGCACACGCCCACCGAGACGCACGCCTACATCGGTTCCACCGAACTCACGCTCACCAAGGGAGCCGCCACCCCGACCGCCGAGCGCTACTACAACCTCGGCGGCGGCAACCAGGCGGTCCGCACCGACGACAACAAGCTCTACTTCCTGGTCGGCGACCACCAGGGCACCGGCGAGCTGGCGATCAACGCCACGACCCTGGCCATGCAGGAGCGGCGCACGACCCCGTTCGGCGCGCTGCGCGGATCCCAGCCCGGTACCTGGCCAGGGTCCAAGGGTTTCGTCGGGGGCACCGACGACCGGGCGACCGGACTGACCCACCTCGGCGCGCGCGACTACGATCCGGCCACGGGTCGCTTCCTCAGCACCGACCCCGTGCTCACGCCGACGGATCCGCAGTCGTTGAACGCCTACGGCTACGCGGACAACGATCCGGTCACCTCCAGCGACCCGACGGGCCGCACGCGCTGCGACGTCGACCCGTCCTTCTGCCACCCGAAGTCGCCGCCGCCGGCCAAGGAAAAGAAAAAGAAGAAGTCCCACCCGAATCCGGTACTGGTCACGCCGCACTTCGCTTTCGACCCCGCCACGAACGACATCAAGGCGCTGACGAAGGCATTCTGGAAGGCGCACGGCAAGCAGCACGACTATCGTTTCGGGAACTCGGTCATGGGCTGGGGAGGTGCCGAGCCCGAACTCAGCGAGGGAATCGACCAGTTCGGTGAAGAAGTCAGCACCTGGGACCAGGTCTGTCACGACAACAAAACTCTCTGCACCGACGAATTCGCTTCGACCGTCTCCAGTCTGCACGGGGAGATGGACAGGGCGATCGACAAGGAGAGTGACACCTGGCATTGCACCCTGTGGAATTGCAACTACGACAAGAAGGTCGCCGAAGCCGTCACGGGAGTTCTCAGCCCGTACAGCATCAAGTTCATGCAGGACTCCGTCAGCAGGGCGTCCGGTGACGGCCACAGTGTCTTCGAGACGGCGCGCGACCTGAAGAACGGCGACCTGAAACCCGAGGATCTGCCGACCATCCGAGTGGTCCAACTCGACGACGGTGTCTGGACTCTGGACCACAGGCGACTGGTATCGTTTCAAATGGCCGGCATCGATTCGATACCCGTCGAATACGTGAGGAAGGAAATGGTGGCGCAGGAGATCGGACGAAAGAAGACGACCGAGACCGGCGGTCTCACCATTGACATCAAAGTTTCCCGAAAAGGCGCGTATGTCGGCACGTGGACCAATCCGAGGGGTGCTGCCGCGGCAGCCGCTGAAGAAGCTGGAATCGGTGCAGCCGCTGAAGAAGCAGCCGAACTGGGAACGTTTGAGATCCGGCCCCCGATGATTCCCTGAGGAAAGCAAAAATGGACATTCCGAGCGCCGAGAACGTCAAGTCCTACAAGGATCTGGCGGCCTACATCCACCTTCTCGTAGAGAGGATCGACGACGGCTCCATCAGAGTGGAGAACCCGCAGACCGTCGATTACCTGGGGGCGGCTGGGTCCTGGGTTTCGAGCCTGCGCGGGTACTACCTGAACAGCGCCGGTACGCCCGTGCCCGAACAGCCCGACTGGGAACTCATCGCGGTCATTCTTTCCGCGGCGCTCATCTACGAGTAGAGCCCCTCACGACGAGAGGTGACCGGGAGATCTCACCGGTCACCTCTCGCGTTCTCCGGCAGCCGCTGCCGGTGTCGCGTCAGCTGTACGACCAGCGCCAGCCGCCGGACCGGTACGCGCACGTGATCCTGGTGCCGCCCGCGGTGGTCGTGCTGGCACCGTGGTCGCTGTTGCGGCAGTACTGGCCGGCCGAATAGCAGTTGCCGGCGTTGGAGGTGATCGAGCAGGTGCTGACGCTGGTTCCGCCGCCGCTGCTGCCACCGGAGCCGCTGCCACTGCCGGAGGCGGCCTTCGCCGTGACGGTCACCTTCACCTTGACCGTCTTCGTCGCGGTCACCGTCACCGTCGGCGCCGGCTTCGGCTTCGCGGTTGCCGTCGCCGTGACTGTGACGGTGGGAGCGGGTCGCACCTTGTCCGCCGCGACCTTCGTGGTGTTGCTCTTCTGGCCTTTTCCGGCGCCGCTGCTGTCACTGCCGCCTGCGCCGATGCCGACGAGGAAGGCGAAGGCGATCGTCGGCAGCACATAGCGCTTCCGCGCCCAACGAGGTCTGGCCGGTCGCGGTGCGGAGCCGGGGGCCACAGGCTGCCACCCGTATCCGTTCGGTGGCGGCGTCTGGTTGTACGACATGGTCCCCCCAGGGATGGTTCGTGGTGAGGCGACGATATCGGGGGGTGTGAAGATTATGTGAGTGAAGGGTGAACGAAGTGACGTAGTTGTGATCATCGCGGGTGGGACGAAGGGCTCTCATCCGCCCTTCTCGTGACACGCCGCGACGCTCTCAAGGCGCGCGCCCGACAGGCACGCGCCCCTGAGAGCGAAGAACAAGAAGGTCAACTCACCGCACAGCTCTGATCCCCCAGCTTGAAAGCCGTCGGTTTCGTGTTCGCCCCCGTCCAGCTCCCCGTGAAGCCGAAGCCCACCGTCGAACCGGGGGCCACGTTCGCGTTCCAGGTCAGGTTCTTCGCCGTGACCGCGGCGCCCGACTGCGTGGAGTCGGCGTTCCAGAGCTGGGTGATCTTCTGGCCGTCCGGGAAGATCCAGCCCAGTGTCCAGCCGGTCCAGGCGGCGGAACCGGTGTTGGCCAGCGACACATCGGCCTGGAAGCCGCCCGACCACTGGTTCGTGATCTTGTACGTCACCGTGCAGGCCCCCGTCGGCGGGGGCGTCGGGTCCGTGCCGCCGCCACCGCCCCCGGTGTCCGAACTGTCGCCGTAGACGATCCCGCGCCCGTTCGTCGCGACGTACACCCGCCCGTAGATCCGCGGGTCCCCCGTGATGGCCGCGCCCGTCCAACCCCACTGGTGGGCATCGTCGTTGATACGCGTCCAGGTCGCGCCCTTGTCCGTCGAGCGAAAGATTCCGCGGACGCCCCCGATCTTCGCGCCGGCGTAGAGCGTCTGGTAGGAGGCGCCGGTCGCGGCCTTGCCGAAGCCGATGGTGTCGGCCTGCTGGACGTTCGACAGCTTGGTGAAGTTCGCGCCGCCGTCCGTGGAGTGCCACAGTCCGTACGCACCGTCGCTCGCGCCGCCCGCGAGCCACACATCGCCCTTGGTGCCGGGCAGCGCCTTGAAGCGCACGCTGTCCCCGCTGGGCAGGTTCCCGGCCGAGGAGGCCGTGAAGGTCGCGCCGCCGTCCGAACTGACGTAGAACTTCCCCGACTTGAAGCCGTAGAAGGTCTTCGGATCGACCCGGTCCGACTCGACGACAGCGCCCGCGGGGATACCGCTCGACGCCGACCATGACGTACCGAACCCGGTGGTGTACTGCACCGAGGTGCCCGCCGGGCTCCACACGAAGCGGCTGCCGTCCGAGGCCGCGGCGACCGTACCGCCGCCGGTGACGCCCGAAGGGTCGCTGCCCGCGAACCAGTTGGCGCCGTTGTCCGTCGAGAAGCCGATGTGCGGCCCGGAGTCGAGGTTGCCGACCCGCACCACGGTGTTCGGGTTGGACTCGGCGTAGTCGAGACTGGTCGTCGTCGTGAGGTTCGGCGAGGTGTACATCATCGAGGGGACCTTGGTGAGATCCGTGTGCCGGAAACCGCCGATGTCACCGAGCGCGCTGAGCAGGGGAGCGCCCGACGGGGGAGAGGCGAGGTCGTTGACAGCCGTCTCCTCCAGGCCCTGGACCATGGGCTTGACGGCGAACTGGCTCCCGGCGTCCCAGTTGGTGAGGTTCTCGGTGCCGTAGATCGTCGCGCCGGTCCCGTACATCATCCGGGCGGAGTCGAACGGGTCGATCTCCAACCCCTCGGTCATCCAGCCGAGTTTGGGAGTCTGCTCGGGTGGCGAGGGGTTCGCGCCGAAGGTCAGCCAGGGCACGGACGAGACGTCCATCGTGTAGCGGTTCGAGCGGTTCGGGTACGAGGTGTAGTCCCAGGCCTTCGTCCAGGTGCCGCCGCTGTCCGTGGACCGGAAGATCTGGGTGTCGGGCCACCAGGAGCTGTACGCCGTCGCCATCACGGTGCCGGGGTGCTGCCGGTCCACGGTCAGCCCGCTGAAGCCGTAGTAGGTGTCGGCCTCCGCCACCGGGCTGATGTTCGTCCACGTCCCGGTCCGGGTCGCGTAGCGCCACAACTGGCCCTTGCCGCCGTCGTACGGGCCGCCCTTGTCGCTGTAGGCCAGGTAGAGGTAGCCGTTCACCGCGTCCAGAACGCCCTTGTGGGCGAGGTAACCGGTGGGCTGGCCCGCGATCCTGGACCAGGTCGCGCCGCCGTCCGCCGAGCGGTAGACCGCGTTGTCCTTGTCGGCGACCCCCACGTAGATCGTCTGCGTGGCGCTTCCCGAGGTGCCGGTGGACTCGTCGAAGGTGACCCAGACGATGCCCTGGTTGTCGGAGGCGTAGCCGCTGGTGTCGGTCGCGTCCTGCACGTAGTTGCCGACGTTGGGGAAGCCGGTGACCTGCGACCAGCTCGCGCCGGAGTCCGTGGACCTCCACAGACCCTTGCCGCTGGGCGCGCCGAGATACAGCACGCTGTTCTTGTTGGGGTCCACGGCCAGCCGTTCGCCCATGCCGCGTCCGGGCATGTTGCCGCCCAGCTTGAAGGGCAGGTCGGCCTTCTGCCAGCTCGCGCCCCGGTCGGCGGAGCGCAGGACGGCCCCGTTGGTCGGGTCCCAGCTGTTGGTGTACGTGCCGACCGCCGCGTACACCTTGTTCGGGTCGACGGAGTCGGAGGCCAGGCTGACGACGCCGGAGTGGCCCCACTCGTCCCAGCCGACCGAGTCGAGCAGCGGGGTCCAGCTCTTCGAGGCCTGGACCCAGCGATAGGCGCCGCCGATGTCCGTACGGGCGTAGGCGAGATTCTTTTCGGTGCGGTTGAAGACGATGCCGGGGACGAAGCCGCCGCCGTCGATGCGGGCGTTCTTCCAGGTGTACGTGTCGGCCGCGACGGCTGCCTCGGGGGTGCTCGCGGCCAGTGCGGGCGGGGTGCCGGCCAGTAGTCCGGCGGCGAGGGCGAGTACGGCCGTGAGGATGCGGGTTCTTCGCACGGTGGGTCCTCTCCGGGAGCGATGGGAGGGAAGGCAGGGGAGGGAGGGGAGGCGGAGGAGGAAAGGGCAGGGAAAGGGGCGGAGCCGGAGGTGAAACGTGTGATGGCCGGGCGGCCCTCAGTGCGGTGAGGGACCGCCCGGCCGGTGGCCCTGCCGTCAGGGACAGGACCGCGTACGCGGAGCCACAGCGGGGACTATTCGAGAAGCTCCGCGTACGAGCCCATGGCGAGGGCGATGTCCGCCTGCGCCCAGAACCGGTGGTACGTGAAGGAGGGCGCGGCGCCGCCCGCCAGATAGCTCTGGATCTTCGACCAGGCCGGGTCGTTCTTGTAGAAGGACCGCAGCGAGGCGAAGGTGGAGGACGAGTTGATCGCGTCGCCGTTCGGCATCGTGCCGGTGAAGGTGCTCGGCACGTACACGCTGTCGTCGAAGCGGTTGTAGTCGGCGCGGGTCTCCGGGACGGCTATGCCCAGACCGTCCTGGTAGTTGTTCCACATGCCGTCGAGGAGCGCCTTCGCCGTCGTCTTCGCCTGGGCGTTGCCGGACTTGGCGGCGTAGTACGACAGGGTCTTGGCGTACGCGGCGGCCACCCCGACGTCGTTCGTGTAGTCGGCGACGGTGACGTGAAGTCCGCTGTTGGCGCCGGGACTCGACGCGTTCCAGGTGTCCGGGGCGCCGGACCACTGGAGCGTGGAGGGGATCTGGTAGGTGCCGTCCGGGTTGATCGTGGTCTTGGACAGCGCCCATGCGACCCACTTGTCGAGGACCGCCTTGGCACTCGCGTTCCCCGTCTGCTGGTAGTACTCGGCGACCCGTTCCATGGACCAGGCCTGGAAGCCGAACCACTGGTTGGACGGCGGGTCGTGGTACACCGGCTGCTGGTCGTAGTACATGCCGTAGAAGGTCGGCGTCCCGGTGGGAGGCGTCGCGTAACGGCCCGCCCAGCTGTTGGTCGCGCCGCCCGCGATGGCGCCCTCGTTCGACTGGAGCCAGCGGTAGAACTCAAGTTGCCGGGTCAGCGAGGTGGCCCAGTCCGAGGCGCCCGTCGCCGACTTGGGCTTCAGGTCGGCGTTGGTGCTGAGCGCGTAGGCGGCCAGCGGGTTCTGGTAGCCGCCGTGGGTGTGGCTGGAGCCGATGCGCCAGGCCCAGCCCGCCGAGGTGTCGTTCGCGCCACCCCAGGCGTAGTACCAGGAGAGCAGATAGTGCGAGGCGTCCTTGCCGGTACCCGCCGGGCAGGTCGTCGGGCCGACGCAATTGCCTATTTTCTTGAAGTACTTGTCGTACATGGCGTAGCGCAGGTAGTCGCCCATCTTCGCCGCCTTGCCGACTGTGGTCGAGACATCGGCGCTCTTGCCCTGGGCCTTGGCCCACACGTCGGCCCAGTACGCGGCCTGCACCGCGCGCGCGTCGGCGTCCGGGGCGTCCGTGTACTTCCACTGCTTCGCGTACGAGGAGTCCCCGGTGAAGAGGTCCAAGTACCCGTTCTTTCCGCCGTACTTGAAGGCGTCGCAGGTCGGCTGCGGCACCGTCTCCCACACCGACTCCTGCGCACCGCGCTGGAAGGTGTTGATGTACGACGGGCCGGTGGCGGTCGGACCAGCCTCGCACTTGCCGGGCTCGTTGCCGTAGCCGTAGGTGTTGTCCACGTCCTGGAGCCAGTGCATGCCGTACACGTCGTCCGTGCCGTACGCGCTCTTCAGCTCGGCGGCGATCGGGTCCGGGCCGACCGAGACACCCGTGTCGAGCTTGGCCGGGTACTCGTTCGGGGTGTCCAGCTCGGGCGCGTAGGTGGCCGGCTTGGAAGCGTTGTAGAAGGAGTTGGTCGGCTGGTCGGCGTGGGTGGGGATCATGTACGTCTCCATGGTCGTCCACGCGGCGTTGAACTTCGACCAGTCGCCGGTGACCTTCCCGTACATCGCCTGCAGCCAGATCAGATAGCTGTACGCCTCCGACGTCGTCTCGTGTCCCTGGTCCGGCGCCTCGACGATCAGTGTCTCCACCGAGTGATACGGGATGCCCTCGGGGGAGAAGTAGCCGTTCGCCGGGTTGGTGATCTTGCCGTAGAGGTCCAGGAAGCGCGCGTCGTACGCCTTCGTCGCGGCCAGTTCCGTCACGGTGACGGTGGCCTTGGCCTGACCGGTCGCCGAGGCCGTGAAGGTCGCGGACCCCGTGCCCGAGGCGTCGGCGGTGATGGTCACCGTCTGGGCCGTGTTCCAGTTGGACGGGGTGAAGGTCAGACTCGAACCGCCGGTGACGGACAGCCCCGTGTTGCCGTCCGTGCGGGCCACCGCCACCGTCACGTTCGCGCTCGGCTGGGTCGAGAGCTTCACCGTGAATGTCCCCGACTTGCTCTGCTGGACGCCGAGTTGGGCCGGTGAAGCGACGATCGCGGGTCCCGAGGCGACCGTGATGCCGGCCGGTACGGACTCCGCCGACGCGCCCAGGCTGTCGTACGCCTTCGCGAGGACGGAATGACTGCCCACGGCCAGCCCGGACGCCGACAGCGTGTACGGCGAGCTGGTGTCGGTGCCGAGCAGGGTCGTGTCGTCATAGAACTCGACCTTGGAGATGGTCGCCCCGTCGGCCGCCGCCGCGGTCGCGGCCAGCGGGACGGAGTCGCCCTGGGTGTAGACGGCGCCCGCCGCGGGGCTGGTCAGCACGGTGATCGGCGGCTGATGCGCGCCCGTGCAGGTGGTGCCGTTGACGGCGTAGGAGGCGGGTGCGGTGTTGGTGCCGCTGTAGGTGAACTGGGCGCCGGCGGTCACGGCGGCCCCGGCGGCGATCGTCCCGTTCCACGCCGCGTTCTTCGCGGTGACCGTCTTGCCGGACTGGGACCAGGTCCCGTTCCAGCCGTTGGTGAGGGTCTGGTTGCCCGCGTAGGCGTACGTCAGGGTCCAGCCGTTGATGGCGTCGGTGCCCCGGTTGGTGATCGTCAGATCCGCGGTGAAGCCGGAGCCCCAGTCGTTGGTCTTGTAGTCGACGCTGCACTGAACCGTGGCCGCGTGTGCGGGAGTCGTACCGGTCGCCAGAGTCGCGAGCGGGAGGGCGAGAGCCGCCACTACGGCGGTCCACAGGCGTCGCGAGCTGCGACGACGTCTCCATCGAGGGCTGGGATCCATGGTGCTGGTTCCTCCTTGCGGCTCGGAGAATGGGGGGAGGAGCAACAAGCCTTGAACCAGTGGGAGCGCTCCCATATTGGAGAGAGGGGTGTGAGGGGTCAAGGTGCTTGAAGAGTCGAAATGATTCGATTGATCAACAGTGCAACTCCTCTGTCCAACAGTGGAACTTGGCGCTAGCTTCATCGGCACCAGTGGGAGCGGTTCCATCAGTCGACGCGTCGATCAAGGCGCGCCAGATCTGCAAGGAGTCGCTTCATGCGTCACCCCCCGCGTTTGTCTCTTTTAGTGATCGGCGCCGCGGTCGCCCTCGTGGGCACGGCTGTCGCGCCGGTCGTCACGGCCTCGGGAGCAACTCCCGCGTGCACGGTGGAGTACTCGGTCACCGGTCAGTGGGACACCGGCTTCCAGGGCGCCGTGAAAATCACCAACAACATGGCAGCGCTGAGCAGTTGGAGTCTCGGCTTCGACTTCTCGGGCGGCCAGAAGGTCACCCAGGGCTGGAGTGCCAAGTGGTCCCAGTCCGGCACGACGGTGACCGCGTCCAACGAGAGCTGGAACGGCTCGCTGGCCACCGGCGCGAGCGTCAGCGCCGGCTTCCTCGCCTCCTGGTCGGGAAGCAACGCGGTGCCGACGGCCTTCAAGCTCAACGGCACCACCTGCAATGTGGACGCCCAGCCGACGCCCACACCGACGCCGACCGACCCGCCGCCGACCGGCGGTGAGGCGCCGAAACTGCACGTCTCGGGCAACAAGCTGGTCGACTCCGCCGGAGCCACCCGCAGGATGCTCGGTGTCAACCGCTCCGGCGGCGAGTTCATGTGCGTCCAGGGCTACGGCTTCTTCGACGGCCCCGTCGACGACGCCTCCGTCAAGGCGATCGCCGACTGGAAGGTCAACACGGTCCGCATTCCGCTGAACGAGGAGTGCTGGCTCGGCCTGTCCAACATCAAACCGGAGTACGCCGGCGCCAACTACATCGCCGCGGTCAAGGACCTGGTGGCCAAGGTCGAGGCGCACGGCATGACCCCGCTCGTCGAACTGCACTGGACGTACGGCCAGTACACCGGCAACTCGGCCGGCTGCTCCGATGTGCACGCCACCTGCCAGAAGCCCATGCCCGACGCGCAGTACACCCCGTCCTTCTGGTCCTCGGTCGCGAACACCTTCAAGGACGACCCGGCCGTCGCGTTCGACCTGTTCAACGAGCCCTACCCGGACCGCGCGACCTCCACGACCACCCAGGCGTGGACCTGCTGGCGCGACGGCGGCACCTGCCCCGGCATCTCCTACCCGGTGGCCGGAATGCAGAGCCTGGTCGACGCGGTACGCGGCACCGGCGCCAAGAACCTGATCCTGGCCGGCGGTCTCGCGTACTCCAACGACCTGAGCCAGTGGCTGACGTACAAACCCTCTGATCCCACGGGCAATCTCGTCGCCGCGTACCACGTCTACAACTTCAACACCTGCGCGAGCGAGAGCTGCTGGAACTCGACCCTCGCCCCGGTCGCCGCCCAAGTACCCCTGGTGGCGGGCGAGATCGGGGAGAACACCTGCTCCCACGCCTTCGTCGACACGGTCATGAAGTGGTTCGACGACCGGGGGCTCTCGTACCTCGGCTGGACCTGGAACACCTGGGACTGTTCCTCCGGTCCGTCGCTGATCTCGAACTACGACGGCACTCCGACCTCCTACGGCATCGGGCTGCGCGACCACCTGCGCGCCCTCAACGGATAAGGAACCCGCACATGAGCCGTGCAAGAACTGCACTTCTCGGGGCACTCGCCCTGATCGCGGCGGGAACGGGCGCCGCCTCGGCGGTCCCCGCCGACGTCGGCACCAACGCCGTCGCCTCCATCCCCTGCACCGTCGACTACAAGGTGCAGAACCAGTGGGACACCGGCTTCACCGCCGCCGTCACCGTCACCAACAACAGCGCCGCCAAGTCCTCCTGGGCGGTCAAGTGGTCGTACGCCGGGAACCAGAAGGTCACCTCCGGCTGGAACGCCAAGATCACCCAGAGCGGGACGGCCGTCACCGCCGCCAATGAGACGTACAACGGAACACTGGCGACCGGGAGTTCGGTCAGCTTCGGCTTCAACGGCTCCTACAGCGGCACCAACGCGCTGCCCACCGCCTTCACGCTCGACGGCGTGACCTGCAACGTCGACGACGGCAGTGGCGGCGGGGGAGGCGGAGGCGGCACCGACCCCTCCGGCAAGGTCGACAACCCGTACGCCGGCGCCAAGGTGTACGTGAACCCGGAGTGGTCGGCGAAGGCCGCCGCCGAGACCGGCGGCAGCCGGATCTCCAACCAGCCCACCGGTGTCTGGCTCGACCGGATCGCCGCCATCAACGGCGCGTCCGGCAGCATGGGCCTGCGCGCCCACCTCGACGCGGCGCTCGCCCAGAAGGGCACGGGTGAAGAGGTCGTCCAGCTCGTGGTCTACGACCTGCCCGGACGTGACTGCGCCGCGCTCGCCTCCAACGGCGAGATCGGCGCGACGGAGATCGACAAGTACAAGACGCAGTTCATCGACCCGATCGCGGCGATCCTCTCCGACACCAAGTACGCCTCGCTGCGCATCGTCACGACCATCGAGATCGACTCGCTGCCGAACCTCGTCACCAACACCGGCAGCCGCGCGACCGCCACGCCCGCGTGCGACACCATGCTCGCCAACGGCAACTACGTGAAGGGCGTCGGCTACGCGCTCGCCAAGCTCGGCGTGATCCCGAACGTCTACAACTACCTCGACGCCGGTCACCACGGATGGCTGGGCTGGGACGACAACTTCGCCCCCGCCGCCAACATCTTCAAGCAGGCCGCGACCGCCGAGGGCGCGACGGTGAACGATGTCCAGGGCTTCATCACCAACACGGCGAACTACAGCGCCCTCAAGGAGAACAACTTCACCATCAACGACACGGTGAACGGCACCTCGGTCCGCCAGTCCAAGTGGGTGGACTGGAACCGCTATGTCGACGAGCTCTCCTTCGCGCAGGCCTTCCGCACCCAGCTCGTCTCGGTCGGCTTCAACTCCGGTATCGGCATGCTGATCGACACCTCCAGGAACGGCTGGGGCGGCACGGCACGGCCCGCCGGTCCCGGCGCGACGACCAGCGTCGACACGTACGTCGACGGAGGGCGCTACGACCGCCGTATCCACATCGGCAACTGGTGCAACCAGTCGGGCGCGGGCCTCGGTGAGCGTCCCAAGGCGGCACCGGCGGCCGGCATCGACGCCTATGTCTGGATGAAGCCTCCGGGCGAGTCCGACGGCTCCAGCACGGCGATCGCGAACGACGAGGGCAAGGGCTTCGACCGGATGTGCGACCCGACGTACACGGGCAACGCCCGCAACGGGAACAGCCTCTCCGGCGCGCTGGCGAACGCCCCGCTCTCCGGGCACTGGTTCTCCGCCCAGTTCCAGGAGCTCATGAAGAACGCGTACCCGGCCCTGTGACCGGCTGAGCGCGCGGTCCGCCAGGGGTCAGCTGTCCTTCCCCAGCCCCTGGCGGATCGCGAACTCCACCGCCGAGTAGTCCCCGTCGGCCCGCTCCAGCTCCAGGGGCGCCGCCGGGGACAGCGGCGGCTGTGCCATGAACCGGGGCCGGCTCCCGTGGTGCGGCTGCGCCGCGTGCACCAGGAAGGGATGACACAGGTATACGTCGCCGGGCCGGCCGGTGGCGTAAGCGACCGGCCGGTGCGCAGACGCCTCGACCAGCAGCGGCGCGATCTCCAGGCCCGAGACGCCCTCCTCCCCGTACGGCTCCAGGAGCGGCGGCACGTCCAGGTGCGAGCCGACGCGGATGCGGGTCGGGGCGTCCTCGGGACCCACCTCGGTGAACAGGAACAGCATCAGCAGCGCGCGATCCCTGGACCGGAGATTGGCGTGGTACCAGGTCGCGCCCTCGGGCAGATAGCTGCCCTCGATGTGCCAGCCCGCGTCGTCCGGCTCCTCCTCGTGCGGGAAGCGCAGCGGGAAGCTGCCCAGGGAGTAGCGCGGCTCCCAGCGGCCCTCCCCGAGGAGCAGGTCGAACGCGTCGTGCAGGGCGGGTGAGTTGACGGCGGCAGCGAAGGGGCCCTGGGCCATGCCGGAGATCCAGCGCACGGGCTCGGTCCAGGTGGCGGGGTCGTCCGGGGAGCAGCCCGTCTCCTGCCACAGCAGCCGGACGCAGTCCGCGGCGACCCGCGCCGGGAAGGCGCCCTCGATCCGCACGAAGCCGTCATCGAGGAAACGCTCCAGCATGACGTCGGCGTCGTCCATTCGGCCATGTTCGATGACGGGTCCCCGCGGGCGCATCCGGTTTTCCGGCGGTTTCTTTTGCCGTTCGGGCAACACGACTGGCCGTTTCCGGGAGTGGCGGCGCACGCTGTCCTCATCCCGAGAGAGAGGCTTGTCCCATGGCACAGGACCACGACCACGACCACGGCAGCGGCCACGGCCCTGCGCACCAGCAAGGCTCGGCGCAGGATCACGGCCACCACCACGGTCCCGCGCAGAACCATGGGCACGATCACACCCACATGGATTTCTCCCAGATGCTGCCCCTGCTGGTGCAGGAGGCGGAGCTGTTCACCCCGGCGTACGCCGAGGCGGCCGAGTGGCTGCGGGAGCAGCAGCCCGAGCCGGGGCTGATCGTGGACGCGGGCAGTGGCCCCGGGGTCATCTCCTGCCTGCTCGCCGAGAGGTTCCCGGGTGCGCGGGTCGTCGCCGTGGACGCCGCCGAGCCCCTGCTGGCGGAGGCCCGTGCCCGCGCCGAGCGGCTCGGCGTCGCCGACCGCTTCAGCACGGTGGAGGCCGAACTCTCCGAGGGTGTGGGCGACTTGGAGTACCCCGCGGATCTGTTGTGGGCCAGCAGGTCGCTGCACCATGTCGGTGACCAGCGGGCCGCCCTCGCGGGTTTCGTCCGGAGCCTCGCGCCAGGTGGCACCCTCGCCCTGCTGGAGGGCGGCCTGCCCACGCGCTTCCTCCCGCGCGACACCGGCATCGGCCGGCCCGGCCTGGAGGCCCGCATCGACGCGGTGCACGACGAGTGGTTCACCCGCATGCGCGCCGAGCTGCCCGGATCGGTGACGGAGACGGAGGACTGGCCCGCCCTGCTCACCGCCGTCGGCCTGCGCCACACGGCGACCCGAACCTTCCTCCTCGACCTCCCGGCCCCGCTCTCGGACGTGGCTCGCGACTTCGTCGTCACGGTCCTCACCCGTAGGCGGGACGGCCTCGCCGAAGGGCTCGACGCGGAGGACCTCGCCACGCTCGACCGGCTCCTCGACCCGGACGACAAGGCGAGCGTGCACCACCGCTCGGACGTGTTCGTCCTGACGGCGATGACGGTGTACGTGGGGGTCAAGCCGGAGTAGCCCCGGCGACCGTCGCGTGGCTGCGGGGACGTCCGGTGGGCCTTGACATCGAGTGTGCTCCAAGTGATGAACTCCCGGAGCTCGCCGTACAGTCGGCCCGCGCCCGGCCGGACACTCTTGGGGGTACACCATGACCGACTCTCCCGTCGCACTCATCACCGGAGGCGGAAGCGGTATCGGGGCCGCGGTCGCCCGCCGGCTGCTCGACGCCGGGCACCGGGTGGCCGTCACCGGTCGCGGTGCGGAGCGACTGCGCGGCTTCGCCGATGAACTCGGCAATCCTGAGGGGCTGTTGACGGTCGTCGGGCACGCGGCCGAGTACGACCAGGTGCGAGCGGCGGTCGAGGCGACGCTCAAGGAGTTCGGGCGGCTCGACACCGTCGTCGCCAACGCCGGTTTCGCCACCCATGACACGGTCGCGGAGGGCGACCCCGCCGGCTGGTCCGAGATGGTGCTGACCAATGTGCTGGGGCCCGCGCTGCTCATCAGGGCATCCATCGAGGCGCTGAAGGAGACCCGTGGCCGCATCGTGCTGATCGGCAGTGTCGCCGGGCATGTGAACACGCCCGGCAACATCTACGGCGCGACCAAGTGGGCGGTGACCGGGCTCGCCGAGAACACCAGGCGCCAGGTCACCGAGTACGGAGTGGGCGTGACCCTGATCTCGCCCGGCCGCGTGGAGACCCCTTTCTGGGACAGCTACGGCAGCCTTCCGCCGGGGCACCTGCTGACGGCGGACCAGCTCGCGGACTCGATCGTCTGGGCGGTGGGACAGCCGACGGGCGTCGACGTGAACACGGTCGTCGTCCGCCCGATCGGCCAGCCCGTCTGATCCGGGCCCGGCGGGCGAGGGGCCTCCCCGCCGGGCAGGTGCTCAGTTGTTGGCGAGGAACTGCTTGGCCAGCGAGTCCCCGAGCGACACGGCCGCGCTGTGGCTCTCGATGGGGGACACCTGCGAGTTCTTGAACAGGATGTAGGTCACGCCCGAATCGGTCCCGCCCGTCTCCGGGTCGGGGTCGATGCCGAGTGCGTTCGCCGTGGCGTACGACGCCTCACCGATGATCTTCGTCGGTCCGGTGTCGCCGACCACCGCGTACTCGACCTTGCCGTTGTAGACGACGGCGACCACACCGCCGCCCTTGATGCCCGAACTCGTGTACTTCCAGATGCTGCTGGTGCTCGGCACGACGACGTAGGGAGTCGAGTCGGCGCGCAGCGGCTGGCCGTTGGACTGGTGGAAGGCGGTGTCGTCCTGGAACCAGGGGTCGGTGTCGGCACTGCACTTGCTGGTGACCTGGCCGTCGCAGTCGATGTCCATGTCGGCCTTCCAGAACACGGCGCCGTTCTTGCCGCAGACGGGGATCGTGGCCGAGGTCTCGTCGTCGGTCTTGTACTTCCCGCTCGATATCTGCGAACAGGACGTCACCTTGGCGAAGAGGGCGGCCGCGCTGACCGAACCCTCCTGTGCCGAGCGGGGGGTGGCGGTGCCGGAGGCGCTCGCCGGGAGCGTGGCGACGGCGAGCAGCGCCGCGCCGACGGCCGCGGACAGGGTCAGTGTTCGAGTGCGCACTGTGGGGGACCCTTCTGTTAGGAAACTTTCCTTACCGGGTTGCCGTACAAGGTGGCCCTGCTTGCATGACCGCGTCAAGACCTGTCGCCGCGTTGGTCCGGTCCAAGGACGCGAAAAAGCCGCCGGCCCGGATGCGGTGAGCATCCGGGCCGGCGGCGGACCGCGGGCGGGTCGGTCAGCCGATGTCGAAGGTGGCCGGGTCCGGGCCGATGCGGCGGTCCTCGTTCAGGGCCGAGATCGCCGCGATGTCCTCGGTGTCCAGGGAGAAGTCGAAGACATCGATGTTCTCCTTGATCCGGGACGGGGTCACGGACTTCGGGATCACGATGGTGCCCAGCTGGAGGTGCCAGCGCAGGACGATCTGGGCCGGCGTGCGGCCGTGCTTCTGGGCGATGGCGATGATCGCCGGGACCTCCAGGAGGCCCTTGCCCTGGCCCAGCGGCGACCAGGCTTCGGTCGCGATGCCCTGCTCGGCGTGGAACTCACGGGTCGCGCGCTGCTGGAGGTGCGGGTGCAGCTCGATCTGGTTGACGGCCGGGATGACGGACGTCGCGTCGATCAGCTTCGCCAGGTGCTCCGGGAGGAAGTTCGACGTGCCGATGGCCTTGGCGCGGCCGTCCGCGTAGATCTTCTCGAAGGCCTTGAACGTGTCGACGTACGTGCCCCGGGACGGCGTCGGCCAGTGGATCAGGTACAGGTCGACATAGTCCAGGCCGAGCTTCTCCAGCGAGGTGTCGAAGGCGCGCAGCGCGGCGTCGTACCCCTGGTCGCTGTTCCAGAGCTTGGTGGTGACGAAGAGCTCCTCGCGGGCGATGCCGGAGCCGTTGACGGCCTTCCCGGTGCCCTCTTCGTTGCCGTAGATCGCCGCTGTGTCGATGCTGCGGTACCCGGACTCCAGCGCGGTGGCGACCGCTCGCTCCGCCTCGTCGTCCGGCACCTGCCAGACGCCGAAGCCCAGCTGCGGCATCTCGACGCCGTTGTTCAGGATGATCGGGGGGACCTTGCTCACGAGCTCTCGATCCTTCAGTCGTCGGGTGGTACTCGTATCGTCAACGATCACAGGCCGTGATGCATTCCTGACCGGGCTCCCGGTCCGACGAATCAGAGATTGGCTGAAATGATGCGATCAATCGTGCCGGAACACCGAGGGGCCTCGTCCTCGGAGCAGGTCCGGCGCTCCCGCCCGGACTACGTCCGGTAGAGCGCCTCGACCTCCGCCGAGTACGCCTTCTCGATCGCCTTGCGCTTCAGCTTCAGCGACGGCGTCAGCAGGCCGTGCTCCTCGGTGAACTGGTTGGCCAGGATCCGGAACGTACGGATCGACTCGGCCTGCGAGACCAGGGTGTTCGCGGCGACCACGGCGCGCCGTACCTCGGTCTCCAGGTCGGGGTCGCGCACCAGATCGCCGGCGGACAGCGGCGGCTTGCCGCGCATCTGGAGCCAGTGCTCGACGGCCTCGGAGTCGAGGGTGACGAGCGCGGCGATGTACGGCCGGTCGTTGCCGACCACTATGCACTGCGCGACCAGCGGATGGTCGCGCACCCGCTCCTCCAGCACGCCCGGTGAGACGCTCTTGCCGCCTGAGGTCACCAGGATCTCCTTCTTGCGCCCGGTGATCGTGAGGTAGCCGTCCTCGTCCAGGGACCCGAGGTCGCCGGTGGCCAGCCAGCCGTCGTGCAGTGTGGCGTCGGTGGCCTTGTCGTTGTTGAGGTAGCCCTGGAACACGTTGCCGCCGTTCAGCCAGATCTCACCGTCGTCCGCGATGTGCACGGTCGTGCCGGGGATCGCCTGCCCGACGGTGCCGAACCGGGTGAGCTCGGGCGGGTTGGCGGTCGCGGCGGCCGTGGACTCGGTGAGTCCGTACCCCTCGTAGATGGTCACGCCCGCGCCCGCGAAGAACAGCCCGAGCCGCCGGTCCATCGCCGAGCCGCCCGACATCGCGTGCCTGACCCGGCCGCCCATCGCGGCCCGCACTTTGGAGTAGACGAGCTTGTCGAAGACCTGGTGCTGCATGCGCAGGCCCGCCGAGGGGCCCGGGCCGATGCCCCAGGCCTTGGCCTCGACGGCGTCCGCGTAGCGCACGGCGATGTCGACGGCCTTCTCGAAGGGGCCGGATCTGCTCTCTCTCTCGGCCTTGCGGCGGGCGGCGTTGAAGACCTTCTCGAAGATGTACGGCACGGCCAGGAAGAAGGTGGGCCGGAAGGCGGCGAGGTCCGGCAGCAGCGCGGACGCGTTCAGCTGGGGCTGGTGCCCGAACTTCACCTTCCCGCGGAACGCGGCGATCTGCACCATCCGCCCGAAGACGTGCGCGAGCGGCAGGAACAGCAGGGTGGACGCCTCGTCGCCGCGCTTGGAGTGGAAGACGGGTTCCCAGCGGGTGATGACGGTGTCCGCCTCGAACATGAAGTTCGCGTGCGAGATGACACAGCCCTTCGGGCGCCCGGTGGTGCCCGAGGTGTAGATGATCGTCGCGATCGAGTCGGGGGTGACCGCGCGGCGGTGCCGGTGCACCACCTCGTCGTCCAGGTGCGCGCCCGCCTCGTACAGCTCGTGCACCGCGCCCACGTCGAGCTGCCACAGCTTGTGCAGCTGGGGCAGCCGGTCGACGACCGTGGCGATGGTCATCGCGTGGTCCTCGTGCTCCACCATGACCGCCGACACCTGTGCGTCGTGCAGCATCCAGAAGACCTGCTCGGCGGAGGACGTGGGGTAGATGGGCACGACCTGGGCGCCGATCGTCCACAAAGCGAAGTCGAACAGCGTCCACTCGTAGCGGGTGGGGCACATGATGGCGACCCGGTCGCCGAAGCGGATGCCCTGGGAGAGCATGCCCTTGGCGAGCGCCAGGACCTCGTCCCGGAACTCGGCCGAGGTGACGTCGTGCCACTCTCCCCGCTCATCCTTGCGGCCGAGCGCGATGTGGAGCGGGTCTTCCTGGGCATGGTCGAAGACGACGTCGGCCAGGCCGCCCACCGGCGGCGCCGACGCCAACGGGGGGTTGGTGAACTCGCGCAATACCGCTCCTCGTGGCGCTCCGCACAGCGCCGTGAAAGCTACCCCACCATGCGACCGGGCGGGAGGGACCTCGAACCGCCGAGGGGCGCGGCGTCCGCACAGGTC
The DNA here is from genome assembly GCF_025399795.1 of Streptomyces rhizosphaerihabitans. Lineage (GTDB taxonomy): Bacteria > Actinomycetota > Actinomycetes > Streptomycetales > Streptomycetaceae > Streptomyces > Streptomyces rhizosphaerihabitans. The sequence continues at coordinate 36,287 of NZ_JAODTZ010000015.1, read as the reverse complement.
AGTCACGGAAATGCCCCCACAAGGGGAAGGGTAGGACAGAATTCCTTACGGCTCCGTAGGTTTCGGGTCCGTAATCTCCACGGAATCGCTACGACCCGGAGCCGGAACGCGATGCCGCGGGGAGCGGATTCGGAACCTCTGATTCCGGGACCGGTGCGAGTGTCCGGACCTCGCAGGCGGCGCCACCCGCCCCGCTAGCTCGGCCGCCCTCTGTGCAGCCGGTCCCCGCCCGCGAGGATCGCTGTGGCGAGCGCGTCCGCGGCCCCCTGGGCGGACGGTCGGCGGTGGCCGTGCAGCAGCACGAAGTCGACCTCGCCGAGCTCCGGGAGCCCCGCTCGCTCCGGTACCCGGACCAGGCCGGGCGGTACGAGTCCCCGTGAGTGGGCCATCACGCCGAGCCCCGCGCGGGCCGCCGCGATCAGGCCGTTGAGGCTGCCGCTGGTGCAGGCGACGCGCCATGGCCGGCCCTGGCGTTCCAGCGCTTCGAGGGCGAGCGCGCGGGTGATGCCCGGGGGAGGGTAGACGATCAGCGGGACAGGGCGGTCCGGGTCCAGCCGCAGCCGCTGGGCGCCGATCCACACCAGACGGTCGTGCCAGACGAGCTCGCCCTGCGGGTCCTCGGGCCGCCGCTTCGCCAGCACCAGGTCGAGATGCCCGGCGGCGAGCTGCTCGTGGAGGGTGCCGGAGAGCTCGACCGTGAGCTCCAGGTCCACCTCGGGGTGGTCGGAGCGGAAGCCCTCCAGGATCTCCGGCAGCCGGGTCAGTACGAAGTCCTCGGACGCGCCGAACCGCAGCCTGCCGCGCAGCCGTGTCCCGGCGAAGAACGCAGTCGCCTGCTCCTGCACCTCCAGGATCCGCCGCGCGAACCCGAGCATCGCCTCGCCGTCCTCCGTGAGCTCCACGGAGTGCGTGTCGCGCGAGAAGAACTGCCTTCCGACGGCGTCCTCCAGCCGGCGCACATGCTGGCTGACCGTGGACTGGCGCACCCCCAGCCGTCGGGCGGCCTGCGTGAAGCTCAGCGTCTGGGCCACCGCCAGGAACGTACGCAGCTGGGAAGGGTCGTACACACCCCCACGTTATCGCGATACGTGATGACAGTGAGAGCGGTATGACGGATTCCCGATCACGGTCCGGGAGAGGACGATGGAGAGGGCACGACCTGCCATGACGATCAGACGCACCGAACCGGGCAATCGAGCAGTGGAGCACCGTGAAACGCCTGCAGTGGCCGAGCTGGATGCCGGCCGACCCCTACATCCTGCTGCTGCTCGGGACGGTGGGCCTCGCCGCCCTGTTCCCGGCGAGCGGTACAGCCGCGGACGTCGCCTCGGGCGCGTCCACGGCCGCCATCGCCTTCCTCTTCTTCCTGTACGGCGCGCGCCTGTCCACCCGTGAGGCGGTGGACGGACTCAAACACTGGCGGCTGCACGGCACGGTGCTGATCTGCACCTTCGTGGCGTTCCCACTGCTCGGCCTCGCCGCCCGCGGACTGGAGCCGGTCTTCCTGACGCACGACCTCTACACCGGCCTCCTCTTCCTCACGCTCGTCCCCTCGACCATCCAGTCCTCGATCGCGTTCACCTCGATCGCCCGCGGCAACGTGCCCGCGGCGATCTGCGCCGGCTCCTTCTCGTCGCTGGCGGGCATCGTCATCACCCCGCTGCTCGCGGCGGTCCTCCTCGGCAACGGCGGCGGCGGGTTCTCGGCCGACTCGGTCGTCAGGATCGTGCTGCAGCTGCTGGTGCCGTTCATGGCCGGGCAACTGCTGCGCCCCTGGATCGGCGCCTTCATCACACGCCACAAGAAGGTCCTCGGCTACGTCGACCGCGGCTCGATCCTGCTCGTCGTCTACACCGCGTTCAGCGAGGGCATGGTGCAGGGCATCTGGCAGCAGGTCAGCGCCGTCCGGCTGGCGGGACTCCTCGTCGTCGAGGCGCTGCTGCTCGGCGTGATGCTCGTTCTGACCTGGTACGGCGCGAAGGCCCTGGGCTTCGGCAGGGAGGACCGGATCGCCATCCAGTTCGCCGGGTCCAAGAAGTCGCTCGCCTCCGGGCTCCCCATGGCCGGCGTCCTGTTCGGCGCGCACGCCTCCCTCGCCGTGCTCCCGCTGATGCTCTTCCACCAGATGCAGCTCATGGTGTGCGCGGTGATCGCCAAGCGCCGCGCCCGCGACCCCGAGGTGACCGGCGAGTCCGGCGGTTCCGGTTCGAACCAGCCGTCCGGCGCCGGGCGGACGACGGGCGCGGGCGGAACGGCCGCCGGTGCGGGCGGGTCCGGCGGGTCCGCCAGATCCCGGGTCTCCCCGGCCGCGACGTCACGCATCGCGGTCGGTACGGGGACACGTTCCGGCTGAGATACGCGGCCGTTCCCGCCGAGCCCCGCGGCGTCGAGCCGGTTGACGTCGTGACTCAGCACGCCCCGGTCGCCGCCGCTCGGCTCCGGGTGCGCCTGCGGGGTGCGGGCGCCGCACGTGGCACCACCCTCCCGGTCGCGCTCCGGGAGGGCGGTGAGCAGCACGGCTGCCGGGACCAGGGCCGGCGGGATGCCGAACCCGGTCCCGTTCCGCCGCCCTGCTCGTGCGTCGTCGGGCACGACGGACGTCAGCGGTCCCCGGTCACGTGGTCCATGGGGAGCCAGAGGACGGTGTCCCGGGTCACCTGCCGCGAGGGCGGCGCCGACAGCTCGTCGTCGCTCAACGCCCGGTCGTAGACGCGCACATCGTCGATCGCGCCGGTGAAGTACGCCCGGCTGTCCATCCGTTGCCCGATGTGCACTCCGAACGGCGAGTTCCGGCTCACCGATCCGGGCACGTCCGCGGTGCTGACGGTCGTCCCGTCGATGAACAGCGTGAGCTGTCCCCCGCCGCGGCGCAGAGCCAGATGGTGCCACTGGCCGTCGTTGAACGCGCCCGTGGTGCGCACGAACGCCGTTGCCGGGGGCGACGCGCCGTTCCTGGTGGTGATGAGACCGGTGATCCGGTTGGACGCGGGCTCCCCGCGCAGCCACACCTGCGGCTGCGTCGTACCGATCCCGCCCATCCACAGCAGCGGCTGCTCACCGCCGGTGGCCGTGTAGCGGAACCACAGGGACGCCGTGAAGTCCTTCGTCCCCAGCGGCAGCCGGTCCTGATACGGCAGCCGTACGGCGTCGTCGGTGCCGTCGAACTCCATCGCGTCACCGAGGACGCCCGCCGTCCGCCCCGCGCCGCCGAGGACCGCTGCCCGCCGGGTGAAGGGGGCGAGGTCGGCCGTCGTCGGGTCCGGGCCACGGCGCGGCTGGAGCCAGTCCTCGGTGAAGCGGGCGAAGCGGATCTCGTCGCGCGCGTCGACCGCGCCGCCCTCGTACATCAGGCCCACGGTGTCGCCGTCGACGCGCACCAGGTCGGAGTAGCCGGACCAGTCGGTGGTGACGACCGTTCCGCGGTCCACGCTGTCCCAGGTGCGGCCGCCGTCGTAGGAGGAGCGGATCATCATGGTCCGGCGGCGGTCAGGGTCGCCGGGGCAGGACAGCAGGATCCGGTCGCCGACGCGCAGGGTCGAGCCCTGCACCTGGGGCGCGTAGAGGTCCGGGACGTCACGGAAGGGGGAGACGAAGCTGTCGCCGCCGTCCCTGCTGAGCGCCTGGGTGCGGTGCCCGAGGTCGGTGCCGTCCTGCTCGCGACCGCTGACCAGGACCGATCCGTCGGTGCGCTCGGTGAGTGTCATCTCGGACGGCTTCTGCCGGAAGGTGCCGTCGTCCGCGATAGGCCAGGAGTCGCTCGCACCGATGTCCCAGTGGTCGCCCCCGTCGTCGCTGGTGATGAGCGCGGCGTTGTTGGCGGTGACCCGACTGCCTTTCCAGGTCTCGGTGTTGACCGCGAAGACGAGCCGTCCGGCGTGCCGGCCGCGGGTGAGCTGGATGCCGTGCACCGGACCGGTGGCGTACCAGGAGTTCCAGTTCGCGGGCAGGATCTCGTCGCTCAGGTCGCGCGGCTGCGACCAGCTGAGACCGTCGTCGTCGCTGTACTGGAGATGCGGAGTGCGGTCGCACGGCGTCGAGCAGCTCGCGCTGTCCGTGCGGCCCGTGTTGTAGGTCTCCGCCAGTACGATCCGGCCGGTCTCACGGTCCACGATCGGTGTGGGGTTGCCGTGGGTGTTCCCGCCCCCCTCGTTGACGACCTGGAGCGGGCTCCATGTGTGCCCGCCGTCGCCGGAACGCTTCACCACGATGTCGATGTCGGCCGCGTCGCCGCAGTTGAGGACGCGTCCCTCGGCGAACGCCAGGAGCGTTCCCTCGGTCGTCCGGACGACCGAGGGGATGCGGAAGCAGGCGTAGCCCGGGTCCTGGGCGGCCTTGAACAACACCTGCTGTTCGAACTCACCTCCGACCGCGGCTGGTTCGGCCCGCGCCGTACCCGGGAGCGCGACCAGCGCGGCGATGCCGAGAGCGGCGGTCAGGACGGCTTCGAGGCGCGTGCGGGAGCGGGATCCCGGCCGGGTGGCCAAGGCGGGTCCCCGGCGGGTGTGGGTGCGGCTGCGGGAGCCGGGTCCCGGCCGGGGAGGGAGAACAGGTCGCAGACGCGTGGGGGAAAGGGCTCCCGGGCGGGCGGCGAAGGCGGATCTGAGACGGGTGCAAAGGCGTGACGGCATGCTGCGACCTGCCCTTCGTACGGCGGCTGGGCAATCCGGATTCTCTGGACATCCCACGTCCAACGTTCGCGCCGCAGAGGCTACTTGGGCGCTCACGCACCCCACAAGAAGCGTGCATCGGTCGTGTTCACGCCAAAATTTCCCCGCCTGTGCGCCCGTCCGGCGGAAGGCCAGGGGCAGGAGCACCTTGCCGAGGTCGCTCCGCGACTGGATCGCCGGGTGCGCCTTCGCGGCGTCCTCCAGTGTGAACTCGGCGTGCACGGTCGGCCGGATCGCCCCGCCGGCGAACAGTGCCCGCGGCTCGCGCGGCCACAGTTCGTACCGCTCCGGCTCGCAACGGGCGATCCGTGCGAGCCGGAAGCCGGTCACCGACCTGGCGCCCACGAGCAGGTCGTACGCCCGGACGCTCCCGCCGCCAGGGGCCGGGGCCTCGTCGCGGAGGCGCCGGCCGCCGAGGGGCGGAAGATGTGGCACCACGTGGTCCTCTCCGCGCTCTTCGGCCTCGGTCGGTCGCCCGGGCCGGCCTGGGCCGCGGCATCCGGCTCGACCCGAAGGACCTGGTCGGCGTCCTGGAGGACCTCCAGTCCGCCGAACTGGTCGTCAGGACGCCCGACGCCAAAGACCGCCGCAAGAACGCCGTGTCCCTCACCGAGGAGGGGTGCGCGTGCCGGCGCGCTGCGAGCGGGTGGCCCGCGAGGCGGACGACACTCTTATGGCTCCGCTCGACACGGCCGAACGAGAGCAGTTCATGGGCTTGTTGATCCAGATTTCCGGTACGGACGGCTGATGCGGGCTAACGTTCCGTCATGACCGCACCCAAAACCGAACCCCACCTCGCCCTCGACCCGGCGCGCACCGCCCTCGTGCTCGTCGATCTGATGGAGCGCATCGTGGCGTTGCCCCTGGCGCCGCACAAGGGGACCGAAGTCCTGGCCACCGCAGAGGAGTTGGCGACCTCATTCCGGAAGGCGGGCGCGCTCGTCGTGTTGATCCGGGTCGAGCGGTCCGGAGTCCCGGAGCAGCCGCCCGGCAGCGGACTCGTCGCCGGACTCGTCGCGGAGGGTGATCTGGAGATCGTGAAGCGGACCATCGGCGGCTTCCAGGGCACCGGCCTCGACGAACGGCTGCGCGAACACGGCGTCTCCACCCTGGTGTTCGGCGGGATCGCCACCAACCTGGGTGTCGAGTCGACCGCGCGCGCCGCCGGCGACCTCGGCTACGACCTGGTCTTCGTGGAGGACGCGATGGCCGCGTTCACCGCCCCCGAGCACGACGCCTCCGTCCGCCTGGACTTCCCGCGCCTCGGCACGGTCGTGACCGCCGGCGAGGTGCGCCTCATCGCGGGTTGAGCCGCCCCCGAGCCGGAGGCGGCTCTCGCACCAGTACCCGGAGGCGGCTCTCACCACCAGTACCCGGAGGCGGCCCTCACACCAGTAGGCCGCCTCCGTCGGCCACGACGACCGAGCCGGTGCTGTAGCCCCCGCGCATCAGATACAGATAGGCCTCGGCGATGTCCTCCGGCTCGCCCACCCGGCCGACGGGGAGCGACGCGGCGGCGGACCCGAACAGTCCGTCGCGGTCCTCCTCCGGCAGGTCCCGCCACAGCCCGGTGCGGACCACTCCCGGCGAGACCACGTTCACCCGGATCGGCGCGAGCTCCAGGGCCAGGGCGCGGGTGAGCGACTCCATCGCCCCGCACAGGCTCGCCGCGACGGTGGTCCCCGGCATCGGCCGACGCCCGGCCGTGCCGGTGGTCAGGACGACGGAGCCGCCTTCGCGGATCGCCGGGGCGCCGTACTTGACGGCCGTGTACGCGCCCCAGAGCCGGGTGTCCAGGAAGCGCCGGGCCCGCGTCGGATCGGACTCGGCGAGACTCTCCAGCAGCAGCGACTCGCCGGCCGTGTAGACGAGGTGGTCGAAGCCGCCGATCCGGCCGAAGAACCCGCGGATGCCGTCCTCGTCGGTCGCGTCCAGCACATGCCCCTCGGCGCCCGACGGCAGCAGCTCCAGGGCGGCGTCCACACTCTCCCGGCGGCGCGAGGCGACCACCACCTCGGCCCCCTCCCGTGCGACCGCCTCCGCCACCGCGAGCCCGATGCCCGCCGTGCCGCCGATCACGACGACCCGCTGCCCTTGCAGACCTCTGTGACCCATGTCGGTTCCCTTCCGCTCCGCGTGATTCCCGGGTTGTTCCCGGTGCCGTCAAGCCTGCTCGCGGCCGTGCCCCGCCGTCCAAGACCTCTTTCGGCGTCGGCGATACCCTGAAGGCATCGCCGGTACCACGACGGAAGGGCGGTCATGGATCTCGACCTGCGCAAGATCCGCTACTTCGTGGCGGTGGCCGAACTGCTGCACTTCGGTCGCGCGGCAGAGCGACTGCACATCGCCCAGCCGGTGCTGAGCCGTCAGATCAGGGCGCTGGAGAAGGACTTGGACGCGCTGCTCTTCGAACGTGACAGCCGTGGAGTGACGCTGACCGCGGCGGGGAGCCAACTCCTGGATGACGCAAGCCAGTTGCTCGCCACCGCCGATGCGACCCGGCGCCGGGTGCGACGGGCGGCGGGCGGCCCGCGCCGGCTCGTGGTGGGCTTCCGGGCCGGAGTGGTCGTCACCCACGCCCTGCGAGCCTTCGGCGCCGCCCATCCCGACGTCGACGTCCAGGCGCGCCGAGTCGAATGGGACGACCAGGAACAGCTGATCCTCGACGGGACCGTCGACCTCGCCTATCTCCGCCGGCCGATCCAGGAGCGGGGACTCGCGCTGCTGCCCCTGTTCGACGAGGCCCGGGTCGCGATGCTCCCGGCGGCCCACCGGCTCGCCGGGAAGGAGGAACTCGTCCTCGCCGACCTGGAGGGCGAGACCTGGCTGCGCTACTCGGACCCCGGGCCGGACGAGCTGCCGATCCGGACCATCGAGGAGAAGTTCGAGCGCGTGGCGGGCGGTGCCGGCATCACCCTCGTACCGGAGTCCGTCGCCGAGCAGTACTCACGTCCGGACATCACGTACGTACCGGTCACGGACGCGCCACCCGACCAGGTGTTCCTTGCCTGGGAGAGGAATCGGCGCACGCCCCTGATCGCCGCGTTCGCCGAGGTCGCGGGGGTTCGGGGCTGAGGCGGGGTCCCTCCGGCGCAGGGGGCGCTCCCCGCCGTTCGGGACCCCGCCGCCGTGTCGCGGGGAACCGGTGTCAGCCCTGGGCGGCCGCGGCCCGCAGGGCGATCCGGTGCTCGCCCGCGTACACGTTCATGTTGGCGCCGCGCAGGAAGCCGACCAGGGTCAGGCCGGTCTCCGCCGCCAGGTCGACGGCCAGCGACGACGGAGCGGAGACCGCCGCCAGCACCGGGATGCCCGCCATCACCGCCTTCTGCGCCAGCTCGAAGGACGCCCGGCCGGAGACCAGCAGGACCGTCCGGGAGAGCGGGAGCGTGCCGTTCTGCAGGGCGCGGCCGACCAGCTTGTCGACCGCGTTGTGCCGGCCCACGTCCTCCCGTACGTCGACCAGCTCGCCCTCCTCCGTGAACAGCGCCGCCGCGTGCAGGCCCCCGGTCCGGTCGAAGACCCGCTGGGCCGCGCGCAGCCGGTCGGGGAGGCTCGCGAGCAGGTCGGGTTCCAGCCGCACCGGGGGAGTCGTGCCGCCCGCCGTGTCGTCGATGGTCCAGCGGGCCGTCGTACGGACCGCGTCCAGGCTCGCCTTGCCGCACAGACCGCACGACGACGTCGTGTACACATTGCGTTCGAGCGTGATGTCGGGGATGACGACACCGGGCGCCGTCCGTACGTCGACGACGTTGTACGAGTTGGAGCCGTCCACCGTGGCCCCGGCGCAGTACACGATGTTCTGCAGCTCGTCGGCCCGGCCCAGCACCCCCTCGCTCACCAGGAAGCCCGCGGCCAGCGCGAAGTCGTCGCCCGGGGTGCGCATGGTGATGGCCAGAGGCTTGCCGTTGAGGCGGATCTCCAGCGGTTCCTCGGCGACGAGCGTGTCCGGACGGGTGCTCACGGCCCCGTCCCGGATGCGGATCACCTTGCGTCGTTCCGTGACTCGTCCCATGGCCTGATCAGTCCCGCTTCCGTACGTGTGGCCGGCCGGATCGGCCCTTCCTGCGGCGGTTGCCGTGCGGGTCACCGGATCGACGGGCGGGGTGGGCGACCTTCACGTCCTCATTGTCCTGCACGTACCCCGCTGGTCGGACCCGCACGTACCCCGCTGGTCGGACCCGCACGTACCCCGCTGGTCGGACCCGCACGTACCCCGCTGGTCGGACCCGCACGTGTGCCGTGGGTCGGACCCGCACGTGCGCCGTGGGCCGGCCCTGTGCGTGTGCCGTGGGCCGGTCCCGCACACGTGGCAGCGGGCCGCATGCCGCCTCGGCCGTCGGCGGCCCGCTCCGTGTTCATGCCGCCGTCCGCAGCGCGAGCAGATCCGAGATGGCGTGCACGGTACGCAGCGTCGGCACCGGAACGCCGGTGATCTCCGCGAGTTCCACGACGGCCGCGAGCAGCACGTCGAGTTCCAGCGGCTTGCCGCGTTCCAGGTCCTGGAGCGTGGAGGTGCGGTGGTCGCCGACCCGTTCGGCACCCGCGAGGCGCCGCTCGATGGACACAGCCACCTCGCAGCCGAGGGCCTCGGAGACGCTCAGTGTCTCGGTCATCATGATCTCGATGACCTTGCGCGTCCCGCCGTGCAGGCACATCTGCCGCATGGTGGCGCGGGCCAGCGCGCTGATCGGGTTGAAGGAGATGTTGCCGAGCAGCTTGAGCCAGATGTCGTTGCGCAGGTCCGGTTCGACCGGGCATTTCAACCCGCCCTCCCGCATGGCGTCGCTGAACGCCCGGCAGCGTGCCGAGACGGACCGGTCCGGTTCCCCGATGGAGAACCGGGTGCCTTCGAGGTGGCGGACGACGCCCGGTCCCTCCAACTCGGTCGCGGCGTACACGACGCACCCGATGGCCCGCTCCGGCGCCAGCACCGCAGTGACGGCGCCGCCCGGGTCCACGCTCTCCACCCGGTGCCCGTCGTAGGGTCCGCCGTGCCGGTGGAAGTACCACCAGGGAATGCCGTTCTGGGCGGCGATCACCGCCGTGGTGTCGTGCAGCAGCGGCTCGATGAGCGGCCCGCACGCCGCGTACGAGTTGGCCTTCAGACCGAGGAAGACGTAGTCGACCGGACCGATGTCGGCCGGGTTGTCGGTGGCATGGGCCCGCGCGGTGAAGTCCCCGCGCCGGCTGAGGACTTGGACGCCGTGCTGCCTCATGGCCGCGAGGTGCGGGCCACGGGCGACCAGATGCACGTCGGCGCCCGCGCGGTGCAGAGCGGCGCCGACGTAGGCGCCGATCGCACCGGCGCCGAGAACTGCGACTCTCACTGGGTGGCGCTCCGTTCGGTCGAGGGTACCGAGGAACTTCCGAACTCTGTCGACGAAATATTGTCTACAGGATGGAATGGGCAAGGGCAAGGGCAAGGCAGTGACTGCGGCAAGGGGGAGGGGCGAGACGGCGGCGAGGGCAAGGGGCATGACGGTGGTGGGGCAAGGGCCGAGGCGGTGGTGAGGGCAAGGGGCAGACCGGCGGCATGGGCACCGGGAGCCGCTCGTGCGGTGTGCGCAGGGCCCCTCGGGTCCGGCCCCGTGACCGTTCGTCGCGTCAGGGATACCGCTCATCGCATACGGTCGACGAGTTTGCGTCACGCCGCTTCACAGTCGCTCAGCCGCTTCCTATCGTCCCGGATCATGAGCCCTCCTGTCGCACCTCCCGGTTGGAGCCGCTGGCTCGTCCCGCCGGCCGCCCTGTCGGTCCATCTCTCCATCGGCCAGGCCTACGCCTGGAGCGTCTTCAAGCCGCCGCTCGAATCCGCGCTCGGTCTGAGCGGCACCCAGAGCGCGCTGCCCTTCCAGCTCGCCATCGTGATGCTCGGCCTGTCGGCCGCGTTCGGCGGCACGCTCGTCGAGCGCAACGGTCCGCGCTGGGCGATGACCGTCGCCCTCGTCTGCTTCTCCTCCGGCTTCCTCATCGCGGCGCTCGGCGCCGCCACCGAGCAGTACTGGCTGATCGTGTTCGGCTACGGCTTCGTCGGCGGGACCGGCCTCGGCATCGGCTACATCTCGCCCGTCTCCACGCTGATCAAGTGGTTCCCGGACCGGCCCGGCATGGCCACCGGCATCGCGATCATGGGCTTCGGAGGCGGCGCGCTGATCGCCTCGCCCTGGTCCGCCCAGATGCTGAAGTCGTTCGGATCCGACTCCTCCGGGATCGCGCTCGCCTTCCTCGTGCACGGGCTGACGTATGCCGTGTTCATGACGCTCGGAGTGCTGCTGGTACGTGTGCCGCGCGGCGAGAAGCCGGCCGCGTCCGGGCCGAGCGCGCTCGACGGGGTTCAGGTCTCCGCTCGCAACGCCGTACGCACCCCCCAGTTCTGGTGCCTGTGGGTCATTCTCTGCATGAACGTGACGGCCGGCATCGGCATCCTGGAGAAGGCCGCCCCGATGATCACGGACTTCTTCGGGGACACCTCGACACCGGTGTCCGTCTCCGCGGCCGCCGGGTTCGTCGCCCTGCTGTCCGCGGCCAACATGGCGGGCCGCATCGGCTGGTCCTCGACCTCCGACCTGATCGGACGCAAGAACATCTACCGGGTCTACCTCGGGGTCGGCGCGCTGATGTACGCGCTCATCGCCTGGCTCGGGGATTCCTCCAAGCCGCTGTTCATCCTCGCAGCGCTGGTGATCCTCTCCTTCTACGGCGGAGGCTTCGCCACGATCCCGGCGTATCTGAAGGACCTGTTCGGCACGTACCAGGTCGGCGCCATCCACGGCAGGCTGCTCACCGCCTGGTCCACCGCCGGCGTCCTCGGCCCGCTGATCGTCAACTGGATCGCCGACCATCAGGAGGCGGCGGGCAGACATGGCTCGTCCCTCTACACCCTGTCGTTCCTGATCATGATCGGGCTGCTCGCCGTCGGCTTCGTCGCGAACGAGTTCGTACGGCCCGTACACGCCCGCCACCACATCCCCGCACCGAGGGAGGCCGCCGATGTCGCACGACAGCAGCCCGAGTCCGCCTGACCGGCGAGCGCTGATCGTCTTCGCCTGGCTGTGGGTGGGCGCACCCCTGTGCTACGGCCTCTACGAGCTCGTACAGAAGGCGACCCAACTGTTCTCGGGGTAGGTGTTCGGGCTTCCGAGACTCTGACAGAAGCCGACAAGCCTGGCGTCACAATCCTGTGGCTTCACCTGCCGCCGTACCAGTGAGTCATTGAACAGACTGGTGGATCCCGCTACCGAAGCACGAGGGGACCACTCATGAACGGCTCACGGATCGCCGCCGTCGGCCATTACCAGCCCGCCAAGGTACTCACCAACGAGGACCTGGCGGGCCTGGTCGACACCAGCGACGAGTGGATCAGGAGCCGCGTGGGCATCCGGACACGCCACATCGCCGGGCCCGACGAGCCCGTCGACGAGCTGGCCGCGCACGCCGCCGCCAAGGCACTCGCCTCGGCCGGTCTGACGCCGGGCGACATCGACCTCGTCCTCGTCGCCACCTCCACCGCCGTCGACCGCTCCCCGAACATGGCCGCCCGGGTCTCCGCCCGCCTCGGCATCCCCTCGCCGGCCGCCATGGACGTCAACGTCGTCTGCGCCGGCTTCACCCATGCCCTCGCCACCGCCGACCACGCCGTGCGCGCCGGTGCCGCGACCCGGGCGCTGGTCATCGGCGCCGACAAGATGAGCGACGTGGCGGACTGGACCGACCGCACCACATGCGTCCTCGTCGGGGACGGCGCGGGGGCCGCCGTCGTCGAGGCCTGCCCCGCGGGCGAGGAGCCCGGCATCGGACCGGTGCTGTGGGGCTCGGTGCCCGAGATGGGCAACGCGGTGCGTATCGAGGGCACCCCCTCGCGGTTCGCGCAGGAGGGGCAGAGCGTCTACCGCTGGGCCACCACACAGCTCCCGCCGATCGCCCGCAAGGCCTGCGAGCGGGCCGGCCTCGCGCCCGAGGACCTCGCCGGAGTCGTCCTGCACCAGGCCAACCTGCGGATCATCGAGCCGCTCGCCCTGAAGATCGGCGCGGTCAACGCCGTCGTCGCGCGCGATGTCGTCGAGTCCGGGAACACCTCCGCCGCGAGCATCCCGCTCGCCTTCTCCAAGCTCGTCGAGCGCGGCGAGATCTCCACCGGCGACCCCGTCCTGCTGTTCGGCTTCGGCGGCAACCTCTCCTACGCGGGGCAGGTCGTCCGCTGCCCGTGAGGCGGTCTGAGCTGCCCGTCCGGCCCTCGCGTCCCCGGATGTGACAAGCCCGACCCCTGTGCCTGCGGGCGTTTGTGCGCCGTAGACTGTAGGCGAAAGACAATTGACAATCGACTTTCCTATCGCGGCGACGGCGCTGCCCAGGAGGGACCGTGATGTTGTCGACAGGACTGCCTCAGGGAGCGGTACCCAAGCTAGAGCGGCCCGGCCCGCTCCGTGACCGCGTCTACGAGGCGCTGCTCGAACTCATCACCACCCGCGCCCTCCAGCCGGGCCAGCACCTCGTCGAGAGCGAACTCGCCGGTCACCTCGGAGTGTCCCGGCAGCCCGTGCGGGAGGCCCTCCAGCGGCTGAGCACCGAGGGCTGGGTCGATCTGCGGCCCGCCCAGGGCGCGTTCGTGCACGAGCCGACCGAGGAGGAGGCCGACCAGCTCCTCACGGTCCGTACGCTCCTGGAGGCCGAAGCGGCCCGGCTCGCCGCCGCCAACGCGGGCACCGCCGCCATCACCGCTCTCGAAGACCTGTGCGCCGAGGGCGAGCGGGCGGTCGCCGACGACGACGTGGACGGCGCGGTCGCGATGAACGCGCGGCTGCACGCCAAGATCATGGAGCTCGCCGGCAACACGGTTCTCGCCGAGCTCGCCGCACAGGTCGACCGCCGGGTCCGCTGGTACTACACGCCGGTGGCCCGCCAGCGCGGCCGGCAGTCCTGGATCGAACACCGCGAACTGATCGCCGCGATAGCGGAACGCGACGAACAGCGGGCCACCGCGGTCATGCGGGCCCACACGGAGCACACGCGGAAGATGTACCACGACCGAGAGAAGTAGCCGGCCGACAGAGATGCGCCCCCACGACAGACCGATGCGGAGACCGCAGGCGGCGCTCTCGCCGAGAGGCGCGTTCTCCGGTCGCGGATCTGCCTTTGTCCTGAGAGTGGGGAAAGTCGGTGGCAATTCGTGCGCGACTTCTTCCCACTCCCGGCAGCCGCTGCTACGTTCCCCTCGAAAGCACGGCCGGTGAGGGTGGCCGGAACCTGACGGACGCAGGCCGATCCGGGTGGGGAGGGGTTCGTGAGACGTATGACGGCACGACCCGCGAACGCTCATCAGGCCCGGCTGCTGCGACTGTTGCGTGACGGCGGCCCCAACTCCCGTGCTCAGCTGGGCGATCAGATCGACCTCTCGCGGTCGAAGCTGGCCGTCGAGGTGGACCGGCTGCTGGAGACCGGACTCGTGGTGGCCGACGGACTCGCCGCCTCACGGGGCGGGCGCCGCTCACACAGCGTCCGGCTCGCGCCGGCACTGAGATTCCTGGGCGTCGACATCGGCGCGACCTCGATCGACGTGGCCGTCACCAACGCGGAACTGGAGATCCTGGGGCACCTCAACCAGCCCATGGACGTGCGCGAGGGCCCGGTCGCGGTGTCCGAGCAAGTACTGGCCATGGCAGCGAAGTTGAGGGCCTCGGGGTTCGCGGAGGGCTTCGACGGCGCCGGCATCGGCGTTCCGGGTCCCGTCCGCTTCCCCGAGGGCGTCCCGGTCGCCCCGCCGATCATGCCCGGCTGGGACGGCTTCCCGGTCCGCGAGGCGCTCAGCCAGGAACTCGGCTGTCCGGTCATGGTCGACAACGACGTGAACCTGATGGCCATGGGGGAGCAGCACGCGGGCGTCGCACGCTCCGTGAACGACTTCCTCTGCGTCAAGATCGGCACCGGCATCGGCTGCGGCATCGTCGTCGGCGGTGAGGTCCATCGCGGTGCGACGGGCAGCGCCGGCGACATCGGGCACATCCAGGCCGTGCCCGACGGCCGTCCGTGCGCCTGCGGCAACCGGGGCTGCCTGGAGGCCCACTTCAGTGGCGCCGCGCTCGCGCGTGACGCCGTGGAGGCCGCCCGGCAGGGACTGTCGGCCGAACTCGCCTCGCGGCTGGAGACGAACGGCGCACTGAGCGCCGTCGACGTCGCCGCCGCGGCCGCGGCGGGCGACGCCACCGCGCTCGACCTGATCCGCGAGGGCGGCAACCGCACCGGCCAGGTCATCGCCGCACTCGTGAGCTTCTTCAATCCCGGCCTGGTGGTGATCGGTGGTGGGGTGACAGGTCTCGGCCACACCCTGCTCGCCGCGATCCGCACCCAGGTCTACCGTCAGTCGCTTCCGCTCGCGACCGGCAATCTGCCCATCGTCCTCGGGGAGTTGGGCCCGACCGCCGGAGTCATCGGCGGGGCCCGGCTGATCAGCGACCACCTGTTCTCGCCCGCGTAAGTCACTTCCTCCAGCCCGCGCAAGCCACCTCCAGGAATCGGACCACCGGCGCCGAGCCCCGCTCCGCCGTGCCCGAAACCGCCCGCCCCGTACGCGCACCGCCCGGCAACCGGCCCGCACGCCTGCCCAAGGGAACCGTCGTGACTCCTCCCCCTCGTAAACGAGGGAGCTTCTCACTCGACTCCAAGGAGTCTCATGACGGCCAAGCCCTGACCGCTGCCGGAGGCAGATGCAAAGCGTACTACGCGGCTCCGGCACTCAGGATGCGTTTCCCGCTTGGCCTGAAGGCCGGGATTTCCCACGCAAGGAGAGAGATGGCACCAGAACCACCGCTGCTCACCATGTCCGGCATCACCAAGTCGTTCCCCGGAGTCCGGGCCCTGGACGGCGTCGACCTCGACGTCCAGGCCGGCGAAGTGCACTGTCTGCTCGGCCAGAACGGCGCCGGAAAGTCCACCCTCATCAAAGTCCTGGCCGGCGCCCACCAGCCCGACGACGGCACCATCGGCTGGCGCGGCGAGCCCGTCACCCTCAGGTCCCCGATCGCCGCCATGCGCCTCGGCATCGCCACCATCTACCAGGAACTCGACCTGGTGGAAGGGCTGTCGGTGGCCGAGAACGTCCACCTCGGACATGAGCCCACAGCCGCCGGATTCGTCGTACGGGGCAAGGCCGCCAAGGCGTCGGCCGCCGCACTGCTCAAGCGGCTCGGGCATCCGGAGATCGATCCGGCACGGCTCGTCGGTGATCTGTCCGCGGCCCAGCGGCAGATCGTGTCCATGGCGCGGGCGCTCTCCCACGACGTACGGCTCATCGTCATGGACGAACCGTCGGCCGCCCTCGACCCCGACGAGGTCGACAACCTCTTCCGCATCGTCGGCGACCTGACCGCGGACGGTGTCGCCGTCGTCTACATCTCGCACCGTCTGGAGGAGATCCGCCGCATCGGCGACCGTGTCACCGTGCTGAAGGACGGCCGTGCGGTTGCGGGTGGACTGCCCGCGAGGTCGACACCGACCCGCGAGGTCGTGGCACTGATGACCGGGCGCAACGTCGAGTACCTCTTCCCGGACCGGCCCCGCGCGCGGCCACCCGGTGACCCCGTACTCACGGTCCAAGGCCTCTCCCGTCAGGGGGAGTTCGCGCCGCTCGACCTCGAACTGCGGCCCGGTGAAATCGTCGGCCTGGCCGGACTCGTCGGCTCCGGCCGCTCCGAGATCCTGGAGACGATCTACGGGGCACGCAGACCGACCACCGGCCGGGTCAGCGTGAACGGCAGGCCGCTGCGCACCGGCAGCGTGCGCGCCGCCGTACGCGCCGGACTCGGACTGGCCCCCGAGGAACGCAAGGCGCAGGCCCTGCTGATGCTGGAGTCGGTCACCCGCAATGTGTCCGTCTCCTCCATGTCCCGCTTCGCGCACGGGGGCTGGATCGACCGGCGGGCCGAACGCGGTGCGGCACGCGCGGCCACCCGTGAGCTCTCCCTGCGCCCCGACAACCCGGCGGTGCCGGTCGGGACCCTGTCGGGCGGCAATCAGCAGAAGGCCGTGCTGGCGCGCTGGCTGCTGCGCGGCTGCCGCGTCCTGCTCCTCGACGAGCCCACGCGTGGCGTCGACGTCGGAGCCCGCGCCGAGTTGTACGCGGTGATCCGCCGGCTCGCCGACGAGGGGCTCGCCGTCCTGCTGGTCTCCAGCGAAGTGCCCGAGGTGCTCGGGCTCGCCGACCGCGTCCTGGTGCTCCGCGAGGGGCGCGTCGTACACACCGCACCCGCCCGCGATCTCGACGAACACCGCGTACTCGACCTCGTCCTGGAAGGAAGCCCTGTGGCCGGCGAAGAGAGCCCCGCGTCATGACGCAGCACGTGTCCCCGCCCCGGGACGGCACCGGCACGGTGCCCTCGACGGGTGAACTCCCCGCGTGGCGCACCGTGGTGGCCCGCGCCGACGTCCGCACGCTCTCGCTCCTCGGTGTCCTCGCCGCCCTGATCGTCATCGGCGGCGTCACCAGGCCCGACGAGTTCCTCGACACCCGCAACCTCCAACTCGTCCTCACCCAGGCCTCGGTGATCGGAGTCGTCACCGTCGGCATGACCTTCGTCATCACCTCCGGCGGCATCGACCTGTCGGTCGGCGCGATCGTCGCACTCTCCTCGGTCTGGGCCACCACGGTCGCCACCCAGGAGTACGGCTTCGCGGGCATCCTCCTCACCGCGGTGCTCGTCGGCCTGGGCTGCGGCCTGGTCAACGGACTGCTCGTCGCGTACGGAGGGATGGTCCCCTTCATCGCGACGCTCGCCATGCTCGCCTCGGCCCGCGGTCTCGCGCTCCAGATCACCGACGGCAGGACCCAGATCGTGTCGGTGGACAACATCCTCAAGCTAGGCGAGCGCGATTCCTACGTGCTCGGTGTCCCGCCGCTGGTCCTGGTCTTCGCCGTCGTCACCGTCATCGGCTGGCTGGTCCTCAACCGCACCACCTTCGGCCGGCGCACGGTCGCCGTCGGCGGCAACGCCGAGGCGGCACGGCTCGCCGGTATCGACGTACGACGTCAGCGGCTGTACCTCTATCTGCTCTCCGGACTGTGCTGCGGCATCGCCGCCTTCCTGCTGATCATCCTGTCCGGCTCCGGCCAGAACACCAACGGCAACCTGTACGAACTCGACGCCATCGCGGCCGCGATCATCGGCGGCACCCTGCTCAGCGGGGGCCGCGGCACCATCACCGGCTCGGTGCTCGGTGTCCTGATCTTCACGACGATCACCGACATCTTCGCGCTGAACAACCTCCAGAGCGATGTCCAGCAGATCGCCAAGGGCGCGATCATCGTCGCCGCGGTCCTGGTCCAGCGGCGCACAGCAAGCACGACCTGACACGGGAAGGGTCCACCGCCATGCCAGAACACATGAGCCCGACCAGTCGCAGAGGACTGCTCCTCGGAACCGCCGCCGTCTCGGCCGGTGCCTTCCTCGTCGGCTGCACCAGCAACGACACCAAGGACGAGAGGCCGGCCGCGAACGACCAGCCGGCCGCCGACGACAAGCCGGGCAAGCACGTCACCATCGGCTTCGCCGGACCGCAGGCCGACCACGGCTGGCTCAACGCCATCAACGACAACGCCAAGAACCGCGCCGGGAAGTACACGGACGTGTCCCTGGAGATCACCGAGGGCTCCAACGACACGGCCGCGCAGATCGGCCAGATCGAGACCCTGATCAACAAGAAGGTCGACGTCCTGGTGGTGCTGCCGGCCGACGGCAAGGCCCTGACCCAGGTCGGCCTCAAGGCCATGCGTGCGGGCATCCCTGTCATCAACCTGGACCGGATCTTCAACTCGCCTCAGGCATACCGCTGTTGGATCGGCGGCGACAACTACGGCATGGGTCTGAGTGCCGGTCACTACATCGGCGAGAAACTCAGAGGCAAGAAGGACGCCCGGGTCATCGAGCTCGCCGGGCTCGACAACCTGGAACTCACCAAGCAGCGCACCCAGGGCTTCGACGCGGCGCTGAAGAACTATCCGAACATCAAGAAGGTCGCCCGCCAGGCCGCCGAGTTCACCGTCGAGTCCGGCCAGGCCAAGATGTCCCAGCTCCTGCAGGCGCAACCGAAGTTCGACGCCCTGTGGAACCACGACGACGACCAGGGTGTGGGAGCGCTGCGCGCCATCGAGCAGGCCGGGCGGGACGGCTTCCTCATGGTCGGCGGGGCCGGAGCGCTCTCCGCCTTCCAGGCCATCGACGCCGACAACAGCGTCCTGAAGGCCACCGTCCTGTACCCGCCGACCATGGCCGCGTCCGCGATCGACCTGGCCCGCACGCTCGGGCAGGGCAAGGGCATCGGCGGGCTCGCCGAGTTCGAGATCCCCGCGTCGCTCACGCTCTACTCGGCCGTCGTCGACAAGGACAACGTCAAGCAGTACATGGCCACCGGCTTCAAGTGATGTGCCCTGTGCCAGGGGCCCGGTACGGGGGTCCGGGCCCCACCCCATCCCACCGCGCCACGACGACGAGGAGGACATCCGCATGGGACAGCCGCACCAGGGCGACGAGGCCGCGAAGCCGCCATTGGGCGTGGGCATGGTCGGCTACGCGTTCATGGGCGCCGCCCACTCGCAGGGCTGGCGCACCGTGGGCCGCGTCTTCGACCTGCCGTGCCGGCCGGTCCTCGCCGCGGTCTGCGGCCGGGACGGACGGGCTGTGCGGGCGATGGCGGACCGGCACGGCTGGGGGGCCGCCGAGACCGACTGGCGTGCGCTGATCGCCCGGGACGACGTCGACCTCGTCGACATCTGCACGCCCGGCGACAGCCACGCCGAGATCGCGGTCGCCGCGCTGGCCGCGGGCAAGCACGTGCTGTGCGAGAAGCCCCTCGCGAACTCCGTCGAAGAGGCCGAGGCGATGGCGTCGGCGGCTGCCGCGGCCCTCGGGCGCGGCCAGATGTCCATGGTGGGCTTCAACTACCGCCGGCTCCCCGCCACGGCGCTGGCCCGCTCCATGGTCGCCGAGGGTCGCCTCGGACCACTGCGGCACGTGCGAGTGACGTACCTTCAGGACTGGTTGGTGGACCCGGAGTTCCCGCTCACCTGGCGGCTCCGCAGAGAGGCTGCCGGATCGGGCGCCCTCGGTGACCTCGGGGCGCACATCGTCGACCTCGCGCAGTATCTGGCGGGGGAGCCGCTGGGCGGGGTGTCGGCCCTCACCGAGACCTTCGTACGGCAACGTCCTCTGCCCGCACGGGCGTCCAGCGGTCTGTCGGCCGTGCCGGAGCCGGGCGCCCCGTCGGACGGCTCGCGTTCCGGTCCGGGCGCAGGCTCCGGCCCGGGTTCACTCGCCGGCTCCGGCTCCGGCTCCGGCTCGGGCTCGGGCTCGGGTTCCGACGCCGTTCCGGGCTCCCGTACGGGTACCGTCACCGTCGACGACGCGGCCCTGTTCACGGCCCGCTTCGCCTCCGGCGCCCTCGCCTCCTTCGAGGCCTCCCGCTTCGCCACCGGACGCAAGAACTCCCTGCGCATCGAACTCAACGGCGAGCGCGGCTCGTTGGCCTTCGACCTGGAACGCCTCAATGAACTCGCCTACCACGACCACACCGAACCCGGCACCCACGCGGGCTTCCGCCGCATCCTCGTCACCGAGCCCGACCACCCCTACCTCGACGCCTGGTGGCCACCGGGGCACGGTCTCGGCTACGAACACACCTTCACGCACCAGGCCCGCGACCTCGTACACGCCATCGCCGCCGGCCGCCCGCCCGCACCGTCCTTCGCCGACGGCCTGCAGGTGCAGCGCGTCCTCGCGGCGGTCGAGGAGAGCGCCGCGAAGAACTCCGTCTACACCCCCGTAGCCGTCTGAGGAGGCCCGGAATGCCGCGCAACTTCACGCTCTTCACCGGCCAGTGGGCCGATCTGCCCCTCGAAGAGGTCTGCCGCCTGGCCCGCGACTTCGGCTACGAAGGTCTCGAACTCGCCTGCTGGGGCGACCACTTCGAGGTCGACAAGGCGCTCGCGGACCCTGGGTACGTCGACTCCCGGCACGCCCTCCTCGACAAGTACGGCCTCAAGTGCTGGGCCATCTCCAACCACCTGGTCGGCCAGGCCGTCTGCGACGCCATCATCGACGAACGCCATCGGGCCATCCTGCCGGCCCGTATCTGGGGAGACGGCGAGGCCGAGGGCGTGCGACAGCGGGCCGCCGCCGAGATCGCCGACACCGCGCGCGCGGCGGCCGCCCTCGGCGTCGACACCGTCATCGGATTCACCGGCTCGGCGATCTGGCACCTCGTCGCCATGTTCCCGCCCGCCTCCGAAGCGATGATCGAGCGCGGCTACGAGGACTTCGCGACCCGGTGGAACCCGATCCTGGACGTCTTCGACGCCGAGGGCGTCCGGTTCGCTCACGAGGTCCACCCGAGCGAGATCGCGTACGACTACTGGACAACACACAAGGCCCTGGACGCAGTCGGCCACCGTCCGGCCTTCGGCCTCAACTTCGACCCGTCCCACTTCGTCTGGCAGGACCTCGACCCGGTGGGCTTCCTCTACGACTTCCGCGACCGCATCTACCACGTGGACTGCAAGGAGGCCCGCAAGCGCCTCGACGGCCGCAACGGCCGGCTCGGCTCCCACCTGCCCTGGGGCGACCCGCGCCGCGGCTGGGACTTCGTCTCCGCGGGCCACGGTGACGTCCCCTGGGAGGACGTCTTCCGCATGCTGCGCTCCATCGGCTACGCGGGACCCGTCTCGGTCGAGTGGGAGGACGCCGGCATGGACCGGCTCCAGGGCGCGCCCGAGGCCCTGACCCGCCTCAAGGCGTACGACTTCGAGCCCCCGTCGGCATCGTTCGACGCGGCGTTCGGCGGCAACGACAATCCGTAGACGCGCCCCGGCACACGAGGGTGGCCCTCCCCGCCGAGTCGCGGGGAGGGCCACCCTCGTACGGGCCTGGACCAGCACCCTCGTACAGGCCCGGTACGGGCCACCCTCGTAAGGGTGGCCCGTACTCAGCCCACCGGTTGCGGCCGGGGTGCCGAGGTGTCCGCCGTGCTGCGCCCCGGCTGCCGCAGCAGCAGGGCGATCGCGGCCGCCGCCATGGAGATGCCGCCGGCCAGCGCGTACGCGCCGTCGTATCCCCAGGCGGCGACGACCATGGAGCCGAGCCCGCCGCCGAACAGACCGCTGATCAGCTTTCCGCTGTACACCAGCCCGTAGTTGGTGGCGTTGTAGTTCTCCCCGAAGTAGTCCGGAGTCAGGGCCGCGAACATCGGGTAGAAGGCCCCGCCGCCGAACCCGGAGAGGAAGGCGAAGAACAGGAAGAGCGCCTCGCTGTGGATGTCACCGGCCCAGATCACGCCGAACTGCGCGAGTCCGAGGACCACGATGACGAACACCAGGGTCTGCTTGCGGCCGTACGTGTCGGACAGCCAGCCCACCACGCCCCGGCCGACGCCGTTGATGACCGCCATCACGCCCATCGACGACGCCGCCACCAGCGGGCCGAAGCCGACCTCCTTGGCGTAGTCGACCTGGAAGGAGATCCCGAAGATCGACACACCCGCGGTCATCACGAGCGCGATCCACATGAGCGGGAGCATGCCGGTCCTGATGGCCTCCTTGGGGGTGAACTGCTTCACGGCGGGAGGGTTCTTGGAGAGACTCGCGGCCCCCTTCGCGGAACCGCCGTACGTCAGCGGGTCGATGTCCGCGGGCCACCAGTTCTTCGGCGGGTCCTTGAAGAAGAACGCGGCGGACAGCACCACGATCATCACGTAGCAGCCGATGAGGTCCAGCACACGGTGGTAATTGGCCGTGTCGAACGCGTAGTTGAAGATGAAGATGAACGGCAGGGAGCCGTACGCGAATCCGCCGTTGACGAATCCCGTCCGCGCGCCACGGCGCTCGGGGAACCACTTGCCGACCATGTTGATGCAGGTCGCGTACACCAGACCGGACCCGACGCCGCCGATGACCCCGAAGCCCAGGATCGCCAGCAGCACATTGCTCAGATGCGACAGGGCGAGGAAGCCGGCCGCGCACATGACCGAGCCCGTGTACATGGCCTTGCGGGCCGTCAGGATGCCCTTCTCCCGCAGCCAGCCGGCGGGGAAGGCTATGCCGGCCTGGAAGAAGACCCAGATGCTCAGGATCCAGAAGGTGTTGCTCTGCGTCCAGCCGTGGGCGTGGGACAGGGTGTCCTCGGCCGAGCCGTACGCGTACTCGAAGACACTGATGGCCATCATGGCGGCCCAGGGCAGGTACACCATGAACTTCCGCGAGTGACCGAGGATGTCCCGGTCCGTCTCGCCGACCCGGTAGACACGGCCCCGGGCGTCCGTGACTTCCCGGTACGCGTGCCCCGAGGCGCCGGGGCCGTCCGGCGCGTCCTTCTCCGCGATGGGTTCCGTTGTCATCAGGCCATCTCCTCGCCGAGCGGGTGCGGATTGGGAACGATGCCGCGGGCCCGCGGCCGGCCCGGTGCCTTGAGGAACAGGGCCAGTACGGCCGACGCCAGACCGACGGACCCGGCGAGCACGAAGGCGCCGTGGTAGTCCCACGCGCCGACGACGACCGCGCCCATGCCGGAGCCCACGAGGCCCGAGATCAGCTTCGAGCTGTAGACCATCCCGTAGTTGGAGGCGTTGTTGTTCTCACCGAAGTAGTCCGCTGTCATGGCCGCGAACAGCGGGAAGATCGCGCCGCCGCCGAAGCCGGAGACCATGGAGCAGAACAGGAAGAACGGCATGCTGCCCATCTGGCCGGAGACCAGGACGCCGAACTGGGCGGAGCCGAGCACCAGACACACGATGATGAGCGTGTGGCGCCGTCCGAACCGGTCGGATATCCAGCCGATGACCCCGCGCCCGGTGCCGTTGACGATCGCCTTCAGGGACATCGCCGTGGCCACGATCCCGCCCGCGAAGCCCATGTCCTTGCCGAACGGCACCTGGAAGGCGATGCCGAAGATGTTGATCCCGGCCGTGCACAGCAGACAGAACCACATCATCCACAGAACGGGAGTACGCGCGGCCTCCCTGGGCGTGTACTGCTTCACCGCGGGCGGGTTCTTCTCCAGCGCCCGCCGGATCTTCGGGTCGTCCGGCACCTTCAGCGGGTCCACGTCCGCCGGCCACCAGCCCTTCGGCGGGTCCTTGAAGAACCAGCCGGCCACTGCGACCAGGGCGCAGCAGAGCAGGCCGACGGCCACCAGGACGCCCCGGTAGTTGCCCAGGTCCATGTACGAGGTGAACAGGAACACGAAGGGCACGGACCCGTAGGCGAAACCTCCGTTGACGAAGCCCGTCTTGCCGCCCTTGCGCTCCGGGTACCACTTGCCGACCATGTTCACGCAGGTCGCGTAGACGAGACCCGCGCCGATGCCGCTGCACATGCCGAAGCCGAGATAGGCGACCGCCACATGCGGCGCGAACGCCAGGGACACATAGCCGAGCAGGGTGCCGAGCGCGCCCAGCAGCATCGCCGTACGGGCCGGGAGCCTGCCGCTCTCGCGCAGTTGCCCGGCCGGGAAGGCCACGGCCGCCTGGAAGAAGATCCAGACACCCATCAGCCAGAAGATGTGTCCGCTGCTCCACAGATGTGCCTCGTGGAGTGTGTCCTCCGCCGAGGTGAACGCGTACTCGGCGGAGCTGATGCCCAGCATGCCCGCCCAGGGCAGGAAGACCATCCACGCGCGTTTGCGGCCCATGATGTCGATGTCGGTCTCGCCGACCCGGTACACGCGGCCGTGGCGGTCCCTCACCTCTCGATGAGGGACCGCAGTCGAGTAGTCGGTGGTTGTCATGTCGATCGAGCACCCCTTGCGTCGAAAGATCTGGTCAGCGCCCCCTGCCAAATGCCTTTCGTGCGCTCACGGGTCCCGGGGGCGGCCGACGCGCACCGTCGGCCGCCCCCGCGCACACTCATGTCATGAACGGCCCCCCAACAGTCCTGCCGCGCGCGCCCAGCGGTACTTCGCGCCGAGGACGGCCACCGGCATCTCGGTCGTGTACGGGTAGGCCACGACCCCCCGCTCGTACAGGTACCGGCAGGCCTCCTCGACCTCGACGTCGCCCGCGAGCGACGCCACCACGGGCTTCTCGACGCCGAGTTCGCGGAATTCGGCCACCACCCGGGCGGTGAGCTCGGCGAAGACCATGGGAGGGGTCACCACGGTGTGCCAGTAGCCGAGGACGAGCGCGTGGACGCGCGGGTCCTCCAGTGCGAGCCGGATCGTCGCCTCGTACGTCGACGGCGGCTCGCCGCCCGTGATGTCCACCGGGTTGCCCGCGGCCCCGAAGGGCGGGATGAACTTCCTGAAGGCGGCGTCGAGGTCCGGCGGGATCTCCATCAGGGACAGCCCGTTGTCGGTCACCGCGTCGGACAGCAGCACGCCGCTGCCGCCCGCGCCCGTGATGATCACGACGTTGTCGCCCCGGGGAGCCGGCAGCACCGGCAGGGCGCGCGCGTACTCCAGCATGTCGTTCAGTCCGGGAGCCCTGATGACACCGGCCTGCCGCAGGATGTCGTCGTACACGGCGTCGTCGCCCGCGAGCGCTCCGGTGTGCGAGCCCGCGGCCCGCGCGCCGGCGGCGGTACGGCCGGCCTTCAGCACCACGACCGGCTTCCTCGGGACCGTGGCGCGGGCCGCCGCCACGAAGGCGCGGCCGTCCTTGAGGTCCTCCAGGTGCATCGCGATGCACGTCGTGTGCGGGTCCTCGCCGAACCAGGTGAGCAGGTCGTCCTCGTCCAGGTCCGCCTTGTTGCCGAGCCCGACGATCGCCGAGACACCCGTCTTCGTCGTCCGCGCGAACCCCAGGACGGCCATGCCGATGCCACCGGACTGCGAGGTGAGCGCGACACCCCCCTTCACGTCGTACGGCGTGCAGAACGTGGCGCACACGTCCTGCCAGGTCGAGTAGTAGCCGTAGATGTTCGGGCCCAGCAGCCTGACGCCGTACCGCTCGCCGATGGCCACGATCTCGTCCTGGAGCCCGTGTTCGCCGGTCTCCGCGAACCCGGAGGGGATCAGGACCGCGTTGGGGATGTTCTTGCGCCCCACCTCCTCCAGGACCAGGGCCACCGCGCGGGCGGGAACGGCGAAGACCGCGACGTCCACCTCTCCGGGGATGTCCGTCACACTCGCGTAGGCCTTGCGGCCCTGGATGTCGTCGGCCCGTGGGTTCACCGGATGGATCTCGCCCGTGAAGCCCCCGTCGACGAGGTTGCGCAGCACCGCGTGACCGATCTTGCCCGGAACGTCGGAGGCGCCGATCACGGCGATCGACCTCGGCCGCATCAGCCGGTCCATGGAGGCGAGGATCTCCGCCCGCGTGTACCGGCGCCGTTCGGCCGGAGGGCTCCCGCCGAGGATCACGCGGATGTCCGCCGCGACCGCGCCCTCCGGGGAGGCGATCACCGGGTTGAGGTCCACCTCGGCGATCTCGGGGAAGTCCGTGACGAGTTCGGAGACCCGGCGGATCTGCGTGGCGAGGGCCGCCCTGTGCACCGGCAGCGCGCCGCGCACCCCGCGCAGGATCTGTGCCGAGCGGATCGAGTCCAGCATCGACAGCGCCTCGTCGGTGTTCACCGGCGCGAGACGGAAGGTGACGTCCTTGAGGACCTCGACGAGCACCCCGCCGAGTCCGAAGGCGACGACTTTCCCGAACGTCGGGTCGCTCACCGCGCCGACGATGACCTCCTGTCCCGGCGGGACCAGTTCCTGCACCTGTACGCCGTCGATCCGGGCGCGGACGTCGTACGCCCGCGCGTTCTCGACGATGCTGCGGAACGCGGCCCGTACGTCCGCCGCCCCCTCGACACCGACCAGCACCCCGCCCGCGTCGGTCTTGTGCAGGATGTCGGGGGAGACGATCTTCATCACCACCGGGCCGCCGAAGCGTTCCGCGTGGGCCACCGCCTCGTCCGCGTCGCGGGCCAACTCCTCGCCGGGCACGGCGATCCCGTAGGCGTCGGCGACCAGCTTGCCCTCGGGCGCCGTCAGCGCGGTGCGCCCCTCGCGTCGGACGCCGTCGAGCAGCGCCCGCACCCTCGCCACCCGGTCCTGCCCCGCCATCTCAGATCACCCCGCCCGACTTGAGCAGCCGCAATTCCTCGTCGCCGAGGCCGAGTTCGCCGATGTAGATCTCCTCGTTGTGCTCACCGAGCAGCGGGGAGGCGGTGATGTCGACGGGGGAGTCGGAGAGTTTGAGCGGACTGCCGACGGTGACGTACGAGCCGCGCTCGGGGTGCTCGACCTCGACCACCATGTCGTTGGCGGCGAGCGACGCGTCCTCGATGATCTCCTTGGTGGACAGGATCGGTCCGCACGGGATGCTCTGGGCGTTGAGTTTCTCCAGTACCTCCCACTTGGGCAGGGTGCCGGTCCATTCCTCGATGAGCTGGAACATCTTGGCGAGCTTGGGCAGCCGGGCCTGCGGGGTCGCCCACTCGGCGTCCTCGGCGAGTTCGGGGCGGCCGATCAGCCGCGTGATCGGCTTCCAGCCGGTGGGCTGGACGATGACGTACACGTAGTCGTTGGGGCCACCGGGCGCGCACTTGACGGCCCAGCCGGGCTGGCCGCCGCCGGAGGCGTTGCCGGAACGCGGGACCTCGTCGCCGAAGTCCTCGTTGGGATACTCGGCGAGCGGCCCGTGCGCGAGGCGCTGCTGGTCGCGCAGCTTCACCCGGCAGAGGTTGAGGACGGCGTGCTGCATGGCGACGTTGACGCGCTGGCCGCGTCCGGTGCGGGTGCGCTGGAGGAGTGCGGCGAGGATGGCGGCGACGGCGTGGATCCCGGTGCCGGAGTCACCGATCTGGGCGCCGGTGGCCATCGGTGGACCGTCCTCGAATCCGGTGGTGGCCATGGAGCCGCCCATGGCCTGCGCGACCACCTCGTACGCCTTGAAGTCGGTGTAGGGGCCGTCCCCGAAGCCCTTGATGGAGGCGTAGACGATCCGCGGGTTGATCTCGCGGACGCGGTCCCAGGTGAAGCCCATGCGGTCGATCGCGCCGGGTCCGAAGTTCTCCACCATGACGTCGGAGCGGCGGATCAGCTCGGTCAGGAGCTGTTTGCCGCGCTCGGTCTTGGTGTTGAGGGTGATGCTGCGCTTGTTGCTGTTGAGCATGGTGAAGTAGAGGGAGTCGGCGTCCGGGATGTCCCGCAGCTGGGTGCGGGTGATGTCACCGGACGGCGCCTCCAGTTTGACCACGTCGGCGCCGAGCCATGCCATCAACTGGGTCGCCGAGGGACCGGACTGAACGTGCGTCATGTCCAGGACGCGGATGCCTTCGAGAGCCTTGGTCGTCACAGGTCACCTCACTTGTCCGTTGCCTTGAGCCGCCCCGGTACAGCCGGCGGTGGGCCAGGTTCGGCATATTGCATACAGTCGACGAATACTGTATGAAGATTGTTATCCCGCATCCGATGGGTGATGTCCAGGGGTCGTGCACCACTTTCAGGACAGGAGCCGAATCGTGGACCTGTACGAGCACCAGGCGCGGCAACTCTTCGAGGAGTACGGCATCTTGGTGCCGCGCGCCGAGGTCACGGACTCGCCCCGCCGGGCGCGGGTGATCGCCCGCGGGCTCGGCGGCCGGGTCGTCGTCAAAGCCCAGGTCAGGACCGGTGGGCGCGGCAAGGCGGGCGGGGTGCGGCTCGCCGAGGATCCCGCCGCCGCCGAGCGGACAGCGCGTCAGATCCTCGGCACGGACATCAAGGGCCACCCGGTCCGGGCGGTGATGCTGGCCCAACCCGTCGACATCGAGAGCGAGTTCTACGTCTCGTACGTCCTCGACCGCGCCGCCGGACGTTTCCTCGCGATCGCCTCGGCCGAGGGCGGCACCGAGATCGAGGAGGTGGCCGCGACCAGGCCGGAGGCGGTGGCGCGCATCCCGGTGGACCCCGCGGAGGGCGTCACCTCGGCGAAGGCGACCGAGATCGTACGGGCGGCCGGCCTGCCCCCGCGGACCGCCGACATCCTGATACGGCTCTGGCAGGTACTGACGGGCGAGGACGCCGTCCTCGTCGAGGTGAACCCCCTCGTCCGCACCACCCGGGGACAGATCATGGCCCTCGACGGCAAGGTGACCCTCGACGACAACGCCCGCTTCCGCCAAGCGCGTCGGGGTGAGCAGGAGGACCCGCACACCGACCCGCTGGAGGCGGCGGCCGCGGCCAGGGGCATCGACTACGTGAAGCTGGACGGCGAGGTCGGCGTCATCGGCAACGGCGCGGGACTCGTCATGGCGACCCTCGACGTGGTCGCCGGCTGCGGCGCCCGCCCCGCCAACTTCCTCGACATCGGCGGCGGGGCGTCCGCCCGGATCATGTCCGACGGCCTCTCCGTCGTCCTCTCCGACCCGGACGTCAGGTCCGTCCTCGTCAACGTCTTCGGCGGGATCACCGCCTGCGACACGGTCGCCGACGGCATCGTTCGGGCCCTGGACACCGTACGGGCGACCAAGCCGCTGGTCGTCCGGCTCGACGGCAACAACGCGGCACGGGGCCGCGCCGTCCTCGGCGACCGCGCGCACCCCTTGGTGCACCAGGCCACCACCATGGACGAAGCCGCCCGCCTCGCCGCCCGACTGGCCGACACCACCTGAAGGAGCGGGACATGGCCGTCTTTCTGACCAAGGATTCCAAGGTCCTCGTCCAGGGCATGACCGGCGTCGAGGGCATGAGACACACCCGGCGCATGCTCGCGGCCGGCACGAACGTCGTAGGCGGCGTCAACCCGCGCAAGGCGGGCCGGACCGTCGAGTTCGACGTCCCCCGGCACCCCGAGGGCCTGGGCAGCGCCCCCAGAAGCGTCCCCGTGTTCGGGTCGGTGTGCGAGGGAATCGAGGCGACCGGCGCGGACGTGAGCGTCGTGTTCGTACCGCCCGCCTTCGCCCGCGCGGCCGTGCTGGAGGCCGCCGACGCCGGGATCGGTCTCGCCGTCGTCATCACCGAGGGCATCCCCGTCCACGACTCCGTCGCCTTCTGCGCGCATGCCGCCACCAGGGGCACCCGCGTCATCGGACCCAACTGTCCCGGGCTCATCACCCCCGGACAGTCCAGCGCGGGCATCATCCCCGCCGACATCACCGAGCCCGGACGCGTCGGTCTGGTCTCCAAGTCCGGCACCCTCACCTACCAGCTCATGCACGAACTGCGGGACACCGGCTTCTCGACCTGTGTGGGCATCGGCGGGGACCCCGTCGTCGGCACCTCCCACATCGACTGCCTGGCGGCCTTCCAGGACGACCCCGACACCGAGCTGATCGTTCTCATCGGGGAGATCGGCGGCGACGCGGAGGAACGGGCCGCCGCGTACATCCGCGATCACATCACCAAGCCGGTCGTCGGCTACATCGCCGGATTCACCGCCCCCGAGGGCCGCACCATGGGACACGCCGGTGCCATCGTCACCGGCTCCTCGGGCACCGCCCAGGCCAAGAAGAAGGCCCTGGAGTCGGTCGGGGTGCAGGTGGGCGGCACCCCGACCGAGACGGCACGGCTGGTCCTGGCCCGGCTGGGCGAGCCTGCGACCCGGAGTGATGTCACTCATAGTTGACGTGAGGTGACTGCCGGAAGCCGTACGGCCTCACTACCGTCCCCTTACGTACGCGACGACTGTTCGCGCGGGCCCGTACGACCTGCCGCTCGGCAGAAGCCGGGCCCCCCGCCCCCGACTGTGCACCGAGAGCGGAGACATCCATGACAACCCTCGACACCGACCCTCGCGAACGCGATCCCCTCGATCCCACCCCCCTCGCCCCCACCCCTCTCGTCCTCAAGTCTGGGACGTCCTGGACCGACGCCTGGCGGCGGTGCCTCGCCGTCGCCCCCGAGGCTTTCCGCGACGACCGGGTCCTCAACCTCTGGAACTCCGGCTGGCAGGCGGACGGCCGGGCACTGCCCGCCGCCAGCCCCGTCGACGGCAGTCCCATCGCGGGACCGCCACGGCTCGACGGCGCCACCGCCCGGCAGGCCGTCCGCGCCTCGCTCGAACAGCACCGGGCCTGGCGTCATGTGCCTCTCGCGGAACGCCGGGCCCGCGTGGCGGCGACCCTCGACGCCCTCACCGAACACCGTGAACTGCTCGCCCTCCTGCTGGTCTGGGAGATCGGCAAGCCCTGGCGGCTGGCCCAGGCCGACGTGGACCGGGCGATCGACGGTGTGCGCTGGTACGTCGACGGCATCGAGCCCATGGTCGAGGGCCGGGCCCCGCTCGACGGACCCGTCTCCAACATCGCCAGCTGGAACTACCCGATGAGCGTGCTCGTCCACGCGATGCTGGTCCAGGCCCTGGCGGGCAACGCCGTCATCGCCAAGACCCCGACCGACGGCGGCGTCGCCTGCCTCACCCTGGCCTGCGCGCTCGCCGCGCGCGAAGGCATCCCCGTCACCCTGGTCAGCGGCTCCGGGGGTGAGCTGTCGGAGGCGCTCGTGCGCGCGCCCGAGATCGGCTGCGTCTCCTTCGTCGGCGGCCGGGACACCGGCGCCGCGGTGGCCACCGCCGTCGCCGACCTCGGCAAGCGCCATGTCCTCGAACAGGAGGGACTCAACACCTGGGGCGTCTGGAACTACACCGACTGGGACGCGCTGACGGCAATCGTCCCCAAGCTCTTCGACTACGGCAAGCAGCGCTGCACGGCCTACCCGCGCTTCGTCGTCCAGCGCGCTCTGTTCGACGACTTCCTCACCGCGTACCTGCCCGCCGTCCGCACCCTGCGGACCGGCCACCCCCTCGCCGTCGAGAACCCCGACGACCCCTGCCCCTCACTGGACTTCGGCCCGGTCATCAACGCGGCCAAGGCCAAGGAACTGCACGACCAGGTCGCCGAGGCCATCGACCGGGGCGCCGTCCCGCTGCACCGCGGCAGGCTGTCCGACACCCGCTTCCTGCCCGGCCAGGACACGTCGGCGTACGTCCGGCCCGTCACCCTCCTCAACCCGCCCCCCTCCTCACCGCTGCACCACGCGGAACCGTTCGGCCCGGTCGACACCATCGTCCTGGTCGACACCGAGGCCGAACTGCTCGCGGCGATGAACGCGTCGAACGGCGCGCTGGTCGCCACGCTGTCCACGGACGACGAGGCGACGTACACCCGACTGGCCCCGCAGATCCGCGCGTTCAAGACCGGCCACGGAAAGCCCCGCTCCCGGGGCGACCGCGACGAACTCTTCGGCGGCTTCGGCGCGTCATGGCGCGGCGCGTTCGTCGGCGGAGAACTGCTGGTACGCGCGGTGACCCAGGGCCCGGCGGGGGAGCGGTTGCCGGGGAACTTCCCGGACTACCACTTGATGCCGTGAGCGCGGTGAGGCGAGCCCTGCCCGGTGAGCCCGATGGGTGTCGCGAGACCTGCGCGGTGGGCACGGTGAGCTCGGTGAGTGTCCCGAAACCCGTGAGGTGAGCGTGAGGCGCCGCCCGTGACCGGGCGCCGCCCTGCCGGGCGGCGTGCGGCCGGGGGGTGTCGGCTACCCGATGCCCTGCCGGTCGGGCCGCAGCGCGAAGGCGCGGTCCGACGCTTCCAGGCCTGATCGCTCCACCGCCTCGATGAGCAGCGCGCGGTGCCGGAGCAGTGGCTCGCGGCGGTCCGCGGGAGCGATCACGGCCAGATCGTCGAGCCCGGCGATGATGCGCCGGGTGACCTGCGGGCTGCCGATCGCGCAGGCCCGGATCTCGGCGAACCCGAGATCGACCAGCTCCGTCCAGCCCGGCACGGGCTGTACCAGCCGCACGTTCCCCCGCCGGTCGCGATAGAGGGCCGTGTCCAGTGGCCGACCGGCGACGGCGGTCAGGAACTGCACGATGCGGTCGATCGCCTGCACGGCCGTGGTCGGGTCGTTCACCGCGGCCGACAGGGCGCGCAGCCCGATGTCGGAGAGCTGCCGCAGCCCGAAGGCGAAGTCCTGGTGGAAGGTGCGCTCCACCCCGACGGACACGGTGTAGCTCAGCGACCGCCCCGTGGGCGCTGAACCTCCGTGCACGGCGAGCAGCGGAGTGCCCGGTACGACGAAGTCCCCCATCCGCGGGATCAGCCGCAGGACGACATCCTGCTGCCGGGCCGCCTTCACCAGCCGGGCGATGTTCACGTCCCGCAGGACGCCGGCCCGCCCGTGGTGGGCGACCCGGGCGGTCTCGGGCCCGAGGGCGTTCTCCTCGCCGGACGAGCGGGCCACCGGCATCCGTGTGATCACCTTGAACGCCTCGCGGGTGATGCGGTCGATGACATGGCTGATGCGCATGAGACGCAGGGTCTGGTTCACGTACAGCACGAAGAGCAGGAGGCTGAGCCCCAGCATCAGGAGCGTCAGAACCGACTGGACGAGGGGGACCGAGGTCACATACCGCGCTTCGGCCTGCCCCTCGTACGAGGTCAGCACGAGGAGCGACAGCAGAAAGGTCGCGAGGAAGACGGCGAACGTGGCCTTGGTGATCCGGCTCCGCACGAAGATCCGCACCACGCGGGGACTGAACTGCCCGCTCGCCATCTGGACGGCGACCAGCGAGATGCTGAAGACCACACCGATGAACGTCATCATCGCCGAGCTGACCACCGTCACCACGGCCTTCGCGTCGTCGGCCAGACGCAGCAGATCGTCGAGGGTGTCGTAGTCGCGCGCCTTCTGCAGCGAGTCGACGATCGCGGTGTCGAGCGCGTTCGCCACCGCCCACACCACGAAGACCAGCACCATGGCCGCGGTGGGCGCGAACCAGAACGTGTCGCGCAGATGCTCCCGCAACGGTGACAGCGCCCTCGGCCGCCGCCCTTCCCGCAAACCCCCGGTAGTCATCCAGTCACCCATGGTGCGACTGTAGGCGCACCCCTACCTTGTCCTGCGGACCCGCTCCGAGGGCCCGGATATGCAGGTGAAAGGCACTCTGAAACCTTGGTATTGTTGTCCATGTCGCCGCGGGGAACACCCCCGGCCGGGCGGCAGACACCTAGTCCGGGTGGCGGAATGGCAGACGCGCTAGCTTGAGGTGCTAGTGCCCTTTATCGGGCGTGGGGGTTCAAGTCCCCCCTCGGACACAGACCGTATCTCCAACTTGTGCGGGTCGAGCTGAGCCTCGGCCCGCACAAGCTGTTTTCCTGGCTCGTAGGTGAGCCGGAGACCGAGGTCCTGGTAGACGTCGGCCTTGTCCTGTGGTTCGGCGTCGATCAGTGGCTGGTGCGCGGTGCCGCTGGACCGGATCCAGGCCTCCCGCTGGTTCCAGCGCAGCCGGGTCTCGTGTCCGAGAGCCACGTTGCCGGCGTCGCTTCGTGAGCTTCCCGCGCAACGGCTCCAACTTGCCCCGTACCCCGGTGTCCAAGCCCAGCGCCTCGCCGATCTGCCGGGTGGAGACCGGGCTGGCGGCCTGCCGCACCACGGTCAGGACGCGCTGGTACTCCGTCGGCAGTACGGACTCAGCCACCCCCGGCCCACGGTCCGGGACCAGCCGCACCGCCCGACCTGCCACCTGGACCACCGGAGACCCGGCCTCCGTGCGCTCGTCGGAGAGCTGCTCGCCCATCCGCTGCCGCACCCGCTCGGCCACGGCCGGCTCATCGCGCTCGGCTCGTACCTCCGACAGCTGCTCGACCAGCTGCTCTTCGAGTCCGTCCAGCTCCGCACGCCGCGGGGCGATCCGCTCCAACACCTCGGGATCCATCACGGGCCGGAGCGTAGGAGCGGCACCCGCGACGACACACCCCGGACTGCCGCCCACGACCAGCACGAGCACCCCGAAACGACATCACACCCCGTACCCTGACCAGCCACTTCAAGATGGCGCAGCTTCACTGTCCGTCGCCCAGGTCAGGGGCGGCAATATTGGGATCTTCGCAGCCCTGACATCGGCGGATCAGTATTGGACCCCGTCGTCCGCCCTCTGCGCTCGAAGGGCTCGCTCCAGGTCGGCGCGGAGCTCTGTGACCATACGGCGCAGCTTCGCGTTCGGCCGAGCCGACGCCAGCCACGCGTCCGTCGCGCCCAGTGTCTCCTGCGAGACTTGCATGCGCGGGTAGAGTCCGACGATGGTCTGCTGCCCGATCTCGTGGCTGCGGCTCAGGTAGATGTCCTTGAGGGCCGCGAAGTACTTCTCTGTGTAGGGGGCGAGCAGCTGCCCTTGGTCGGGCTGGACGAAGCCACTGATGATTGCCTCCTGAACAGCGTTCGCCAGCTCGCCCTTCTCGACGACACGCTCCCATGCATCGGCTTTCGCCTCCGCCGTCGGCCTTGCCGCCCGCGCCATCGCCGCGTGGCGCTCACCCGCCGCTGTTGCGTCGCGTTTCAGCTCCTCCGCGATCTCGTCCTCACCCGCGCGTCCAGTCGCCGCGAGACGTTGCAGCAGGGCCCAGCGCAGCTCGGCGTCGACGGCCAGGCCGTCGACGGTCTGCGAGCCGTCGAGCAGCGCCTGCAGCAGGTCGAGTTGCTCCGGCGTGCGGGACGTGGCTGCAAACGCCCGGGTCCACGCCAGCTGGTGGTCGTCGGCAGGCTCTGCGGCACGCAGCTGCGCCAGAGCGAACTCGCTCCATCGCGCCAGACCCGTCTCGCGCCAGGTGGGGGCGGCGTAGCAGTCGAGGGCGAGCTTGACCTGGTGTTGCAGGGACTGAACGACGTCGATGTCCGTCTCCTTCCCGACGTTGGAGAGGACCAGTGCCAGGTAGTCGCGAGTGGCGAACTCGCCATCGCGCGTCATGTCCCAGGCGATGGACCAGCACAGCGCGCGCGGGAGTGAGGACTCGAAGTCGCCCAGGTGCTCGATCACGAGGGCCAGTGACTGCTCGTCGAGGCGGACCTTCGCGTACGACAGGTCGTCGTCGTTGAGCAGAATGACGGCTGGGCGGAGCTTGCCCAACAGCTCGGGCACGGCGGTCAGTTCGCCGTCCACGTCCAGTTCCACGCGCTCGTTGCGCAGTAGCTTGCCGCTGTCCTCATCGAGGTCGTACAGGCCGATCGCGATCCTGTGCGGACGCAGGGTTGGCTCGCCCTGGGCGCCGGCGGGCAGGGCCGGGGCCTCCTGGCGGATGGCGAAGGAGGTGATGACACCGTTCGCATCGGTCTCGATCTCCGGACGCAGGATGTTGATGCCCGCGGTTTGCAGCCACTTCTTGGACCAGTCCTTCAGGTCACGGCCGGAGGTCTCCTCCAGCGCATCCAGCAGATCGCTGAGCCGCGTGTTCCCGTACGCGTGCGCCTTGAAGTAGGCCTGGACGCCGCTGAAGAACTCGTCCGTGCCGACGTACGCGACGAGCTGCTTCAGTACGCTCGCGCCCTTCGCGTACGTGATGCCGTCGAAGTTGACGAGCACGTCGTCGAGGTCGCGGATCTCGGCCATGATCGGGTGCGTGGACGGGAGCTGGTCCTGCCGGTACGCCCACGTCTTCATCGAGTTGGCGAAGGTGGTCCAGGAGTGCGGCCACCGGCTCTCGGGGGCGTACGCCTGGCAGGCGATGGAGGTGTACGTCGCGAACGACTCGTTCAGCCAGAGGTCGTTCCACCACTCCATGGTCACGAGGTCGCCGAACCACATGTGGGCCAGCTCGTGCAGGAGTCCCCTGGCGAGCATCTCGTATTCGGCGTCCGTGGCCTTCGAGCGGAAGACGTACTGGTCGCGGATGGTGACGGCCCCGGCGTTCTCCATCGCGCCCGCGTTGAACTCGGGCACGAACAGCTGGTCGTACTTCTT
>NZ_JAODTZ010000014.1 GCF_025399795.1 Streptomyces rhizosphaerihabitans | reverse complement strand
GGTGGACCGGCCGGTCTACGACACGCAGATGGCCGACCAGCTCGACACCGCCATCGAACAGAACGGCAAAGGCGACCTCGCCGCACTCCTCGCCGGCGGCGACACCTGGACGGTCGTCGGCTGAGCCCGTCCGCACGCGGCTTCTGTCCGCAGACGGTTTCTGTCCGCAGACGGGTTTCCGCAGACGGTTTCTACGAGGCCCGGGCCCTGTGTGCCCGGGCCTCGTCGTACGCTCCGCGGGCCCGCTCGACGTCGGCCATGCGCTCACTGGTCCACAGCGCCAGCGACCGCACCTGCTCGGCGGCCTCACGGCCCAGGTCGGTGAGGGAGTAGTCGACGCGGGGCGGGATGACCGGCTTGGCGTCGCGATGGACGAGCCCGTCGCGCTCCAGGGTCTGCAGGGTCTGGGTGAGCATCTTCTCGCTGACCCCTCTCCCGACCCTGCCGATCGCCCGGCGCAGCTCGCTGAAGCGGTACGAACGCTCCAGGAGCTCGATCAGGACGAGCACGCCCCAGCGGCTGGTGACATGTTCCAGGACCAGGCGGTAGGGGCACATCGCCTCACCGGCGTCGTACCCGTCCGCTGCCTTGCTACTTACGGCCATGCCAGTACCTTACTTCAAGGTGGGTACTTTCCAATAGTTAGTGCAGCTTCTAGGGTGAGTGACATCCGCACCCCACAAGGAGATGTACGTCATGAGCATCGTCGTCACCGGAGCCACCGGACACCTCGGCCGTCACGTGGTCGAGCAGCTGCTGGAGAAGGTCCCCGCCGAGCAGATCACCGCCGTCGTGCGCGACGAGTCCAAGGCCGCCGACCTCGCGGCCCGCGGCGTACGGCTCGCGGTCGCCGACTACAACGCGCCGGAGACCTTCGACGGCCTGTTCGCGGCCGGCGACAAGGTGCTGCTGATCTCGGGCAACGAGTTCGACAAGGGCCGCGTACAGCAGCACCGGGTCGTCATCGACGCGGCCGGGGCGGCCGGGGTCTCCCTGCTCGCCTACACCAGCGCCCCCGGCAGCCTGACGGCCGCGCTGGCCGACGACCACCGCGCCACCGAGGAGGTCCTGCTCGCCTCCGGACTGCCGTACACGCTGCTGCGCAACGGCTGGTACCACGAGAACTACACCGAGAACCTCGCCCCCGTGCTGGCGCACGACGCCGTCGTCCAGGCCGCCGGCGAGGGCCGGATCGCCTCCGCCTCGCGCGCCGACTACGCGGCCGCCGCGGTCGCGGTGCTGACCGGCGAAGGGCACGAGAACAAGACGTACGAGCTGAGCGGCGACGAGGCGTGGGGCTTCGCCGAGTACGCCGCCGAGCTGAGCCGGCAGACCGGCAAGGAGATCGTCTACAACCCCGTCTCCCCCGAGGCCTTCGCCGGCATTCTGACCGGCGCCGGGCTGCCCGAGGCCTTCGCCGGGATCCTTGCGGGCGTCGACACCTCCATCGAGAAGGGCGAGCTGGCCGCCACCACCGGCGACCTGTCCCGCCTGACCGGCCGTCCGACCACGCCGATCGCCGAGTCCGTCGCGGCGGCGCTGAAGGGCTGACGTCCCGGCGGGCGCCGGGTGCGGGTCCCACCCGCCCCGCCTGTCATGACCGTATAGCGATACGGGCATGACAGGCGGGGGTGTGCGGCGCTACCTTCTTTCATGCTGCACGGAAGTTCCCCGACCGCACGGGAGCTCCGGAGCGCGGGGGCGCGACAGGCGTCCGCGATCGTGGAAGAAGGAGACACCGGTGGCCGGGAAGCCGAGGGGCGAGCACCGCACAGGTCTGCTGAACGGCTTCGCGGCGTACGGGATGTGGGGGCTCGTCCCCCTGTTCTGGCCGCTGCTGAAGCCCGCCGGAGCGGTCGAGATCCTCGCCCACCGGATGGCGTGGTCCCTGGGGGTGGTCGGGATCGTGCTGCTGGTGATGCGGCGCTGGGCCTGGGCGGGCGAACTGCTGCGGCAGCCGCGCAAACTCGGGCTGATCACGATCGCGGCGGCGGTCATCACCGTCAACTGGGGCGTCTACATCTGGGCGGTCAACTCCGAGCACGTGGTCGAGGCCTCGCTCGGCTACTTCATCAACCCCCTGGTCACCATAGGGATGGGCGTGTTGCTCCTCAAGGAGCGGCTGCGGCCGGTGCAGTGGGCCGCCGTGGGCGTCGGCCTCACGGCCGTCCTCGTGCTGACGATCGGCTCCGGCCGTCCGCCGTGGATCTCCCTCTGCCTCGCCTTCTCCTTCGCCACGTACGGCCTGGTGAAGAAGAAGGTCAACCTCGGCGGCCTGGAGTCGCTCGCCGCCGAGACCGCGATCCAGTTCCTGCCGGCGCTGGCGTATCTGCTGTGGCTGGGCTCGCGGGGCGACGCGACGTTCGCCGCGCAGGGGCCGGGGCACGCCGCGCTGCTCGCGGCGACCGGCGTGGTGACGGCGATCCCCTTGATCTGCTTCGGCGCCGCCGCGATCCGCGTGCCGCTGTCCACCCTGGGCCTGCTCCAGTACATGGCCCCCGTGTTCCAGTTCCTCCTCGGCATCTTCTACTTCCACGAGGCCATGTCTCCCGAGCGGTGGGCCGGGTTCGCGCTGGTGTGGCTCGCGCTCTCGCTCCTGACGTTCGACGCGCTGCGCGCCGCGCGCCGGGGTGCGCGGGCCCTGCGGGAGTCGGCCCGCGCGACCGAGTCCGCGGCCGAGTCCGCGACCACCGCCGATACCGTGGGTACCGCTGCGGCTGCCGATGCCGTGGGTACCACCGCCGAGGTCGCGGGAGTCGCCACCGAGGTCGCGGGAGTCGCCGCCATCACCGCGGGTACCGCCGGGTCGGCCGCTTCGGCCCGTCCGGCCGGTTCGCGCGGCACCTCGTGACAGGCGGACGGAACTCGCCCGGGTCGTAGCGGGAGGGCCTGCCCTCGTACGACATGAGGGTCGGTACCGGCGATTCCGTTGCCCGTCCGGTCGTGGAACCGCTATGAGTGGCTCCATGACGCCGACCCCTGTGCCCGCACCCGTCCCCGTCCACTGGAAACTCGTCATCGACTCCGCAGATCCGCACGCGCAGGCGGACTTCTGGTCCGCCGCGCTCGGTTACGCGGTCGAGGACAACAGCACCTTCATCGAGCAGCTGCTGAGCCTCGGCGCCCTCCCGGCTGCGGCCACCGTCGACTTCCACGGCCGCAGGGCCTTCCGGGACCTGATCGCCGTACGGCATCCCGACGACCCGTACGACAAGGAACGCGGCACCGGTCTCGGGCGACGCCTGCTCTTCCAGCGCGTTCCCGAGACCAAGACCGGCAAGAACCGGCTCCACCTCGACCTGCACCCCGGCGAAGGGCGGCGCGCCGAGGAGGTCGACCGTCTGACGTCTCTGGGGGCGAGCGTGCTGCGCGCGATGAAGGAACCGGCGGGCGAGTGGGTCGTGATGGCGGACCCCGAGGGAAACGAGTTCTGCGTCCACTGACGCCCGGACCGCCGCTCGCCGCCGCCGGCCCGGTTCCACGTTCCGCTTGTCACTCGCCCTGGGCGCGGGGGGTCCAGGTGTAAGGGTTGTCCACCACGACGTGGGCGCGTTCGGCGAGCCGGCCCATACGAGTACGGGCCGATTCGAGTTGTTCGAGGTCGTCGGCGGCGGGACCGTCGTCGGCCGTGAGCTCGGTCCACACGCCGATCAGATCCCTCCCGAGGTGCAGGCCCTGGAGGGGGTCGCGGACGGCGCGCCACGCGGCGGCCGCGCTCTGAACGTTGCCGTAGGCGGCCCGCGTGTCCCGATGGCGTCGGCGAACCCTCGCGAGATCCAGCGACAGGTGGAACGACCTGAGGGCATCGCCGGCCAAGTAGGCGATGTACGCGGTCAGTTCGCGCAGCTTCAACACCTCGGGGTGTTCCTGGCCCAGCGACTGAGCCGCCTCGGCGACGGCACGCTCCGCCATCCCCGCGGCCTCCTCGATACGGCCCGTCTTCACGGCCTCGTTGATCCGGGCGACGGGCTCCGCCAGGAACGCCGACGCGGCGTCCCGTTCCGGGGCCGGCTCCTGCGGACTCGGCGCGAGCACCGCTTCGGCTACGGCGTCGAAGCCGCGCAAGGGAGCGGGCTTCGGCTCCGGTTCCGGCTCCGGAGCCAGCAACGACAAGGCTTCCATCGCGGAGGCCGACTTCCGCTCAGAAGCGGCTGCCTCGGGCCCGTGCGCCGGCGCCCGTTCCGGGACGGCTGCCTCGGGCCCGGGGGCGGACATCCGGTCGGACGCG
The DNA here is from genome assembly GCF_025399795.1 of Streptomyces rhizosphaerihabitans. Classification (GTDB taxonomy): domain Bacteria; phylum Actinomycetota; class Actinomycetes; order Streptomycetales; family Streptomycetaceae; genus Streptomyces; species Streptomyces rhizosphaerihabitans. The sequence continues at coordinate 181,429 of NZ_JAODTZ010000014.1, read as the reverse complement.
GGTGTCGGCTCCGGGGCGGCGCCGGTCAGCGGGGCCGGACCGAACTGCCCCGCCGGGGCGGGCGTCGTGGGGGACGCCGACTCCGGCACCGCCCGCAGCACATGCGTCGACGCGGTCCCGGGCAACGGCTTCGGTTCCGGTACCGCCCGCAAGGCGTACGTGGCCCTGTCCCGGCGCGGAGCACCCGGTGCCTCCGGAGCCCGTACCGATCGCTCGGCGGACGCCGGGACGGGCGGAAGCGGCGGAGTCGGCGGCTGCGGACGCCGCTGGGCCGGCGGCTGCGGCGCCTGGACCGGCGACTGCGGCACCCCCTGGACCAGCGGCTGCGGCAAGTCCAAGTCCCTGAGGGAATGCTGCGGGTGCTCCTGAACCGGGGAGCGCGGGTGCTCCCCGCCCCCGGAGCGCGGGTGCTCCTGAGCCGACGACCGCGGGACCTCCCCGGCCGGGGGCCGCGGGCGGCGCTCCTGAACCGGGGGCTCGGAGAAGTTGCGGGCCGGGGGCTGGGAGTGGCCCTCGGCCGGGGAGTGCCGGTGTTCCTGGGCCGGAAGGTGCGGGCGCAGGTCCGGCCGCTGCTCGTACGGCTGTACGGGCGGCGCCGGTGGCGCGGGCGGCGCCACACGGACCGGCTCAGCCGTATAGCGGCTGGAACCGTCGACGTGCACCTGGAGCGGTACGACGAAGCCGATGCGTTCGTCGTGGATGCTGGCGAGGACCGGGTGGCCTGAGGCGAGGGCGAGGCGGTGGAGGCGGTTCAGGATCGCGCCCTGAACCGTCTCGCCGGGCGCGGCCACGACCGGCGTCCCGTCGACCGTGGCACAGCTCGGGGCCCCCGCGGCACCAGGGACCGCGGCCCTCGCCGCCGAGTCCGCCGACGCCGGTACGTGCACCTCGATCGGCGTCATCCCGGTGGCCGGCTGCTCCCCGGCACCGGCCGTCGAGCGCTGCCGCTTGAGTTCCCGCTTCTGTTCGCGGCTGAGTCGAGACATCGGTTCCCTCACGAAGGGGTGGTCAGGGACGAGAACGGGGACGGGGTCGAGGACAAGGGCGACGAGGTCGTGGGCGCGGAGGGTACCGACAGGGACGACAGGACCGCCGCGCCCGGCGGCCCGCCCGACGGGAGGGGCGCCTTCGGTGCCCCGGAGGCCACCGTGGAAGGCGACGAACCCGACGCACCCACGACATCACGATGGTCCCGCAGGCCACAGCCCGTCAACGCCAGTACCCCGGTCACGGACACGACCGCCAGTGCGGCGAACGTCCTCTCGCACGTCCCCGCACGAACTTCTGTACGCATGCCCGTACAGACGCTCGTACGCGTCACGCGCCTGTTCCCGTACGCGTCTCCGTATCCGTACGCCTACCCGTCCGTGCCGTCCTCATCCTCGCCCCCTTCCTCCCCATGCGGTCGAGTCTCTCTGTTCGCACTCGATTCCGGCGTCACCGTGGCGTCACAGGCTCGTCCCAAGGACTCACGCCCCGTTACCCCACTCGCCCGGCGCCGCGAGGATCGGTGGACCGACAACCCGACAACCCGACAAGGGGAGAGAACACCCATGCAGGGCATCAACGGGGTGGTGATGGGGGCGAACGAGGGGGTGACCGTGCGCGGGAGCGACGGCACGGCGCCCCACGGGAGCGAGCCACGGGGGCCGGGCGGGCCCGGTATATGGATTCGCGGGCCGGTCGGCGAGCCGGAACAGCCGCGACTTCCGCACGAGGAGAACCGGCAACTCGTCATGAGCGCACGGACGTTCTCCTGGGTCGCCACCCATGGCGGAGCCGGCGTCTCCACGCTCGCCACCGTCTTCGGCGGCCATGACGCGGGCCGCAACTGGCCCCGGCCGGACCGGAGCGAGCCGGCCTCGGTTCTGCTCGTAGGGCGTACGCACGCGACGGGTCTGGATGCCGTCCTGCACACCCTCGACATCTTCCGGCGCGGCGACGTGCCGCCGGGACTCGATCTCGACGCCATCGTCCTGGTCGCGGACGCGCCCGGCCGACTGCCGCGTCAACTCACCCGGCGCATCAAGCTGATCAACTCGGTCATAGACGTCTACCGGGTGCCGTGGATACCCGCATGGCGCACCGGCGACCTCGTAGGACCTCTGCCACGCGAGACCGCACCACTTGCCCGGCTGACCGGAAGGACCGCGTCATGACCACTGCACACGATCGCCGGCACCGGTGACATCTGGACGATTGCATGCGTGCGCATATATTGTTCACGCATGTAATCGACGCCGTTCGTGGCGCGCATCCCTGGGGGAACCATGACCCGCCAATTCCTGTTCGTGCTCGGCAGCAGCCGCACCGGCGGCAACACCGAGCTGCTGGCCCGCAAGGCCGCCGAGCAGTTGCCCGCTGATGTCGGGCAGCGCTGGCTGTCCCTTGCCGAGCATCCGCTCCCCGACTTCGTGGACCTGCGCCGGGACGGCGACCATGTACGTCCTCCCGCCACGGGGACCCCGGCCACGCTGCTCGACGCCACGCTCGCGGCCACCGACATCGTGATCGCCTCGCCGCTGTACTGGTACTCGGTGTCCGGACTGACCAAGCGCTACCTGGACCACTGGTCGGGCTGGCTGCGCACGCCGGGCGTCGACTTCAGGGCCGGCCTGGCCGGGCGCACGCTCTGGGGCGTCACCGCGCTCGCGCACGAGGAGCCGGAGGTCGCCGATCCGCTGATCGGCACGCTGAACCACACGGCGGCGTACATGAAAATGCGCTTCGGCGGGGTCCTGCTCGGCAACGGCAGCGGGCGCGGCGATGTGCTGAACGACGCCGGGGCGCTGACGCGCGCGAAGACCTTCTTCGCGCAGGAGCCGCCGCTCGCCCGCTTCCCTTACGAGGCGTGAGGCGCCTGCCGTACGGGAGGTGATGTCGGTGATGTCCCCGCCTAGGCGGTGATGTCCTTCGCTGTGAACCGCGCCCAGGCCGCCGAGCCGAACACGGCGGCGTACAGCCCCTGGAGGCCGAGGTTGCGGACCAGATCGTCCCAGTAGACGGGGTCGCGCATCAGGTCGGCGAAGGACAGCCAGTAGTGGGAGAAGAAGTACGGCTGGAGCGCGTGCAGCTGGGGGATCTGGTCGAGGATCTGGACGGTGATGACGAGGCCGACCGTCGTCGCCATGGCCGCGATGCCGCTGTTGGTGAGGGTGGAAACGAACAGGCCGAGCGCGGCGACACCGGTCAGTGACGCGGAGACGACGAGGGCGATGAGCAGCGCACGGCCGAGCCCCTCGGCGAAACCGATGCGGGTCCCGGAGATGGTGGTCAGCTCGCCCAGCGGGAACAGCAGGGCGCCCACCGCGAACGCCGAGACCGCCACCACCAGGGTCGCCACCAGGCAGAACGTCATCGTTGTCGCGTATTTCGTGAGCAGCAGCCGGGTGCGGCCGGCGGGCGCGACGAGGAGATAGCGCAGGGTACCGGCGTTGGCCTCGCCGGCGATCGCGTCGCCCGCGACGACACCGATCGCCATCGGCAGGAAGAAGGGGAGCGTCACGGCCAGCGCGGTGAACACCAGGAACAGGCCGTTGTTGGTGATCTGCGCGATGAACGCGGGTCCCTCACCGCCGCCGCCCGCGGTCGAGCCGCCTCTCGTCTCGACCCTGATGGAGATGCCGATGAGGATCGGCACGGCCGCGAGTACGCCGAGCAGCGCGATCGTCCGCCAGCGCCGGAAGGTGGTGACGAGTTCGTTGCGGAAGAGTCCGAGTGTCCACAGCGGGCTCGGCGTCCGTCCGGCCCTCGGCTCCGCCGTCACTCCCGCGCGCGTCGTCGCCCGGCTCGGTCCTCGGCCTCCTGGCCGCGCTGCCGATTTCGCGTTTGCCCCTGTCCCGGCTTCTGCCTCTGTCCCTGGCTCCGTCTCCGACTCTGTGTCCGGCTCCGGCTCTGTGTCCGACTTCGGCAGACTTTCAGCCCGCGACATCGAAACCCTCCCCGGTCAGTGCCACGAACGCGTCCTCCAGCGAGGCCCGTTCGACTCCGAAGCCGCGGACCCGGACGCCCGCTGTGACCAACGCGGCGTTCAGGTGGGCGAGTTCGCGATCGGGTGGCTCCGCCGTCACCCCCGTCTCGGTCACGACGATGTCGGCGACACCCTGCTCCTTGAGGATCCGCGCCGCGTCCCCCGCGTCCGGGGTGGTCACCACCAGCCGACCCCGCGCACCCGCCGCCAGGTCGGCCACCGGGCCCTGGGTGATGAGCCGCCCCTGGGCCATCACGGCCGCGTGTGTGCAGACCTGCTCGATCTCGTCGAGGAGGTGCGAGGAGAGGAATACGGTCGTGCCGTCGGAGGCCAACTCCCTCACCAGCGAGCGGATTTCGCGCATGCCCTGGGGATCGAGGCCGTTGGTCGGCTCGTCCAGGACGAGCAGACGGCGGGGCTGGAGCAGTGCGGCCGCGAGTCCGAGGCGCTGCTTCATGCCCAGGGAGTACGCCTTCGCCTTCTTGCCCGCGGCGGCGGTCAGTCCGACCCGGTCGAGGGCGGTCGCGACCCGTGTCCGCCGGGTACGGGGATCGGCGGCCGGGTCGGCGGCGTCGTACCGGACGAGGTTGTCCCGCCCGGAGAGGAAGCCGTACAGGGCGGGGCCCTCGATCAGCGCCCCGACGTGCGGGAGCACGGCCCGCGTGGACCGGGGCATGGGCTGTCCCAGTACGCGTGCCGTGCCCGAGGTCGGCTCGATCAGGCCCATCAGCATCCGGATGGTGGTCGTCTTGCCCGAGCCGTTCGGCCCGAGGAAGCCGAAGACGCTGCCTGCCGGGACGGTCAGGTCCAGGCCGTCGACGGCGAGCTGTCCGCCGCGGTACCGCTTGCTCAGCGCGCGGGTGGCGATCACCGCGTCCTGGGCGGACACCGCACCGACGCCTCCCGCTCCCCGCGCGGATACGGTACCGACGCCTCCCGGCTTCCGCGCGGGCACGGCACCGGTACCTCCCCCTCCCCGCACGGGCACGGCACCGGTACCTCCCGGCTTCCGCGCGGACACGGCGCCAGTACTTCCCGGCTCCGGGGCAGGCACCGTGCGGGCGCTCCCCGCCTGATCGGCGGGGAAGGCGGCGCCCGCGGCCTGCGCCGGATCGGGCTCGACGGCGGACAGCTCCTCCATGGGCTCCCTCGGTTCGACTCGCCTGGGACCTACTGGGCCGCGTTGGCCGCCTTCACCAGAGCGGCCTTGGTGACGGCACCGGCGTACACCTTGCCGTCGTCGGTGATCAACGCGTTGACCAGGCGGGTCGAGAAGACCGTGCCCGAGCCGAACTTGCCGGTGACGTGGTCGCCGAGGGAGTTCAGGAACCCGTCGACGTTGCTGTTGCCGGTCGAGCCGGAAGTGCCGGACGCGCCGGACGGCACGCCCTTGCCACCGGTGCTGAACACGGCGATGGAGTTCCAGCCCTTGCCGATGGTCTTCAGACCGTCGAGGCCCTGGGCCGTTCCCTCGTGGCCCTTGGGCAGCGTCTTCTCCGTGCGCTTCGGCTCGTCGCCCTTCGCGCCCTTCGACTCGCCGCCCTTCGCGCCCTCCAGTCCGTCACCCTCGGTGACCTTCGCACCCTTCGGCGGGGTGAAGGCGAACGTCGACGCGGCCGGCCGGGAGAAGTCGACCTGGGTGAAGCCCGCGTCCACGACGGCCGCGCCACCGCTGGCCGGGGTCAGCGTGAACTTCAGCGGCAGCCCCGTCTTCGCGTCCACCGCGATACTGATCGCGCCGACCGTGGAGCCGGACTGCCTGGGCTTGATGACCAGCTTGTAGGCATCGCGGCCCGCCACGTGCGCGGTGCCGTCGACGGTCACGGAGGTCGTGTCGTCCACGGACTTGAGAGCCTCGTCGGCGAAGTCCTCGGGAGTGGCCGGGACATCGCGCGGCGCCTTCCCCTTGGCGCCCTCGTCGGCACGCCCGGACTCGGCGGACGTCGCGTGGTAGACCTCGTTCGACTTGCTGTCGTACCCCCACACGTCCTTGCCGTTGTGGATGACGCTGTACTCGGCAGCGTTGTCCAGCAGGGAGACCTTGCCCCTGTCCGGGCCGTCGGCGGCGACGCGCAGCGTGTGCGTGCCCGAGGCCAGTTCGAGCAGCTTGGACTGCGGGTCGGCGGATGAGCCGCCGTGGCCCCCGGCGGCGCCGGACACGAGGCCGCTCTCCAGACCACCCAGGTTGGGCAGTCCGAGATCGGTGCTGATCTTCACCGTGCCGGACAGCTGCTGGACGTCCGACTTGGCGATCTTCTCGATGAGTTGCTGGGCGGTGATCTTCGGCAGGTCGGGGTCTCCGGAGTCGGCGAGCGCCGGGACGAGCCCGATCGTCGCCGCCGCCACTCCCACCACCGCGACCGGAACGACGTACCGCGCGGCCTTGCGTCGTCCGGCGCGCAGGTCGTCGGCGTCATCGGCCTCTGCGGCCCTCGCGCTGTCGTCGGATTCGTACGGTGCCATGTGTGCCTTACCTCCGTCGTCGGCGGCGGCCCTGCCCTCGTTCCGTGCTCCACCCCTAAGCCGCCATTCTCACCCGAACCGGTGAGGAGTGGTGTTCTCCATCTGACCAAATCCACCGGATAGAAGCGTCAACCCCCGGGCTCAACTCCGCGTAGTCCTGCGGTATGACGTGAGAGGGCGGTGCCTTCCCCGACCCGTAGGGGTCGTTCCGGGAAGGCACCGCCCTGGCCGCGCACCCGGTCGGATTCCTACCGCACCGGCCGCTCGTCTCAGCGCTGTACGAACACGTAGTCCGCCCGGTAGGGAACGCCCACGACCGCGCCCGGCGAGCAGGAGCCCGCCGGGGCGACGCCGCCCACTGTGTTCAGGCGCAGGATCTCCTGCGTGCCGGCGAGCAGGCCATGATGCCTGCCGGACTGCGTGGCCCTGAGGTCGAGCTCGGGAATGTTCGTTGCACCGTTCGTGGTCTTGGCGATCAGCGCGCCGGTGACCGCGCTGCGGTCGGGCGCGATCCACTGCGGGGTACCGGAGTTGGGCTTCACGAACGAGTGGGCGATGTGACCGCCGAGCAGGGCCGCGACATCGCGCTGGGCGAACGCGTAGCCACCGCCGTCGACCGGCTTGCACTCGTAGATCTGCTCGCCCTTGACCACGGACGCCTGGAAGTTGTGCAGCGCGTTCCGGAAGTCGAAGGTGCCCGTGACCTTGTGGAGCTGACCGCGGACGGCCCCGCCCGGGAACTCGGTGGTGTGCAGGTTGGCGTAGAACGAACCGGGGTCGGTCTTCAGCGTGTCGATCAGGGCCGTGTCCTCGACCTTGACGGTCCCGACGACGCTGTGGCCCTTGGCCCTGTCGAGCAGCCCGCCGAAGTCGATCTTGACGCCGCCGTTGACACCCTTGGCGCCCTGGTGGATGTGGAGCAGGGTGGGCCTGCCGGTACCGCGCCAGGTCACGGCTACGGACACCTTGTCACCCTTGACCTTGATGAACTCCAGTGCCGCGCCGTCCTTGTCGCCGACGGCGGGGCCGCCCTGGACAGGTACTTCATCGGCACCGCGCAGGCTCGCGGCGAGGATGGTGCCACCGCCGCCTCCCATGACTCCGTGCTGCGTGACGATGGCCTTGCCGTCGTGCCCGGAGTGGCCCGTGCCGGTACTCCGGCCCGTGCCACCGCTCCTGCCGTGGGCGCCGTGGTCGGCGGCGACCGCCGGGATGACGGCGGCGGCGACACCGGCCGCGGCGGCCACCGCGACGCCGGTCAGGATCAGGCTCTTGCGACGCGTCGTGAACGTGGCGTTCGATCCCATGATTCCTTTTTCTCCCCGTAACTCGGCCGACGCCCCCTGCGTCAGCTTCTGTGCAGGAGTACGGACCCGATCCGATCCTGGACTCATTCCAAGAGTGTGACGCCAGTCACATCGCGTCACATCGCCAGATCCGATCAAATCTGGCGGCGATTCGAGTGAAAACCGGTGCAGATCCGTACTTACGGGTGGCAGCGATCGGGATCGCCCAGCACTCCAGGGACAAAGGATCGAGGGATCGCCATGCTCGCCATCAAGCACGTCACGGGATACGCCGCCACGGGCGCCGCCGTCCTGGCGCTCACGCTCGCCGGATGCGGAGGGGGAGGTGGGGGAAGCAGCGGCGGGACCAGCTCCACTCCGAGCGGCGGCTCGACGCAGAGCGGCGGCTCGACGGGATCGGCGACGTCGACGCTGACCACCGCCAATGTCGCGAAACTGGGCACGGTCGTGACCGACGGCAAGGGGTACGTCCTGTACCGCTTCGACGCGGACTCGGCGAACCCGACGAAGGTCAGCTGTTACAACACCTGCGCCACCGTCTGGCCGGCGGCCACCACCCAGGGCGGCGTGACCACGAAGGGCATCGACAAGAGCCTGGTCTCCACGGTGAAACGCACCGACGGCGGCACCCAGATCACCCTCGCCGGCTGGCCCCTCTACCGCTACGCCAAGGACGACGAGCCGAAGGAGGCCTACGGCCAGGGAGTGGACGGAACGTGGTTCGCCGTGACGCCCAGCGGAGCAAAGATCACCACGCCCGCGTCGACAGCTCCGACGCCGACATCGACCTCCACGAGCACGGGAGGAGGCGGAGCCTACTGACAGCCGCCCCGGCCGACCCGGTGCACCACGGGCCTGTCTCAGCCGGCCCGGTGCACCACGGCGTCCACGAGTTCGACGAGCGAGGCCTTCGCGTCGCACTCGCGCAGCGGGGCCAGCGCGGCGCGCGCTTCCTCGGCGTAGCGCACGGTGTCCCGGCGCGCCTGCTCCAGCGCAGGGTGCTCCCGCAGCCGGGCCAGCGCCTCCGCGTGCCGCGCGTCGTCCGTCAGGTCGGAGTCCAGCAGCTCGCAGAGCGCGATGTCCTCGGCGAGCCCCAGCCGCTCCGCGCGCTCGCGCAGCCGCAGCACCGGCAGCGTGGCGATGCCCTCGCGCAGATCCGTCCCCGGCGTCTTGCCGGACTCGTGCGAGTCGGACGCGATGTCGAGGACGTCGTCCGCGAGCTGGAAAGCGACGCCCAGCCGCTCGCCGTACTGCGTCAGCACGTCCACGACCGTCTCGTCGGCACCCGACATCATCGCGCCGAACCGGCACGCGACCGCGACCAGCGACCCGGTCTTGCCGCCGAGCACATCGAGGTAGTGATCGACCGGATCGCGGCCGTCGCGCGGCCCCGCGGTCTCCAGGATCTGTCCCGTCACGAGCCGCTCGAACGCCTCGGCCTGGATCCGGACGGCCTCGGGCCCGAGGTCCGCCAGGATGTACGAGGCGCGGGCGAAGAGGAAGTCACCCGTGAGGACGGCCAGCGAGTTGCCCCAGCGCACGTTGGCGCTGTCCACCCCGCGCCGGACCTCGGCCTCGTCCATCACGTCGTCGTGGTACAGCGTGGCGAGATGGGTCAGTTCGACGACGACGGCCGAGGGCACGACACCCGGCGCGTAGGGGTCACCGAACTGCGCGGCGAGCATCACGAGCAGCGGCCTGAACCGCTTCCCGCCGGCCCGCACGAGGTGCTGGGCGGCTTCCGTGATGAAGGGGACCTCGCTCTTGGTGGCTTCGAGCAAACCCTCCTCGACAGCCGCCAATCCGGCCTGGACATCGGCTTCGAGAGCCTGGTCCCGCACGCTCAGCCCGAACGGCCCGACGACGGTCACGAGAGGTTCTCCTGTCTGCTGACGATCACATGGCGAACTCGGTCGATCATTCGGTCGATGACACGGTTTGTCGATGTGTCGCTGCCATCACTCAAGTCAGCGTATCCGGTCACGTTTCGATCACCACGAGCGCCCACCGTCCCCCGGCCGACTTCGCTCCGCCAGCAGGTATGCGGGAGTACACCCGGAAGGCACACGGGAAGCACCTGCGTGCCCCAATGGCGGGTACCCCGACTCGCGGGCGCCACCCGATCACCGATCGCCATATTCATGATCAGATGATGTGAACCCATATGCGACGACATGCGGCGAAGACCCCGGAAGCAATGTCCTTGACCCACAGTTCCGCCCAACCCGCGTCCGTCCCGGACGTGACGCTCCTTGCCTCCCGGCCGCGCCGCACGACACACACCGTCCGCCGTCCGCCGTCCGCCGTCCACCGAGGTGACGCTCATGCACATCCGTACGTCCTTCCCCTACGAGACCACTCATGAGGACGTCCTCGTCCCTCTCTCGGACGGCACCCGTCTGTACGCCCGGATCTGGCGCCCGCTGACCGAGGAGCGCGTCCCGGCGCTCCTGGAATACCTCCCTTACCGCCTGACCGACTGGACGGCCGCGCGCGACTGACAGCACCGTCCCTGGTACGCCGGCCACGGCTACGCCTCCGTTCGCGTGGACGTGCGCGGCCACGGCAACTCGGAGGGCACGCCGAGGGACGAGCACTCCGGGACCGAGCCTGCCGACGGGGTGGAGGTGGTCTCCTGACCGGCCGCCCAGCCCTGGTGCACCGGCCGGGTCGGCATGTTCGGGATCTCGTGGGGCGGCTTCAGCTCCCTCCGGATCGCGGCCCGCGCGCCCGAGCCGCTCAAGGTGATCGTCACGGTCTGCTCGACCGACGACCGCTATGACAACGACGCGCACTACGCGGGAGGTTCCGTCCTCGCCTCGATATGCACGCCTGGGCGGCCACCACGCTCGCCTTCGCCGCCCGCCCGCCGGACCCGGCGCATGTGGGCGAGGCGATGTGGCGCGACATGTGGCTGAAGCGGCTGGAGGCGGTCGCCCCCTCTGTACACACCTGGCTGACGCACCGGACCCAGGACGCGTACTGGCGCAGCGCCTGCGTCCGCGAGGACTACGGCGCCATCCGCGCGGCGGTCCTCGCGGACGGCGGCCGGCACGACCCGTACCGCGACACGGTGCTGCGCCCGGTGGAGAACCTGCCACCGGATCGCGTAAGAGGTCTCATCGGTCCGTGGTCGCGCCGGTACCCGGACCGGGGCCTGCCGCCCGGACCGGCGATCGACTTCCTCCAGGAGACGCTGCGCTGGTGGGACCACTGGCTCCGGGACAAGAAGACGGACGTGCTCTCCGCCCCCCCTTCTGCGCTCGTACGTGATGGACGCGCACCCTCCGGCGACCGTCTACAGAGAGATCCCCGGCTGCTGGGTGGGCGACCCCGCCTGGCCCTACCCCTCGGTGACCCCGGTCGCGTACGCACTCCAGGGCGCCCCGGTGCCGGTGCGCTCCCCGCGGCACACGGGATCGACGCGGGCCGCTTCTTTCCCTTCGGCAACGACGCCGACCTGCCGCCGGACCAGCGGGAGGAGGACGCCCGGTCGGCCTGCTTCGAGTTCGAGGTGGCGGAGGAGACCTGGGTACTGGGCCGCCCACGGGTCAATCTGCGGCTGACGTCCGCGTCACCCAGGGGTCAGGTGATCGCCCGGCTGTGCGACGTGGCCCCGGACGGAGCGTCCACGCTCGTTACCCGTGGCGCCCTGAACCTGTCATCGCGCCACGGCCGCGACCAGACCGTTCCCTGGAAACCGGGCACTACGGAGAACGTGGTTTTCGACCTGCACGGCATCGGCTGCGCGTTCCCTGCGGGCCACCGCATCCGCCTGGGCGTCTCCTCCGCGTACTGGCACTGGATCTGGCCCCAGCCGGGTTCCGAGGCGGGCTTCACCCTGGACCCGATCGACAGCACCCTGGAACTCCCCGTACGGACAAGGGAGTCGGACCTCTCGATCACCTTCGGGGAGCCGGAGGAATCCGAACCTCTCGGCGTGACCGTCTCCGCGCCCCTGGACGAGCCCCGCCCGGAACGCCTGGTCCTGCGTGACGTGGCCGCGGGCACCTGGCGTCTGGAGGTGGACCCGGACCACGGCGGCACCCGCGTGTACCCCCGACGGCCTCGAATGCACGGAGGACGCACGGGAGACGTACACGATCGACGAGTCGGACCCGCTGTCCGCCCGCACCCCGACACGGACACGGACACGGACACGGATACGGATACGGATACCGGCACTGACATGCCGTCAGAACGCCGCACACCGGTGCCACGGAACGCACTTCACCCTGTCTCACCGGGACACGATCCGCGCCCACCCTGACTCGGCCCGCACTCGCCGCGGCCCGCCCCGAATCGCCCGGCCCGGCCCGCGTCCGGCCGACTCTCCAGCGTCGGACGGGCCGCACCCCCTGCGTGTCCCGCGCCACAAATCTCGCTGCGTGAGGGGCCGCCAGGCACCCTCGGGAGGCTCGGCACCCCTTGCCGCCGGAAGCGCAATGCCCGAATTACCCGGCATGCCGCCTTGATGACCCTTGGTCTCGTGAGTTGAGTCACCAGCGATCCGGGGCACCGCCTCCCGTCGCCTCCCGACCAACCCCTTCGCCAAAGGCAAGTTGAGGATCCAATTCCGCCGCAATCGGACTTTTCCCATGCGCCCTAAACAGGCGAAAGCGATCTTCGCAGCCAAATCTTGCCTTGTTCCGGACATGTGCTCTCGCATACGTTCTGGTCGATCCCGGGCAGATCGCCGAATCCTGCCGCCGCCCGGAAACCCACCCACCCACGCACGGCAGGAGCGGGGGAACCACAGGTAAGCCGCCGATCCGGACATACCGGACCGGCTAGGGGTTAAGCCGCGCCCAGAACGCGGCCGGGCATCTCCCGCCCGAACCCGACAGCTCACCTCGCAGGCGTCGGAGAGGACATTTCGTCATGCCCGTAGGCAAGCACCGCCGTACGAAGACCAACGTCATCACCCGGGGCATGATCGCCGCCGGAACGGGCGGCATCGCCCTCGCCCTCCCGCTCGTGAGCGCGACCGGCGCCCACGCCGCGACCCCGGCCCAGGCCCCCCAGCTCACGAAGGCCGCCCACACCGCGGTCATCCCCAACGTGCAGCTCATCACCTACAAGGTGATCGCGGGCGACACCCTGTCCAAGGTGGCGCAGAAGCACCCCGAGAGCGGCGGCTGGAAGAAGCTGTACACGGCGAACCGTGCGGTCATCGGCGGCAACCCCTCCCTGATCCGTCCGGGCCTGAAGCTGACCGTGGGCACGAAGAAGCTGAAGTCGACGGTCGTGAGCACGACGGCGAAGGCGACCCCGGCTGTCGCCAAGTCCACGGCGACCACCGCCACCCAGGCCTCCGTGAAGACGTACGCCAACAACCTCGACGGCTGGATCAAGCAGTCCCTGGACATCATGGCCAAGGCGGGCATACCGGGCAGCTACGACGGCATCTACCGCAACGTGATGCGCGAGTCCTCCGGCAACCCCAACGCCATCAACAACTGGGACTCAAACGCCGCCGCGGGCATCCCCTCCAAGGGCCTGCTGCAGGTCATCGACCCCACGTTCCGGGCCTTCCACGTCCCCGGCACGTCGATGGACCCCTACGACCCGGTTGCGAACATCACCGCGGCCTGCAACTACGCGGCCAAGACCTACGGCTCCATCGACAACGTCAACGGCGCCTACTGATCGCACCCTCACCTCTCGGCTTCACCCGCACCCGCCGGCGCACCCTCTCGGTGCGCCGGCGGGTGCGTTGCCGCCACTAGAAGCCGAAGAGGCGCTCCAGGACCACCGCGATTCCGTCGTCCTCGTTCGACAGGGTGACCTCGTCGGCCACCGCCTTCAGTTCCGGATGGGCGTTGGCCATCGCCACACCGCGCGCGGCCCAGTCGAACATCGGGATGTCATTGGGCATGTCACCGAAGGCGAGCGTCGCGGCCGCGGTGAGTCCGAGGTGCGCGGCCGCGAGAGCGAGTCCCGTCGCCTTGGTCACCCCGCATGGCTGGAGTTCGACGGTGCCGGGCCCGGACATGGTGACCGTCGCCAGCGAACCGACCACTCCGCGCGCCGCGGACGCCAACTCGTCGTCGGACAGAGACGGGTGACGGAGCAACACCTTGCTGATCGGCTCCGTCCAGAGGTCGTCCCGGCGCGGCACCCGCACCGCCGGCAGGGTCGGATGCGGCATCACATACCCCGGCTCGATGAGCGTCAGCCCGTCCACGCCGTCCTGGTCGACCGCCGCGTACAGCAGCCCGACCTCCGCCTCGATCTTGCCGAGCGCCGTCTCCGCCAGTTCCCTGTCCAGGGTCACCGACCACAGCATGCGGTCCGCCCCGGCGTCGTACAGTTGCGCCCCCTGCCCGCACACCGCCAGTCCCTCACCGCCGAGTTCATCGAGGAGCGGTCGCACGCGCGGTGCGGGGCGGCCCGTCACCACGAGATGCTGCGCACCCGCCTGGACCACCTTCGCCAACGCGGCGCGTGACCGGTCGGAGAGTGTGTCGTCGCCGCGCAGCAGCGTTCCGTCCAGGTCAGTGGCAATGAGTGAATATGCAGTCGGAGCGGCCATGATCCGAAGAATACGGATCGAACGACTCATCGGCCCGGCGTGAACCGGACGACGTCCGGTATCCCGTCAGCAACGCCGTTCACCGTACGGTGGTAAGCGCGTTGCGACCGCTTCGGATCACGCAAGGTCCGCTTCCGCCCACACCGACTTTCCCGCACACGACCGACCACAACACCCCAACACCGCCCCACGACAGGCCAACTCGGACACGGGCCGACTCGGTCACAGGCCGACTCAGTGACGGCGCCCACCTCGGCGGGAGTTGCCGACGAACACCGACAAGTCCGAGGAGAAACATGCCTGTTGAGTCCACCGCCTGGCTTCCTGGCCCATCCGGCGCGGTGACCCCGTTCCGGCAACATCTGCGCACCTCTGCCGAAGCCGTGATCCGGCGCTTCCCGGACTCCCTGCGGTCCGAGATCTACGTCCTCTCCTTCCGGATCTGGCGGATCGACGGCGACGAGCGCCACCCGTATGTGGCCATCGGCTACAACACCGAGACCCAGTACGGGCAGGAGGCCTGTCCGAAGGACCCGGGCGAGGCTCGCTGGAACTACGCCCTCTGGCTGCTGGACGGCTTCGAGATGCTGGGCAACATCCCCGAAGACCCCGCCGGGAGCCCGCTGTACGTGGACGAGGTCAGGGAGCTGGGGATCTGGTTCGACGGTGACTACGACTTCCTCACCATGGATCTGCCGGAGGAAAAGGAGGACGAACTGAACGCCAAGTCCGACCTTCTCCGGCTCCACTTCCACGACGCCGCCATCGGCCTTGCCCGCCGCCTCCACGCCGATGGCCTCCTCACGGAGATCTTCGGCCGCGCCCTCCCCATCGTCGTCTTCGACATGGACAGCCCCGGGTGGGAGATCGAGGCCACCGAAGCCGCCAACCCACCCGGGCCGATCGCGGACTTCACGGCCTGGCAGCGGGGTGCCATCGATGAAAGCGAGCCGAGAACCGAGGAGTCCCTCAGGGAGAAACCCTGACGGCCCGGGCGACCACCCCGACAGCCGGGCAGCGCGTCCCGAGCCGTCCCCACCCGGCAGTCAGACCCCGACCCCGACGCTCCGAAGCCGGCCCCGCCCCCGAAAGGGCAGAGCCCAGGCCCCAAGTCCGAAGAACCGCAGGCCGACCTCAGCCCGAACGGTCGGAGGCGACCCCAAGCCCCACTGGACAGAGGCAACTCCGAACCTGCCGGCGTGAGGGCGTGGACAAGGGCCAAGGCCGGAGGGGCGGAGGCCGGAGAGGCCAAGGGCCGAAGGGACCAGGGGGCGAAGGGACCAGGGGCCGGCCGACGGCACGCTCCTGGAGCACCCGGCCATGGGGCCCCACATGTCCCTCTACGGACCGGACCCACCCCGCCCGTGTCCCCCCAAAGAGCACTGAGCCGGAATTACCGTGCCCGACAGGTCAAATTCGGACATTGCAAACTCCTTAGGCCCTGCCACAGCAGGGTCACTCCCCCGTAACGTGTGCCCCGACCACATGAAACGCGTGGAACGCATGGATCACATGGCGAGTACGAATCCGAAAGCGAGGCACCAACCGATGCCCCCCTTCGATGTCCCCGAGGGCGATCCCTTCGGCCCGCACAACCTGCCGTACGGCGTGTTCTCCCTGTCCGACCCGGCCGGCGCCCCCGAACGGCGCGTCGGCGTACGGCTCGGCGACCACGTGCTCGACGCGGGCGCAGCGGCCCGGTCGCTCGGCTCCCCGTACGCCGGGCTGCTCGCGCAGCCGACCCTCGACCCGCTGCTCGCCGCGGGCCGCACCGCCTGGTCCGATGTCCGGCGCGCGCTGACGGCCTGGGTGACCGTCCCGGCCCACCGGGAGACCCTCGCTCCCCATTTCCACCCGCTCTCCGACGTGACGCTGCACCTCCCGTTCACCGTCGCGGACTACGTCGACTTCTACGCCTCCGAGAACCACGCACGGAACGTCGGCCAGATCTTCCGCCCCGACGCCGCCGACTCCCTCACGCCCAACTGGAAGCACCTGCCCATCGGCTACCACGGCCGCTCCGGCACGGTCGTGGTCTCCGGCACGGACGTCGTACGCCCGTCGGGCCAGCGCAAGGCCCCGGCGGACACCGCCCCCGTCTTCGGCCCCTCGATCCGCCTGGACATCGAGGCGGAGGTCGGCTTCGTGGTCGGCGCCCCCTCGGAACAGGGCCGGCCGGTCCGGCTGGGCGACTACCGCGACCATGTCTTCGGCCTCTGCCTCCTCAACGACTGGTCCGCGCGCGACATCCAGGCCTGGGAGTACGTCCCCCTGGGCCCCTTCCTCGGCAAGTCCTTCGCGACATCCGTGTCGGCGTGGATCACCCCGCTCGACGCCCTCGACGAGGCCCGCGTCGCACCTCCCGCCCGTACACACCCCCTCCTCCCCTATCTCGACGACGCCTCCGAGGACCCAGGCGGCTACGACCTCCGGATCTCCGTCGCCATCAACGGCCACGTCGTCTCCGAACCGCCCTTCTCCACCATGTACTGGACGGCCGCCCAGCAGCTGGCCCACATGACGGTCAACGGCGCCTCCCTGCGCACCGGTGACCTCTACGGCTCCGGAACCGTCAGCGGCCCCTCCGAGGGCGAACGCGGATCCCTGCTCGAACTCACCTGGAACGGGCGCGACGCGCTCGAACTCCCCGACGGCAAGCGCACGTTCCTGGAGGACGGCGACGAGGTCACTCTGACGGCCTGGGCCCCCGGGCCGGGCGGAACCCGGGTGGGTCTCGGCGAGGTCCGGGGCCGCATCACGCAGGCCGTCCCCCAGTAGGGGTACCGCCGGTAGGGAACACCAAGGGGAACGAGGTCCGTGTCACGGTGGCCAGGATCCTGGCCACCGTGCCGCCGCAGAGCAGGCCGGGAAGACCCCGGCGGATCGGCCGTCCGGCGCCCTTGCCCGGACCAATGAGCCGCCCGCCGTCGCGCCCGACCCGATCGGCCGGCCGCGGTACCGCCCGCCGCCGATCGGCTGCCCGCCGCCCCGCCCGGTACCGATCGGTCGCCCAGCGTCCCGCCCCGGTGTCGCTACATCCAGTCCTCGGGCTCCGGCTCCTGGTCCAGCTCGGGCCAGTCCGGGTCCGATCCCACAGCGGCCGCCGGAACCGGTGCGGCCGCGGGTCTGTTGTCGGTCGGCGGGGCCGCGGGCGTGGCACCGCCCAACGAGGCGAGCACCCCGATGACGCCTTCCCCGTACGTCGTCAGCTTCTTCTCGCCCACCCCGCTGATGCCGCCGAGGTCCTTCACCGAGGTGGGCCACACCGTGACGATCTCCCGCAGCGTGGCGTCGTGGAAGATGACGTACGCCGGGACACCCTGCTCACGCGCCTGCTCGCCGCGCCAGGAACGCAGCGCCTCGAACGCGGGGACGAGCTCGGCTGGCAGCTCGGCCGCGGCCGCCTTCGCCTTGCGCTCGCCCTTCGGTGCCGACGACCGGGACGCGGTCGGCTTCGGCGACTCCTTGCGCAGCGGCACATCGCGCTCGCGCCGCAGCACCGTTCCGCTGGCGTCGGTCAGTACCAGCGTGCCGTACTCGCCCTCGACCGCGATCAGCCCTTGGGCCAGCATCTGCCGTACGACACCCCGCCATTCGGCCTCCGCCAGCTCCTCGCCGATACCGAAGACGGACAGCTGGTCGTGGTCGAACTGGATCACCTTGGCGGTCTTGCGTCCCAGCAGGATGTCGACGATCTGGCCCGCGCCGAACTTCTGCCCCCGCTCGCGCTGGAGGCGCACCACCGTGGACAGCAGCTTCTGTGCCGCGACCGTGCCGTCCCAGGTCTCCGGGGGCGTCAGACAGGTGTCGCAGTTGGCACAGGCCGGGGTGTTCGGGTCCTGGCCGAAGTAGGCCAGCAGCTGGGAGCGCCGGCACTGGGCCGTCTCGCACAGGGCGAGCATCGAGTCCAGATGGGCGGCGGCCCGGCGTCTGAACGCCTCGTCGCCCTCCGAGCCCTGGATCATCTTGCGCTGCTGGACCACGTCCTGAAGGCCGTACGCCATCCAGGCCGTGGACGGGAGGCCGTCACGGCCGGCGCGGCCCGTCTCCTGGTAGTAGCCCTCGACCGACTTCGGCAGGTCGAGGTGGGCGACGAACCGTACGTCCGGCTTGTCGATGCCCATGCCGAAGGCGATCGTGGCGACCACCACCAGACCCTCCTCCCGCAGGAAGCGGGACTGGTGCGCGGCACGGGTGCCCGAGTCCAGGCCCGCGTGGTACGGCACCGCCTCGATGCCGTTGCGTGAGAGGAACTCGGCCGTCTTGTCCACCGAGTTGCGCGAGAGGCAGTACACGATGCCCGCGTCGCCCGCGTGCTCCTCGCGCAGGAAGGACAGCAGCTGCTTCTTCGGGTCGGCCTTGGGAACGATCCGGTACTGGATGTTGGGGCGGTCGAAGCTCGCCTCGAAGTGGCGGGCCGTGGGCATGCCCAGGCGCTGGGTGATCTCCTTGTGCGTCGCACGCGTGGCCGTGGCCGTCAGCGCGATGCGCGGGACGTCCGGCCAACGCTCGCCGAGCAGCGAGAGCGCCAGATAGTCGGGACGGAAGTCGTGGCCCCACTGGGCCACACAGTGCGCCTCGTCGATCGCGAAGACGGAGATCTTCGCGCGGGACAGCAGGTTCAGCGTGTTGTCCAGACGAAGCCGCTCCGGGGCCAGATACAGCAGGTCGAGTTCTCCGGCCAGGAACTCCGCCTCGACCACGCGCCGCTCGTCGAAGTCCTGCGTGGAGTTCATGAACCCGGCTCGCACGCCCAGCGCCCGCAGCGCGTCGACCTGGTCCTGCATGAGCGCGATGAGCGGGGAGACCACAATGCCCGTACCTGGTCTGACCAGGGAAGGAATCTGGTAGCAGAGGGACTTTCCGCCACCGGTCGGCATCAGGACGACAGCGTCACCGCCCGCCACCACATGCTCGATGATCGCTGCCTGCTCACCGCGGAAGGCGTCGTACCCGAAGACCCGGTGGAGGGTGGCCAGTGCCTCGCTCCCGCCCAGCGTCTCCGTCGCGTCCGCTTCGGTCATCACACCCGTCCCGCCCATCGTTCTGTCCCCCGTACGTCGCGCCTCGACCACTGCGTCCACGATAGGGGTCCGCGCCGACAGTCCGAGAGTTGTCCACAGGCTGCGAGGGACCGGCTTCCCTACGTACAGGGGTGCGGCGCCCGTCTCACTCCCCCGCACGGCGCGCCCAGCGCGGGTTCAACCCGTTGGCCCCGCCTGCATGGCGGCGCTTCGTGACCGAGGGCCATGCTGCTCGGGCGGGAGGAGGGGGCCCGCAGCCGACGGACCCGCGCCGTCCGTACGCCTCTCGTGTCTCTAGGAGTCTTCGCATGCCCCAGCACCCCCTCAGGACCGCCATCACCCTCATGACAGCCGCTGCCGCGTCGCTCGCCCTGTCCGCCGTGCCCGCCCCTGCCTCGGACGGCCCGGCCGACCCGAAGGAAATTCGGGACCTGACCACGGCGTACGTGGCCAGCGTCAAGTACCTCGACGAGAAGGCCGCCCTCGCCGACGGATACGTCCCCCATCAGTGCTCCACGGATCCCGCGGGACACGGCAGCATGGGCTACCACTACTTCAACGAGTCGCGCTACGGCTCGCTCGACCCGGCGAAGCCCGCGGCCCTCCTCTTCGAGGACGGGAAGGACGGGAAGCGCAAGCTGGCCGGGGTGGAGTGGATCGTGCTGGACTCGGACCAGAACATGAAGACCACCAAGGACCGGCCCTCGATGTTCGGCGGTCAGAAGTTCGAGGGTCCGATGCCGGGTCACTACCCCGGTATGCCGATCCACTACGACCTGCACGTCTGGCTCTGGAAGCACAACCCCAGCGGGCTGTTCAACCGCTGGAACCCCAGGGTGAAGTGCCCGGCCGCCCCGGCCCATTCCAGCTCGTCGGGCAAGACCCCGTCCAACTCCTCGGGCAAGACCCCGTCCGGCTCGTCGGGCACGACCCGCCCCAGCTCGTCGGGCACAGCCCACTCCGCCCACTGAGAACGGCTCGGGCCCCGCTCCCCTTGGAGGGAGCGGGGCCCGAGCCGCGCAAGGTCCTGCTCAGCGCACGAAGACCCCGGCCTGGCTCGCCAGGTTCAGGAAGTACTGCGGCGCCACGCCCAGCACCAGCGTGACCGCCACGCCCACCGCGATGGCCGTCGTGGTCAGCGGCGACGGCACGGCGACCGTCGGCCCCTCGGGCTTCGGCTCGCTGAAGAACATCAGCACGATCACGCGGATGTAGAAGAACGCCGCGATCGCCGACGAGAGCACACCGACCACGACCAGCACGCCCGCGCCGCCCTCGGCCGCCGCCTTGAACACGGCGAACTTTCCGGCGAATCCCGAGGTGAGCGGGATACCCGCGAAGGACAGCAGGAAGACCGCGAACACCGCGGCCACCAACGGGGACCTGCGTCCGAGGCCCGCCCACTTGGACAGGTGCGTGGCCTCGCCGCCCGCGTCCCGTACCAGGGTGACGACGGCGAAGGCACCGATCGTGACGAAGGAGTACGCGGCAAGGTAGAAGAGGACCGACGAGACGCCGTCCGGCGAGGTCGCGATGACACCCGCGAGGATGAACCCGGCGTGCGCGATCGACGAGTACGCCAGGAGCCGCTTGATGTCCGTCTGGGTGATCGCGACGATCGCGCCGCCCAGCATGGTGACGATCGCCACGGCCCACATGACCGGCCGCCAGTCCCAGCGCAGCCCTGGCAGGACGACGTAGAGCAGGCGCAGCAGCGCGCCGAACGCGGCCACCTTCGTCGCCGCCGCCATGAAGCCGGTGACCGGGGTCGGCGCGCCCTGGTAGACGTCCGGTGTCCACATGTGGAAGGGCACCGCGCCGACCTTGAAGAGCAGGCCCATGACGATCAGGGCCATTCCGATGAGCAGCAGTACGTCGTTGCCCATGGTGCCGGCGAGCGCCGGGTCGACGTTCGTGACCGTGCCGTCGACGACATGCGCGATCGTCGCGTACGACACCGAGCCCGCGTAGCCGTACAGCAGGGCGATGCCGAAGAGCGTGAACGCGGAGGCGAAGGCACCGAGCAGGAAGTACTTGACCGCCGCCTCCTGCGACATGAGCCGCTTGCGGCGGGCCACGGCGCACAGGAGGTACAGCGGGAGCGAGAAGACTTCCAGCGCGATGAACAGGGTCAGCAGGTCGTTGGCCGACGGGAAGACCAGCATGCCGCTGATGGCGAAGAGCAGCAGCGGGAACACCTCAGTGGTGGTGAACCCGGCCTTCACGGCGGCCTTCTCGCTGTCGCTGCCGGGCACCGACGCGGCCTGCGCGGCGAAGGAGTCGACCCG
This sequence comes from Streptomyces rhizosphaerihabitans, assembly GCF_025399795.1. Lineage (GTDB taxonomy): Bacteria > Actinomycetota > Actinomycetes > Streptomycetales > Streptomycetaceae > Streptomyces > Streptomyces rhizosphaerihabitans. The sequence goes on along the minus strand of NZ_JAODTZ010000014.1, from coordinate 159,842 downwards.
GTTTCCGTGCGCCTCGGGGTCGAGGCGCCGCTCGGCGAAGGTGAAGACGCCGAGGATTCCGGCGAGCAGGATCGTGCCCTGGAGGAACAGCGACGGTCCGTCGACCGCGATCGCGCCCATCGCCGCGATGTGTGCCTTCGTGGTGCCGTATCCGCCCGCCGCGAGCGCGACGACCGCGGCGAACGCCGCGGCCAGTGCGACGACGGCGACGAACACCTGTGCGTAGTAACGGGACTTGCGCGGCACGAAGGCCTCGACCAGAACCCCGATGACCGCCGCGCCGATGACGATCAAGGTGGGCGACAATTGCCCATATTCGATCTTCGGTGCATTGATCTTGGAGATCGGCTCGGCTGCGGTTGCCGCTGTTGTCCACAGGCTGTGGACGGCTGATGCGCTCACTTGGCCGCCTCCACCGCGGGCTGGGGGTCCGTCTTGTGTACATCTGACATGGTCTGCTTGACCGCCGGGTTGACGATGTCGGTGACCGGCTTCGGGTAGACGCCCAGGAAGATCAGCAGAGCGATCAGCGGGGCGACCACCAGGAGCTCGCGCACCCTGAGGTCCGGCATCTCGGCCACCTCGGCCTTGACCGGGCCCGTCATCGTCCGCTGGTAGAGGACGAGGGTGTAGAGCGCGGCGAGGACGATGCCGAAGGTGGCGACGACGCCGACGGCCGGGTAGCGCTCGAACGCGCCCACCAGGACCAGGAATTCACTCACGAAGGGCGCGAGGCCGGGGAGCGACAGCGTCGCGAGGCCGCCGATGAGGAAGGTGCCCGCGAGCACCGGGGCGACTTTCTGCACCCCTCCGTAGTCGGCGATCAGACGCGATCCGCGCCGCGAGATCAGGAAGCCCGCGACCAGCATCAGGGCGGCGGTCGAGATCCCGTGGTTGACCATGTAGAGCGTCGCGCCCGACTGGCCCTGACTGGTCATCGCGAAGATGCCCAGGATGATGAACCCGAAGTGCGAGATCGACGCGTAGGCGACCAGTCGCTTGATGTCCCGCTGTCCGACCGCGAGCAGCGCCCCGTAGATGATGCTGATCAGTGCCAGGACGAGGATCACGGGCGTCGCCCACTTGCTCGCCTCCGGGAAGAGCTGGAGGCAGAAGCGGAGCATCGCGAAGGTACCGACCTTGTCGACGACCGCCGTGATCAGCACGGCGACCGGCGCGGTGGCCTCACCCATGGCGTTGGGCAGCCAGGTGTGCAGCGGCCACAGGGGCGCCTTCACCGCGAAGGCGAAGAAGAAGCCGAGGAAGAGCCACCGCTCGGTGCTGGTCGCCATGTGCAGCGACCCGTTGGCCCGGGCTTGGACGATCTCCTGGAGCGAGAAGCTTCCGGCCACTACGTAGAGGCCGATCACGGCGGCCAGCATGATCAGGCCGCCGACCAGGTTGTAGAGGAGGAACTTCACGGCGGCGTACGAACGTTGGGTCGCCGCCACCGCGTCACCGTGCTCGTGGGCACGGTCCCCGAAGCCGCCGATCAGGAAGTACATCGGGATCAGCATGGCTTCGAAGAAGATGTAGAAGAGGAACACGTCGGTGGCCTCGAAGGAGATGATCACCATCGCCTCGACGGCCAGGATCAGGGCGAAGAAGCCCTGGGTCGGACGCCAGCGCCTGCTTCCGGTCTCGTGCGGGTCGGCGTCGTGCCAGCCCGCCAGGATCACGAACGGCATCAGCAGCGCGGTGAGTGCGACGAGCGCCACCCCGATCCCGTCCACGCCCAGCTGGTAACTGACCCCGAAGTCCGGGATCCAGGCGTGGGATTCCGTGAGCTGGTAACGGTCGCCGCCGGGGTCGAAACGCACCAGGGTGACCGCGGCGAGCACCAGGGTGCCGAGGGAGACCAGCAGCGCCAGCCACTTGGCGGCGACGCGCTGCGCGGCCGGCACGGCGGCCGTGGCGATCGCCCCGAGGGCCGGGAGCGCCGCCGTCGCTGTCAGGAGAGGAAAGGACATCGGTATCAGACCGCCCTCATCAGCAGGGTCGCGGCGACGATGATCGCCGCACCGCCGAACATCGAGACCGCGTAACTGCGCACATAGCCGTTCTGCAGCTTGCGCAGCCGCCCGGAGAGGCCGCCCACCGAGGCAGCCGTACCGTTGACGACTCCGTCGACCAGGGTGTGGTCGACGTACACCAGGGAGCGGGTGAGGTGCTCACCACCGCGTACCAGCACGACATGGTTGAAGTCGTCCTGGTACAGGTCGCGCCGGGCGGCGCGGGTGAGCAGGGAGCCACGCGGGGCGACGACCGGGACGGAGCTGCGGCCGTACTGGAGGTAGGCGATGCCGGCGCCGACGACCAGCAGCACCATGGTGGCCAGGGTGACCGTGAGGGCGCTGACCGGCGAGTCGCCCTCCGAATGCCCCGTGACCGGCTCCAGCCAGTGCAGGAAGCGGTCGCCGATGCTGAAGTAGGCACCCGCGAAGACCGACCCGAAAGCCAGCACGATCATCGGGATCGTCATGGACCTGGGCGACTCGTGCGGGTGCGGCTCGTGGCCGTCCGCGTCGGGCTGCCAGCGCTTCTCTCCGAAGAAGGTCATGATCATCACGCGCGTCATGTAGTACGCGGTGATCGCCGCGCCCAGCAGGGCCACGCTGCCGAGGATCCAGCCCTCGGTGCCGCCCTTGGCGAAGGCCGCCTCGATGATCTTGTCCTTGGAGAAGAAGCCGGACAGGCCAGGGAAGCCGATGATCGCGAGATAGCCGAGGCCGAAGGTCACGAACGTGATCGGCATGTACTTCCTGAGGCCGCCGAACTTCCTCATGTCGACCTCGTCGTTCATGCCGTGCATGACCGAACCGGCGCCGAGGAAGAGACCGGCCTTGAAGAAGCCGTGCGTCACCAGGTGCATGATCGCCCAGACGTAGCCGATGGGGCCGAGACCCGCAGCCAGCACCATGTAGCCGATCTGCGACATGGTCGAGCCGGCCAGCGCCTTCTTGATGTCGTCCTTCGCGCAACCGACGATCGCACCGAACAGGAGCGTGACCCCGCCCACGACGGTGACGACGAGCTGGGCGTCGGGCGCCGCGTTGAAGACGGCGGCCGAGCGCACGATCAGATACACACCCGCGGTCACCATGGTGGCGGCGTGGATGAGGGCCGAGACCGGGGTCGGGCCCTCCATCGCGTCCCCGAGCCAGGACTGCAGCGGCACCTGGGCGGACTTGCCGCAGGCGGCGAGCAGCAGCATCAGGGCGATGGCCGTGAGCTTGCCCTGGGTGGCGTCCCCGGCCACTCCCTGGTGCCCCTCGGAGCCGAGCAGGGGCCCGAAGGCGAAGGTCCCGAAGGTCGTGAACATGAGCATGATCGCGATGGACAGGCCCATGTCGCCCACGCGGTTGACCAGGAAGGCCTTCTTGGCGGCGGTGGCCGCGCTGGGCTTGTGCTGCCAGAAGCCGATCAGCAGGTACGAGGCGAGACCGACGCCCTCCCAGCCGACGTACAGCAGAAGGTAGTTGTCGGCGAGGACGAGCAGCAGCATCGCCGCCAGGAACAGGTTCAGATAGCCGAAGAAGCGGCGGCGGCGCTCGTCGTGCTCCATGTACCCGACCGAGTACAGGTGGATCAGCGAGCCGACGCCGGTGATCAGCAGGACGAACGTCATCGACAGCTGGTCGAGCTGGAAGCCGACGTCCGCCCGGAAGTCTCCGACGGCGATCCAGCTGTACAGATGCTGGGTGAAGGTCCGGTCCTCAGGACCCTTGCCCAGCATGTCGGCGAAGAGCACGGCGGCGATCACGAAGGAGGTGGCCGCGAACGCGGTGCCGATCCACTGTCCGACGGCGTCGAGCCGTCGTCCGCCGCACAGCAGGACGACCGCTCCGAGCAGAGGCGCCGCTACCAGCAGCGCAATCAGGTTCTCCACGATTCAGCGACCCCTTACAGCTTCATCAGGCTGGCGTCGTCGACCGAGGCCGAGTGGCGGGAACGGAACAGCGACACGATGATCGCGAGCCCGACCACGACCTCCGCGGCGGCGACGACCATCGTGAAGAAGGCGATGATCTGGCCGTCGAGATTGCCGTGCATCCGGGAGAAGGCGACGAAGGTGAGGTTGCAGGCGTTGAGCATGAGCTCGATGCACATGAACACCACGATCGCGTTCCGCCTGATCAGCACACCGGTGGCGCCGATCGTGAACAACAGGGCGGCGAGATAGAGGTAGTTGACCGGATTCACTTGGACGCCTCCTCCGTCTTCGTGCGCTCCAGACGCTCCTCGGCACGCTGCTCCAGCGCCTTCAGATCGTTCAGCGCTTCGGCCGACACGTCACGGATCTGCCCGCGGTCGCGCAGCGTCTTGCTGACGGTCAGCACGGAGGGAGTGCCGTCGGGGAGCAGGCCCGCGATGTCCACCGCGTTGTGCCGGGCGTAGACACCCGGCGCCGGCAGCGGCGGTACGTGCTTGCCCTCGCGCACGCGCTGCTCGGACAGCTCGCGCTGGGTCTTGGGCCGCTCGGTGCGCTCGCGGTGCGTCAGCACCATGGCGCCGACGGCGGCCGTGATGAGCAGGGCGCCGGTGATCTCGAAGGCGAACACGTACTTCGTGAAGATGAGGGCGGCGAGGCCCTCCACGTTGCCGTTCGCGTTCGCCTTCGCCAGACCGTCGAAGTCCTCGATGGAGGCGTTGCCGATACCGGCGAACAGCAGGACACCGAAGCCGAGTCCGCAGACCAGGGCCAGCCAGCGCTGCCCCTTGATGGTCTCCTCCAGCGAGTCCGCCGCGGTGACGCCGACGAGCATGACGACGAAGAGGAAGAGCATCATGATCGCGCCGGTGTAGACGACGATCTGGACGATGCCCAGGAAGTACGCGCCGTTGGCGAGGTAGAAGACCGCCAGGACAATCATGGTCCCGGCGAGGCACAGCGCGCTGTGCACAGCCTTCCTCATGAAGACGGTGCACAGGGCGCCGACCACCGCGACGGTGCCGAGGACCCAGAACTGGAAGGCCTCTCCGGTGGAGGTGGAGTAAGCGGCCAGGTCGGTCATGCTTTCTCCCCCTCTCCGGCGGCCGTACCCGAAGGCGTGGCCGAGGGGTGCAACTCGCCTTTGGAGACGGCCACCTGGCGCTCGGTACCGGGCGCGGCCTCGGTCACCAGACCCCGGTAGTAGTCCTGCTCGTCCGTGCCGGGGAAGATCGAGTGCGGTGTGTCGACCATGCCTTCCTCGAGTCCGGCGAGCAGCTGCTCCTTGGTGTAGATCAGGTTGGCGCGGCTGCTGTCGGCGAGCTCGAACTCGTTCGTCATCGTCAGCGCGCGCGTGGGGCACGCCTCGATGCACAGTCCGCACAGGATGCAGCGGGCGTAGTTGATCTGGTAGACGCGGCCGTACCGCTCGCCCGGGGAGTAGCGCTCCTCCTCGGTGTTGTCCGCGCCCTCCACATAGATGGCGTCCGCGGGGCAGGCCCAGGCGCACAACTCGCAGCCGATGCACTTCTCCAGGCCGTCCGGATGACGGTTGAGCTGGTGCCGGCCGTGGAACCGCGGCGCGGTGGTCTTCTGCTGCTCCGGGTACTGCTCGGTCAGCCGCTTCTTGAACATGGCCTTGAAGGTCACGCCGAAACCGGCGACGGGGTTCTGGAAACCCGGTTTGGTCTCCTTCGGCTCCTCAGCCATCGGACCCCTCCTTTCCGTCACGAGATCCGGTAACCGATCCATCACTCGCAGTATCGGACCCGCCACTGACAATCAGCTCCCGCTCACGGCGCGGGCGGCGCCGCGGTACCGGCGGCAGCTCCTGGCCGGGCAGCGGGGGCACGGGGAATCCACCGGCCATCGGGTCGAAGGCGGCGGGCTCGGCGGGCGTCTCCTGGGCTCCCTGCTTGTCGCGGAAGATGTCCGCCACGAACGACAGCAACAGGAGAACGAGGACGCCTCCGCCGACGTACAGGGCGATGTCCGCGAAGGCGACGTGCTCGTTGCGCAGCGTCCGTACCGTCGCGACGAGCATCAGCCAGACCACGGAGACCGGGATGAGGACCTTCCAGCCGAGCTTCATCAGCTGGTCGTAGCGCACGCGCGGCAGCGTGCCGCGCAGCCAGATGAAGAAGAACAGCAGCAGCTGTACCTTCACCACGAACCAGAGCATCGGCCACCAGCCGTGGTTGGCGCCCTCCCAGAAGCTGCTGATCGGCCACGGGGCCCGCCAGCCGCCCAGGAAGAGCGTCGTCGACACGGCCGAGACCGTCACCATGTTCACGTACTCGGCGAGCATGAAGAGCGCGAACTTGATCGACGAGTACTCGGTGTTGAAGCCGCCGACGAGGTCGCCCTCGGACTCCGGCATGTCGAAGGGGGCCCGGTTGGTCTCGGCGATCATCGTCACGATGTAGATGAGGAACGAGACCGGCAGCAGGACGATGTACCAGCGGTCGTGCTGCTGCTCGACGATCGTCGAGGTCGACATCGACCCGGAGTAGAGGAACACCGAGGCGAACGCGGCGCCCATGGCGATCTCGTACGAGATCATCTGCGCGCAGGACCGCAGACCGCCCAGCAGCGGGTAGGTGGATCCGGAACTCCAGCCGGCGAGCACGATCCCGTAGATGCCCACCGAGGCCACCGCGAGGATGTAGAGCATCGCGATCGGCAGGTCGGTGAGCTGCATCGTGGTGCGCTGGCCGAAGATCGAGACCTCGTCGTCCGCGGGCCCGAAGGGGATCACCGCGATCGCCATGAAGGCCGGGACGGCCGCGACGATCGGCGCGAGGACGTAGACCACCTTGTCCGCGCGCTTGACGATGAGGTCTTCCTTCAGCATCAGCTTGATGCCGTCGGCGAGCGACTGGAGCATCCCCCAGGGCCCGTGCCGGTTGGGGCCGATGCGCAGCTGCATCCAGGCGACGACCTTGCGCTCCCACACGATGGAGAAGAGCACGGTCACCATCAGGAAGGCGAAGCAGAACACCGCCTTGACGACGACCAGCCACCAGGGGTCGTGGCCGAACATCGAGAGGTCTTCAGCGGCGAGGTACGGCGTCATGCCTCCACCTCCTTGGGGGCCTCGGCGGCGATCGTCGCCGGGCCGATGCGGACGAGTGCGCCGGGCAGGGCGCCGGTGTCGGAGGCGACGCCCGCACCGGTCGAGTTCAGCGGGAGCCAGACCACGCGGTCGGGCATCTCGGTGATCTGCAGCGGGAGTTCGACCACTCCGGCGGGACCCGTCACGGCGAGGACGTCGCCGTTCTTGACCCCGGCCTCGGCGGCCGTGGCGGTCGACACGCGCGCGTGTGCGGCGTGCCGGGTCCCGGCGAGCGCGTTGTCGCCCTCCTGGAGGCGTCCCTGGTCGAGCAGCAGCCGGTGCCCGGCCAGTACGGCCTCACCGGCGGCCGGACGGGGCAACTGCACCCCGGTCTCCAGGGATTCGGTGGCACGCGGCCCGTCCCAGGCGCCGAGCCGGTCGAGTTCCCCGCGCGTGGTCCGCAGATCCGGCAGACCCAGGTGTACGTCCATGGCGTCGGCCAGCATCTGCAGGACGCGCGCGTCGGTGGGAGCCAGGCGCCGGGTCATCTGGTCGGGCTTGAGAGCCGCCTCGAAGGAGCGGACCCTGCCTTCCCAGTTGAGGAAGCTTCCGGCCTTCTCGGCGACCGCGGCGACCGGCAGGACGACGTCCGCGTGCTCGGTGACCTCACTGGGCCGCAGTTCGAGCGACACCAGGAAGCCCACCTCGGACAGCGCCGCACGCGTGCGTGCCGGGTCGGGAAGGTCGGTGACCTCCACGCCCGCGACCACCAGGGCCCGTAGTTCGCCGCCGGCGGCCGCCTCCACGATCTGGCCGGTGTCACGGCCGTAGCGGTGCGGCAGTTCGGAGACGCCCCAGGCCACGGCGACCTCGTCCCGCGCGCGCGGGTCGGTGGCCGGGCGTCCGCCCGGCAGCAGCGACGGAAGCGCGCCCGCCTCGATCGCGCCGCGCTCCCCTGCCCGGCGCGGGATCCACACCAGTCGGGCGCCGGTGGCGGTGGCGGCCCGCACGGCGGCGGTCAGCCCGCCCGCCACGGCGGCCAGCCGCTCACCGACGGCGATCACCGCGCCCTCGGCGCGCAGCGCCTCGGCGGCCTTGGCACCGTCGCCCTCCAGACCGACGCCGCTCGCGAGCGCGTCCAGCCACTCGGTCTCGGTGCCGGGCGCGGCCGGCAACAGCGTGCCGCCCGCCTTCTCCAGGCCGCGTGTGGCGTGCGTGGCGAGGGAGAAGGTCTTCTGCCCGTGTCCGCGCCACGCCTTGCGCAGCCGCAGGAAGACGCCGGGCGCCTCCTCCTCGGACTCGAAGCCCGCCAGCAGAACAGCGGGCGCCTTCTCCAGAGAGGTGTAGGTGACGCCCGTCCCGTCGAGGTCCCGGCCGCGTCCGGCGACCCGGGCGGCCAGGAAGTCGGCCTCCTCGGAGCTGTGCACGCGCGCGCGGAAGTCGATGTCGTTCGTGTCGAGGGCCACGCGCGCGAACTTGCTGTACGCGTAGGCGTCCTCGACAGTGAGCCGGCCGCCGGTGAGGACACCGGCCCGGCCGCGGGCCGCCGTCAGCCCCTGCGCGGCGGCTTCGAGCGCCTCCGGCCAGGAAGCGGGCTCGAGGACACCCTCGGCGTTGCGCACCAGGGGCGTGTCGAGGCGGTCGCGCTGCTGCGCGTACCGGAACCCGAACCGCCCCTTGTCACAGAGCCATTCCTCGTTGACCTCGGGGTCCGGCGCCGCGAGGCGCCGCATCACCTTGCCGCGCCGGTGGTCGGTGCGTGTCGCGCAGCCGCCGGAGCAGTGCTCGCACACGGAGTGCGAGGAGATGAGGTCGAAGGGGCGCGAGCGGAAGCGATACGCCGCCGACGTGAGCGCGCCCACCGGGCAGATCTGGATCGTGTTCCCGGAGAAGTACGACTCGAACGGGTCGCCGTCACCGGTGCCGACCTGCTGGAGCGCGCCCCGTTCGATCAGTTCGATCATGGGGTCGCCCGCGATCTGGTTGGAGAAGCGGGTGCAGCGGGCGCACAGCACGCACCGCTCGCGGTCGAGCAGCACCTGTGTGGAGATCGGGACCGGCTTCTCGTACGTCCGCTTCTTGCCCTCGAACCGGGACTCGGCCTGGCCGTGCGACATCGCCTGGTTCTGCAGGGGGCACTCGCCGCCCTTGTCGCAGACCGGGCAGTCCAGCGGGTGGTTGATGAGCAGCAGCTCCATCACACCGTGCTGTGCCTTCTCGGCCACCGGCGAGGTGAGATGAGTCTTGACGACCATCCCGTCCGTACAGGTGATCGTGCAGGACGCCATGGGCTTGCGCTGGCCCTCGACCTCGACGATGCACTGGCGGCAGGCGCCGACCGGGTCGAGGAGCGGGTGGTCGCAGAACCGGGGGATCTCGATGCCGAGTTGTTCGGCGGCCCGGATGACCAGGGTGCCCTTGGGCACGCTCATCTCGACGCCGTCGATCGTCAGCGAGACGAGATCCTCCGGCGGGACCGCCGCTTCCCCGCCTCCGGAGGGAGCGCTGGTGGTCACTGTCATGCGTTCACCTCCGTGTGCTTGTCCGCCCAGGCCGTGGACCTGGCCGGGTCGAAGGGGCAGCCGCGGCCCGTGATGTGCTGCTCGTACTCCTCGCGGAAGTACTTGAGCGAGGAGAAGATCGGCGAGGCGGCACCGTCGCCGAGGGCGCAGAAGGACTTGCCGTTGATGTTGTCGGCGATGTCGTTGAGTTTGTCGAGGTCGGACATGGCGCCCTTGCCGGCCTCGATGTCGCGCAGCAACTGCACGAGCCAGTAAGTCCCTTCACGGCATGGCGTGCACTTGCCGCAGGACTCGTGGGCGTAGAACTCGGTCCAGCGGGTGACGGCGCGGACGACACAGGTCGTCTCGTCGAAGCACTGGAGTGCTTTCGTGCCGAGCATGGAACCCGCGGCGCCCACTCCTTCGTAATCAAGAGGGACGTCGAGATGCTCGTCGGTGAACATCGGTGTCGAGGAGCCGCCCGGCGTCCAGAACTTCAGCCGGTGACCGGGACGCATCCCGCCGCTCATGTCGAGGAGTTGGCGCAGCGTGATGCCGAGCGGTGCCTCGTACTGGCCGGGACTGGCGACATGGCCGCTGAGGGAGTAGAGCGTGAAGCCCGGAGACTTCTCGCTTCCCATCGACCTGAACCATTCCTTGCCATTTTGGAGAATTGCGGGAACTGACGCGATCGACTCGACGTTATTTACAACAGTTGGACACGCATAGAGGCCCGCGACAGCAGGGAAAGGGGGACGGAGCCGCGGTTGACCACGGCGGCCTTCGAGCGAGTCGAGCAGCGCGGTCTCCTCACCGCAGATGTACGCGCCGGCGCCCGCGTGCACGGTGAGCTGGAGGTCGAGTCCGCTGCCCAGGATGTTCTCGCCGAGGTAGCCCGCCGCGTAGGCCTCACGTACGGCCTCGTGCAACCGCCGCAGTACGGGGACCACTTCACCGCGGAGATAGATGAAGGCATGCGAAGACCGGATGGCATAGCACGCGATCACAATGCCCTCGATGAGGCTGTGCGGGTTCGCGAAGAGGAGCGGGATGTCCTTGCAGGTTCCCGGCTCCGATTCGTCGGCGTTGACAACTAGATAGTGAGGTTTGCCATCTCCCTGAGGAATGAACTGCCATTTCATTCCGGTCGGGAATCCCGCACCGCCGCGGCCCCGCAGCCCGGAGTCCTTGACGTACGCGATCAGGTCGTCCGGTGACATGGCGAGTGCCTTGCGCAGGCCCTCGTACCCCTCGTGCCTTCGGTAGACGTCCAGCGACCAGGACCTGTCCTCGTCCCAGAAGGCCGACAGCACGGGTGCGAGCAGCTTTTCGGGACTCGTTTCGTTGATCTCGGCTGCCAAGGTCATCACTCCCCCTCCTCTGCCACAGGACCCGCCGGGTGGGACGGGTCGGAGGCCGACGTGTCCTGCGGCGCGTCGTGTGAGCTCGGGTGCTCGGCGGGCCGCTGGTTCTGAGGTGCCCCTCCGCCTCGCGGATGCACCACGCGCGCGGGGGCGCTCTCCCCCTTGGCCAGGCGCAGCCCCACCAGTGACGCGTGGCCCGCGCTGCCGCCGGCCTCCACCGCGCCCTCGCGCTCGTCGGGGAAGCCCGCCAGGATCCGGGCGGTGTCCTTGAAGGTGCACAGCCGGGCCCCGCGGGTCGGGTCGACGTCCACTCCCGCGCGCAGGTCGTCGACGAGACGCTTGGCCGAGTCCACGGTCTGGTTGTCGAAGAACTCCCAGTTGACCATCACGACCGGCGCGAAGTCACAGGCCGCGTTGCACTCGATGTGCTCCAGGGTGACCTTGCCGTCACCGGTGGTCTCTCCGTTGCCGACACCCAGGTGGTCCTGGAGGGCTTCGAAGATGGCGTCGCCGCCCATGACGGCACACAGAGTGTTGGTGCAGACACCCACCTGGTAGTCACCGCTCGGCTTGCGCCGGTACATCGAGTAGAAGGTCGCGACCGCGGTGACCTCGGCCGTCGTCAGACCCAGTACCTCCGCGCAGAACCGCTGTCCCGTGCGCGTGACATGGCCCTCCTGCGACTGCACGAGATGCAGCAACGGAAGGAGCGCCGAGCGGGAGTCGGGGTAGCGGGCGATGATCTCGCGCGCGTCCGCCTCCAGCCGGGCTCGGACATCGGCCGGGTAGTCGGGCGCGGGCAGTTGGGGCATGCCCAGGCTGACGCCCTCGGGGGTGGTGGTCACCGGTCGACGCCTCCCATCACGGGGTCGATGGACGCGACGGCGACGATGACGTCGGCGACCTGGCCGCCTTCGCACATGGCCGCCATGGCCTGCAGGTTGGTGAAGGACGGGTCCCGGAAGTGGACCCGGTAGGGGCGGGTGCCTCCGTCGGAGACGACGTGCACCCCGAGCTCGCCCTTGGGTGACTCGACCGTCGCGTACGCCTGTCCCGGCGGCACGCGGAAGCCCTCGGTCACCAGCTTGAAGTGGTGGATCAGGGCCTCCATGGAGGTGCCCATGATCTTCTTGATGTGGTCGAGCGAGTTGCCGAGACCGTCGGGGCCGAGCGCGAGCTGGGCGGGCCAGGCGATCTTCTTGTCGGCGACCATGACCGGGCCGGGCTGCAGCCGGTCCAGGCACTGCTCGACGATCCGCAGCGACTGGCGCATCTCCTCCAGGCGGATCAGGAAGCGCCCGTAGGAGTCGCAGGTGTCGGCGGTCGGGACCTCGAAGTCATAGGTCTCGTAGCCGCAGTACGGCTGGGACTTGCGCAGGTCGTGCGGCAGGCCCGCCGAGCGCAGGACCGGGCCGGTGGCACCGAGGGCCATGCAGCCGGCCAGGTCGAGGTAGCCGACGTCCTGCATACGGGCCTTGAAGATGGGGTTCCCGGTGGCGAGCTTGTCGTACTCGGGAAGGTTCTTCGTCATCTTCTTCACGAACTCGCGGATCTGGTCCACCGCGCCCGGGGGCAGGTCCTGGGCGAGTCCGCCGGGGCGGATGTACGCGTGGTTCATCCGCAGGCCGGTGATCAGCTCGTAGATGTCGAGAATGAGCTCACGGTCGCGGAAGCCGTAGATCATGATCGTGGTGGCGCCCAGCTCCATGCCGCCGGTGGCGATGCACACCAGGTGGGAGGAGATCCGGTTCAGCTCCATGAGGAGCACGCGGATGATCGTGGCGCGGTCGGGGATCTCGTCCGTGATGCCGAGAAGCTTCTCGACGGCGAGGCAGTACGCCGCCTCGTTGAAGAACGGCGTCAGGTAGTCCATGCGCGTCACGAACGTGGTGCCCTGGGTCCACGTGCGGAACTCGAGGTTCTTCTCGATGCCCGTGTGGAGGTAGCCGATGCCGCAGCGGGCCTCGGTGACCGTTTCGCCGTCGATCTCCAGGATGAGCCGGAGCACGCCGTGGGTGGACGGGTGCTGCGGGCCCATGTTGACGATGATGCGCTCGTCGTCGGACTTGGCCGCCGACTGGGCGATCTCGTCCCAGTCGCCGCCGGTGACCGTATATACGGTGCCCTCGGTCGTCTCGCGGGCCGAAGCGGCTGATGCCCCGGAAGGGGTCTGCGTGCTCATGAGTACGACCTCCGCTGGTCCGGAGCCGGGATCTGGGCGCCCTTGTACTCGACGGGGATGCCGCCGAGGGGGTAGTCCTTGCGCTGCGGGAACCCTTGCCAGTCGTCCGGCATCATGATCCGCGTCAGCGCCGGGTGACCGTCGAAGATCAGCCCGAAGAAGTCGTACGTCTCGCGCTCGTGCCAGTCGTTCGTCGGATAGACGGAGACGAGCGAGGGGACGTGCGGGTCCGCGTCGGGGGTGCTGACCTCCAGGCGGATCAGCCGGTTGTGGGTGATCGAGCGCAGGTGGTAGACGGCGTGCAGCTCGCGGCCCTTGTCGTGCGGATAGTGGACGCCGGAGACGCCGGTGCACAGCTCGAACCGCAGGGCCGGGTCGTCGCGCAGGGTCTGGGCGACGCGGAGCAGGTACTCGCGTTCGACGTGGAAGGTGATCTCGTCGCGGTCGACGACCGTCTTGTCGATGACGTTCTCCGGGACGAGTCCCTGTTCCTCCAGGGCGCCCTCGAGCTCGTCGGCCACTTCGTCGAACCAGCCGCCGTAGGGGCGGGTGGCCGCGCCGGGGAGCCGGATCGAGCGGACCAGGCCGCCGTATCCGGAGGTGTCGCCGCCGTTGTTGGCACCGAACATGCCGCGCTGGACGCGGATCTCCTCGCCCTTGTCGCCTCGCTGGCCGGGAAGGTTGGAGGCGCCGAGGTCCTTTTCGGGGTTGACCCCGTTGCCGTTCGCGTCGCTCACCGCAGCAGGCCCTTCATCTCGATGGTGGGAAGCGCCTTGAGCGCCGCTTCCTCCGCCTCGCGGGCCGCCTCCTCGGCGTTCACGCCGAGCTTGGAGGTCTGGATCTTCTGGTGGAGCTTGAGAATCGCGTCCATCAGCATCTCGGGCCGGGGCGGACATCCGGGCAAATAGATGTCGACCGGGACGATATGGTCGACGCCCTGCACAATGGCGTAGTTATTGAACATTCCACCTGATGACGCACAAACCCCCATGGAGATCACCCACTTGGGATTGGGCATCTGGTCGTAGACCTGTCGCAGCACCGGCGCCATCTTCTGGCTCACCCGGCCGGCCACGATCATCAGGTCGGCCTGGCGGGGTGACCCGCGGAAGACCTCCATACCGAAACGCGCCAGGTCGTAACGCCCGGCGCCGGTCGTCATCATCTCGATGGCACAGCAGGCGAGTCCGAACGTCGCGGGGAAGACGGACGCCTTGCGCACCCAGCCCGCGGCCTGCTCGACGGTGGTCAGCAGGAATCCGCTCGGCAGCTTTTCTTCGAGTCCCATGTCTTAAAGGCCCCTCAGTCCCATTCCAGGCCGCCGCGCCGCCATACGTACGCGTACGCCACGAAGACGGTGAGCACGAAGAGCAGCATCTCCACGAGCCCGAAAACACCCAGGGCGTCGAAGGTGACGGCCCAGGGGTAGAGGAAGACGATCTCGATGTCGAAGACGATGAAGAGCATCGCCGTCAGGTAGTACTTGATGGGAAAGCGCCCACCGCCGACCGGCGTGGGGGTCGGCTCGATGCCGCACTCGTACGCGTCGAGCTTGGCGCGGTTGTACCGCTTCGGACCGATCAGCGTGGCCATGACCACGGAGAAGATCGCAAAGCCTGCCCCGAGGGCTCCCAGTACGAGGATCGGCGCATACGCGTTCACGCTCCTCGCTCCTCTCAGTCGGCACTGACTGGTGGCGGTTCGGCGAGCCTGCACCCCTGCCTCGCCAGCACCGCGAACCCCGCCCGTCCTGGCGAAGATCACGGACATGTGAAGCAGGTCACAAGCCCAACTGCCTCGCATCTTATGCCCGGCGGTCTGTGATCTGCGACACGGGGTATTGCACAAGCTTTGTGATCTCCACCACCTGACGAACGATCATGAAGTCGGATGAGCGGTGATCTTCACACGCGAAGCGTCAGGTCGGTCACCAGATGTGACATTTTCGCTCATCACCGCAGGCCCAGGGGGGCATCTCAATATCAAGAGACTTCCGCTGCATGCAAATTGGTGTTGGACGCACCCTCTTGATAGAGGACTGCGTTCACACTTCAGAGGGGATCCGTGGACGGATGTGGACACGTGCACGCGTTCACGAGCGGGGGTGGCCGGGAAGCGGTCGGGGTTCACGCGCGGGACGCGACCGCCCGGGTGACCGTTCCGTGACCTGCGCCACATCTACCTATGGGTCAGATAAGCCGGGCTTGGCCATCGGCTTCAACCGGTGGTAGGTGGCGGGCAATTCGGACGTAATGCTGAAAGGCCATGATCACGGGCTTGGTGGACGGTGTCCGCAATGCCCGTTACGGCGTCAATAAAGAGTGACGCGCGACGAATTCGGCCGTCGATTGAACAACTGTGGCGCACCACACGTTTCTTGAAGGTATGAGGGAGCCCCTGGTACCGCTAGTACCCATGTCCCACACCGCACACATACGAAGCCACCGGAAGCCCCGCCGCAACGCCCCGTCGCTCGCGATGCGCGCCGGAGTTGCCGGTGGCGTCCTCAGCACGCTGGCAGTGGCCGCGGCAGCGGGCTCGGCGAGCGCCGCCGAGCCCGTGACGCAGACCATGGAACTGCCGACCCTGACGGCCGATCTGGCCACCCAGGTCGCGCAGTCCGCGGACGCCACCCAGCAGACCGCGGCCAACTACGAGTTGCAGGCGGAGCGCGACGCGGCCGCCGCCAAGGCGGCCAAGCAGGCCAAGGCCGACCTGGCCGACGCCAAGCAGAAGGCCGAGGTCAAGCAGAAGGCCGAGGCCGCACGCAAGGCCGCGGCGGCCGAGGCTGTCTCGCGTTCCTCGGCGCGGACCGTCCTGTCGACCAGCGCCTCCACGTCCACGAATGTCACCGCCCCGGCCAGCGGCAGCGTCGCGACCGTGATCGCGTTCCTCAAGGCGCAGGTCGGCGACGCGTACGTCATGGGCGGCACCGGACCCAACGCGTGGGACTGTTCCGGGCTGGTGCAGGCGGCGTTCAAGCAGGTCGGCGTCGACCTGCCGCGTGTCTCGCAGGACCAGTCGGTGTCCGGTACGCCGGTTTCGCTGTCCAATGTCCAGGTCGGCGACATCCTGTACTGGGGTTCAGCGGGTTCGGCTTACCACGTCGGTGTGTACATCGGTAACGGGCAGTACCTGGACGCGGCCAACCCCGGCAAGGGTGTCGTGATTCAGGACCTTTCGGGCTACCCGGCGACGGGCGCGGTGCGCGTGCTCTGACCCACGGGTGTCTTCCGGAGGGCCGCTTCCTGTGCGGGGAGCGGTCCTTCGGGCTGTTCGGGAGACGGTTCTCCGGGCTGTTCGGGCACGCCGCGCGACGGCATCCGCCAGGGTGGTAACCGGTGCCGGAGGGCGGCGGACCGCCGTCGGCCGCGGTGCCCGCGTACCCGAAGGAGACAGCGATGCCCCGTGTGTTCGTCCAGGGAAGCCCGGTCGACTCGTACCCGCCGCTCACGCCGGAGGCCCGGCGCGGAACCGTGCGGCGGATCACCGAGGTCGGGGAAGAGGTCCTGCACCGCCCCTGCCGGGACGTGACCGAGTTCGGTCCCGATCTCGCCGCGCTCGTCGACGACATGTTCCTGACCATGTACGTCGCCGACGGCGCCGGCCTCGCCGCGAACCAGGTCGGTGTGGATCTGCGGCTCTTCGTCTACGACTGCCCCGACGACGACGGCGTCCGGCACGTCGGCCACATCGCCAACCCGGTCCTGGAGCGGCTCGCACCCTCCGGACGCCGCCTCCTGGACGAGGGCGAGGGGTGTCTGTCCGTCCCGGGTGCCGTCGTCGACGTGCCCCGCCCCGACCGGGCCGTCGTGCGGGGCGTCGACAAGGACGGGCACCCGCTCGTCATCGAGGGCACGGGGTACTTCGCGCGCTGCCTGGAGCACGAGAGCGACCATCTCGACGGACACGTCTACCTGGACCGGCTCTCCCGGCGGGATCGCAAGGACGCCCTGCGGCAGGTGGCCGGGCGGCGCGAGCAGGTGGTGGCCCGTCGCGCCGCCAAGGAGTCGGAGCTGTCCCGGTGACCGCTCGGGCGGCCCGTCCGGTCAGGCCTTCGGGGCCACCTTCGAGAGGCCGTTGATGATGCGGTCCATCGCGTCGCCGCCCGTCGGGTCGGTGAGGTTCGCGAGCATCTTCAGCGTGAACTTCATCAGCATCGGGTGGCTCAGACCGCGCTGGGTGGCGATCTTCATGACCTTCGGGTTGCCGATGAGCTTCACGAAGGCGCGGCCGAGGGTGTAGTAGCCGCCGTAGGTGTCCTTGAGGACGCGCGGATAGCGCTGGAGGGCCAGTTCGCGCTGGCCCGGGGTGGCGCGCGCATGGGCCTGGACGATGACGTCGGCGACGATCTGGCCGGACTCCATGGCGTAGGCGATGCCCTCGCCGTTGAAGGGGTTCACCAGACCGCCGGCGTCACCCACCAGCAGCAGGCCCTTGGTGTAGTGCGGTTGACGGTTGAAGGCCATCGGGAGGGCCGCGCCGCGGATCGGGCCGGTCATGTTCTCGGGGGTGTAGCCCCAGTCCTCCGGCATCGAGGCGCACCAGGCCTTCAGGACCTCGCGCCAGTCCAGCTCCTTGAAGGAGTCGGAGGTGTTGAGGACACCGAGGCCGACGTTCGAGGTGCCGTCGCCCATGCCGAAGATCCACCCGTAGCCGGGCAGCAGACGGTCCTCGGCACCCCGGCGGTCCCACAGCTCCAGCCACGACTCCAGGTAGTCGTCCTCGTGACGCGGCGAGGTGAAGTACGTACGGACGGCGACGCCCATCGGGCGGTCCTCGCGGCGGTGCAGGCCCATCGCGAGCGACAGGCGACTGGAGTTGCCGTCCGCCGCCACCACCAGCGGCGCGTGGAAGGTCACCTCCCGCTTCTCCTTGGAGTCGGCGTCGCCCAGCTTCGCGTGCACGCCGGTGATACGGCCGGTGCGGTCGTCGACGATCGGAGCGCCGACGTTGCAGCGCTCGTACAGCCGCGCGCCCGCCTTCTGCGCCTGCCGCGCCAGCTGCTCGTCGAAGTCGTCCCGCTTCCGCACGAGTCCGTAGTCGGGGAAGGAGGCGAGATCCGGCCAGTCGAGCTGGAGGCGTACGCCGCCGCCGATGATGCGCAGGCCCTTGTTCCGGAGCCAGCCGGCTTCCTCGGAGATGTCGATGCCCATCGACACCAACTGCTTGGTGGCGCGCGGGGTCAGCCCGTCACCGCAGACCTTCTCGCGCGGGAAGGCCGTCTTCTCCAGGAGCAGGACGTCGAGTCCCGCCTTCGCCAGGTAGTACGCGGTGGTGGAACCGGCTGGCCCCGCCCCGACGACGATGACGTCGGCGGTGTTTTCGGAGAGGGGTTGGGGCTCGGTCACGGCGGGGTCTCCCCAAGACTCGAAATCAACGTGCCGACGGGCACTGGACATGGGCAGTCTATGCAGCGGTACCGATCACCCGGCTGAAGGGCTGCCCCGTGAACCGAGCTCTCCCCGATGTACGACTGCGCGTCCCCACCGACGAGGACGCTCTCGCCTGGCACCGGGTCTTCGACGACCCGGAGGTCATGGAGTTCCACGGGGGCCGCGCGGCAGAGCGGTCCGTCTACGAGGAGCTGACGGCGCGCCAGCGGCGGCACGACGCGGAGCGCGGTTTCTGCCTGTGGACGATGGTCGGCCCCGGGGACGAGGTGCTGGGCTTCACGGGCGCGCAGCCGTGGCCGCACGCCTGGGGGCCGGCCGGGCAGATCGAGATCGGCTGGCGGCTGGGGCGGGCGCACTGGGGCAAGGGGTACGTCACGGCGGCGGCACGGACCACCCTGGAGCGGGTCCGCGCGGCGGGCGTCACGGACGTCGTCGCGATGGTCGACGCGGGCAATGCCCGTTCCATCGCGGTGACGAGGCGGCTCGGCATGGAGCTCGCCGAGCGGTTCACGCTGCCCTCCTCGGCACAGGAGGGCCACCGCTACCGGCTGACCCTCTGACGGAGTCCGGGGCCGTCCCTCCGACGGGGTCCCGTATGCCTTCTCACGGAGTCCGGCAGGCCTTCTCACGGCTTCCGGCAGGCCTTCTCGCGGCTTCCGGAAGGGCGCGGGCGAGGCTTACCCTTCCGGTACCGCTGGGGGTGACGTCTGTGCGCATAACACCCAAGACACCCGAAGTGCGCGTACCGCGGCTCGTCGGTCTGATGGCCGTGGACGCGCGTGAGACGGCAGAGGCGCGAGGTGTACTGCTCGCCGCGCCCGACCGGCCCGACTTCCATCGGACGGTCGTCGACTACGTCGTACGACAATTTCCGCAGCCCGGGGCCGAAGTGCCGCGCGGAGCCGTCGTCACCGTGTGGTTCGACCTCGGGGACGCGGAGGGCGGCGCCGGAGTGCGTGAACCCCGGCCGCCCCTGCCGCCGTCGGGCGGGCTGCGCCGCGAACTCGACCAGCCCGGCGACCCGTTCGAGGTCCTCAGGTAGCAGCCGGTCCGGGCGGTCGTCCCGGCAAGGGGGCGGGCCGAGCGGTTCAGGCCTGCTTGTAGCCCCGGTGGAGGGCCACGATGCCGCCCGTCAGGTTGCGCCAGGCCACCTTCGACCAGCCGGCCTTCTGCAGCCGCTCGGCCAGTTCCGGCTGGGTCGGCCACGCTCGGATGGACTCGGCGAGATAGACGTAGGCGTCGGGGTTGGAGGAGGCGGCACGGGCGACCGGGGGCAGCGCGCGCATCAGGTACTCGGTGTAGACCGTGCGGAACGGCGCCCAGGTGGGGTGCGAGAACTCGCAGATCACGACGCGCCCGCCGGGCTTCGTCACGCGGTACAGCTCGCGGAGCGCGGTGTCGGTGTCCTGCACGTTGCGCAGCCCGAAGGAGATCGTGACGGCGTCGAACGTGTCGTCCTTGAAGGGCAGCCTGGTCGCGTCACCGGCCGTCAGCGGCAGCCAGGGATGGTTCCGCTTGCCGACGCGGAGCATCCCGAGGGAGAAGTCGCAGGGGACGACATAGGCGCCGGTGCGGGCGAAGGGCAGGGACGAGGTCGCCGTACCCGCCGCGAGGTCCAGGATCTTCTGTGCGGGGCGCGCGTCGACCGCCTTCGCGACCTCCTTGCGCCACACCCGGTCCTGGCCGAGCGACAGCAGGTCGTTCGTCAGGTCGTACCGTTCCGCCACGTCGTCGAACATCGAGGCGACTTCGTGCGGCTGCTTGTCCAGGGATGCGCGGGTCACGGTCCCATTGTGGCAGTACGGGCCGGGCGACTCTCCGGCGCCCGGCCGCAGAGGAGGGGCGCAGTCGGAAGCGCAGTCGGGGGCAGTCGAGGACACCTGCTCGGGGCGCTCCCTCCTGGTGGTTCCTCGCGCGGGATCGGAGACCGCCTTCCGCGCACGAGGAAGAGCGCCGCACCCGCCCCCGTGAACCGTGGGGAGGGTACGGCGCTGTCCGGCGGCCCTGGCGTACGCCGTCTACCTCCCGGCCGGCGAACTGGAAGCCCCCGTTGGGGGTGGCGTTGGCGGTGACCACCGAACCGGGGTCGTACGGGCCGAACTCGCTCGGCTTGACGCTGCCTCCGGCGACGGGGCTGGTGGCGAGGTCGGGAGAGACACGGTTGGTGACCGTTGAGGTGCGACAACCGGCCAGGAACTCGGCGGCCTGTGCGGCGACGGCGGCGTTGTTGTTCGCGTCACCGAGGGGCCGGCCGTTGAGCAGGTTCTCGGTGTTGGAGTACTGGTTGACGACCTGGCACGGCAGGTTGCAGGCAATGGAGCAGGCCATGATCGCGTGGTTC
The DNA here is from genome assembly GCF_025399795.1 of Streptomyces rhizosphaerihabitans. Lineage (GTDB taxonomy): Bacteria > Actinomycetota > Actinomycetes > Streptomycetales > Streptomycetaceae > Streptomyces > Streptomyces rhizosphaerihabitans. The sequence continues at coordinate 139,072 of NZ_JAODTZ010000014.1, read as the reverse complement.
CGCTGGTCGGGGGTGACCCACCCGTAGTTGAAGGTACCCACGGGAGTCGTTCCCCCTGGGCCGACGCCCTCAGGTCCGGCCCCTCTGCCCGCCCTCGGGCGCTGCCCCGCTCCCGCCCTCGGGGTGGCCGTCACGGCAGAAGCCTGGGCTTCTTCCGGGCGGCCACGTCCTCGACCCAGCCGAACAGGGGGATCGCGGTCCAGATCAGCGCCCAGCCGATCGCGAACATGAACCACTGGCTCTCCAGGGGCAGCCACTTCTCGAAGGCCGGTACCTTCCAGAACTGGTCGATCAGCGGGACGGCCAGGATCAGCGCGATCTCGTGCCAGAGGTAGATCGTCACCGCACGCCCGTTGAAGATCGTCACCGTGCGGTCGAGCCGCTTGAAGCGGGCGAGCCAGGCGAAGTCGACGTCGTAGTACGCCTTGAAGTACATCAGCAGCGTCACGAAGCCCGCCGACCAGAAGGCCTGCGCGAGAGGGATCTCGTCAAGGTCGTAGGTGCCGAACTCCGCCTGGTGCGCCAGGGCGTACCAGCCGCCGTACGCGAGCGCCGCCAGCGAGGCGAGGACCACCGCGACCGGCTTCAGGCGCTGGAGCACCCCCTCGCGGTGCGCGAAGCCGACGAGCCAGCAGAAGAGATAGGTGGCGAGGTCCGTGAGGGCGCTGCCGAAGCGGTCGCCCGACGGCTGCCAGCCGTACTGGAAGACCACGATCGGGACGAGCGAGAGCAGCAGGACCGGAATCGGGGCCTTGCGGAAGGCCTTCAGGAGCAGGGGGGAGAGCAGTACGAACCAGAGGTACGTCCGCAGGTACCAGAGGATCTCCCAGGCCTGCACGCCCCACTGGCTTCCCGGCGGGTCGCCCACCGGGACGATCCAGAACACGATCTGCCAGCCCGGCATCCAGCCGTGGATCATCATCGCCATCACGACGAACAGACCCCAGAACCAGAACGGCGGCAGCAGTCGCCTCATCCGGCTTCTGACCACCTTGAGCGCGGGGCGCTCCAGGGACTTGGCCATCAGCGTGCCGGCGAGCGCGAACATCACGCCCATCGACGGGAAGACCAGGCCGGCCCAGGCCCAGCCGAAGGTGTGGTACGTGACGACGCGGACCAGGGCGACGGCGCGGAGGGCGTCGAAGTAGCGGTCGCGGCCCCCTGCTCCTTTCGCCGTCCCCGCCCCCGCCCCCGTCCCCGTCGCCGTCGCCGTCGCCGTCGCCGTCGCCGTCGGGGCAGGCTCCTCCGGTGAGTCTTCGGGAGAGTTCTCGGCAGCCGGCCGGGAAGGGGTCCGGGGAGGGTTCTCGGGACCGTACTGCCACTGTTCCTCGTACGGCACCGCCTGCTCGTACGGCATCGCCTGCTCGTACCGGACCGACCCCCCATGCTGGACCGGCTCCCCGTAGCGGACCGGTTGCTCGTAGCGGACCGGTTGCTCGTACGGGACCGGCTCCTCGTACCCGACCGGCTGCTGGTACGACACCGGCTGCTCGGGCTGCTGTCCGTACGGCACGGTCTGTCCATACGGCACGGTCTGTTCGTGCGGGCGCCCGTACCCGGGGTCGTACCCGTGTCCGGGGCCGTCCGGATACCCGTGCCCGCGCCCGTATCCTTCGTCGTACCCCTGCTGTCCCGGTTGTTCCGCGCCCCAGGTCATCTAGCTCACTCCTGCCGGGGTTCCGACCTCGCCCGTGCGCTTGAGCTTCTGCCAGCGGAGGCGGCCGCCGGTCAGGGCCGTGACGCAGGAGTGGATCAGGACCAGGTACATCATCTGGCGGTAGGCGAGTTGCTGCAGCGGCAGCATCGCGAGGTAGCGGTACTTCTCCCGGTCGAGCCGGAACGCGTAGGCCGCGCAGATCAGTTGGACCGCGAGGACGGCCAGCCAGGCGAGGAGCGCGGCCCGGAAGTCCACGAAGATCATCGAGTAGACGGTGAACACGTCGATGAGCGGCGCGAACACCGGTGTGACGATCTGGAAGAGAACCACCAGCGGCATACCCACGCGGCCGAAGCGACCCGAAGGCCCCTTGTCCGTCAGGGACTTTCGGTGCTTCCACAGCGCCTGCATGGTGCCGTAGCTCCAGCGGTAGCGCTGCGACCACAGCTGCTTGAGCGAACCGGGCGCCTCCGTCCAGGCCCTGGCGTGCTCCTGGTAGACGACCCGCCACCCCGCACGGTGCATGGCGATGGTGATGTCGGTGTCCTCGGCGAGCGTGTCCTCGCTCATGCCGCCGACCTCCAGCACCGCGTCCCGGCGGAACGCGCCGATCGCGCCGGGGATGGTGGGCATGCAGCGCAGCAGGTCGTACATGCGGCGGTCGAGGTTGAAGCCCATCACGTACTCGATGTGCTGCCAGGCGCCGATCATGGTGTTGCGGTTGCCGACCTTGGCGTTGCCCGCGACCGCCCCGATCTCCGGGTCGGCGAAGGGCTGCACGAGCTGGTGGACGGCGTCCGGCTCGAAGACGGTGTCGCCGTCCATCATCACGACGATGTCGTAACGCGCGTTGCGGACACCGTTGTTGAGCGCGGCGGGCTTGCCCGCGTTCTCCTGCCGGATGACGCGGACGTTCGGCATGCCGAGCGACTCGGCGATCTCGGACGTGTTGTCCTCGGAGCCGTCGTCGACCACGATGATCTCGATCGGATGCGTGCTCTTCGCCAGCGACTTCAGGGTGTTGGCGATGCATTCCTTCTCGTTGTACGCGGGCACGATCACGGTCACCGGCCGGGTGACCGTCGGCCCCCAGCTGAACTTGCCGCCCCGGCCGCCTCCGCGGTTGCGGTTGCGCTGCCGGTAGTGCCGGCGGGCGAGAACCAGCATCATCCCGAACCGGCCCATGACGGCGACGCCGACGACGACGAGGAACCAGGACAGCGCCGGTACGACCCATTCGGCGACCGCCACGGCGTAGACGAGCGCCTTGCCCTCGTAGAGGGTCGCGCCGGTGGCCTTCCGCTGGGCGGACTGCGCGCCGCCGCCCGCGGCGCCACCCGACGCCGAACCGGGGTCGGCCTGCTGACCGTTCGCCTGCTGCCCGTTCGCCTGCCGGCCGGGAGGGGCGGTGGAACCGGTGGCCGTTCCGCTGCCGCGGGCCTGGAACGCGGCCTGGTTCAGTTCGGCCTGGGCGCCGCTGACCGTGGTGAAGGTGTAGCCCTTCGCCTTCATCTTCTTGATGTACGCGCCGAGTGCCGCGACCGTCTGCGAGCGGTCGCCGCCCGCGTCGTGCATGAGGACGATGGCACCCTGGCTCTTCTTCGGTGTCGCCCATTGGACGATCTTCGAGACGCCCGGCTTCTTCCAGTCGTCGCTGTCGGTGTCGACGAAGACGCTGGTGTAGCCGAGGCTGCCGAGCTCCTTGTAGACGGGCCAGCTGTAGTTGTCGACGGCGCTGATCTCCGACGAGTACGGGGCCCGGAACAGCGTGGTGGTGATGCCCGCCGCGCCGGCGAGGGCCAACTGCGTCTGCTTCAGCTCACGTTGGAGGCGGGCGGTGCTCTGGTAGGAGAGGTCGACGTGGGTGAACGTGTGGATGCCGACCTCGTTGCCCTGGTCCACCAGGGTCTTCACCACGTCCGGGTAGCGGGAGATCATCGAGCCGACCATGAAGAAGGTGGCCTCGACGTCGTTCTCCTCAAGGACCTTGAGGACTTCGGGCGTCCAGCTCGCGGTCGGCCCGTCGTCGAAGGTCAGCACGATGGTCTTCTTCGGCACGGACTGGGTCTTCGCGGTGCCGTTGGCGAAGCTCAGGATGGGCCCGCCGCCGAGAATGCTGTCGGGGACCTTGTCGTAGGCCGCGCCGTCGCGGACCCGTGCGTCGTTGCCGATCTCGGAGCGCAGATAGCCGTCGAGCAGCATCACGCTGACGAGTGCCAGCAGGAGCAGCAGGGCGAGGATGACACGGGGTTTCTGCAGTGCCGCGGCCTTGCCGGCGGCCCGCTCCATCTTGGAGGGGGCGCGCCGACGGCCGCGCGTGGGCGTCGTCGTAGTCATGAGGGTGGGTGCGTCCCCGTCAGTTGGCGCCGGTGGAGGCGGACGCCCCGGCGGTTGTCGTGGGAGCGGAGGAGGGCGCGGACCCGGTGGGCGGACCCGACGGCGGGGTGCCGGTGGGCGCTCCGCCCGGGGCGCCACTGGGGGCGATGCCGCCCTGCTGCGCGCCGTAGCCTCCGCCGGGTGCGGAGCCGGCCCGGCCGCCGTCGAAGGGGAGCAGCGAGGACGGTGTCAGCGAGGTGCCCCAGCCCATGAAGGCCATGCCGAGCACGACGGCGTAGCCGAGACAGACGACGCCGACGAGCATGCCGATTCTGCTCAGCAGGCGGGCGCGGCGCCCGGAGTTGTCAACGAACACGGGGCCGTCCACGGCCCCGCTGCCGCGTTTGCGGCGGCGGCCACGCACCTGGGCACGGTTTTCGATGGCGGACTCGGATTGCATTCCCCAGACGGTAGGACGCGTTTATGTGTCAGAAACTCTGCCTTCCGTGTGAGCGGCCCATGAGGGATGCCCCAACCTGTATTTTCTCTATGAGAATCAACGAATGTCCGCACAGCTCAGGCTCGATGAGTATGGAAGATATGCGCCATTTCAAAGCCCGAATCACCCCGATTGCTGACACTATTTCCCGCGGCTCCCATACATGATCCCCATTCGGCATTCCGGTCCGGATGTGACACATTTCCAGTCGGGGAACGACCGTTTGTTTCCGTCCTGAGACAGAAATCACGAGAGCTCACGAGAGCGGGTGCGTGCACAATGCGGAGTTTCCTGAGGCCGGCCGCCGGAGTCGTCTGCCTGGTGGCCCTGGCCTGTGCGGGGTGCTCCTCGGGGGGCAAAGACGCCTCGGACGCGGCGTCCGCGCGGTCCGGCGGGACGACGGCCGCGGCACCGTCACCGAACCCGGGCGCGACACAGTCGTCGGCCACCTCGTACGCCCCGTACGTGAGCGCCACGACCGCCGCCGACACCGACTCGGCGGGCTCACCGACCACCTACAACCTGGCCTTCGTGATCTCCGACGGCAGCGGCTGCACACCGAAGTGGGACGGGATGTACGCCATCGGCGACACGGCCGTGAAGTCCCGGATATCGGCGCTCAAGAAGTCCGGGGCGAGCGTGCGGGTGTCGTTCGGCGGCGCGTCCGGCAAGGAGCTGGCGTCGACGTGCGACAACGCGGGCGACCTCGCGAAGGCCTACGGCGCGGCACTGGACGCCGCCGGCTCCGCGCAGGCGGACTTCGACATCGAGGGCACCCAGTTGAGCGACTCGGCCTCGGTCGCGCGGCGCTCCGAGGCCATCGCGCTGCTCCAGAAGAAGCGCCCCGGTCTGACGGTGTCCTTCACCCTGCCCGTGATGCCGTCCGGCCTCGACGCCGACGGCCTGGCGCTCCTGGAGTCCGCCAACGACCACTCCCTGGACGTCTCCACCGTCGACATCATGACCATGAACTACGGCAGTTCGTACGCCGACGACATGGGTGACTACGCGATCACGTCCGCCGAGGCTGCGCACGACCAGCTGAAGAAGGTGTTCGGGCTGTCGAGCGCCGACGCCTGGCAGGGGCTCGCGCTCACCTCGATGATCGGCGTCAACGACGTGGACAACGAGACGTTCGGCCTCTCGGACGCGGCGCAGGTACGGGCGTTCGCGGAGAAGGAGGGGGTGGCCTGGGTGTCGATGTGGTCGACGTTCCGGGACCGGCAGTGCGAGGAGGGCAGCGCCACGGCGGGCGGCGCGGCGACCGACTGCAGTGGCGTGAAGCAGAGTTCGGGGGCGTTCGCGAAGGCTTTCGCCGGCTGAGCCGACGACACGTGCCGTGATCAGCGGCTCCGGTACACCAGCCGCCCGCCGATCACGGTCGCCACGCAGGTTCCCGCACCGCGCCGGACCAGTTCGGCGCGGTCCGCCACGTCGAACACGGCGAACCGGGCGGGACCGCCCGGCGTCAGCCCCGGCAGCATGATCAGGGGGGTCGGGGACAGCGCCGGTGGACCCGCGAGCCGGTCCGGCCGCCGCCCCACCGCGAGACCGACCCTGCGCACCGCGTCGACCACGACTCGCGACCGCAGGTCCCCGCCCACCGCCACCGTGCCGTGCGCCAGCAACCGCTGGATCCCGCGCCGCGCGCTCGCGCCGACGCGTGCGGGATCGGCGCGGAAGATCCGCTTGGCCCGCTCCCCGCCGATGGGCTCGGTGCCGAAGCCTTCGGCCTCGCGCGGGTCCGGGTGGTACATGGCCTCCAGGAGCTCCGGGCCGTACGGGTTCAGCAGCCCCGGCGTCAGGATGCCGGGCCAGCGCCGAGCCCTCGCATCCGGGTGGGTGGCGGCCAGTTCCTCGTACGGGCCGACGGCGGCGACGGCTGCCCCGTCGACCAGGACCGAGGCCTCGGGCGACTGCTCGGCTACGTGAAGTGTCAGCACGGCGCGGCTAGTTGGAGGCCAGCAGCTTCAGCTCGGGGTGCGCCGTGCCGCCCTCGATCGCCGTCGAGGAGATGTGGGACATGACGCGCTCGTCGACCGGGTCGTTCGCCGGGTCGTCGTGGACGACGATGTGCTCGTACGTCGTGGTCCGCTGGGCGGGGACGCGGCCCGCCTTGCGGATCAGGTCGATGATCTCCATGCGGTTGGAGCGGTGCTTGGCGCCTGCGGAGGAGACGACGTTCTCCTCCAGCATGATCGAGCCGAGGTCGTCCGCGCCGTAGTGCAGCGAGAGCTGGCCGACCTCCTTGCCGGTGGTCAGCCAGGAACCCTGGATGTGGGCGACGTTGTCGAGGAAGAGGCGGGCGATCGCGATCATCCGCAGGTACTCGAAGAGCGTCGCCTGCGTGCGGCCCTTCAGGTGGTTGTTCTCGGGCTGGTAGGTGTACGGGATGAAGGCGCGGAAGCCGCCCGTCCGGTCCTGTACGTCACGGATCATCCGCAGGTGCTCGATGCGCTCGGCGTTCGTCTCGCCGGTACCCATCAGCATGGTGGACGTCGACTCGACGCCCAGCCCGTGCGCGATCTCCATGATCTCCAGCCACCGCTCGCCGCTCTCCTTGAGCGGGGCGATCGCCTTGCGGGGGCGCGCGGGGAGCAGTTCGGCGCCGGCGCCGGCGAACGAGTCGAGACCGGCCGCGTGGATCCGCTGGATGGCCTCCTCGACGCTCACCTCGGAGATCCGGGCCATGTGCTCGACCTCGGACGCGCCGAGGGAGTGGATGACCAGCTCGGGGTACGCGCCCTTGATCGCGGCGAAGTGCTTCTCGTAGTACTCGACGCCGTAGTCCGGGTGGTGACCGCCCTGGAACATGATCTGCGTCCCGCCGAGCTCGACGGTCTCCGCGCAGCGGCGCAGGATGTCGTCGAGGTCGCGGGTCCAGCCCTTGGCGGTGTCCTTGGGGGCGGCGTAGAAGGCGCAGAACTTGCACGCCGTGACACACACGTTCGTGTAGTTGATGTTGCGCTCGATGATGTACGTCGCGATGTGCTCGGTACCCGCGTACCTGCGGCGGCGTACGGCGTCGGCGGCTGCGCCGAGCGCGTGCAGCGGGGCGTCGCGGTAGAGGACGAGCGCCTCTTCCGGAGTGATCCGCCCACCCTCGGCGGCACGGTCCAGCACGGACTGAAGGTCGGCCTTCTCGATCACCGGGAGCGTCCCTTTCGTAAGGGTTGTGGACAGACTCAAACCACCCTACGCCAGCCCACCGCGCGGGCCGACGTCAGGCCGTGTAAGCCCCGATCAGAAGTCCCGCGTACGCCCCCGCGATCAGGAACGGGCCGAAGGGGATCGACGTCTTGCGCCCCGCGCGCCGCATGACGACCAGCCCCAGCCCGTACAGCCCGCCGAACAGGAACCCGGCGAAGGTTCCCAGGATCACCACGCTCCACCCGTACCAGCCGAGCACCGCGCCGAGACCGAGGGCCAGTTTCACGTCGCCGAAGCCCATGCCGTTGGGGTTGATGAGGAAGAGCACGAAGTACCCGCCCCCGAGCGCGAGCGCCCCGAACAGTGCCGTCAGCCACTCCCCCGCGTGCTCGGGCAGGGCAGCGGCCACCCCGAGCAGCGCGAGCGCCGCCACCGCGAGCGGCAGGGTCAGCGCGTCCGGCAGCCGCTGCACCCGGAAGTCGACCACGGCGAGCAGGACGCCGAGCGGCGCGAGCAGCAGCCAGACGCCCAGCTCCGGACGCGTACCCGTCGCGAGGGCGAGCCCGGCGCAGAGCAGGGTGGTGACCGGCGATACGAGGAGGACGCTCGGGCCGTACCGGGTTCCGCCCGGTGAACGAGCGAGCCCGAGCCACCCGCGCGCGGCCCCGGTGATCGGCTGCCCTTCGGGACAGCGGTCCCGCCACGGCTCGTCGGGCTCGACGGCGAAGCGGTACGCGGGCCGGGGCACCAGAAGCCCCGCCGCCGCGCCCCAGAGCGCGGCGGCGACGGTGAGCCAGAGGTCGAGATCCACGCGTTCCCCCAGGAAGATCCGTTACGACGGCCGCAGCCACAGCACCGGGCTCGGCCACGGCCGTTCGATCCCGGCCGTCCAGCACCGGCCGTCCAGCACCGGGCTCAGCCCCGGCCGGTCGGCCAAGGCCGTTCCGCCCCGGCCGATCAACCCCGGCCGTTCAGCCACCGCAGCGGGCGACCGCGTCGCCGGGGCGGCCGTGCCTCATCCCACCGCGGTCGCGCCGCTTCGCCAGGTCGGCAGCAGCTCGTCGAGCAGCGCCTCCGTCCGGGGCGGCAGCCCGCGCGCCCCGCTGCGGGCGACCAGATCGGTGGCGAGCCGCTTCAACCGGTCGCTGTCCCCCGTCGCGTGCGTCGCGCGCAGCAGCTCGTTCCAGAGCCGCTCGTCCGCCGGCGCCGAGTTCATCGACGCGTTCAGCGCCTCGATCGCCTTCTCCGCCCGGTCCTTCTCCAGATGGAACGCGGAGAGCGCGAGGCCGATGTCCGCGACGAGCAAGGGCAGCTGCGCGTCGATGATCTCGTGGGTGAGCCAGCCGTAGCGCCCTTCCGGGCGGTCGGCGAGCAGCGGGCCGCGGACCAGGACGAGCGCGTCGGTGAGCAACCGCCCGCGCACCACACGGCTGTTGACCCCCTTGCCCTGCGTCGCCTCGTGATAGAGGGAACGCAGCACGTCCAGGTCGGAGACGACGGACTTGGCGAGCGTGAGACGTCCGGTCGCGTCGGTGCCGAGGCGGGGAGTGCCGTCCGGGTCGTTGCCGAGCCAGCCGCGCAACCGCTCGACGAGCGCGTCGCGCACGTCCTCGGTGACGCCACGCGGCCACAGCGCGGCGGACAGCACGCGCGGGTGCACCCCTTCGCGGTGCAGCAGGAGCAGCGCCAGCGCCTCGTGCAGCAGCGGGCTGCGTTCGCCGTCGGGCGTCTCCAGGCCGATGATCTCGTACGGGCCCACGAGCCGCGCGTACACGGCGGGCCGCCCCTGTTCGCTGACGTCGACGAGGAACGGCGGGGAGTCCGTAGGCCCGTCGGGACCGCCCTCGGGGTCGGCCTCGACGAAGAGTTCCACGACCGCCCGCTGCTGCGCGACCGGCAGCATCTGCGCGTCGAGTTCGAGGCCGAGCAGTGGCGCGAGCAGCTTGCCCTCGCGGGTGATCTCCATCTCCCAGGCGGCGCCGGGCAGTTCGCCGGACTCGGTACCGACGAGGTAGCCGATCCCCAACCGCCCGGCGTCGGCGGCCAGTTCTGCGAGCTTGAGGGCATCCTCGGTGGAGGGTTCGGCGGCCAGCAGCACGAGGTGCGGGGCCCAACGGGTGTGCTGGGCCGGTCCGGTGCGGCCGGTGAGCACGGAGTCGTGTCCGGCGGCCCCCAGCGCGCCGCGCCGCTGCCGTGTCTCCGCCTCCATGGTCTCGACGAGCGCCTCGATGTCGTCGAGGTGGCGCAGCCGGTTGGGCGCGAGCGGCGTCAGGTCCTCACCGAAGCCGACGAGCGTGATCGTCATGCGGTCCGACCAGCCGTTGGTCGCCAACTCGGCGGCGACGGAGGCGAAGACGCCCGCACGGTCGGTCGCGCTTCCGCTCAAGGAGACCATGCCGGGCACGGACTCCAGATTGAGCAGCAGCCGCGAGTCGTCCATGGTGCCGAGGCTGACGAGGCCGGGGTAGGGGGCCGCGGTGTCGACCTCTTCGTACCGCTCGGCGTCGGCCCGTGCCAGCATCCAGAACGTCTGGTCCTGGCCGAGCTGCCACGGCGCGGGCGGCTTTCCGGCCGGCTGGGCGAGCTGGAGGTGCAGATCGCCGTTGCCGCCGAGCCAGGCCGCGTACACGGTCGGCAGCGGGCGCGACTCGGCGGCGAGAGTGGCCGCGAGTCCGCGCAGGGACAGGTCGAGGAGGCGTACGCCCTCGGGGTCGGCGCCGACGAGCAGCGCGTCCTGGGCGTCCGCGGCGGACCCGGTCGGAACCGGCGGCTCCATGCCGCGCCGCCCACCGACCGCGCCGAGCGCCGACTGCCACAGGGCCTGGCGGCGGCGTCGGCCGAGGGCACCGAGGAGGCCCGCGGCGAGGAGGGGCGCGCCGACGAGGGCCTCGGGCAGCCCGAACCCGCTCTCCCCGAAGGTCCGCGAGTCGCGCCCGTCCTGCGAGCCCTGTCCGCTCTGCTGCGTCTGTTCGCCCTGCCGGCTCTGTTCGTTCTGTTCGTTCTGCGCGTTCGATGCGGCTTCGGAGGAGGCGTGTTCCCGCTGCCGGCTGTCGTCGCCGCCGCGGTCGTCACCGACCCGCTGCTGGGGCACATGAATGTGCGCGGTGTCCCGGTCGCCCTGGTCGTTCTGCCGGTTGCTGCCGCCGGCCTGTTTGCCGCCGGCCTGCTGGTGGTCACCGGTCCTGGAGTAGTCGTGGATCTGCTGCTGGACCTGCTGCGGGATCTCGGCCGCCGCGTCGGGCATCTCGACGAGCTCGCCGCCGTGGGCGTCGCCGGGCATCTCCATGATCCAGCCGGGCCGGATGAGGCTGGCCTCGGACAGCTTGGACCCGTCGGGCTGCGTACGGTCCTTGTTGAGCTGGTAGATCTCCTTGTACCGGCGCCCGTCACCGAGGTGCCGCTGTGCGATCTCCCAGAGCGAGTCGTGGTGCCGCCCCTCGGGGGGCTGGATCCGGTAGTACTTCGTGTCGCCGTGCTGGACGGAAGCGCCGCTGTCCGCCTCGGACGCCGCTTGGGACGCGGCGTCGGCCGCCTGTTCCGCGACCGCGGCGGCGCCCGCGGCGGCCTGCTCCCGCTGCTGCCCGAACAGCCCGCCGGGGGTCTGCTGCGCGGCGGCGACGGAACCGTGCTGGTTGCCCTCCAGGCTCTGGCCGAGCTGCGAGAGGCCCGGCGTGAAGCTCGCGGCGGCGGCGCCGACGAGCAGGAGCGCCGCGACGAGCTGCCGGGCCAGCAACTGGCTCGGCCCGGCGCCCGGTACGCGGTTCGGCAGCCCGACGCCCGACAGCGCGGCCTTCATCTCGACGAGCACGCAGGCGGTGAACTGCGCCCACGCGAACCACACGATGACCGTCAGCACATGGATGAACGTGCCGACGGTGATCTCCTGCTGGAGCCAGTCCCACGAGGGCGCTCCGTGCGGCAGCGGCCACCCCACGGCGACGACCAGCGCGCCGGGCACGCCGACGAGCAGCACCAGCAGGGCGGCGAACGCCCCGAACGCCTTGACGAAGTCCCCGAACGTCCGACGACGCCGGGGCAGGGGCTGCGGCGTCCGATTCCTCGGACCAGGCGAGCCGCCCGTCGAACTGGAAGTGGTGCGTCGCGCCATGGCGGGTGTCCTGGGGTCGTATGGGAAGGGCGTGAGTTCGGGGGTGAACCGAGCCTACTGAGAGTCTAAGGAGGGTGTCGAAGGCCGGGCAGGGGGTGCCGGGCAGCAGCCGTCCCTTTCGTCACCAACCACCCCGTAGAACCGAGTTGCCGTCCCGCCCGGCGTTCCCCCGACGGCCGCCACCCTTCACAACACCCGCAGAACGATCCCCGCAATCCCTGCACATTCACCCCGTTGGCGCCCCGGGACCGTGACCGTCAACGTGCCCCTGATGACTTCGCTTCCTCTTGAACGCCCGGCACACGTGTCCCACTGAGGGGGATTCACCCCCTCACATCGACCGACCTCGGCGGCGTCGGCGGATCAGGACCGGTCGTCGGCGAACAGATCCTCCGCGGTCTCCGCGTTCACCGCACGCCTCGCCCAGGTGTTTCGAGCTGCTCCAGGTCGGTGCTCGCGTGGACGCGCTCACGGACCGCGCCCGAGACGGGATGCCGCGCCACCCGAGAATGCGCAGCGTCATCTCGGCGTGGGACTCGGCACGACCCTCCTCCCGGCCTTCCTCCCGCACCTGCTCGGCAACCGGGTGCCGGAAGAAATAGTGGATCGCGGCCATCAGGTCCCTCCAGATCTGCTTCGCCTGGGGATCGGCCAGGCACGAGTCGACGAACTGCACGAAGACCGCCATGCCAGCAGCGCGGGGCCCTTCTGGAAGATCCGGTGCAGTGCTTCGTGCGACGAGCTGACCATCGGCTCTTCCTTCTGTCCGACGTGATCAACGATTACGCCGCGGCCAGGTCACACCACACGTACTTGCCGGTGTCGCCGCCCTGACGCAGCGGATGCCAGCCCCAGTCGTCGGCGCAGGCCCGGACGAGGACGAGACCCCGGCCCGCTTCCGCCTCGCCGGAGGCCGCCTCCACGTCGTACGGCGGCGGCACCGGGTTCGCGTCCCACGCGCCGATCCGCAGCACCCCGGCCCGCCAGTGCAGCCGCAGGGCCGCCGGCCCCTTCGTATGCCGTACGGCATTGGAGACCAGCTCCGCCGCCATCAACTCGGCGACGTCCACGAGACGGATCAGCCCATGCAGGGTGAGGATCAGGCGAACGGTACGGCGGCAGACGGTGACCGCTCGGACGTCCTGCGGGATGTGCAGTGTGTAGTTCCAGGGTTCGGTTTCGGGCATGCGTGAACTCCATTCTTGACATGAGGAGTTGACCGAGGCCGGCAGTACCGGGCGGTGGCAGTGTCACAGCCGTCGTGGCAGGACGGAGTGGTGCGCTTCCGGAGCCCAGGGGTGCCACAGAGTGACCTTCGCGTCACCGACGGTAGACCTAGTTATTTAGATTTCACAAGGCGGTCGCGTAATCTGCCCCCGAACGAGTCGCGCTCACAGGCGCGTTGAGAGGGGAACTCGATGGCATTGAGGCGGGACGCAACAGCACGCCAGATGCGCCTGGCGGCCGAACTGCGCCGACTCCGGGAAGCGGCCGGCCTTGCATCGCGAGAAGCGGCCGCACTGCTCGGAGTGAGCCCCGCGCAGATCAGTCAGATCGAAGCCGGCCTCGCGGGCGTGAGCGAGAAGCGGCTACGCCGGCTCGCGGCACAGTACGTCTGCACAGACGAAGTGTTCGCGGAAGCCTTGGTCGCCATGGCCACCGACCGGACACGCGGGTGGTGGGAGCCGTACCGCGGCTTGCTGCCCACACCGTTTCTCGACCTCGCCGAGCTGGAGCACCACGCGGCATTCCTTCGGGACGTTCAGTTCCTCTACATTCCCGGCCTTCTCCAGACGGAGCAGTACGCCCGCGCGGTCTTCTCGTACCGCGTACCTGAACTTCCCGCAGAGGAGGTCATGTTGCGTGTGCGGCACCGCATGCAACGCAAGGCGCTGCTCGAAGGCCCCACGCCCAAACGGTACGACGGCGTCGTCCACGAGGCGGCACTGCGCATCATGGTCGGCGACCGTGCCACCTCAAGGGCCCAACTCGCCCATGTGCTGGACCTCTCCGAAGCCGAGCACATCACCGTGCGCGTCATCCCCTTCGACCTGGAGGGGTTCGGTGGCGCCACGAGCGCCATGACCTACGCGGGAGGACCGGTGCCCAAGCTGGACACCGTCGTGCGCGACGCTCCCCAGGGCGCCACATTCATCGACTCCGAAGCTCAGCTCAACGCCTACCGCACGCTCTTCCATAAGGTCGAGGAAGTGTCGCTGGACGCCGACCGGTCTCGCGACTTCATCCACAGGTTGGCGAAGGAGCTGTGAGAGGTACCCATGAGCACCCCTGACAACTGGCAGAAGTCGTCCTACTCGGGGCCGGGCGACGGCGACTCCTGCGTCGAGCTCGCCTCCACCCCCGTAGCGCTCCACCTCCGTGAATCCGACGCCCCCGGCACCGTCCTGACCACCACCCCCGCCCCCGTCGGCCACCTCCTCCAAGCCATACGCACCGGAACGGTCACCGCGCCCCGGACGTAACAACCCTTCGACGAAGCCTCGTTCGGCGTTCCACCAGCAACGATCAACGCGATACGTTCACACGTACGTTCTGATGCAGAGGTTGCAGGTGTTACGGGGGAACACGTGTCGAACAGGCCGGCCGACTGGCACATACTCGACCTGGATCACGACCCGACTCCGGGCGACCCGCAGCGGGTGCGCAAACTCGCGGGCTCGCTGCACGACTTCGCCGACGACGTCGCGGACATCCTGCGGGACGTCAAGGGGTTGGCGAACGACGACGCGGTTCTGAAGTGGGCGGGCAAGACGGCGGATGCCTTCGCGTCGGAGTTCGAGGACGTCCCAGGCCAGCTCAAGAAGCTCAAGAAGTCCTACGACATCGCGGGCGACGCGCTCGCCTCGTACTGGCCGGACCTGGACGACGCCCAGCAGAAGGCGGACAAGGCGCTGCGCGACGGCCGCAAGGCCCGCCAGGAACTGTCCACGGCCAGGACCGCGCTCTCGGGTGCCGACGACTGGGTGCACACGGCCACCGCGAAGGCCGACTCCTACGACCCCGACAAGCACCGCGGCAAGAACGTGCCCCCGCCGGACGAGGCCGACGTCCGGCGCGCGACGCGTGACGCCCAGCACGCCAAGGAGCGGCAGACCACCGCCCAGAAGGACGTCGACGACGCCCAGGGGCTGCTGGACGCGGCGAAGAAGCTCGCCGCCCACGCGAAGGGGCTGCGCGAGGACGCCGCCCGCCGCACGGTGAAGAAGCTTCACGAGGCGTCCGACGCCGGTATCCACAACCGCCACTGGTGGGAGGAGCCCGTCGACTGGGTCTCCGACCACTGGGACGAGATCGTCACGGTGTGCAAGTGGGTCGTGACGATCGTCGGCATCATCGTGATGATCGTGGGCGGCCCGCTGGGCTGGCTGGTCTTCGCGGCGGCCCTCGTCGTCCTCGCGGACACGATAAGAAAGATGCTCAACGGCCAAGCGGGCTGGGGCGATCTGATCTTCGCGGTCCTCGACTGCATCCCCGCCACCAAGGGCTTCACGAGCCTCGCCAAAATGGGCAAACTCTGGAAGCTGGGCGGCCTGCGCGCACTGGGCGGCGCCTTTATGAAGGGGATCGGCGGGGGGCTGCTGAAGACAGCCCGGAACCTCAGATCGGGCGAGGCCCTCCGGGGTATCTACCGGCCGTTCAAGGGGTCCACGCGCCTCTTCGGGGGCACGATCCCCTACCGCGAACTGTCCCCCAAGGCACGCCAGCTCGCCAAAGCACTGACACGCGGCCCCGTGCGCATCCACCCCAACGAAGTGAACGTCTCGCACATGGCCGAACTCCAGAAGTTCCACGGTGTCGAGCATGCCGTGGTCCAGAATCCGGCCGGTGAACTGCGACTGTTCCAAGGGACGGAATATACGACCAGGGTTCCCGATGAACTAGCCGACGACGGATACAAGTTCATCGCCCACACGCACCCCGAGGACCGAATACCCGGACCTCCGGACCATTTGGAAGCCGCACGCAACACCAGGAACAGCATGAGCCGCGACCTGGACAACAAGATGAGTTCCCACATGGAAGTCGTGATCAGCCGGGACGGAAATCTGAGATTCTTCGACAACAACGGGGTGTTGGAGCTGCCTCAAGGAACCTATCCCCCTGGCGGACCCATCAGTGACCGGGGCGGGCTTGTTCCTGTGCCCGGCATATAGTCCAAGCACTCGGTGAAGCAGGATCCCGAGACCTGACCAGCAGGAGAACCATGCCCGACATCAACCTTTGCCAGATCTGCGGTGAAGCGGCTCCCCCGATCGACGGCCAGTGCGGAGAGATCATCGGGTACCGCCTGGTTCGGGACCCCTGGTCCGGTTCTCCCTCCTTCCTCGACGGTAATCTCCACTTCTCATGCCTTGAGCAGTCGGATGAACGTGATGAGTTCCACGCGGAGTTCGTCCACCTCATTCAGGCCGGGCATGAGGAGATCCGCGGTCTGGAGCCATCGCATCCGCCCTTGACAAGGATGGGCCTGAGCATGGTTCCTGTCTTCTCGGGAGACGAGTGCGACATTTTCCAGAGCCGGCTGTCCGATCGCTGGATGCTCGTGAAGAAGACCGGTCCGTGGTTCGGCTTCGGCCTTCCTCAGCTCCGGGCCATCGGCTCGGGCGAGATTCCGGTCTCGGCTTCCGAGGTGACCCGATACCGGCTTCCCGTCGACCTTGGAGACAAGGTCGGCAGGTATGGACTTTCCGAACTTCTGGAGTCCCTCGGGGTGGCGCACCGGTACGCCGACGCGGCTGAACTGGCCCGCGTGAAATACCGTTTCCGCGACTACTACGCGCCGAAGAGGCTCATCGACTACGTAGCCGTGGCGCCCCTGCCGCTACCCGAGGAAGCCCGAACCTTCCTCGCCGCCCACGCGAAGACGTACACCCCCGTCACGTTCGACGAAGGGGACGCGTGATCGAGTACGCACACAGTGAAGGCCCTTGGGCCGAGACCGCGGTGACGCTGGTCGTCCGCAAGCAGGACCTGGACGCCGATCTCGTGACCCGGACCGTCTCGCTCCCTCCGACGTCGGTCCGGAGGCCGGGAAGCAATCACCGCGATCGGGTGTCACCGCCCCAGGACGGACTGTGGGCACTCCAGGTGCACGACAGAATGCCGGGAGGACTGAGTGATCAGCTCCGCACCCTCATGAACGTGGTCGAGCCCCGCTCCTCCTCACTGGCCGAACTGACCTCCCAGGGCTACGACATCCACCTCGACCTCTTCGGATTCGTCGGCCGTGGTGCCACGTTCGTACTGTCCCCCGAGATCATCCAGAGGGCGGCCACCCTCCGCGTTCCCGTCACGGTCACGACCAGCATCAGCGATCGGTGAGAAGCCGCCATGGAACTGTTCGCTTCATGCACGACGGACGCAGCTCCTCCCACTCGATCGGAGGGCCTCCTGGACTGGTTGCCCGCCCCGGATGGATCCCACCGAGAGCCCCGAGGGCAGGGAGGGGACGGAGGAGCTCGGACGGTTCGCCCCGTAGGGTTCTTTTCCGAACTCGCCCCGGGGTGGGGACTGCCTCTTGACGGACTCATGCGGGACTCCGTACATCCGACCGGAGAACCGGACGAGGCGAAGATCATCGCGTATCTCAGAAGTGGTACGGGGATCTGGAGTGAAATGAGCGCGGGCCCCGACGTCCTGGACCCGAATGCTCCCGACCTGTCCGGCATCGGATCGCTCTACACCGACGGAACCTGGCTGTGGCGTCAAGACCTGCCCTACTACCTCGGCGAGTATCACGTCTCCCTGCCCTCGGATTTCGTCGCGCACGTCAGGAACGCCCACCACCAAGTTACCGAAGTACCTGAAAAGCGACTTGTGGAAATCCTGACGCAGGATCTCGGAATCGACATGGACTGAGCAGTCTCCGACCATGGACCATACGAATGAAGTCACCTCCCGCCAAAGGAATCTGAACTTGACCGCGCGCTCCGACGACTTGGAAACCCTGGGCCTGTCGACGGGTTTCTCACTGGCCGTTCCGGACTCCTGGTGGGAGTTCGACATCCGCCCGGAAGGCCTGGAAGCAACCGTCCGCGGGCTCGTCGACGAGCGGGTCCGCGCTGTCCCCGAGCTCGCCGACTACCGTGCCGACCTGGCCGCCATGCTCCGCAAAATGGCCAAGGACGCGTACGACTCCGGGGCTGTGTACCTGGGCTGTATGGCGGAGAACTTCGAGGGCGTGCCGCTGTCGGCGACCGTCACCGTCTCCGTCCTGGGCGCCAAGAACAAGCAGGGCATGGTGCTGTCCACCGACCCGCGGGCCATCGCCGAGAACCTGCGGACGATCACGCCCCGCCGCGAGGGCGACGCCTGGCGCACGGTCACGACCGTCGACATTCCCGAAGTCGGTCCGGCCGCCCGGACGTTCGGCGTCGAGGACGTCCTCGTCGCGCAGGGAGACACCCGTACGCTTCGTATGGCGCTGACCCAGACGTACATCCCGGTCCCGGGAACCACCGACCAGGTCGTTCTCGTCTCCGGAGCCAGCCCGGTGCTGGATCTCGCCGAGGCGTTCCACGACATCTTCGACGCGGTGACCGGCACGTTCCGGTTCGTCTGACCGGGACTTCAGAACTCAAGGAGGGGGAACCGACATGGGCAGTGGCGGCAAGAGCGACCTCGCGCTCCCGCTGAGCGAGCTGGAGGACTACGGCGGGCGGCTGCGGGACATCAAGACCCGGCTGAACCACACCAAGAAGCTCTTCGAGTCCTACAAGGACGACCTCGGCGACCACACCGTCTACGACGCCCTGGACGACTTCGAGTCCGGCTGGGAGGACGGCCGTGAGGACATCGGCCAGGCCCTCGACGCCCTCGCGAAGATGTCCGACGCCGTCGTCCGCGAGTTCAAGAAGCTCGACGACGACTTGGCCAAGCAAGTGCGGGACGGCGTGAAGCATGAGGACGACAAGGGGGGCCAGACGGGCGGGGCCAAGTAGCGGCCGCCCTCAGCCCGCCTCGTTCTCCGCCACCGCCCGCTCTCAGCCCACCTCGTTCTGGGCCACCGCGCTGCCGTGGACGGTCACGTCGCCGCCGTAGAACATTCCTGTGAAGACCGGCGAATACGTCAACTGGACCTCGACCTCGACCTGTTCGGCGTCGGCCGTCACGCAGTGGGTGGCGGCGATGTCGGCGCCGGACATGCCCATCTCACGGGCGAACGCCTTCACCCTGGCCCCGCAGTTCTCGAAGTTGATGGGCGCCGGACCGTTCTGGTTCTCGTAGAGGGATTCGAGGTCTATGTCCTGGGCGGCGTAACGGGCCGCCTGTTCGGCGATGTCGGCGGCACGCTCCCGCTTGGAGATCGACATGCCGCCGTCGATGACGAAGGCCGAGAGCGACAGGAAGACGAGCGCGAAGATGATGACCGCGCCGGCGCCCGAGCCCCGGTCGTCCAGGCGTGCGCGGCGCACCGCGACCCAGCCGCGTACCGCAGAGGGCATCCTCATGCCGTCCTCCGGAACGGGTCGAGCGGTGAACTGAAGCTGGCCTGAAGGGTGGTGGGCACATCGAGGCCGATCATCGCGAGGCCGCGCACCTCGCAGCTCACCTCGACGGTGAACAGCGTGTCCGGTACGAAGCCCGCGCTGGTCTGCGTCACGGTCACCGGGCCCGAGCAGACGTCTCCGAGGTCGGCCTCGGCGGCCTTCCTCGCCTCGGCGATGGCCGTCGCGTGGTCCTTCTGGATCGAGCCGGCCCGCGCGGCGTCCCGGGCGGCACCGTCCAACGCGCCACGCCCGTCCACCAGTTGCCCGAAGGCCACCAGGACCAGAATGAAGAGGATCATCACCGGGGCGAGGATGACCACCTCGATGGTGGACAGCCCCCGGTCGCGCCGGCAGCCGGACACGCGATGCCGAAGGACGGTGAACAGGGCCCCTCCTCCCATCAGTTCTCCTCCTTCACGAACCGCTCCACCGGGCCCGACGACTGCGCGTGCACCCTCAGGTCCAGTCCCGGGAAGACCGCGGGAACTCTCGCCGTGATCTCGACGCCCACGGTGTTCGGCTCCGGCTGGAGCATCGTCACGTCCGGGGACAGCACCAGCTTCGGGCCGAGCTGTCGGATGTAGCTGTCGACGACGTCGCCCGCCTCGCCGCGCCACGCACCGGGCTGCGCGTCGGCGGTGGCACGGGCCTTGCGGGCACCCGCCTGAGCCGCCGCCTGAGCCACATGGTCCGCGAAGAAGTACAGCGCGAACTGCACCGTCGCGAAGATCATGAAGAAGAGCACCGGAGTGAGCAGCACGAACTCGATCGCGGTCATGCCGGAGTCACCGCGGGCGGAGGCTGCCTCCACCCTGCGGCGCACCCAGCGACGTACCCCTCGACGTTCGCGCACTCGCATCCCCGTATGAACTCGGCAGGTCTCGTGAACTCAGCAGGTCTTGCCCGCGTCGGCGCCCTTGATGCAGTCGCCGACCTTGTTGGCGCCGTCGCTCAGCGCCGCGTTGATGATCGCGGCGACCACGCCGACGATGGCGACGACGACGGCGGAGATGATGACCCACTCGACCGCGGACGCACCCCGGTCGAGTTCGCCGGAGCGGGCACGCTGCACCCGGCCCTGGAGGAAGGTGATCAGGAAGTCCACCCCCGGGATCCCGGTGCTGAAGTTCCGTCCGTTCATGGTGAGTTGTCCTCTCGAAGGATAGTGGTGGTCGACCGGTGACGCTTCGGGCACCGGGGACGATCAGACCTGGAACACGCGCATCGCCGCCGGGAAGATCAGGAACACCAGGAAGCCCGCGCACAACAGCAGTTGGGCGACCAGCATCGACTGCGACTTCTCGCCCGCGCTGCCCTCGATCTCGGAGAGCTCGCGGTGCCGCATCGTCTCGGCCCGCGATGCCAGCGACTCCCGCACCTTCGCGCCGTCGTCCGCGACCAGCGCCAGCGAGGCGGACAGGTCCTTGAGCTCCTCGACGCCGAGCTCCTCGCCGAGCGAACCCAGCGCCTGCCACTGGCTGATGCCGGTGATCCGGGCGTCGGCGAGCGCGTTGCGGATGCGCTGTGTGGCCCAGCCGTCGGAGATCTCCGCGGCGGCCATCAGCGCCTCGGGCAGACCGCGGCCGCCGGCCAGGCTCATCGACACCAGGTCCAGATACGCGCCGATCACGCGCCGCAGGTCGCGCCGCTTGTCCACCGCGTCCCGGCGTACCTCCAGATCGGGGAGGAAGAAGAAGACGATCGCGAAGAGCAGCGCCAGCCAGACCGGGATGATCGGACTGCGGCCCACGCCGAGCGTCCAGACCACGGCGAAGAGGAACGGGCCGAAGAAGACACCGGCGGCGGCCAGCAGCACCTTCGTCGCCAGGAACCTCTCCCAGCTCCGGTCCAGGACCGCCAGATCGGCACGCAGCGAGCGCTGCTCCCAGCCCTGCTGGAGATAGAGCTCGGCGACACGGGCGCCCACTTGGGCGCGCAGGCTGCCGAACCGCCCGGTGTCCTGCTGCCCGCGGTGCGCGGACTCGTACGCCGCCCCGCGCGCCCGCATCGCGTCGATGCGGGCGACCTGCGCGATCGCGCTGCGCTTCGACGGCATGAGCGCGCGGACGAGGGCGTAGACGCCCAGGCCCAGGACGGCGCCGATCAGGATCGGCATGGTCAGGTTCATCGGCGTACCGCCTCATCCCCAGGAACCGGCGTACGGGGGCGCACGAACCGCACGGACGACTCGTCCCGTACCAGGAACCGCTCCGGCGTCTCGATCGTGGACAGCTTGCGCAGCCACCAGAAACCCAGCCCGAACAGGCCGCACACACAGGTGAGTACGAGCTGTCCGACCGCCGTGCCGTACGGCTCGACGAACTGACGGTTGAAGATCGACAGCCCGAGGACGAAGGCGATGGACACCGCGACGACGATCTGCACGGAGCGGCGGGTCGAGGCGCGCTGGGCCATCACCCGCTGCCGCATGTCGACCTCCTCGCGCGCCGACTTGGCGAGCGCGCCCAGCACTTGGCGCAGACCGGGGCCGCGCAGCCGTGCGTTGAGGATGAGCGCGGCGACGATGATGTCCGCGGACGCGTCGTCGATCTCGTCGGCCAGCTGCTGCAGGGCCTCGGGCAGTGGTGTCCGAGAACGCAGCCGGTCCACCAGCGCGTCCAGGTGGGGCCGCAGTACGGGGGCGGAGGCGCGCGCCGAGGCGGGGATGGCCTGCTCCAGGCCGACCGCGCCCGCGATGGTGTCGCGCAACGACTCGGTCCAGGACGCCAGCGCCTCCACCCGGCGCATCGCGGCCCGCTCCTCCGAGGCACCGCCGAAGAGCTTGTCCCAGAAGAAGACGAGGATGCCGGCCGCGATACCGGCGACCGCCCAGCGGGTGAGGAGGAGGACGACGAGACCCGCGATGGCGGCGATCGAACCGCGCTGTCCGGCGAAGCGGATCAGCTCACTCGCGCGCCGGCTCGCCTTCTGCTTCTCGTGCTCGGGCTTGGCGGGCAGTCCGCGTACGGCGACCGCGAACAGCGCGAGTCCGCCGCCGACGGCGATCCCGCACGCCAGCGCGTACAGCACGGGCAGGGAGAACAGTCCGCCCATGGAGCCGAGCGAGTCGAGCGCCGCCAGCGACGTCCTGCCCGTCGCGGTCTCCGACGTCATTCTGGACGCCATGGCCGATGTCATGCCGGACGTCGTGCCCGATGCGATGTCGGAGGTCATGCCCGATGTGGCGCCGGACGTCAGGTTCGATGTCATGGCCGATGCCATGTGGTGGGTCATCGTCATCACCAATTCCCGCTGCCGGGCAGCCGGTAGCCCTGCGCGACGAGTTCGTCGAGGCAGGCGATGGGCGCGTGCGGGACGATCCGGCCGTCCGGGGCCTCGGCGAACACCTCGCTGGACAGCACCCGCCCGTCGACGCCGTTGACCTCGCGCACGGAGGTCACCATGCGCTGGAGGCGGCCGCCGGACTCGTAGTCGTTGCGCCGCTGGATGAAGACCACGAAGTTCACCGCGCCCGCGATGAGCATCTGACTCGCCTCGATGGGCAGTCGCTCGGTCGCCTGGAGCGCGTACGTGGAAATACGGTTGAAGACCTCGCTGGAACTGTTCGCGTGGATCGTGGAGAGCGAGCCGTCGTTGCCCTGCGACATCGCGTTGAGCATCGTCACGATCTCGTCGCCGAGGACCTCGCCGACGATGACGCGCGAGGGGTTCATACGGAGCGAGCGGCGGACCAGCTCGGCCATGGTGATGGCACCTTGGTCCTCCGAGTTGGGCAGGCGCTCCTCGAAGGCCACCACGTTCGGGTGCAGATCGGCGAAAGCGTCGAGGCCGAGTTCCAGGGCGCGTTCGACGGTGATGAGACGCTCGTACGGCGGGATCTCGTTGGCGAGGGCGCGCAGCAGCGTCGTCTTGCCCGCGTTGGTGGCTCCCGCGATCATGATGTTCTTGCGGGCCCGGACGGCGCAGGCGAGGAAGTGCGCGACCTCGGGGGTCAGTGTGCCGTTGCCCACGAGGTCGGACATGAAGACCTTGCCCATGCGCGCGCGGCGGATCGACAGGGCCGGCCGGCGGGTCACGTCCATGACGGCGGAGAGCCGGGAACCGTCCGGCAGCCGCAGGTCGAGCTGCGGGTTGGCGGAGTCGAAGGGCCGGGACGACAGACCCGAGTACGCGCCGAGGACCTGGATCAGCTCGATGAGTTCCTCGTCGGTCTCGGCGACGGAGTCGCCCTTCGTCTCCCGGCCGTCCGCGTAGCCGATGAAGACCTGGTCGTACCCGTTGATGTCGATGTTCTCGACTTCCGGGTCGTCCAGCAGCGGCTGGAGCCGGCCGACGCCGAAGAGCGCGGCGTGCACGGCGGCCGCGTACTGCTCCTCGGTCTCCGCGTCGAGCGGGGTCCGGCCGAGGTTGATCTCGGTGCGGGCGTGGTCCTCGAGTATCTGGGCGATGACGGCGCGGGCGTAGTGCCGTTCGTCCTCGTTGGACATCGGGGTGACACCGCGAACCTGGTCCTCGCGGCGCTGTTCGGAGATACGGTCACCGGCGTCCTGCCGGAACCGCTTGACCAACTGGTGGTCGACGGCGGTCACCGGCCGGCCCCGGCAGCGGGCTGCCCGTGCGCCCCTTGGGGTCCGTCGGCGGGTACGGCCCAGGCGGCGCCGTACTGCTGGTACAGATCCGCGGTCACCTTGCGGGCCGAGCGGATGAGCAGCGACTTGTCGAGGCGTCCGCGTCTGCGTCCGGCCAACTGGTCGGCGCCCGCCGGGTCGTCGGCGAGCGTGCCCACGACGCGGGCGCCGGTCTGGGCCGCCACGAGCATGTCGTTGACCTGGTGGACGAGCTTGGCGGAGTCGCCCGGGTCGGCGACGAGGACGACGCCGATGAACGGTGTGGCGAGACCGGCGGCGCCGCGCGGGCCGCCGTGCAGCTTGGCGGAGAGGGTGGCGGCGCGGTCCCGGACCCGCGCGATGGCCTCGGGTTCGGTGCGGGAGAGCAGGAGCACCAGGGCCGCGTGCGGGAAGAGCTCGACGGCCGGGGTGTCTCCGCTGATCCGTCCGCAGTCGGCGATGACGTCGGCCGGCGCGTTCGGGGAGTCGGCGAGCTGCGCGAACGCCCGGCCCAGGGTGGGCCAGAGTCCGGCGAGACCGGCGGCCTGCTCGGCGATCCCGAGCCCGACGAGGACTTCGAGTCCTCCGCTCAACGGCTGTACGTGATCCCAGAGTTGGTCGGGCACGAGACCGCGCCGGGCGGTCGCCGCGATCGACAGCATGCCGGTGTTGGGGTTCAGCGGGCCGCCGTGGGCCGCCGCACTGCGGTACACGAGATCGCCGCCGGCCGGGTCGGTCTCGGCGAGCAGGACCCTGCGGGGCCAGACCGCCGAGAGCGCCACCGCGGCGGTGGTGACTCCGGGGGAACCCTTGTCTGCGGCGAGGGCGATGAGCGCCATGTCCGTCTACTCACTCGCCTCTAGTTGCCGGGGACGATGACGAGGGCGACCTGACCGGCCGATGCGGCATCGGTGATGGACGCGGCCTGACCGCTGTCCACGATGAGGGTGACCGGCAGGTTCGTGCTGCTGATCGTGCTGTCCTTCTCGTCCTGGACGTAACTGACCTTCGCCCGCTCGACGATGGGAGTGTTGTCCGCGCTCGACGAGCTCGAACCCGACGAGCTCGACGATCCGCGGCTGCCGCTGGATCCGCTGTCGCCGACGCGGTAGACGGCCACCGTGTCACCGGACTTGATGCCCGCGGGGTACTGGCCCTCCTTGAGGGACACACCCACGGAGGCCTTGCCCGCCGGAATGGTGGCACCTTCGGCGAACATCTCGCCGATGACGACCGTCCCCTTGTAGATCGGGGACTTGGCCTTGAGCTTCTTGAGCTCTCCGAGCTGGTTCCACTTGACGTAGTTGATGGAGGAGTCGGCCGCCACCAGCACGGAGACCACGTGATTGCCCACGGAGTCACCGGCCTGGATGTCGCTCGTCACCTTCACGACCTCGACGCGGTCCCCGGCACGCAGCACCAGCATGGTGGCGCCCAGCGCGCCGACGAGGATGAGGAGCACCGCGAGAGCGGCCAGCGCGGGTTTGCGCTCGCGAGGCGGCGTGGGAAGACGCTCACCCATCGCCGGGTGAGCCGACGTGGCGGAACGGTTGTTGCCCGCCCCCGTACGCTCTTGGATCTTCACGCAACCGCTCCCCGTACACCCAAGAAAATGTCTGTCAATTCACGCGCCAAACAGGACACTTCGCTCCTGCGCCCCCTTACGGGACGTACCGTGCGACCTGGCCGAACAGCCAGCGCCGGAGCGAGTGTCAAGCCATGGCACCGTATCAGCCGCGCATAAGCCCCTCAAGGCGCCTCAAGGCCCCTGAAGCGCAGCCGACTCGACGTTATCGACGCGCAACGGAAGCCTTCCGGTTCCCTGTTGGGCCCGGCGATCAGCCGGGCCGCCGGACTGTGCGGCAGCGAATCTCTGACGTGCTCATTCCGGACGGTTCGTCACCGGGTGTACACGATGCCTGCACGAGGTGCTTACGGGTGAGGCGGGAGGGATGTGATCTTTCAGCCACACGGGGGACCCGGCCGCGCTGCGGCGCGGACGCCGAAGCCCCCTGAACGGTGGCCGTGACCGGGCTCAGAACCCCCAAGGGGCGGGATGGGGTGTGGCGGCCGGGTCCTCGGACCAGATCAGGCGGGTCTCCAGGTCGTCGCCGAGGAGTTCGGTCAGCCGGTCGGCCGCCCAGCCGTTCCACTGGACCCCGACGGGGAACTGCGGCACACGGAAGGAGGGCAGGGCGAGCGGCAGTGCGTCCGGGCGGAAGACGGTCTTCTGCATCTCGCCGGTCGCCTTCTTCGGCTGCGACGACTTCCGGCTGTCCACGCAGTCGACGACCTGGTCCACGAGGTGGAGGAGGTACGCGTCCGCGGGAGTCCCTTCGACGCGGACCGGCAGCAGGCTGCCCGACTTCTCCAGGTCGTCCCGCAGCCGGTCCGCGAGCCGGCCGCCGAGGATCGGAGCGCCTGGACAGTCGGACGCGAACTCGGCCCTGCGGGCCTTCGGGTCGCCCGTCCACTCCGCCGCGAACGCGGTGGGCCGCGGCACCCGATCGCCCTGGAACTGCCAGCGCTTGAGGTCGATGAGTGAGTCGTCCGGACGGAGCGTGCGCAGTTCCCGCATGCTCGGCATCAATCGGTACACGGCCAGGGGCTTCGCGTTCATGAAGGACATCATCACGCCGTCCAGTGGGCGGTGCTCGGCACCGCGGTGGTGACGCCGGCCGGCTCGGACTCGATCTGCCGACCGATGCTGCACAGTTCCCTCCGGAGCACCGTGCGGATCGCGCGGTCCCCGAAGCCCCGGGCGACGCGGTCCGCGACCACGTTGTGCAGGTGGCCACTTCGTGACGCAGGGGGCTACTGGTCCGCGAAGCGGAACGTCGAGGTGACGGCGTCGAAAATGTCGAAGAAGGAGTCGGCGAGGTCGAGGACCTGGCTGCTGCCGGCGACCAGGGCGACCTTGCCCTGCTGGCCGGGCACGGGGATGAACGTCTGCATGAGCACCGCGCGGATCGTGCGCTGGAGGCTGTCGTCCGGGATGACGATGTCCTCGATGCCGTACGTCCGCGCGGCGGGACCGACGCCGGGTATCTCGACGGTGGTCACCTTGCGCCAGGCGTCCCCTTCCTTCTTCGCCTCCCGCGTGGCGAGTTGGCCCGCCATCGTCTGGGGGTCGGTGGAGAGGGGCTCGCCTGTCTGCGAGCGGCCGCCGACGATCGAGACGGTGACCGAGCCGGTGATCGGGGTGTCGCCGCCGAAGGACTCGGCCATGCAGCCGCAGTACAGGGCACCGGACTTCCAGGCGTCGGCCGAGGCCTTGCGCAGGAAGCCGATGTAGGTGTCGCGGTACGGGGCCAACTCCGGTCGCTGGTCGATCCGTTCGCTCACCATCCGCCGGATCGAGTCGTCCCGCGACTCCGGCCGCACGTCGAACTCCCACCACGACTCCGGCACCTTGATGCGAAATCCGCCGCGCTCGACGGTGAGCGTCTCGATGTAGCGGGCCATGGCGTGTCCCCCGGGGGTCGTGGTTCGTCCTTCTGTTCGGCCTGTTCGGCACTGGTCAGCCTACGAGGTGAGGGCGCGCCGGGGGCGCGAGGAGGTTCGGCACGGGGAGTCGTGGGGTCGGCTGTGACGTAGCTCGCGCGAAGGCGCACAGGCTTGGTCCGTACGGGAGTTACCTGCGTCCCTGTGACCCCTCGCGGCGAACGGGTGCGGGAGAGCGGCCCGTTGATGTGATCGGTGGCACGCTCGAAGCCGAGAAGGAGCCGCCTTGATTCATATTCCTCCCAGAACATCCACATTCTCGGAGACCTCCCGCCTGGCGAAACCAAGAGCCCCACGGATACCGTCATTGCCCTTGACTGACTTCGCTCAACCGATGTCTCACGGGGAGTCCACTGTGAAGCGCCGCTCTTTGCCCGTTGCTGCCGCGTTCGCCGCGACAACAGCCCTGCTCCTGACGGCCTGCGGCGGCGGAGGTGACAGCTCGAAGGGGAACGACAAGATCACGGGGGCGGACACCGGCGCCACGAAGACGTCGGCTTCGCCGAGTGCGAGCGACACGACCAGTCGCCCCAGGATCACCCTTCCGAAGGATCTCAGCGACAGGTTCGAGAACTGGCGGACCGGCGACGGCGCCAAGGACGCGGTTCTCGCCGACGTCGAGCGCAGGGTCGATACGACCAACTACGCCATCACTGAAGGCAACGCCCAACTGCCCGCCCTCGGCTTCTACTACACCGGCACCGCCCTGGCCGATGCCCGGGACTGGGTCACGTCCATCGTGAAGGACGGCTACTCGATCACCGGGGTCAACCGTTACTACAACGCGAAGGTCGATGTCTTCGACTCCGCCTCGGCAGGCGTCGTGTACTGCGAGGACCAGTCCAAGGCCTTCGCCAAGAACCGGAAGTCGAGCAAGGTCTACAAGACGGGCGTGACCGACAAGTCGTACGTCCTCTACGCAACGCGACTCGAGAAGAATAAGCAAGGCGTCTGGCAGACGACCAAACTCACGTCGCAGAGGGGGCACAAGTCGTGCACGCCGTAGCCGTCTGCAGGCGATTTCTCGCGATCGGCGCTGTCGCGGGGGCGATCGCATGGGTGCCGGGAACCGCCTCAGCCGACTGGCCCCCGAGCGCTGGCACTCAGGGCGACACCAAACAGAGCGGCCACGCCGATGCCGGAACCCTCGTCTCGAAGGTGACCTACTCCGGCTCGGTACGCCCGCGGGGCAGCAAGAGCGGCACGGTTCAGCCCCTGGGCAACTGGACTCCGCCGGCGTGTTGGTATGAGCCCCGCTCTGTCGCCGAGTTCAAGAAGTACGTCGAGACGATGTACGAGGAGACGATCAACGCCCCCGGCCAGGCTAATTATGCGAAGACCGCAGTCGGTCAGTTCCGGGAGATCTACAAGGACGGCAAGTACAAGGACTACAACGGGGACAAGGCCGATGAGGGGAACTGGTGGGTAGCCGTCCAGAATCCCGACCGCCTCGACGACCCCGCGAGCATGGAATGCGGTGAATTGCCCTTCTGGGTAGCGAACAACGACGATCCCGGCGTCCCCCAGGCCGTCACTCCCAAGATCCTCGCCGAAGCCGCCTACAACGCGATTCAGCTCCCCGACACCAAAGTCACCCTCGCCCCCAAGAACATCACCAAGGTCAATCTCCCGACCTGGGCCTGGCTCGACAAGGCCACGTTCAAGGACGTGTCCGTCACCGCGGCGCTCGACGTCGCCGGGCTCAACATCTCGGCAACGACCACCGCGAAGCCCGTCTCACTCAAGCTGGAGCCGGGTACGAGCGACGCCGAGACCTATCCGGCTTCTGGTGAGTGCCTGTTGAACAACGACGACTCGATCGGTACGCCGTACGCCAAGGGCGAGGCCGGGCAGACACCACCGTGCGGGATCAAGTACCTGCGCTCGTCCGGCGACGGGACGTACAAGCTCCGCGCGACCATCACCTGGGACGTGAGCTGGACCGGCACCGGCGGTGCCGGCGGCGATCTTCCCGACGGTACCTTCGGGACGACCCAGGACATCACCGTCCAGGAGATCCAGTCCGTCAACCGATGACGGAGGCCGCCTGCGAGCGGCGTACCGCGGACGGCCCACCACGGGCGGGCTGTCCGCGGCGGGCCGGATCGAAGGGCGGCCGGCGGAAGGCTCAGCTGGCGGACGTCACCGTGATCGTCTCCGCGAGGCTGTCCGTCAGGGCGCACAGGGTGTCGGTGTGGGCGAGGGCGCGCCAGGAGGTGAGCAGGACGAGGCCCCATTTCCCGTCCGGGCAGATGCCGTAGGCGCAGGTCTCCAGAATGGTGCCCGTTCCGTCCCGGTCGGGCTCCTGGACGTACGCGTGCCGGACGCGGACCGCTGGACCGGCCGGCAGCGTGCGCCGTTCGGCCTCGGGCGGACGGAACGAGAGGTCCGTAGGCGTGGCGAGATAGCGGTGGAGCAGGTCGACGGTGACGGCCGGGTACGTCTCGTCGGCGACGAGCGGGGACAGTTCGATGCGGGCCAGCTCCCCCAGCCGGGGTTCGGGGACGTACGAGAGCGCGACGATCGGTGCACGGCCGCGCGCGTCGGCCGCCGCCTCGCCCAGTTCGGCGGCGAGCGCCTCGATCAGCCTCGCGTCGTCGTCCCGGCCCACGCGGAGACGGGCCGCGTCCACCGCCCAGGCGTCCAGGTCGACCGGGCCGCGCACGGGGAGGGACACGGCGGCGTCGGGCGCCTGCATATGGACGGTGGACTCGGAGTACTCGGGCATCAGGCCATCCACTGGAGTGTGCGGGCGATCGAGTCGAAGAGCGTCACCAGCGCGTCCGCCAGCGGCTCCATCGGGGTGGAGAAGGAGAGCAGCAGACGCTGGTCGCTGTTCGGCACGGCGAGGTGGACGTCCAGGTGTGTGACGGTGAGCCTGTTGCCGTCCGGGTCGTCGGGCGCGGGGCCACGGCGGTAGCGGTGGCGTACGGCCGGGCCCGCGGGAAGGCCGATCGTGGTGACGTCGGCGCCACGGGCCGCCAGTGAAACGGCCGTGTCGGACAGGTCTCCGTGGGCGGCGCCGGGCGGTCGCCGAAGGAGAGTCACGACCAGTCCGGCGGACACCGGGACCTGACCGATGACCTGGTTGACGAGGTACATCTCCACCCCGCCGTTCGCGTGCGCGGCCTCGGCCTGCTCCCGGATCCGTTCCGCCAGCGCAGCTTTGAGCTGCGGGGTCGCCCGCGTCCCGCGCAGCCCGCGGTTGACGAGTTTGTCGATGCGGTGGGGCCAGCGGCCGGGGTCGAGAACGACGCGCTCCCAGCCTTCGGGGACGGCCAGACGGTAGTCGGAAGGAGGTGCGAGTGCCGGGACCGAGGCCGGTGTCGGGCTCGGCTCCGCCTCGGGTGCCGTGCTGTTGTCCGATGGTCCGCTCATGCCGCTCTCCCGCCCGTCCGCTCCCCGCGGGGCTGGTTGGTCCGCGGCCCCCGCCCCAGGGCCACGGCGCTCGCCGGAGCCAGGATCAGAACAACGGCGGCACCCAGGGCGACGATTCCGCCCGCCGTGCCCCCGATCTCGGGCTTCGTCCCCAGGAAGGGCCGGTAATGCCCCGCCGGATCGACGACGGCCGTGTCCTTCAGGCCGACCCGGTCGGCACAGTTCTCCCTGTTGCCGAGCACTCGTCGGACGGAACCGTCCCTCAGCCGGACCCGGCAGTAGGTCTCCCGGGTCCCGTGGGTCCACTGATGGAGCGGCTCGGCGATCGTCACCGGCTGCTCGACCCCGCGGAGCCTCAAGTACCACTGCTGGGTGCCGAAGGAGCCGGCGATCACCAGGACGGCGTACGCCGCCACCGTGATCCACCGCAGCGCGAGTCCGCCGCGCGACTCACGGGTCCTGAAGGCCGCGAACAGGACGCCCAGTCCGCAGACCGCTCCCACCAGCAGTGCCGTCTCGTGCAGCGCGAGGGTGGAGAGTCCGGTCAGCACCACCCCGGTGACGGCCGCCACGGACAGCAGCGACCACGGCCGTACGGCGGTCCGCTCGGCCGGTCCCTCGTCGTCACCGGGACGCCGTGTCCGCGGTTCAGTGGTGAACTCGGAGAGCACACCGCGAACTTGCCGCATGCCGCCGTCGCGGGCGGCCATACGGCGCAGTTCCGGCAGCCCCATGCCGATCTGTTCCAGCGTCCGCCGCCCGTCCTCCGGCAGCCGCGCGAACAGGTCGTCGACGGACTCCTCTTCCTCGTTCACCACTTGATCCTCTGTTCCGCGGAGCGGCCCGCGTTGTCCCCGCCTCGGGAGTTGTCGCCACCGTCCGGCTCAACCACCCGCGTGCCACGTCCAGTTGTAGAACGGGATGCCGCCGGCGCCGATCCCGGGAATCTCCTTCAGCCCGCTCAGGAGGTTCGGGCCGGTGGCCTTCGACTCCCCCGCGCCGACCGGTGCCAGGTTGGACCAGCCGAGCGTCAGCGGCAGGGTCTGGCTGCCGATGTAGAGGGCCTTGCCGAATCCCGCCATGGTCTTGAACGAGGAACCCGAGATCTGCGCCAGCTTGGGCGCGCCCTCCGCGAGGAGGCTTTCCTCGCCCGGGAGTTGACCGGCTGCCACCCGGATGTCGTCGACGTACGCCTTGACGTCCAGCGACTCCTTGACCACCGACCGCATGCGCGGCAGGAGTTCGGCCGGCCCCTCGGCCAGCGCCCTGCCGATCTGGCCCGGCTTGACCCCGTTGAGGGCTTCGGCGAGGCCGCGGGCCGCCGCGGGGTTCAGACCCACCTCCCGCGCCAGGCCGACGTCCTTGAGAGCGGAGGCTCCGCGCGCGGCGACGGCCGCCTCCTTGGCCGTGGTTCCGAGCAGGCGTCCGGCGCCGAAGGACAGTACGCCGATCGCGTCGATGGCGACGTCCAGCCAGGTGCCCTTGCCGTCGAGGGCGGAGATCGTGTCGCAGACCAGGGCCACGACCGAGGCGATCAGGGCCAGGGCGGCGAGTACTTCGCCGAGTACCGGCACCCAGCTCAGGACCAGGGCCAGCACACCGAGGACGGCCGCCGCGACTCCGGCCCAGTGCCCGATGTCCGCGACCCAGTCCTTCCAGTTGTCCCACCAGTGGTGCTGGGGATCTTTCAGCCCGTCGTGCTCCACGGCGTCATGGATGGCCGACTTGGCATACCTGGCCTGGGTGTCCCGGTACGACAGCGCCTGGCGGAGGTCGTTCTTGGCGTCCTCCAGGTCCGTGTCGGCGCACTCCTTCTGCTTGTCCAGCCTTTGCTTGTCCGGGTGGTCGTCGGGGCCCGGATGCCGGTCCAGCTGCTTCTGGCAGTGACTGCGGTCCGCGTCGGCGGCCTTGGCCTTCTTCAGGGCGGCCCGTACGAGGTTCTGCGCGTGGTCGAGCGCGGTGGCCCAGTCCGCGTGCTGGTGCCCGTCGGCGGGGGCAGCACCCACCTGGGAGCCCAGGGCTTCGGCGGCAGCCGCGTAGCGCTCGTGCGACTTGGTGAGGAGGCCGACCGTTTCCCCGGTCTTCTTCTGGAACTCACGGCCCGCGTCCGAGTCCCAGCCGTTGCCGTCGACCAGGTTGTGCAGCTTGGTGGCCTGCTCCTGGATCAGCGCTGCGGTGTCGGCGATGCGCTTGCCGAGCCGGGCGACCTCGTAGGGGTCACCCGGGGTGAATTCCTTGTCGTCGTAACGGGCGGTCTGCCAGTCGACGCCGGAGAAGTCGTCGCTCACCTGCCGCTGCCGCCTTTGCCGTCCTGGGACTTGAGCAGCGCGTCGGCGAGATGCTGGTCGAGGCCGTCGTACGCCTTGGCGGCCTCCTCGGCCGTCCTGCCGAGGAACTCCAGACCGTCGCAGAGCACTTTGCGCTTCTTCTTCCAGTCGTCCGCGAAGGCGTCGAGCGCGTCGGCCACCTCACCCGAGCCGATCTCGGCGTCGTAGGAGTCGACCAGATCCTTGGCGTGCTCGAAGTGCGTCTTCAGCTTCGCGACGGAGCGGCTGATGTCCCGCAGTTCCGTCGTGGACACCGCGATGTGATCCGCCACTGCCACCCCCGTGCGCCTGCTGCCCGACAACCACCGTGGCCGCCCCGTCCTGCACACCCGCCTCGCGGCGGCCGCCCTCCACCCTCTTGCACAGGTTTTCGAACCGGCAACCAATGGAGAGCAAAGGGACCATACAGAACGCCTCATCCCGACACGCCTTGTCCCGGACGCCCTCATCAGTTCCTGGTCACCCACGGTTCCCCGCCCGATCCCCGGAGACGGCCGAAGTCGTGGATCACATGATCCAGCGCAGGGATCCCGCGATCGAGGTGCACAGCCGCTCCATGGGACCGACGACGCCGGTGAGCGGCACCACGAACCCGAGGACCAGATATCCCGTCGCTCCCGGCATCCGGACGTACAGGTCCAGGGTGGTCCGTGTGCGGATCCGGACGGTTTCACCGGCCGGGAGAGCGACGATCGAGATCTCGGCGCCGCGCCCGCTCCGCTGCTCCATCGCCTCGAACGAGGCCAGGAGATCCTGGGGCGCCGGAGAACCGGGACGGGGAATCAGCGACACCACGAGCGAGACGGGCATGATGCTGCCGTCGTCCAGCTCCGGCCGCAGAAAGAACTCCAGGGCGCCGTTCGCCACCGCGGATTCGGCGGTGTTGCGCAGGCCGGCCCAGGCCTCCTGCTTGGCCTGCGCCGGTACGTTCCTGCCCTCCGCCCGCAGGTCCACGAAGGTCTTCAGCTGTCCGCGCCAGCGGTCCTGGCCCAGGTCGATCCTGAACCACTCGCGCGGAACGAGCAGTCGGTAGTCCTTGGGCGGAGCCGATACGTCCGGTCCGGTCGTCATCCCGGCATCACGACCGGCTCACCCTCGGTGTCGAACAGGCGCACACTCTTCACGACCCCGGCGAACATGGACGAGAACACCTCCCACCCTCCGGGGGTGGGAGTACCCATTTCGAGCACCACGGCGGTCCCGTTCGTCAGCGGGACCTGAACCTGGATGAACGACGTCCGGACCGGCTCGTCCTCGCCCGACGCGGTGAGACTGCCGTCCAGGCTCCCCTTCCGGTCTCCGATGCAGCAGACAGCCGGGCCGCACGGCAGCTCGATCTCACTGACCTGCCCGATACCGAGGTGCCGCAGCGAAGAGCCCATGAATCCAACAGGGTTGGGTCCTGCATCGGGGTCGAGGTCGATCATGCTGACGGTCACCGTCGCCGTACACCGTGCGCCCTCCACCTCGGTGAGAACGAACCCCGCGTACTGAACTCCGGCTTCCACGAAGGAGTCGTAGTGAGCGGCACACATGACGGCCCACTGCAGTTGTACGTCAAAGTCGGCTTCCGGCATCGCGCTGCGCGCGAGTTCCATCAACTGCTCGGCGGTCTGGTCCAGATCCTCCGCGTCCAGCGGAATCTCGAAGAAGCCGTCCGGCATGATCCACCGGACGTCCAGGCCGTTCCCGTCGGCCGAACCCCGGAGTTCGCCCTCAACTGATATCGCGGTCATGACCGGTCTTCTCCATCCGGAAATCTCACTTCGCCCGCGTCGGGACGGTACGTTGCGGCGAAGGGGTACGGACCGTAGTGCGGATAGTGCGCCGGAATGTCCGCTCCCCCTCTACGGGCGGCATGTGCCACGTCACGGTACTTCCGAGCCCTCGCCCGCAGATTCTGCCGGGCGGGGTCCCCCCAATGAGCCACCGCGGCTCGAATCCACAGACCCGACAGAACCATCACGGCCGTTCCGGTCACGGCGAGATAGATCAGCTGAGCTCTGCCCGACTCCCAGTACTGCGCCACGCCGCCCCAGTACACAGCGGCGCCGAAACCGACGAGTGCGAGCGGAACCCCGGTCCGGAAGCCGGCGTCGAACATCTCCTGCTCGTCCTGGTGCCGAAGCCGCAGCATCCTCAGAACAGCCGCGTCGTCCAGAAAGTCGAAGCCGACTTCCCGGCTCGCTTCCTCCGCCAGCCTCCGCGCGCCCGGAACCGCGGCGATCACCTCGCCGGGCACCAGCCGAGCCGGCTCCGCACCTCTGCGGCCGATGAAGTCCCACTCCCCCAGTTCGCTCGACTCACTCACGTCCGCCACTCCTCTCGTACGGTGCCCACCGGAGACACGGGGCTATGCGGCCAGCGCGGCATGGAAGGGCTTCGGCGAGGCGCCGGGGGAAGGACTCGGTGTGGGCATCGGCGTCGGCGAGGGCTTCTGGGCGGGCGGCTGATATCCGGTCGTCCCTCCGTTCTCCCCGCTGAACATCCGGTGCAGGGCGCTCGCGAGACCGGTTCCCTTGATGGCGGCCGTGATCTCCTTGCCGCCCATCGGGACGAATTTCTCCGGAAGGCCCGAAATACCGAGTTTCTGGCCCAGCTTGAGCCCCCCGGCCAAGGTCTTGTTCGTCAGCGTCACGCTCAGGCCGTTGAGGAAGTTGTGGCCGATCCCGTCGACGGCGGCGATGCCTCTGAACGACCCGAAGGTGCCGAGTTTGCCGAACGCCCGCAATTTCGCCGCGCCCTTGAGGCCCACCAGGGCCCGGAAGCCCTTGAGGGACCCCAGTCCAGGAAGGATGCCCAGGGCGTCGGTGCCCAGCTTCAGCCAGCTGACCTTCCCGCCCCGCACAGACATGTCGTAGGCGTGGCCGGCCAGAGCCGCGGCGCTGGAGAGGACGGCGAGCGTCGCGAAGATGGGCACCAGGAACTCCAGGGGCGGGACGAACGCGCAGACGACCGCCAGCACCGAGAAAATCGCCGAGAGGTTGGAGAACGTATCCGCCCAGTCGGCAAGCCAGTTCATGAATCCGCCGGGATCCCGGACGGCATCGTGGTGGACAACGTCCCTGATGTGCCGCGCCGCACGGTCTCCGGCGTCGTCGAAGATGTCCCGGGCGTCCTTCACCTCCTTGCGCGCCTGTCCGATCCTGCCCAGCGCTTCGTTCTGCTTCTTCTTCCAGCGTTCGTATTCGGGCCTGTCCGCCTCCGGGATCTCGGTGACAAGGTGCTTGTCCGTGAACTTCTTCACCTCCCGCTCCGCCAGGTCGTGGTCGTCCTTGGCATCCCGGTAGTCCGCCAGCGCCTTGTCGGCCTTCTGCTGCGCCCGGTGCAGCTCTCCGGCGAACTCCTTCGACTCCCCGTCGACGACCTTCTCGCCGAGCGCGTTCGCGGCCTCGTCGTACCGCTCGAACGCCTTCTTCAGCCGGTCACCCGCGCCGTCGGCCACTTCGTTGAAGGCGCGCCCGGCATCGCTGTCCCACCCGTCCACGGAGGACAACGCCTTGATGACTCTGGCCTGTTCATCGATCATCTCGGCCGTCTCGCGCAACTTGCGCCCGAGCGCCGCCACTTCGTGGGGGTCGCCCGGTGTCGGGTCTTCGTCCCACAGGGGCGGCCAGTCGCTGGATCGCCTGCTCACTGCTTGCTCTTCCCCTTCGCTCCCGAAATGGCCTTCGCCAGTTCGTGGTCGATCTCCTCATACTTCTGAGCCGCGACCGACGTGGCTTCGGCGAGCTTCTTTATTTCCTTCATGAGTTTCTTGCGCGTCTTCTTCCATGTGCCGCCGAAATCATCGAAGGCATCCTTCAAACCACCATGTCCGAGTGCGTCGTTGTAACCGTCCGCCGGATTTCCGTGCTGCTCGAACTCACGGTGGATCTTTCCCAGCGAACGCGAACAGTCCTTGATCAGGTCCAGGTCGTAAGCAGTCCTGTCACCCATTGACGAATTCCCCCATCGTGAACATGAGACACTGCTGCGATACTTCGCCCCGCAGTCAGCGAGGAAGGTGGGACGCGTTGTCCAGGAGCAGCGACCGCACAGCACGCAACCGCCTCGGCGTAGTTCCGGACGCCGGTGCGTGGTGCGCGATAGGCCGGATTCCGGAGCCTCCCCCGGGCGTTCACCAGGCCGCCGGAGAGGGACCTTTGCGGCCGGCGTTCCTGCCGCCGCTCGGCATGCTCGGCGCCGTTCTCGTCGCGCCGCTCATGCCCATCGCCATGCTGTTCAGCCTTCTCGCCTCCGGCGAGGAGGCTCTCAAACGCCTCCTGTCGACGAAGGAGGAGCGCGACCGTGCCCGCGCCGAGGACCTGGACCTCGACAGTCGGGACAAGGCCATCGCCGAACAGGGGCTCGACGCCACCTTCGACGGCGACTGGAACAAGGCCGCGGGCCAGTTCTTGTTGCGCTGGTACGGACATTCCTCCCACCATCAACGTTTCGTCCTGCTGACGGAGGGCCGCATCGTGCTGGCGGCCCCGCCCAAGCGCGTGTCCGTCCGCAGGGAGGACCGCATGCGCGTCGTAGCCGAGATCCCCGCGGGTACGGCGGTCATCGAGGACCCCCTGCCCGCGTACGACAACCGGAAGTTGCGTGTGCGCTTCACGGACGGCTCCTGGCTGATGCTGACCACCGAAGAGCAGCGCAGCGAACTCCACACGCACCTGATGCGGCAGTCGCGGGCCGCGGGTTCCGGCGTCCTCGACGTCTGAAACGACGGTGCGATGGGACACGGCATGTGCCCCACCGCACTCAAGCGGCACACTGACCGCGAACCGTCCTAGCCCTTGACACCCTTGGCCAGCTGATCATCAAGGTCCTCGTACGCCTTCGCGGCGTCCTCGAGGAACTTGGCCATGCCCTTGAGGCCCTCAAGGGTGTCCTTCATGCCCTTGGTGAACTCCTTGAAGGAGTCGTCGAAGGCCTGGGAACCCTTGGACGTCGTGTAGCCGTCGGCGACGAGGCCGTCGATGTAGCTGTCGAGGCCGTGGAGCTTGTCCTCCATCTTCTCCTTCTCGTGGCCGAGTCGCTTAGCAGCGTGCCGCATCTTCTCGTAAGTGATGTCTGCGTCTTTGCCGCCGGCCATGTGGCGTCCTCCATGCTTCAACTCGCCGCAGGGCCAACCCCCGTGGCTCCTGATGCGGATGGTGCGACCGTCCGCATTGAGCAAGCAGCTTACTTACGACGCTTGCAGCAGCACACCCCGGTTCTGTCACGAGCCCGCACCAAGGACGGTGTACGGCACCGGCCTTCGTGGTTCCCTCACACGGGCCGTTGCCTGCGGGAAGCGGTGAGCGGCTATCGTCGAGAGCACTGTGGCCCGCGTTCCGGAAGCGGCCTTCGGTACCTGGGGGAGTGACGAGCGTGCGGCTGACTCTGACCGTCGTCGACCCGCTCGGCGGCGCCACCGCCGACGTGGTTCTTGATGCGGATCCCGAGTCCTCGGTGGGGGACATCGCCAAGGAGCTGGCGGAGCACGTCGGTTACGACGGTGGCGCGCAGATCATTCCGCTCGGGCACCACCGGGGGGCCGCGGGCGGCGGCGCGCCCGTCGTGTACGTCGACGGGTATCCCGTCGATCCGGCCGCGACCATCGGCACCTCGCCGCTGCGCGAAGGTGCCGTCGTCAGCCTGCACGACCCCGCCGGATGCCTGCCCGGCGAGCCGACCGGACTGGTCGAACTGCGGGTGGCCGGCGGTCCGGCGGCCGGTGCCGTGCACCGGCTCGGGATCGGCCGGTACGACATCGGCGCCGGGGCGGCGTCGTACGTCCGGATCGACGATCCCGAACTTCCGCAAAGGGCACTGGCGTTGTCAGTTGCAACGGACGGAACGTGTCGTGTCACCGTGCACGGGGAGAAGGAGGGCGTCACCCTCGACGGCGGGTCCTTCGAGGAGCGCGAGGACGACGAGTGGCCGCTCGGCAGCCAGGTCGCCGTCGGCAACACCCTTCTCCAGCTGGACCGTTACACAGTGCCCGACGCCGCGCTCAAGTGGTCCGACGACGGCGCCGGACTCGACTACAACCGGCCGCCGCGGCTGCGTCCGCCGGAGCGTGAGACGAAGTTCCGGCTGCCGAACCCCGTACGGGACTACGAAGCCCGGCCGCTGCCCTGGCTGATGGCGCTGACGCCGTTGGTCAGCGCCATCGTCATGGTGCTGGTCTTCGGTCGCTGGTACTACATGATCATGGCTCTGATGAGCCCGTTGATCATGCTGGGCAACTACTTGATGGACAAGAAGCAGGGGCGCAAGTCCCATGCCAAGCAGGTGAAGGAGTACAACGAGCACAAGGCGCGGATCGAGAAGGACGCCCAGGAGGCGCTGCTCGCCGAGCGGCTCGACCGGCGTCGGGCGATCCCCGATCCGGCCACCGTGCTGTCCCTGGGAACCGGACCGCGCACCCGGCTGTGGGAGCGTCGGCGCACCGACGCGGACCATCTGCTGCTGCGGGTCGGCACGGGCCGACTGCCTTCCGAAGTGGTCCTCGACGACCCGGAGCAGGACGACCACAAGCGCCAGGTCACCTGGACCATCGAGGACGCGCCGGTCGCACTCCCGCTGGGCGAGCGCGGTGTCATCGGCATCGCGGGGCCCGGTGACTCGGCCCAAGCCCTTGGCCGCTGGGCCGTCGCGCAGACCGCGGTGCTGCACAGCCCGCTGGACGTCCAGTTCTACGTCCTGACGGAGAACAGCGGCCAGGAACGCTGGGACTGGGTGCGCTGGCTGCCGCACAGCAGGCCCGCCGGCGCCCAGGACGCCAACGTCCTCATCGGCACGGACGCCGAGACCGTCGGCGCCCGCATCGGCGAGCTGACCCAACTCCTCGACGCCAGGCAGAAGGCCGCCAAGCAGAACGGCAACAAGGCCTCGTTCAGCGATCCGGACATCATCGTCGTCTGGGACGGATCCCGGCGGCTGCGGTCCATGCCGGGAGTGGTGCGGCTGCTGCGCGAGGGCCCGGCCATGTCCATGTACGCGATCTGTCTGGACGCCGAGGAACGGTTCCTGCCCGGCGAGTGCCAGGCCATCGTCATCGCGGAACCCAGGCCCGAGGAACACGCGACCGCGCAGCAGCCCGCCGGCACCGCGCCCACCGCCCCCGGCGGCTTCCCCTCCTTCCACGCCTGGCACGCCACCGAGGCCGACGACTCCGCCACCGGTACACACAAGGCCCTCGAGCTGCGACTGCGGGTCCAGCAGACGGGCATCGCCCGGGTACGGGACGTACGGCCGGACTTCGTGACGGCCGCCTGGTGCTCCCGGCTCGCGCGCGCCCTGTCCGCGCTGCGCGACATCAGCGGCGAGACCGAGGACTCGGCCCTCCCGGGTGCCAGCCGGCTGCTCGACGTACTGCAACTGGAGCCGCCGACCGGTGACGCGATCAGCGCGCGCTGGCGGATGGGCGGGCAGTCGACGACCGCGGTCGTCGGCGAGTCGTACGACGGTGCGTTCGGCATCGACATGCGGCGCGACGGCCCGCACGGTCTGATCGCCGGTACGACGGGTTCCGGCAAGTCGGAGCTGCTCCAGACCATCGTGGCGTCGCTGGCCGTGGCCAACACCCCCGAGAACATGACGTTCGTCCTCGTCGACTACAAGGGCGGCTCGGCGTTCAAGGACTGCGTCAAACTCCCGCACACCGTCGGCATGGTGACCGACCTCGACGCCCATCTCGTCGAGCGGGCCCTGGAGTCGCTGGGCGCGGAGCTCAAGCGGCGCGAGCACATCCTCGCCGCCGCCGACGCCAAGGACATCGAGGACTACCAGGATCTCGTACGCCGTGACCCCTCGCACGCGCCGGTGCCCCGGCTCCTCATCGTCATCGACGAGTTCGCCTCCATGGTGCGCGACCTGCCCGACTTCGTCACGGGCCTGGTCAACATCGCCCAGCGGGGCCGTTCGCTCGGCATCCACCTGCTGCTCGCCACCCAGCGCCCGAGCGGTGTCGTCTCGCCGGAGATCAGGGCCAACACCAACCTCCGCATAGCGCTGCGCGTGACCGACGGCGGCGAGTCGAGCGATGTCATCGATTCCCCCGAGGCCGGGCACATCTCCAAGAGCACGCCGGGCCGCGCGTACGTCCGTCTGGGGCACGCCTCACTGGTGCCGTTCCAGTCCGGCCGCGTCGGTGGCCGCCGGCCCGGGGCCGCCGATCCGGCGGCGCTCGCGCCCTGGGCCGGACCGCTCGGCTGGGCGGACCTCGGGCGGGCCGCGCTGGTCAAGCCGAAGGCCGAGCAGCGCGAGGAGGAGGAGATCACCGACCTCAAGGTGCTGGTGGACGCGGTGCGCGAGGCCAACCATTCCCTCGGCATCCCGCCCCAGCACAGCCCCTGGCTGCCCGCCCTCTCCGAGACCCTGCTGCTCGACGAGGTCCAGGTGCCCGCGTTCGCGGGCAGTCCGGGCAAGCTGCCGCCCGCCCCCTACGGGGTCGAGGACCTGCCCGCCGACCAGGCCCGCCGGCCCGTCGTGGTGGACTTCGCCTCCTTCGGTCATCTGCTCATCGGCGGCGCTCCGCGCAGCGGCCGCTCACAGATCCTGCGGACGATCGCAGGCTCGCTGGCCCGCACCCACTCGGCGGCCGACGTGCATCTGTACGGCATCGACTGCGGCAACGGCGCGCTCAACGCGCTGACCCGGCTGCCGCACTGCGGCGCCGTCGTCGGCCGCAACCAGACCGAGCGCGTGGTCCGCCTCATGGCCCGCCTCAAGGGCGAACTGACGCGCAGACAGGACCTGTTGGCCGACAAGGGCTTCGCGGACATCGGCGAGCAGCGGGCCGCGGAGCCGGAAGGCGAGCGGCTCCCGCACATCGTGGTGCTGCTCGACCGGTGGGAGGGCTGGCTGCCGACGCTCGGCGAGTACGACCACGGAGATCTGACCGACCAGCTCACCGCGATGATGCGCGAGGGCGCGAGCGTCGGTCTGCACATGGTGATGACGGGCGACCGTCAGATCCTCTCC
This sequence comes from Streptomyces rhizosphaerihabitans, assembly GCF_025399795.1. GTDB lineage: Bacteria > Actinomycetota > Actinomycetes > Streptomycetales > Streptomycetaceae > Streptomyces > Streptomyces rhizosphaerihabitans. The sequence goes on along the minus strand of NZ_JAODTZ010000014.1, from coordinate 97,093 downwards.
ACCCGGATCGGCTCGCTCACCGAGGACAAGTACGCCCTGCGGCTCGCCGACCGCTCCGACTTCTCGCTGATCGGCGTCAACGCCCGCAAGATCCCCGAGGAGATCCCGCCCGGCCGCGGCTACCGCAACGAACACGGCACCGAGACCCAGTTCGCCCTGCTCACCGAGGACTCCACCGGCCAGGGCCAGGCCGCCGCGCTCGCGGCGATCGGCGAGGCCGCCGCGGTCCGCGACGCCGGACTCCCGCGCGCCCGGCGTCCGTTCCGGGTCGACGTGCTGCCCACCCGGATCGGCTTCACCGACGCCTGGGAGATGCGCGACCCGGACGCCTCCCGCTCCAAGCTGTGGAGCCTGGTGGGCATCGGCGGCGACGACATCATGGGCTTCGGCCCGGACCTCTCCCGGGGCGTGCCGACGTTCGTCGTCGCGGGCCCGGCGAAGTCCGGCCGCAGCACCACGCTGCTGAACATGGCCCGGTCGTACCTGGCCCAGGGCGTACGCCTGGTCGTCGCCGCGCCGCGTCCGTCGCCGCTACGTGAACTGGACGGCCAGGACGGGGTGTTGAGGGTCTTCGACGAGGACGACATCGAGAGCGACGACCTGCGCGAGGCCATCGACTCGGCGACGCCCGAGGAGCCGATCGTGGTGCTGGTCGACGACGGTGAGGTCCTGGAGGACTGCGACGCCGAGACGGTCTTCAAGCGGATCGTGCAGCGTGGCGCCGAACGCGGTCTCGGACTGGTCATCGCCGGTGACGAGGAAGACGTGTGCAGCGGGTTCTCCGGCTGGCAGGTCGAGATGAAGAAGGGCCGCCGCGGCATCCTGCTCTCTCCGCAGGACTCCTCCGCGGGCGAGCTGATCGGCATCCGTACGAACCGGAGCATGGTCGGCGGACCGATCGCCCCCGGCAAGGGCCTTCTGCACCTCGGCGACGGGGAGCCGCTGACGGTGACGACACCTGTGTGACCCGCCGGGCCGGGCAAGCGAGAACACGAGGACCACGAAGACGAGGAAGCGGAAGCAGGCCGAAAGAAAGAGGGGGGCAGGTCCGGTGAGCGGATCGGCGAAGCCGAAGCGGCGGAGGGCGGCCGGGGCTGCGCTGCGCTACGAGCAGGTGCGGCGGCGGCCGTCCGCGTGGCAGCAGGTGAAGAAGAAGGCGCCCCGAGGGGAGTCGTTCCTCGGCTGCCTGTTCCTGCTGGCCGCCATGGCGGCGTTCGTCGGGTTCGCGCTCATGGTCGGGACCTGGGGATCCGAGCTCTGGGGCCATGTCGCCCCCGCCTCGCCCGGCGGCGGATACGGCTTCGCGGCCGGTGCCGGCGCCCTCCTGCCACTCGGGTCGGCCGCCGTGATCGCGACTCTGACTCGGATGAACTGGAAGAGGAGCCCTCTCCGCTCGCTGGGCTGGGCGGCCGCCTCTCTGCCCGGAGTCGCCGCCTTCTTCGTATGGGCGGTGGTCTTTTTCGCGAGCTTCCGCCCCAAGCACCGACGCGACTGGGACTCCGAGTGCTACAGCCGGGGCAACCCCTGCTGGGTCCACGTGGAGTACCCCTGGGTCTGGGCCGCCGGCCTGCTCTCGACGGTGCTCGTCGCCGCCGCGCTGATCACCGTGCTCATCAGGGTCGCGAACGCCCGCGAGAAGGCCCCGTCCACCTGAGCCCCGCGCCTCCCGTCTCCGCTCTGAACCCGTCCCCTGCCCGGCGTCCTGTGGCCGGCCGGCGCCTCTGTCGCCCCGTGTGACGCGGATCACGGGAACCCGGGGTGCCTGGATCGTCAGTTAATGAAGGTGAGCACTGACATGCGTACCCGGATACGTGCCGGGGATCCGAGCGCGTTCGCCGAGCTGTACGACAGCTACGCACGCGCCGTCTACAACCACGCCTTCCGCCTCACCGCCGACTGGTCCGCGGCGGAGGACGTGATGGCCGAGACCTTCATGGAAGCGTGGCGGCTGCGTGACCGGGTCAACGCCGAGGGGGGCAGCCTGCGGCCGTGGCTGCTGGGCGTGGCGATCAACATCGCCCGTGGCCACCATCGCAGCAACCGGCGTTACCGGGCGGCGGCGAACGCCGCCGCGGAGGCCGAGACGGCGCTGCCCGACCACGCCGACGAGGTGGCGGGCCGGCTCGACGACCGACTGCGTATCGCCGCTGCCCTGCGCGCGCTCGCCGCACTGCGCAGACCCGAGCGCGAGGTCCTGACGCTGTGCCTCTGGGAGGGGCTGGAGTACACGGCCGCGGCCGAGGCGCTCGGCATCGCCGTCGGAACGGTGCGCTCGCGCCTCTCCCGGGCACGCGCCAAGCTGCGCAAACTCACCGAGGCCGAACTCGACGGCCGACCCGCCGCCCGGGCGGCGCCGGTCCCGTACACGGACCACCGCACCGAAGAACGCGCGGGAAATCCCGTACGAGGAAATCGGGAACTCGGCCGGCCGGATCGACAGACAAGAGGAGAACACATCCACTCGATCCGGCCCGTATCGGAAGGAAATCGATGAAAGCGACCCAGTCCCGGCAGAGTCCGGCCGAGTGGGAGGAGAGCACGCCTCTCCTCCCGCAGACTGCGCGCGATCTCCCGGCGGGCCGTCACCAGTTCCACAAGGAGCGTTTGATGGCCCACATCCAGCAGGACACCCAGCGGGACGCGAGCACCACGAAGGCCGCCCCCGCCCTGCCGAAGCCCCGAGGACTCCGCCTGCTGCGCCCGGCTTTCGTGCTGCCCGCGATGGCGCTGACCGCCGCGGTCGTCGCCGGAACGCTGCTGATCGACAGCGGCGTGCACAGCGATGGTCTCGCCACCGGACCCGCGGCGGTCATCCCCGTCGGCGCCACGACCACCAAGGGCCTGCCGCAGCTGATCGACCAGGTCTCACTGGCGGCGGCCGAGGAGACCCACCCCACGGTCGAGCCCGGTCAGTACGTCTACACCGAGTCCCAGGGTTCCGGCACCTTCGTGAAGACGGACGGCGGCAAGGGCAGCCTCGTCAGCTACGCGCTGCACCGGCGCCAGGTCTGGCAGTCCGCCGACGGCACCAAGGGCTGGCTGATCGACGCGGCCGTCAACGACAGCTCCGATGGCGAGACGCTGAGCCTGCCCGACGAGCAGGGCAACACCCCCGAGGCCGGCCTGAACCACCCGTCGTACGACTTCCTGGCCCGGCTGACCACCGACCCCGACGAGCTGCTGAAGCTGATCTACAAGGAGACCTCGACGCAGGGCAACACCCCCGACCAGGAGGCGTTCACCACGATCGGTGACCTGCTCGGCGAGAGCTACCCGCCCGCGAAGCTCTACTCGGCCCTGTTCAAGGCCGCCGCGAAGATCCCGGGCGTGGTCGTGGTGAACGACGCCAAGGACGCGCTCGGCCGCTCGGGCGTCGCGGTGGCGCGGCTGGACGAGACCAGCGGCGAACGCGAGGAGTGGATCTTCGACAAGAAGACCCACGGCTTCCTCGGCGAGCGGACCGTGCAGGTCAAGTCGGTCACCCAGGACGGCGTCGTCATCAAGCCCGGCACCGTCCGCGGCATCAGCGCCATCACCAAGCGCGCGATCGTCGACGGCATGAAGCAGACGCCCGGACAGAAGGGCTGAGGTCCCGCCGCCACAGGCTGAGACCCACCGCTGCCGACCGGTCTTCGTGGCCGCCGTCCCAGGACGGCGGCCACGGGGCTGTGCGGGGCACTAGCCGACCTTCGTCATCCGGGCCACCGGGTCCCCCGCCTCGGCGTTGTCCGAGTCGTAGGTGAGGACGCTGCCGGCGGGAGTCAGCCGGACCTCGTGCCGGCCCTTGGTGCAGACGTCGCGGTTGGACTCCGCGGCCACGCCCGTGGCGACGAGCTGCTTCTTCGTGACCTTCTTGAGGATGAGGACGTCGTCGCAGATGCCACCGATCTGGTCGGTCTGCCGGAAGGTGCCCAACTCCTGTCCCACGGCGGCCTGGTGGACGGTGACGCGGAAGGTGCCCATCGGGAGGGTGCCGTTGAGGGCGAGGCCGTCGCCCTCCCAGGTGCCGAGGTAGGAGGCCGGGATCGTGGACTGCTGCTCGCCCGGGTCCGGGGTGCTCGCCGACGGCCCCGGTTCGGGGGCGCTCGCGCTCGTCGACGGACGCGTGCCGGGAAGGGTCTCGCTCGCCCTGGCCGTCGGGCTGCCGCCCGACGCGCTGCTCCGGTCGTCGCCGCCCGGCAGCAGGTCGAAGAGGAACGCCGAGCCCACGGTCACCGCGGCCAGCGCTCCCGCGACCGCCAGCGCGACCGTGCAACTCATCCTGCGGCCCCGCCCGTCGGCCCCGGGCGCGGAGGTCGCCGCCACGCTGACGGAGACCTTGCCCGGCCGGTCGTACGGCTGCTCCTTCGGCGGCGCCCCTTCGCGGTGGACGGCGTCCTGGGGCCCGGCGGCCCGGCTCTCGCGCTGACCGGGTACGTACGTGGGCATCCGAGGCGGCGGCCCGAAGCCCTGCGGGGGCGGCCCGAAGCCCCCGCTTGTTCCCGGCACCCCGGCCGCCTCGCCGAAGGCGGCATCCCCCGACGCCACCTCGCCGGACGGGCCCGGTCCGGAACCGGCACCCTTCCCGGTGGCCGGGCCGGCCTCCACCGAGGGGCTGCTGAACCCCACCGGCCCGGAGGGCGCGGAATCCGCGGTCCCCGTCGCCTCAAGATTCAGCAGCTGTACGGCACTTCGGCTCACCCGCTCGACCAGGGAGCCCGGCAGCCAGCCCGCCGACACCAGCCCGGCGGCGCCCTGCGGTGCAAGCCGGACGGCCACCTCGTCCGGAGTGGGCCGCGCCACGGGCGACTTGGCCAGGCAGGCCGCCACCAGCTCGCGCAACTCGCCTTCCAGGGAGTCGAGTCGCGGCTCCTCGTGCACCACCTTGTAGAGGAGGGAGGCGGAGGAGTCGCCAGGGAAGGGGGGCTGTCCGGTGGCGGCGTACGCGATGACCGCGCCGAGCGAGAAGACGTCCGCGGCTCCCGTGACGCCCTTGCCGAGGATCTGCTCGGGGGCCATGTAGCCGGGGGAGCCGACCGAGACCCCCGTCGAGGTCAGGGAGGCGGTGCCGTCCGTGGCCCGCGCGATGCCGAAGTCGATCAGCAGCGGGCCGTCGAGGGTGAGCAGCACGTTGGATGGTTTGACGTCACGGTGGACGAGGCCCAGCGCGTGGACCGCCGTGAGCGCCTCGGCCAGACCGGCCCCGAGAACGCGCGCGGAGTGGACCGGCAGCGGTCCGCCGTCCGCGACGGCGCCCGTCAGTGAGGGGCCGGCCGCGTAGGCGGTGGCGACCCAGGGGACCGGTGCCTCGGGGTCCGCGTCCAGGACGGGGGCCGTCCAGGCACCGCCCACCCGACGCGCGGCCTCGACCTCGCGGCGGAACCGGGCGCGGAACTCCTCGTCGAGCGCGAAGTGCGGATGCACGATCTTGACCGCGACCGTACGCCCGCCCGCGCTGCGTCCCAGATACACGCGTCCCATGCCGCCGGACCCCAGCCGGCCGAGCAGCCGGTAGGGCCCCACGACCGTGGGTTCGTCGACTCCGAGCGGCTGCATGGCACTCACGGCTCACTCCTCCCCCGTACACACTGCCCAGCAGCGTAGTGCCGTGCGCGCCCGGAGCCGCGTGACGGTCGCCCCGTATCTGCCGGCGCGTGCCCGTCAGACTCGTGACGACCGGCGCCTCACGGCTGGAGGAGCCGTACGTTCACGTCCGCCGGGAACCCGGTGGTCGAGCCGACCCGGCGCGCGAACTCCCGTACGGCCTCCAGTTGCGGGCCGCCGAAGCGGAAGTCGAGCGTCGTGAAGTACTGCTCCAGGACGGCCTCGTCGAAGGCCTCCCACCGGGCCGCCTGCTCGGCGACCTTGGAGACCTCGTCGAGGGAGAGGTCCCTGGAGGCGAGGAAGGCCTGGTGCACCTTGCGGGTGACGAGCGGCTCGCGCTCCAGGTAGTCGCGCCGGGCCGCCCACACGGCGAAGACGAACGGCAGGCCCGTCCACTCCTTCCACAGGGCGCCGAGATCGTGCACCTGGAGACCGAACTTCGGTCCGTCGAGCAGGTTGGCGCGCAGCGCCGCGTCGCCGATGAGGACGGCGGCGTCCGCCTCCTGCATCATCAGGCTCAGATCGGGCGGGCACGTGTAGTACGAGGGCTGGACCCCGACCTTCTCGGCCAGCAGCAGCTGCGCGAGCCGCACCGAGGTGCGCGAGGTCGAGCCGAGGGCGACGCGGGCGCCGTCCAGCTGGTCGAGGGGAACCTGCGAGACGATCACGCAGGACATCACGGGGCCGTCGCAGCCGACCGCGATGTCGGGGAAAGCGACAAGGTCGTCGGCGTGCTTGAGGAACTCGACGAGCGTGATGGGCCCGATGTCGAGATCCCCCCGCACCAGCTGCTCGCTGAGCTTCTCCGGGGTGTCCTTGGTGAGCTCGAAGTCGAGGAGCGTGCCCGTTCTCGCGAGCCCCCAGTACAGGGGCAGGCAGTTCAGGAACTGGATGTGGCCGACGCGCGGCCGGGTGCGAGAATTGTCCACATCGCGAGGCTAGACCCCGTGCGCTGCGGTCCAGGCTTCAGGGTCGGCGTGTGCTGGTGGAAACCATCCGGACCCCTCGTGTCAACTGTTGTGACACCACGAAGTCAACGCACGTCAGACCCCTCGCCCGCACGGGCCACCCTTCCGAATGACGTGATCTTTGCCTCTATTGCTTTCGGCTGCCTGCGTGCTAGGCTCGCCGCAAGTTGCAGTTTGGTTTCCCTTGCAGTACAGAGCCTGCGGAGCATGTGACCGCGGGCTCTCGTCGTTTTCAGACGTATGCAGTTGTTTACACAATCGCAGGTTCTGGAGCAGGGCAACCCTTTGGGCCCAAGGAGGGCTTATGGCTACCGGAACCGTGAAGTGGTTCAACGCCGAAAAGGGCTTTGGTTTCATTGCCCAGGAAGGCGGCGGCCCGGACGTCTTCGTCCACTACTCCGCGATCAACGCGAGCGGATTCCGCTCTCTCGAAGAGAACCAGTCGGTTTCCTTCGACGTCACGCAGGGTCCGAAGGGCCCGCAGGCGGAGAACGTCACCCCGCTCTAAGCCTTCGGCTCCATGAGCCCAATGCTTTGATCCGGAACGGATAGCAGTACCCAAGGAGCCCCGCGTCAGCCGGTCGCGGGGCTCCTGCCTTTTCCCGGCGCCCCGCCCGCCTTCGCGCCTCCCGTCACAGCATCCGCGCTTCACACGTGTTGCATCACGAGCACGAACGTCGTCCCGGGTTCCAGCGCCTCGTACGCGTGCGGCACATCGCCCCGGTACGCCATGTAGTCACCGGGGCCGAGCTCGACCGCCTCACCGCGCGGGCCCGCCTTCAGCCGCCCCGCGCCCACGATCAGATGCTCGACGCTCCCGGGAATGTGCGCTTCGGATGCGCGCGCCGCGCCCGGCTCCACCCGCAGGTGGTAGATGTCGCGCCGGGCTCCCGGCGGACTCGCGGAGAGCAGCGTCGCCGCGTAGGCCGCCTGCTCCGAGTGGACCGTCGGCCCCTCCCCCGCACGGATCACCTGGACCGCCGGGCTCGGCGGCTCGACCAGCGCGCTGAACGGTACGCCCAGCGCGACACCCAGCGCCCACAGCGTCTCCATGCTCGGATTGCCGCTCGCCGCCTCCAGCTGGGACAGCGTGGACTTCGCGATCCCGGCACGTTTGGCCAGCTCGGACAGGGAGAGGCCGGCCCGCGCGCGTTCACGGCGCAAGGAGGCGGCGATCCAGTCGAGAGGCAGGCGGGCCGGAGGGACACCGGTGCCGTCATCGGTCATGTCGTTCTCTCCATCGGTCCGAACGTTCGCCTTGACGAACATGGCGCTTGCTGTTCATTGTAGAAAACATGCGTTCGCCGTTCCGAACACCGCCGCTCCGAACACCACTCCTGACGCATGACTCGCGTCTGCTGCGGGACGTGGCCCTCGTCTGTCTGGCCGGCGGGGTCGTCGGCGTCTCCTTCGGGGCCATCGCCGTCGCGGGCGGGCTCCCGGTCTGGCTGCCGGTGGTGATGTCGCTGCTGGTGTACGCGGGCTCCGCCCAGTTCAGCGCCGTCGGCATACTCCTCGCCGGGGGCGGGCCGTTCGCCGCGGCGGCCACCGGACTGCTGCTCAACACCCGCACGGCGGCCTTCAGTCTCGCGGTCGCCGACGTCATCGGGCGAGGCCGCTTCACCCGCTGGATCGGCGCCCACCTCGTGACCGACGAGACGGTCGCCTTCACCCTCGCCCAGCCGGACCCCGCCCGCCGCCGGGCCGCCTTCTGGATCTCGGGGCTCGGCCTCTACGCGTCCTGGAACCTGTGCGTCCTGCTCGGCGCCCTCGCCGGGAGCGCGCTGGGCGACACCGGACGCTACGGACTCGACGCCGCGTTTCCCGCGGTGCTCGTGGCACTGGTCCTGCCCGCACTGCGCGGGGACACCGGCGTACGACGCGCCGCGCTCGCCGGAGCCGCCGCGGCCCTGGCACTGACGCCCTTCGTCCCGGTGGGGGTGCCCGTACTGATGGCCCTCACCGGACTGCTGCTCCTGGGCGGGCGGACGGCATGAGCGGCACGGCACCGGCCCTGGCCGCCGTCCTCGCCCTCGCCCTCGGGACGTACGTCTTCCGGCTGACCGGGCCGCTGCTGCACGGCCGGGTCGAACTCTCCGCCCGGGTGCGGAGGTTGCTGTCCGCGGGAGCGGTGGTCCTCCTTGTCGCGCTGCTCGCCACGGGCGCGCTCACCGAGGCCCGCGGATTCGCGGGATGGGCCCGGCCCGCCGGGGTACTGGCGGGCGGCGCACTGGCCTGGCGAAGGGCCCCGTTCGTGCTGGTCGTCCTGGGAGCCGCGGCCACGACGGCGGCCCTGCGCATGGCCGGGGTCGGCTAGGGCACGACAAGACGAGGGAGTCCACGACAGGGCAGGGCAGGGCAAGGCGGAACTGAGCAGGGCGGAGCAGAGCAGGTCAAGGGTGCCGCCTCTCTCGGCTACGTCGCGTACAGGGCCTCTATCTCCCTGCTGAAGTCCTTCTCGATCGCCGCGCGCCTCAGCTTCATCGAGGGCGTCAGATGACCGGACTCCTCGGTGAAGTCGACGGGCAGGACGGTGAAACGACGGATGGATTCGGGGCGCGAGACGAGTTTGTTGGCCTCGTCGACGGCACGTTGCAGGATGGCCAGCAACTCGGGGTCGTCCATGACGAGTTCGGCAGGAACCGGGTGCCTGCCGTTCATCCGGCGCCAGTGGGTGATGCCCTCGGGATCGAGGGTGAAAAGGGCGGAGACGAACGGGCGCCGGTCGCCCAGGACCATGCACTGGGCGATCAGCGGATGGGAGCGGAGCCAGTCCTGCAGAGGCGCCGGGGCGACGTTCTTGCCGCCCGCGGTGATCAGGATCTCCTTCTTCCGGCCGGTGATGGCGAGGTAGCCGTCCGCGTCCAGTTCGCCGATGTCTCCGGTCGCGAACCAGCCGTCCGGCGCCGCGTCGACGACCCCGCCCGCGTGCGGGTCCCAGTAGCCGCGGAAGACCTGTCCGCCGCACAGCAGCACCTCTCCGTCGGCGGCGATCCGCACCCGGGTACCGGGCAGGGGCCGGCCCACCGTGCCGAGGCGCGGCTTGTGCGGGGGTGTGACGGTCGCGGCGGCCGTGGTCTCCGTCAGGCCGTACCCCTCGAAGATCTCGATTCCGGCACCGGCGTAGAAGGCGGCGAGCCGGCGGCCGAGCGGGGAGCCGCCGCAGATGGCGTGCCGGACCCTGCCGCCGAGGGCGTTGCGGATACGGCGGTAGACCAGGGGGTCGTAGAGGGCCCGGGCCGCGCGCAGGGCCCGGCCGGGACCGGGACCGGTGCCGTGCTGCTTGGCCTCGACGGCCTCGCCGTACTTCTGGGCGATCCGCGCCGCCCGGTCGAAGGACGAACCGCGGCCCATCCGTTCGGCCGTGGCGCGGCCGGTGTTGAAGACCTTCTCCAGGACGTACGGGATGGCGAGCAGGAAGGTCGGTCTGAACGAGGCCAGGTCCGCGAGGAGTTCGTCGGTCTGCAGGCTCGGGGCGTGGCCGAGTTTCACCCGCGCGCGCAGACAGGCCACGGCCACCATGCGGCCGAAGACATGCGAGAGGGGGAGGAAGAGAAGGGTGGAGGCGGGCTCCTGGGTGCGGGCCTTGAAGATCGGGTAGAGCAGTTCCACGGCGTTGTCGACCTCGGCGAAGAAGTTGCCGTGGGTCAGGACGCAGCCCTTGGGGCGGCCTGTGGTGCCCGACGTGTAGATGAGGGTGGCGAGCGTGTCCGGGCCCAGCACCCCACGCCGTACGGCGACTTCCTGGTCCGGGACATCGCGGCCGAGTTCCGCGAGGCGCTCCACATGACCCTTCTCGAAGACCCACATGTGCCGCAGATCGGGGATGTGCTCCCGCTCGGGCCCGAGCGACGCGGCCTGCGCGACGGACTCCACGGCGAGCGCGACGGCCCCCGAGTCCTGGAGGATCCAGCGGGTCTGGAAGACGGAGGAGGTCGGGTAGACGGGCACGGTGACCAGGCCCGCGGCCCAGGCGGCGAAGTCGAGGAGGGTCCACTCGTACGTCGTCCGGGACATGATGGCGATCCGGTCGCCCGGCACCAGCCCCTCCGCGATCAGCCCCTTGGCCACCGCCAGGACCTGCTCGGCGAACTCGGCGGCGGTCACGTCCGTCCAGCCGTCGCCGTCCGGCGTCTTCCGGCTGAGGACCGGCTCCAGCGGGGCGGCGGCCGCGTTGTCGAACGGGATGTCCGCGAGGGAGCCGTGCGTCACCCGGCCCGCGATCGGCGGCACCGCGACCTCGCGCACGACACCGTCCAGCCGCCTGATCTCGGGCTCCGGAAGGGGAGGTGCGGAGTCGGGGAAGTACGGGCTGGACACGGGGCGGCTCCTTGTCGGCCGGAGGCCGGGGCGGGTGCAAGGCGTGTACGGGCTCGGAGGAGCGCGGGGCGCGAATCCTGATACGGCCGTGGGGAGTAGGGGGTTCAGGGGTCTCGGCAACCCGGTGAGACGGGGATCCTACGGCGCCGAAGTGTGGGGTTTGTGGCGCTTTGCGGCAGGCAAGGTGCGGGTTACCCGGGGTAGCTGTGGCTCCCCCGGGCAGGACAGTTCGGGGTGACGGCACCCCTCCCACTCCGACCACCCAGGGTGGCCGTGGCACCTCCGGCAAGGCGGTCCGGGGCGACGGCACCCCTCCCGCTCCGACCACCCGGAGCGGCCGACGCGCCTCCGGCAAAGCAGTCCGGGGCAGCCGCGACTCCTCTCGCCCGGCGGCCCGGCGTCGGTGGCCCCCGGCGGGCCGGTCGACCGTGACGCACGGACACCCGGCACGCCGGGGCAACCCGACTCGCCGCGACTCCCCATCGAGCCCCCCTTCCGGAGATTGCGGGTACCCATCTCGACCTGCTGCCCGCCCTCACATACCCTTACCCCCGGTAACTTACTCCAGAGTAAATTCGTGTCCGAGCCGGGACACCGAGAGCCGCACCCTCCCCACCCGCCTGGAGACCTCGATGCGCACTCAGCCTCCCGTCCGCCCCGAGCCCCGGACCCGCACCCTCGCCGCTCCCCCCTCCCTCGTTCCGCTGCTGGCCCGCGGCGCCCTGCTCTCCCCCTTCAAGCGCCCCCGCCCGGACTCCCCCGTCCCCGCCACCCGGCTCGTCCTCTCCGGCGTGCGGGTCGACCTCGCCCATCTCGCCGCGTACGAGCGGGTGTGCGGGTTCGCGACCGGCGCGGACGCCCTGCCGGTCACGTATCCGCATGTGCTCGCCTTTCCGCTGGCGATGCGGATCATGGCGGGGCGCGCGTTCCCGCTGCCGCTGCTCGGGCTGGTGCACACGTCGATCGAGATCACCCAGCACCAGGAGTCCGCCGCGACCGCGGAGTACGAACTCGGTGTGCTGGTCGAGAAGTTGGTGCCGCACCGACGGGGCACGGAGGCGATCGTGCTCACCGAGGCGCGGGCCCACGGCAGGCTCGTGTGGGAGTCGAGGAGTACCTACCTCGCCCGGCACAGGCCCCGGGACCCGGGCCAGGACCGGACCCCGCGGAACGCCTCGCGAGAGGCCCCGCCCGAAACCCCGTGCCGCGCCGCACGACGCACCGCTCCTCGGGCCGCCTCGCGAGCGGCCGTGCACAACGCCCCGCCGGCCCCTTCGCCCGAGGGACCGAAGCCGCTGCCCGCCGTCGCCGAGTGGTCCCTCGCCCGGGACGTCGGCCGCCGCTACGGCGCGGTCTCCGGGGACCGCAACCCCATCCACCTGCACCCCCTCACCGCCCGCCTCTTCGGCTTCCCGCGTGCCATCGCGCACGGCATGTGGACCGTCGCCCGCTGCCTCGCCGAGTACGGGCCGCAGCAAGCGGTGGGAGTGCGGGCCGAGTTCAGGGCCCCGGTGCTGCTGCCCAGGACGGTGACGTACGCCGCGCGGGGCCCGTCGTTCGAGCTCCGCTCGGGCGGGCGGGTCCATCTGACCGGCGACGTACGGCCGCTGCACGCATGAAGCGGGCGCGCCGCCCCGCGTCGCCCCGGGGTGGACGGCACGGCAGGGCAGGGCAGGGCATAGGCAAGGCAGATCCGTGCGCCGCCGCCCGTGATCGGGTCGCCACGCCGGGCGCGGCGGGGCGGCTGCCCGCGCTGCGGCCGTGCTGCTCACCGCAGCGCGCGGGGGCGTATCCCGGCTGCATCCTGGAGTGCAACGGCCTCGACGAGCAGGGCAGGCCACCGGCCCTGCCTCCGGGCGGGGGCGGAACGGACCCGCTGCGGGCGGTCGTCCGGCGGGCCGCGCGCGGCAGTGCCCGGTCCCTCCACCGCGTGGCCGCGAGAGGGTCGCCCCCAGCACTGCGCCACCGGCGGCGGGGGCGTCGAAGTTGCGGAGGGCGGCTTCGAAGGCCGGAACCACCCCTCCCGGCACGGAGAGAACCCCGCGCCGGCCGGGTGCGTCAGACCTCCGCGGCGGCCTGGGGCGGAATCCCCGCGGCCGGCGGGGACCACGGGCGGCCCTGCATCATGGTGCCGAGTCCCGCCCAGGCGAAGTTCATCAAGGTGGCGGCGGCCTGCCGGGCCGAGACGCCCGGGGTGGCGTTGGCCCACGCGGCCAGCGACTCGGCGGCGCCGACCAGTGCCTCCGCGAGCCCCGCGACCTCCCGCGCCGGCAGCGACGGGTCACGGTGCGCCTCCCGCGCGGCGACGACGATCAACTGCGTGACGAACTGGACCAGTTCCTCGCGCATCGCGAAGACCTCGGCGGCGAAGGGCTCGCCGTGGGTGCGGGCCTGGAGGTGCAGCACCGCCCAGCCGTCCGGGTTCTCCGCGGTATGGGTGAAGAAAGCCCGCAGCCCTTCCCAGAGTTGACGGTCGGCCGGCAGCCCGGGGCGGACACCGGCGCGGACGGCGGCGGTGAGCGCCTCGGCCTCACGCCGGATGCACGCGGTGAACAGGTCTTCCTTCGAGTTCAGGTACAGATACACCAACGGCTTGGACACGCCCGCCAGTTCGGCGATCTCGTCCATCGACGCGGCCCGGTACCCGCGCTGCCCGAAGGTCCGTACGGCCGCGTCCAGCATCTGCTGTTCGCGTACCGCGCGCGGCATCCGCTTGTTCTTCACAGCACCCATGCGCCAAGCGTACGATCGGCCGCCGCCGGGCCGGGCGCGCAGGAGTGTCAGGAGGCCTGGTTCGGGGCGCCTTGGGCGGTCTCGTCCAGGACGGCGTCCTCCTGGTTGCGGTTGCGCTCCAGGTTGGCCCGGGCGCGGTCCACGCGGGCGACGACCTGGGCCGAGGCGCGGTCGCGCTCGCCGCGCAGGACGACGAAGCTGATCGGCGCGGAGATCACCAGGGCCAGCAGCACGACCCACATGTAGTTGGAGTCGCCGAGGCCGCGCGGGGCGATGCCCGAGTAGACGAGGCCCCAGACGACCACGAGGCAGCCTACGAAGATACCGAGGCGCATCAGTGTGTAGCGGAACATCTCAATCCACTCTTCCGTTCCGAACGCTCCCAAAGAACTCCGTCCAGTGAAGCACGCCAGGAGGGCGATCTTGCAGGGGGGCCTCGGTCGCGGAGCAGAGGGAGACCTCGGTCGCGGAACGCAGACGGCAGACGGCAGAGGACAGACGGCAGACGGCAGACGGCAGACGGCAGAGGGTCCTCAGTCGCGGAGTGCGAGGGGCAGCAGCATCGTGATGTCGTCGCGTTCGTCACCGGGCGCCACGCGGATCGCGCCGGGCACCCGCCCGACCTCCTTGTAGCCGCAGGAGGCGTAGAAGCGCTCCAGCCCCTCACCGCCCCGGCAGGTCAGCCGGATCGCGTCGATGCCGTCGAGACCGCCCGCGGCGTTCTCGACGGCGGCGAGCAGGTCCCGGCCGTACCCCTTGCCCTGGTGCCGGGGATGCACCATCACGGTGTACAGCCAGACCCAGTGCCTCATCAGCCGGTGGGTGTTGTACGTGAGGAAGGCGGTCGCGGCGACGCCGCCCTCCTCGTCCCTGCCGACCAGGAGCCGGGTGCGGCCCTCCGCCATGGCGACGAAGTGCTTGACGAGTTCGGGGCGGACGTCGCCGGCGGCCACCGGCGGCACGAAGCCGACGGAGCCGCCCGCGTTCGACACGTCCACCCAGAGGTCGACGACACCGTCCCGGAGCTCGGGGGTGACGGCCGGATCCAGTTCGAAGACCAGCGCCACGTCAGACCCGCATGGGCTGCGGCGACTCGCGCCGCGCCGGGTCCGGTCCGTCGTACTCGCGGATGATCTCGTACCGCGTGTTGCGCTCGACGGGGCGGAAGCCGGCGTCGCGGATCAGGTCGAGCAGGTCGTCGCGGGTCAGCTTGTTCGGTGTGCCGTAGTTGTCGGCGTCGTGCGTGATCTTGTACTCGACGACCGATCCGTCCATGTCGTCGGCGCCGTGCTGGAGCGCGAGCTGGGCGGTCTGGACGCCGTGCATGACCCAGAAGACCTTGACGTGCGGGACGTTGTCGAAGAGCAGCCGGGAGACCGCGAAGGTCTTCAGGGCCTCGGCGCCGGTCGCCATCTGGGTACGCGCCTGGAGGCGGTTCCTGACCTTGCCGTCCTTCATGTCCACGAAGTCGTGCTGGTAGCGCAGCGGGATGAAGACCTGGAAGCCGCCGGTCTCGTCCTGGAGTTCACGCAGCCGCAGCACGTGGTCGACGCGGTGGCGGGGCTCCTCGATGTGCCCGTACAGCATCGTGCACGGGGTCTTGAGACCCTTCTCGTGCGCGAGGCGGTGGATGCGCGACCAGTCCTCCCAGTGGGTGCGGTGGTCGACGATGTGCTGCCGGACCTCCCAGTCGAAGATCTCCGCGCCGCCGCCGGTCAGCGACTCCAGACCGGCCTCGATCAGCTCGTCGAGGATCTCCGAGGCGGACAGCCCCGAGATGGTCTCGAAGTGATGGATCTCGGTGGCCGTGAACGCCTTGAGCGAGACCTCCGGGAGAGCCTTCTTCAGCTCGCTGAGCGAACGCGGGTAGTAGCGCCACGGCAGGTTCGGGTGCAGGCCGTTGACGATGTGCAGCTCGGTGAGGTTCTCGCCCTCCATCGTCTTGGCGAGGCGGACGGCCTCCTCGATGCGCATCGTGTACGCGTCCTTCTCGCCCGGCTTGCGCTGGAACGAGCAGTACGCGCAGGACGCGGTGCACACGTTCGTCATGTTGAGGTGACGGTTGACGTTGAAGTGGACGACGTCGCCGTTCTTCCGCGTGCGCACCTCGTGCGCGAGCCCGCCGAGCCACGCCAGGTCGTCCGACTCGTACAGCGCGATGCCGTCCTCGCGGCTGAGCCGCTCACCGGCCCGGACCTTGTCCTCCAGCTCGCGCTTGAGCCCGACATCCATGCGATTACCTCTCCCTGTGACGAAACGCTGCCAACCGTACTCCCCCGCCTTCCGGCGGAAGGCCCCCCATCAGGGCCTTCGCACCCCGGGGTGTGCCTAGTCCTCCTCGGGCAGCTCTCCGACCCGGTTCTCCCACTTCGTGGAGAGCACGATCGTCGTACGGGTACGGGAGACGCCCTTGGTCCCGGACAGGCGCCGGATGGTCTTCTCCAGTCCGTCGACGTCGCTGGACCGCACCTTGAGCATGAACGAGTCGTCGCCCGCGATGAACCAGCAGTCCTCGATCTCGCCGAGGTCGCGCAGCCGCCGGGCCACGTCCTCGTGGTCGGCGGCGTCGGAGAGCGAGATGCCGATCAGGGCGGTGACGCCGAGGCCGAGCGAGGCCGAGTCGACCGTCGCGCGGTACCCGGTGATGACGCCGGCCGCCTCCAGCCGGTTGATGCGGTCGGTGACACTGGGTCCCGACAGACCGACGAGGCGCCCCAGCTCCGCGTAGGAGGCCCGGCCGTTCTCCCTGAGGGCCTGGATGAGCTGCCTGTCCACCGCGTCCATGCGATCGAAGCCTTCCACTGAAAAGGTCTGAGAAGTCTTGAGGTGTTGCGAGGTGCTGCGAGGTGCTGCGAGGTCTTGCGAGAGGTCTTGAGATGTCCGAAAGTTTCGGAAAGCCTGAAAAGCCCTGAACTGTCTGGTGGTGCCCGGTGCTTCGTGCGCGTGCGTCAGGTGGTGTCGCCCCGGGAGCCGCTCCCGAGTTCGCCCTTCCACCTGCGGTACAGGTTGTGTTCGACAGCCACCGCGTCGAGGACCCGCCCGGCGACGAAGTCCACCAGGTCCTGGATGTGCGTGGCTCCCGCGTAGAACGCCGGCGACGCGGGCAGCACGGTCGCACCCGCGTCGGCCAGGGAGACCAGGTGCCGCAGCGTCTGCCCGTTCAGCGGGGTCTCCCGTACGGCGACGACCAGCCTCCGCCCTTCCTTGAGGGTGACGCTCGCGGCCCGCTGCAACAAATCCTTGGAGAGGCCGAGGGCGACTCCGGCCACGCAGGCGGTGGACGCGGGCACGATGAGCATGCCCTTGGCCGGGTACGAGCCCGAGGAGGGCCCCGCCGCCAGGTCGCCCGCGCTCCAGTGCCGTACGCCGTCGAGATGCTCCTCGAAGGCGTCGAAGGTGCCGGGCTTGCCGTCGGCGCCCCGCGCCAGCCATTCGCGCAGGTCGCCCTGCCAGTGGGCGTCGCGGAACGGGAGGCCGGTCTCGTCGAGCAGCGTGAGCCGTGAGGCCCTGCTGACGACCAGGTCGACGCTCTCCCCGGCTTCCAGCAGCGAACGCAGCACCGCGGCCGCGTACGGCGTACCGGACGCGCCGGACACCCCCACGATCCAAGGCCGGCGCTGCGTCTGTCCTGGCTTCATGATGTCGAGCCTATCCGGCCACCGCCCATGGTCAGACCGTCAGCCCGCGCACCAGCAGATCGAGCAGGGCGCACACGAACAGCGCGATACCGATGAAGCCGTTGACCTGGAAGAACGCCCTGTTCAGCCGGGTCAGGTCGTGCGGCTTCACGATGGAGTGCTCGTACAGGAACGCTCCCGTGACGATCACCAGGCCCAGCCAGAAGAAGGCTCCCGCGCCGGTGGCCACCCCGTACCAGACGAAGAGCGCCGTCGTCACCGCGTGGCAGCCTCGCGCACCCCGGATCGCCGCCGGGATGCCGAAGCGCGCCGGAAACGACATCACACCGATCTCGCGGTCGGTCTCGACGTCCTGGCAGGCGTAGATCAGGTCGAAGCCGCCGATCCACACGCCGACCGCGAGACCGAGGACGACGGCGTCCCAGGACCAGGTGCCGGTGACGGCGATCCAGGCGCCGATCGGCCCCATCGCCTGGGCGAGACCCAGGATGGCCTGCGGGAAGTTCGTGAACCGCTTGCCGTACGGGTAGACGACCATCGGGATGACCGCGATGGGCGCCAGCGCCAGGCACAGCGGGTTGAGCAGGGCGGCGGCGGCGAGGAAGACCACCAGGGCGACCAGCGCGCCCGTCCAGGCGTGCTTCACGCTCATCGCGCCGGTGACCAGTTCACGATGGGCCGTACGGGGGTTGCGGGCGTCGATCTCGCGGTCGATGATCCGGTTCGCCGCCATGGCGAAGGTGCGCAGGCCCACCATCGCGACGGTGACCAGGAGCAGCTTTCCCCAGTGGATGTTCTTGTCCCACGCGAACATCGCCGTCAGCGCGGCGATGTAGGCGAAGGGGAGTGCGAACACCGAGTGCTCGATCATGACAAGGCGCAGGAACGCCTTGGTGCGGCCCGGCTGCGGAAGCGCCGCGGAAGCTGAACTCACAGCCCGTACTCCTTCCAACGGCGGTCGACCTTCGCCGCCGTCTCCGGGTCGGACAGCACCATCTCGGGCCAGCCGCCGTCCCGGGTGTAGCCCTCCTCGGGCCACTTCTTCGTCGCGTCGATGCCCGCCTTGCCGCCCCAGAACTGCTGGTAGGAGGCGTGGTCGAGGTGGTCGACCGGGCCTTCGACGACGGTGAGGTCACGTCCGTAGTCCGTGTTGCCGAGCGCGCGCCACGCCACCTCGTGCAGATCGTGGACGTCACAGTCCGCGTCGACGACGATGATGAGTTTCGTCAGGGACATCATGTGCGCGCCCCAGACGGCGTGCATCACCTTCTGGGCGTGCTTGGGGTACTTCTTGTCGATCGCGACGATCGCGCAGTTGTGGAAACCGCCGGCCTCCGGCAGGTGGTAGTCCACGATGTCCGGCACGATGATCTTCAGCAGGGGCAGGAAGAACCGCTCCGTCGCCCGGCCGAGAGGCCCGTCCTCCGTCGGGGGCCGCCCCACCACGATGGACTGGAGCAGCGGCCGCCTCCGCATCGTCACGCAGTCGATGGTCAGCGCCGGGAACGGCTCCTGGGGGGTGTAGAACCCGGTGTGGTCGCCGAACGGCCCCTCGGGCAGCATCTCGCCCGGCTCCAGCCAGCCCTCGAGGACGACCTCGGCGTTCGCGGGCACCTGGAGCGGCACGGTCTTGCAGTCGACCATCTCGATCCGCTTGCCCTGGAGGAACCCGGCGAAGAGGTACTCGTCGATGTCACCGGGCAGCGGGGCTGTGGAGGCGTACGTCACGGCGGGCGGGCACCCGAAGGCGATCGCCACCGGCAGTCGCTCGCCCCTGCGGGCCGCCACCTGGTAGTGGTTCCGGCTGTCCTTGTGGATCTGCCAGTGCATGCCGATGGTGCGCTTGTCGTGGCGCTGGAGCCGGTAGAGGCCGAGGTTGCGGATGCCGGACTCGGGGTCCTTGGTGTGGGTGAGCCCGAGGTTGAAGAAGGAGCCGCCGTCCTCGGGCCAGGTGAACAGGGCGGGCAGGGCGTCGAGATCGACGTCGTCGCCCCGCAGCACCACCTCCTGCACCGGCGCGTCCTTGACCTTCTTCGGCGGTACGTGCGCCATCGCGCCGAGCTTCCCGAAGGCCTCGCGCACTCCCACGAAGCCGTGCGGCAGCTCCGGCCTGAGCAGTCCGCCGATCTTGTCGGAGATCTCGGCGTACGACTTCAGGCCAAGAGCCTTGAGCAGTCGCCGGTCGGTGCCGAAGACGTTCATCGCGAGCGGCATAGCCGACCCGCGCACGTTCTCGAAGAGCAGCGCGGGGCCGCCCGCCTTCTGCACCCGGTCGACGATCTCCCCGACCTCCAGGTACGGATCCACCTCGGCCTTGATGCGCTTGAGGTCGCCCTCGCGCTCCAGCGCCCTCAGCAGGGAGCGAAGATCGTCGTAAGCCATGTGTCCAAGTATCGGCCACCCGCTACCCTGTGCCCGTCACCGGGGGGCCCGTGCCGCCCCGCCACCGTTCACTGGGGGAACGTTCGGCCATGCTCAGGTATCTGCCGTTTCTGCTGGTCCTGGCGCTGATGATCTACGCCTTCATCGACTGCCTGAACACGCCGGAGGAGGAGGTCAGGGGCCTGCCCAAGCTGGCCTGGGTCTTCATCATCCTGCTCTTCGGCGAGATCCTGGTCGGTCCCGTCGCCTGGCTCATCGCGGGCCGCGCCCGCAGGGATCCGGCCGGAGGTGCCACTCCCTCCGAGTGGCACCGCAACCACCGGACGACATTCGTCGCTCCCGACGACAACCCCGAGTTCCTCAACTCGCTCAAGGCCGAGAACCGCAAGGACGAGTCCCTTCTGAAGGACTGGGAGGCCGACCTGCGGCGCCGCGAGGACGAGCTGAAGCGGCGCGAGGAACAGAGCAGGTCCGACGAAGAGTCCTGACGACGTGGAACTACGCCTGCTGGTGACCTTCGAGAAGGTCGCGACCGTCCTGAGCTTCACCCGGGCCGCGGCCGAGCTGGCGTACGCGCAGTCCAGTGTGACCAGCCAGATCCGCGCCCTGGAGACCTCGCTCGGCACCGAACTCTTCGACCGGCTGGGCAGCAGGATCCGGCTGACCGAGGCGGGCGAACGGCTGCTGCCCTACGCCCGGCAGATCATCGAACTGACCGACGAGGCGCGGGCCGCCGTCGTCGGCGCCGAGGAGCCCTCCGGGGCGCTCACCGTCGGCACGATGGAGTCCCTCACGTCGTACCGGCTGCTGCCGCTCCTCGAGTTCTTCCACCACCGCCACCCCCGGGTGCGGCTGTCACTGCGCACGACCATCGGCGACGAGACCCGCCGGGCACTGCGCCAGGGCACGTACGACGTCGGCTTCCTGATGGAGGAGGAGACCGAGCACGCGGGTCTGGAGGTCGCGGTTCTCTCGGTGGAGCCACTGGTGCTGGTCGCCGCACCCGGCGGTCCGCTCGTCGGTACGGCGCCGGCCACGGCCGATCTCGCAGGCTGCTCGCTGCTCGCCACGGAACCCGGCTGCGCCTACCGGGACTTGTTCGAACGGGAGCTCAACTCCCGCGTCCCGGACGGCTCCCCCGTCGACTTCATGGAGTTCGGCACGATCGAGGCGACCAAACGGGCAGCGGCGGCCGGCCTCGGGATCGCATTGCTGCCCGAGGTGACGGTCGCCGCTGAACTGGAGCGGGGCGAGCTCGTACGGCTGGACTGGGAGCCGCCGTTCACGCTTTGGACGCAACTGGCCTGGCGAGCCGGGAAGCGGCTCCCGTCCCATGCGCGGCTGTTCGTGGAGCGGGCCCGGCAACTGGTGTCCGAGGAGTCCGGCCCGCAGGGGTGACCGAAGCGGCCTCGGCGATCCGGCGGGCCATGATGCTCCTGGCGCTCTCGGTGTTCCTGGGAAGCGTCACCTTCAGGCTGGCGGTCACGATCAGCGGGACGCCGAGGGCCTGGACGAGGTCGATGTGATGGCCGTACACCGCCCAGTCCATGACCATCGCGACGGCCGGGTAGGTGAAGGCGAGCACGGCGATCTTCGCGGTCGGGAGCTTGGCGTACGCGGCGTACATCAGGACGTACATCAGCCCCGTGTGGACCACTCCGAGACCGACCAGCCAGCCCCAGTCCGCGCCGGTCCCGCGCATCGCGCCGAAGTCGGTGAAGGGAAGCAGCAGCGGGATGCCGACGAGGACCTGGACGAGTGCGATGAGGTGCGGCCGGACGCCGGTGATGCGCTTGGTGACCAGGGTGGACAGCCCGTAGAGGAGCGCGGCGAGGAGTGCCTGTCCGACGCCGGTGAGATACGAGCCGCCGTTCGTGAAGTCGGCCGGGGAGACGCCCGAGACGAGGATCAGCCCGGCGAAGGCCAGCGCGATCCACCCGGCCTTGGCGGCCGTGAGCCGCTCGCGGAAGAGCAGGGCACCCAACAGCACCACGTAGAACGGCTGGGTGTGGTAGACGACGGTGGCGACGGAGATCGAGGTGTTCTCGTACGACTGGAAGAGCAGGACCCAGTTGAAGACGATGAACACCCCGCCGAGCGCGGCGAGTCCGAGCGTGCGCGGGGTGAAGCCGTGGCCCCGGAAGTATCCCCGGGCCAGCGCGTAGCCGCCGAGGGCGAGCGCCCCGAACAGGACGCGGAAGAAGACGACGTTGAAGGGCGAGGCGCCGGACTCGACGACGAAGACGCCGAGGGTGCCGGAGAGCATCATGGCGGCGGTGAGCTGGACGGCGCCCTTGTTCTCGGCGTTCGCGACTGCGGTGGCGGAGGTCATGCCCCGAAGGTAGGAGCGGGGACCGCCTGCGGGCCACGGTCCACTGGGGCGTCCTGCCGATGCCCCCATCGGCACCGCCGATGCGTACCGGCCGGCCGGCGGGCGGGGACCGGCCGGACGCGACGCACCGGTGCTGAGCGGATGGCAGGAAGTCCGCTGCCGATCCTTTTGCCTGATGGCTTCGTGCCCGGTCGGGGCACCACGGGATCAGCGACGGACTCCGCCGGGTCCGCTCGGCGGAGGACAAGGCCGGGTCCGCTCGGCGGAGGACAGGAACGGCTGCCTCGGCGTCAGGCTCCGGCCTGGAGGCGGAGGCCCGCCAGAGTCAGGTCCAGCCCGGCGAGGAACTGCTCCTTGTCGTCGTGCCCGTCGAACTCCTCGACGATGTCGTGCACGAACGGGAACTCCTCGGCGTCGAGCGCACGCCACGTCTCGGTGTAACGACCGAGGAACTCGTCGCGGTCCACGAAGCCGTCGAACACCTCCTGGGGCGGCTCCTGCCCCAGGTCGGCAGCGTTGCCGACCACGACGCCCACGATCGCCGACACGGCGTGGAACCGCTGCAGCGGCGTGAGGTCGAGTCGAAGCGTCTGCTGCCCCAGCTTCTCGAAAAGCCGCAACGAGTTGCCCTGGACGTCGGTGCGGCGCATGAAGTGCGCACCCAGCCACGGCCGGTCCACGATCGCGTCGAACAGAGTGACGGCCATCACGCGCAGGTCGTCGATCGGGTCGTCGCTGCCGGTCCGCCCTTCGACGGCGGTCAGCACCCCGCCGAGCACGTGGTCGATGGCGCGGTCGAGCAGGTCGTCCTTGCCCGAGACGTACCAGTAGATGCTGCCGACGCCGGTGCCGAGCCGGGTCGCGAGGGCGCGGAGGGTCAGCGCCGGCTCGCCCGCCTCGTCGAGCAGGGCCACGGCCGCGCCGAGAACGGCCTCGATGGAGTGCGAGGCCCGTTGACGTCCTCGGGAAGGGCGATCGGCGGGTCGTGGTCGCGGGCCTGTCATGGCATCCATCCAATCACAGCTTGCGCAATTATCGAACCTCGTTCTATGGTCGAACACCGTTCCATTGCCGAACGTCGTTCTATAGCCGACGGCGTTCCGAGAGGAGGCCCGCCATGACCACGACCGCCATAGCGCCCGCCGCGTCGCGCACCTATCCGTCCCTGCGCGCGGCATGGATTCCCCTGGCCGCGCTCTGCCTGGCCTTCTTCGTCGAGATGGTCGACAACACGCTGCTCTCGATCGCGCTGCCCACGATCGGCCGGGACCTCGACAGCAGCACGACCGCGCTGCAGTGGGTCACCGGCGGGTACTCGCTGACGTTCGGCGGCCTGCTGCTGACGGCAGGATCGATGGCCGACCGGCTCGGGCGCCGACGTGTGCTGCTGGCCGGCCTGGCGGTGTTCGGTCTGCTGAGCCTGGCCGTCGTCGCGGTCACCACCGCGGGGCAGCTCATCACCTTGCGGGCCGGCCTCGGCATCGCCGCGGCGGCCATGGCCCCCATCACCAACTCGCTGGTCTTCCGGCTGTTCGACGACAAGGCGCTGCGGATGCGCGCGATGACCCTGATGATCGTCGTCGGCATGTCCGGCTTCGTCCTCGGCCCGCTGCTGGGCGGCACCGCCCTGGCCCACTTCCGGTGGCAGTGGCTCCTGGTCGTCAACGCCCCGATCGCGCTGATCGCGGCCATCGGCGTCCGTCTCGGCGTCCCGGCCGACCGGCCGCAGGACCTGACCCACGACAAGCTCGATCTGCCGGGCGCCGGCTTGAGCGTCACCGCCATCGGCCTCGCCTGCTACTCGCTGACCAGCGGCGTCGAGCACGGCTGGCTCTCCGCGACCACACTCGCGTCGGCCCTCGGTGCCATCGTTGCGGGGATCGCGTTCGTGTGGCACGAGCGCCGCAGCGCGTCGCCGATGCTGGACCTCCGCCTCTTCTCCAACGGGCCCGTCCGCGGTGCCGCCATCGCGCAGATCGGCACGGCCATCGCGATGGCCGCCGTGACGTTCGGGCTGATCCTCCACTTCCAGTACGCCTACGGGTGGAGCCCCGTACGGGCCGGCCTGGCGAACCTTCCGCTCATCGTGACCATGATCGTCGCAACCCCCCTGTCCGAGTGGCTCGCGGGAAGGTTCGGCCACCGCATCGCCTGCCTGGTCGGCGCGGCCTGCCTGGCCGGCTCACTGGCCGGCCTGTCCTGGGGCGTCGACCACGGGTACGGCGCCATCGCGGCCTGCATGGTCGTGATGACCGTCGGACTGCGCACCGTCATGACGATCTGCGCCATCGCGCTCGTCGACGCGATGCCGGACAACCGCACGTCGATCGGCACGGCGCTCAACGACACCGCCCAGGAGGTCGGAAGCAGCATCGGCACTGCCGTGGTCGGCACCCTCATCGCCGCACTGGTCACCACCCGGCTGCCCGCGGGCACCTGGAGCGACGCCCTGGTGGCGTCGTTCTTCCACTGCGAGCGGATCACCTACGCCGTGCTGGCGGTCGTCGTCGGCCTGATCACGGCCGGCGGGGCACTCACGCTCACCGACTCCCACGCCACCGAGGAGCCCGCCTGAGACGTCCGAGCCGGGGTTTCGAGTGCCACCGTGCACGGCCGGGACCGTCGCCGAGACCGCTCAGCGGGGCGGCTCCTCACGCAGGACGAGGTCGAGGAGGCCCGGGAAACGGGCGTCGAACTCCGGCCGGCGGAGCCGGTTGACGCGCCTGGAGCCCTCGTCGCGCTGCTCGACGAGACCGGCGCCGCGCAGCACGGCGAAGTGATGACTGAGAGCCGCCTTGCCGACGGGCACGTCGAAGCTGCCGCAGCTACGGGTCCACTCCGCGGATCCCGCCAGCTCCCTGACGAGCTGGATCCGCACAGGATCGGCGAGGGCGGCGAGGGCGGCCGGGACGGGGACTTCGTCGGGATGGGTGTGCCCGGGCGCCGCCCGGTGACTGGTCCGCTCCGCCACGCCGGCCTCCCTGGGTTTTCCGGATCCACTTGCCGAGTGTTCGATGAAAACCATACACTCCCGAGTGTTCGCTTTTCATTGAACAGTGGGTGCGGGTGCCGGCTGTTCTGCCGGGCGTCAACCGGAGGTGTGCCATGCGTACGGTCGAATTCCAGGAGTACGGCGGTCCCGAGGTCCTGCGGGTCGTGGAGGCGAAGGTCCCCGAGCCGGGCCCGGGGCAGGTGAGCATCGACGTGGCCTACGCGGGCGTGAACTTCGCCGACCTGTTGGCGAGGTCGGGGGGCTACCGCGTGCCGCGTCTGCCGTTCGTGCCGGGACTCGAGGTCTCGGGCCGGATCCGGGCCGTCGGTCCGGACGTCACGGGACTGCGGGTGGGCCAGGAGGTCGCGGCACTGACGGAGGGCGGGGCGTACGCGGAGGTCACCGTGGCCGATGCCGTGACGGTCTTCCCGCTGCCCGACGGAGTCGACCTGCGTACCGGCGCCACCCTCCCCACCGTCCTGCCCACGGCGTACGCCCTCCTGTACACCGTGGGCCGGCTCCAGCCCGGCGAGACGGTGCTCGTCCAGAGCGCGGCGGGCGGCGTGGGCACGGTGCTGGGCCAGTTGGCGAAGGCGGCCGGGGCAGGGGCGGTGTACGGCGTCGTGTCCAGCGCGCCGAAGGCCGAGTACGCCCTCGGCCACGGCTACGACGAGGTGTTCGTGGGGTCCTTCGAGGACGAGGTCCGCGCGGCGACCGCCGGCCGCGGAGTGGACCTGGCCCTGGACCCGGTGGGCGGCGAGACCCTGCGCGGCAGCCTCGCCTCGCTCGCCCCCTTCGGCCGCCTGGTCTCCTTCGGCAACGCGAGCTCGGCGGAGCCCTGGACGGTGGGCCAGCCGGAGCTCTACCCCACCGGCCTGTCGGTAGCCGGGTTCTCGATCCTCGGCCTGGCCAGGACGGCCCCGAACGCCCTCCGCGACATCGCCTCGCGCGCGTTCGCGGCGGTGGCCGACGGCACCGTGACCCTGCCGGTGACGGCGGAGTTCGACCTGGAGGCGGCCGGGGAGGCCCACGCGCTGATGGGGTCGCGGACGAGCACGGGGAAGCTGCTGCTGCGGGTGGCGGATTCCGATCGGTCACGCCCGTGAGTGCCGGACCCCCGGTCTACCCTGCACCGCCATGACGACTCGCCTCCACGCCACCCGCGCCTCCTACGACACCGTCGCCGCGAGCTACGCCGAGCTGCTCAAGGACCAGTTGGGCAGACCGCTGGACATCGCGATGCTGGCCGCGTTCGCCGAGCGGGTGCGGGCCGACGGGGGCGGGGCCGTGGCGGACCTCGGGTGCGGGCCGGGGCGGGTGACCATCCATCTGGAGAAGCTCGGGCTGGACGCGTTCGGGATCGATCTGTCTCCGGAGATGGTGGCGGTGGCCCGCAAGGCCCATCCCCATCTGCGGTTCGAGGTCGGCACGATGACCGGCCTCGACCTCGGGGACGGCACGCTCGCCGGAGCCCTCGTCTGGTACTCCACCGTGCACACGCCGATCGACGAACTGCCCGTGATGTTCGCCGAGTTCCACCGTGTCCTCGCCCCCGGCGGCCATCTGCTCATCGCCTTCAAGGTCGGTGCCGAACGCGTCCGCCTGGAGCACGCGTACGGCCATGACGTCGACCTCGACGTCCACCGCTTCCCGCCCGAGCGGGTCGCCGAACTCCTGCGGAACGCGGGCCTGTTCGAGGTCACCCGCCTCGTCCGCGAGGCCGAGACCCAGGAGAACACCCCCCAGGCCTTCATCCTGGCCCGCAGGCCGGAGAGCGGCTGATCCGCGCCGCCTCGGGGCGAACCCCGCGCGGCAGGAGGGTGCTTCCCCGCGTTGCCCTCGTGTTCCCGCCGCACGGGACTGGAGTCCCGCGGGAGAGTGGGGACCATGGAGCGCATCGATCAGGCACAGGCCCGCGCGTGGCTCGCCACCGCCCTGGCCGAGGCCCGATGGGGCTCGCCGAGGGCGGTATCCCCATCGGGGCGGCGCTGTACGGCGCGGACGGCACCCTTCTCGGCCGCGGCCACAACCGCCGCGTCCAGGACGGCGATCCCTCGGCGCACGGCGAGACGGCCGCCTTCCGCGACGCGGGACGGCAGCGGACGTATCGCGGTACGACCATGGTGACCACCCTGTCGCCCTGCTGGTACTGCAGCGGGCTGGTCCGGCAGTTCGGCATCTCCCGGGTGGTCGTCGGCGAGGCGGCCACCTTCCACGGCGGCCACGACTGGCTCGCCGAGCACGGCGTACAGATCGTGCTGCTCGACGATCCCGAGTGCACGGCGTTGATGCGCACCTTCATCAAGAACAACCCGGCGCTGTGGAACGAGGACATCGGTGAGTGACCCGAGGGCGGGGGCGATTCCCGCGGATACAGCCGCTCCGACGGACCCGGGCGGCCCCACGGACCCGGCCGCGCCCACGGACCCGGGCACTCCCGCGGACCCGGGCACTCCCGCGGACGCCACCGCGCCCACGTCCCCGGCCGCTCCCGCGGACGCGGCCGGGGACGGCCGAGGCACGGCGACCGACCCCGGCGCGGCGGTCGCCCCGACCGGTCCCGGCGCCCCTGCCGCTTCCCGCATCCCCACCGTCGACCTGGGCCCCTGGCTCTCCGGGGACCCCGACGCCCGCGCCGCCGTCGCCCGCACCGTCGACGACGCCCTGCGGACCGCCGGCTTCCTGCTCGTCACCGGCCACGGCGTGGACCCGGAACTGCGCCGCCGCCTGAGGGACGCCGCCCGCACCTTCTTCGTGCTGCCCGCCGGGACGAAACAGCCGTACGCCGCCCGCGTCGGCGGGCGCGGCTGGCTCGGGCCGGGCGCCGAGGCCAACGGCTACTCCGAGGGCACCGAGACCCCGCCGGACCTCAAGGAGTCACTGACGTTCGCGACGCGCGAGCCGTTCGAGGACCCCGAGACCGACGCGGAGTGGTACGCGCCCAACGTCTGGCCCGCCGAGACCCCGGAACTGCGCGAGCTCTGCGAGGAGTACCTGACGGCGATGGGCGAGCTGGAGAACCAGCTGCTGGAGCTGCTCGGCCAAGCGCTCGGCCTCCAACCGGACTTCTTCACCCGGCACATGGACCACCCGACGTACGGCTTCAACATCAACTGGTATCCGGGCACGGAGGTCGTCGGCGAGCCGCGGCCGGGCCAGTTCCGCATCGGACCGCACACCGACTTCGGCACCGTCACCATCCTCGACCGGCAGTCCGGCAAGGGCGGGCTCCAGGTCTTCACGGACGAGGACGGCTGGCAGGACGCGCCTTTCGACCCGGCCGCGTTCACGATCAACATCGGTGATCTCATGGCCCGTTGGACCGGCGACCGGTGGCGCTCGGGACGCCACCGGGTGCTGCCGCCACCGGCCGACGCGCCCACCGAGGAGCTGATCTCGCTGGTGTACTTCGGCGAGTGCACACCGGGAACCCGGGTCGAGTCGGTGCCCGCCCCGGTGGGCCGCGTCACGTACGAACCCGTCGACTCCCATGTCTATCTGCGCCAGAAGCTCGATTCGATCACTGTCGATTGAACGGCGGAACATTTCCGTAAGCAAACGGACGCCGAGCGGACGCCGAACGGCCTATCCCGAACCAACTCACCTTTCCTCACTTGTTGTTGATACACCTCACAGCAGCACTTCGGACCGGACCGCGGACCAGGGGGAGATGCGGTGCACACAGAGCTGCACAGTCGGGGTTCGCTGTTCGACACCGATCCGCCCGGACTCGCGTCACGACTGGTCGGTCTGCGTCCGCACCAGCTCGGCACCACACCGTACGAACACCCCGTGGAGCCGCCTTTCGTGGTCTTCGCGGGCGGCCGGGGGCAGGGCAAGACCGCCGTGCTCCTCGCCCTGCGCGACGCCTATCGCGGGCACACCCCCATCGCCCTGATCGACGGCGAGGAACGGCAGTTCACCGCGCCGCCTCCCGAACGTCCGGCGCAGTCCTGGTCGCCGGCCGGGCAGGCGCTCACCACGGCCGCGGAGCAGCTCGCCGAACCGGTCAAGGGCGCCGGAAGGATCGCCTTCCCGCGGCTGTCGTCGGGGCTGCTGGCCGTGGCGGCGGGCGGCTGGGGCAACCGCGACGTGCCGCGCATCCGCCTGGAGGCGGAGCGGATCCTGCTGCTCAACGAGGCCGACTCCTGGCTGCCGGGGTTCGCGGGGCGCTGGATGAGCAAGGTGATCTCCAGGCTCGTCGCGTCGATGAGCGGGACGGGTCCGGTGGTGGAGCCGATCATCGAGGCGACCCTGGAGGCGTTCACGGAGGGCGTCTCCCCGGCCCACCGCCGGCTGCGCAGGGCCGCCACCTGGTACCGGGACTACCCGAACGCGCAGGGCAGCCCCAAACTCGCACTGATCCTGCTCGCCCGGCACTTCCGGGCGGGCGGCGACGCACGCAGGCACGCCGAACGCCATCTCGTACGGGCGCTGCTGGCCGACCTCGACGAGGCGTACGCGGGGGTGGTGCAGCGCTCGCAGCGGCGCGGACGTCCGGTCCTGTTGATCGACAACGTCCAGGAGCCCGCGGGCCTCGGGCTCCTGGAGCCGGTCCTGCGTGACCGCGCCGACGGCATCGGGGACCAGGCCGTGTTCTTCGCCGCGCTACGGGGCTACGCGCATCCGGCGCTGCGCAACGCGGGCCGGCTCGCCCTGCCCGAGGCGGCCCGGGAGACCGGCTGGCGGCCCGGCACCTCGCCGTCCTCACG
The DNA here is from genome assembly GCF_025399795.1 of Streptomyces rhizosphaerihabitans. Lineage (GTDB taxonomy): Bacteria > Actinomycetota > Actinomycetes > Streptomycetales > Streptomycetaceae > Streptomyces > Streptomyces rhizosphaerihabitans. The sequence continues at coordinate 67,433 of NZ_JAODTZ010000014.1, read as the reverse complement.
GGCCCTGCTCGTCTCGCTGCCACCACTGCCCCCGACGGCGCCCCGCACCTCGTGACCCCTCCCCGTGCCCCTCCTCCTGGACGAATCCGCGGACCGGAGCGAGGGCACTCGGGGGCGTGGCCGGTGCGTCGAGAGGTCCCGCCGACGCGCGTACGACGAAGGCCGGCCCCGGTGACACAGGTCACCGGGGCCGGCCTTGGCGCGTCCGGACGGGTCAGACACCCGCGTAGGAGTGCTTGCCGCCGACGAAGATGTTGACACCGTAGTAGTTGAACAGCCAGCACCCGAAGGCGATCAGGGCGATGTAGGCGGCCTTGCGGCCCTTCCAGCCGGCCGTGGCCCGCGCGTGCAGGTGGCAGGCGTAAGCGACCCAGGTGATGAACGCCCAGGTCTCCTTGGGGTCCCAGCCCCAGTAGCGGCCCCAGGCGTCGCCCGCCCAGATCGCGCCCGCGATGATCGTGAACGTCCACAGCGGGAAGACGGCGGCGTTCACGCGGTAGGAGAACTTGTCGAGCGAGGCCGAGGCGGGCAGCCGCTCCATGACGGAGGTGGCGAACCGGCCGGGCTGTCCGCCGTTCACGAGCTTGTTCTCGTAGGAGTCCTTGAAGAGGTACAGGATCGTGCCGACGGCGCCCACGTAGAAGACGGCGCCGCACAGGATCGCGGTCGACACGTGGATGTACAGCCAGTACGAGTGCAGCGCGGGAACCAGTTGGTCGCTCGCGGTGTACAGGACGGTGACCGCGAGACCGAGATCGAGGAGGACCGTGGTGATCAGCGGGAGGCCGAGCCAGCGGACGTCCTTCTTCAGCGCGAGCAGGACGAGGAAGACCGCGACGGCGACGGTGGAGAAGGTGATGTTGAACTCGTACATGTTGCCCCAGGGGGCACGCCCCACCGACATGGCGCGGGCGACCACACCGGCCGCCTCGACGGCCCAGGCCAGCACGCTCAGGGACACGGCGATACGCCCGTAGAGGTCGCCCTGCTCGTCCCCGCCGTGCGCACCGGGCCCGTCGGGCACGTCCCGCGCGCCCGCCGCGGACCGGGTGACGACCTTCGGCCGCTCCAGCACGGCGGTGCCGCCGGCCTTCTGCACGGTGACCTCGGGGGCCGCCGTCGCCGTCTTCGCGCCGTTCGCGGTGAGCGCGTTGGCGGTGCGGGCGACCTTGCTGCGGCTGCCGAAGAGCCACTCGGCGATGTAGGCGAAGAAGGCCAGGGTGTAGACGGCCATCGCGGAGTAGATCAGCGTGTTGCTGATGTTGGCGAGGTGTTCGTTGGTCGCGGTGGCCAGATCGGTCACGGCGCCCAGGTCGTGTGCGGTGGCGAGCGTCACTGCTTCTTGGACCCTTCAGCGGCGGGTACGGGGGGTTCGGCGTCGGCGTCGGTGGGTGCCGCGTCTTCGTCGGGCTTGGTGGGTGCCTGTTCGTGCACGAGCGCGGCCAGGTCGCCGAGCTCCTCGGGAAGCTTCGCGGACTCGCTGCGGCCGAGCCCGGCCATCTCGACGACGGTGACACCGTCGGGGCCGGTGGTCGCCCGCACCCAGACCCGGCGGCGCTGGATGAACAGCGACCCGGCGAGTCCGAAGATCGCGGTGAACGCCCCGGCCAGCGCCCAGTCACTGCCGGGCTGCTGGGTGACCTGGAAGTTCGCCCACTCCTTGATGTCCTTGTCGAAGGTGATCGAACCGGCGCCGTCCGGCAGGGTCATCGTCTCGCCGGGCCGCAGCCGCGACTTGACGATCTCGCCCTTGGCGTCCTTGAACTGCTTCATGTGGGTGGTCTCGAGCTGGTACACGTTCTGCGGCAGGCCCGCATCGACCCCGAGGCTGCCGTGGAAGCCGCTCAGCGCGAGCACCGGGTAGTCGAGCGCGGGGAACTGGGAGAACATGTCGCCCTTGCCCGCCCCGGCGAAGGTCGGCACGAAGAAGGCGGAGAAGCCGAGCTGTTCGCTCTTGCCCTGCGCGTTCCTGTAGCCGTCCATGACCTTGACGGCGCCCTGCGAGGTGACGTTGGAGTCGAGCGGCAGCAGGGGCACGGCGTCGTGGAAGACGACGTTGCCCTTGCCGTCCCGGACGGTCACGGTGGGCGCGTAGCCATGGGCGGTGAGATAGACCTTCGTGTCGCCGATCACCAGCGGCTCGTTGACCTTGACGAGCGTCTTGCGGTCTTTGCCGTAGGCGCCGACGCTGTAGGTGACGGCCGCCTGGTACGTGCGGGGCGTGCCCTTGTTGGGGCCGGTCCGCTCGTAGGTGCCGGTGAAGTTCTTCAGGTCGAAGCTGAACGGCGTCAGGTCGTCGGTGCTGAAGAGGTTGCCGGACTTGAAGTCGTCGTAGGACAGCAGTGTGTTGGAGAAGCCGTCGCCCTCGACGATCAGCTTGTCGCCCTCGGACTTGAAGAGCTGGCCCCAGGCGAAGGCGACGAGCATCACGATCAGCGCCATGTGGAAGAGCAGGTTGCCGGTCTCGCGGAGGTAGCCCTTCTCGGCGGCGACGGCGTCCTTGTCGACGTGCGCCCGGAACCGCTTCTCCTTGAGCACCTTCAGCGCGATCTCGCGGACCTGCTCGGGCTCCGCCGCGGTGCGCCAGGTCGTGTACGCGGGCAGCCGGGTGAGCCGCTTGGGGGCGCCCGGCGGACGGCCGCGCAGCTGCCCGACGAACTGCCAGGTGCGGGGCACGATGCAGCCGATGAGCGAGATGAACAGCAGGATGTAGATCGCGGAGAACCACGCCGAGCTGTAGACATGGAACAGGCCGAGCCGGTCGTAGAGCGGACCGAGCACGCTGTGCGCGTCCTTGAATTCCTGCACCTTCGCCGCGTCGGTGCCGGACTGCGGGATCAGCGATCCGGGGATGGCGCCGAGCGACAGCAGGAAGAGCAGGATCAGCGCGACCCGCATCGACGTGAGCTGGCGCCAGATCCAGCGGGCCCAGCCGGTGACCTCGCGGCCTGTCCAGGCGATCCATCCCAGGGCGCCGGGGGTGCGCGCGCCGCCGAAGGAGCCGGGCACCGCCGTCTCCACGGGCGCGGTGGACAACTGCGACCCGGCCTCGCCGAGTTCGCCGTCGGCGCTCACCCCGATGTGCCGCTTGGTGCTCGCCGGGTCCGGCGTGCCGTCGTCCTCCGGCGTCGCGGCGGACTCGGACGTGTTGCCGGTGTCGGTCGTGCTCATGGATCAGATCCCTACCGTGAAGCCGTCGGACCAGGTCTGCGCCTGCTGCACGATGCCGTCCCAGGCACCGGTCAGCAGGAGAAGCCCGGTCACGATCATCATTCCGCCGCCGATCCGCATCACCCAGGCGTAGTGACGCTTCACCCAGCCGAACGCGCCGAGCGCCTTGCGGAAGGCGACCGCGGCGAGGACGAAGGGCACTCCCAGTCCGAGGCAGTAGGCGACCGTCAGTATGGCCCCGCGCCCGGCGCTCGCCTGGTCCATGGAGAGCATGTTGACGGAGGTGAGTGTCGGGCCCAGACACGGCGTCCAGCCGATGCCGAAGAGCGCGCCCAGTATCGGCGCCCCGGCGAGCCCGGTCACCGGCCGCCGGTGGAAGCGGAACTCGCGCTGGGTGAGCCAGGGCATCAGCCCCATGAAGAACACGCCCATCGCGATCATCAGCGCGCCGAGGATCTTGCTGAGGATGCCGTTGTACTCGTGCAGCGTCGAGCCGAAGTACCCGAACAGCGCCCCGCCGGAGACGAACACGGCGGTGAAGCCGAGCACGAACAGACTGGCCCCCGCGACCATCCGCCCCCGTCTGGCCTCCGCCAGATCCGTGCCGCTGACTCCGGTGACGTACGACAGATAGCCGGGTACGAGCGGCAGGACGCAGGGCGAGAAGAAGGAGACGAGCCCGCCGAGCACGGCGAGCGGCAGCGCGAGCAGCAGGGCGCCGCTGTAGACCGTGGTGTTCATGCCGGTCGAGGCGGCGAGATTCGTGGACGCCAGGAGAAGGGACACGCCGGTCACTTCTCCGCGAGGATGGGGTCGAGCATCTCGTGCAGCTTGTCTTCGCTGAGCGCCTGCAGCGTGCGGGCCGCGATCTTCCCGTCCCGGTCGATGATGAGCGTCGAGGGGATCGTCTGCGGGTTGAGCGTGCCCTTCTTGAAGCGGAGCATCAGCTTGCCCGTCGGGTCGTACAGGCTGGGATACGTGACCTTCTGCTCCGTCTCGAAGGCCTTCGCCAGTGCGGTGCTGGCGTCACGCGTGTTGATGCCGACGAACTGCACGCCCTGTCCGGCGGTCTCCTTGGCGACCTTGACGAAGTTCGGCGTCTCGGCGCGGCACGGCGGGCACCAGGAGCCCCACACGTTGAGGACGACGACCTTGCCCTTGTAGTCCGCGACGTCGAGCTGCTTGCCGTCGACGGTCTTGCCGGAGAGGTCCGGGACGGCGTCCCTGGACCCCTTGGCGACCGTGGAGATGCCGTCCTTGCCGGAGACGTAGTTGCTGTTGCCCGAGCCGCCGGAGGTGCCGCCGGATCCGCACGCGGACAGGACGAGCGCGGCGACGGCGGCCCCTGCGGTGTACAGGGTGGCGCGGGTGCGGTTCGGGCGCTGGTCTGCGCGGCAGGCGGCACTCATGTGAAAAGTTTCGCATGCCCGTTTCGGGGATCTTCCGCACCCCCCTTGCGGGTGGAAACCCGCATTTCAGGCGGCCTGCCCCCGAAGGAAGGAGTGCCAGCCTCCGTCCGGCCGCTCCGCCACGTCCATCGACTGGAGCTTCGCCAGCACCTCGGGCCGCTGCACATCCAGCCAGTCCACGAACTGACGGAAGGAGACCATGCGCACGTCGGCGCCCTTCTCCTTCTCCCGGGCGACGTGGGTGAACACGTGCTCGACGGCGTCCATGTAGATGCCGCCGTTCCACTCCTCGAAGTGGTTGCCGATGAAGAAGGGGGCACGATTCGTCTCGTATGCCCGCTTGAATCCGGAGACATACGATTCTGCCGCCTGGGTGCGCCAGCCCGGGTAGTTGTACGAGGGCGCCCGGGTGGAGTTGACGGACTGGTTGGCGAGGATGTTGTAGTCCATCGAGAGGACCTCGAAGCGGTGCCCGGGGAAGGGCATCGCCTGCAGCGGCAGGTCCCACAGCCCCTCCTTCTTCTGCGGCCAGCGCTGGACACCGCCGGGCGAGGAGGCGTCGTAACGCCAGCCGAGCTCCTTGGCGGCGGGCAGCAGGTTGTTCTGGCCGAGCAGGCACGGGGTGCGGGCGCCGATGAGTTCCTTCTCGTAGTCGAAGGGCAGCGGGGGCAGATCGGTCCAGCCCGTGTTGGTGCGCCACTCGGTGACGAAGGACTTGGCCTGGTCGATCTCGCTGCGCCACTGCCGGGACGTCCAGTTGCCGACCGAGCCGGAGCCGCCGCAGAAGTGGCCGTTGAAGTGGGTGCCGATCTCGTGGCCGTCGAGCCAGGCCTGACGGACCAGCTTCAGCGTGGAGCGGACGTGCTCGTCGCTGAGATATCCGATGTCCGAGGCGCCGCGGGGGTTGTTCGGCGGGTCGTACACGCGCTTCTTCGACTCGGGCAGCAGATACAGCCCGGAGAGGAAGAACGTCATGTGCGCGTCGTTCTGCTTGGCGAGCTGGAGGAAACGGTCGAAGAGACCGGTGCCGACCTCTCCGGCGCCGTCCCAGGAGAAGACCACGAACTGCGGCGGGGTCTCACCGGGTTCGAGCGGTACGGGTGCCTCCGGCTGGCGCGGCTGCTTGCCGGTGTAGGCGGTGGACCCGTCACCGATGAGACGCGCGGCCGGCTTCTTCGGGGCGCCGGGCCGGCCGGTTCCGGCCGAGGCGGAAGGGTCAGGATGCCGCTTGGCTTCCTTGCCCGAGGTGGTACCGCACGCGGCGAGTCCGAGCGCTGTCGCCGCACCCGCACCGAGGCCGATCATTCCCCTTCGGCTGACGTCGCGCATACGGTCCTCTTTTCATCGCACCCTCTCAGCTGACTCTCAGCTTGTATCCCATGAGAGGGCGCGATGAAGACGGGGGTTCCGTTTAACGCGCGCAGATTTATATGATTTTACGAAGATGCGCCCATTTGGCCCGACTCTTCGCTTTTACCCGTCAGGCCCCGAACGCCTTGGTCTTTCCCTTCACCGGCTTGGCGCCCGCGAGGAGATGAGCCGGAACCAGATCGCGCGCGGGCTCGGTGTAGCCCACGGACACGATCTTGTCGCCGCGGTAGGTGAAGGTCGTCAGGGACGCCAGGGTGCACTGCCGCTTGCGCGGGTCGTGCCACAGCCGCCGCTTCTCCGCATAGCTGCGGACGATCCAGATCGGCAGCTGATGGCTCACCAGCACCGCCTCGTGGCCGCGCGCGGCGTCCTTGGCTGCGTCCAGCGCCCCCATCATCCGGACGACCTGGTCGACGTACGGCTCGCCCCACGACGGCTTGAACGGGTTGACGAGGTGCTTCCAGTTCTCCGGCCGCCGCAGCGCGCCGTCCCCGACACCGAAGGTCTTGCCCTGGAAGACGTTGTCGGCCTCGATGAGCCGCCCGTCCGTCGCCAGGTCGAGTCCGTGGGCCTTCGCGATCGGCGTGGCCGTCTCCTGCGCCCGCTCCAGCGGCGAGGCCACGACATGCGTGACATCGCGCGAGGTGAGGTGTTCGGCCACCCGGTCGGCCATCTGCCGTCCGAGCTCGGACAGGTGGTAGCCGGGCAGCCGCCCGTAGAGCACCCCGTCCGGGTTGGCGACCTCGCCGTGGCGCATCAGGTGAACGACGGTGATGTCGTCGTTGCCGGTGCTGCCGTTGTCGCCGGTCGTACCGATGGTCTCGCTCATGCCGTGGCCTCCGCCGCTGCCCGCGCCGCCGCCGGAAGGGCGTCGGCGATCCGCTGAACCGCCTGGTCGTCGTGGGCCGTCGACACGAACCACGACTCGAACGAGGACGGCGGCAGGTACACGCCCTGCGCCAGCATCGAGTGGAAGAACGCGTTGTAGCGGAAGGACTCCTGCGCCTTCGCACCCTCGTAGTCGCGCACCTCACGCCCCGTGAAGAAGACGGAGAACATGTTGGAGGCGGTCTGCAGGCGGTGGGTCACACCCTCCTTGGTGAGCGCCTCGCCCACCAGCGTCCGGATCCGCTCCGACACCGCGTCGACCTTGTCGTACGCGGCCTGGTCGAGCAGCCGCAACTGCGCGAGCCCGGCGGCGGTGGCGACGGGATTGCCCGAGAGCGTGCCCGCCTGGTACACCGGTCCGGCCGGCGCAAGGTGCGCCATGACGTCCTCACGGCCACCGAACGCGGCGGCCGGGAAGCCGCCGCCCATCACCTTGCCGAAGGTCATCAGATCGGGGCGCACGCCGTCGATCCCGTACCAGCCGGCCCTGCTGGTGCGGAAGCCGGTCATGACCTCGTCGGAGATGAAAAGGGCGCCGTTCTTCGCGCAGGCGTCCTTGAGGCCCTGGTTGAAGCCGGGCGCCGGAGGCACCACACCCATGTTGCCGGGCGAGGCCTCGGTGATCACACAGGCGATCTCACCGGGGTGCGCGTGGAACGCGGCCTGCACGGCTTCGAGATCGTTGTAGGGCAGGACGATGGTGTCGGCGGCCTGGGCGCCGGTGACACCGGGCGTGTCGGGCAGCGCGAAGGTGGCCAGCCCGCTGCCCGCCGCGGCGAGCAGCGAGTCGACGTGCCCGTGGTAGCAGCCGGCGAACTTGATCACCTTCGACCGCCGGGTGAACCCGCGGGCCAGCCGGATGGCCGACATGGTCGCCTCGGTGCCGCTGGAGACGAGCCGGACCTGCTCGACGGGCTCGACGCGGGCGACGATCTCCTCGGCGAGGGCGACCTCTCCCTCACCGGGCGTACCGAAGGACGTACCGCGTGAGACGGCCTCCTGAACGGCGGCGATGACCTCGGGGTGGGAGTGCCCGAGGATCATCGGACCCCAGGAGCAGACGAGGTCGACGTACTCACGGCCGTCGGCGTCGGTCAGATACGGGCCGGTACCGGACACCATGAACCGGGGCGTACCGCCCACGGCGCGGAAGGCGCGCACCGGAGAATTCACGCCACCTGGCGTGACGGCCGTCGCACGGTCGAACAGCGACTGCGAGGCTGGGGCTGCATAGGGATAAGGCAGTTCGGTCATGACCTGCGACGTCTCCGACTCCGGGGGGCTAGTGACCTCCTCAGGGTAGGCCAGGGGCTGCGGGGAGCCGTGAGGGGAAGTCCGGGGGAGCCGTGAGGGGAAGAACGGGGCACCGTGAACGGATGAAGCCGACCCGACGTACGGCTCCACACAGGAATGATCCCGGCCATCGCGGAGCCGGTGTGACGGAGCCCGGTACGACAAACGGGTTCCTTCCTCCGGCCATCTGCGAAACTGGGCCACGAACGGACAGCTCACATGAACGACGGTGTTCAGGGGCCGCGAAGATCCCGCGGACAGGTGTTTCGGCGCACGTTTCGGCGTGCGACCGTGGGGGAGGTCACTGTCACGATGATCGGGTTGCGTGGCGGGGGTCTCGCGACTTAGAAAAGCAGTCGGGTGGAGATATGCATCGCGGTGGCGGACTGGGCGAGGGGACCGATGACCTCAACCCTCGGCGTGCCCGGCGGGGGAAGCACCGGCGCGAGGCGGAGGAAGCTGCCGGGAGAGCGGGACAGGCACAGGGATCGCAGAGCGAGCCCGAACGGATCGATCGCGCGGTCGAACGACTGCGAGCGGAGAGCGGGAATGGTGGCCGAGTGGGGGTGACGTACAAATATTTCGGCGCGCCGGACGGCGCGACGGCGGCCCGGGTCCCGATCTCGATGCGCCCCGAAGAACTCGGCGGCGACGAGCTCGGCATGAACGGCATGTTCACCAAGATCAAGCCGGAGACGATGGCCGCGATGGTCCTCACCGGCATAGAAGGCGTTCCCCTGCACAAGGTGCCGCCGCTCGAACTGGTCGTTCTGCATCCCGACTACGCCGTGGTCAAGCTCCCGATGACGGTCGTCGACCCACTGCGCGGCATAGGCGAGGAGGCCGTCGGCGCGGCCGCCTTCATCTGGTCCACCGTCCCGGACCGGGGCGGCCCACGGGACGCCTTCAACGTCTATCAGCTGCTGCACGAATGGCAGGACTTCTCGCACCGGCTGCACGAGGCGGGGCATCAGCCCTATTGCCTGGTGTGGCCCTGAGCACTGAGCCCGACCACGCTCAGGCAGGCCGCGCTCGGAGAAGGTCCGCCGGACCGTGGCCGTCGTCGAGCCCCGGGCAGCCGGTTCCGCCGCGTGATACCGCGACCACCGCCACCGGACCGGGGTCGGGTGTGAGCGCGCCGCGGCGGCGCAGGAGCGCCGACAGGTTGATCGCCCACGTCGCCGGCGCCCCCGGCAGAGACTCGATCGCCCGCGTCGCCGGGGCCGACGGCAGAGACTCCTAGAGTCCGCCCGCGACCCGCAGCACCGCGCCCGTCGTGTACGAGGCGTCGTCCGACAGGAGCCAGGCCACCGCGCCCGAGATCTCCTCCGGCCGGCCAGCGCGGCCCATCGGGATGCCCGCGGCCACCCGGGCCGGGCGCTGCGGGTCCTCGTGGAAGTCGGTCCAGACCGTGCCCGGGGCGACGCAGTTCACCCGGATTCCGTCGGCCGCCACCTCCTTGGACAGGCCGATGGTGAGGGCGTCGACGGCCGCCTTCGCGGCGGCGTAGTGGACGTACTGGCCCGGACTGCCGAGGGTCGCCGCGGCGGACGAGATGTTGACGATCGCGCCTCCGCCGGCCGCGGTCATCTCCCGTACGGCGCGGCGCGCGCAGAGCAGATAGCCGAGGACGTTGACCGCGAGGGCCTCCCGCATGCCGTCGGGGTCGGCTTCGGCCAGCGGCCCGTTGGGTCCGCTGACACCGGCGTTGTTCACCAGTGCGGTGACCGGGCCGAGTTCGGCGGCCGCCGCGTCGAAGAGCCCGTCGACGGCAGTGGGGTCGGAGGTGTCCACGGCCACCGGCAGAGAGCGCCGGCCCGCCTCCGCGACGGCGTCCGCCACCGCCTCGGCCGCCGCGCGATCGGACCGGTAGCCGATGACGACGTCATGGCCCTCCAGCGCCAGCCGTCGGCAGACGGCGGCACCGATTCCGCGGCTGCCGCCGGTCACCACCGTGATCTTCCGCCTGTTTTGCATGATCGCCTCTCATGTTCACGCAAACGATCAGTGTGCCAGGAGACGGCCGGGAACCAGGGGCGGCCGGTCGGAGTGGGGGCTTCGGCGGCAGGTGACGGGCGCCCGGCGGCCGACCGCCAGGGCAGCAGGCAGCCAGATGGCGGCTGCACCCGAGTTCGGCTCCCGTCTCCCGCGTCCGGGGACACCCTGAGTCGCCGGAGGACACGACTCGCTCATGAATCGCCCATGGCTCTCCAAAGGACAAGAGCCGCCGGGACACCGGGATCTGACGCCGAGCGACCCCCGCTGCTCATCCGGGCGAAGCAGACGTGTCGCCGCCGATCGGGTCATGCGTGGGGCTCCGCACAGGGCCGCCGGACACCGAGCGAACACGGTGAATCAGCAGGTCAGAAAGGTCGGCCCGCCCGCGGACGGTCGTCACGGCGACCAACGCGGCGGGCCTCGGCAGTGGGCCGGGTGAGCTTCCCGGGTGGTGCGCTTTGCACATCGGATTGACGGTGGATCACATCGGGCCGGGTTTTTGTCTGCTGACAAGAGGTCAGCTGCCTGGTTCCGACGGAAGGACTCCGACAATGCGATCTGCCCGCATGCTCCTGGCTGCCGCGACGGCCACCGCCGCTCTCGCGATCGCCGCCCCCGGCGCGTACGCCGTCTCGGCCGGCGACTGGGGCCACGACGACTCCTCCTCCTCTTCTTCCTCCTCCTCTTCCTCCTCCTCCTCCAGCAAGGAGCACCAGGACTCCGGGTACGGCAAGGAGCACGAGGACTCCGGATACGGCAAGGAGCACGAAGACTCCGGATACGGCAAGGAGCACGGCAAGGACAGCGACCACGGCAAGGGCTCCTGGAGCCACGAGAAGCCGGAAGGCGGCGTGCACACAGGCGGCGGTGCGCTGACGTCCGTCAAGACGGACGACTGGTCCAAGGACGACAAGAAGTACGACCCGGAGACCTACAAGGACAAGGGCTCCTCCAGCTCCTCCAGCTCCTCCAGCGGCAGCGGTTCCTGGGACTCCGGGCAGGACAAGGGCTCATGGGACTCGAGCAGCAAGCAGGACAAGGGCTCATGGGACTCGAGCAGCAAGGAGGAGGACAAGCCGCACGGCGGCATGCACACCGGTGGCGGCGGTCTCGCCACGTCGTCGGGCGTCACGGCCGGCGGAATCGGGGTCCTGGGCCTCGCGGCCGCGGGCGTGTACATGCTGCGCCGTAGAAGCGCGCAGGGCGGTGTGGTCTGACCATGCCTGACGACATAGCAATAGCGGTCCGGGCCGCCACCCACTCACCCCCTGGCGGCCCGGCCGGTCTCCCCCTCCCACACCGGCCCGATCTCTCTCCCACCCCGGCCCGCTCTCCCTCTCCCGACCCCCGCTCCAGTCGCCGACCCGCCTCCTGCTGCTCCTGCTCGTCCCGCCTCGGCTTCTCCCGCCGCTTCTGCCGCTTCTGCTGTTTTTGCTGCTGTTACTGCTGTTACTGGTCTTGCTGTTCCCGCTGTTCCCGCTCAGTCCGCTCTGCTGCCCCGACCCGATGAGGTGGTGCCCGATGGCAGCCCGGTTGTCCTCTCCCGCCGAGACCCCGCACCCGTCGCCCGAGCGGAACTTCCGGCGTCGTGTGACGTGGGTCGTGTGGTGCGCCGGTGTCGCGGTCCTGCTGGCCACGAACATGCTTCACCGCAACGACGAACCGTCCGGCCCCTCCCCCACTTCCCGTGCCGCCGCGGCCCCCGCGCCCTCGCACTCGGCCGCGTCCTCCGCCTCGCCCTCGAACTCAACCGCGTCCTCCGCCTCGCCCTCGAACGATCGCCCGGCCGGGAAGCATCTCCCGCGGTCCGAGCCGACCCGTCTGCTCATCCCGAAGATCTCGGTGGACGCGCCCTTCACCGAACTCGCCATCGACGACACGGGCAAACTCCAGCCCCCGCCCGCGGGCGACACGAACCTGGTCGGCTGGTACGCCAAGGGCGTCTCCCCCGGTGAGACGGGTGCGTCGATCATCGCCGGGCACGTCGACACGACGACCTCCGCCGCCGTGTTCGCCGGTCTCGGCGAGCTGAAGAAGGGCGACAAGTTCAGCGTCGAGCGGTCCGACGGCAGGACGGCGTCCTTCGTCGTCGACAGCGCGGAGACCTTCGCGAAGGACGACTTCCCCGACGACCGCGTGTACGCCGACACACCCGACGCCGAGGTCCGCCTCATCACGTGCGCCGGCAACTACGACCGCACCGTCAGGGACTACACCGACAACCTGGTGGTCTTCGCCCACCTCGTCTGACCGGACGGGCGCGGGGCCGCTCACGGGCTCCCGAGGCCGATCCAGAAACGGTCCTCACCCTGCGAACGGCCTTCGGGGACACCGCCGTTGGCCAGGATCACGCGACGGGAGCCCTCGTTGCCTCACGCCTCGAAGCGGTAGCCCATGCCGGGCTCGGTGATCAGATGGCGAGGGTGGGACGGGTCCGCCTCCAGCTTCCGTCTGAGCTGGGCCATGTACACCCGCAGGTAATTGGTCCTGTTGCCGGCCGAGACACCCCACACCTCCTGGAGGAGCCGGCGCTGGGTGATGAGCCGGCCCGGGTTGGACCGGCAGCCCGCCGAAGGAGGTGTTCGCGGAGAGGGCGAGCAGGATCATCGTCGCGAACTGGACGACATGGAAAGCCCAGTTGTGGCCGAGCGAGGCGTCCGCGAACTGGGCGAGGACCGTGACGCCCTCGACCGGCTGGAGGTGGAAGCGCGAGATCGGCACGGACAGGCCGATCAGCATCGCGCCGGGCACCGCGCCGAGGGCGGCTTCGGCGCGCTGGGCCCGCCTCGCCCGCGGGACACGGAAGGACGGCACGGCGTTGGCGAGGGCTTCGACGCCGGTCAGGGCGCTGCACCCGGAGGCGAACGCCTTCAGCAGGAGCAGGGCGCCGACCGTGGTGGCGTTGCCGGCGAGGACGGACGCGTGCCCGTGGGCGGCGGCCGTGCTGACGGGGTGGGACGGGTGCTCCTCGACTCGGGGCGCGGCCCCTGAAGGGGCTCCGGCCAAAGGAGCCGCACACGCGGGGAGGCGGTGTGCGGCTGCGCCCAGGTTGTTCCCGGCCCCGGACCGGCGCGGGCACCCCTTGCGGGATCTTCGCGCCGATCTCCCCGTCCTTGACGCAACGTTGACGCCACGGCTCATCAAAGACCCGTCAAGGCACAGCGCTTCCGGTCCCGCGGTTCACTACCGTCGGACGTATGGAACGCCGCAACGATCCGTGCGCAGCGGCCGAGGTGCCCCCGCCGGCCGAGGAGGTCGCGCACGATCTTCTCTGGGCCCGGGACCTGCGCAGCTGGCTGCGTTGCGCGGGCGCGCTGCTCGCCCTCCTGCTGCTGATCGACGGCGCCGCCGGCACCCTCACCGACCCGCGCGCCCTGCTGTGGTTCACGCTCGCGGCGCTGCTCTTCGTCGTCCTGTGCCCCACCCGGATCGCCGCGGGCGAGGGCTGGCTGACCTCGCGCGGGCCGCTCGGCACCCGGCGGGTACGGACCGACCGCCTGGTGTCCGTGCGCTGCCTGGACGGCGTCGGAGAGCGGCTCGTACTGCGCGACACCTTCGGCGCGCGCCTGGAGATCGACCCGCGTGTCCTGGTCGCCAGCCCGGAGCTGTGGCACCGCCTCGACGAGGACGCCCGGGTCTCCGCGCTGCGCGGCTCCCTCGTGTGCGGGGAGACGGCGCTGCACCGCGTCTCGGAGCGGATCGACCGTGAGACGGCGCTGACGGTGTTCAAGGTGTCGGGGCTGGACTGAGTGTCGGAGCCGCCCGCCTCTCCTCCGCTGGCTTAGCCTCCGCCCGTGCTCAACGTGACGGAGATCCTCAAACGCCTGGTGATCGGCCGGGCGATGCGCAGCGAGGAACTGACCGAGACGCTGCTGCCCAAACGGCTGGCCCTGCCGATCTTCGCCTCCGACCCGCTGTCGTCCGTGGCGTACGCGACGCAGGAGATCCTGCTCGTCCTCACCCTCGGCGGACTGGCGTATCTGCACTTCACGCCGTGGATCGCGGGTGCGGTGGTGGCACTGATGGCAGTCGTGGTGCTGTCGTACCGGCAGGTGGTGCACGCCTATCCGAGCGGCGGCGGCTCCTTCGAGGTGGCGTCGACGAACCTGGGCCCCTCGACCGGTCTCGTCGTCGCCGCCTCCCTCCTGGTCGACTACGTCATGACGGTCGCCGTCTCGGTCGCCTCCGGCGTCGACAACATCATCTCGGCGATCCCCGGGCTCGCCCACGAACGCGTCCTGATGGCGCTCGTCTTCGTAGCCCTCCTCGCGGCCGTCAACCTGCGCGGGGTGCGCGAGTCGGGGCGGGCCTTCGCCGCGCCGACGTACCTGTTCATCGGCGGTGTGCTGGTCATGGTGGTCACCGGCATGATCCGGTACGCCCTCGGGGACGCGCCGGTCGCCGAGAGCGCCGCCTACGGTGTCACGCCGGACCCCGCTGACGCGCACCTGACGGGCCTGGCCCTGGTGATGCTGGTGCTGCGCGCGTTCTCCTCCGGTTGTACGGCGCTGACCGGCGTGGAGGCGATCTCCAACGGCGTCCCGGCGTTCCGCAAGCCCAAGTCGCGCAACGCGGCCACCACGCTGGCGGTGATGGGCAGCCTCGCGATCGTCATGTTCGTCGGCGTCACCACGCTGGCGCTGATCTCGAAAGTGCACATCACCGACGACGCGTGCCGGCTCACCGGGCTGAGCGGCGACTGCGCCTCCTACACACAGCGCACGGTCATCGCACAGGTCGCGGCGGCCGTGTTCGGCGGGGAGCACAGCTTCGGTTTCTACTTCATCCAGGCGGCGACGGCTCTCGTCCTGGTCCTGGCCGCGAACACGGCCTTCAACGGCTTCCCTTCGCTGTCCTCGATCCTCGCCCAACACCGCTATCTGCCACGCCAGTTGCACAACCGGGGCGACCGACTGGCCTTCTCCAACGGCATCCTGGCCCTCGCGATCGTCGCGGGCCTGCTGCTGTGGGGCTACAAGGCCAACGTCACCAGCCTCATCCACCTCTACATCCTCGGCGTGTTCACCGCTTTCACGCTCTCCCAGCTCGGCATGGTGCGGCACTGGAACCGCGAACTGCGCGGCGAGCCCGACACGGCCGTGCGCCGACGCCACCACACAGCACGCATGATCAACGCGGTGGGCGCGGTCGTCACCGGACTCGTCCTCCTCATCGTCCTGACTACCAAGTTCACCCAGGGCGCGTGGCTGGCCGTCCTCGCGGCGGCCGTGCTGTGGGTGACGATGCGCGCGATCAGACGCCACTACGACACGACGGCGGCGGAGCTGGCGGTGACCGACCCCCACGGCGAGCTCGTACCGCCCAGCCGGGTGTTCGCGATCGTGCTCGTGTCCACACTCCACAAGCCGACGCTGCGGGCCCTCGCCTACGCGCACGCCACCCGCCCCGACCGGTTGGAGGCACTGACGGTCTCCGTCGACCCGGACGAGACGACCGAGCTGCGCAGGCGCTGGGAGGAGTACGGCATCGACGTACCGCTGAAGATCGTCGACTCCCCCTACCGCGAGATCACCAAGCCGGTCGTCGGGTACGTCCGCGCGGTGCGCCGCGAGAGCCCGCGCGACATCGTCGCCGTCTTCGTCCCCGAGTACGTCGTCGGCCACTGGTGGGAGAACCTCCTCCACAACCAGTCCGCCCTGTGGCTCAAGAGCCGGCTGCTCTTCACCCCGGGCGTGATGGTGACGAGCGTGCCCTGGCAGCTCAGCTCCTCGGCCCACGCCGACCGGCCGGCGGCCCGGGCAGCGGGGTCCGTCCGCCGGGGGGAGCCACCGCCGGTGCCTCCGCGGCCGCGGAGCCGGTAGCCGCGGGCCCGGTCGAAGGCATAGGCGTCCATCACCCCGGCCGGGACCCACGACAGCGCCCGGACACCGCCGGGACATTGACACTGCCTTGACGGGCCCCGGCCCGATAGGGTGAAAGAGGTGTGCCGGGAAGTCTGGTCGGCGGGGAGCCACACGGGCTCCTCAGGGAACCCCCCGTGGTTTCCCCGAATGACCAGGGGGACGGCATGCGCAGCGTAGGAACAGTCCTGGCTCTGGTCGTACTCGCCACGCTGGTGGCGACGTTCGCCCGCCGGTGGCGCATCCCCGCCCCCTCCCTGCTCGTCGTCGCGGGCCTCGCCGTCGCCCTGCTGCCCGGCACCCCGCAGATCGAGATCAGTCCCGGGATCATCGGACTCGTCGTCCTGCCGCCGCTGCTCTACGCGAGCGCCGAGGACATGCCCTGGCGTGAACTGCGCGCCGTGTGGAAGCCGGTCGGAGTCCTGTCCACAGGGCTGGTACTGGCCTCGGCGGCGGCCGTGGCCTGGGTGGCCTCGCTCGTCACCCCGCTGTCGTGGCCGACGGCCTTCGTGCTGGGCGCGGTCCTCGCCAGCACCGACCCGGTGGCGGTCACCGCGCTGGGCAGACGACTCGCGCTGCCGCCCAGGGTGCAGGTCCTCGTCCAGGCGGAGAGCCTCTTCAACGACGCCACGTCGCTGGTGCTCTTCCGGGTGGCGGTGAGCATCGCGGTGGCGACGGCCGCCGTGGGCTGGAGCGCCGCGGGCGAGGAGTTCCTGCTCCTCGCGGGCGGGGGCACGGTCATCGGCGCGGCTGTCGCCGCCGTCGTCGCGCTGATCCGGCGGCGTACCGAGGACCCCGTCCTGGAGACGGTGATCGCCCTGGTCACCCCGTACGCGGCGTACGTCCTCGCCGAGGGCGCGCACACCTCGGGCGTCACCTCGGTCGTGGTCGCCGGAGTCGTCCTGGGCGGTCGCGGCGACCGCCTCACCGACGCGCGCATCCGCCTCCAGCTGCACGCCGTCTACGGCACGGTGGTGTTCCTCCTGGAGAGCGTCGTCTTCAGCCTCATCGGGCTCGCCCTGCCTGCGCAGGTACGGGCGCTGTCCGACGCCGACCGGGCCTGGCCGCTGTACGCGCTCGCGGTGGCGGGCACCCTCGTGGCCGTACGGCTGCTGTGGCTGGTGCCGCTGACGGCGGTGGTGCAGCGCGAGGGCGGCGTCAGCCGCATGAACTGGCGGGTCCCGGTGGTGCTCACCTGGGCGGGCACCCGGGGTGTGGTCCCGCTGGCGGCGGCCCTGTCGGTGCCGGAGTCGCTCGCCGGACGTCCGCTGATCCTGGTGCTGACCACCTCGGTCGTGGTCGTCACGCTCGTCGTCCAGGGCTTCAGCCTCGCCTCCGTCGTCCGCCGCTCGGGCATCGCCCTGGAACCCGCCCACACGGAACGCGAAGAAGCCTCGGCACGCTGCCGGCTGGCCGGCGCCGGACTCGGCCGGCTGGACGAACTGTCGGAACTGGAGGCCGTGCCCGACGTCGTCCTCGACCGGCTGCGCCGAGGCCTGACAGCCCGTCTCGACGACGCCCGCGACCGCCTCGCCGAACCCACCGACGACAGCACCGGCACCGAGTCCGCCGACGTCGTCTACCGGCAGCTGCGCCGCGACCTGATCGCCGTCGAGAGCGCCGAACTCCAGACCCTGTACGACGAACACCGCATCAGCGACACCACACGCAGGCGGTTGCAGCGGTCCCTGGACCTGGAGGAGGCCAGGCTGGCCGACGCCTGAACCGGAACCCTCGACTCCACCTCTTGGCGCCCCCGTGATGCACGACCAGCCGGTCTTAACGCAAGCTTGACGCCTGGGGCCCCAGGACGCGTGGGCCCAGGGATCACTCTCTGCATACGCTGATGGACGCCGTCTCCTCGATGGCCGGAACCGTTCGAAGAGCCGTACGTCAGGAGAGTCACCGATGGCCAGCACCGAGCCCGCCCCGCCGAGCCGATTGCGGGCGTGGATGCTGGAAGGTCTGTCCGACATGGGCAAGACCAAGGGCCGCCGGCTGCCGGGCCCGGCCGCGCCCGCTCCCGTGCACAAGGGGCAGCGCTGGTGGCGCGTCATGTGCCTGACCGGCGTCGACTACTTCTCCACCCTCGGCTACCAGCCGGGCATCGCCGCCCTCGCGGCCGGACTGCTCTCCCCCGTGGCGACCGTCGTGCTCGTCATCGTCACCCTGGCGGGCGCACTGCCCGTCTACCGCCGCGTCGCGGAGGAGAGCCCGCACGGCGAGGGCTCCATCGCGATGCTGGAACGCCTGCTCTCCTTCTGGAAGGGCAAGCTGTTCGTCCTCACCCTGCTGGGCTTCGCCGCCACCGACTTCCTGATCACCATCACCCTCTCGGCGGCCGACGCCTCCACCCACCTGGTGGAGAACCCCCATCTGAACGACGCGCTGCACGACAAGCAGATGGTGATCACCCTGTTCCTGGTGGCCCTGCTGGGCGCGGTCTTCCTCAAGGGCTTCCTGGAGGCGATCGGCGTCGCGGTGGTGCTGGTGGGCATCTACCTCGCGCTCAACGTAGTGGTCGCCGTCTCGGGACTCTGGGAGGTGATCACCCACGAGCACCTCGTCACGGACTGGACCACCGCGCTGACCGCCGAACACGGGAACGTCTTCGCCATGATCGGGGTGTCCCTGCTGGTCTTCCCGAAACTCGCGCTCGGCCTGTCCGGCTTCGAGACCGGTGTGGCGGTCATGCCGCATGTGGAGGGCGACCCGGGCGACACCGAGGAGAAGCCGGCCGGACGGATCCGCGGCGCGAAGAAGCTGCTGACCACCTCCGCCGTGATCATGAGCGTCTTCCTGATCGTGACCAGCTTCATCACCACCGTGCTGATCCCGGAGAAGGAGTTCGAGCCGGGCGGCCAGGCCAACGGCCGCGCGCTCGCCTATCTGGCGCACGAGTACCTGGGCAACGCCTTCGGCACGGTCTACGACGTCTCCACGATCGCCATCCTGTGGTTCGCCGGTGCCTCCGCCATGGCCGGACTGCTCAACCTCATGCCGCGGTATCTCCCGCGCTACGGCATGGCCCCGCACTGGGCCCGCGCCGTCCGCCCCATGGTGATCGTCTTCACCCTGATCGCGTTCCTGGTCACCTGGATCTTCGACGCCGACGTCGACGCGCAGGGCGGCGCGTACGCGACCGGTGTCCTCGTCCTGATCAGCTCCGCCGCCATCGCCGTCACCATCGCCGCCCGCAAGGCCCGCCAGAAACACTGGACCACCGCCTTCGCCGTCATCTCGGTGGTCTTCCTCTACACGACCGTCGTCAACGTCATCGAACGCCCCGACGGTGTGAAGATCGGCGCCTGCTTCATCGCCGGCATCATCCTCGTCTCCCTGCTCTCCCGGCTCGCCCGCGCCTTCGAGCTGCGGGTGACCGGCATGACCATGGACGACATGGCCGAACGCTTCGTACGGGACATCGCGAGCCGGCGGATCCGGTTCATCGCCAACGAGCCCGACAAACGCGATCTCACCGAGTACCGCGAGAAGATCGAGCAGATCCGCGCCGACCACGATCTCCCGCCCCAGG
The DNA here is from genome assembly GCF_025399795.1 of Streptomyces rhizosphaerihabitans. Lineage (GTDB taxonomy): Bacteria > Actinomycetota > Actinomycetes > Streptomycetales > Streptomycetaceae > Streptomyces > Streptomyces rhizosphaerihabitans. The sequence continues at coordinate 47,907 of NZ_JAODTZ010000014.1, read as the reverse complement.
AGGACTTCGTCTTCCTGGAGGTCACCGTGGGCGACCCCTCGGAGTTCGAGTCGCTCATGAACGTACGCGGCGAAGTGCTGCACGGCCGCTACCGCGTCCTCACCCTGGAGTCCGCCTCCATCCCCAACGCCCTCGCCGCCCTGCTGCTGCACGTCCGCGACACCACGGGCCGCATCCCGCACATCTACTTCGAGTGGACCGAGGGCAACCCCTTCACCAACTTCCTGCGCTTCTTCCTCTTCGGCCAGGGCGAGGTCGCCCCCGTCACCCGGGAAGTCCTGCGCGAGGCGGAGCCCGACCGCGAACGACGACCGCGGGTGCACGTCGGCTGACCCGGGCCCGGCACCGGCCGGTGGAGACCCGGGACCTTTCCGGGCACGTCCGACACACCGGAAGGTGGTGAGAGGCCGGTAAGAAGGCCGGCAGCGGACCCGCTCACCAGGTCGCATGCCGCCACCGGCTTGGCAGACTGGCCGGGTGCCCCAGAACGTACTGCTCGCCGAGGACGACCGCGCCATCCGCCATGCCCTGGAAAGGGCACTGACACTGGAGGGCTACAAGGTGACGGCCGTGGCCGACGGGGTGGAAGCGCTGGCCCAGGCCCACCGCACCCCACCGGACGTCCTCGTCCTCGACGTCATGATGCCCGGCATCGACGGCCTCCAGGTGTGCCGCGTGCTGCGCGCCGAGGGCGACCGCACCCCGATCCTGATGCTCACCGCGCTCGTCGAGACCGCCGACCGCATCGCCGGCCTCGACGCGGGCGCCGACGACTACGTGGTCAAGCCGTTCGACGTCGAGGAGGTCTTCGCCCGGCTGCGCGCCCTGCTGCGCCGCACCGGGAACGGCGCCTTCGACGACGTACCGGCGACCGCGCCCCGGGAACCCCAGACGTCCAGCGCGCAGATCTCCGCGGCCGGGCTGCGCATGGACATCCAGGCGCGCCGGGCCTGGCGCGGGCGGCGCGAACTCGAACTGACCCGGACCGAGTTCGAACTCCTCGAACTGCTCGTCCGCAACGCGGGCATCGTCCTCGACCACTCCACCATCTACGACCGGATCTGGGGCTACGACTTCGGCCCCGGCTCCAAGAACCTCGCCGTGTACGTGGGCTATCTGCGGCGCAAGCTGGACGAGCCGGGCGGACCGGCGCTGATCCACACCGTACGGGGCGTGGGGTACGTCCTGAGGGAGGACTGAGTGCGACGACGGCTGCGGCAGGTGTCCTCTCTCCGGGCCACCTTCACCGTCTCCTTCGCGGCCGTCGCCGCCGCCGTCACGGTCCTGGTCGGGTTCCTGAGCTACGACGCCGCCGCCCGGCTGGTCCGGGTCGACCAGCAGACGGTGTTCGCCGAGGTGGTGCAGGACCTGCGCGACCAGGTACGCGAGCACCCGCTGCACCCGAGCGACTTCGCCTCCTCCGACCCCGACCACGACGGCCCCCTCAACAACATCATCCGGCCCAGCCGCACCGACGTTCAGGTGATCGGCCCCAGGGGCGTGATCGTCGACCACGGCGTTCCGCCGCTGCCCGTGGACAGCCACGACCGTGCCGTCGCCGACGACGGCACGGCGGGCAAGCTGGAGGAGAAGAAGGACGTCGACGTCGTCGGCGACCACTACCGGCTGGCGACCGTCTCGCTCGGCAGCGGACGAGGCGCGGTGCAGGTGGCCCAGCAGTTCAGTGACACGGAGGACCTGCTCCGGCAGCTCCAGCAGCGGACCCTGGTACTCGTCGGGGCCGTCGTGATCGCCGCGGGACTGTTCGGCTGGTGGCTGGCCCGGCGCATCACCCGGCGACTGGTGCGGCTCGCCGGGGCCGCCGAGGACGTGGCGCGCACCGGTCGCCTCGGCATCCAGGTGCCGGTCACCGGGTACGACGAGGTGGCCCGGCTCGGCCGGTCCTTCGACCGGATGCTCGGCCGCCTCGCCCAGTCCGAGGAGGACCAGCGCCGCCTGGTCCAGGACGCGGGACACGAACTCCGTACGCCGCTGACCTCCCTGCGCACGAACATCTCCATGCTCCGCCGGATCGACGAACTGCCGCCCGACGCCCGTGAGGAGATCGTCGCCGACCTGGCCCTGGAGTCCCGGGAACTGACCGACCTGGTCAACGAACTGGTCGCCCTCGCGGCCGGCCAGTCGGACACCGAGCCCGTACGGCGACTCGACCTCGCCGAACTCGCCGAGGACGTCGCGATCGTCGCGCGCCGCCGCACCGGCCGGGACGTCACCGTCCGGACCACCGGCGACACCACGGTCGACGGCCGCCCGACCGCCCTTCAGCGCGCGGTGTCCAACCTCGTGGAGAACGCCACCAAGTTCGACCGGGGCGGAACGGCGCCGATCGAGGTCGTGGTGACGGGCCCCGCCCCGCAGTCCGGCGGCGGGCATTCCGGTGACTCCGGCGTCGCCGCGAGCTCGGGCGGCCATCGCGGGCCGGTCCGCGTCGAGGTGCTCGACCGCGGCCCCGGCATCGGCGACGACGACCTGGTACGCGTCTTCGACCGCTTCTACCGCGCGGCCGACGCCCGCAGCCTCCCCGGCTCGGGCCTCGGCCTTTCGATCGTCCGCGAGGTCTCCACAGCCCACGGAGGCACCCCGTTCGCCTACCCGAGGAAGGGCGGCGGCACGGTGACCGGCTTCACGGTGGAGAGCTAGGCCGCCAGAATCCAGCCCCTCCGGCGTTTGAGGAGCGGGGTCTGGGGCGGAGCCCCAGGTACGGGAAGGGCAGGGGCGGCGGGGCTAAAACCCGCTACGCCCGCTACACCCTCAGCGCCGCCAGCTGCTCCTCGAACGGGACCACGTGGAAACCGTCCGCCCGCCGAGCCACAGGTTGGACGGGAACAGCCGTCTCGGACACGCCCTGAGCAGGGACAGCCGCCTCAGGTGCCGCCTGGGCCGGAGCCGAGGTCGCGGCCGGGGCCTGGGCCGAGGCCGGGAAGTCGGACAGCGAGGGACCGGAGAGGGCGGCCATCAGGGACGCCAACTCCCCCGCCGCCCGCTCGACCCGGTCGGCAAGCCCCTCCGCCCCCCAGTCCTCCGACGCCGCGTACACCCCGGTCGGCACGACCACCGCCCGCAGATACGCGAACAGCGGCCGCAGCGCGTGTTCGAGGACGAGCGAGTGCCGCCCGGTCCCCCCGGTCGCCGCGATCAGCACGGGCTTGCCCGCCAGGGCGTCCTTGTCGAGCACGTCGAAGAAGGACTTGAACAGGCCGCTGTACGACGCGGAGAACACCGGCGTGACGACGATCAGTCCGTCCGCCGAGGTCACGTCGTCGATGGCGGCGGACAGCGCCCGCCCGGGGAAGCCGTTGGTGAAGTTGTGGGCGATCTCGACGGCGAGGTCACGCAGTTCGACGACCCGCAGGTCCACCGTGCCGGGTGCCCGGCCGGCGGTCGCGGCCGCCAGCCGGTCGGCCAGCAGCCGCGTGGACGACGGAACGCTCAGTCCCGCCGAGACGACGACGAGCTTCATACCGCGGTCACCTCTTCCTTGGCGGCGGCCACCCGGGCCGCGTGGGTCGGCGCGTCCGGCACGTCGGCCGGCCGGTTCTTGGCGAACTCCTCGCGCAGCACCGGCACGACCTGCTCGCCGAGGAGGTCGAGCTGCTCCAGGACGGTCTTGAGCGGCAGCCCGGCGTGGTCCATCAGGAACAGCTGGCGCTGGTAGTCACCGGCGTACTCGCGGAACGCCAGCGTCTTCTCGATGACCTGCTGCGGCGAGCCGACGGTCAGCGGTGTCTGCTCGGTGAAGTCCTCCAGCGACGGCCCGTGTCCGTAGACCGGCGCGTTGTCGAAGTACGGCCGGAACTCCCGTACGGCGTCCTGCGAGTTGGGCCGCATGAAGACCTGGCCGCCGAGGCCGACGATCGCCTGCTCGGCCGTGCCGTGCCCGTAGTGCGCGTACCGCTCGCGGTAGAGCTCGACCATCTTCTTGGTGTGGTCGGCGGGCCAGAAGATGTTGTTGTGGAAGAAGCCGTCGCCGTAGTACGCGGCCTGCTCGGCGATCTCCGGCGAGCGGATGGAGCCGTGCCAGACGAACGGCGCGACACCGTCCAGCGGGCGCGGCGTCGCCGTGAAGGACTGGAGCGGCGTACGGAACTTGCCCTCCCAGGTCACCACGTCCTCGCGCCACAGGCGGTGCAGCAGCGCGTAGTTCTCGACGGCGAGGTTGATGCCCTGCCGGATGTCCTGCCCGAACCAGGGATAGACGGGCCCGGTGTTGCCGCGGCCCATCATCAGGTCGACCCGGCCGTCCGCGAGATGCTGGAGCATCGCGAAGTCCTCGGCGATCTTCACCGGGTCGTTGGTGGTGATCAGGGTCGTGGACGTGGACAGGACGAGCTTCTCGGTGCGCGCCGCGATGTAGCCGAGCATGGTGGTCGGGGACGACGGCACGAACGGCGGGTTGTGGTGCTCGCCGGTCGCGAAGACGTCGAGGCCGACCTCCTCGGCCTTCAGCGCGATGGCGACCATGGCCTTGATGCGCTCGTGCTCGCTCGGCTCCCGGCCCGTGGTCGGATCCGGAGTCACATCTCCGACGCTGAAGATCCCGAACTGCATGGTCGCTCACCCTCCATGTTGTTGACTGTTCAACTACACCTTCGAACCACCACCTCGCCCCAGGTATTCCGCGACTGTCAGTGCCCCGTCCTACGATCCCCACATGGCCGCCCCACGCCGCGACACCCGCGGCATCGTCGACGCCGCGGAGCTCTTCACGCGCGTCCGCTTCCGCCGCCACGAGCCCGCCGAACCATTGCGCCCCTACCTGGAGCACTACTGGCTGATCGACTGGGACCTCACCCAGCCGTACGCCTCGCACGTGGTCCCCCACCCGTCGGTCAACATCGTCTTCCAGCGGTACGCGGGACAGGAGCCCTTCGGCGAGGTCGCCGGCGTCGGACTGGACCTGTTCACCCAGAAACTGGAGGGCCGGGGCAGGGTGTGCGGGATCCAGTTCCGCCCCGGCGGCTTCCGCCCCTTCGCGCCGGACCGTCCCCTGTCGTCCCTCACCGGGCAGCGCCTCCGCCTCCCGGAGGTCTTCCCGGACTCCGCGGGCGCCGTCGCGGTCGTCCTCGACCCGGACGACGAGCGGGCCCGGGTGGCCGCCCTGGACGACTTCCTCCTGAGCCTCGACCCGCGACCGGACCCGCAGGCCACCCTCGCGACGGCCCTGGTCGACCTCATCCGCACCGACCGCACGATCCGCCACGTCGGCGAGTTCGCCGAGGCGCGGGGCATGACGGTCCGCGCCCTGCAACGCCTCTTCTCGGCGTACGTCGGAGTCGGCCCGAAGTGGATCATCCTGCGGTACCGCATCCACGAGGCCCTGGAACGCGCCGAGACCTCCGAGCCGGTGAACTGGGCCGCCCTCGCCGCCGACCTCGGCTACGCCGACCAGGCCCACCTGGTCCGGGACTTCACCGCGACGGTCGGAGTCCCGCCGACGGCCTACGCGAGCAGCCACCAGCCTTCCTGACCGCCCCGGACCCCTCCGGGCTACGACGCGGGCTGCGCCGCGGCGGTCAACGCGCCCATCCGGACCACCATCGGCAGCGTGGACGCGTCGAACAACCCGCCCCTCAACCTGTCGTCCAGAAGCCTGCCGTTCACCGCCGCCGAGGGGGTTCCGGGCACCTCGTCCGCCTCGTAGGCCTGCTCCGAGGCGGTCACGAAGTCGCGGTACTTCACGGTCCTGACGGCCGCGTCGAATTCCTTGTCGCGCAGCCCGTCGACCTGGGAGGCCATCCGCAGCAGGAACGCGTCCGTGTAGCCGTCGACGACCTCCTCGGGCTGATGCGCGAAGAGCACGTCGTGGTACTCGACGAACTTGCCGCGCTCCAGGGCTGCGCGCAGCGCGTTGGCCGCACGCTCGGAACCCCTGCCGCCGAGCCGGTCGTCCAGGAACGACGCGAGCGTGTACTCGGTCCGGACCTCGCCGGACAGGGTCATGTCCCGCAGCGCCCCGCCGCCCCCGTCCTCCTCGAAGTCCTCGCACACGGGACAGCGCATGTCCTCGTAGAGATGGACGACGGTGCCCGCGCTCGCCGCACCCACGACGACGGTCGTGCCGTCTTCGGCGAGCCGTTCCGGCAGTTCCTCGGAACTCTTGAAGGACGTGGTGATCACGTCCTCCCGGGCTCCGGAGTCAGCATCCGCCACCCCGCCGCATCCCGCCACCAGCGCACCGGCCAGCACCGTCCCCACCATCAGCGCCGCCGTACGGCGGGTTCCGCCACTCACCATGGATCTCTTCCCTCCCCTGAGCTGGGGAGACCTTACGTGATCGACAGGGAAGCGCCCTCCCGCACCCGGCACCCGGCACCCGGCACCCGGCACCCGGCACCCGGGAGACCCTCGCCCGCGAGGGTGACGTCCACCGTCCGCGTCGCTGCCGGCCGGAAAGTGACTTGACCGCGCCGCACCCCATGCCCGACATTTATCTGCGTGACACAGACACTGCATGACACACATGAACCGTCGCACCCTCCCGCCCGCACCCGCTGGGCGATCCTCGGCGTCGTCCTCGCCGCCGACGTCCTGGACCTCCTCGACGGCACCATCACGAACATCGCCGCCCCGACCATCACCCACGACCTCGGCGGCGGCACCGCCCTCGTCCAGTGGCTCGGCGCGTCCTACGCCCTCGCGCTCGGCGTCCTGCTCGTCCTCGGCGGACGGCTCGGCGACAAGTACGGCCGCCGCCGACTGTTCCTGACCGGCCTCGCCGGCTTCACCGTCGCCTCGGCCGCCTGCGGCCTCGCGCCCACGCCGGGAACCCTCGTCGCCGCCCGCCTCGTCCAGGGCGCCTTCGGCGCGCTCGTCATCCCGCAGGGCTTCGGCATCCTCGGCGCGACCTGGCCCCGGGATCAGATCGGCAAGGCGTACAGCCTGTTCGGACCGGTGATGGGCCTGTCCGCCGTCGGCGGCCCGATCCTCGCCGGACTCCTCATCGACGCCGACCTCGGCGGCCTCGGCTGGCGCCCGATGTTCCTCATCAACCTCGCCCTCGGCGGCGCCGCGCTCCTCGCCGCCGCCCGGCTGCTCCCCCGTGACACCGGCGACCGGACGACCACCGTCGACATCGCCGGTTCCGCCCTCCTCGGCGCCACCATGCTCGCCCTGCTCACCGGCCTCATCGAGGGATCGGCCCACGGCTGGAGCGCGCTCCCCGTCCTCCTCCTGCTCGCCGGCCTCGCGCTCTTCGCGGCGTTCTGCCACCGCCAGCGCACCGCACCCGACCCTTTGATCCGGCCCTCCCTCCTGCACAACCGCGGCTTCACCTCCGGGCTGATCATCGGCATCGTCTTCTTCGCCGCGGTCGCCGGCCTCCTCTACGTCGTCTCCCTCTTCCTCCAGCAGGGCCTCGGCCGCTCCCCCGCGGCTGCCGCGCTCGCCCTGATGCCCCTGTCGGCGGGCATCGTCATCGCCTCGATCGCCTGCTACCGCCTGATCGCCCGCCTGGGCCGCCGCCTCGTCCTCATCGGCTTCCTCGTCACGCTCGCCGGAACGGCCCATCTCCTCACCCTGGTCGCCGTCCTGGGCACGGACACCGGAAGCTGGGCCCTGGTCCCCCCGCTGCTCGTCATCGGCCTCGGCATGGGCGCCTGCTTCGGCTCGCTCTACGACGTCACCATCGGCGACATCGCGCCCTCGGAGGCCGGCAGCGCGGGCGGCTCACTCGGCGCGGTCCAGCAGCTCGCCAACGCGATCGGGGCCGCCGCCGTCACCACCGTCTACTTCCACACCGGCGGCGGAGAGACCCACGCCACCACCGTGAGCCTCGCCGTCGTGGCCGCCATCACCCTCCTGTGCTGCCCCCTCGTACTCCTGCTGCCGCTCAAGGCACCGGAAGGGCACCACTAGGACACTGGGGCCACTGGGGCCACTGGGGCCACTGGCACTGTTGGGGCCACCGGCACTGTTGGGGCCACTGAATTGCCGGGGCCACCGGGACCACGTCACCGGGTCGCTCGGACCGCTAGGGAACGAGCACCAGCCGGCCCCGCAGCCCGCCCTGCGCAAGCCGCGCGTGCGCCTTGACGGCCTCGTCGAGCGCGTACGTCTCGGCGACCCGGGTCGTCAGCACGCCCGCGTCGACGAGCGCCACCAGCTCCGCGAGCCGCGCCCCGTCGGCGGCCACCTCCACGGCACCGGTCCGCACCCCGCGCACGGACGCCGGCTGGGCTCCCGGGATGACCCCCATGAAGGCGCCCCCGTCCCGCACCCACTCCAGCGCGTCCGCGCCGAGGACCGCCGCGTCCAGCACCGCGTCCACGCTCCCCGGAGCCACCCCGTCCGACACGAACCGGTCCGCGCCCAGGGACCGTACGAGCTCCTCGTCGCCCTCCCGGGCCAGCGCGGTCACGCTCACCCCGAGCCGGGCGGCGAGCTGCACGGCGTACCCGCCGACCGCCCCCGCGGCCCCCGTGACCAGCAGACTCCGCCCCGGCTCCAGGCCCAGCCCGTCCAGGGCCTGGGCGGCTGCCAGGGCGTTCAGCGGCAGACTCGCCGCATGCACCGCGTCGACCGAGCGGGGCGCCGCGGCCACCGCGTCGGCATCGACCACCACATGATCGGCGTGCGTACCGAGAGACTTGACCGGCCCGTACGCCAGCGCCACCACCTCGTCGCCCGCACTCCACCCGGAAGCGGACCCGGCCGCGTCCACGACCCCGGCGACATCCCACCCGAGCCCCAGCCGCTTCCCCTCACCCCCGAAGACACCCGCACGCACCCCGGCGTCCACGGGATTGACCCCCGCCGCCGCCACCTTGATCCGCACCTGCCGGGCCCCCGGCTCCGGCACGGCGACCTCGACGATCTCGACGGCTTCCGGACCGCCGAACGACGTCACAACCGCTGCACGCATCCCAGCTCACCCCATCAGTAGGTCGTTCACGGGTCTCTTTCCCGCTGCAACAACCCTAGGAAGAGTTACTATCCATTGGTAAGTAGGCACCTGAAGGTGCGTACGTCACCCGGAGGTGCGTCATGGCGACCACGACGGCGGCCGAGCGGCGCCAGCAGGCCCGTGTCGAGTACGACGCGTTCCTCAAGAGCTGCCCCACCAACCAGCTCCTGGACCGCATCAGCGACAAATGGGTCAGCCTGATCGTGAGCGCGCTCGCCGACGCCGACGGGCCGATGCGCTACAGCGGCCTCGGCCGCAGGATCGCCGGGGTCAGCCCCAAGATGCTGACGCAGACCCTGCGTTCACTGGAGCGCGACGGCATCGTCTCCCGCACGGTCACTCCGTCCGTGCCGGTCCGCGTCGACTACGAACTCACGCCGCTGGGCGCGAACCTGAGCTGCCTGCTCACCGCCGTCAAGGACTGGGCGGAGCACCACATCGAGGAGGTCGTCGAAGCCCGCGAACGCTACGACGCCTCGTCCGAGGCCTCCTGAAGGTCCCCGGACCGCAGCCGCGCGACCTGCTCGGCACTGAAGTCGACCGTGCGCCGCATGTGCCCGATGATCAGCGCGACCTCGGCGTCGTCGAGCCCGTCGAACAGGGCGTACCAACCGCCGCCCAGCCGCTCCCACATACGCCCGAACTCGGCGATCTTCTCCGGCACGGTCGCCACCAGCACCCGCCGCCGGTCGACCACATCGCGCTCCCGCACGACATAGCCCGCCTTCTCCAGCCGGTCCACCAGCCGCGTGGCCGACCCGGTCGTCAGCCCCGTCATCTCGGCGATCCGCCCGGTGGTCACCGGCCCCGCCTCCAGGCTGAGCAGATTCACACACTGCACATCCGTCGGATGCAGCCCGACATGATCGGCGAGGGCCTGGTTGAACAGCGCGTACGAGGCCATGTACCGCCGCGACACGACCGCCAGCTCCCCCAGCAGCCGCTCCCGCGCTTCCCCAGCCGTGGCCATACGGCCCCCTTCCACCAGCCCAGCCAAATCGTACGCCGCACCGCCCCCGCCCCTGGAAACCACGGCTACCGTCCCGACCGCCGGGACATCACCGGCGCCCTGATCCGCCTGGCCGGAGCAGCCGTGATCATGTACGCCCCCCGAGGCGGCAGCCGACCCACCACCGGAGGCCCTGCCACCTCCCCGTCACCGCCCGCCGTCCCGGCCGCCCGGTCCACCTATCCTTGCCGAAGACATCGCAGACACCCCGGACACCCCAGGCACCGCCAAGGAGCAGCCGTATGACCCCCGCCGCCGCGTCCCGTATCGCCGTCATCACCGGTGCAAGCAGCGGAATCGGCGCCGCGACGGCCCGGCAGCTCGCGGCCGAGGGCTACCGCGTCGTCCTCACCGCCCGCCGCAAGGACCGCATCGAGGCGCTGGCGGAGGAGATCTCCGCGGCGGGCGGCCAGGCGACCGCGTACGCCCTGGACGTCACCGACCGCACCGCGGTCGACGAGTTCGCGACGGCGTTCAAGACCATCGGCGTGCTGGTCAACAACGCGGGCGGCGCACTCGGCGCCGACCCGATCGCGACCGCCGACCCGGCCCAGTGGCGCCAGATGTACGAGACGAACGTCATCGGCACCCTGAACGTCACCCAGGCCCTCCTCCCGGCGCTGACGGCCGGCGGCGACGGCACCATCGTCGTCCTCTCCTCCACGGCAGGCCACGGCACCTACGAGGGCGGCGGCGGCTACGTGGCCGCCAAGCACGCCGAGCACGTCCTCGCGGAGACGCTGCGCCTGGAGATCGTCGGCACGCCGGTCCGGGTCATCGAGGTCGCCCCGGGCATGGTCAAGACGGACGAGTTCGCCCTGACCCGCTTCGGCGGCGACGCCGAGAAGGCCGCCAAGGTCTACGCGGGCGTCGCCCAGCCCCTGACCGCCGACGACGTCGCCGAGACCATCACCTGGGCCGTCACCCGCCCCAGCCACGTGAACATCGACCTCCTCGTCGTCCGCCCCCGCGCCCAGGCGTCGAACACGAAGGTCCACAGGGAGCTGTGATGCCCTATCCGGTGTCACCTCCGGAGCAGCCGACACCCCCGGACGGCGAACAGGCCCGCCTCGCCCTGGAGAAGAAGCGCGAACGCTACGTCTGGTACTACCTCGCGTACTTCCTCTTCGGCATCCACATCGTGGCCTTCGTCATGATCTACGCAGTCCTGCACGCGAAGTGACCGCTCAGGGCGGCGGGCGGTTTCGGGACCGCTCGTGAGCACCCGTGCGAAAGGGTCCGAGCCGTCAACGACTCGGACCCTTCAGGCAGTTCAGCCCCTTGCGCGCATCAGCCCTTCACACAGACGACCTGCTTCAGCTTCGCCACGACCTCCACGAGGTCGCGCTGCTGCTCGATGACCTGCTCGATCGGCTTGTAGGCGCCCGGGATCTCGTCCACTACGCCGGAGTCCTTGCGGCACTCCACGCCCTGCGTCTGGTCCTCCAGGTCCTTCGTCGAGAAGCGTCGCTTCGCCGCGTTGCGGCTCATGCGCCGACCCGCGCCGTGCGAGGCCGAGTTGAAGGACTTCTCGTTGCCGAGGCCCTTCACGATGTACGACCCCGTCCCCATCGAGCCCGGAATGATGCCGAACTCTCCGGACCGCGCGCTGATGGCCCCCTTGCGCGTGACGAGCAGGTCCATGCCGTCGTAGCGCTCGATGTTGACGTAGTTGTGGTGGCAGCTGACCTCCGGCTCGAAGGTCGGCTTCGCCTTCTTGAACTCCTTGCGGACTACATCCTTCAGCAGCGCCATCATGAGCGTGCGGTTGTGCTTCGCGTACTCCTGGGCCCAGAACAGGTCGTTGCGGTACGCCGCCATCTGGGGTGTGTCCGCGACGAAGACGGCGAGGTCACGGTCGACCAGGCCCTGGTTGTGCGGGAGTTTCTGGGCGACACCGATGTGGTGCTCGGCCAGCTCCTTGCCGATGTTCCGCGACCCGGAGTGCAGCATCAGCCAGATGGAACCGGACGTATCCGTGCAAACCTCAACAAAGTGGTTGCCCCCGCCTAGCGTTCCCATCTGCTTGACGGCTCGGTCCTGACGAAACTTGACCGCCTCGGCCACCCCGTCGAACCGCCCCCAGAAGTCGTCCCACCCCGCCGTAGCCAGACCGTGGAAGCCGTCCGGGGTGACCGGGGAGTCATGCATCCCGCGCCCCACCGGAATCGCCTCCTCGATCTTCGAGCGGAGCCGCGAGAGGTCGCCCGGCAGGTCGTTGGCGGTGAGCGAGGTGCGGACCGCGGACATTCCGCAGCCGATGTCGACACCCACCGCCGCCGGGCACACCGCGTCCCGCATCGCGATGACGGAGCCGACCGTCGCGCCCTTGCCGTAGTGAACGTCCGGCATGACGGCGAGCCCCTTGATCCAGGGCAGCGTCGCCACGTTCTGGAGCTGGCGGAGTGCGACGTCCTCGACCGAGGCCGGGTCGGCCCACATGCGGATGGGAACCTTCGCCCCCGGTACCTCTACGTACGACATATCGTCCTCGATCCCCAGAAAAACAACAGAAGTCTTAAATCGCAAAACCGGCGCCTAGGTCGACGTATGGGACAACGGACCGGCGTCCACGGCTGTGCGTGCGATACACATTGTCTCCAGGGGTCGCCCCCGTGCGGCAACCCAATAACCACAGGACACCCGGGCCGAAGCGCCGTCGGGACCGTCGAGAGGAGCCTGACCGTGCAGCGGAAGGCGTACGTATCTGGCGCCGCCGTGCTCCTCGCGGCATTGCTGGCGGGCTGCTCGGGCGGTTCGGGCGTGGGGAGTTCGGCTCCGGACTCCAAGGGCGGCGACACCGGCACGACGGCCCCGGTCGCCCAGCCGGGCAAGTACCGCACCCTCCCGGAGGCGTGCGGCGCGGCCGATCACGACACGCTCGACACACTGCTGCCCGGTATCCAGCAGATCGCCGACGAGACGCAGCAGGAGAAGGAGTACGAGGGCGACGCCACACTCACGTACGACACGGACCGGCGTGACGGCTGCAACTGGAAGGTGGAGTCCGCCTCCGGCACCGATCACCTCTTCGTCGACTTCGAGCGTGTGGTCTCGTACGACAACGCGGTGAGCGACGACAGCAAGGCCGAGGAGCTCTACGCCGTCAAGCAGACGGCGGCCGACCTTCCGGAGCCGGCCGCGTCCACGTCCGCGTCCGCCCCCGCTTCCGGCAGCGCCAGTCCGAGTCCCAGCGGCAGCGCCGCCACCCCCGCCGACGGCAACACCGGTGCCGTCGGCGACGACGGCGACGCCTCCGGCGCCCCTTCCGCCCCCTCGGCCTCCGCCTCCGCCTCGCAGGCTCCGGCCGATCTCCAGCCTCGCGTCCTCGACGATCTCGGCGACGAGGCATTCATCGACGACAAGCTGAGCACCGGCCCGTCGACGGCTCAGCAGCGCACGGTGACTGTGGTGTTCCGCACGTCGAACGTGATCGTGACGATCGAATACGCCGAGCAGCCGACGGCTTCCGCGAACACCCCGGACAGCGAGGAAATGCAGGACAGGGCGCGGAAACTGGCCCGGGAGCTGTCCGGCAAGCTCAACGGCTAGCGGCTCCTCGGCACCTGGGGCACCCCGGCGCAAATCCCCCGAAGGGGAACCGCCCAGGTGCCCCACCGCGTACCGTGACCCCTCGGACCCGACCGGCCGCACCCCCCATGTGCGGCCGTACCACGAGCGCCACGAGTGAAGGAACCATGCACCGACCAGTACAGCGAGTAGGCCGAGCACCGCGACTCACCCGCATCCTTGTCAGCGCAGCCGCCGTCCCGGTGATGCTCGTCGCCGCGGGCTGTTCCTCGGACTCCGGCTCCGGTGGCGACGCGCAGAAGAGCGCGAGCGCGGCCCCGGGAGCGACGGTGTCCGAGAGCGCCTCGACCCCCGCCGTAAAGCCCGCCGCGTACGCGACGCTTCCCAAGCCGTGCTCGGTACTGCCGAAGAAGACACTGGGCGAACTGGTCCCGAAGGGCTCCAAGGCGGGCAAGTCGGGCGAGTCGGACGACCTGGCCCAGCGCGGCAACTGCAATTGGAGCAGCCTCGACAACAACGGGGTGAAGGGCTCTCAGTTCCGCTGGCTGAACGTGGCGCTGCTCCGTTTCGATTCGGACGCGCGCGGCGCGGGCGACGAGCAGGCGCACGCGTACTTCCAGAAGCAGGTCTTGGGCGCGCAGTCGGTTGCGGGCGCGCTGGACAGCAGGTCGGCGCCGGTCGCCGGGACGGGCGACGAGGCGACGGCCGTGCGGTACGGGCTGAAGAAGAAGGAAGGCTCCTTCAAGCAGCAGACGATCGTGGCGCGTGTGGAGAACGTGGTCGTCACGGTCGACTACAACGGTGCCGGCCTCGCGGGTGAGAAGACCCCGGACGCGGCCGGCCTGCTGAAGGCCGCCGAGAAGGCCACCAAGGAGGCGGTGGCCGCGGTGGCCGCCGCGAACGAGGACGGCGGCGCGGCGAGCACCGCCTCACCGGCCCCCGCCTCCTCGTCGAAGGCGCCGTCGGCCTCGCCGTCCAGGAGCGCCGCCAAGGACTCGTCCAAGACCGCCGGCGGGACCGGCTCCGCGAGCGCTTCGCCGTCGAAGTCGGCGGCAAAGAGGAACTGACCCGGTTACGACCGGTTCCGGAGCTCAACTCACGGCTCCGGCAGGACAGTCAAGGGGGTCCGGTTCCCTCGGGGACCGGGCTCCGCCCATACCGCGCATCCGTATGCCACACACATGTGCCACTCTGTTGCGCGCAACAACACGCAAGGGGAGGGGAGTACAGGTGGCCGCGCCCATACAGCTGACACGGATGCACAAAATTCTCATCGGCGTGGTCGTCGCCGGTGCGCTCGTCATCGCCGGGATCGGCTTCGCCGGTTCGTACGCGGCGGTCCGAGAGCTGGCGATCAAGAAGGGCTTCGGGAACTTCTCGTACGTCTTCCCGATCGGCATCGACGCGGGTATCTGCGTCCTGCTCGCTCTGGACCTGCTGCTGACCTGGATCCGCATCCCGTTCCCCCTGCTGCGCCAGACCGCATGGGTGCTGACGGTGGCGACGATCGCGTTCAACGGCGCGGCGGCCTGGCCGGACCCGCTGGGTGTCGGCATGCACGCCGTCATCCCGGTCCTGTTCGTGGTCTCGGTCGAGGCGGCCCGGCACGCGACCGGCCGAATAGCCGACATCACCGCCGACAAGCACATGGAGGGCGTCCGCCTCACCCGCTGGCTGCTCTCCCCGGTCCCCACGTTCCTGCTGTGGCGCCGGATGAAGCTGTGGGAACTGCGCTCCTACGAGCAGGTCATCAAACTGGAGCAGGAACGTCTCGTCTACCAGGCCCGCCTGAACTCCCGCTTCGGCCGCGCCTGGCGCCGCAAGGCCCCCGTGGAGTCCCTGATGCCGCTGCGCCTGGCGCGCTACGGCATCCCCCTGTCGGAGACGGCCCCGGCAGGTCTGGCGGCCGCGGGCATCGAGCCCGCGCTGCTGCCGCCGGCGCCCGCGCCCGTGCAGGCGTCCGTCCCGGTCGCCGCCGACCCGGGGCCCGAGCATCGGGAGCTGGAGTCGAACGGGGGCGACGGACGGCAGCAGCCGCCCGGGTACGGTCAGCAGGGCGGCCAGTACCAGGGGCAGTACGAGGACCGGCGTCAGGGCCAGTACCAGGGTCAGGGCCAGGCGGAGGAGCCGGTCAGGAGCCCGTGGTTCGCCGCCCCCGATCCCCAGGAGATCCCGTACGACGGCGGTTACGACCCGTCGTTCGCGCAGGAGGAGCAGTACCAGCAGTGGTACGCCGAGCAGGAGTCGCAGGCGTACGAGCCCGGCCCGGAGGAGACCGGCACTTTCCCTATCCCGGCGGGACCCGGCCGCACGCGCCAGCTGGGTGAGGGCGGCGGCCCGGAGCAGCTGCCCATCCCGTCCCCGCGCGAGGAGCAGTCTCCGCTGGCCGACGAGAAGTCCCGCGAGGAGAGCTTCTACCAGGTGTTCCGCCAGTCGATAATGCCTGGTCAGGGTCTGCCGACGAAGGGTGAGTTCGGCGGCAACGTCGAAGCCACCTACGGCGTGACGCTCACGGACAGCGAGCTGCGGCGCTACATGAACCGCTTCCAGAACCGTTTCAACGCGGAGCTGGAGGAGAACCACATCGCGTAGGCACGTCGGCGCGTGAGCGCCCGGGCGTGTGAGGTCGTGAGGCTGTACGAGGAAGGGCGCCCGGTGATCACCGGGCGCCCTTCCTCGTACTCCGTACAACCGTGTGCGGTTACGCGCTGAGCAGCTTGCGCACCCGGTCCTGCCCGACGGCGAGCAGCAGGGTGGGCAGGCGCGGCCCGGTGTCGCGGCCGACGAGCAGGTGGTAGAGCCGGGCGAAGAAGGTGCGCTGGGCGACCTTGATCTCGGCGGGGAGTTCCTTCGCGGTGGCGTCGGCGGGGAAGCCCGCCTGGACCTTGGGAACGCCGTAGACGAGGTGGGTGAGGCCGTCCAGGGACCAGTTCCGCTCCAGTCCGTCGAGGAGCAGGCGCAGCGACTCGCGGCCCTGGTCGTCGAGGGACTTCAGGAGCTCGACGTCGGGCTCGTCGCGCACGACGGTGCGCTCCTCGGCGGGGACCTGGGTGTTGATCCAGGTCTCGGCCTTGTCGAGGCGGGGGCGGACCTCGTCCAGGGACGCGAGCGGGTTCTCGGGGTCGAGCTCGCTCAGGATGCGCAGGGTCTGGTCCTCGGCGCCGGCGGTGATGTCGGCGACGGAGGCGAGGGTGCGGTACGCCATCGGGCGGGGGGTCCTGGGCAGGTCCCCGGCGGCGGTGCCGACGGCGCGGGTGTACGCGGCGGCGTCGGCCGGGAGGACCGATCCGTCGGCGACCTTGCCGGCGAGCTTGTCCCACTCGTCGTAGAGCCGCTGGATCTCCTGGTCGAAGGCGATCTTGAAGGACTGGTTGGGGCGGCGGCGGGCGTACAGCCAGCGCAGCAGCTGCGGTTCCATGATCTGGAGCGCGTCGGCCGCGGTGGGGACCCCGCCCTTGCTGCTGGACATCTTGGCCATGCCGGAGATGCCGACGAAGGCGTACATCGGTCCGATGGGCTGCTTGCCGCCGAAGAGCCCGACGATCTGCCCGCCGACCTGGAAGGAGGATCCCGGGGAGGAGTGGTCGACGCCGCTCGGCTCGAAGACGACGCCTTCGTAGGCCCAGCGCATGGGCCAGTCGACCTTCCAGACCAGCTTGCCGCGGTTGAACTCGCTGAGCAGGACGGTCTCGGCGAAGCCGCAGGCGGAGCAGGTGTACGACAGCTCCGTCGTGGTGTCGTCGTAGGCCGTGACGGTGGTCAGGTCCTTCTCGCACTGCCCGCAGTAGGGCTTGTACGGGTAGTACCCGGAGGTGGAGCTGCCGTCGTCCTCGGCTGCGGCGCCCGATCCCTCGGCGGCTTCGAGTTCGGCCTCGTCGACCGGCTTCTGGCCCTGCTGCTTCTTGGCGGGGGCCTTCTTGGTCCGGTACTGGTCGAGGATCGCGTCGATGTCGCCGCGGTGCTTCATCGCGAACAGGATCTGCTCGCGGTAGGTGCCCGCGGTGTACTGCTCGGTCTGGCTGATCCCGTCGTACTCGACGCCGAGCTCGGCCAGCGCCGCGGTCATGGCGGCCTTGAAGTGCTCGGCCCAGTTCGGGTACGCCGAGCCCTTGGGGGCCGGCACGGAGGTCAGCGGCTTGCCGATGTGCTCGGCCCAGGAGTCGTCGACGCCCGGGATGCCGAGGGGGACCTTGCGGTAGCGGTCGTAGTCGTCCCAGGAGATCAGGTGGCGCACGGTGTGCCCGCGGCGGCGGATCTCGTCGGCGACGAGGTGCGGGGTCATGACCTCGCGGAGGTTGCCGAGGTGGATCGGGCCGGACGGGGAGAGCCCGGACGCGACGACAACAACCGGTGCGTCAGCGCCAGAGTCTTTCGCGCCCGGGGCCCGACGCTCCGACTCCTCGATGACCTCGTCCGCGAAACGGGAGACCCAGTCGGTGGTCTCGGTGCTCTGAGCCACGATGCGCACGTCCTTCTTTCTCAATACGCCAGTACAGCTGACGCGGCCATTCTCCCAGCTCGGGCCTCAACCGCGAAAACGGCTTTTCACCGCGTGGGATACTGGCTTTCCCTGTACTCACCTTGTACTCGGAAAACCCGGAACCCGAGCAGAACGGCAGCCACTCCATGGCCTCGGTCACGTCCCTCACCGCTTCCGTCCATCAGCGCCTCGCGGACGCCCTCTCGGCAGCTCTGCCGGAGGCCGGTTCCGCGGACCCGCTGCTGCGCCGAAGCGACCGGGCCGACTTCCAGGCCAACGGGATCCTGGCCCTCGCCAAGAAGGCGAAGGCGAACCCGCGCGAGCTGGCGACGCAGGTCGTGGCCCGGGTCGAGTCGGGTGACGTGATCAAGGACATCGAGGTCTCCGGGCCCGGTTTCCTGAACATCACGATCACCGACCGGGCGATCGTGGCGAACCTGGCGGAGCGGTACGCGGACGGCGCGCGCGTCGGTGTGCCCCTCGCGGAGCACCCGGGCACGACGGTGATCGACTACGCGCAGCCGAACGTGGCGAAGGAGATGCACGTCGGGCATCTGCGGTCCGCGGTCATCGGTGACGCGGTCGTGCGGATCCTGGAGTTCACCGGCGAGTCCGTCGTGCGCCGGCACCACATCGGCGACTGGGGCACCCAGTTCGGCATGCTCATCCAGTACCTGATCGAGCACCCGCACGAGCTGGACCACAAGGGCGGCGAGGTCTCCGGCGAGGAGGCCATGTCGAACCTGAACCGGCTCTACAAGGCGGCGCGGACCGTCTTCGACTCCGACGAGGAGTTCAAGACGCGGGCGCGGCGCCGGGTGGTGGACCTCCAGGCGGGTGAACCCGAGACGCTGGCCATGTGGCAGAGGTTCGTGGACGAGTCGAAGATCTACTTCTACTCGGTCTTCGACAAGCTGGACATGGAGATCCACGACGCCGACGTGGTGGGCGAGTCGGGCTACAACGACATGCTGGACGAGACCTGCCGGCTCCTGGAGGAGTCGGGCGTGGCGGTCCGCTCGGACGGCGCGCTCTGCGTGTTCTTCGACGACGTGAAGGGCCCGGACGGCAACCCGGTGCCGCTGATCGTGAAGAAGTCGGACGGCGGCTACGGCTACGCGGCCACCGACCTGTCCGCGATCCGTGACCGGGTCGTCAACCTGAAGGCCGACAGCCTGATCTACGTGGTGGACGCCCGGCAGTCCCTGCACTTCAAGATGGTCTTCGAGACCGCGCGCAGGGCCGGCTGGCTGAACGACGACGTCAAGGCCCACCAGCTCGCCTTCGGCACGGTGCTGGGCAAGGACGGCAAGCCGTTCAAGACGCGTGAGGGCGAGACGGTCCGGCTGGTCGACCTCCTCGACGAGGCGATCGACCGGGCGACGGCCGTCGTGCGGGAGAAGGCCGAGAAGGTGGGCCTGAGCGAGCCGGAGATCGAGGAGAACGGCCGGTACGTCGGCATCGGCGCCGTGAAGTACGCGGACCTCTCCACCTCCGCCGTCCGGGACTACAAGTTCGACCTGGACCAGATGGTGTCGCTGAACGGTGACACGTCCGTGTACCTCCAGTACGCGTACGCCCGTATCCGGTCGATCTTCGGCAAGGCCGGCGAGCGTACGCCGGTGGCCCACCCGGAGCTCGAACTGGCCCCGGCGGAGCGGGCACTCGGTCTGCACCTGGACCGGTTCGGCGAGACGCTGGAGGAGGTCGCCGCCGAGTACGCCCCGCACAAGCTGGCGGCGTACCTGTACCAACTGGCCTCGATCCTCACGACGTTCTACGACCAGTGCCCGGTCATCAAGCCGGCCCCGGCGCAGGAGGTCGCGGAGAACCGCCTGTTCCTCTGCGACCTGACGGCCCGCACGCTCCACCAGGGCATGACCCTGCTGGGCATCAGGACGCCCGAGCGGCTCTGATCACGGCTCCGCGAAGAGCCCCGCACCCTGGTGACCGGGGTGCGGGGCTCTTCCCCGTCCAAGTCCAAGTTCGTGGTTCGGCAAGGTGGCCGCGGTCCACCTCCGCGACTCCAAGAACCCCGAAGACGGCCCCGTCCTGCGGGTCGCCCCGGGGCCTGGGCCGCGTTCACCGCGGCCCAGTAGGAAGCGGGCCGCCCGTTGTCAGTGGTGGCCCCTACAGTCACCGGCATGGCGACTCTTCCCAATCCGCTGCCGCGGCTGGCGGCAGACCCGAGTGGGCGCACGCTCGGGCTTCAGCTCCCCGCCGGGAGACTCATCGACACGACCCACGACGGGACGTGGCACGAGCCGCTGCTGTGGCATGCCGGGGAGCGGCCCGCCCCGGGGGACCGGACCGCGTTGAGCCCCGCACGGGCGTCGGGCCTGCTGCCCGTACTGCTGGACGTCGGTGGCGCGCAGAAGGGTCCCGAGGAATGGGAGTTGATGCCCGACGAGATGTCGTACCCCGGGGATCACGACGCCGACGAGGTGCTGGCCGACTTCTGGGAGCAGTACGCGGCGGACGAACTCGACGGCGACAAGGAGTACGCGAGCAGGGAGGTCGTGGAGAGCCTCTTCGGCAAGCCGGACCCCTATGACGCGACCGTCGCGCCGTACGGCCCCACATGGCCGGGGCTCGCCGACGCCACGCCGCTGGAGGCCGATCCGGACGCCCGCGCCGCGGAGATCTCCGACGCCCTCGCGGACAGCGGCTCGTGGCTGAAGGAGCCGCGCCTCGCGCTCGTTCCGGCGCGCCGCAGCGCCGACATCCCGGCGGCGCTCGGCTGGGCGGGCCCGCTGAACTACGAGAACGACGTGGCGCGCCTGTGCGCCGTCCTCCGTTCCTGGGAGGACCGTTTCGGGATACGGGTGGTGGCCCTGACCTTCGATCAGTTGGTGCTGTCCGTCGCGGCGCCTCCGACGACCATGACGGAGGCCGAGGCGGTCGCCGCCGAGCACTTCGCCTTCTGCCCGGACAACATCACCCAGGGCCACCACACGACCCTGCGCGAGTACGCCGAGCAGGAGGTGCTGAACGAACGGGTGTGGTCCTTCTGGTGGGACTGATCCCTTCCCCCGTCCGGACGAGCCGCTCCCCCGTCGGGACGGGACTGCCTAGCCCCGCAACCCCGCCCCCAGCCGGCGCAGCCCCTCCGCGATCTCGGCCGGGGTCTGGGTGACGAAGCACAGGCGCAGGGTCGATGTCTCCGGCGGGCCCGCGTAGAAGGGCGCGCCGGGTACGTACGCCACACCCTGCTCCACCACTCGGCGGAGCAGGGCCGTGGTGTCGTACGGCTCGGGAAGGCGTGCCCAGAGGAACATGCCGCCTTCCGGGCGGGTCCAGGTCGACCCGGCCGGGAGGGCGGCGCCGATTCCGGCGAGCATGGCGTCGCGCCGTTCGCGGTAGACGGACGCGACCCGCGCCACATGGGCGTCCAGGTCGCGGTCGGCCAGATAACGGGCGGCGGCGAGCTGGTTGACGGTCGGGGTGTGCAGGTCGGCGGCCTGCTTGGCGACGGTGCACGCGCGCCGCAGTGCCGCGGGCGCACGCAGCCAGCCCAGGCGCATGCCGGGTGCCATCACCTTGGAGAAGGACCCGAGGAGCACGGTCCGGTCCCCGGCGCCCTCGTGGGAGGCGATCCACGGAACCCGCTCGCCTTCGAAGCGCAGCTCTCCGTACGGGTCGTCCTCGACGATCCACAGACCGCGCGCGGCGGCGACGCGGGCGATGGCGGCCCGCCGCTCGCCCGGCAGGGTGCGCCCGGTCGGGTTCTGGAAGGTGGGCACGGTGTAGAGCAGCTTCGGGCGCTCCCGGGTCACCAGTTCGTCGAGGGCTTCGGGGTCGATGCCGTCCTCGTCGCCCGGCACGGCCAGCACCCGCGCCCCCGCGAAGGCGAACGCCTGAAGTGCCGCGAGATAGCAGGGGCTTTCGACGAGGACGGTGTCGCCGGGTTCCAGCAGGGCGGTGGCGAGCAGGGACAGCGCCTGCTGCGAGCCGGTGGTGACGAGGATGTCGTCGGGTCCGGTCGGCAGTCCGCGTGCGCTCGTGCGGTCGGCGAGGGCCGTCCGCAGCGACGGTTCGCCCTCGGTCGTCGAGTACTGAAGAGCCCGTTCGGGTTCCTCGGCGAGGACGTCCCGGAACGCGGCCGCGATGCCGTCCGCGTCGAACAGTTCCGGGGCCGGCAGCCCGCCCGCGAAGTTGATCACCTCGGGGCGGGCCGTGACCGCGAGGATGTCCCGTACCGGCGAACCGCCGATCGCGGTGGCTCTCGCGGCGAGCGGGGGCACGGGTGCGGTCGTGGCGGCGGGTTCGGTGACGGTCACGGTGACGGCTCCTTGTCCTTGCGGGCGGCCCGTCGCGGTTCTCACCGGCTGCCCTCGGGGTCCTTGCGGGCGGCCCGTCGCGCCGGGGTCCGCTCGTGCCCGCACCCTAGGCCGGTGCGTGTCGCCCGCACCCGTCGATTCCGGGATACGGACATGGGGACGGACAGCAACTCGCCGACGGCATACAGGGTTTGACGCCCGTCGCCACGTACACGCGGTTGTGCCGGACGTCGAGGTAACCCCGGGGACCGGCGGCGAGCGCGGCGGCGGCCGCGTTCCGGTCGACCGGGTGGTTGTCCTTGCCGCCGAGGAAGACGTCGTAGACCCGGGCGGGGTGCGCCTTGATGGTGTCGATCCTCCTTCTCAGCTCCGCGGGGTCCTGGCCGAGGACGTCACCGGACATGGGGCACCTCCCTGGGGGCGCGTCATTCAACGGCCAACAACCCAACCTCTGAAGGGACTTGCTCGTGCTCCGATCACTCGGTGGGAGCCGGTACCCACTCGCTGCCGCCCAGCGGATGGTTGTACACGGGCCGGCCCGTGTTCCCGCTCGTCCGGAACGGCTTCCCGTGGTCGTCGACGCGCACCGTGCCACTCTTGGTCCCGCTGGACCAGTCGAGTTCCAGGTACCAACTGACGTCGTGCGCCCGTGCGTCCGCGACCACGTAGAAGACCTCGGGATCGGACTCGCTGACCTTGTACGGGAAGTCCCGCTGCCCGCCCTTGAGCGCGGTCACGGGCTGCCCCACGTCGAGGTCCACGGTGAACGACTTCGTCTCGACACCTCCGCCACAGCCCACGCCCATCGCGTAGTCGTTCCAAGCGAGCGGAACGTCCTTCCGCACCACCCGCACGTGCAGTGCTTCCACGACGACGGTCGCCCTGCCCGTGCCCTGCACCGTCAGGGCGAGCATCTGCTCCCCGCTCGCGACCCCGCCGAGCGCGGTGACCCAGCCGCGTGCGTCCGACTCGTTCGGCGGCGGCGGCGGCACCTGCGGGGCGTCCCGGTTCACCAGGTAGTGCTGACTGCACGGGTCGTCCCACTTGTACGCGTCGGCGACGACGGCCGGTGCGCCGGCGCCGTCCCCGGCCGCGCCGTCCCCGGCCGCGCTGTCCTGCGGGACGGGTCCGCCGATCGACGAGACGGACGCCTTGGGACTGCCGCCGTGCGAGGCGGACGCCGAGGCCGATCCCCGGTGGGCCTCGGGCGTCGAACGGCCACCCTGCGCGCTCCGGGTCCCCGCAGTCCGCGGCACGCCGAGGGCGACGGCCTCTCCCTTGGAGTCGTCGCCACCGCCGTCCGACCCGAAGTGAACGGCCAGTGTGGTGGACACGATCGCGGCCAGCGCGGCGGCGACGGCACCGGCGAGCAGCAGAGACCGCCGGCTCCGTTTCGCCGGTTCCTGCGCCGGCACAGGCACCGGCACTCGCACCGGCTCCGACCCGGGCACCGAAGCCGGATCCGGGGCCGGGGCCACGGTCTCCCGCCTCACCCGTGACACCGAATCCGTCGGGCTCCCGGCCGCCGCCCCGTCACCCGGGGCAGAGCCGGCCCCCTTGTCCGTGGTCGCCTCGGCGCCGTCCCCATCGCCTCCCGGGACCGCGACCGACGCCGACGCCGACGCCGCTGCCGGCGGGGTCCCCGCACCCGGGGCCTTCTGCCTCCGCAGCGCGTGCGCGAGGGCCCAGCTCCGGTGCAGCTCGATCAGCTCCTCCGGAGTCGCCCGGCACAGACGCGCGAGGCGCTCTACAGGCGCGTAATCCGTCGGTACGGCATCCCCGTTGACGTACCGGTGCAACGTGGACGTACTCACGTGCAGCCGTTTGGCGAGCACCCCGTAACTGAGCCCGGACCGGGCCTTCAGCTCCCGCAGCAGTCCCGTGAAATCGTCCCCCGCCACCGTTCCTCCATCCCCCGCGTCCCGGACCGTGTTCCAGGACAACACCGTTTTCCCAGCTCAGACCCTGTGCGAGCGTTCCAGCGTCCCGAATACCCCGGCGATGGTGGCAGCCGGGACGGAATACCGCACAAGCTTCGTTCATCCAAGCACGCCGCTCCCGCCGACCGGTCGAGCGGCCGACCCACCAGCGACACCCCAGGGGGATCACCATGTCCGCACGCACCACCCGGACCGCACGCACCGCCCGCACCCGCTTCCTCGCCGCCACGGCGGTCGCACTCGCCGCGCTCACTCTCACGGCGTGCAACGACGGCAACGGCGTACGCGGCGAGGGCCCGTCCGACACGTCCGCTTCCTCGGCGCAGCCGAGCGGCCCGGCAACCGACGCGGGTACGACGGCGAAGCCCGCGGGCAGCGGCACCGCGAGCTCCACGGGCGGCTCGAAGAGCACGTCCACGGCTGCCGGCTCCGCACAGAGCTCCGGCAAGAAGACCGGCACCGGCTCCAAGACCGGCTCCACCGGGCAGACCGGCTCCAAGACCGGCACCAGGAACGTCGCCTGCGACGGCTCCACGACGAAGACCACCGCGACCGCGGTGTCCCGTCCGCTCAACCACCTGCTGCTCACCGTCACCAACACCGGCACGAAGAACTGCGACCTGACGGGCTATCCGATCGCCCGGTTCGCCGAGGCCCAGTCCGTCCCGCCGGTCGCGGAGGAGACGCACCCGCAGGCGGTCGTGACCCTCGCCCCCGGCGAGTCGGGCTACGCCGGTGTACTGCTGTCGGCAGCCGACGGCAGCGGGGCCAACGGCTACACCGCCAAGACTCTGGAGATCGGCTTCGACAAGGGCCGCGGCGCGACTCCGGCCCTCCCCGCGAAGGGCGTCTACGTGGACGACAAGCTCACGGTGACGTACTGGCAGCAGACCCTGGACGCGGCGCTCGCGTACTGAGCGGGTCGGGGCCCCTATCGAGGTCGCCGGAACCGCCCGGACCGCCCCGACCGCCGGTCGGTCAGCGCAGCTTCAGCGCGGCCTCGGTCGCCCAGTACGTGAGGATGTTCTGGGCGCCGGCCCGCTTGATGCCGGTCAGGGTCTCCATGATCGCCTTGTCCCGGTCGATCCAGCCCTTCTCGGCGGCGGCCTCGATCATCGAGTACTCGCCGGAGATCTGGTAGGCGGCGACCGGCACGTCCACCGCGTCGGCGACGCGGGCGAGGATGTCGAGGTAGGGACCGGCGGGCTTCACCATCACCATGTCGGCGCCCTCCTCCAGGTCCAGCGCCAACTCCCGCAGGGACTCCCGCGCGTTGGCCGGGTCCTGCTGGTACGTCTTGCGGTCGCCCTTGAGCGAGGAGCCGACGGCCTCCCGGAAGGGACCGAAGAAGGCGGAGGAGTACTTCACGGTGTAGGCGAGGATGGCCACGTCCTCGCGGCCGATCTGGTCGAGGGCGTCACGGATGACGCCGATCTGCCCGTCCATCATCCCGCTGGGGCCCACGACATGGGCGCCCGCGTCGGCCTGCACCTGGGCCATCTCGGCGTACCGCTCCAGGGTCGCGTCGTTGTCGACCCGGCCCTGGTCGTCGAGCACACCGCAGTGCCCGTGGTCGGTGGTCTCGTCGAGGCACAGGTCGGACATGACGAGCAGTTCGTCGCCGACCTCGGCGCGGACATCACGCAGGGCGACCTGCAGAATCCCGTCGGGGTCGGTGCCGGGCGTCCCCACGGCGTCCTTCTTCGCCTCCTCGGGAACCCCGAACAGCATGATCCCGGAGACCCCGGCCTCCAGCGCCTCCACGGCCGCCTTCTTCAGGCTGTCCCGCGTGTGCTGCACGACCCCGGGCATCGAGCTGATCGGCACCGGCTCGCTCACACCCTCGCGGACGAACGCGGGGAGGATGAAGTCGGCCGGGTGCAGCCGGGTCTCGGCGACCATCCGACGCATGGCAGGAGTGGTACGCAGCCGCCGGGGACGCGTACCGGGAAAGGATCCGTACTTCGTCATGCGCTCTACGCTACGCCCGCCACGGGGGCCCCTTTACCGACTCGGCGTCGGAGCCCGCCGGGCCCCTGGGCGGAGTCCGTCAGTCGTGGCTCCAGGGACGCAGCAGGCAGACATCCCAGGCGAATCACCGAAGTCTCGCCTGCTCGATATGCCCCGTCCCTCCTACGCCTCCTACGCCTCCTGCGTGGAAGCGGCCTCCGCTCCCGTCTCTCCGGTGACGAGCCGCAGGACGGGCTCCGGGGCGAACTCTCCGATCTCCAGGGCGGCGTCGCGCCAGTCGGCGCAGAGAGACAGAAGCTTCTCGGTGGTCCGGTCGCCGTGGGGCGGGGGAGGCTGGCAGGGCAGGTCGCGGTGGAGCATGGCCAGGGCGAACCGGACTCCCCACATGGCAGCCCCCGCGTACGGCTCGACGCCTGGGTCGTCACCGGTACCGGCATTTCGCAGGGCGTCGAGGGTGCTGGAGACCCGGAGCAGGTCGTGGTAGACGCCCGCGTAGGCGGAGTGGGCCGCGTGTACGTGCAAGGTCGTTCCTCTCGGGAGACTCAGACGAAGGCCGGTACGTCCGCCGGAGCCACGGGAGCTTCGCCGGGGCGGGCGGCACGGCAGTCACGGCACCACGCTCCCCGGAACGGCGCTCTGAAGCCCCTGTCGCAGCCGCCTTCGCAGGTCGCCATGGCGGGTGGAGGGGGCAGGGGCCGACTCGGGAGCGGCTCGGCCTCGCCTGTCCCCGGAAGGGATGACAGTGCCGGTGGAAGCAGGTCCAGCAGGCGGTTGCGGAGGAAGCCGGCCGGGTGTCGGACATGGAGGGGAAGGCCGTCGGTCAGGGCATGGATCACCGACGCTCTGCCGAGACCGTTCTCGAACCAGGCGACGACCAGGGGAGCCAGGCGTCGCACCTCCCGCCCGGACAGCGTCAACCGGATGTCGGTCCGGCGCAGCCCGGCGAGCAGTGCCTCCGCCTTGTCGTGGTGCTCGTCGCGGGACGGCTTCGGGGGCTCGGCGGTCTCGGCCTCGGTGGCCGATGTGCTGACGTGTACGGCGTCGGGTGCCGTGACCGGCTCGGGCACGGCGTCGCAGGGCAAGCCGCCGGAGGCGGGGAAGTCCGGAGCCGTGAGGTACGAGGCCGCCCGGTTCGGGGGCGGGGCAGCCGTCATCGGCGGGGCTGCCGGGGCGGCGGCCGTTTCCGGCTCTCCCTCCCGCCGGGCCCGGGTGAGCGCGGGGGCGTGGTACGCGTACGTACGGGTGATCATCTGCCCGGACGGGAGCCGCTCCCGGACCCGCTCGACGTAGCCGCGCGCCTCCAACTCCCGCAGCGCGCAGGCGATCCGGGCCCGCCCCTCGGGGAACCACTCGGCGAGGCTGCGGATGTCGACCCGCGCGCCCTCGGGCAGCGACAGGATGTGCACGGCGATCCCGACCGCGGTCGCGGAGAGCCCCCGGTGCTGGGCGAGGTGGTTCCCGACGATCGTGTACCGGTCGGGCTGGTACTCACGTACGTGCGTGACACCGGAGTGGGTGTCGTTGCGCCGTACTCCCTGACTCGGACGCAGGGCATCGATAAGCTTGGTGACAGCCATGGGGAAGGCCGACTTCCTCGTTGGTCAGGCCCTCGCACTGGGATTGCCGTCCCGGCGGGGGCCGAAGCATGTGTGGGGATGTTGAGTTGTGGGTGTTGCCTGCGGCGAGCGTGCAGGTCCGGACCGCCCGCGCGCCACCCGTACAGGCCTCTTTCACCCGCTCGTGTGACATGAGCCTGGTTTGGTTGGTTGGTCGGTTTTCCCCCAGGTTCTTTGGTCTTTTACCGCCCGCCGCCCCGAAGCTCCCGCCACCGAAGTACTCCTCACCGGGCTCCGGTTCGCGCGTCACCGGCGAGGCCCGAGATCGAGTTCCGCCCACACCGTCTTGCACGGCACCGGCCCCGACCGAACGCCCCAGCGGTCCGCGAACTCCGCCACGATCAGCAGCCCGTAGCCGGACTCGGCTTGCCCTCCGGCGCCGTCCCGCATCCGGGTGGGCCACCGTTCGCCCCGGGCGTCGGCGACCTCCACGCGCAGTGTCCGGGGAGCGAGGACGGACAGGGTGAGACGGAAACTCCGGCCGGGGACGCGGCCGTGCAGGACGGCGTTCGAGGCGAGTTCGGCGACGACGAGCCGGGCCGGGTCCAAGGGCAGTCCCCAGTCGTGCAGTTGCTCGGCGGCGAGCAGCCGGGCGAGGCGGGCGCCGCGCCGGGTGGCGGAGAGCGGCACCGAGAAATGGTGGAGCGGAGAGTGCACAGTTCGCTGATTCACGTGACTCAGCGTGTTCTCGCGTACGTAATCTGTGAAGGACGGCAGCCCGTGCGGACGGTGTCTGTCCGGGTGGCGTCCGGTTCTGTCCGGGCTGTACGGGGTGACCGGGGAGCCGGTGTCGGGTTGGGCAGGGAAGCGCGTGGCGGGAGGGCGGCGGGCGTGAGCGATGGGGACGCGGGGCTGGAGGACGACGAAGAGGCCGGGGCCGTGATGAGGACCGTCCAGCGTCAGCTGAAGCTGTGGCGGGAGTCGGCCGGGCTCACCCAGGCCGAGTTCGGGGCGGCCATCGGGTACGGGGAGGCGCAGGTCTCCTCCGTGGAACGGGGCCGACGCATCCCCCGGCCCGAGTACCTGGACCGCGCGGACGAGATCCTGTCGGCGGGCGGCAGACTCGCGGCACTGAAGGAGGACTTGGCCGAGGTCCGGTACCCGAAGAAGGTGCGGGACCTGAGGAGGCTGGAGGCCGACGCCATCGAACTCGGCGCCTACAACAACTCGGTGATTCATGGCTTGTTGCAGACCGAACAGTACGCACGGGCGATCTTCGACGCGCGCCGGCCACCGTTCAGTGAGGACGAGGTGGAACAACAGGTCGCGGCACGTTGCGCACGTCAGAACATCCTCGATCCCTCTGCGGGACCGCGCGTCTTCAGCTTCGTTCAGTGCGAGTCGACTCTGCGCAGGCCCATCGGGGGCAAGATGGTCATGCGACAGCAGCTCGAACGGCTGTTGGAGGTGAGCCAGTGGCGCAACGTGGACCTGCAAGTCCTGCCCCTCGACTGCGAGGAGAACGCGGGTACCGACGGTTCGTTCAGGCTCCTCAAGCTCAGAGACGGGGGCACCGTCGCGTTCAGTGAGGCGCCTCTCAGCAGCCGGGTGATGACCGACCCCAAGGAAACGACGGTCCTCGACATCCGCTACGGAGTCCTTCGCGCGCAGGCTCTCAGCCCCCAGGAGTCGTTGGCCTTCATCGAGAAAGCACTGGGAGACACGAAGACATGACGCTCAAGGCTTCCGCGGCCGACGCCAGGCCGGAGTGGATAAAGAGCAGCTACAGCACAGCTGACGGTCCCGACTGCGTAGAGGTGGCCGCCGTCCCGGCCCGCATCCTCGTCCGTGACTCCAAGAACCCCGACGGCCCCCGCCTCAGCCTCGCCCCGACCAGCTGGGCGGCCTTCCTGCCGTCCGCCTGACCGGCCGCACAACGAAGCACGCCCCGCCGTCTCCGTAAGAGACGGCGGGGCGTGTGCGCTTCAAGGACGCGGGGCGTGTGCCGGGTCGTGGACCGCGTCACGCGCCCCCACCGGCGTCAGGTGGTCCGACGCCTCCGCGAGCCGGGACGGCGCTCGCTCGGCCGGGTGACCGGGTCACCGGCGTCCAGCGCGGCGGCACGGCGGCGCAGGCCGAAGTCCGCCAGCGCCTCCGCCAGCTTGTGCACGGAGGGCTCCGGAGCCATCACGTCGACCCGCAGCCCGTGCTCCTCGGCCGTCTTGGCCGTCGCGGGACCGATACAGGCGATCACCGTCACGTTGTGCGGCTTGCCGGCGATGCCCACCAGGTTCCGCACGGTCGACGACGAGGTGAAGAGCACCGCGTCGAAGCCGCCGCCCTTGATCGCCTCGCGGGTGTCCGCCGGCGGCGGCGACGCGCGCACGGTGCGGTACGCCGTGACGTCGTCGACCTCCCAGCCCAGCTCGATGAGCCCGGCGACGAGGGTCTCCGTGGCGATGTCGGCCCGGGGCAGGAAGACACGGTCGATCGGGTCGAAGACCGGGTCGTAGGGCGGCCAGTCCTCCAGCAGGCCCGCGGCCGACTGCTCGCCGCTCGGCACCAGGTCCGGCTTCACGCCGAAGGCGATGAGCGCCTTCGCGGTCGACTCGCCGACCGCCGCGACCTTGATGCCCGCGAAGGCACGGGCGTCGAGCCCGTACTCCTCGAACTTCTCCCGCACGGCCTTGACCGCGTTCACCGAGGTGAAGGCGATCCACTCGTAGCGGCCCGTCACCAGGCCCTTGACCGCGCGCTCCATCTGCTGGGGCGTGCGCGGAGGTTCGACGGCGATCGTCGGCACCTCGTACGGCACGGCCCCGTACGACCGAAGCTGGTCGGAGAGCGACGCCGCCTGCTCCTTCGTGCGCGGCACGAGCACCTTCCAGCCGAACAGCGGCTTGGACTCGAACCACGACAACTGGTCGCGCTGGGCAGCGGAGGAACGCTCACCGACCACGGCTATCACCGGGCGGCCACCGTCCGGGGACGGCAGCACCTTCGCCTGCTTCAGCGTCTGGGCGATCGTGCCGAGGGTGGCCGACCAGGTGCGCTGACGAGTCGTCGTACCGGCGATCGTCACGGACATCGGGGTGTCGGGCTTGCGGCCGGAGGCCACCAGTTCACCCGCGGCCGCGGCCACCGAGTCGAGCGTCGCCGACACCACGACGGTGCCGTCGGAGGCGCCGACCTCGGTCCAGCAGCGGTTCGAGGCGGTCCGCGCGTCGACGAACCGTACGTCCGCGCCCTGCGCGTCCCGCAGCGGCACACCCGCGTAGGCGGGCACACCGACGGCGGCCGCGATGCCGGGCACGACCTCGAACGGAACGCCCGCGCGGGCGCAGGCCAGCATCTCCTCGGCGGCGTAGGTGTCGAGCCCGGGGTCACCGGACACCGCACGTACGACCCGCTTGCCGCCCCGCGCGGCCGTCATGACAAGATTGGCAGCGTCCCTCGACGCGGGGTCACCAACGGTCGTTGACGCGCTGTCAACAACCGTCAGCTGAGGCGTGCCTGTGCCCTGGTACGGAACCGGCGAAGTGTCCGGATCCGTGTTCAGAACGGCGACGCCTTGTCTGGCGTGAACGCGCACCACGTCGAGCACCTCGTGCTCGGCGACGAGGACGTCCGCGTTCGCCAGCGCCTCTACGGCGCGCAGTGTCAGCAGCCCTGGATCTCCGGGTCCGGCACCCAGGAAGGTGACGTGCCCGTGGACCGGACCGGTGGGAAATTTGGTGGGGCTCACAGTGCTCGCTCCCCCATCAGACCGGCCGCGCCCTTGGCAAGCATCTCGGCAGCGAGTTCACGGCCGAGCGACATCGCTTGGTCATGTGTCTCGGGCACGGGACCGGTGGTGGACAGCTGCACCAGCGTCGAGCCGTCGGTCATGCCGACGACGCCGCGCAGGCGCATCTCCTTGACAATCTGCCCATCGTCCAGCAGGTCGGCGAACGCACCCACAGGTGCGCTGCAGCCGGCCTCCAGGGCGGCAAGCAGGGATCGCTCGGCGGTCACGGCGGCCCGGGTGAACGGGTCGTCGAGCTCTCCGAGCGCGGCGACGAGGTCCGCGTTGTCCGCGGCACACTCGATCGCCAGTGCCCCCTGGCCGGGGGCGGGCAAAACGGTGTCGACCGACAGGAAGTCGGTGACCTCGTCGATACGGCCGATCCGGTTGAGTCCGGCGGCGGCGAGCACGACGGCGTCGAGCTCCCCGGCGTGGACGTACCCGATGCGGGTGTCGATGTTCCCTCGGATGGCGACCGTCTCGATCGTCATGCCGTGGTTGCGCGCGTACGCGTTCAACTGGGCCATACGGCGCGGCGAGCCGGTACCGACGCGGGCGCCGTCCGGCAGCTCCTCGAAGGTCAGCCCGTCGCGGGCGACGAGAACGTCGCGCGCATCCTCGCGCACCGGCACGGCGGCCAGCGCGAGGTTCTCGGGCTGCGCGGTCGGCAGATCCTTGAGGGAGTGCACGGCGAAGTCGACCTCCCCGCGCACCAGTGCCTCCCGCAGCGCGGTCACGAAGACGCCCGTGCCGCCGATCTGCGCGAGGTTCTCGCGGGAAACGTCGCCGTACGTCGTGATCTCAACGAGCTCGACGGGCCGTCCGGTCACCTTGCTCACGGCATCCGCCACCTGCCCGGACTGGGCCATGGCGAGTTTGCTGCGCCTGGTCCCGAGCCTCAAAGCCTGCTCACTCATGCTCGCCCTCGGTTCTTGGCGTTCTCGGTGTTGTTCTCGGCCCGCGAGACGGCGGCGACCGTCTCCGGGTCCAGGTCGAACAGGGTCCGCAGCGCGTCCGCGTACCCGGCACCGCCGGGCTCGGCGGCGAGTTGCTTGACCCGTACGGTCGGCGCGTGCAGCAGCTTGTCGACGACGCGCCGCACGGTCTGGGTGATCTCGCCGCGCTGCTTGTCGTCGAGGTCCGGCAGCCGTCCGTCCAGCCGGGCGATCTCGTTCGCGACGACGTCGGCGGCCATGGCGCGCAGCGCCACGACGGTGGGGGTGATGTGCGCGGCCCGCTGGGCGGCGCCGAACGCGGCCACCTCGTCGGAGACGATCCGGCGGACCTGGTCCACGTCGGCGGCCATCGGCGCGTCCGCGGAGGCCTCGGCCAGCGACTCCAGGTCGACGAACCGTACACCGAGCAGCCGGTGCACGGCCGCGTCGATGTCACGGGGCATCGCGAGGTCGAGCAGCGCGAGCACCGGCGCGGGGCGGGGGGCCTCCACGACGGGTTCGGGCCTGCGGCGCTCGGGAATGCGGCCGACCGTGGCGACGGTGGCGGCCAGCGCGGTGATGAGGTCGGCGTCGGCGTCGGCCTCCTGGTCGGGCGTACGACGGCTGTCGCGGCGCTCGACGGTTCCGGTGCCCTTGTCCACCCAGGCCGCATGCTGCTCCAGGGTGGCGGCGTTCATGCCGGCGACGGCCGCCTCACCCATGACGGAGAAGCCGGTGGCGCCCTGCACGGCGGACAGGTCCAGCGGGCAGGCGTCCTCGGTGCCGGCACCGGCGGACGCGAGGTGACCGGCCGGGCCGGCCGACGTCTCACGCAGGGCCGCGGGTGTTCCCGTACGGCCTTCGACGGCGGCCGCGACGGTCTCGGCCGTCAGGACGATTCCGGTCGCTCCGGTGCAGGAGACGGCGATGTCGGCACGTGTCAGTTCGACCGGTACCGAGCCCATCGGTACCGCGCGGGCCAGCACGTCCGTGTCGTCGCCGCCGTTGAGGATCTCGGCGAGGCGTTCGGCGCGGTCGGGGGTGCGGTTGGCGATCACGATCTCGCCGACGCCGACACGCGCGAGCGTCGCGGCGGCCAGCGAGGACATCGAGCCCGCGCCGATGACGAGGGCCTTCTTGCCCTTGGCCCAGGCCTCGACGGGCCGCCCGGCGGACAGCTGCTCCAGGCCGAAGGTGACCAGGGACTGTCCGGCGCGGTCGATGCCGGTCTCGGAGTGGGCGCGCTTGCCGACCCGCAGCGCCTGCTGGAACAGGTCGTTGATGAGGCGGCCGGCGGTGTGCAGTTCCTGCGCGGTGGCGAGCGCGTCCTTGATCTGGCCGAGGATCTGGCCCTCGCCGACGACCATCGAGTCCAGGCCGCAGGCCACCGAGAAGAGGTGGTGGACGGCCCGGTCCTCGTAGTGCACGTACAGATGGGGAGTGAGCTCCTCCAGCCCGACGCCACTGTGCTGGGCGAGGAGCGTGGACAGCTCGGCGACGCCCGCGTGGAACTTGTCCACGTCGGCGTACAGCTCGATGCGGTTGCAGGTGGCGAGCACCGCACCCTCGGCGGCCGGCTCGGCGGCGAGGGTGTCCTGGAGCAGTTTGGCCTGCGCGTCCGGGGACAGCGCGGCCCGCTCGAGGACGCTGACCGGGGCGCTGCGGTGGCTCAGCCCGACGACGAGGAGACTCATGCCGGCATCACGGCGGGAACATCCCCGTCGGGCCCTTTGCCGTTGTTCTCCTGCGCGGCCGAGGCGGCGGCACCGGCCTGTGCCTCGGCCTCCTCGCCGGCCTTGCGCTGCTCGTGGAAGGCGAGGATCTGCAGCTCGATGGAGAGGTCGACCTTGCGCACGTCGACACCGTCCGGGACGGTCAGGACGGTCGGCGCGAAGTTCAGGATGGAGGTGACTCCGGCGGCCACCAGGCGGTCGCAGACCTGCTGGGCGGCTCCGGCCGGGGTGGCGATGACACCGATCGAGACACCGTTCTCGTCGATGATCTTTTCCAGCTCGTCCGTGTGCTGGACCGGGATCCCGGCGACGGGCTTCCCGGCCATCGCGGGATCGGCGTCGATGAGCGCCGCCACGCGGAATCCGCGGGAGGCGAACCCTCCGTAATTGGCCAGTGCCGCACCGAGGTTGCCGATACCGACGATCACTACCGGCCAGTCCTGGGTGAGCCCCAGTTCGCGGGAGATCTGGTACACGAGATACTCGACGTCGTACCCGACACCACGCGTCCCGTAGGAGCCGAGGTAGGAGAAGTCCTTGCGCAGCTTCGCGGAATTGACCCCCGCCGCGGCCGCGAGTTCCTCGGATGAGACCGTGGGTACCGAGCGCTCCGACAGTGCGGTGAGTGCTCGGAGGTACAGCGGAAGCCGGGCGACGGTGGCCTCGGGAATCCCTCGGCTGCGGGTCGCCGGTCGGTGAGTTCGGCCAGTTGCCACGGTGCTCCTGCGGGTAGAGCGGGGCTTTAGGCGGTCACACGTACCTAGACCGCCCCGTCGAATGCAGGCTATGTCTTTGTGAACGCGTGCACAAAGACGGTGTCCGATTTGCCCGGCCAACGTGACCGGGGTCACGCATGCCCGGCGCGCTCGTATGGAACCGGCGCGCGGGCGGCTTCTTTCCGCACTTGAAGGGGGCAAAACCGCACACTCTCCTCAACGAATCCCGCCCCCGAGACCAATCGCCGTCGATCCTAGGCGACTTTCCCGGCTGATTGGACTGCCCGGACAGGTCACAAGTCGGGACACATCACGGGCGCGACGGGCGTCCCCGCACGCGACTCACCGCGCGAGGGCTTTGCGAAGGCGTTCCTCGTTCACGCGCCAGAAGGTGTGCTGGGCGCCGTCCACCAGTACGACCGGGATCTGCTCCCAGTACCGGCGGTGCAGTTCCTCGTCCTCGGTGATGTCCTTCCCCTCCCAGGGGACCCCGAGATCGGCACACACCTTCTCGATCACCTCCTGTGCGTCATCACACAGATGACACCCGGGCTTCCTGATCAACGTGACCAGGCGCTCCTCGGGCGCCTTCCTCTCCGTACGGCGGTCGCTGCGCCGGAACATGGGGCTCATACGCGCCATTCTCCCGCCCCGGACCCGCCGGTGGGCGCGCTCCGCGCTTTACGCGGCAACAGGCCCTCGCGCGGGGCCGACGCGCCGTGGCGGCAGCGAATCGGACGGTCCTTTAACGGGACGGTCGCGGAGAGTTCACAGCGCCGAATCCTCTCGACTCCGGAAGCACCGAACAGACTGGCTATGCTCACGACATGGCCGCTCTCGGATGGCTCACTCCCCGTAGGCGCTCCGCCACCGCGCGGAGCGTGTTGGCAGGCGAGGCCTCGGCAGAGGCAGCGCGCAAGTCCTCGCAGGAACTGGAAGAACTGGCGCCTCCGGACGCCGCGGAGGAACCCGACTTCCCGGTGCTCGGCGACGACAAGGCCGCCGCCTTCTTCGATCTCGACAACACCGTGATGCAAGGTGCTGCCCTCTTCCACTTCGGACGGGGGCTGTACAAGCGGAAGTTCTTCGAAACCCGCGACCTCGCACGGTTCGCCTGGCAGCAGGCGTGGTTCAGGCTGGCCGGCGTCGAGGACCCGGAGCACATGCAGGAAGCGCGTGACTCCGCGCTGTCGATCGTGAAGGGTCACCGGGTCTCCGAGCTGATGTCGATCGGCGAGGAGATCTACGACGAGTACATGGCCGAGCGGATCTGGCCCGGGACCCGGGCGCTCGCCCAGGCGCACCTGGACGCCGGCCAGAAGGTGTGGCTCGTCACGGCGGCGCCGGTGGAGATCGCCACGGTGATCGCACGGCGGCTCGGCCTCACGGGCGCCCTGGGCACGGTCGCGGAATCGGTGGACGGGATCTACACCGGCAAGCTGGTCGGCGAACCCCTGCACGGTCCGGCGAAGGCGGAGGCCGTACGGGCGCTGGCGTCCGCGGAGGACCTGGACCTGTCCCGCTGCGCGGCGTACAGCGACTCGCACAACGACATCCCGATGCTCTCGCTGGTCGGGCACCCGTACGCGATCAACCCGGACTCGAAACTGCGCAGGCACGCGCGGGACTTCGACTGGCGACTGCGGGACTACCGCACGGCGCGCAAGGCCGCGAAGGTCGGGATTCCCGCCGCGGCCGGGGTGGGTGCGGTGGCCGGCGGCACGGCCGCGGCGATCGCGCTCCACCGTCGCCGTCGGTAGCTCGCCGCTGCCTCTGCCTCTGGCGTTCGCGGTTCCGGCCGGTGGGTGGGTCGGGGCCGTGCCGGTGCATCAGCCCGTCGCCGTTGGACGGAGATGTGACCGTCGGTGGCGACGGGCATCGATGTACCGGCACGGCCCCGACGGCGCGTTCCCGGCTGCGGGTACGTCCATCCAGAACGATCCAGCCCCGGCCGCGGAAGGTTTCAGCCCCTCCGGCGTTTGAGGAGCGGGGTCTGGGGCGGAGCCCCAGGTACGGGACGGGTAGGGGCGGAGGGGGCGAAAACCTGTCCGGACCTGGGGCGGGAGCGCTGCTCCGCGAGGCAATCACATTGTCCTACCCACGCCGTGGGCGACTCAGTCGCCCCCTCCGCAGGCGGGCACAACACGCTCTGCACTCAGACGGAACCTGAACCGATCCGATCAACAAGCGGTCACCGTGCGGCACTTGAACAGGCACCAATTCGCCCCAGAGGCGACGTAATCGATGATTTTAGCAACTGGGTGTAGCGCTGCCTGTACGAAGCGTTATTCTCCTCAAACGCAAACCGGTACCCCTCCGTCGCCACGACGGGTGAAAGGTCCCGCACTGCACGTGATGGAAGCTCTGCCTCTGGGAGTCCCGTGTACTCACACGTCGGGGTTGACGCCTCGGGCCTGGCTACGCTGCGCGCAACGGTCCTGGACCGTCTGCGCGGCTTCGTCCCCACCGCGTACGCCGTCCCCGCCTTCGCCCTCCCCGCGCCCGTCGGACCTTGCTACGCCCTGGCCGACGGCAACGCGGCGGTCGGCAGGCGGGGCCGCTCAGGCTCGGCCACCACCGCACGCCGTCCGGCCGCGGACAGTGACAGCGCCCGGATGATGGATCTCGTGGAGCGCGCCCAGGCCGGCGAGGCCGACGCCTTCGGACGGCTCTACGACCAGTACAGCGACACCGTGTACCGCTACATCTACTACCGGGTTGGAGGTAAGGCGACCGCCGAGGACCTCACCAGTGAGACCTTTCTGCGGGCGCTGCGACGGATCGGCACCTTCACCTGGCAGGGGCGCGACTTCGGCGCCTGGCTCGTGACCATCGCCCGGAACCTGGTGGCCGACCATTTCAAGTCCAGCCGCTTCCGGCTGGAAGTGACCACCGGCGAGATGCTCGACGCCAACGAGGTCGAGCGCTCCCCCGAGGACTCCGTGCTGGAGTCGCTTTCCAACGCCGCGCTCCTTGACGCCGTGCGACGGCTCAATCCTCAGCAGCAGGAGTGTGTGACGCTCCGCTTCCTCCAGGGGCTCTCGGTCGCCGAGACCGCCCGGGTGATGGGCAAGAACGAGGGCGCCATCAAGACCCTCCAGTACCGGGCCGTCCGCACCCTGGCCCGGCTCCTGCCCGACGACGTCCGCTGAACGCGCATCCGACCGCAGTGGTCCGCACGCTCAGCGACGCCCAACTCGCCTTCTGTAAAAGTCTGTTGACTTCGCGGTCCGATCATCCGTCGTCCGTAACCCAAGTGCCGTGACGCTCGTTGTGCGGGATACAGGCTCCCTGTGGTCACGCCTTGGCCATCACCGATCACCCGATCGTGTGGATACGGCCAGGGGGTGCAACCCTCAGGACCCCCTGGGGAGTCGACCGTCATGACGAGAGGAGGTGCCGCCAGTGATCGCGAACGTATCGGCACACCGGCGGGCGGACGCCTTCGCCCAGGCCCTGGAGGAGTTCGACCAGGGCACGGCGGCCGAGCAGCCCGATGGGTCGGCACCGTCCCGGGCTGCTGCGGAACAGACCGGACAAGGGCTGCTGTTGGCCCTCGCCACCGGTCTCGGCGAGCTGCCCAAACCGGAGCTGGACCCCGAGGTCAAGATCGTGCAGCGAGCCCAGCTCGTCGCCGCGATGGAGGCCATGCTGCTGGAAGGCACCGCCGCCGGAGGCGAGGGTTTGGACCGTGCTCTGCCAGAACAGCGGTCCCGGTCCAAGGGCACGCACCGGGCGACCGGACTGGGGAAGCTGCGGCCCCGGTCCCGGCTGTCCAAGGGTCTCGCCGCGGGCGGACTCACCATCGGTGTGGCCGCCGGCGCCTTCGGCGGTGTGGCCGCCGCGAGTTCCGACGCCCTGCCCGGCGACTCGCTCTACGGGCTCAAGCGCGGCATGGAGGACATCAAGCTCGATCTCGCCCACGGCGACAGCGACCGGGGCGAGCTCTACCTCGACCAGGCCTCGACCAGGCTGAGCGAGGCCCGCCGGCTGATGGAGCGGGGCCGCTCGGGACACCTCGACCACGAGTCCCTGGGCGAGGTCCGCCGCGCCCTTTCCGGCATGCAGCACGACGCCTCCGAGGGCCACCGGCTGCTGCACGAGGCGTACGAACGGGACGGCTCACTGGGCCCCATCCAGGCCCTGTCCGCCTTCTCCCGGTCGCACCGCGAGGCCTGGGGCGCACTGCGGGACCAGCTGCCCGTGCAGCTCGGCGACGTCAGTGACCAGGTCTCGTCGGTCTTCGAGGCCATAGACGAAGAGGTCGACCCGCTGCGCTCGCTGCTGCCCACGACGCCCGCCCCCGAGGGCACCGGCCGTCACCGTGGCAGGAGCGAGGAGTCCACCGGCTCGCCCGGTACGGACACTCCGTCGCCCAGCGCCACCAGTGGCTCCGCGAGCGGAAGCCACAGCAGCGGCAAGCCCAAGCCGTCCAGCTCGGGCAGCAGCGGCGAGGGCCTCCTCGGCGGCAACACCGGCGGCCTGCTCGACCCGCCGCTGGACGACACCAGCTCCTCCCCGTCGTCCGGCAGCAGCAAGGGCAGTGCGACGAGCGAACCCGACGTCACGCTGCCGCCCCTGCTGCCGGGCCTCCTGCCGGGCCTCGGCATCGACACGCAGGACAGCAACTAACAGGCCACCGCGGTACGTCGATGGGGGCGCCCTCCTCGGGAAGGGCGCCCCCATCGACGTACAGGCATATCAGGACATGATCAACAGAATCGTAACTGCATGATCAGAAAAACACGGACCTGCGCTGCACCAGCAGCTTGTACAGGGTGTGCTGGATCTGCTCCCTGACCTGGTCGGTCAGGTTGAACATCAGCATCGGGTCCTCGGCCGCCTCCGGCGGATAGCCGTCCGTGCGGATCGGCTCGCCGAACTGGATCGTCCACTTGGTGGGCAGCGGGATCGCACCGAGCGGGCCCAGCCAGGGGAAGGTCGGGGTGATCGGGAAGTACGGGAATCCGAGCAGCCGCGCGAGGGTCTTCGCGTTGCCGATCATCGGGTAGATCTCCTCCGCGCCGACGATCGAGCACGGAATGATCGGAGTGCCCGCGCGCAGCGCCGTCGAGACGAAGCCGCCCCGGCCGAACCGCTGGAGCTTGTAGCGCTCGCTGAACGGCTTGCCGATGCCCTTGAAGCCCTCCGGCATCACGCCGACCAGTTCGCCGCGCTCCAGCAGCCGTTCGGCGTCCTCGGCACAGGCCAGGGTGTGACCGGCCTTGCGGGCCAGCTCGTTGACGACCGGCAGCATGAAGACCAGGTCGGCGGCGAGGAGCCGCAGGTGACGGTTCTCGGGGTGGTTGTCGTGGACGGCGACCTGCATCATCAGGCCGTCCAGCGGAAGCGTGCCCGAGTGGTTGGCGACGATCAGGGCGCCACCCTCCGACGGGATGTTCTCGATGCCCTTCACCTCGACGCGGAAGTACTTCTCGTACATCGGCCGGATCAGCGACATCAGGACCTGGTCGGTCAGCTCCTGGTCGTACCCGAACTCGTCGATCTCGTAGTCGCCCGTGAGCCTGCGGCGCAGGAAGGCCAGGCCTCCCGCGATGCGCTGCTCCAGGCTCGCACCGCCCTGCTGGGGCTGTCGGGGCGGCTGTTCCTCATGTGTCACGGGAACATCATCCTGCGGGAGGATCCGTCCGGGCATGGGCTGCACCTCGCGTACCACCACGGGCTCACCCTTGCGCCGGCTCCCCCCGGCCCGGCGCCGCGGCGGGCGCTGCGCAGCAGCCCCGCGCGAGCGGTCGTCGTCGAACGGAATGACCTTGGCGTCCGCCATCGTTGATGCGCTCCTCAGTTGGCGCTCTGCGTCGGGGGGTGGCCGCCGCCCGGGAGAGACAGTGCGGCGATCCGGTCCACGACCCCCGCAACGGCCTCCGGGGGCAGAAGTCCGGGCCCCCTGCTGTGGGCGAAGTCCGCGAAGGTCTCCGCCGTCGTGTACTTCGGCTGGTAACCCAGGGTTTCGCGCATCTGGACCGTCGCGACCACCCTGCCGTGCGTGAGCAGCCGCAGCTGCTCCGGCGAGAAGTCCGTCACACCCAGGGTACGCACGGCCGTACCGGCCCAGCTGAGGGCCGGCAGCAGCAGCGGGACCGTGGGCCGCCCCAGCCGGCGCGCGCACTGGGAGAGCAGCAGGACGCCGTCCCCGGCGATGTTGAACGTGCCGCTGTTGAGCGTGCCCCGCTGCGGCTCGTGCGAGGCGAGCCGCAGCACCTCGATGACGTCGCCCTCGTGGACGAACTGGAGCCGGGGGTCGTAACCGAACACCGTGGGCAGCACCGGCAGCGAGAAGTACGAGGCGAGCGGCGAGTCCGCGCTCGGGCCGAGGATGTTGGCGAACCGCAGCACGCACACGGCGACATCGGGCCTGCGGCGCGCGAAGCCGCGCACGTAGCCCTCGACCTCCACCGTGTCCTTCGCGAAGCCGCCGCTGGGCAGCGACTTGGGCGAGGTGGTCTCGGTGAAGACGGCGGGGTCGCGCGGCGCCGAGCCGTAGACATTCGTACTGGACTTCACGACGAGCCGCTTGACCGTCGGGGACTTCTGGCAGGCACCGAGCAGCTGCATCGTGCCGATGACGTTGGTCTCCTTGACCGTGGTCCGGCTGCCGGAGCCCAGCGCCGTGCCCGTCACGTCCATGTGCACGACCGTGTCGACGGAGTACTCGGCGAGCACCCGCGCGATGGTGGGCTGCCGGATGTCGGCCTGCACGAAGTCGGCGCCGCCGATGTGATGCTCGGGCGGCACCGCGTCCACGGCGATCACCCGGTCCACTTGCGGGTCACGCTGGATCCGTCGTACGAACCGGCCCCCCAGCTGCCGGGCCACCCCGGTCACGAGCACGACCTTCCCCAAGATCAGCGCCTTCCTTCCAGAACTGGACGTAGCTCCGCTCGTACCTGCCGCGTTCCCCGTGTGCGGCCAACTTAGCGGGTCGATGTTGCGCTGTGATGACCGCCCGATGCACGAAGTGACGACAGCCGTGGACGTACGACCAGACCCAGCCATTCGGCCCACAGGCGTATGCGGCGCAGATGGCCGAACACGTTCGACATTCGAGCGGTTTTTCGGGGTACTGCTTCTCGGGTGCCGCCGCGGCCGAGTCCTTCTCGCCACCGCGGTGCCCTCGGCCGAGGCGTTCGTGACGGCCCCGGCAGACCCTCGGCCGGCTCCTCGGCTTCCCGAGCCGGCTCCTCGGCCGACCCTTCGAGTGGCCTTTTCGCGGCCGGATATGCCTGTGGCCTCCCACCTGCTGGTGAGAGGCCACAGTACGCGTTTCGCGGCGTCGCTTACTTCTTGTTGCGACGCTGAACGCGAGTGCGCTTGAGCAGCTTGCGGTGCTTCTTCTTCGCCATCCGCTTGCGCCGCTTCTTGATAACAGAGCCCACGACTACCCTCGCTCACTTCTCTTTACTCGGTGCTGGGCTGCATGGGCCCATACGACCTATGAGGGGCCAGCCTACCCGTCCGAGAGCCGAGGTCGTAATCGAGGTGTTTCCGGGAGATCGCGAACGGCCTCCCGGAACGCCGTCAGGCGGTCTCCACCCCCACATAGCTCTCACGGAGGTACTCGTGAACCGCTTGCTCCGGCACCCGGAAGGACCTCCCCACCCGGATCGCCGGCAGATGACCGCTGTGCACCAAGCGGTACACGGTCATCTTCGACACTCGCATCACCGAGGCGACTTCCGCCACGGTAAGGAACTGAACCTCGTTCAGAGGCCTCTCGCCTGCAGCCATGACACACCTGAACCTTCCGCACTCGACGGTCACCGGCTTCCCCTTCCGGTGACTCTTCGTCGTTGCGTGCTCACTCCCCAATGTAGGGGCGGGTGATGCGAGTGGGGAAGAGGGGATGCCATCGGCCGCCTACTGTGACAGACACGCTCGATTGAGTACATAGCGAGTAAGCGGTCGGTAGTAATCAGACCGCACAGCGTCATCAAGCGGAACGACGACGGACACCCGTCCCTCTGCCTCCCCGACGAACAGCGCGGGATCGTCCGTATCGGCGAGACCGATGGCCTCGAACCCCAGCTGACCTGCTCCGCAGACCCATCCGTGGTCTCCGATGACCAGCTCCGGGAGGGGCCCTCCGGACTCTGCGGCGGCCGCCAGAACGGTCCGAACCGGGAGTGGCGAATGGGTGTGTGCGCCGGTCGCACGACCGGCGGCTCCCGCCTCGGGTTCGCGCACCAGCGCGACACCTTGTACGTAGTCGAGGTTGTACGTGCGTAGACCGAACCGGGTCGTTATGTCGATAGAGCTACCCTGCGCGGGGGTGAGAACGGTACATCCAGCCGCCGACAGGGCGTCCGCGAGTGCGGCGTAGAAGGTGATCAGCCGGTGCGGATGACCCGTGCCGAGAAGCACAGGGTGACGATGACGAGCGGCTTCGCCGAGCCGTTCCGCGAAGGCGTCGAGAGCCGCCAGGGTCAGCTCCGGGTCGATCACATCATGCCCCGAAGTGTGCGAAGGGTCGGCCGAAACTCCGCATTTGTCGGCCATCAGCTCGATCAGATCCCGCTGGCACCATGTCCATTCGGGATCGAGTCCGAGCAGCAGCCGGGGGTCGCGGGCGGCGAAGAGCCGATAGCTGCGCAGGCTCTCCTCGCGCGAGGTGGCCACGGGCCCGGCCAGCCGGGCGGCCAGCAGATGTGCACGCAAAGCTCCGGTGCTCAACACGTCAGCGATGCTGACGCATCCGGCGGTACCGTATACGCAAAATGGGCAATATGCCCCACAGTTGGCCTAATGCTGGCCTAATGCTCCACTGTGACACCGGTGGCAGGACGACAACTGAGAGGCCCACCGGCATCGTCGGGAGCCATGGCAGCCCCGCAACGTGCGGGAGCCGAACGCCGGTCGGCCCGGCGCCGGTCATCGCCCGGTCCTTCGCCCAGGGGGACACGACCGAGACGCCGGGCGGGTGGTCCACTTCCGCCCCGGGGTCCAGGGCAGCAGTTCCTGCCGTGGGGTCTACGGCAGCAGTTCCCTCCACGGGGGTCTACGGCAGGAGCCCCCGCAGCGGGAACACGGCCCGGCGGGTCGCCAGGATCGCCTGGTCGAGGCGGTCCGCCGGGTCGTATCCCGACTCCCAGTCCTTCCAGGACACCGGCCACCGCCCGTCCGTCATCCGCCTCGGCGCAGACTGCCGTGTACGGGCGAAAGCCTCCTGCCGCCAGCTCTCCGGGATCATCGTCTCGGGCTCGATGGGACGACCCGCCGCCACCGCCACGAGATGCGTCCACGAACGCGGTACGACCTCCACCACCGCGTACCCGCCACCCCCCAG
The DNA here is from genome assembly GCF_025399795.1 of Streptomyces rhizosphaerihabitans. Lineage (GTDB taxonomy): Bacteria > Actinomycetota > Actinomycetes > Streptomycetales > Streptomycetaceae > Streptomyces > Streptomyces rhizosphaerihabitans. Next base: position 3,745 of record NZ_JAODTZ010000014.1, on the reverse strand, counting down.
CGCGACCCAGCGCCCGTCGGCGTACGTGTGCGCCAGGTCGTGACAGGCGACCTGCACGGCCCGCTGCGCGTCGAGCGAGACGGCGAGGTGGGCGAGCGGATCCTCGAAGTGGGTGTCCGCGCCGTGCTGGGTGACCAGCACCTGCGGCCGGAAGTCGGCGATCAGCTCGGGCACCACGGAGTGGAAGGCCCGCAGCCAGCCCGCGTCCCCGGTGCCCGCCGGCAGCGCGACATTGACGGCCGTGCCCTCCGCGCTGCCCGCCCCGGTCTCCTCGGGCCACCCCGTCTGCGGGAACAGCGTCCGCGGATGCTCGTGCAGCGAGATCGTCAGGACCCGCGGGTCCTCCCAGAAGGCCGCCTGGACGCCGTCACCGTGGTGCACGTCGACATCGACGTACGCGACCCGCTCGGCGCCCAGCTCCAGCAGGCGGGCGATGGCCAGCGCGGCGTCGTTGTAGATGCAGAACCCGGAGGCACCGCCGGGCATCGCGTGGTGCAGCCCGCCCGCGAAGTTCACCGCGTGCAGCGCCTCCCCGCGCCAGACCGCCTCCGCGGCCCCCACGGACTGCCCGGCGATCAGCGCGGACACCTCGTGCATCCCGGCGAACGCGGGATCGTCCATGGTTCCGAGGCCGTACGACGGGTCCGCCGACTCCGGATCGGCGGACGCGGCCCTGACCGCGTCCACATAGTCCTCGCGGTGCACCAGCCGCAGCGTCGACGCCCCGGCGGGCTTCGCCGAGACGACGTCGACGTCCCGGTCGAGCCCGAAGGCGTCGACGAGCCCCCGGGTCAGGGCGAGCCGGACCGGATCCATCGGATGGTCCGGACCGAAGTCATACCCCGTTACTGCCTCGTCCCACATCAGCTGTGCGCGGCCGCTCATGCACGTCACCGTATCGGTCCGGTTCGGGAGCGAACGAGCGGGCGTACCCGAGGGTCGCCAGAACCAGCACCATCGGCACGAGCATCGCTCCGCGGTAGTTCCAGGCGTCACCCAGCGCGCCCACCAGCGGGGACCCGATCAGGAACCCGACGTAGTTGAAGATGTTCAGCCGCGCGATCGCCGTGTCCGACGCCCCCGGGAACAGCCGCCCGGCGGCCGCGAAGGTCTGCGGCACGATCACACACAGCCCGAGCCCCAGCAGCGTGAAGCCCAGCATGCCCACCCCGGCACCCGGCGCGAGAGCCACCACCCCGAAGCCGAGCGCGGCGACCACGGCACCCAGCCGCACCACCGCGACGGCCCCGAACCGCCGCACCCCGAAGTCCCCGACAGCCCGTCCCACCAGCGTCATCACCATGTAGACGTTGTACGGAACGGTCGCCGTCTGCTCCGAACTGCCCAGCACGTCCTTCAGATACTTCGCGCTCCAGTTGGAGACCGTCGAGTCCCCGATGTAGGCGAACGTCATCACCAGGCACAGCGGCAGCAGCAGCTTGAAGACGAGCGGACCGGCACCGGCACCGGCCGCCGCGTCCTCCTTGCCGTCCGTACCGTCCAGGGCCGCGCCGCCGTCGACGTACCACCGGCTGCCCAGCAGAGCGAGCGGAAGCAGCATCAGCACGACCGGCAGATACGACACGAAGAGCGACATGTGCCAGTGCGCCCCGGCCCACGCGAGCGAGGCGCCCACGATCCCGCCCAGGCTGTACGTGGCATGGAAACCGAGCATGATGCTGCGGCCGTACGACCGCTGGAGACTCACCCCGAGCATGTTCATCGAGGCGTCGAGACCGCCGACCGCCAGGCCGAAGGCGGCGAGGGCGACCGCCACCTCGACGAGCTGGTCACCGGCGCCGACACCGAGCAGGGCCAGCAGCACGACCGGCTGCGACCACCGCAGGATGCGACTGGGGCGTATCCGCTTGACCAGGTGCTCGGTGGTGACGCTGCCCAGCCCGGCGAGGACCGGGACGGCCGCCAGGAACGCCGGCAGCAGCGCGTCGGAGATCCCGTAGCGGTCCTGGATGGCCGGGATACGCGTCACGAGCAGCGCGAAGGCGGCACCCTGAGCGAAAAAGCTGAACGCCAAAGAGGCCCTACCGCGCCGCAGCACATCTGTCATGGCGGCGAGCGTAGGGCCCCGGCTTACCGGTGGGTAGATCAAGCCGAAGGTGAATTTTGCTCAGCTCTTAGGGGAGGGACTGTCGAGGCCTTCGCGGCGGGCCCGTCCGGGCCCTCGGCGCGGGGCTGTTCAGCTGTCCGTCCGGGCCCCGGCGGCGAGCTCCCGCTCCAGCATCTTCTCCATCGGGACGACGGCGAAGCGTCCGCTGAGCAGGAAGGCGAGGACCATCGAGGCGATCATGACGACCGTGCCGAGCCAGACCATGGTGTCGATCGGCAGCGTGTAGGCGCCGACGACCCGCGCGACGCACTCGCCGAGCAGGACCGTGCCCCACACGAGCGAGAACGTCCGCTCGGCCTTCCGGAACGGCTCGGAGCCGGCCGCCAGCCGGTCCCAGGCCGCGGCCCGCGCCGCGTCACCCTTCACGAGGAACGGCTTCATCCCCTGCGTCATCATCGGCCGCCCGAGCCTCACGGACACCAGGACACCGATGCCGATCGCGCTGCTGACCCCGCTGTCCTTCGCCAGCATCAGCCGCGGGTCACCGGCGACCAGACTGAGGGCGAGCCCGACCACGTTGACGAACAGGATCAGCCCGGCCAGGGCGTTGACCCTGCGCTCCTTCAGCACGCTCCACACGGTCCGCACGGCCGGTACGACACTGCTCCAGCCGAGCGCCGCCATGGTGCTCATCCCGAACCCGTTCTTGAGCAGGTAGTACGACCCGACGGGCACCGCCACGTCCACGATCAGCGGCAGGAAGCTCGGCCGGGGGCCGGCGGTCTCCGCCGGTGCGGCCGGGGCCGTCGTGGTGACCGCCTCGGCAGCGGTGGCGGTCCGTGCGGTGCTGATCTCGGTGGCGGTGATGCTCATGATCGGGTCCCTCCGTCGTCACTGTGTACGTCCCGTTTCGATGTACTCAGCTTCGCGGTCGGACCCCACCCGCCGACAGAAACGATCGTCCGGAGCTCGGCATGACAAATGTCAGCGTCCGCCGATGGGTGCCGTCATACCAGCAGGTCAGCCAACTGCCCCATGTCGGAGAAGAGTTGGGTGGCGTCGGCCAGCCTGTCGGCCGGTGTCATGGCCGTGAACCCGTACACGTCCATCCCTGCCGCGTTGGCCGCCCGCACGCCCAGCGGACTGTCCTCGACGACGGCACACTTCTCCGGTCGTACGCCCATGCGCTCGGCGGCGTGGAGAAAGAGATCGGGTGCCGGCTTGCCCCGCCCGACGTCCTGCGAGCTGAAGACGCGCCCGTCGTCGAACCACCGGTCGAGCCCCGTCGTTCGATGTCCGACCCGGATCCGCTCATGGCTCCCGGAGGAGGCCACACAGTAGGGCACGCCGTCCGCGGCCAGCTTCTCCAGTACCTGAGCGGCACCAGGAACGGGCTTCAGTTCCCGCTCGAAGGCGGCGAAGACCCGCGCGTGGAACACGTCGTCGAAGTCGTCCGGCAGCCGCTGACCGGTGCGTTCCAGAACCAGGTCGTGGATGCGGTGCATGGCGGAGCCCATGTAGTCACGCAAGGAGTCCTCGTACGAGGTGGGATGACCCAACTCGGTGAGATATGCGGCCAGAAGAGTGTTGGAGATCGGCTCGCTGTCCACGAGGACGCCGTCGTTGTCGAAAATGATCAGGTCATAGCGCATGACAAAGACCCTAAACGCAGAAAAC
>NZ_JAODTZ010000013.1 GCF_025399795.1 Streptomyces rhizosphaerihabitans | reverse complement strand
GCCCTCGCCCCGGCCACGCCGCAGGTCCAGCGGGCAGCAGCTTCGTACTCCGGACCGGAGGGTTCGGGCGCAGCGACGACCGGCTCCCCGGCCCCGGTTCAGCGCGTCCCGGTCGTCCGGCCCGCGCCGCCCCGCCAGGGGACGGCCGCCCCGGTCGCCGCCGTACCAGCGAGGCCGCTGCCGGTGACCGCCCCGCAGGCGCCGCCGCTCGCGGACCGTCCGCCGGCCGGCTCGGCACCAGGGGGAGCCGTCCCCGTGGTCCGGCCGAGGACCGTTACGGCGGCCGGCGGGACGGGCGCGACGGGCGGGACCGGCGGGACCGGCGAGGCGGCACTCGCGGTGCAGCGCGACGCACGCGGCCGCTCGCGGTCGTCCTCCGCGCCCCCCGCGCCGTCGACAGGCGCCCCGGCCAAGGAGGTTCCGGCACCCGGCCGGAAGCGGTCGTCGTCCGTGTCCTCCGCGGCCCCCGCGGCCACCGCGTCATCCGCCGCCTCCGGCGAGAAGGCGGCCCGCCGCACCGAGACACCTCAGGACGACCCGGGCCTGGACCTGGACGACCTGGCGCGCCGCCTGCTCGACCCGATGGCCCGGCTGCTGCGCACCGAGCTGCGCCGCGGCCGGGACCGCACGGGCCGCCCCTACGACGGACGCCGCTGAGAACCAGAACGGATGACGGACGAATGACGGACAACATCTTCGCGACGAGCGTGTTCTTCCGGCTCGCGATCGGCGGCAACGACCTGGGCGCCTTCCACACCTGCTCCGGCATGGGCGCCGAGGTGGAGATGGAGAGCTACGCCGAGGGCGGCAACAACGGCTTCACCTGGCAACTGCCCGGACGCGTGACCTGGTCGAACATCACGCTCACCCGGCCGGTCACCGCCGACACGGCGAAGATCGCCCGCTGGCTCGACGAGACGCTGAAGCGGGTGGAGCCCAAGGACGGCGAGATCGTGGCCCTGAAACCGGACCTGACGAAGATCATCAGCTGGCAGGTGTTCGGGATCGTCCCGGTGCGCTGGCAGGGGCCGTCCTTCGACCCCGCCAGTTCGCAGGCCGCGGTGGAGACCCTGGAGATCGCCCACGAGGGGCTGCGCCCGTCCTGACACGCCCTCATCAAGCAGTGTCCCAGCACCAGTTCCGCACCCAGTTCCGCACCACGTATCGGCTCCCGGAAAGGAGGTCCCGCCATGTCATCAGCGCGCGCCAGTCGGGCCAGGGCCAAGCTGACCCTGAAGGAGCCCCCGGCGTCGGTCGGCGCGAAGCCCGGCGGGACCGTCGCCCAGCTCGACCTCCAGTTCAACCCCTCCACCCTGCAGCTGAGCAAGACCACCGAGTGGCGGCGCTCCCCGTCCCGGATGGCGGGGCAGTCGGCACTGCCCGAGTTCGTCGGCAGCGGCCCGCGCACGCTGAGCCTGGAGGTGTTCCTGGACGCCACCGCCAAACACGACAACTCCGTGGAGCAGGCGGTGGAGAAGCTGATGAAGGCGTGCGTGCCGACCCCGGCCAGCCTGGGCCGCAAGAAGCCGGCCAGCCCGTGGGTCCGGTTCACCTGGGGCACCGCCCGGACGACGTCGTTCGACGGGGTGCTCTCCAGCCTGTCGGTGTCGTACACGCTGTTCGACGTCGACGGCAGGCCGCTGCGGGCCACCTGCGCGCTGTCGATCGAGGAGGCGAGCGTCGACCCGCCGGGCCAGAACCCGACGTCCGGCTCGCGCACCGCCCGCAGTACGCACACCGTGGTGGCGGGCGACAGCCTGGCCATGCTGGCCTGGCGGGAATACGGCGACGCGACGGCCTGGCGGGTCATCGCGGAGGCGAACGGAATCGACGACCCGATGGCGCTCGCGCCCGGCACCGAACTGGTGGTGCCGGGGCTGCGGGACGCGGACGGTGAGGAGGAGCGATGACCACCGAGGCAAGGGGCCGGTTGTTCACGGCGGACCCCGTGGTGGAGACGCCCGCCGAACTTCCGCAGATCTGGGCCGCCCAGCTGGTGAGCTGCGTGGTGGACGAGAACGTGGGCCTGCCCGACGCGGCACAGCTCACCTTCCGCGACCCCGACCACGAGTTCCTGCAGGCGACGGGCATCACCATCGGCACCCCGCTGAAGGTGTCGGTGGTGACCGTGTCCGGACAGGCGCGCGAGCAGCTGTTCAACGGCGAGGTGACGGCCCTCGAACTGGACCGGGACAGCACGGGCTCGTTCACCGTGGTGCGCGCCTACTCCAAGGCGCACCGCCTCCAGCGGGGCCGGAAGGTGGTGGCGTACCGGAACATGACGGCGTCGGCGATCGTCCGCAAGGTGGCCGCCGGGGCCGGGCTGGCCTGCGGCACCGTGCAGGCCGCGCCGGTCACCTACAAGCAGCTCTCCCAGGCGAACGTGTCCGACTGGGACTTCCTGCAGTTCCTGGCGGGGGAGAGCGGCGCGCTGGTGCGCGTCGACGACAAGGGGCTGCTCCAGTTCACCAAGCCGGTCAAGGCGTCCGGCGCGCCTGCGCCGTCGACCTCGTCGTCCCGCGACCCGATGGTGCTGGAGTACGGGGCGAACCTGCTCGCGCTGCGGGCCTCGCTGTCGGCGGCGGACGGGGCGTCGCAGGTGGAGGTGCGCGGCTGGGACGTCACCACCAAGAAGCCGCTGGTGTCCCGACAGCCGTCGGTGACCAGTGACACGGTGGTTCCGGGCCTGAGCCCGGCGCTCGCCGCCGCCCGGTTCGGCAAGTCGGCGAAGCTGACTGTCACGGACACCCCGTACCGCACCCTGGCCGAGACGACCGCGGTCGCGGACGCGGTGTCCGATCAGGTCAGCGCTGGTTTCGCCGAGTTGGAGGCGGTGGCCGAGGGCAACCCGCGGCTGCGGGCCGGCAAGCCCGTGGCGCTCGGCAACGTCGGGCAGGCGTTCTCCGGCAAGTACACGGCGACGGCGGTGCGGCACGTCCTCGAACCGCACGGCGGGTACCGGACGACGGTGTGGGTGAGCGCAAGCCCGGACCGCTCCCTGACCGGCCTGGTGACCGGCGCCGACGCGCCCGGCCGCGGCTCGCGCATGCCGGGTCTGGCGATCGGCGTGGTGACGGACGTACGCGAGATCGGCGGCGCCGAGAACGGCTCGGTGAAGCTGAAGTTCCCCTGGCTGGACGACACGTACACCACCGACTGGGTGCGCACCGTGCAGTGGGGCGGCAAGGGCGGCGGAGGCGTGTTCAGCCCCGAGGTCAACGACGAGGTCCTGATCGGGTTCGAACAGGGCCTGCTGGACAGCCCGTACGTCATCGGCGGGCTCTACAACGGCGTCGACAAGCCGTCGCCCCACAAGGTCCCGCTGATCGACAAGGCCACCGGAAAGGTCAACCGCCGCTCCGTCGTGTCGCGTTCGGGGCACCGGATGGAGCTCCTGGACGCGAGGGCTCCGGGCCAGTCCGGCCTCAGGCTCGTCAGTGGTGACGAGCGCCTCGAAGTAAGCCTCGACCAACGGCGGGGCCGGATCGAGCTGACGGTGTACGCCGGGAAGGGCCGGCAGCCCCTCACCTCCGTCCTGCTCGACAAGAAGGGCATCACCCTGGACGCGGGGCGGGGCGACGTGAGCATCTCGGGCGGGAACGTGGACATCCAGGGCCGGGTCGGCGTGAAGATCGGCGGCCGCACGGTGAGCGTCACCGGCAGCTCGGACGTCACCGTCGACGGCGGTCTGCTCGGCGTCCTCAAGGCCAAGCTCATCCGGATCAACTGAGGATCGACACCGTGACCAGCGAAAGGAGCACCGCATGCCGGCCGCAGCCCGTACCGGTGACCCCACCAACCACGGCGGCGTGATCGCCACCCCGCCGCCCGGCGCCGCCGCGGCGGTGGCCCGTGTGCTGATCGGCGGCCGTCCCGCCGCCGTCGTGGGCAGCCTGCACACCTGCGTCATTCCCCCGCACGCGGCCCTGGGACCGGGCAACGTGATCATGCCGAACCCGGCCGGGCTCGCCTCCGGCCAGGTCCTCATCGGCGGGCTGCCGGCCGCGCGGGCGCGCGACAGGACGACATGCGGCGCGATGATCGTGACCGGCGCCTTCAACGTCCTGATCGGGGGCCTGTGATGGGCGAGCGGTTCGATCGGCGTGGGTGTCCGCTCCCGTTGCGGGCCGGGCGCCCCGTGTGCGGTGGCGTGGTCCTGCCCGGCGCTCCGGGCGTCCGGACCGGGAGCGTGTCATGAGCGACCGGTTCATCGGCCGGGGCTGGGCGTTCCCGCTGCGGGTCGGGCCGACCGGCGGGATCGGCATGGTCGAACGGGAGCGGGAGATCGAGGAGGCGATCCGCCTGGTACTCGGCACCGCACCCGGCGAGCGCCCCATGCGCCCCGAGTTCGGCTGCGGCATCCACGACTACGTCTTCGCCCCCGGCGACGGCGCCACCGCCGGACTCGTCGCACAGCAGGTGCGCGAGGCCCTGGAACGGTGGGAGCCGCGCATCGCGGTGGACGACGTGGTGGTCGCCTACGACGCCGTCGAGGCCGGAACCCTCTACATCGACGTGCGCTACACCATGCGTTCCACCAATGACCGGCGCAACCTGGTCTTTCCCTTCTACACGATCCCCTCCGAGGAGGGGGCCGAGGAATTGGTCGCCGACTGATGGCCCTGCCCTCCCCCAACCTGGACGACCGGCGGTTCCAGCAACTCGTCGACGAGGCGAAGCGGTACGTGCAGCAGCGCGCCCCGGAGTGGACCGACCACAACGTCTCCGACCCGGGCGTCACCCTGATCGAGACGTTCGCCTATCTCGTGGACCAGTTGCTGTACCGGCTGAACCGGGTCCCGGACAAGAACTACACCGCGTTCCTCGACCTGTTGGGCATCCGGCTGTTCCCGCCGGCCGCGGCCGCGGCCGAGGTCGACTTCTGGCTGTCGGCGCCGCAGCCCGACACGGTGACGCTGACCCCGGGCACCGAGGTGACCACCGCGGGCGGCGAGGGCGACGAGGCCGTGGTGTTCACGACCGTGGACGAACTGCGCATCGTACCCAGCGAGTTGGTACGGCTGGTGACCGCGCCCCGGACCGGTGAGCAGACCGACCGGACCAGGACGCTCGCCGAGGCCGGCGACGTACGGTGCTTCCAGCCGGCACCGGAGCCGGGCGACGCGCTGTTGTTCGGCCTGCCGACGGCGGTACCGCGCTGTGTCGTCGCCGTACAGCTGGACAGCCGCACGGAGGGCGTCGGCGTGGACCCGCGCCAGCCCCCGCTGGTGTGGGAGGCGTGGGCCGGCGGCGGCTGGCAGGTGTGCGAGACCGGTGAGGACACCACCGGCGGCCTGAACCGGCCCGGCGAGGTCATCGTGTACGTACCGGCCGGGCACACGGCGTCGGTGATCGGCGGGACCCGGGCCGGCTGGCTGCGCTGCCGCGTCACCGAGGCGGAACCGGGCCAGCCGTTCTACTCGGAGTCCCCGACGGTGCGCGAGGCGGTGGTGTTCACCGTGGGCGGCACCATGTTCGTCGAGCATGCCGAGACCGAGACCGACGTACCGCTCGGCACCTCGGAGGGGGTCTCCGGGCAGACGTTCCGGCTCGGCCGCCCGCCGGTCCTCCTCGACGGCGAGCCCCCCGTGGTGGAGGTGTCCTCGGAGGAGGGCTGGCAGCGCTGGGAGGTGGTGGAGCACTTCGGCCGCTCCGGCCCCGCCGACCGGCACGTCCGCGTCGACGCCACCACCGGAGAGTTCAGCTTCCCGCCGGTGCTGCGCGAGCCGGACGGCACGCTGCGGCAGTGCGGTGCCGTGCCGCCCAAGGGCGCCCAGATACGGGTGGCCCGCTACCGCACCGGCGGCGGACCGGCCGGCAACGTCGCCCGCGGCGCGATCTCCGTGCTGCGCAGCTCCGTTCCCTACGTCGCCCGGGTCGTCAACCGGGAGGCGGCGCGCGGCGGCGTCGCCGGCGAGAGCATCGACAACGCCAAGCTGCGGGCACCGGACGCGCTGCGGATGCAGGAACGCGCGGTGACCGCCGAGGACTACGAGATCATCAGCCGCCAGGCGGCACCCTCGGTGCGCCGGGTCCGCTGTCTGCCCGCGGCGGACGGCGCGGGCGCGGTACGGGTCCTGGTGGTGCCGGACGCGGTGGCCGACGAGGGCGACGACCGGCTCCGCTTCGAGCAGTTGATCCCCTCCGACCAGGTGCTCGAAGCGATCACCGCGAGCCTCGACGAACGGCGCCTGATCGGCACCCGCCTCGTCGTGGAGCCGCCGGCCTACCAGGGCGTCACCGTGGTGGCCCGGCTCGCGGCGGCGCCGGGCGACACCGACCGGGTGCGCGACGCGGCGCTCGCCGCGCTGTTCCGGCACCTCAACCCGCTGCACGGTGGTCCGGACGGCACCGGGTGGCCCTTCGGACGGCCGGTGCAGTACGGCGATGTGTTCGGCGTGCTGCAACGCGCCACCGGCAACGCGCTGGTGGAGGAGATCCTGCTGTTCGCCGCCGACCCGATCACCGGGCGGCGAGGAGCACCGACGGACCGCGTCGACGTGGCCGCGGGCGCGCTGGTCTTCTCCTACCAGCACCAGGTGGTCGTCACGGCGGTCGGGCCGGACGCGGGGACAGGGATCCGGGGATGAGCCGCGCCGCCGTACCCGGCCTGCCCAGCCAGTACCCGATCGGCGGGCAGCTGCCCGCCCTGTACGCCGACGACAACTTCGCGCAGCGGTTCACGGCCGGCCTCGACACCGTCCTCGCCCCGGTGTTCGCGACCCTCGACAACCTGCCCGCCTACCTCGACCCCCGGGTGGCTCCGAGCGACTTCCTGGCCTGGCTGGCGTCGTGGGTGGGCGCCGCCGACCACCCGCAGTGGCCGGTGGAGCTGCGCCGCGAGGCGGTGGTCCGCGCGGTGGAGCTGCACCGGTGGCGCGGCACCAGGCGCGGCCTGGTCGAGGGTCTGCGGCTCGCGCTCGGCGTGCACGCCGAGGTGAGCGGGGACGGCGGCGCGGCGTGGTCGAGCACCGCCGGTACCGACCTGCCGCCCGAGCCCCCCGCCGAGACCCTGGTCCGGGTGTGGCCGGGCCGCGAGGAACGGGTGGACGAGCGCCGGGTCCACGAGGTCGTCCGGGCCATGTGCCCGGTGCACACCGTCTGCCGGGTGGAGATCCTGCCCGGCCCGCCCACCGACGAAGGGAGGTGATGTCATGCGCGCATGTCCCGTGTGCGGGGCATCCAACGGCTCCACGGACGACTTCTGCGGCAACTGCGGGTCGTACCTGGGGTGGTCGGACAGTACGTCGCCTTCGGGTACGCCCGCGGAGCCGCCTCCTTCGGGCACGTCCGCGGAGCCGTCGCCTTCGGGCACGTCCGCGGAGCCGTCAGTCACGCGTGTGCCCCGGCCCATGGCTTCGGAGCCGCCGGTGCCGAGCACACCTGCCGAACCCCCGGCCGCGCCGGATGCCACCCGGTCCGAGCCGCCGGCCGCCACTCCGGCGCCCTCGTCACCCCCGGCCGGGGAGCCGGCGTCCGCCGCGCCCGCCCGCGGTTCGTCGCTGCGCCCGCGGCTGACGGGTCGCGGCCGCGGTGAGGAGCGGCGGGCGAGCACGGCGTCGGCCGCGGGCTCACGCGACCGCGACGGCGATGGCGCGGGCTCACGCGACCGCGAGGGTGAGGGCGAGGGCTCCGGGACCACCTCCGGCCGGCACGGGGAGACGGCAAGCCCCGCGCCCCGGCCCGGCCCCGACGATGCCGGTGCCGAGCCCTCCGCTCCCGCCCCCCGCCCGACCACCCGCGAGGCCTCCCGCACCGACGAGGCCGCCCCCACGAGCGCGGCGTCCGCGGCCCCTGTCACCCACCCTGCTCCGGCCACTCCACCCGCTCCGGCTCCTCGGAACTCGCCGGGCCCCCGACCCCCGGTCGTCCCCACCCCCACCCCCGACACGCCGACTCCCGCGCCCATCCAGCCCGTACGCCCCGCGAAGCCGGTGGCCCCCCGGCCGGTCGTACGTCCCGCAGAGGTCCCCGACGAAGTGGCAGGCGCCCCCTGCCCCTCCTGCGGCACCCCCAACCCGCCCGGCCGTCGGTTCTGCCGGCGTTGCGCGACCGCGCTGAACCCCGCCGCGAAGCCCGAACCGCTGCCGTGGTGGCGGACCGTGTGGCCGTTCCGCCGTCGGGTGCGGGCGGGTTCGGGCAGGGCGGTGCGGCTCCTGGTGATCCTGGCCGTGGTGGTGGCGCTGTGCGCCGGCGCTCTCCTGCTGCTCCCGGCCGGACGTGCCCTGTTCGAGGACACCCGGGACAAACTGGGCAAGCCCAAGCCCGTGACCCCGGTGGGCATCAGGGCGAGCGCCGAGGTCCCCGGGCACCCGGCGAAGAACACCACGGACGGACTGAGCAACAGCTACTGGGGCGCGCCCGCGCCCGGCGCCTCGGTGACCTACACCTTCGGCAAGCCGTTCCGGATGGTCGACCTCCTCATCACCAACGGCCCGTCCAAGAACCCGGAGGACTACCACAGTCAGGCACGCGCACTCCAAGTGGACCTGGAGGTGACGACGTCGGACGGCGAGCGGCAGAACAAGCAGCTCACCCTCAGCGACAAACCGGGCGACCAGACGATCCCCACCGGGATCAGCGACGTGAAGACGGTACGCCTGACCCTGCGCTCGCCCGTCGGCCTGACTTCGGGCCGCCGACTGGCCCTCGCGGAGGTGGAGTTCTTCCAGCGAAGCTGACTCGGCGCCAAGAGCGAACGGCTCTACGAGGACTGCTCGGCCGGCTCGTCCGTGGCAGGCCGGCGGGCGCGGCTCCGGCGGTCGTACGCCGCCTGGGCCGCCGCCCGCAGCCGTACATAGAAGGGGTTGTCCTGACTGGTCTGCCACATGTGCAGATAGATCAGCATCTGGTTGAGCACGGTGTCGTACTCGACCAGGGTGCCGGACGCGTCTCCGGCCGCCCTGCCCCAGCCGACCAGCTGCTCCTTCTGCGCTGCGGTGATCTTGCCCGCCTTCTCGAAGGAGCTCGCGTACTGCTCCAGCTTCTGCGGCTGAGCGCCGTAGCCCAGCTTCTCCTCCAGCATTCCCTGCTGGAACTCGTCGAACTCGGGGTTCCCGGCCAGCGCCGCTTTCAGATCGGCGAGCGACTGCTTGCGCTCCGCCGCCAGCGCCGCGACCTCCTCGTCGGTCGCCCCGGACTGCACCAGCTCCATCACCGGGCTGCTGTCGAACGCCTGATGGGCCGCGACATGGGTCAGCTCATGGGCTATGTGCCCCAGCAGGAACGAGGTTCCGCCCCTGACCTGGGTGTCGACGTTGAACGTGAACGCCGGGTCGCCAGCGGCGGCGGCCGGGTCGAGCTTCACGCCCCCCATGCCACCCCGCGGGTACTGCATCACGGTCACCAGCGGCGCTACGGCCATCAGTTCCCCGATGACGGCGCGCGTCTCCTCGGGCAGTGTCCCGTCCTCGCGGAGCGCCCCCAGCTTCTGGACGAAATCGCCCATCATCGCGTGGAACCGGTCCGCGGGGACGGCCTGGGCCGCCTTCTGGGCCTCACCGGCCGGCATGCGAAGGTCGAGGTCAGGGTTCTTCCCCTCGCTCATCATGTGGTCGATCTCGGTCAGCAGATCCCGGAAGACCGCCTCGGGATCCAGCTGTCCCTGCGCCGCGTCGGCCTGCTCGCCGAGCCGCTGGGTGCCCCCGACCCGCGACCCTCCGTCGGCCTTGTGGGCGACGTAGTCGCCGCACGCTCTGACGATGTCCTTGAGGGCGAACAGCCGGGCGCCCTGTCTGGCGTCCGGCAGGGCGTAGAACGCCTTGAGCGCCTGGTCCACCCTGACGATCTCGGAGCGGCCGCGCAGCCCGGTGGCCGCCGTGCCCTGCTTGAACTCGTCCTCGGTCATCATCCGGGACACCATGATCATCCGAGAGACGGCAGCGTTGCCCGCGGTGCTCTGCAGTGCCCCGGGGGTGCGAGGACCACGGCTGTTCCGCGCAGGCGTCACATGCGGCGTGCCGTTTGTCTGCCCGGGGACTTCATGCGTACGCATGGACCCACGCTAGGAGGTCCGGAGCCGAGGGCCCCAGGGGCGGAAGGGCACGGTGGGGGCAACACACCTTGCCCCCACCCGCCGACGGGTCGACCGTCGCGGAGCCGACGGCACTCACGTGACCGCAGCGTCGACCAGGTCGAGGTCGCGCAGGTCGAGTGAGCAGATCGGTGCGGCCTCGACGCGACCGCGCGCAAGGCACGCCAGGAAGCTGCGGCCGTGCTGGAAGACGACGCCGTGATCCGGACGATCAACGTTCTGGCACGAATCCGGCACGCGACAACTGATCACGACGGACAGCAAAAAGGCCCGGGTCGATGACCTGGGCCTCTGTCATGGAGCGGGTGACGAGAATCGAACTCGCACTCTCAGCTTGGGAAGCTGCGGGCATTTGCGGCTGGTTTGGGCGCTGATCTGGGCGAACGGCCGAGGTCCGGCCTCGTGAGCCTCGCCTGCTTTCACCGTGATTTCCCGCTGTTCCCCGTTCGATCTGGTGCAGTTGTGGTGCGGGGAGAGCATCGCGCGAGTGCCGGGGGCCATGTAGGTCGAGTGCGCTGTCAGTGCGCATGGCCCGGGTCTTGGATGCGCGGTCGGCCTCCGAGGTGTTCGGCTACGAAGGGGAGATGTGCCCCTGCCTCCGGGGTTCACCTGCCGGGGCGCGGAAGGTGACCTGCCGACGGGCGGCCTCATCGATCTCGTCGAGGGTGAGCAGAGGGGTGGCCCGGGTTTGGAGGGCTCCGCTGGCCTTGACGGTGAGGCTGACGGCGGCCATGGAGACCGGGTCGGGGAAGTCGACGATGAGCACGATGTCGTCCTCCCCGAAGGCGAAGTACATGGCCTCGACCTGCCCGCCGAGGTCGGTGACGACATGGTCGACGGCGGCGCGGCGGCCGCTGGCGCCTTCCTTGAGCAGCCCCTTGGTGCCCTCGGGTGTGTAGGTGGCCTGGATGAGGAACTTCGGCATAGGGATGCTTCCCGCCCGTCGCTTGTCCGGTCTGCAATGGCCTTCCCGCTGTCACGGCGGCAGCCACTCGCGGAACGGGGGATTCACTCGTTGGAACCCGAACTGATGAATGAGACGGAAAGTGAGACGGCGCGGCGGTCGTTGTCAGTACTGCCTCGTACTGGGCCGTATTCGGCTGTTTGGCCAACGAAACGAGATGCCGTGCCGGGCGTCGCGAGCGTCAAAGGTCTTCGACCTGTGATCATGGAGCGTTCATTAAAAGTGATCGCCGAGGAGTTCCAGGCCGCGGGGGCCGATGTGCCGCTGCCGTGTGGCGCTCGCGGTAACGCGCTGTAGGTGATGTGGTGAACTGGTTGACCTCGCTGCCGGCGGTGGTGCTGGTTGTGGGCGGGCTCTTACTTGCCTTACTGGTCGCGGCCGTGGCGCGGGTCGGCGTCCGGGCGCTCGTACCGGTCGAGGAACGGGATCGGGTGCCGCAGATCGCCACGCCCCTGATGCCGACACTCGGCGCTGCCTTCGCGATCTTTGCGGCACTCACACTGGCCAGCGAGGCCGGCTACCTGCGCGCAGCCGAGGGGCTGGTGAGCGACGAGGCGGCCGCGGCCTCCCGCCTGGCATGGGCGGCGACAAGTCCGCGAGTCCAGTCGGAACCGATCCATGCGGCACTGCTGGACTACTTGCAGAACACGCGTGCCAGGGAGTGGGAGGCTCCAGCAGCGGCGTCCGGTGACGACCCCGCCACCGCTCGCGCGATCGCACGGCTGGAGCGGAGTGTGCGCGCCGAGGCGGCCCGGCCCGAGGTGGGAACCCCGACAGGCACGGAGCTGGTGGCTTCCATGGACGGTGTCACCAGTAGTCGTCGCGCCCGCGTTGCGGCCGCCTCGCGCGACGTTCCCGCGCTCTACGTCGTCACGCTTGTGGTCAGCGGACTGGCCTTGATCGTGAACTCCGGCGCACTGGTCTTCCGCAGCAGCCTGCGAACGTCACTGCTGATCGTAGGTGTTGCGAGTGTGGTCGGGCTGAGCCTGGCGTTGCTCTTCGCACTCAGCGCGCCCTGGAGCGGACCGTTCATCGTCAGTGGGCATCCACTCGACGCCATCATCGGGAACCTGAAGTCCGGCTTCTTCGACGGCGGGCCGTAGGCGGCGGGCGCGATCAGTACGCCGACAACTGATCACCGGTTGCCGTGACCTGCGGGTTGCCCGAGGAGTCGATCCCCGCTGTTCCCCGTGGTTCCCCGCACGATCTGGTACGCACCTGGCAGGTGAGCCCTCGGTCGGTTGCGGCCCCGCAGTCGTTGGCCAGGTGCTTAGAAGGCGCTTGGCCCGTACGCTCGCAATCGAGCCCTGGCCTGGGCAATCACCCCCGCCGAAGACGGCTTGCCACCCGACTTCGACAGGCATTCGACACAGCGCGGATTACTCGTAGATGGTCGCGGCTCGCAGAGCTCGTGCGAAGAACGTCCAGTCACCGAAGGCAGGCAGCTCGCGGCCGGTGTTGTTGTACCAGCCGTCCGCGTCGTCGATCCATGCCGCCAAGGCCTCCAGGAAGCTCGGGAGGTCCGCGTTCTCCCATGAGCTTCCATCTTCGGCATGGCTGCGATGTAGGGAGCGAACGAAGGCTGCCAGGTCTTCTCTGCTGTCGACGTGCTCAGGAGAAGTGGTCATGCCCGGAGACCACTGGGCGCGCCGACTGCCCGGTGACTACCGCCTTGTAAGGGCGGACGTGGTCGGCGACCAGGATGCCCAGGTCGCTCTGGCTGTAGAGCCAGCCCAGCTCATCGGAGCATCTCGACTGTGGCGAGCCGCCGTTGACCGTGATTGACCGCACGATGTGGCACGGCCGTGGCACGAGGACCGCTTCGTCCCGAATCAACTTGGGTGGGGGGCCGCCCTTGAACTGGTGGGCGCCTCATCTGCGTTGAGGGTCCGCAGGTGTGTGCGCTCGTCCGCTGCCGTACGTCGGCGTTGTCACGCAGTTAGACACTCACTGAGACGAGTGGATGAAAGCCCCTGCCCCCTGTCGTACAACCGTTCGCTCCCTTTGGCGGTCTCCTGTGGCGCAGCCCTGATCTGAACGGCAGATGTCCATGGGCTGATGCAGAGATGAAAGGGCGGACGTATGCGCAGAGTTCGAAGACTGGCCGTGCTGGCCACCGTGACGGCCGTGTCGGTGGGCGCGGTCGTGCTGGGCGCGGGCGGTCCCGCCGGTGCGGTGCCGAGCTCCAAGGCGTCGGCGGCCGGCAAGTCGGCCGACTTCAACGGGGACGGCTACGGTGACCTGGCCGTCTCGGCGAACGGCTACGTCGCGGTGATGTACGGGACGAAGACGGGTCTCAGCGCCTCCCGGCACC
Organism: Streptomyces rhizosphaerihabitans; assembly: GCF_025399795.1. Lineage (GTDB taxonomy): Bacteria > Actinomycetota > Actinomycetes > Streptomycetales > Streptomycetaceae > Streptomyces > Streptomyces rhizosphaerihabitans. Next base: position 185,904 of record NZ_JAODTZ010000013.1, on the reverse strand, counting down.
AGGTGCTGTCCGCCAATCCGGGTTCCAACGACGCAGGCGCGTACATCGGTTTCGGTGATTCGACTGCGGCGGGGGACCTGGACGGCGACGGCTACGACGACCTGGTGGTGGGCGTCTATTACGAGGCCCCGGCGGGGGCGATCTTCTGGGGCGGCCCCAGGGGACTGTCCGGCCGCACACCCCTCTCCTTCTCCCCCGGTCTGGTGCTCGTGGACGACTTCGACGGCGATGGCCAGGACGACCTCGTCACCTCCACGAACACGGACTACCTCAACGTGGAGACCAGACTGTCCCGGGGCCCGTTCGGCCGGGACGGCACGTCCGCCTCGACCAGCCTCGTGGACACCGGGATCACGCCCGACAGTCTGGCGGCCGGGGACGTCAACGGCGACCACGTGTCCGACCTGCTTTCCGTGGGAAGACGTAACGGCACCGCCGACGCCTCCCTGGTGCTCGGCTCGAAGAACGGCTTCGGACCCGCCAAGGACTTCTCCACCAAGGTCAACTCGGGGAGCCTCGCGGACGTCGACGGCGACGGCTACGCCGACGTCGTCCTCGGTGCCGGACTGGAGGGCTACCAGCCCAAGGGCGTCGTGGGCGGTTCGGTCCTCGTCCAGTACGGCGGCGCGGGAGGCGTGAGCACCACCCGCAAGCCGGTGCGCATCAGCCAGGACACCACCGGTGTGCCCGGCACCGGCGAGAAGGCCGACCGGTTCGGCTACGACCTGGACACCGGCGACGTCGACGGCGACGGCTACGCCGACGTCGCGATCGGAGTGATGCAGGAAAGCATCTCCGGGGTCCGCTTCACCGGCGCGGTGACCGTGCTGCGCGGCTCGTCCAAGGGACTGACCGCAACCGGTGCCGTGTCCTGGCACCAGAACACGGCCGGAGTACCGGGTGCCAACGAGTCCTACGACATGTTCGGCTCGCGGGTTTCCCTCCTCGACATGAACGGTGACGGACGAAGTGAACTCGCCGCCGGCACGGACGGTGAGAACAACTACGAGGGCAACCTCTGGTACTTCAGGTCCGGCAGCAAGGGCCTGACCACGAACCAGGTCGTCTCCATCGGCCCCAAGACCGTCGGACTGACAGCCAAAAACCGCTACTTCGCCCGTCGGCTGACCAAGTAGCCCCATACCCGAACCGGCCCGGGACAACAAGGGACCCCCAGGTCGTCGACCTGGGGGTTTCGCGTGGAGCGGGTGACGAGAATCGAAGGCCGCTCCGTCATGGGCTTCGTCCACCGCGTTCAGGGCCAGGACGACGCGTTCCACGACGGCAAAGACCTCGCGCATCTGGCAGCGTCGGCGCGCATGCCACCGCCACCACGATCCGGCCTCTTTCGGTGACACAAGCGTCTTTGACCTGCACCGTTGGGGATCACGGTTCGTCCCCGTGCCCGTGTTGGAATGTGGCCGCTGTGTGCGGCGACGGACGGGCGGCGACCCGGCGCCTCATCTTCACGGGCCCCAACGGCGGGCACGTCTGGCGTACGTCGCTGAACGAAGACCACTGGAAGCCCGTCCTCGCCAAGGTCGGCGTCATCCCCAAGGCCAAGAGCCGTGAACACGCTGCCGCCCGCGAGCACGGCATGCACGCCCTAAGAGGTCCTAACAGAAGCTATTGATCATGTGACTTTCGGCTTGGACGGTCGTTGGTCTGATCGTGGGAACACGTCAGTCGCGGCCGTGGATCGTGTCGGATGAACTGTGGTCGCTCATCGAGCCGTTGCTGCCCGAGCCGGGACCCAAGCTGGTCGAGGGCAGACCGCGGGTGCCGGACCGGCAGGCCTTGTGCGGGATCCTGTTCGTGCTGCACACCGGTATCCAATGGGAGTACCTGCCCCAGGAGTTGGGCTTCGGCTCGGGCATGACCTGTTGGCGGCGCCTGGCCGCGTGGAACGAAGCCGGTGTGTGGGATCAACTGCATCTGGTGCTGCTGAGGAAGCTGCGGGCCGCGAAGCAGCTGGACTGGTCGCGGGCGGTGATCGACTCCTCGCATGTGCGGGCGGCCCGGCGGGGCCCAAAAGCGGACCCAGCCCGGTCGACCGCGCGCGGCCGGGCAGCAAGCACCACGTCGTCACCGACGCCCAGGGCATCCCGCTCGCGGTGTCGCTGACCGGCGGGAACCGCAACGACGTCACCCAGCTTGTGCCCCTGATCGACAAGATTCCCGCGGTTTCCGGCGTCGTGGGACGACCGCGTCGACGCCCCGATGCACTGCTTGCCGACCGCGGCTACGACCACGACAAGTACCGGCGCCTGCTCTGGAAGCGCGGCATCCGCCCCGTGATCGCCGAACGAGGCCAACCCCACGGCTCCGGCCTCGGCGTCTTCCGCTGGGTCGTCGAGCGCACCATCGCCTGGCTCCACGGCTTCCGCCGCTTACGCATCCGCTGGGAACGACGCGACGACATCCACGAAGCCTTCCTCGGCCTCGCCACCTGCCTCATCACCCACCGACACGTCCAACGCCTTTGTTAGGACCTCTAAGGAACTTCTACGCGTCCGTCCTGCTGGACGCCGGAGAGAGCATCAAGGCCCTTGCCGAGTACCTCGGACACTCCGATCCGGGCCTGACGCTGAAGGTGTACGCGCACCTCATGCCGAGCAGTCGGGACCGGGCCCGGAAGGCTCTCGGTGAGGCGCTCAGGCCCCACGACGCGAGGGACTGAGGTACCAGAGAGGTTCCAGCGCATGAAAATGCCTCCCGCCCGCGCCGTTTGCGCAGGTGGAAGGCATGATCACAAAACCTACTTCTTCTTGCCCTGGGTCTTGTCGGGGATCTCAGTGGCCTGCGTTTTCGCTGTTCAGGGGCGGTGGGGCCGTGCGCCTGGTGGTCGTCGTTGGTCGTCCTTGGCCACTGTTGAGCAACGTCGGACGGCCCAGAGACGGCCCAGCTTGGACCCGCTCGGCTGACGGCCAGCACCTTCGACACTCTTCGCCTGCACCTCAGCCGACGATAGTCAGCCACGACGGCGGGTGCGCCGACCGACCACGCACGCGTATGCCTCGCTCCACCCCACCAGCCTCAGCCACGCTGCCTATGCCGTCGACCAGAGCAAGCCGCGGCGGCCGGCCCGTGAGGACAGTGCCTGAACCTCAGCTTGAGAAGCTACTGACTTCGGCTTGTCAGGGTGACGCTTGATCGTCGAGGGTCAGGCCGGTGCCGGCTATGAAGCCGTCGAGGGTGTGGGACCGGTATTGAAGGCGTTTGAGCCGGTTGCGGACGAGGACTTCGAGCCGGTCGAGGGCCATGACGGCGAGGTTGGCGAGACTGCGTTTGACGTGGGCCCATACCCACTCGACGGGGTTCAGGTCGGGTGAGTAGGCGGGCAGCAGGAACACGGTCAGCCACTCACGCTCGGCCACGAATTTCCGCATCCTGCGGGAAACGTGAGTGTTCAGGCGGTCCCAGACCAGCACGATCGGTGCCCTGACGAGCTGGTGGACTCCGTCGACGAGCCCGATGAAATCCCGCTCGCCCATGCTGCGACGTGCCCCCTTGTCTCCGGTGTGGGTCCGAAGGCGGTGGCACAGCCGGGTCCGGGAACCCGGCCGCATCGCTATCAGCCCGGCCACCGACAGCCGTCCGGAACGCCGGCCGCTGATGGTGACGACCGGAGTCACTCCGCGCCGGCCCCAGGTCCGTCCCCGGGGCGGCCTGCGGGTGAACCCGGCTTCGTCCTCGAAGCAGACGTAGCCCCCGCAGGCCGCCCGGGCCCTTTTACCTCCGCCCAGGTCCCCTCCCGCCACGCGCTCACGGCCTGCTCGTCCCGCTCGGCGACCCGCCGGGCGGGGACCTGCGGGCTGAAGCCGAGCCGGTGCATCAACCGGGTGGCGCCGGAGACGCTGTAGGAAACATGGAACTTCCGGCCGATCAGCGTGGCCACCCGGGAAGCGGTCCACACCTGGTCCTCCACCCAGCCGTGCGCGGCCGGGCCCTGCTCCAGATACACGGCCAGCTTTTCCAGACATCGCGGGGACAGGCGACACCTCGATCCGCTCGGACCGCGGGAGGCCAGTGCCTGCACACCGCCCTCCCGCCACAACTGGTGCCACTGATAAGCCGACTTCACGCTCACCCGCAGCCCCCGCGCGACGTCCGACGGCTTGATCTCCTGCTCGAACAGTTCTGCCGCCTGCATCCGCACCGTCTCCCGACGCTGACGCCCCGCAGGAGCCAGCCCGCCCCCATCCGCATATCTCACACACCACGGATACCGTCACCCACCCACACCCACCAGGGACTTCTCGAAGATTCACCCCAACGAGCTGAGGTCAGTAAGCGCATCTAGGGCCTGCTCCGCGACTGACCTGCGACGAAGCGGTGTGAGCGCTTGGCGAGCGGTCGATTGGCTCCCCGATGTTCTCCACTGGATCTGGCACAGGTCTGGCACGACCTTTTCGTCCCGAACTCTTGATGCTGGCCTCTCTATGACTTCCAGAGGTCGGGCACCGTGGACCGATCTTGCGCGATTGTGATCCACACATGCATATCGTGGAAAGTTCGGGAACCGGCAAGCTGACGGTGCGCGTCATTATCTGAAGTCAGCCGGCCTCATTCAACCAACCGAGTCTTGCTGCGGCCCCTATAGCGTGGGATGCTCTGGCTAGGACGGACGGACCTTCGACACAATTCCGCGCTCGAAAACACGAGGGTAGTATGAATTATCCCCGAACGTCTTCAGATTGCGTAGGCAATTTCGAGTGGTGGTACCTCCACGTCGCCTCCCCTGAAGTCTTCCTTACGGTCGTCATTCACAAGACAGACATAAATGGGGGAAATCTCTGCTCTGGCCCCTATGCGTCCATTGCGCTTCGCTCGGATACGTCCGCTCGAATTGATATTAGGAAGAGTGTCTCTATTGAATGGACGGATGCGGGTAATATCCATGTCCCCGGCCTGGCGAGAGAAGATACTGAAGGATGGGATCTTCAATTTGGCTCAGAGGAATTTCAGCTTTCTTGTCGATTGACGAGACTAAGCGAGTCGTGGCGGAAAGAGAGATCTATCCTTTCTCGCAGCATAGATGGAAAGGGTGCCCACTGGTCAGTCCCGATGCCAGTCGGGAGAGCTGTCGGGCGACTGGTCACCAGAAGGCAGGTTCGCAAATTCTCCGGCAGTGCGTACCAAGATCATAATTGGGGGACGTTGCCGATGCATGAATTCCTTGCTGGCTGGAAGTGGGTTTGCATCTCGATGCCAGCACGCTGCTACGTGGCCGCAAAATTGGATCACAAAGACGGATCTAGCGCCCTCATCGGTTTACTTGACGGTAACTATGGTCGCCGAGAGGTAAGCCGCAGAGTCGCAGCACGAGCGTTTCAAATCTGCGATTCCCCCGAGGTGTTCAGTACGCCCTTTAAGTGTAGGTCCTACGAGATTCCCGATTTCGGAGCTACGGAGTATTCGAGGGCTGCACTATCACCGGGTCTCGCACCTCAGTGGTTCGGGTTCAGGGAAAAAGTGATCTTCAAGAGCGGAGCTTGAGGTAGATGCTTGTCGGTGCTTCCAGTGTTCTGGCAATGTCGGTCGGAGGGTTTTTCCTTACCTACGGGGTATCGATATTTTTCGGCCTTTCCACTTTGGCCCTAGGGATCATCACGTTGCGCTATAAGATCCGTGAGCATCAAGCGGACATTGACCACATCGTGGGTGCAGATCGCCGAGCAACTCTTTTTCTGACGCGTGAACCAATGCTTAAAGAGCTTGGGGAAATGCACAAGAGAGCCGAGTCGGGTGATGTGATTTGGGGTCAATGCGTTGCCTGCGGGAACTATACAGACGAAGTGCGGGGCGCTATTCTGCGGTCTGCCGGGAAAGGTGTTAGCTTCAAAATCATCGCTAACGCATACTCTCCTTCCTTAGCGGAGTTTCACGCCCTGTTTGATCCTATCGCTAGTGCTGAACTGCTTGAAGCGACGGACAATGCAATTAGCGTTCAGGGGTTGAGTGATAAGGAAGTTGTTATCAGTATCCGAGAGGTAACGGCCTACACGGGCGTAATGATTAGGGACCCTTACGTGGTCCGTATCGTGCGCACATGGTTCGATGAAAGGTTTTCGGCCATCTCCGGAGGGAGTTGAGTGGCGTATGGGGATCTTGTTCCGAGATCGAGTAGCGATGGCACGGTTGGCCCGGTTATGTTTTCGGAATAAGAGAATTCGGGAACTCGCTGTGGTGTCCCAGCGTTGTTGCCGAGCAGTCTCTTGGTCTTCGTCGCTGCCCGCACCGAATGGGGGAACTGGCCCAGCAGTTGCAGGAATAGTGGGTCGGTGTAGCGGCTTTGGGGTGGCGCTGCTTTGGCGCGAGTGATCATGGCCCCGTAAGCTTCCGGCGCGTCGGGCAGTCTGTGGACCTGCCCGGTAAAGCACGACGTTGGGGCCATGATCTTCGAGGCTCGCGCCAAAGTGGCTCCGTAAAGCCGTGGAGCTGACCGCCCAGGCCACGACGTACCCCTTTCTCTGACATCAGGCGGCTGATCGCCATGAGCGCGGCACGGGCGCCGGCCGGGCTGGAGCGGGGCGGAGACATGAGCGCAGGCCCGGCCGGGGGCCGGGCCGCGCGCGGGGAGCGGAGCGAGCCGCCTTGAACCAGTAGAGAAAGTTTGAATCACGTCGTGCCAGTGGAGCCTGTCCCGGCTCGGGTGCTACCGCAGGTTGGCGAGCCAGGGCCGAGCGCTTGACCTGGCACGATGATCTCTGTGGAAGCCAATGATTCGTGGGAATCTGTGCCTACGGTGAATGTCCGTCTGTGGCCCGCGGATGCCGTCGTGCTGTTCGACTGGTTGATGAGCACCGATCTGAACACGGTGCCGATCACGCACCCCGCGCAGAAGCAGGCCTTGGCGGATCTTCTGAGCCGTTTTGAGTGGGCGGCTGACGTCGATGTCACAGAGTGCACGGCTCAGGAGGTCTCTGCTGCGCAAGCGGAGGTCGCCAAGGACATGGGCTGGTAGGGGCTCGGTTGATCCGCATGAATCGGATGGCGCCCCCATGCTTGGGGTTTGTGCTCGCGTAGGTCAGCGTGCTTTCTGGGCTGGGTGCTTGCCGAGGCTTGGTGTAGAACGCTGGGTATGGGGAGTGAGCGGCAGGAGCGAATGCGGACGCTGGGGGCACGTCTTCGGGCTCTGCGCGTGGATGTCGGCCTGACTGGTGCCGTGTTGGCGCAGCGGGCTGGAGTGGGTCAGCCGACGGTGTCCAAGGTGGAGAACGGCCGGATGGTTCCCAGCCGTGACGTCCTTGACCGCCTGTCCGGAGCTCTCGGCCTGGATGCCTCCGTAATCGCGGAGCTGCGAGTGGCCCTCGCCGAAGTTGAGTCGGCTCCTTCTGCGGGCGCAGACGACACCCTGTCGGGCTCGAGTGTTTCCGCGGATGCCGTGGTCGACCTGGCGGTGCGTGGTGCCCAACTCGTTCGGTCATTCCAGTGCGTTGTCCTGCCGGCCATGCTCCAGAGCGCGGAGTACGCCCGGCACGTATTCGCGAGCACACCTGGTGCGGATGCGGCTGAAGTTGGGAAGGCTGTCGCGGCTCGGGTGGAGCGGCAGAGCGTCTTGTACGAACCCGGACGGGAATCCGTCTTCGTGGTGACCGAGGGCGTGCTCCGGACGTGGCCCGGCAGTCCGGCCCTGATGCTTGCTCAGCTCGACCGGCTGCTCGCGGTGGAGAGCCTGACTACCGTGCGGTTCGGGGTCCTCCCGTGGGACCGGCCGGTGCCGGTCATGCCGCGGCACGGCTTCACCTTGTGCGACCAGGAGACGGTGGTCGTGGAGACCTTCCGGGATGAGCGGGCGGAGAAGGACCCGGATGTGTTCGCGTCGTACGAGGAGGCATTCGCCCAGTTCGAGAGCGCGGCTGTCTTCGGCGATGGGGCGCGGGAACTGCTGATGCGGATCATGAGGGATCTGCGAGTCCTGGCTGAGGACGTCACCCCATAGAGGAATAATTCCTCTGAATGCCTAGAAGCTTGGCACGCCGAGGAATACGCTGCCTGTGTGCTGTCTAGCCCTCTAGACGAGAAGTGTTCCTCTTGCTTGCGAAGTGGTGCCGTCCGTTCCCTGGCCTGCCGCAACAGGTCGCTGAAGCCCGTTACTTCGTCGCCGCTCTGATGGAGGCCGAGGGTCCCCGCATGGTGGAGAACGCCGTCCTCATCGTCAGTGAGCTGGCGTCCAATGCCGTCCGGCACTCCCGGAGCGGCCGTAAGGGCGGCTGGTTCCTCGTGATCGTCGTGCTTGACGACGACCGAGTGCGCATCGAGGTGATCGACGAGGGCGGCTATGGCAGGCCGCAGCTGCTCGCCGCCAATGACTGGGAGGAGGAAGGCGGGCGTGGGCTGTTGCTGATGGCGACCTGCGCCAAGGACTGGGGAGTGAAGGAACGGACGCACGGTCGGTCCGTCTGGGCCGAGCTCGCGCGAGCCGGCACATGATCCCTGCCGCTCTGGCCGGCCGCCTTGCATGCCCCGCAGGCGGCGGGGGATGAGTCCTCGCGGGATACCTGGCTATCGGTCGGGCTTCTACGTAGTTGATTTTCGAACGGGACGGCGTCTCCCGCCCGAACCGTCTAGGGCCCTAGACTCCTGGGTGCGTATAGGAGGTGTGGGTATGTCGGACGAGTTGCAGCGGATCGCGGCCATCGACGATCCGTACTTGCTGCTGCGTGAGGTCACGACCAGGTTGGCCGACGCGCAGCAGGAAGTTACGGAACTCGCTCGGCTGCGTCGGCGTGTGGTCCAGGACCTGCACGCGCAGGGGCTGTCGTATGCGCAGATTGCCGAAAAGGCAGGTCTGAGCCGCGGGCGGATTCACCAGATCCGGCACACCGGGCCTGCACCGGAGGGCGCCTTCCTGGGCGCGGGCGCCGTCACTGTCGTCACTCCGTTGCGGTGGGACAGCGAGAAGAAGCGGCCGGTCGTCGCCATGGCCGACATGAACTCCGGGAAGAGGCTCGAAGAGCTGGCCAAGTCCTACGGGCTCGACGTCGGCTCCGGGCACGTGCAGGTCGGCGGTGAGGTCGACCTCAACCGTGATGGCCTGGTCGTCGTCTGTGGGCCGGGCATGTCCGAGGCCATGGGCGACTTGTACGCCCAGGACCCCGTCCTTGCCTGGGAGCATCCGGACGGTGAGCCGTGGGCCCTGGTGGACCGTCGTACCGGCACGTCGTACGGCGCCGGAGCCGACACCGAGCCGTACCGCCCGCATGACGTCGGATACCTCGGTCGGCTGCCCCGTCCGGACGGGAAGGGCTCGGTGCTCGCCATCGCTGGCATCCACACCGCGGGCTCCCTCGGCGTCGTCCATCTGCTTGCCTCCGATCTCAACACGCTCTGGGGGCAAGTGGGCGAACGACACTTCTCCACGCTGGTGAGCGTCGACTACGACCCCGAGACCGAAGAACCGCGGTCCGTCGAACTGCTCTGCCCTCTCTACCTGCACGACGAGGGGGCGACGGCGTGAAGGTCGTTCTCGGCTCGCAGCCGGCCGAACCGTCGCGGGAGAACGAGGATTTCGCTGCTGCCGTTCCCGGTGCAGCCGTCCTCCTCGACGGGGCTGGCGTGGCCGGGGCGGAGACCGGATGCGTGCACGGCATCGCGTGGTTCTCCGCGACGCTGGGCGGCCTTCTGCTGAGCGCCATCAGCACGCAGTCGACCAGGCCGCTCGTCGAGTGCCTGGCCGACTCGATCCGGGCTGTCCGCTCCCTGCATGGGGACACCTGTGACCTGGCCCATCGGGCCAGTCCGACCAGTACGGTCGTCGCCGTCCGGGCCGGTGAGGGAGTTCTGGAGTACCTCGTACTGGGTGACTCGACGCTCCTCCTCGCTGACCTGGACGGGAAGACGACCGCCGTCACGGACCAACGGTTGGACGAGGTGGGCAAGCGCCTTCGCGCGCCGGTCGACGCGCTGTCCACCGGTTCACCTGAACACGTGGTCGCCTTGGCGGAGTACCGCGACGCCCTCACAGGACTGCGGAACCAGCTGGGCGGTTTCTGGATCGCTGGACCTGACCCGCTGGCGGCCGAGCACGCCTTCACCGGGACGGCGCCGGTGGAGTCACTGACCTCGGTGACACTCCTGAGCGACGGCGCGACGCGACTTGTCGACCTCTTTGAACTCGCCACCTGGCAAGACACGTTGGCAGCTGTCGGGTCGGTCGGGCCCGATGGGCTGATCCGCCGTGTGCGGGAAGCAGAGGCAGACGACCCTGACGGTCGGCGTTGGCCGCGAGGCAAGGCGCAGGATGACGCGACGATCCTGCATTGGGTTCTGGCGTAGGGCCGCGCCAGCGTTGCTAGGACTGACGGCGTGCGAAGAGGACCGCACCTGGAACGCTCTCGTCAGGGTCGATCAGCATTTGGGCCTCGACGGTGAACCCGGCATCGCGTAGCCAGGCCGTCACTTGGTCAGGCCGACGGCGGTGAACGTGGACGTTCATCGGGTGGCCGCCGTAGCCCTGCGTCTTCAGCCTCGACTCGTCGCCGACGTGAAAGCCGAGCAGCAAGTGACAGCGGAACGACACCCCTGTCCCACGCCACTGGATCTTGACCGTTTGTCATCGGACTTTGACGGACGCGAGTTTGTGTCATCGGAGTTTGATCACCGCAGGTCAGCGACTCAGCGCACCGAAGGTACATTGAGTCGCTGACCTGCACTTATGTGCAGTTCCTCGTAAACGTGTAGGTCAGAGCCTTGCGATCGTCATGCAGGCTGCTCGATTTGTGGGGACGGGGGGGTCAGGAAGGCTTGACCGCCGAGACCGGGGTGACGGTCACCTTGTTGTCGCACTCGGCCCACCACCCGTCGTTCAGGGCGACCTGGTGCTTCCCGGAGTGCGGCAGCCCGATGACCATCGTCGGATACGCCGCCGGGGTCTTGCCCGACACGCAGTAGCCGTCGCCCTCCCCCTGGACCTGGACGAAGGTCAGCTTCACCCACGCCTTGCCGTGCGGCCGGACCGTCACGGTGGCCGCCCTGCCGGTGGGGGTGACCTTGAGCGGGGTGTTGTGGGCGGGGGAGCCGTTGCCGGCGCCCGCGACCGTCGGATGGCCCTTCAGGACGCACGTCTTCCGGGAGACGTTGGTGAACTGCACGACCGCCGCCCCGGTCCCGGTCCCGACGGGCGGGTGGGCGGCCTGCCAGGCGCTGACCTGGAGGGCGGAGGCCGGGCAAGCGGGCGGCGGGGTAGAGGTGGTGGTGCTCGCCGCCATGGCGGTGCCGGGCAGGATGCCGGTCACCGCCGCCGCGACGGCCGTGACCGCCGTCGTCGCCAGAGCCGCCCTGCGAATGCCGTTGCTGTGACGCATGTTGTCGTCCCCCTGAGTCGTCTCGTCCGCGGGTTTCGGTCGTCGGTTGTTGCCCCGCGGTACGCGTGGTCGTGGTGCGTGAGTGCAGATAGGGCGGGAGAGCGGCAGGGTTCCGTGCGGCGACTACTTGTGACGGAACGGTGACGACAGGCTGCACCCGTGCAGATGGCCGTCAAGGCAGACAGAAGCACCTCCAGCGCGCCATGGGTTTTACCACGCCCCCGGCGCGCACCGAAGGTGCGCTGAGTCGCTGACCTGAGGTGATCAAAGTCCGATGACAAACGGTCAAGATCCAGTGGCACGGGACAGGGGTGTCGTTCCGCTGTCACTTGCTGCTCCGGCCGACATCTCTCTGATGCATCCCGACACCTCGTATACCCCCCCTAGACAGTCGATGGGTCGTCGGCTTACTGTTGCCGTCAACCCCCCTAGACAGTTGGGGTGGTTTCCTCCTTGCGCTGTCTAGGGGGGTATCCAATCGAGATGGCGTCGGAAGCGGCGTCACAGACTCAGTGAGGTCAACAGAATGCGTGTCATCCCCGTGGACGCTTCGGCCGCGACGCTGCTTGTCACCAAGCTGCCTGAGGTGAAGGTGAAGGACCGGCAGACAGGCGAGATCGCCGTGGACCCGGTGACCAACGACCGGCTGATGGTGCTGGAGGTGGTGTTCATCGCCCAGGGCGGCTCGGACATGGTCAAGGTGACCGTGCCCGCCAAGGGCGTCGGTGAGGGACTGGTCATGGGTACGCCAGTGATCCTGTCCGGTCTCGTCGCACGACCGTGGGAGAGCGAGTTCGGCGGCCGGGCCCGGCACGGGATCGCCTACCGGGCCGATGCCGTCATGGCCAACGTCCCCGCCTCGGTGCAGGGCTGAACGCCATGACCGACTCCGTGTGGACGCTGCTTTTAGGTCTGGTGGCCCTGGCCGTGATCTTGCAGGTGCTGCGGCACCGCTTGCCGGTCGTCTTCTGGTGGCTCATCGGCTATCCGGTTGTCGCTCTGCGCGTGCTCGCCACCTATCGCGCCACCATGGACGCGTGCGGTCTGACCGTTCCGGCTTCGGCAGTGCGGCGAGCGACCGCCCGGATGATGGGGCGGGAGGCGTCCCCCGTACCGCCGCGCCGGTCGCTTCCCCTGCCCACCGGCTCGGGGCTCGTGATGCGACTGCGCATGGCGACCGGGCAGGCGCCGGAGGACTTCGCCGCCTCCGCCGATCGGTTGCGCCACGCCTGGGCGGCTCACGCCGTCCACATCCGTCCGACCAAGCCAGGACGCCTCGAACTGCGGCTCATCGGCTGGGACGTGCTCGCCAACGTGCGTCCTGCCCGGCGCCGGCTCGCTGGCGGACCACTGACTCTGCCTCTCGCACTGCGGGACGACGGGAGTTGGCACGTACGAGACTTCCGTACCGTGCCGCACGAACTCATCCTCGGCGCCACCCAGTCCGGCAAGTCCGTCTACCTGCGGAACCTGCTGTGCGGTCTGGCCCGGCAACGGGTCGTCCTCGTCGGCATCGACTGCAAGTGGGGCGTCGAACTGGCGCCGTTCGCACCCCGGTTGTCCGCGCTCGCCGATACCTCGGACCGTGCGAACGAACTCCTGGACGTCCTCCTGGAGGAGATGGAGGAACGGTTCCGGCTGATCGGCGTCACCTCTGGAGCGGGCCCGGACGCCGTGCTCACCTCCGACGTGTGGGGCCTGCCCGACGGGGTCCGGCCCGTGCCGATCGTGGTCGTCGTCGACGAGGTCGCGGAACTCTTCCTGGCCGCGAGCCGCGATGACGAGAAGCGCCGGGATGCCATGGTCACCAAGCTGATCCGGATCGCCCAGCTCGGCCGCGCCGCGGGCATCTATCTGGAGGTGTGCGGGCAGCGCTTCGGCTCCGAACTCGGCAAGGGCGCCACCATGCTGCGGGCCCAGCTCACCGGCCGCGTCTGCCACCGGGTCAACGACGAGTCCTCCGCCAACATGGCCCTTGCCGACATCTCCCCGGAAGCCGCGCTCGCCGCGACCGGCATTCCCGCCGACCGCCCTGGTGTGGCCGTCGTCGGCGACTCCTCGGGCGGCTGGTCCCGCGCCCGCTCACCACACCTCACCCTGGACGACGCCGCGGCCGTCTGCCGCGACACCGCCGACCTGGTCCCGGACCTGCCTCGCCTCGCCGCCTTCCGGCCGGCCGTTGCTCCGGAGGCCGTGGAGAAGCCCACGCCCTCCACCGCTGCCGCGACCACCCCGCGCCCGGTGACCGAGTAGCGGCACCTCTTCCCCGGTCGGCGTGACCGCCTCGCGCCGCGTTCCTACCCCTCCCATGCCTCGAACCGGAAGGAGTCCGTGCCGATGCGAGCCCTCCCGGCCCGTGGGGATGCCGTGATCATCCAAGCCGTCATCGCGGGCGCCCTGTCCTTCTCCCACCTGCACGACCTGGCCGAGGCGGCCGGACAGGGCGGCTGGAAGGCGTGGGCCTACCCCGTCTCCGTCGACCTGCTTCTTGTCGCTGCCTGGCGGCGAATGCGCGAGCAGCAACGTGCAGGGCTTCCGGCCGGTGGGTCTCGGCTGTGGTTCCTGGTCGCCCTCGCGGCATCCCTCGGCGCGAACATCGCCACCGCCGGACTCCTCGACCTGACCGACGTCCCTGCCCTACTCCGCGTGGTCGTCGCGGGCTGGCCGGCGGTGGCCTTCTTCGGCGGCACGCTGCTGGCCCACACGCCCCGCACCGCGGAGGGCGCCGACCGTAGTGCGTCGACTGGGTCCGAGGTGGGGGAGTCGATGCTGCTCGTCCCCACTCCCGCGATCGTCGAGCCGACAGTCAGCGGCCTGGCGGAGCCCGACCTCATCCCGGCCCTGGAGCCTGCGGCCGACTCGGGCTTGGCACCGGTGTCCGCCTCGACCGTCCACCTTCCTCCAGCCCTCGTCGACCGTGCCCAAACGCTCGCCCGAGAGCTCCGCTCCAGTACCGGCGAACCTGCCGACCCCGACACCGTCCGTGCCCGGCTCGGCCTGCCCGCGTCCATGACGCCGGCCGTCGCCGCGCACCTCTGACCAGGGAGACGCCCGCCATGACCCCACGCTTCCGAGACGTCCGCCGCGTCGGCCCCGTACAGGTCGCCTCGTACCTCTCCCGAGGCCGTACCCGACACGTTGCCGCCTGCACCGCCCCGCACTGCGACTTCTCCGCCGAGTACGACAGCCGCGCCGCCGCCGAACTCGCCGCCCGCATCCACCGCTGCCGCGCCTGACAGGAGACGACAGACATGCACGTCCCGCTCTGGCTCGCCCTCCTCGCCGTCGGGGCCCTCGGGGTCCGGCTCGCCCGCCCGCCGTGGTGGCTGGTCATCGTGCTCCTCCTCGGCGGCTACCTCGCCGCTGGGAGCTTCCTCGCCCCCGCCATCGACCCCGTCCTCAAGTAGCGCCCACACAGAAGGGAGTTCGTTCCATGTTCAAGCCCAAGTACCCGCCCCCGGACACCGCCCCGGTGCCCTCCGCGCCGCCTTCGACCGTCCACTGCCCGGTTCCCCTCAAGCGCGCTGCGGCGCCTGTCCCCACAGCGGTGGCTTCGAATCGCCCTGCCGTGCAGCTCACCCCGGGAAGCGCGCTGACCCTCGTGGTGGGCGGTTCCGCCGTCGTCCTGGTCGTGGGGGCCGTGCTGGTCTCCATGCTCCTCGCGGTCGCGGTCACCGCCGCCTCCGTGGCCGTCTGCGCGGTCACTGTCCGCTCGATCCTCAAGAGCGACCGCCGCTGATATCACTTCGTCCGCGCACTGGCTTGCTCATGGTGTCTAGCCCCCTGGACAAGCCAGGCGCCATCTCGAACTCGTTCCCTCAAGGAGGAACCCGCACATGCGCCCCGAGGCTCCGACCGGAGCCGTCCGCCAACTGGCGGCCCTCGCCCAACTCGGCGACCTGAGCAGCTACGCGCACCAAATCCAACGACTCGGCGGTTGCGAGCGGCCCGTACGGATGGAGGGCCACCGCCTGGACGTCCTCGCCGCCACCGGCGAAATCGTCCGGGAGATCGCCGACCACGACCTTCCGGCCGGACAACTCCTCATCCGCTGCAACAACCGCCGCGCAACCCGCTGCGCCGCCTGCGCCGAGGTCTACCGCAAGGACACCTTCCACCTCGTCACAGCCGGCCTGAGCGGCGGCAAGGGCATCGGTCCCGCGGTCGCCGAACACCCCCGCGTGTTCGCCACCTTCACCGCACCGTCCTTCGGTCCCGTCCACAACCGGCCCGGTGGCGGTCGCTGCCGCTGTGGGCGCCTGCACGCGGATGGAGACGCCGTTCTCGGCACCCCGCTGGATGCGGACCGCTACGACTATCGCGCCGCCGTCCTGTGGAACGCCCACGCCGGTGCCTTATGGGCCCGCTTCGTCACGTACCTCCGCCAACAGCTCGCGTCTCGCGCGGGCATCGGCCGTTCGGAGCTGCGCGACTGCCTCAAGGTGTCGTACGCCAAGGTCGCCGAGTACCAGCGACGGGGCGCCGTCCACTTCCATGCCGTGATCCGCCTTGACGGGCCGGACGGAGCCGAGGACGCCCCGCCGGGCTGGGCCACCACCGAACTCCTTACCGACGCTATCCGCGCGGCCGCCGCCCTCGCCGAGACGCCCGGCCCAGTCCTGGACGGGCACGCGTACACCTTCCGCTTCGGCGAGCAGCTCGACGTACGCCCCATCCAGTCCGCCGACTTCACCGGCGCCACCAACCTGAGCAGTCGTGCCGTCGCCGCGTACATCGCCAAGTACGCGACCAAGGGCGCCGAAAGCGCCACAGGCACACTCGACCGCCCCATCCGCAACCCCATCACCGACCTCATCGGCGTCGAAGTCACCGACCACGCACGGCAGATGATCCTCACCTGCTGGCGCCTCGGAGCCCTGCCCGACCTCGAAGAACTCCGCCTGCGCAAGTGGGCGCACATGCTCGGCTTCCGCGGCCACTTCTCCACCAAGTCCCGCGCCTACTCCGTCACCCTCGGCGCCATCCGCCAGGAACGCGCCGACCACAACGAAGCGCTCACCCGCGAGCGCGCCGCCGCAGCCGGTCACCCGCTGCCCACCCCGGACACCGTCCTCGTCCTCTCGCACTGGCGTTTCGCCGGCACCGGCCTGACCGACGCCGAAGCCTTGTTCGCCGCATCACGACAACCGGCCTCAGCCGACGCAGAAGGAGAGAACGACCATGCGTGATGACGAACTGCTCACTGTCGCCGAGGTGATGACGCGCCTCCGGCTCGGCCGGTCCACCGTCTACGACCTGATCCGTACGCGGCGGCTGCCCTCGGTCACGATCGGCCGGTGCCGGCGCATTCCGGCTTCCGCCCTGGGCCACTTCATCGCGGAAGAGATGGAGCGTGCCGCCTGATGGCTATGCGTCGCAGCCGTGGTGACGGTGGCCTGCACTGGGACGAGAAGAGACAGCGTTGGATCGCCACGGCGAACCTCGGGTTTGACCCGAGCGGGAAGCGGATCGTCAAGCGGGGGAGTGGCAAGACCAAGACCGAGGCGAAGCAGAAGCTCAAGGAGGTGTTGCGGGACCACGAGGACGGCCTCGCCATCGCGCCGACCAACTACACGGTCAAGGACGCGGTGACGGACTGGCTGACGTACGGCCTGGCGGGCCTCGACCCCAGCACGGTCGAGACGGTGACGCTTCTGAGTGACAAGCACGTCATGCCGTCGCTCGGCGCCCGTAAGCTCCGCGACCTCAGCGCGGAGGACGTGGACCGCTGGCTCTCCACCAAGGCCAAGACCCTCAGCACTCGCACCCTCCAGTCGCTTCACTCGTGCCTGAACCGCGCCGTCAGGCGGGCCATGGCGCGGGACAAGGTGAAGCGCAACGTCGTCGAGCTGTGCTCGGTGCCGCAGGGGCAGGTGGGTCGTCCGTCCAAGGCGCTCACCTTCGCTCAGGCTGAGGCAGTGCTGAAAGGGGCCGAGGGGACTTCGGTGTACGCGTACATCGTCCTGGCCCTGCTGACCGGTGCCCGGACCGAGGAGCTGCGGGCCCTCACCTGGGACCACGTCTTCCTCAAGGGGCGGCAGGACCTCGAACCGCCGCAGCCTCCGCACATCGCTGTGTGGCGCTCGGTCCGGCGGAGCGGGGACACCAAGACACGCAAGTCCCGGCGCACGCTCGCGCTGCCGGCGCGCTGCGTCGAAGCCCTCTGGCGGCAGTTCGAAGATCAGGGCTGGGATCGGCTGGCCGCCGACGAGGAATGGGAGGAACACGGGCTCGTCTTCTCCTCGGCCGTCGGCAAGCCGCTCGACGCCGCCAACGTCCGCCGCGCCTTCCGGCAGGCGCTCAAGGGCATCGACGGGATCAACGCCGACGAGTGGACGCCCCGGGAGCTCCGGCACAGCTTCGTGTCCCTGCTCTCCGACCGCGGCGTCCCGCTGGAGGAGATCTCACGGCTCGTCGGGCACTCCGGTACGGCCGTGACGGAGGAGGTCTACCGGAAGCAGATCCGGCCCGTGATCCAGACGGGTGCCGTTGTCATGGACGGCATTTTCGGCACCGACTGGGGCGGGTCGTAGGCACTCAGGAATCGATAGTCACGCAGTTAGACACGCAGCAACGCCAGAGGGCCCTTACCGATCCGGTAAGGGCCCTCTGACCTGCTACTTAGCTGTCGGGGTGGCGGGATTTGAACCCACGACCTCTTCGTCCCGAACGAAGCGCGCTGCCAAGCTGCGCTACACCCCGATTGTCGCTGCTCTCGCTGCGACGTCGTTTACTTTAGCCCACTGGTGGCCGGAGACGAAATCCGGTTTTCGGGGCGTCGGCGGCGTCTTCGGAAGCGGCGTCGGACCGGGTCGGGACGCACGTGGTCGAGGACGACGATGAGGAGGGCCAGGGCGTAGAAGGTGACGCCGAGGATGGCGGTGTTGCCGAGGATGCCCCCGTAGCCGTGCCGATCCACATCGACGAAGGGGTAGAGGTAGCGCGCCGGGGCCCCGGGCGACAGCATCGCGCCGCGGGCCAGGCAGAAGGCCAGGTAGGCGAGGGGGTAGAGAAGCCAGGTCGCCGCGTCGCGGAACGACAGTGGGGTCGGTCGGGTCAGCAGCAGCCAGTCGAGGACCACGGCGATCGGTGTGACCGTGTGGAGGAGGATGTTGGCGGCCGAGTGCCAGCCGGAGAGCGAGTCGTCGCCTCCGGTCATGGAGAACGGGGGCGACTCGTCCGCCAGGATCAGGTGATAGACCAGGCCCGTGATCGAGATGTAGATCAGCGTGCCGCCCGTCAGTACCCCGGGCAGGGGTCTGCGGGCCGACCAGGCCCTGCGGGCCGACGCCACGAAGACCACGGCGACGAGCAGGTTGGTCTGGATCGTGAAGTAGCTCAGTGCCCGGGCCGGGTCGCCCAGCTTCATGTCGATGGCCACGCCCGCTGCCGCCGCGAGGGCCACCAGGACGCGGTAGGCCGCCGTGGCCGGGCGGCGCGCGGGAGCCACGACCGCCGTCGCGGGGACGAAGGAGTGGGCCGACGGGATGATGCCCGGTATCGCGGGGAGGTCGGGTATGTCCCTGGGCATGGGGGTGATCATGGCCCCACGCTAAGCGGGTCGGGTGTTTTGGGCGATATGGGTCGACCGAGTGGGTTAATCCGGCAGCGATGACGGCCCGCGTCCGCGGCCGAGGGGTTTCGTGTGGTCCCCGGCCCGCGCCGGGGTGTCGCACCAGGGTGCCGCCCCAGAGGCGGTCCCGGAGACCCCTACTTCTGCTTCACCGGCTACTTCCGCTCCACCAGCGTCAGCAGCGACACCTCCGGCGGGCAGGCGAAACGGACCGGCGTGTAGCGGTTCGTGCCGCAGCCCGCTGAGACGTGCATGTACGACGTCCGGCCCTCCGCCGTATGCCTGGAGAGACCCTTCACGCGGTCCGTGTCGAGGTCGCAGTTGGTGACGAAGGCACCGTAGAAGGGGAGGCAGAGCTGGCCGCCGTGCGTGTGGCCCGCCAGGATCAGGGGGTAGCCGTCGGCCGTGAAAGCGTCCAGAGCGCGCAGGTACGGGGCGTGCACGATACCCATCGAGAAGTCGGCGGACTCCGACGGGCCTCCGGCCACGCGCGCGTAGCGGTCGCGTTTGATGTGCGGGTCGTCGAGGCCGGTCAACTCGATCTCCGCGCCCTCGATCTTCAGCGTCCCCCGGGTGTTCGTCAGGTTCACCCAGCCCGCGGTGTCGAAGCCGTCGCGCAGGTCCTCCCACGGATTGTGGATGGCTCCCACGACGGGCTTGTTGCCGTTCAGTCCGTGACGGCCCTGCATCTTCTCGAACAAGTAGCGGGCGGGGTTGCGGGGTGTGGGGCCGTAGTAGTCGTTCGAACCGAAGACGTAGGCGCCCGGGAAGTCCATCAGGGGGCCGAGCGCGTCCAGTACCTCGGGCACGCCCTCCGTGTCCGAGAGGTTGTCCCCGGTATTGATCACGAAGTCGGGGCGCAGACCGGCCAGGGAGCGCAGCCAGCGCTGCTTCTTGCGCTGTCCGCTCACCATGTGGATGTCCGAGACCTGCAGGACGCGCAGCGGCCGCATCCCAGGCGGCAGGACCGGGACCGTGATCCGCCGCAGGCGGAAGGAACGGGCCTCGAACCCCGCCGAGTACAGCAGACCGGCGGCGCCCACCGCCGTGATTCCCAGGGGTACTCCGTATCGCGCGCGCATACGTCCATCGTGTCAGACCCCGACAAGCACTCGTACCCGCCTGTGGACGACCCGGAAACCCGGAGCGGAACCCCGGGATGGCCCCGGGCGGGGCGGCCTCTGCGTGCCCGCCCGGGCGCGCTGCGAAATCAACAGGCGTCCGCATGACCGCACCTGCGACACTGGACGGCATGACCACGCTCAAGTCGAAGTTGCAGGAAGACCTCAACGCCGCGATCAAGGGGCGCGACGAGCTCCGCTCCTCGACGCTCCGGCTGACCCTCTCCGCGATCACCAACGAGGAGGTCGCGGGCAAGACCAAGCGCGAACTCTCCGACGGCGAGGTGCAGAAGGTGATCGCCCGCGAGGGGAAGAAGCGTCGTGAGGCCGCCGAGGCCTTCGCGCAGGGCGGGCGCCCCGAGTCGGCCGAGCGGGAGCGGGCGGAGGGCGAGGTGCTCGCCGCGTATCTGCCCAAGCAGCTGTCCGACGAGGAGCTTCAGCAGATCGTCGCGCAGGCCGTCGAGGAGGCGAAGTCGGCGGGTGCCGAAGGCCCGCGTGCCATGGGCCAGGTCATGAAGATCGTGAACCCGAAGGTGGCCGGCCTTGCCGAGGGCGGCCGCGTCGCCGCCGTCGTGAAGCAGCTGCTCGCCGGCTGACGCCACCGTCGGCTCCTGGGCGGGCTGGACGAACGCCCCGCCGGGTACGTCCCTCACGCTGAACGCCCCGCCGGGCACGCCCCCCTTACGCTGAACGCCCTGTGGGCCAGGATCGGACTCCTGGCCCACAGGGCGTTCAGGCGCTCACGCGCCCGTTTCCGGCGTACGGGTCAGTTGCGTTGGCCGCCGTTCCCGTTCCCGCTGTTCGTATTGCCCTGGATCCATCCATCGGGGATGGAGAAGGAGGGCGTCGGGAAGACCACTCCACCGTCGGTCTGGCCGCTGATGGTGTTTCCGTTGGTGGTGTCGCCGTTCCCGTTCCCGCCGTGGCGGCCCTTGTTCCCGTCGTCCTGGCCGTCGCCCTTGTCCTTCACGGGGTCGGGAATGTTGACCAGGTTGAAGGACGGGGCGTCCTTGCCCACGAGAGCGCCCGTCATCAGGTCCCGCCAGATCGGGCCGGGGACCTGACCGCCGTACACCTTGTCGTGGTAGACGCCACCGATGTTGATGCCGGTCATATGGACCCGCTGGGACGCGCTGCCGACCCAGACCGCGCCGGAGAGGTTCGGCGTGTAGCCGACGAACCAGGCGTTCTTGCGCTCGTCGGTGGTACCCGTCTTACCGGCGTTGGCGCGGTCGGTGAGACCGGCCTGCTGGCCCGTACCGGAGTCGATCACGCCACTGAGCAGGGTGCTGACGGTGTCCGCGGTCTGCTCGGACATGGCCCGCGAGCAGGTCGACTTGGGCACGTCCAGGGACTTCTCGCGCCCGCTGATCTGCTGGCTGATCGACTCGATGGCGACCGGGGTGCAGTACATGCCGCGGGAGGCGAAGGCGGCGTAGGCCGTGGCCATGGTGAGCGGTGAGATGCCCTTGGCGCCCAGGGCGATGGAGGGCACCTGGGGGAGCTTGTCGCCGTTGCCCTGGACCACACCGAGCTTGTCGATCTGGTTCATCACGGGGCAGAGGCCGATGTCGGAGATCATCTGCACGAAGTAGGTGTTGACCGACTTGGCCATCGCCTCCTTCAGCTGATACGGGCCCTTCTCGGACGCGCTCTCGTTCGGGACCTTCTCGTTCGCCTGGTTCGTCCACGGCTTGCTGCCGCAGGTCTGTACGGGGCTGGGGTACGGCATCGAGTTCGGCGAGGAGTACTCCTGCGTCGCCGGACGGCCCTGCTCCAGCGCGGCCGCGGCCACGAACGGCTTGAACGTCGAACCGGTCGGGAAGCCGTAGTTCGAGCCGCCCATGTCGTAGTTCACCGAGTAGTTGTACTCGGTCTCGTTCTTTCCGTAGCCGTACGGCTTCGACTGGCCCATCCCGAGGATCTTCCCGGTGCCGGGCTCGACCAGGGTGGCCGCCGCGGCGACCTTGTCGGACTTGTAGACGTGATCCTTCAGCGACGCCCGGATCGACGCCTGGGACTGCGGGTCGAGCGTCGTACGGATCGTCAGGCCGCCCTGGTTCCAGACCTTCGCCCGCTCCTCCTTGGTCTTGCCGAAGACCGGGTCGCTCAGGAAGACGTGCTCCACGTACTTGCAGAAGAAGCCGGCGCCCTTGATCGCCGTGATACAGCCGTTCTTCGGCTGGCTGACGTGCAGCCCGAGCTTCGTCTCCTTGGCGGCGTCGGCCTGCTCCTGGGAGATGTCGTGCACCTCGGCCATGCGCTGCAGCACGGTGTTGCGGCGCTTGGTGGCCTCCTCCTCGTCGTTGACCGGGTCGTACCGGCTCGGCGACTGGACGATGCCCGCGAGTAGCGCCGACTCCTGGAGGTTCAGGTCCTTGGCGGGCTTGGAGAAGTAGCGCTGGGAGGCGGCCTCGACGCCGTACGCCTGCTCCCCGAAGAACGTGATGTTCAGGTAGTTCTCGAGGATCTTCTTCTTGCCCAGCTTCTCTTCCAGCTGGATCGCGTACTTGAGCTCGCGGATCTTGCGGCCGATGGTCTGCTGGGTGGCCTGGGCGACCTTGGTCGGGTCGTCGCCGGCCTCTTCCACGAAGTAGTTCTTCACCAGCTGCTGGGTCAGGGTGGAGGCACCCTGGGCCACCCCGCCGTTCTGCGCGTTCTGGTTGACCGCGCGCAGGATGCCCTTCAGGTCGATCGCGCCGTGCTGGTAGTAGCGCGAGTCCTCGATCGCGACGATCGCCTTCTGCATGTAGGGCGAGATGTTCTTGAGGTCGACCACCGTGCGGTCGCGCGAGTAGACCGTGGCGATCTGGCCGCCCTTGCTGTCCAGGATCGTGGTCCGCTGACTCAGCGACGGACTCTTCAGATTGTCCGGAATGTCATCGAACCCCTGGACCGAGCCCTTGGCCGCCAGACCGAGCGCGCCCGCGGCGGGCAGCGCGATTCCGGCCATGACGGCGCCCGCGAGCACGCTGACACCGAGGAACTTGGCGGCCTGCTGCGTAGGGGACAGACCACCGCCCGAGCGCTTCTTTGGCATGAGGGCAGCCTACGTTCTCATTCGCCGGACACGCGTATATGCCTTGGCCTAAGCTGCTCTCAACTGTCACAGCAGTGCGGCCACGTATCAATACGTCCGGCGACCCCGAATCGTTCCGGAGGTTCCGCGTTCCTGTGGAGCGCGTGTCCGAATCAGCCTTGTGTGTCACATGGCGTCCGTTGTGACTCGACTGAACTGTCCGGGTTTGCCGGGATGGTCGCGCATGTCCTCGGCTCACTCCCCCGGGTGATCTGCCGCTTACGCATAGTCCGTTCGGGCCATTCAAGATTGGGCCCGAAGGGGGTGTTGCGCTGTGCCCACCTTCCGTAACGTCCTCAACTGGCGGCGGTGAATATGCCGCTGCCGCCGTGGGGGAGCCTCGATTCGGGAGAGGACGGCGCCGGTATGGGCTGGGTAACCGACTGGAGTGCGCAGGCGGCCTGCCGCACTACCGATCCGGATGAACTGTTCGTTCAAGGAGCAGCGCAGAACAGGGCCAAGGCAGTGTGCACCGGATGTCCGGTTCGCACGGAGTGCCTCGCCGACGCGCTCGACAACCGCGTCGAATTCGGCGTGTGGGGTGGCATGACCGAGCGCGAGCGGCGCGCATTGCTGCGCCGGCGACCGACTGTCACCTCGTGGCGTCGTCTGCTCGAGACCGCGCGTACGGAGTACGAGCGCGGCGCGGGCCTGCTGCCCCTCGACGAGGAAGAGGTGTACGAGCGCTACGCGGCGGTGGGCTGAGGGAGTTCGCCCTTCGGGGGCGGGACGCCACCCTCGGGCCTCTCAGGCCCGTCCGGGCTCTTCCAGGGCCCGTCCGGTGCCGCGGAGGCCGGCAGGGCCGAGGGCGTCCCCTCAGGGCCTCTCCCGCATGCTCAGCTTTCGGGCAGCTCCGGCCGGTGGGCCGCGAGCCGGTTCCCGATGTCCCGCAGCCCGGCGAGATCGTGTACGTCACCGGGCAGCGCGGCCACTTCGGCCACCGGCACCTCCGGGTGGCGCGCGGCGAAGCGGTCACGCGTGCGCTGCTCGCGGGAGAGCAGCTGCATGCGCTCGGCGTGGAGCCTCAACAAACCTGCGGTGAGCTGGTCGATGGATCGCTCGGGGTCCGTGGCGGCGGCCTTGTCCGTAGCGGTGGTGCGGTCCGTGGCGGCTGTCCTGTCCGTGGCGGCGGGGGAGCCTTCGTCAGGAGCTGGTGTCTCGGAAGCCGGTGATTCTGAACTGCCGTACGTGTCGGGAGAGTTACGAAGTCCAGCTTTCCCGTCCGCCTGATCCACAATGCGGGCCTCGTCAAGATTTTCCGCGGCGGCGGATCCAGGATTTTCCGCGTCGACGGAATCAAGATCCTCCGCGGCGGCGAGTGCCCGCTCGGCGGACAGCCGGGCGGCCCCGCTGCCGTGCACCCGGTTGAGCACCAGTCCGGCGAACGGCATGTCCTCAGCGGCCAGTCGCTGTACGAAGTACGCGGCCTCGCGCAGCGCGTCCCGCTCGGGCGCCGCCACCACGAGGAACGCGGTGCCGGGCGCCTGGAGCAGTTTGTACGTGGCGTCGGCCCGCGTGCGGAAGCCGCCGAAGGTGGTGTCCATGGCCGCGACGAACGTCTGGACGTCCTTGAGGAGCTGGCCCCCGAGCAGCTTGCCCAGGGTGCCGGTCATCATCGACATCCCGACGCTCAGGAACTTCATGCCCGCCCGGCCGCCCAGCTTCGCCGGCGCCGTCAGCAGCCGGATCAGCCGCCCGTCGAGGAAGGACCCGAGCCGCTTGGGGGCGTCCAGGAAGTCCAGTGCCGAGCGGGACGGCGGCGTGTCGACCACGATCAGGTCCCACTCGTCGCGCGCCCGCAACTGGCCCAGCTTCTCCATCGCCATGTACTCCTGCGTGCCCGCGAAGCCCGCCGAAAGCGACTGGTAGAAGGGGTTGTTGAGAATGGCGGCCGCCCGGTCGCCGTCCGCGTGCGCCTCGACGATCTCGTCGAACGTGCGCTTCATGTCGAGCATCATGGCGTGCAGCTCGCCGCTCCCCTCGACGCCCTTCACCCGGCGCGGAGTGTTGTCCAGGGAGTCGATGCCCATGGACTGCGCCAGCCTGCGCGCGGGGTCGATGGTGAGCACGACCACCTTGCGGCCGCGCTCCGCGGCACGCAGCCCGAGAGCCGCCGCCGTGGTCGTCTTGCCGACGCCGCCCGAGCCGCAGCACACCACGATGCGGGTCTTCGGGTCGTCGAGCAGCGGGTCGAGATCGAGGACGCGGGCGGGGTCCAGGCTCATGACATCCCTTGCTTGCGCAGCTGTGCGGCCAGTTCGTACAGGCCCGCCAGATCCAGGCCCTCGGAGAGCAGCGGGAGTTCGTGCAGCGGCAGGTCCTGCTCGGCCAGGACGCTCCGTTGCTCGGTCTCCAGGGCGTACCGCTCGGCGTACTCCCCGGCCTGCTGGAGGAGCGGCCCCACCAGCCGCTCGGCCAGTCCGCCGCGCCGAGCGCCGCCGAGGCCGGCCGCGGAGAGCGACTTGGCGATCGCCGTACGGGGAGCGGTCTCCGCGAGTGCCAGGTCGGTGTCGTCGAGGAGCGCGGGGCGCACCATGTTCACGATGATCCGGCCCACGGGCAGTTTCGCGGCGCGCAGCTCCGCGATCCCGTCCGCGGTCTCCTGTACGGGCATCTCCTCCAGCAGCGTCACCAAGTGGACCGCCGTCTCCGGGGACTTGAGGACGCGCATGACGGCCTGGGCCTGATTGTGTATCGGGCCGATCTTGGCGAGGCCGGCGACCTCGTCGTTGACGTTCAGGAAGCGGGTGATGCGGCCGGTGGGGGGCGCGTCCATCACCACGTAGTCGTACGTGAAGCGGCCGCTCTTCTCCTTGCGCCGCACCGCCTCGCAGGCCTTGCCGGTGAGGAGCACGTCGCGCAGCCCCGGCGCGATGGTGGTCGCGAAGTCGATCGCGCCGAGCTTTTTCAGGGCGCGGCCGGCGCCGCCCAGTTTGTAGAACATCTGGAGGTAGTCCAGCAGCGCCAGTTCGGGGTCGATGGCGAGGGCGTACACCTCCCCGCCGCCCGGAGCGACGGCGATCTTCCGCTCCTCGTAGGGCAGCGCTTCTGTCTCGAAGAGCTGCGCGATGCCCTGTCTGCCCTCGACCTCGACGAGGAGGGCGCGCTTGCCCTCGGTCGCGAGGGCGAGCGCGAGGGCCGCGGCTACCGTGGTCTTGCCGGTACCGCCCTTGCCGCTGACGACCTGGAGCCTGCTCACGTATTCGAGCCTAACCAGTCCGCCGCCGGAGTAAGCAGGAGGCTGTGGACAAGCCGCGCTTTCGGGGGCGGGACAGCGGGTGGCTCGGGCGGGAGATGGTGGTCCTCAGCGGCTACAGTCGGCCACATGACCAAGTGGGAATACTCAACCGTGCCGCTGCTCGTCCATGCCACGAAGCAGATTCTGGACACCTGGGGCGAGGACGGCTGGGAGCTCGTCCAGGTAGTGCCCGGGCCGAACAACCCCGAGCAGCTGGTGGCCTACCTGAAGCGCGAGAAGTCCGCATGAGCGGGGCGGTCGAGGCGAAACTCGCCGAGCTCGGACTGACCCTTCCGGGTGTCGTTCCGCCGTTGGCCGCGTACCAGCCCGCCGTGCAGTCGGGCGTGTACGTGTACACCGCCGGGCAGCTTCCGATGGTGGACGGGAAGCTTCCGGTCACCGGGAAGGTGGGCGCCGAGGTCACCGCCGAGGAGGCCAAGGAGCTGGCCCGTACGTGCGCGCTGAACGCCCTGGCGGCGGTGAAGTCGGTCGTGGGCGACCTCGACCGCATCGCGCGTGTCGTGAAGGTAGTGGGCTTCGTGGCCTCGGCGTCGGACTTCACCGGACAGCCGGGTGTGCTGAACGGCGCGAGTGAGCTGCTGGGCGCCGTGCTGGGCGACAAGGGTGTGCACGCCCGGAGCGCGGTCGGTGTGGCCGTGCTGCCGCTGGACGCGCCGGTCGAGGTCGAGATCCAGGTGGAGCTGACGCACGCGTAGCCCTCCGGGCGTCATCGGGCGCTCGGTTCGTCGCGGGCCGGGGCCGTGCCGGTACATCAGGGATGTACCGGCACGGCCCTTCTGCACGTGCGTCCCCGCCCCTCCGGTGTCCGGGGAGCGGTGTCCGGGGCGGAGTCCCGGTACGGAAAGGGCAGGCAGAGGGGGCGAGGAGCGCTTGTGGGGGCGGTGAGGCCTCGAACATCCGCCCGGCTCGGGATAGCCTCCGGCCATGGGGAATGGGCAATGGTTTCCGGCGGAGTGGCCGGAGCGGATTCGGGCGCTTGCCGAGGGCACGCTGACGCCGGTCGCGCCCCGGCGCGCCGCCACCGTGATGCTGGTCAAGGACAGCGAGGCCGGTCCCGTGGTCCACATGCTGCGCAGACGCGCCTCCATGGCCTTCGCCGGAGGCGCGTACGCGTATCCGGGCGGCGGGGTGGACCCGCGCGACGACGAGCACCAGATCCGCTGGGCGGGTCCCACGCGCGCGTGGTGGGCCCAGAGGCTCGGCGTGGACGAGACCTCCGCCCAGGCCGTCGTCTGCGCGGCCGTACGGGAGACGTACGAGGAGGCGGGCGTCCTGCTCGCCGGTCCCAGCCCGGACACCGTGGTCGGCGACACGACGGGGGACGACTGGGAGGCGGACCGGGCGGCCCTGGTCGCCAGGGACCTGTCCTTCGCGGAGTTCCTCGACCGCAGAGGACTCGTGCTCCGCTCGGACCTGCTCGGGGCCTGGGCCCGCTGGATCACCCCGGAGTTCGAGTCCCGCCGCTACGACACGTGGTTCTTCGTGGCAGTGCTCCCGGAGGGCCAGCGCACGCGGAACGCCTCCACGGAGGCCGACCGCACGGTGTGGATCCGTCCGGCCGACGCGGCGGCCGGCTACGACAAGGGCGAGCTGCTGATGATGCCGCCCACCATCGCGACCCTGCGCGGGATCGTGGAGTACGAGCGGGCCGCGGAGGCCCTCGCCGCCGCGCCCGGCCGTGATCTGACCCCCGTCCTGGCCGAGGCGCGCCTGGAGGAGGGCGAGGTCGTCCTTTCCTGGCCCGGACACGACGAGTTCACCAAGCACATTCCGACCGGCGGAGCATCCGCATGACCGACGCAGCGGCCCTGCCCGGCCGGCCGCGGGGCGCGGTCCTCTCCGGACCCGCCACCGCGCGCGCGGTGAACGTCCTCGCGCCCAACGCCTCGGCGATGACCCTGGACGGCACGAACACCTGGATCGTGTCCGAGCCCGGCTCCGAGCTCGCGGTCGTCATCGACCCGGGGCCCCTGGACGACGTACATCTGCGCACGGTCCTGGACACGGCCGAGAAGGCCGGGAAGCGTGTCGCGCTGACCCTGCTCACGCACGGGCATCCCGATCATGCGGAGGGTGCTTCGCGGTTCGCCGAACTGTCGGGGACCAAGGTCCGGGCCCTGGACCCCGCGCTGCGGCTCGGGGACGAAGGGCTGGCCGCCGGGGATGTGATCGACCTCGGCGGGCTCGAGCTGCGTGTCGTGTCGACCCCGGGGCACACCGCCGACTCGCTGTGCTTCCATCTCCCGGCCGATCGGGCCGTTCTGACCGGTGACACCGTCCTGGGGCGCGGTACGACCGTGGTGGCCCATCCAGACGGGCGTCTGGGCGACTATCTCGACTCCCTGCGCCGGCTCCGCTCGCTGACGGTCGACGACGGCGTCCACACCGTCCTGCCCGGTCACGGGCCGGTCCTCGAGGACGCACAGGGCGCGGTCGAGTTCTATCTCGCCCATCGCGCCCACCGGCTCGCCCAGGTCGAGACCGCCGTCGAGAACGGCTACCGGTCGCCGGACGAGGTCGTCGCGCGCGTCTACGCGGACGTGGACCGGTCGTTGTGGCCGGCGGCCGAGCTGTCGGTGCGGGCGCAGATGGACTATCTGCGGGAGCACGGGCTCATCTAGGACAGGCCCTGGGCCGCTGCGGCGTTTTCCGGGGTCCTGGAGGAGGCCTTCACGGGCGGGGCGCCTTGATGCCGTGCACGCGCGCGTACTCCCCGGCGAGCCACGGTCCCAGGTCCTCCACGTACGAGCGGAGCACGGCAGGTTCGCCGGTCGGCTCATATCCGCGGACGGTCGCCTTCCGCATGTCGGCGGCCCGCTCCGGGTAGTACGCGCCGAACGCCTCGGCCATCTCCCCGAGGTCACTGGTCCAGCCGTTCCAGCGCGGCATGACGAGTGTGAAGCCGGTGCGCACGAGGTGCCTCGACATCGAGCGGACCAGCGGGCGCCTGGCCTCGTCGGTGTCCGCGGCGGCGGCGATCCGCTCGCGCCAGCGCGGCAGCATCAGGGCGAGATCGCCGTTCGTCTCGCGGGCCAGCAGCCCGTCGGGGCGGTAGCGCGGCAGGTGTTCGGCCAGATCCTCACCGAGGAGGGGCGTACAGAGGCAGGCGACGAACCAGCCGAGGTCGTAGGTCTCCAGGTCGCTCAGCAGCCGCGTACGGCTGAACAGCAGCGTTCCCACCCCGTCGATCTCCGCGAACTCCTTGTCGAGCGCCGCTTCGAGCGCCCGGGCGCCGGCGCGGTCCGCGTCCGTCGGCTCGTCGCGCAGGGACAGCAGCAGGTCGAGGTCGGAACGTCCCACGCGCGCGGTGCCGCGCGGGATCGAGCCGTAGAGGTACGCACCGTTCAGCCGGGCCCCGAAGACGTCCAGGATGCGGTCACAGGCCGCCTCGACGACGGGCCTGAAGGCGTACGGGACGCGCGTCGGCGATCCCTCGCGCTCGATGTATCCCTGGGCGTCGAGCCCTCTGCGGTGTCCCTGGGCGGCCATGCGCCCACTGTGCCCCGAAGGGCCTTCGCGACGCAGATCATTTACGGCTGCGCGGGCCGGGGCGGGAAACCGCGGGCGGCCGTGTCGGCCGGGTCCCGCCCGGGAGAGCGGTTCCGCGGCCGGGTCCCGCTTCGGAAGTGCTACGACATCGGGTCCCGCCTCCGAAGGGTCCCGCCTCCGAAGGGTCCCGCCTCCGAAGGGTCACGCCGACGGGGTCCCGCCTCGGAAGAAGGCGGGACCCCGTCGACGTACGGCCAAAGGTGTCAGCGCGAGCGCTTGGCGAGCCGCTCCACGTCCAGGAGGATCACCGCGCGGGCCTCCAGGCGGAGCCAGCCGCGGCCCGCGAAGTCGGCGAGCGCCTTGTTGACGGTCTCGCGGGAGGCGCCGACCAGCTGGGCCAACTCCTCCTGGGTGAGGTCGTGCACGACGTGGATGCCCTCTTCGGACTGCACGCCGAAGCGGCGCGACAGGTCGAGAAGGGCGCGCGCGACACGGCCGGGCACGTCGGAGAAGACCAGGTCGGACATCTGGTCGTTGGTCTTGCGCAGGCGCCGTGCGACGGCGCGCAGCAGGGCGGCGGCCACCTCGGGCCGCGCGTTCAGCCACGGCTGGAGGTCGCCGTGGCCGAGGCCGAGCAGCTTGACCTCGGTGAGCGCGGTGGCGGTCGCCGTGCGCGGGCCCGGGTCGAACAGCGACAGCTCGCCGATCAGCTCACCGGGGCCGAGGACGGCCAGCATGTTCTCGCGCCCGTCGGGGGAGGTGCGGTGGAGCTTCACCTTGCCCTCGGTGACCACATAGAGGCGGTCGCCGGGGTCGCCCTCATGGAAGAGAGCGTCACCTCGCGCGAGGGTCACCTCACTCATGGAGGCGCGGAGCTCCGCGGCCTGCTCGTCATCGAGCGCCGCGAAGAGCGGGGCGCGCCGCAGAACGTCGTCCACGAGTTCTCTCCTTGTCGACCTGCTCAGGGGATCTTGTTCCCCCTTGGTACCAGGGGACCGTGTTCCCCATCTTGCCGGACGGTCCAAACAGTGTGATCAGTCACAAGTCTGCCGCACTGGCGTCCCAAC
Source organism: Streptomyces rhizosphaerihabitans (assembly GCF_025399795.1). Taxonomy (GTDB): domain Bacteria; phylum Actinomycetota; class Actinomycetes; order Streptomycetales; family Streptomycetaceae; genus Streptomyces; species Streptomyces rhizosphaerihabitans. The sequence continues at coordinate 155,007 of NZ_JAODTZ010000013.1, read as the reverse complement.
GAGTGCGGCAGGGGGCCAATTGGGGGCCGATCTTCAGGGTCCGGGGCGGATGTCGGTGCCGGGCTTTAGGCTGACCGGGTGTCCAAATCGCCGGTGAGAGCACAGGCCAAGGGGGCTGGGCGGGTGGTTGTACGTCGTGATTCCGCTGTGGGCGAACAGGCCCCCGACGGAACCAAAGAATCGACAAAAGCGGCAAAGTCGACGCCGGTGAAGGCGGTACCGAAGAACGCGTCGAAGACGGCATCGAAGACGGTCGGCGGGAAGAGTGCGAAGAAGACCGCCCGTCAGACCGCCAAAAAGGCGACACCCGCGAAAACGGCCGCCGCGAAGGTGACGCCGGCGAAGGCGGTCCCGAAGAAGACGATCTCCCAAAAGGCGGTCTCCAAGGAGGCCGTCTCCGTGAAGGCGGCGTCCGGCGAAGCCGTCTCCAAGAAGGTGGCACCTGTGCGGCCCGTCGCCCCCGAACCGCCGCGGAACGAGTCGCACACCGCCCTCGTCCGCCGGGCCCGCCGTATCAACCGCGAGCTCGCCGAGGTGTACCCGTACGCCCACCCGGAGCTGGACTTCGAGAACCCCTTCCAGCTGGTCGTCGCCACGGTCCTGTCCGCCCAGACCACCGACCTGCGGGTGAACCAGACGACGCCGGCGCTCTTCGCCAAGTACCCGACCCCCGAGGACCTCGCCGAGGCGAACCCGGAGGAGGTCGAGGAGATCCTGCGCCCGACCGGGTTCTTCCGGGCCAAGACCAAGTCCGTCATAGGGCTCTCCAGGGCCCTGCGGGACGACTTCGGGGGCGAGGTGCCCGGCCGCCTCGAAGACCTCGTCAAACTGCCCGGTGTGGGCCGCAAGACCGCCTTCGTCGTGCTCGGCAACGCCTTCGGGCGGCCCGGGATCACCGTGGACACCCACTTCCAGCGGCTCGTGCGGCGCTGGCGGTGGACGGCGGAGACCGAGCCGGACAAGATCGAGGCGGCCGTCGGCGGGCTCTTCCCCAAGAGCGAGTGGACCATGCTGTCGCACCACGTGATCTTCCACGGCCGCCGCATCTGCCACGCCCGCAAGCCCGCCTGCGGCGCCTGCCCCATCGCCCCGCTCTGCCCGGCGTACGGGGAGGGCGAGACCGACCCCGAGAAGGCGAAGAAGCTCCTGAAGTACGAGAAGGGCGGCTTCCCCGGCCAGCGGCTCAACCCCCCGCAGGCCTATCTGGACGCGGGCGGCATCCCCGCACCCCCACTGGGTGCCGGATGACGGAACGAACACGGCCCCGGCGGGCGTTGGGAACAGCAGAACGGGGGCGGCGATGAAGCGCGCAGGCAACACACAGGACGCGAGCAACAGACAGGGCGGGCCGGTGCTCAGCAAGGACGGTCTGCCCGACTGGCTGGGCCCGGTCGCGCACGCCGCGGAGACGGTGGAACCGCTCCAGCTGAGCCGCTTCTTGCCGCCCGCGAACGGCACGGGCCGTCAGTCCGCGGTGCTCATCCTCTTCGGCGAAGGCCGGCGCGGCCCCGAGCTGCTGCTCATGGAGCGCGCAGGCACCCTCAGATCGCACGCCGGGCAGCCGTCCTTCCCCGGCGGCGCGCTCGACCCCGAGGACGGCGACCCGAAGGCCGACGGGCCGCTGCGGGCCGCCCTGCGCGAGGCCGAGGAGGAGACCGGCCTCGACCCGACCGGCGTCCAGCTCTTCGGCGTGCTGCCCAAGCTGTACATCCCGGTCAGCGGTTTCGTGGTCACCCCTGTCCTCGGGTGGTGGCGCCGCCCGACGCCGGTCGGCGTCGTCGACCCGGGCGAGACGGCCCGGGTCTTCACGGTGCCCGTGGTGGATCTCACGGATCCGGCCAACCGTGCGACCACCGTGCACCCCAGCGGTCACCGAGGTCCGGCGTTTCTGGTCGAATCCGCCCTGGTCTGGGGATTCACGGCCGGAGTGATCGACAAGATCCTGCATTTCGCGGGCTGGGAGCGCCCGTGGGACCGCGAGAAGCAGGTCCCGCTCGACTGGCGCGCGTGACAAGGTGACCTTCGTGAATGTGCTGGACATCCTGTTGCTGGTCGCCGCCGTGTGGTTCGCGATCGTGGGCTATCGCCAGGGCTTCGTCGTCGGCATCCTGTCGGTGATCGGTTTCCTGGGCGGCGGTCTCGTCGCCGTCTACCTGCTCCCGGTCATCTGGAGCTGGACGACCGACGACAGCAAGGTGAGTACGACCGCCGCCGTCGTCGCCGTGGTCGTCGTGATCGTCTGCGCCTCCGTCGGTCAAGCCCTCACCACCCACCTCGGCAACAAGCTTCGCCGGTACATCACTTGGTCCCCGGCCAGAGCCCTGGACGCGACCGGCGGCGCCCTGGTGAACGTCGTGGCGATGCTGCTCGTCGCCTGGCTGATCGGCTCGGCCCTCGCGGGTACGACGCTGCCGACGCTCGGCAAGGAGGTCCGCAACTCCAAGGTGCTGCTCGGTGTGTCCCGCGCGCTGCCCTCCCAGGCCAACACCTGGTTCGCCGACTTCTCCTCGGTCCTCGCGCAGAACGGCTTCCCGCAGGTCTTCAGCCCGTTCGCCAACGAGCCCATCACAGAGGTCCGGCCGCCGGACCCACAGCTCGCCGGCAGCCCCGTCGCCACCCGCTCGCAGAACTCCATCGTCAAGGTCATGGGAACCGCCCAGAGTTGCGGCAAGGTCCTCGAAGGCAGCGGTTTCGTCTTCAGCGACCGCCGCGTGATGACCAACGCGCACGTGGTCGGCGGAGTGGACGAACCCACCGTCCAGATAGGCGGTAAGGGGAAGAAGTACGACGCCACGGTCGTCCTGTACGACTGGGAGCGCGACATCGCCGTGCTCGACGTACCGAACCTGAAGGCGCCCGCGCTGCGGTTCAGCACCAAGGACGCGAGCAGCGGCGACAGCGCGATCGTCGCGGGGTTCCCGCAGAACGGCTCGTACAACGTCCAGCCCGCGCGCGTGCGGGGCCGCATCACGGCCAACGGACCGGACATCTACCACCGCAAGACGGTGCGCCGCGATGTCTACTCGCTGTACGCGACGGTCCGCCAGGGCAACTCCGGCGGACCGCTGCTGACACCCGAGGGCACGGTGTACGGCGTGGTCTTCGCGAAGTCGCTCGACGACGCCGAGACCGGCTACGCGCTCACCGCGGACGAGGTCCGGCCGGACATCGCCAAGGGGCGTACGGCCAACCAGCAGGTGGACAGCGACAGCTGCGCACTCTGACCGGCGGGCGGAGCCTCAGCCGCGTGGATGGCGCAGCCGCACGGAGACCCAGCGGGCCCGACGGCGCAGAATGTGCGGAATCCCCACGCGAGGATCCGTGCCCGTCAGCTGCGGGGTGCCCCTCTGATGGGAGCTCAGACCCGTGGCCGAGCGGCGATTGCGTGCTGCGTCACTGTAGTCGTGCGTCCAGCCCATACCCCGACGTCTGCCCCTGCCCCAAGGTCGATAACCGCGCCCCGGCCCTTCAATTGGCCTATGCGCCAGGCAAGTGGCTGTTCGTAGGACGGGTGTTCACGGCCCGCATTCCGGGCACGGCACAGGATGCGTTCGGGCGGTCACACAAGGGTGACCGAGGGGTCACCGGTCGGGTTCCGGATCCTTCAGCCAGTTGATCAGTTCGGTGGAAAAAGCGACCGGATCCTCTTCGTGCGGGAAGTGGCCGAGCCCGTCGAACAGCCGCCAGCGGTACGGCGCTTCGACGTACTCCCCGGAGCCCGCCGCGCTCCGCGTCCGCATCACCGGATCGAGTGAGCCGTGCAGATGCAGCGTCGGCACCCGCACCGGCCGCTTCATGCGCCGGTTGAACTGGATCCCGTCCGGGCGCGCCATGGACCGCACCATCCACCGGTACGGCTCGATGGAGCAGTGCGCGGTCGACGGGATGCGCATGGCCCGGCGGTACGTCTCCAGGGTGTCCTCGTCCGGCTGCCGGGGGCCCGACCAGTCGCGTACCAGACGGCCCACCAGGGCGCCGTCGTCGGCGAGGAGTTGGCGCTCCGGGATCCATGGGCGCTGGAATCCCCAGATGTACGAGCCCGCCGCCGTCTGCTTGACGTCGGAGAGCATGGCGGAACGCCAGCGCCGCGGATGCGGCATGGACGACACCGCGAGCCGGCGGACGAGCTTGGGCCGCATGGCGGCCGCCGTCCACGCCAGATAGCCGCCGAGGTCGTGCCCGACCAGCGCCGCGTCGGGCTCGCCGAGGGAGCGTACGACCCCGGTGATGTCGAGCGCGAGGTTGGCGGGGTCGTAGCCGCGCGGGGTACGGTCGCTGCCTCCGACGCCCCGCAGGTCCATGGCCACGGCCCGGAAGCCGGCGTCGGCGAGCGCGACGAGCTGGTGTCGCCAGGTCCACCAGAACTGCGGGAAGCCGTGCAGCAGCAGGACGAGCGGCCCGTCGCCGAGTTCGGCGATGTGGAAGCGCGCGCCGTTGGCGGCCACGTCGCGGTGTGTCAGTTTCTGTCCGCCGGGAAGGTCGATCCGTACGACCGAGGTGGGTTGCGCCGAAGGTGTGGCGGGGTCCGTCATGAGGATGAGCGTGCCACAGCCTTGACGGCGTCCTCGACCGGTTCGGGCCGGGGGTGCGGCTTGGCGTTCTGCAGAACACCCGCCGTCTCCTTCATGGAGGCGGCCACCTTCTGCGGGCCCTGGCTCTTCTTGGTCTTCTTCGCGAAGACCGTGCCGATCAGCGCGAGGACGGCCGCGACCAGCACGTTGGCCGCGAACGACAGCAGGAAACAGATCGCGAGATTCCAGTCGCTCCAGGTCCGGATGCCGTACGCGAGGGCGAAATTGAGCATCGGCAGGGAGAAGATCAGCACGGTGCCGGCCGCCCCGAACGCGCCGCCGCTGGCCGCGCCGCGCTTGACGTCCTGCTTGAGCTGCGCCTTCGCCAGTGCGATCTCGTCGTGCACCAGTGCGGACATCTCGGTCGTCGCCGAGGCGACCAACTGGCCGATACTGCGTTCGGCGCCGACCGGGCTGCCGTCGGGTGCGCTCATCGCGATCTCCCTCTTCTGCATGTGTTTGTACGGTCCTGTCAGATCATGCCGGACCGTCGTTCCCCTCGCTTGCCCCACCCGCCACTTCGGCAAGCCTGCGGTGTTCCGCGGCCTTCCGCTCGTAGATCGCGGCCATGCGCAGGTGGTACTCCGGTTTGTCCTCTTCGTAGATGTCGGGGATGCCGTCGAGGTCCTCGTCGCGTTCCTCGGCCTCGCACAGCGCGCGGTATTTGGCGTTGCGCATCTTCAGCAGCGCGGTGGCGAGCACGGCCGCGATGAACGAGCCGATCAGGACGGCGGCCTTGGTCTCGTCGGTGAGGCTCGTATTGCCTTCGAAGGCGAGCTCGCCGATGAGCAGGGAGACGGTGAAGCCGATGCCGGCGAGGGTGGCGACTGCGGCGACGTCTGCCCATTCCAGTTCGTCACTGAGCGAGGCCCTGGTGAACCGGGCCGTCAGCCACGTACCGCCGAAGATGCCGACCGCCTTGCCGACGACGAGCCCGAGCACCACGCCGAGTGTCTCGGGCCGGGTGAACACATCGTGGATCGCTCCGCCGGAGATCGCGACGCCGGCGCTGAACAGGGCGAACAGCGGCACCGCGAGTCCCGCCGACACCGGGCGAACCAGATGCTCGATGTGCTCGCCGGGGGAGTGCTCCTCGCCTTCCAGCGGGTGGCAGCGCAGCATCAGACCCATGGCGACACCGGCGATGGTGGCGTGGATGCCGCTGTTGTACATCAGGCCCCAGATGACCAGGGCGAGCGGGACATACACGTACCAGCCGCGGACGCCCTTGCGCAGCAGCAGCCAGAAGACGCCGAGGCCCACGACGGCCCCGCCGAGCGCCGCGAGGTTGATGGAGTCGGTGAAGAAGACCGCGATGATCAGGATCGCGAACAGGTCGTCGACGACGGCGAGGGTCAGCAGGAAGGCGCGCAGAGCCGACGGCAATGACGTCCCGATGACGGCGAGCACGGCGAGCGCGAAGGCGATGTCGGTGGCGGTGGGGACGGCCCATCCTTCGAGTGAGCCTCCGCCGAACACGTTGGTCAGGACGTAGACGACCGCGGGAACGACCATGCCGCAGACCGCGGCGACCACGGGCAGCACCGCGGCCTTCGGGTCCCGCAGATCCCCGGCCACCAGCTCGCGCTTCAGCTCGATCCCGGCGACGAAGAAGAACACGGCCAGCAGTCCGTCGGCCGCCCAGTGCTCGACGGACAGGTCGAGCCCGAGCGCCGCGGGCCCGAAGTGGTAGTGCGAGACGGTCTCGTAGCTGTCCGGCAGTGTGTTCGCCCAGATCAGCGCCGCGACCGCCGCGATCAGCAGCAGCACTCCGCCCACGGTCTCGGTGCGCAGCGCGTCCGCCACGAAGTTCCGCTCGGGCAGGGACATCCGGCCGAAGAACTTACGGGTGGTGGTGGGGGGCGCGGGCACGAGGAGGACCTCCGGTCGAGCAGGCAGGACTGAGCACTCGCCGACCAGACTTCCCGGCACACCATGAACGATCTTGTCGCGCCTCTGACGCTTTGCTTACTTTACCTAAGATGCGGCCGGGTCGGTGCTGGATCTTCACATTACGACCAAACCGGGTGCAGGGCGTGCTGGTTGGGCTGAGCGGGGGCACACTCCGGCGGCTGCGGTGCTGCGGTGCTGCGGTGCTGCGGTGCTGCGGTGCTGCGGTGCTGCGGTGCTGCGGTGCTGCGGTGCTGCGGTGCTGCGGTGCTGCGGTGCTGCGGTGCTGCGGTGCGGGAATGCGTGAGGGGTGCGGGAGCACGGGGGTGCTCCCGCACCCCTCAGGGGCGGGTCGGCTGGGTGGGCCCGCCTCAGTCCTCGCTGGGTGCGGCCGGCAGCTTCGCCTGGATCAGGTCCATCACCGCGGAGTCGGTGAGGGTGGTGACGTCCCCGAGCTCGCGGTTCTCGGCCACGTCGCGCAGCAGGCGGCGCATGATCTTCCCGGACCGGGTCTTCGGCAGCTCGGCCACCGGCAGGACCCGCTTCGGCTTGGCGATCGGACCGAGGGTGGTGCTCACGTGGTTGCGCAGGTCGGCGACGAGCCCTTCGTCCTCGGCGGACGCGGTGCCGCGCAGGATGACGAAGGCGACGATCGCCTGCCCGGTGGTCTCGTCCGCGGCGCCCACGACCGCCGCCTCGGCGACCGACGGGTGGGAGACGAGGGCCGACTCGACCTCGGTCGTCGAGATGTTGTGCCCGGACACGAGCATCACGTCGTCGACACGCCCCAGAAGCCAGATGTCGCCGTCGTCGTCCTTCTTGGCCCCGTCCCCGGCGAAGTACTTGCCCTCGAAGCGCGACCAGTACGTGTCGAGGAACCGCTGGTCGTCGCCCCAGATCGTACGCAGCATGGACGGCCACGGCTCGGTCAGCACGAGGTAGCCGCCACCGCCGTCGGGTACCTCGTTCGCCTCGTCGTCGACCACCGTCGCCGCGATGCCGGGCAGGGCCCGCTGTGCCGAGCCCGGCTTCGTCTCGGTGACCCCGGGCAGCGGCGAGATCATCATCGCGCCGGTCTCGGTCTGCCACCAGGTGTCGACGATCGGCGTACGGTCCCCGCCGATGTGCTTGCGGTACCAGATCCACGCCTCGGGGTTGATCGGCTCGCCGACCGACCCGAGCACCCGCAGCGACGACAGGTCGAACTTCGCGGGGATGTCGTCGCCCCACTTCATGAACGTACGGATGGCCGTGGGCGCCGTGTACAGGATCGTCACCCCGTACTTCTGGACGATCTCCCAGAACCGGCCCTGGTGCGGCGTGTCCGGGGTCCCCTCGTACATCACCTGCGTCGCGCCGTTCGAGAGCGGTCCGTACGTGATGTACGAGTGCCCGGTGACCCAGCCGATGTCGGCCGTGCACCAGTACACGTCGGTCTCGGGCTTGAGGTCGAAGACGGCGTTGTGCGTGTACGAGGCCTGTGTGAGGTAGCCGCCCGAGGTGTGCAGGATGCCCTTCGGCTTCCCGGTGGTCCCGGACGTGTAGAGGATGAACAGCGGGTGCTCGGCGTCGAAGGCCTCCGGTGTGTGCTCGGCCGACTGCCGTCCGACGATGTCGTGCCACCACACGTCGCGGCCCTCGGTCCAGGCGACGTCCTCACCGGTACGGCGCACCACGAGCACTTTGTCGACCCCGTCGACCCGGCTGACGGCGTCGTCGACGGCGGGCTTGAGCGCGGACGGCTTCCCGCGCCGGTAGCCACCGTCGGAGGTGATGACCAGCTTGGCGTCGGCGTCCTTGATGCGGGTGGCGATCGCGTCCGCGGAGAACCCGCCGAAGACCACCGAGTGCGCGGCGCCGATACGGGCACAGGCCAGCATCGCGACGACGGCCTCGGGGATCATCGGCAGGTAGACGGCGACCCGGTCGCCCTTGCCGATGCCCAGCTCGGTGAGGGCGTTCGCGGCCTTCGACACCTCGTCCTTGAGCTCGGCGTAGGTGATGGCCCGGCTGTCGCCCGGCTCGCCCTCGAAGTGGATGGCGACGCGGTCACCGTTCCCGGCCTCGACGTGCCGGTCCACGCAGTTGTACGCGACGTTCAGTTTTCCGTCGGCGAACCACTTCGCGAACGGCGGATTGGACCAGTCCAGCGTCTCGGTCGGTTCGGTGGCCCAGGTCAGCCGGCGGGCCTGCTCGGCCCAGAAGCCGAGCCTGTCAGCCTTGGCCTGCTCATACGCCTCCGCGGTGACATTGGCGTTCGCCGCCAGGTCGGCGGGCGGCGCGAACCTGCGCTCTTCCTTCAGCAGGTTGGCCAGGCTTTCGTTGCTCACGACATCTCCCTTTCCCAGGGTGTCCGTTGTGTCCCAGACCACAGCTCATCAGACCGGGGGGCTCGATGACAAGGCCCGATCCGAAATTGGTTTAGACCTATCCCTGTCCAGCATCGCTGGTCCGGGCGTTCGGTCCACGGTCCACGCGCACGCCCTTGCCCCGCGACGGCCCCGCTGCCTCTCACGAGACCACACGAGTCCGTACGAGTCTGCCCCTGGGGCACGTACGCTCCGCCCACCGGGTTCACATGGACCACAACCACAACCGCAACCGCAACCACAACCACAACCACGGACACGAGGACGACTCGCGGAACAGGCCCGGGACCCTTCCCTGCTACGGACGGCCCCCGCGCCACGCCGAAAACTCCCCGGCACCTCGGTATTCCGTTCCCCGGCACCTCCGTATTCGGTGCCGGGACGCCTCGCATCTCCTTCCGTGGCCAAGCGTGTCGGCCTCCTCGTCCCGCGATCGGGGCCGGAGCGTCGACAGCGGAGGTCGTACGTGGTGCGCGGTCCCGCCGACCGGGGCCGCGCACCACCGCCCGATCACGCCGGATGCCGTAGATCCTCCGCCGCACCCACATGATCGAACGCGCCCACGTGATCGAACAGTTCGGCTCCGTCGGCGTCGGCCAGCAGATAGGCCTGGGCCTCCCCGACGTGGAAGTACATTCCGTGCAGTTCGAGCACGCCCTCCCGCAGGGCCCGCGCCACGGACTCGTGGGCCCGCAGGTGCTCCAACTGCTGCACCACGTTGGTCAGACAGAGCTGCTCCACCGTGTCGGCGGACGCCCGTCCGGTGAGCCGCGCCCACGGCCGGTCGTCGGCGCCCATCCGGTCCAGGCTCGGCTGCCCGTGCCGCAGCCACCGCTTGAGCGGCGTGAGCGCCCCTCCGGGCTCCGACGCCAACAGGGCCTGCATGGCACCGCACCCGGAGTGTCCGCACACTGTGATGGACCGCACCTTCAGCACGTCCACCGCGTACTCGATGGCCGCAGCCACAGAGTCGTCCCCGCTCTCCTCTCCGGGCAACGGCACGAGGTTGCCCACATTCCGCACGACGAAGAGGTCGCCCGGACCACTGGATGTGATCATCGAGGTGACGAGCCGGGAGTCGGCACAGGTCAGGAACAGCTGGGACGGCCGCTGTCCTTCCCGTGCGAGCCGTGCCAGCTCGTCCCGCACCAGGGGCGCGGTGTTGCGCTGGAACGCGCTGATGCCGCGCGCCAGTTGGTTCCCGCTCGGTCTGGCCTCGCCGGCCCCCTCGCCCTGCCCGGCCGGAGGGGCGTCCGAGGGAGCGGACCCCGGATCGGCGGAGGTTTCGCACTGGTGGTTCCGCCAGGGTGTCCAGGGCCGGCAGCGGCAGTGTCTGGAGTCCGCGGGCTCGGCGATCCGTGTTCCGGTTCGCCCGGCGAGATCGACCGTACCTCCCCTGGCGATATGCGCGCTCTGCCAGTCATGCAGCGACTCGTACGCCGCGTGGTCCATGAACGATCCGTCCAATTCCACGACAGTGTCAGCCCCTTGGGGCACGAGATGCAGGGTGCGGCTCAGTCGAGGCACCGCGAGGAACGTCAACTGACCTCGTACATGTACGTGATGGACTCCTTCCCTCTCTTCGTGCGTGATGCGGGTGCGTCCGAGTCGGTGCAGGGCGACACCGACGGCCACGGAGACACCCAGCGCCACGCCCTCGAGAACTCCGAGGAACACGACGCCGAGCGTGGTGACGGCGTACACCAGCACCTCGCGGTGGCGCGTGACCGTGCGAATGTGGTGCAGGGACACCATCTGGATGCCGACGGCCATCACCAGGGCGGCGAGCGATGCGAGGGGGATCAGCTCCAGGATCGGGACCATCAGCAGCGCGGCAATTACTACGAAAACGCCGTGCAGCATCGTGGAGTTCCGGCTGACGGCGCCAGCTCGCACATTCGCTGAACTGCGTACGGCGACCCCGGCGACGGGCAGACCGCCGAGCGTGCCGGAGACGACATTGGCGGCACCCTGCCCGAGTAGCTCCCGGTCGAGGCGGGAACGGCCCACGCGTGCCTGGAGTTCCGGGCGACCGCTCACCAGTTTGTCCACCGCGACGGCGCCGAGCAGCGACTGCACGCTGCACACCAGCGTCACGGTGAGGACGGCGGCGGCGATGCCGAGAACCGGACCCTCGGGCAGTCCGGCCAGCGCGTGGCTGCTCCAGGACGGCAGGTCCACCCGGGGCAGCGTCAGTCCAGCGAGCGAGGCGGTCGCGGTGGCTCCGGCGACGGCGACCAGCGCGGCGGGGACCCTGCGCAGTACCTGCCCGGTCCGCCCGGGAATGCGCGGCCAGGCAAGCAGCAGCGCCAGCGTCAGCATGCTCATCGACACCGCCGCGGGGTGCATGCGGGCCACCTGGTCCGGCAGCGCGATGAGGTTGTCCAGGACGGAGCTCTGCGGGGTGCCTCCCAGCACGATGTGCAGCTGGGCGACGGCGATGGTCACGCCGATTCCGGCGAGCACGCCGTGCACGATCGCGGGGCTCACGGCCAGGGCCGTACGGGCCACGCGCAGGCAGCCGAGGCCCAGTTGGACGATTCCCGCGAGCACGGTGATGGCGCAGGTCGCGCGCCATCCGTAGTGGTGGATGAGCTCGGCCGTGACGACCGTCAGTCCGGCGGCGGGCCCGCTCACCTGGAGCGGTGAGCCGCCGAGGCGCCCCGCGACGAGCCCGCCCGCGGCGGCGGCGACAAGGCCGGCCTGAAGCGGCGCGCCGGTGGCGAGGGCGATGCCGAGGGACAGGGGGAGGGCGATCAGGAAGACCGCGATCGAGGCCGACAGATCGGCGCCCGCGACACGGAAGCGCCGGGGCGGGGTCGGCGGGGGACTGTGGGTGTGCGCGGGCCGAGTCGGGTCGGCGGCGCGGGTGGGGACGCAGGCAGACATGGTTCCCGTCTCCTCCGGGGCGGCGCGGTCGCGGAACAGGTGATCCCCCGTCCGAAGCGGCGGGGGGCGGGTCGCGGCCGTGGGTCACGGCGTGCAGCGGCGGGACTTTCAACGCTCGGTAAACGGATCGTAATGCAGAGTAAAGGGATGGTGTCGAAATTAGGGGCAAATGGGGCAGGATTTCACTCCTTGAGGTGAAGTCCGCTTTTAGTCAGCTTGTCGTATTTATTCCTTCTCGGTCCCGTGGAACCTTGGCGGCACTGCCGGTTCATAGCTGCACATAACCGCGATAGCGCACCAGACGGCGTTGCCCGACCGAGGAAAAGGAGGGCGGAGCATGGCCGCCACCCAGAGGATCGCCGCGGGTGTAGCAATCGCCGCGGCCTGCGCCACGGCGCTCGCCGGTTGCGACGGTGGTCCCACCGCTTCCCAGGAAGGCGCACACGGCCCGAAGAAGGCGGCGGGGGCCCCGGCACCCGAGGCCGCGGTCCGCCTGATCGGCGACGGTTCCACCTCGTACACCGGGGGGCAGCCGCATCTGCCCCGGCCCGAACGGTTGAAGCCGGGTCGGAGGCCCCCGCAGTTCGTGGTCTTCTCCTGGGACGGTGCCGGCGAGGACAGCCAGAAGCTCTTCTCCCACTTCCGGAAGCTCTCCAAGGCCAACAAGGCGACGATGACGTACTTCCTGAGCGGCGTGTACATGTTGCCGGAGGGCAAGCGCGACCTGTACCGGCCGCCGCAGCACTCGCCCGGCAGCTCGGAGATCGGCTTCAACGACCAGCAGGGCATCGAGGACACTGTGAAGCAGCTGCGCGGGGCGTGGCTGGAGGGCAACGAGATCGGCACGCACTTCAACGGCCACTTCTGTGGCACGGAGGGCGGGGTCGGCCAGTGGTCGGTCGCGGACTGGAAGAGCGAGATCGCCCAGGCGAAGTCGTTCGTGAAGTCCTGGAAGACCAACGCGGGCCTGAAGGACGCGGCGTCGCTTCCCTTCGACTACGACAAGGAACTCGTCGGCGCCCGCACTCCTTGTCTGGAGGGCCGGGAGAACTTCATGAAGGCGGCCCGCGAGCTGGGCTTCCGCTACGACACCAGCGGCGTCGACGACCAGCTCTGGCCGAAGAAGAAGGAGGGGCTGTGGGACCTGTCGATGCAGCTCGTGCCCTTCCCCGGACACTCCTACGAGCAGCTCACCATGGACTACAACTTCATGGTCAACCAGTCGGGTACGCAGACTCAGGGCGACCCCGGCAAGCAGGAGTTCTGGGGCGACCAGATGCGCGACGGCCTGCTCAAGGGCTTCGGCCGCGCCTACGACGGCAACCGTGCCCCGCTGATCATCGGCAACCACTTCGAGTCCTGGAACGGCGGCAACTACATGCGTGCGGTCGACGAGGTCGTCGAGCGCGTCTGCACCAAGGCCGAGGTGCGCTGCGTCTCCTTCCGGCAGCTCGCCGACTGGCTCGATGCCCAGGACCCGGCCACCCTGGACAAGCTCCGTGGCCTTCAGGTCGGCGAGGCGCCCAAGCAGGGTTGGGCGTCCTTCCTCTCCGGCCGTCCGGCCCCGGCCCCGAAGGGCGTCCCCGGGGCGCCGGCGGTCAAGCCGTAGCGATGCCCCGGGCCGCCCTGTCGCTCAGGCCGTAGCGGCGCTTCGGGCCGGCAGACCGCTCACGCCGTGGCCATCGGACTCTCGCCGAGCACGAAACCGGGGTCGACCTGTTCAGTGAGGTCCGCCCCGGTTTTGGCGTTGCCCCAGCTGGCGGCGTTCTTCAGGTGGAACTGCACCATCTGGCGCGTGTACCGCTCCCAGTCGCGCAACTCGTACGTGGCGTCGGCAGCGCTCTGCAAGGTGTGCAGCGAGCGCCGGTTGGCCTCCTCCAGGAACTCGAACCGGGGCGGTCGGCCTTTCTCCATGGCGCGTACCCAGTCCGAGTGCCCGACGGTGACCAGGAGGTCGTCTCCGACTTCCGCCCGCAGGAAGTCGATGTCGTCCTGGCCCTGCACCTTGTTGCCGACGACCTTCAGAGCGACGCCGAAGTCGCGGGCGTACTCCTTGTACTGGCGATAGACGGAGACTCCCTTCCGGGTCGGCTCGGCGACGAGGAACGTGATGTCGAAGCGGGTGAACAAGCCGGACGCGAAGGAATCGGAGCCCGCGGTCATGTCGACGACGACGTACTCGCTCCGGCCGTCGACGAGATGGTTCAGGCAGAGCTCCACCGCACCGGTCTTGGAGTGGTAGCAAGCCACCCCCACATCGGCCTCGGTGAACGGGCCGGTGACCATCAAACGGATGGTGCCGCCGTCGAGTTCCACCGGCCGGGCGCAGGCGTCGTACACCGGATTGGCCTCACCGACACGCAGCAGCCGTGAGCCCTCGCCGGGCGGAGTCGTCTTGATCATGGTCTCGGCGGACGCGATGCGCGGATTTGAGCCGCGCAGATAGTCCTTGATGAGCGGCAGCCGCTCGCCCATGGCGGGGAGCGCGGCGGCCACCGTCTCTTCGAGTCCGAGCGTGGCCCCCAGATGTTGGTTGATGTCGGCGTCCACGGCGACGACAGGTGCCCCCGAGGCGGCGAGGTGGCGGACGAAGAGCGACGACAGGGTGGTCTTGCCGCTGCCGCCCTTCCCGACGAAAGCAATTTTCATGTTCACCAAGAGTAGTGTGGCTGTCGCTCTCGGTGCTTGCACCGCGTGAAGAAGACCACTCCTTCGTGGGGTGCGGTCCCTGGGTGCGTAATGTCGTACTCATGAGTACGACAGGTGCGACCGCTGATCCGCTCGCGGCCCTGGGTTCGCTTCCCGGGGTGGCCGATTCCGTGGAGTCCGTCCGCAAGGCCGTGGACCGGGTCTACGGACACCGGATCATGCGGCGTCGCGGCAACGAGATCACGTCCGAGGCGGCGCTGCGCGGGGCCCGCGGTTCCGCGGCGCTCTCGGGTGCTGACTGGGCCCTCGAAGAGGTGCGCCGGCGTACCGACTTCAGCGCGGAGGACGAGGCCCGTACGGTCGGCGCCGCCCTGCGGCTGACCGCCGAGGCGGGCCAACTCCTGTCCATCTGGCGGCAGTCGCCGCTGCGTGTGCTGGCCCGGCTGCATCTGGTGGCGGCGGCCGATCGGGATGACGCGGTGGGCCGGCCTCGGCAGGGCGGGGAGAAGGTCGACGAGCCCCTGGTGGAGCTGCCGCTGCCGGACGCGGACGAGGTCGCCGGCCGTCTCGAGGGCCTGTCCCAGCTGATCATCGCGGGCGGCTCGGCCCCTGCCCTGGTCACGGCGGCCGTCGTCCACGGTGAACTGATCGCCCTGCGCCCCTTCGCCTCCCGCAATGGACTGGTCGCGCGCGCGGCCGAGCGCATCGTCCTGATCGGCAGCGGTCTCGACCCGAAGTCGATCTGCCCGGCGGAGGTCGGTCACGCGGAACTCGGCCGAGCGGCCTACCTCGCGGCACTGGACGGTTATGTCTCCGGCACCCCGGACGGCATGGCCGCCTGGATCGCGCACTGCGGCAGGGCCGTCGAACTGGGCGCCAGGGAGTCCGCCGCGGTCTGCGAGGCGCTTCAGCGCGGCGCCGCGTAAAAGGCCACCCGATTCCCCGGACAGGGTTGCGGCGGTACGAGTTCTCGTACCGCCGCTGGCATGTTCACCGGGTTACCAAGCGTCCTCGAGATATTGCCCATCAGGTCGGGAACTTCTGCCCGTCACCTGGTGCGGCTGGCCCGTAATCGACGGGTCGACGTCGCGTGGGTGCTCGATGTTCATGCTCGGTCCGTGGGGCCTGGTTGCGTTTGAAGGTGATCCTCTCGGATGTCCTTGGTCTCGCGGGCCGTTAAATCCTTTGTACTCCAGGTCAGGAGGAAGCGGAACCCCTGACCACACTTCTTTACTTTTAGGTTCAAAAGGGTGAGAAATGGACTTCAATATGCCGGACGCGCACGCGTGACGGTTCACACCACCGTCGCGCGACGCCGACTGGCGTACCAGACAAGCCCCGCCGTGGCCGCCGCGGCTCCTATGGCGGCCGCCGCCACGAGTGCCGGCCGGGGTGGTACGGACAGGGCGGGCAGCCGCTGCTTCAGCCGGACCGGGCGGTGGAAGTCCAGAATCGGCCACGCGCGGGCGACCGCCTCGCGGCGCAGCGCGCGGTCCGGATTCACCGCGTGCGGATGCCCGACGGACTCCAGCATCGGCAGATCGGTCGCCGAGTCGCTGTAGGCGTAACACCGGGGCAGGTCGTAGCCCTCGGACGCGGCCAGCTCCTTGATCGCCTCGGCCTTCGTCGGCCCGTAGGCGTAGTACTCCACCTCGCCGGTGAAGCAGCCGTCCTCGCCGACGACCATGCGGGTCGCCACCACGCGGTCCGCGCCGAGCAGTTCGCCGATCGGCTCGACGACCTCGGCGCCGGACGTGGACACGATCACGACGTCGCGACCGGCCTTGTGGTGCTGCTCGATGAGCGACGCGGCCTCGTCGTAGATGATCGGGTCGATGAGGTCGTGGAGTGTCTCGGCGACGATCTCCTTGACCTGCTGGACGTTCCAGCCGCGACACATCGTGGACATGTGCTTGCGCATCCGCTCCATCTGGTCGTGGTCGGCGCCGCCCGCCAGGAACACGAACTGGATGTATGCGGTGCGCAAGGCCGCCCTGCGGTTGATCAGCCCGCCTTGGTAGAACGACTTGCTGAAGGTGAGCGTGCTCGACTTCGCAATGACCGTCTTGTCCAGGTCGAAGAAGGCCGCTGTGCGAGGCAAGGAGTGGTTTTCCACGAGGCTGAGCATAGGGCCCACCATTCGGCGTAAGGTGAGGCGCGTGGGTTTGCCTGAGAAGGCTCTCGGGTACACCATGGAAGTCACGGATCGTTCGCGACCGTGCTAACCCGGTCCGACTCCTCCCCCCCCGAGTCGGCCGTGGGGACGACCCCCGCTCTCCCCCCCGGCGGGGGTCGTCGCATGTCCGGATGGGTTTTCCCTTCTTCTGCGCGGCCTCGGAGCCTTCCCGGCACCGTTGATTCCGCGCTTTTCGCGCGCCCGTGATCCGTCACTGTGTGTAGCCGTTGAGATGCTCTGCGGAACTCGTTCAGTGTTCACCGGTAGGCGTGAAGGCGATATTCACAGCCGCTGAGTTGTCCACAGTTTTCGACCAAGATCCACACGATTTCCGGGATCGCTGCACCGTGATTCCCACGCGCTCCGTTCGCGGCCAGTTCATGACCGGTTCCGTTTGTCGGACGCGTTTGGCCGGTTCGTATCGGCCGTTCATATGGAGACCGCTTGCCGGTTCTTCACACGAGCGGGAATCGCGGGGTCCTGAAGGGCCCCGCGCAAGAAGCAGCGAAGGGGGCTGGAGATCGTGGCGGGAGCCATCACCCATGACCGGCCGCCCACCGCCGAGGGGCGGCAGGGCGGACCAATGATCGTCACCGAGGACGTCGACCTCCTCGACGACCTGCTGCGCCTGTGCGCGGCGGCGGGCGTGCGGCCCGAGGTCCATCACGGAATTCCGGAACGCAAGGGCAGCTGGGAGGCGGCACCTCTCGTCCTCGTGGGCGACGACGCCGCACCGCGTGTGCGGGGGGCCGCGCGGAGAAGGGGAGTGGTGCTGGTCGGCCGGGACCAGGACGATCCCGGAGTCTGGCGGCGGGCCGTCGAGATCGGCGCCGACCACGTCCTGGTGCTGCCGGACGGCGAGCAATGGCTCGTCGACCGCATCGCCGACGTGGCCGAAGGAGTCGGTCGGCCCGCTCTCACCGTCGGCGTGCTCGGCGGCCGCGGCGGGGCCGGCGCCTCCACGCTGGCTTGCGCGCTCGCCCTCACCTCCGCGCGTGAGGGGAATCGCACCCTGCTCGTGGACGCGGACCCTCTCGGAGGCGGACTTGACGTACTCCTGGGCGGAGAGACGGCCGAGGGACTGCGCTGGCCGGCGTTCGCCGCATCCCACGGCAGGGTCGGCGGCGGCGCCCTGGAGGAGTCGCTGCCCGAACTGCACGCGCTGCGCGTCCTGAGCTGGGACCGGAGCGACGCGGTCACCATTCCGCCGCAAGCGGTACGAGCGGTCCTGGCCGCCGCCAGACGGCGCGGTGGTGCGGTGGTCGTCGACCTGCCCCGCCGCATCGACGAGGGTGTTGCCGAGATCCTTGCCCAGCTCGATGTGGGGCTGCTGGTGGTCCCCGCGGACCTGCGCTCCATCGCCGCGGCCGGGCGGGTGGCGTCCGCGGTCGGCATGGTCCTGCGCGATCTGCGGGTCGTGGTCCGCGGACCCTGTGCGCCGGGTCTCCACCACAGCGAGGTCGCCCGCCTGCTCGACCTGCCCCTGGTGGGCGAACTGCCGACCGAGCCCTTTCCGTTGGACGTCGGGCCGCCACCGGGGAGTACGGCGAAGGGGCCTCTGGCCCGGTTCTGCACGGCCTTCTGGGAGCGGGTTCCGGTCGAAGGAGGGGGCGTATGAGCTGGGACGTGACGAAAGGCTCGGACCGTGGCGCGGGATTCGACAGTCGAACGGGACAGGGGCCCCAGGACATACGAGAGGGCTGCCCGCCCGCTCGGACGGACACGCCGAACGGATCCGTGCGCCGTCCGTCCGGACGGACGGACGCGCGGGACGGACCAGGGGCGCACCCGTCCGGCCGTGCGGACGCGCGGGACGGGCCGCGGCACTATCTCTCCGGGCGGACGGCGAAGCGGGGCGCACCCGGAGGCCACCCGCCAGGAGGTACGGCGACGTGGAACGGGCCCGGCGGCGGCTCGGACGGACGCGCGGGGCTGCTGGACGGCGTGCGGCAATGGCTGGCCGAGAGCGGTTCCGAGCCGACCCCAGCGCGCGTGGCACAGGCGCTGCGTGAGCAGGGGCGGGTCCTCGGTGACGCGGAAGTCCTCGGCGCGGCCGAGCGGCTGCGCTCCGAGCTGGTCGGCAGCGGACCGCTGGAACCGCTGCTCGCCGACCCGTCGGTGACCGACGTGCTGGTGTCGGCGCCCGACCGGGTCTGGGTGGACCGAGGCGGCGGCCTGGAGCTGACCGCTGTGTCCTTTCCGGACGCGGCAGCCGTACGACGTCTCGCGCAGCGCCTCGCGGCGGTGGCCGGCAGAAGGCTCGACGACGCCCGCCCCTGGGTGGACGCCCGACTGCCGGACGGGACACGTCTGCACGCGGTGCTGCCGCCGGTCGCCGTCGGCTCCACCTGCCTCTCCCTGCGCGTCGTACGGCCGCGTGCGTTCACGCTCGACGAACTGGTGGCGGCGGGGACGGTGCCGCCCGGCGGGGACCGGGTGCTCCGAGCGCTGCTGGACGCCCGGTTGTCCTTCCTCATCAGCGGAGGTACCGGCTCAGGCAAGACGACCTTGTTGAGCGCGTTGCTGGGGCTGGTGGGTCCCGGGGAGCGGATCGTGCTCGCCGAGGACTCGGCGGAGCTGCGGCCAGACCATCCGCATGTAGTGCGCCTGGAAGGCCGGCCCGCCAACCAGGAGGGTGTCGGCCTTGTCTCGCTCCAGGATCTCGTCCGGCAAGCCTTGCGGATGAGACCGGATCGGCTGGTGGTCGGCGAGGTGCGCGGTCCGGAGGTCGTCTCGCTGCTGGCCGCCCTCAACACAGGACACGAGGGTGGCTCAGGAACTCTTCATGCCAACGCGGCGGCGCAGGTCCCGGCCCGGCTGGAGGCGCTGGGCACCGCTGCCGGGCTCGACCGGGCCGCCCTGCACAGCCAACTGGCGGCGGCTCTGTCCGTGGTCCTGCATCTCGTGCGGGACCGGGCCGGACGGCGCCGGATCGCCGAGGTGCATGTGCTGGAACGCGACTCGTCGGGGCTGGTGGTGACGGTGCCGGCGCTGCGGTGGGGCGAGGACGCCTTCGCGTACGAGCGGGGGTGGGCGCGGCTGCGGGAGCTGTTCCAGGACGGGAGTCGGGGACGTTGCGGGCCGACTCGGCTCGGGACGGAGGAAGTGCTTCCGGACAGGCAGTGGGCGAGGAGCCCTTCGGGCGGAAGGGACGCCGGAGCCACGACCGGGGACGGACGGCGGGAAGCGAACGGGGAGCGGGATGGGGATCGGTGAGATGACGGACGTGCCCGCGGGAGCGGCCGTGGCGTGTGCCGGGATCGCGGTTTGGCTGATCGGCGGGCGCGGCTCGGGGGTGCGCAGAGCGAGGGTGCTGCTCACGGGCGACGGGGTGGCGGTCGGGCCGCCTCGGTGGGAGCGGGTCCTTGTCGACTGGCGACGGCTGCGCGGGCGGCTGCGGTCCGAAGCGTGGTCGCTGGTGGCGGGATCGGTGATCGCGGTGCTGGGCACCTCGGTACTGCCGCTTCTCCTCGGGGCCGCCGGAATGCCTCTGCTGGGGAGGGTGCGGCGGGCGGGAGAAGCTCGGCGCGAGCGGGAGCGACGCGGCGACGCGGTGATCGCCCTGTGCGGTGCCCTCGCCGGTGAGGTGCGGGCCGGACGCCAGCCCGGCGAGGCGCTGCTCGGAGCCGCGCGTGACTCGGACGGGCTCGGTGACGCGCAGCCGGTGGTGCTGGCCGCGGCGAGGTTCGGTGGGGATGTGCCGGATGCGCTCACCGAGGCGGCACGACAGCCCGGCGCGGACGGACTGGTGGGGCTCGCCGCGTGCTGGCGCGTGGCCGTGGACCGGGGTGCGGGACTCGCGGCGGGCCTGGACCGGCTGGAGGCCGCGCTGCGAGCCGAGCGCGATCAAAGAGCGGACATGCGTGCCCAGTTGGCCGGATCACGCTCGACGGCCTCGATGCTCGCGGGCCTGCCGGTCCTCGGTCTCCTGCTCGGCACCGCGCTCGGCGCGGACCCGCTGCACGTGCTGTTGCACACCGGTCCCGGGCTGGGCTGTCTGCTGGTCGGCGGGGTGCTGGAGGGTGTGGGGCTGTGGTGGGCGCTGCGGATCGTACGAGGGGCGGAGACGGCATGAGCGCGGAAGTTGCCCACAGGCTGGGGGTACTTGTGTGCGGAGTGCTCCTGGTCCGCATGTCGGCCCGTCGGCTCGGGGCGGTGCGGCGCGTGAGGAGAGTGCGCAGACGGTTGGCCGAGTTGCTGCTCCTGGAGGCGGCGCCGTCGCCGAGGCGCCACGAGGTGCGGAGCCATGACCGACGGTGGCTGCCCTTGCTGGGCGTGGTGTGCGTCGGCTGGGTTCTGATCGGCGGTCTCGCCGGTGTTCTGGTGGGGATGGCGGCCGGGTTCGGGGTCCTGCGATGGCGGCAGCGGCGGAATCCCACCCCAGCGGAGGAGTACGACGTAACGCTGGCAGCCCGCCAACTACCGCTCGCCGCCGACTTGGTGGCGGCCTGCATCGCGGCGGGAGCGAGCCCCGTTGCGGCTGCCCAGGTTGTCGGTGAGGCACTGGGCGGACCGGTGGGTGAGCGGCTGGCCCGGGGCGCGGCGGAGGTACGGCTCGGGGGTGAGCCGGGCGACGCGTGGCGGAGGTTGGCGTCGATACCGGGTGCCCAGGGGTTGGCGCGACTGCTGGAGCGGGCGGGTGAGTCGGGTGTACCGGCGGCTGTGCCGGTCGGCCGGCTCGCGGCGCAGGCCCGCGCCGAGTGGGGGCGGACCGCGACGGCCCGGGCACGCCGGGCGGCCGTCATGGTCACCGCGCCCGTGGGGCTGTGTTTCCTGCCGGCCTTCCTCGCGATCGGCGTGCTGCCGGTGGTGATCGGGCTGGCCGGCGGGTTGCTGCGAGGGGGTGGTGGGTGACGGGTGGCGGAAGGGCGAGCGGTAACGGGCGCGTGGGCGAAATGGCAGACAGGCCTGAACCATAGGGAGGTTGGAATGAGTGGGATGGTGCGAGTTCTCGGACGAGGACGAGGACGAGGACGAGGGCAAGGGCAACGGCAAGCGCAAGGGTCCGCGCGTATGCGGGCTTGGATGATCGCGTCGATCGCGGCGCGGAGGGATGCGGGAATGGTCACGTCCGAGTACGCGGTGGGTGTCATCGCGGCGGTGGCCTTCGCGGCCGCGCTCTACAAGGTGGTGACGAGCGGGCAGGTCGGTGAGGAACTGCAGGGCATCGTGGGACGGGCGCTCAATGTCCAGATGTGAACGAGGTCTGAAAGAAGCCCTGTTGAGAGCCAGGCCGGTCCGGTGTCGAGACGCTGGGTTCGTCACCGCCGAGGCCGCCGTGGTGCTGCCCTCGCTGGTGCTCGTCGGCATGGCACTGGTCTGGGCCCTGCTCGCCGCGTCCGCGCAGATCCAGTGCGTGGACGCGGCGAGGGCGGGCGCTCGGGCGGCGGCACGCCAGGACTCGCCGGAAGCGGTCCTGGCGACGACCCGCAGGGCAGCCCCGCCCGGCGCGCAGGTCACGGTGAGTCGGGAGGCCGACCTGGTCAAGGTGACGGTCGGCGCGAGGATGCCGGGTCCCGCCGCTCTGTCCCTGGAACTGACCGACGAGGCGGTGGCACTGGCGGAGGAGACGGTTGTGGGGGTGGACGGGAGATGAGGAACTGGAGTCGCCGGTGGAGCGGGCGACGGGTTTGGTCGTTCGTTGCGAGTCGTCGGTGTGCGCGGTGGCGCGCGTCCTCCGACAGGGGATCGGCGACCGTCTGGACGGTGGGCGCGATCACTGTGCTGTGTGCCGTCTTCGGAGCGGTGCTGGCGATAGGGCAGGCCGTTGTGGTGCGGCACCGGGCGGCAGGGGCAGCGGACTTGGCGGCCCTCGCCGCGGCGGACCACTGGAGCGACGGCGGCGCGGCGGCCTGTGCCCGCGCGGACCGCGTGGCCCGAGCGCAGAGCGCGCGGCTCGTGAGGTGTGCCGTCGAGGGCCAGATCTCGGACGTGACGACGGCGTCCGGAACCGGACCACTCATCGCGGAGGTCAGATCGAGGGCGGGGCCTCCGGGTTCTCCGGGACTTGCGGGGCCGACAGGGTCTCTGGGTCCTCTGGAACCTGCGGGTCCCGCGAGTTCTGCGGGTCCTGTGAGTCCTACGGGTCCTACAGGGTCTGAGGGGCCGGCGGGACCTGAGGGTCCTCAGCCTCGTTCACCGGGTTTTTAGCGTCCGGTCCCAGCTTCTCCGGCCCTCACCCCTCGCCCCTCGGCCGTCATGCGCCCGACGGTCACTCGTTCGGCCCATACGCGCTCGCATTTCACCCGTCTGGCCCCGCGCACACGGCTTTCACTCGTCCGGCCCTCGGCCCTCGCACATCCGGCCCTGAACTCCTCCAGCCCTGAACTCCTCCGGCCCGGACTCTTGCGGCCCTGACTCCTTCGGCGCTGACTCCTCGCCTGAGCTCCTCCGGACCTGACTCGTCAGGCCTTCACTCCTCCGGCGCCGCCCGCAGCAGTTCCGTGAGCAGGCGTACGGCGCCTCGCTTGTGCAGCGGTTCGTTCCCGTTGCCGCATTTGGGGGACTGGATGCAGGAGGGGCAGCCGGCGTCGCACTCGCAGGAGGCGATGGCCTGGCGGGTGGCCGTGAGCCAGGAACGGGCTGTGTGGAAGGCGCGCTCGGCGAATCCGGCGCCGCCCGGGTGACCGTCGTACACGAAGACGGTGGGCAGGAGCGTGTCCGGGTGGAGGGGGACGGAGACGCCGCCGATGTCCCAGCGGTCGCAGGTGGCGAAGAGCGGCAGCATGCCGATCGACGCGTGCTCGGCGGCGTGCAGCGCGCCGCCGAGGATCTCCGGGTTGATCCGGGCCGCGTCCAACTGGTCCTCGGTGACCGTCCACCAGACGGCACGGGTGCGCAGGGTACGAGGAGGGAGGTCGAGTTTCGTCTCGCCGAGGACCTCACCGGTGATGACACGCCGACGCAGGAAGGAGACGACTTGATTGGTGACCTCGACGGAGCCGTAGCACAACCGGCCGTCGCCCCAGGGGACTTCGACGTCGGTTTCGAGGACGGCGATGGACGTGGTGTCGCGGGCGACCGTCGAATACGGCGGGCTGGCCTCCTCGACCAGCGCGACGGAGTCCTCCAGGTCCAGCTTGCGCACCAGGTACGTACGGCCCTGGTGCAGATGGACGGCGCCCTCGTGGACCGCCGTGTGCGCGGCGGCCTCGTCGACCGTGCCGAGCAGGCGCCCGGTCCCGGACTCGACGATCTGCACCGGGCTGCCGCCGCCCCCGCGGATGTCTGTCAGGTCGACGGCCCGCTCCCGGCGTGTCCAGTGCCAGGCCGTGGCCCGGCGGCGCAGCAGTTTTGCGGCCTCCAGCTGCGGCAGCAGATCGGCGGTGGCGGGGCCGAAGAGCTCCAGGTCGTCGTCCGTGAGCGGGATCTCGGAGGCGGCGGCGCACAGGTGCGGGGCCAGGACGTACGGGTTGTCGGGGTCGAGGACCGTGGATTCCACCGGTTGGTCGAACAGTGCCTCGGGATGATGGACGAGGAAGGTGTCCAGCGGGTCGTCGCGGGCGACCAGGATCGCCAGCGCGCCCTCCCCGGAGCGGCCCGCGCGGCCCGCCTGCTGCCAGAGGGAGGCGCGGGTGCCCGGGTAGCCGGAGATGACGACGGCGTCGAGGCCGGAGATGTCGACGCCGAGTTCGAGGGCGGTGGTGGCGGCGAGGCCGAGGAGTTCCCCGGAGTGCAGTGCGCTCTCCAGGGCACGGCGTTCCTCGGGGAGATAGCCGCCGCGATAGGCGGCGACGCGCCGGGCCAGTGAGCGGTCGATCTCGGCGAGGCGTTCCTGGGCGATGACCGCGATCAGTTCGGCGCCGCGCCGGGACCGTACGAAGGCGATCGAGCGCATGCCCTGGACGGTGAGGTCGGTCAGCAGGTCGGCCGTTTCGGCGGTGGCGGTACGCCGGACGGGTGCACCTTTCTCGCCGTGCAGTTCGGTGAGCGGGGGCTCCCACAGGGCGAACACGAGTTCCCCTCGTGGAGAGGCGTCGTCGGCGACCTCGACGACCGGGAGGCCGGTCAGGCGGCGCGCCGCGACGGCGGGTTCGGCGGCGGTCGCGGAGGCCAGCAGGAAGACGGGAGAGGCGCCGTAGCGGGCGCAGATGCGGCGCAGGCGGCGCAGCACCTGGGCGACGTGGGAACCGAAGACGCCGCGGTAGGTGTGGCACTCGTCGATCACGACATACCGCAGGGCGCGCAGGAAGGAGGACCAGCGGGCGTGGGAGGGCAATATCCCGCGGTGCAGCATGTCGGGGTTGGTCAGGACGTAGTTGGCGTACTGGCGTACCCATTCGCGTTCCTCGAAGGGCGTGTCGCCGTCGTACACGGCTGGGCGTACGGCATTGCCCAGCGGTTGTGAAAGTTCCTTCACCGAGCGGCGCTGGTCGGCTGCCAGGGCCTTGGTGGGGGCCAGGTAGAGGGCGGTGGCACCCCGGCCGTTCGGGGCCTCGGAGCCCTCCAGAAGGGCCGTCAGGACCGGGGCGAGGTACGCCAGGGACTTGCCGGAGGCGGTGCCGGTGGCGACGATCACCGACTCGCCGTCCAGGGCGTGCTCGGCGACGCGTGCCTGGTGGGCCCAGGGGTGTTCGATGCCCGCTGCCTGCACCGCGGCGATGACCTCCGAACGGATCCGGTCGGGCCAGACGGCATGGCGACCCGCTCGCGGGGGCAAGTGCTCCGTATGAGTGATGCGCGAAGCCCGGCTCGGCCCCGAGGCGAGCCGGTCCAGGACTGTGCTCGGCGAGGGGCGGGAAGCGGTGTCCGCCGAGGATCGATCGGATCGGTGATTCTTGGCCATCGGCATCGAGTGTGTCACTGGCGTGACGGACAATGGGCCCAAGGCGTCGTGCACGCCTGCCGGTAAGTGATTGAATGCCATCGCGGCTGGCGAACCGTCCCGGGGGCTCTGCCGAGGTGTCCCATGGGGCGACCGCTCGATAGCAAGGTGCTGGAGGATCCGTGGACCTGTCCCTGTCGACTCGCAATGTGTCCGGCCCTAATGGCGACCGTACGGTCGTCGAGGTCGGCGGCGAAATCGATGTATATACCGCGCCCAAGCTGCGGGAGCAGCTGGTCGAGCTGGTGAACGACGGCAGCTTCCACCTCGTCGTCGACATGGAGGGCGTGGACTTCCTCGACTCCACCGGTCTCGGCGTTCTGGTGGGCGGCCTGAAGCGTGTCCGGGCCCATGAGGGCTCGCTGCGTCTGGTCTGCAACCAGGAGCGCATTCTGAAGATCTTCCGTATTACTGGTCTCACCAAGGTGTTCCCGATCCACACCTCGGTGGAGGAGGCGGTCAACGCGACCGACTGACCAGCGGTCTCCCGGGTCGTGGGCCCGGGCTTCGCAGCAGTGGGGGTCCGGGCCCACGGCCCGGTCCCCTGACAGCACGCCCGTAGTACAGCACGCCCGTAGTTCAGAGGGGGATGCATGGCCACCGTTGAACTCCGCTTCAGCGCGCTGCCCGAGCACGTCAGGACCGCCCGACTGGTGGCGGCAGCGGTGGCGCGCAGGGCCGGAGTGGACGAGGCCGTCCTCGACGAGGTCAGGCTCGCCGTCGGCGAGGCCTGTACTCGTGCCGTCGGACTGCACCAGAGCAGCGGCATCTCGGCGCCGGTGCAGGTGACGCTGATCGACGAGGAGAAACAGTTCTCCATCGAGGTCGGTGACGAGGCGCCGGGTTCGGTACCCGGCGGGGCGGCGTCCGGCGCCGCCTCCGGCGGCTCGGACGCGGAGACCGAGGAGGACGAGATGGGCCTCGCGGTCATCAGCGGCCTTGTCGACGACGTGGAAGTCATCGCCGGAGAGCACGGCGGACTGATCAGGATGAGCTGGCCCATTGTGCCGCCGGCCGTGGCTCTTTCCTGACAACCGCCCCTCTTTTCTTGCCCCGAAGGGCCCTACTCGGTGGGGCCCTTCGGCATGTCCGGGAACTCGCGCTCGCCCATATGGTGATCGTGCACGGCGTTTCGTGAATTGATTCACGATCATTAGCGCGATAATTGGATCAAGCGTCAACGCTTCTGGGGCGTTACTGCATTTGGGTCCGTGGACGCCTGTCGATCATTTGCTGAAGAGCAAGTCTCGGCTAATTCCGCTTACCGCGCACTGTTTTGATCAGGTTCCGGTACCTAGAATCCGTCCACATCTTGAGCTCAGCCCAAGCGTCAAGGAGGACGAATGGCGGGGCTTTCTACCCCTCATCAGTTTGACCACCCCACAACCTTCGCAGCTGCGGTTCTGACGGACGACAACCGTCTCATCGTGATGGTCATCGCGGTCGTCGCCGTGGCGGCGCTCGTCGTCGCCGGGATCCTGGTGCGCCAGGTTCTCGCGGCCGGCGAGGGCACCGAGAGCATGAAGGAGATCGCGACGGCGATCCAGGAGGGCGCGAATGCCTACCTGGGGCGTCAGATGCGCACGCTCGGCGTATTCGCCGCCGTGGTGTTCTTCCTGCTCATGCTGCTGCCCGCGGACGACTGGAATCAGCGCGCCGGACGGTCGATCTTCTTCTTGATCGGCGCGGCGTTCTCGGCGACCACCGGTTACATCGGTATGTGGCTCGCCGTACGGAGCAATGTCCGCGTGGCCGCCGCGGCACGGGAAGCGACCCCGGCGGAGGGTGAGCCCGAAAAGGATCTCACCGCCGTCTCGCACAAAGCCATGAAGATCGCTTTCCGCACCGGTGGCGTCGTCGGCATGTTCACGGTGGGGCTCGGTCTGCTGGGCGCCTCCTGTGTGGTGCTCGTGTACGCGGCCGACGCGCCGAAGGTCCTGGAGGGCTTCGGTCTCGGCGCGGCACTGATCGCCATGTTCATGCGTGTCGGCGGCGGTATCTTCACCAAGGCTGCCGATGTCGGCGCCGACCTGGTCGGCAAGGTCGAGCAGGGCATTCCGGAGGACGATCCGCGCAATGCCGCGACCATCGCCGACAACGTGGGCGACAACGTGGGCGACTGCGCCGGCATGGCCGCGGACCTCTTCGAGTCGTACGCCGTCACGCTCGTCGCCGCGCTGATCCTCGGCAAGGTGGCGTTCGGCGACGCCGGGCTCGCGTTCCCGCTGATCGTGCCCGCGATCGGCGTCCTCACCGCGATGATCGGCATCTTCGCGGTGGCGCCCCGGCGCTCCGACCGCAGCGGCATGTCCGCGATCAACCGTGGGTTCTTCATCTCCGCGGTGATCTCGCTCGTGCTGGTCGCCCTGGCCGTCTACGTCTACCTTCCGGGGACCTATGCCGAACTGGACGGTGTAACGGACGCGGCGATCAAGGCCAAGGGCGGTGATCCGCGGGTCCTCGCGGTCGTCGCCGTCGCGATCGGCATCGTGCTGGCCGCGCTCATCCAGCAGTTGACCGGCTACTTCACCGAGACCAGCCGCCGTCCCGTCCGGGACATCGGCAAGAGTTCACTGACCGGCGCGGCCACCGTCGTCCTCGCCGGCATCTCCATCGGTCTCGAATCGGCCGTCTATACCGCCCTGTTGATCGGCCTCGGCGTGTACGGGGCGTTCCTGCTGGGCGGTACGTCGATCTTGCTGGCGCTGTTCGCGGTGGCGCTCGCCGGAACGGGCCTGCTCACCACGGTCGGTGTCATCGTCGCGATGGACACCTTCGGCCCCGTCTCCGACAACGCGCAGGGCATCGCCGAGATGTCCGGCGACGTCGAGGGCGCGGGCGCGCAGGTGCTCACCGACCTGGACGCTGTCGGCAACACCACCAAGGCCATCACCAAGGGCATCGCCATCGCCACCGCAGTCCTCGCGGCCTCGGCCCTCTTCGGCTCGTACCGTGACGCGATCACCACGGCCGCGAGCGACGTGGGCGAGAAGGTCTCGGGTCCCGGCGCGCCGCTGAACCTGATGATGGACATCTCGCAGCCCAACAACCTGGTGGGTCTCATCGCGGGCGCCGCAGTCGTCTTCCTCTTCTCGGGGCTGGCGATCAACGCGGTGTCGCGGTCCGCCGGGGCGGTGGTCTACGAGGTGCGGCGGCAGTTCCGCGAGCACCCCGGGATCATGGACTACTCCGAGAAGCCCGAGTACGGGCGCGTCGTCGACATCTGCACCAAGGACGCGCTGCGCGAACTGGCCACACCCGGCCTGCTCGCGGTGCTCACGCCGATTGCGATCGGGTTCACGCTCGGCGTCGGCGCGCTCGGCTCGTTCCTCGCCGGCGCGATCGGCACCGGCACGCTGATGGCGGTCTTCCTCGCCAACTCCGGTGGCGCGTGGGACAACGCCAAGAAGCTGGTCGAGGACGGCCACCACGGCGGCAAGGGCAGCGAGGCCCACGCCGCTACGGTGATCGGCGACACGATCGGTGACCCCTTCAAGGACACGGCGGGCCCCGCGATCAACCCGCTGTTGAAGGTCATGAACCTGGTGTCGCTGCTGATCGCTCCGGCGATCGTCAAGTTCTCGTACGGCGACGACAAGAGTGCCGGCGTACGGGTGTTCATCGCCCTTTTCGCGCTCATCGTGATCGTGAGTGCCGTGTACATCTCCAAGCGGCGCGGGATCGTCATGGGTGACGAGGAGGACAACGAGGAAGGGGTCGCCAAGTCGGCCGATCCGGCGGTGGTTTCCTAGCTCACAGGTTCTGCGCCTGATGTGGCACGGACTTCCGTGCCTGGTCAGGGAGTGGGCCAACGGGCGGGTGTACGGCGCGTGTTGACGTGCTGTGCGCCCGCCCTGTGTGTGTTCACACCGCGGTCGTGAGCCTTCTCTCGCCTGGTGCAAATAGCTTCAATAAGTGTTTTAGCGGACATTCACTATGTGGGTGTCGCCCACATGGCGTGTATGTTCCGGGGCCGAGAGCCATGGAAGGGACCAAACCGGTGAACAAGAAGCTCGCGGCCGCACTGTCCGGCGGTGCGGTACTGGTAGTCGCGCTGTCGGGATGCAGCAGCAGCAGCGACGACAACGGCAGCGGCAAGCGGAACTCCTGGGCCAAGCAGGTCTGTGACGCGGTGAAGCCGCAGGCGCAGAAGATCGAGGACGCGAACGCCGCGATCCAGAAGCAGACCTCGGACAACAGCGCGCCGGAGGACGTTCAGAGGACGGACGCACAGGCCTTCCAGGACATGTCCGACGCCTACGCGGCGATGGGCACCGCCGTCGACAACGCGGGACCGCCGGACGTCGACGACGGCAAGACGAAGCAGACCAACGCGGTCAAGGAGCTCAAGGACATCTCCGCGTCGTACGCGGCTCTGAAGAAGCAGGTCGACAAGCTCGACACCAAGGACCAGGCCAAGTTCGCCGACGGGCTCAAGGATGTCGCGACCCAGCTCGCCAAGCTGAGCCAGAGCGGGAACGACGCCCTGAACAAGCTGGAGGAGGGCGACGTGGGCAAGGCGATGGCGCAGCAGGAGAGCTGCAAGTCGGCGTCCGGGTCCTCGGCGGCGACCACGGGCTGAGTTCCCTGGGGGACCGTCGGTGGCGGCCCGGAGGCGAGGCTTCCCGAGGAGTCCCCGGGGCGGTGATCTGCCGTTCGAACGAACGAGAGCCCGGCGCGTGCGTGCCGGGCTCTCGGCATGCCCTGTCCACAGGTGACGGTCGCGGGGGATGTGCTGTCCACAGGGGGTGCGCAATCCACGGGTAGTGCGTTGTCCACAGGTGTGGGTGCCCGTGGGTGATAGCGGACACAATGGGAGGCGTGAGTCATTCCAGCCTGTCACCGTTGCCCTCGTCCGATCGTGCCGACATCGCAGCCCGGCTGCGGAGCGCCCTCCTCGACGCCTCCTTCACCGCGGACGGACTCCTCGACCTGCTCGGCGCCCCCGCGTACGCGGCGCTGGCGCGCAGTGAGACCGTGCCCGCTCTCCGGGCGACCCGTGGGGACACACCGCTGGAGACGCTCGTGCGGCTGTTCCTGCTGCAGCAGCCCGTGCCGCACGCGCGCGTGGCGGACGTGCTGCCTGTCGAGGACGCCGTGGAAAGCGGCTGGCTGACCCGGACGGGCGGGGACGAGGTCGCGGCGAGCGTCGACATCCGGCCCTACGGCGGTCCCGGCGGTGAGGACTGGTTCATCGTGTCCGACCTCGGATGCGCCGTCGGCGGCGCGGGCGGCATCGGCAGCCGGGAGGAAGGTGTCGTCCTCGGCGTGGGAGGCGCTTCCACGACGCTCGCCGGCATCACCGTTCGTGCGCCCGTCGACTCCGCGCTCGATCTCGGTACCGGCTCCGGAATCCAGGCCCTGCACGTCGCGCAGCACGCCACGCGCGTGACGGCGACCGACCTGAACCCCCGTGCGCTGCACATCACCGCGCTCACCCTCGCGCTGTCCGGCGCCCCGGCGGCCGACCTGCGCCAGGGCTCCCTCTTCGAGCCGGTCCGCGCCGACGAGACGTACGACCTGATCGTCTCGAACCCACCCTTCGTGATCTCGCCGGGTGCCCGGCTGACGTACCGCGACGGCGGAATGGGCGGGGACGATCTGTGCCGCACACTCGTTCAGGAGTCGGGGGACCGGCTGAACGAAGGGGGGTACGCCCAGTTCCTGGCCAACTGGCAGCACGTGGAAGGCGAGGACTGGCAGGACCGGCTGCGTTCCTGGGTGCCGCGAGGCTGCGACGCGTGGATCGTGCAGCGCGAGGTGCAGGACGTCACGCAGTACGCGGAGTTGTGGCTGCGCGACGCGGGTGACCACCGCGCGGACCCGGCCGAGTACCAGGCCCGGTACGACGCGTGGCTCGACGAGTTCGAGGCGCGCAAGGTGAAGGCCGTCGGCTTCGGATGGATCACGCTGCGCAGGACGACGGCGGCCGAGCCCTCCATCACGGTCGAGGAGTGGCCGCACTCCGTCGAGCAGCCGCTCGGCGAGGCCGTGCGCGAGCACTTCGACCGGGTCGACTATCTGCGGCGGCACGACGACGCGGGTCTGCTCGCCGGTCACTTCAGACTTGTGGCGGAGGTCGTGCAGGAGCAGGTCGGACTGCCCGGCGCCGAGGATCCGGAGCATGTGGTGCTGCGTCAGCACCGCGGAATGCGCCGGGCCACCAAGGTGGACACGGTCGGAGCGGGCTTCGCCGGCGTGTGCGACGGCACGTTGAGCGCGGGGCGGATTCTCGACGCCATCGCCCAACTGGTCGGTGAGGACCCGGTGTTGCTGCGCGACCGGACGCCAGCACAGATTCGCCTGCTGGTCGAGCAGGGATTCCTGGAGCCGGTCGAGTAGCCGGTCGAGTAGCTGGGTGACGCCGGGGAGCGGTGTGGGGCGGTGTGGGGCGCCTCTGGGCTTGAGCCGGGGGTGGGAGGCGAGGCC
This sequence comes from Streptomyces rhizosphaerihabitans, assembly GCF_025399795.1. Taxonomy (GTDB): domain Bacteria; phylum Actinomycetota; class Actinomycetes; order Streptomycetales; family Streptomycetaceae; genus Streptomyces; species Streptomyces rhizosphaerihabitans. Next base: position 123,210 of record NZ_JAODTZ010000013.1, on the reverse strand, counting down.
GGCGGTTCCTCCGGCCCGCGTGCCTCCTCCGGCCTGTGCGCCTCGTCCGGCCTGCAGCGCCTCCCGGGTGGCTGTCCTACCGGCCCCGCGGTTCCTCGGGCCGTTCCCGCCGAGTGGCTCCTCTGGAAGGCGCAGCCCGCCAGGGGTGGTCCGACGTGGCACGGGTGAGTGTCGCCTTGCCGTGTTCGGTGTCTGGAGCGCGGGCGTCCGCGAGCTGACTCGCCCCCGCGACCTACGCCCCACCGGACACCGGATCGGCATCCTCGACCGGGAGAGGAAACCGGCCAACATCCGATGGCGGCGGACGCTTCCGGCCGTCCCTCGCGGCCAGGCCGCTCACCTCGCCGACTGCGGCGCCGCGCGTCATCCGGCGCCTCACGAACCCCCGCTCAACGCCATCTCCATCGCCGTCGCAGTCGAAATGCCGCCGCGGTAGCAGAGCATCCAGCCGTAGCCGTAGCCGTAGCCGTAGCCGTAGCCGTTGCCTCCGCTGTAGCCACCGCCACCGCAGTGGTCCAGAGCCGTCGCCTCCGCCGTAGCCACCGCCTTCGTCGGGATCCAGGCACCCCGGCCCTCACGCCCCCGGTTCGCCGTGGCGAGCCTCCCCACCCAGTCCGCCCGATCTCGGCCATGTCCTGTGCTCGGACGGCGTTGCCCTGCGCGTCGCGCGGATACCGCCGGTGACCGTCGGACCTCGACCTCGGCGCCGCACCACGGGCATGGACATGGAGACGGACATGGACACGGAGACGCAGACGAAGACGCATCGGGACACGCAGGCGGACTTGGGTTGCGGGAAATGGCCTGCGGAACGGGCGAGAAGAAGGGGGATCGGCTGCGGGGGAAGACCCGTGGTGGCAGGTTCGAGGTGAGTCGGGCGAGCGAGAACGCAGGCGAAGGCGGTCGGCGGGCCGGGCGGCGAGGGGACTGGAACGACGGATTCGCCACAGTCGCGCGCGCTGCGGGCCGCGTCGATCAGAAGAGGACGGCCGGGGTGGACGACGGCGCCGGGTGCGGTGTGGGCGCCTCATGGGATGCCGGTTGCCCGGCGTTCACCGTGGGTTCGTACGTACGCTGCCAGGGCGTGTCAGCCTCCCGAGCCTGAGGACTCGGGGCGGAAGGGCAGAGCCATGGAAAACGGACCGGCGATCTTCGCGGGGGTGGCGTTCGCCCTGTTCGGAGGCGGACTCGTGTCCTGGACCGTGGTCCGGGTGCGGCAAGGTGAGCCGGTTGCCCACGGTGTGAACCGCGTCGCATCGGCGACCCTCACGAGCGTCGCCGGAAGCGCGGCGCTGGCGCTCGGAATGTGGTGCTTCACGCGCGGGTGAGACCGCGCGTGAGGACCACCACTCGGGTAACTGGGAAGTTACCCTCCGGATAGGCCCGAAAGAGCCGGTCGACACTCCGGGCGGCAGGAATGGCGGTAGTCGGGTTACCGTTCGAGTGGCCGTTGCGGGCTTTTCCCGTTTGACACGGGGGCGGGATGTACCGTCACACTCCGCAGCGTCAGCATGACCCGATCCCTCGGGAATCAAGCCCCGGGGAGATTCCGCGTCGACCGGAGAGAAGAGCGAAGTTGTCCCCGACCAGCGACACCGCACACGGCGGCCGCCGACTCGTAATCGTCGAGTCGCCCGCCAAGGCGAAGACGATCAAGGGCTATCTCGGCCCCGGCTATGTCGTCGAAGCGAGCGTCGGGCACATCCGTGACCTCCCCAGCGGCGCCGCGGAGGTGCCCGAGAAGTACACCGGTGAGGTCCGCCGCCTCGGTGTGGACGTCGACAACGACTTCCAGCCGATCTATGTGGTCAACGCCGACAAGAAGGCCCAGGTCAAGAAGCTCAAGGACCTGCTGAAGGACTCCGACGAGCTCTTCCTCGCCACCGATGAGGACCGCGAGGGCGAGGCCATCGCATGGCACCTCCTGGAGGTCCTCAAGCCCAAGGTTCCCGTCCACCGGATGGTCTTCCACGAGATCACCAAGGACGCGATCCGCAGCGCCGTCGAAAACCCGCGCGAGCTGAACAAGCGCATGGTCGACGCCCAGGAGACCCGCCGCATCCTCGACCGCCTGTACGGCTACGAGGTCTCGCCGGTCCTGTGGAAGAAGGTCATGCCGCGGCTGTCGGCCGGCCGCGTCCAGTCCGTGGCGACCCGGCTCGTCGTCGAGCGGGAGCGCGAGCGCATCGCCTTCCGTTCCGCCGAGTACTGGGACCTGAACGGCACTTTCGGCACCGGCCGCACCGGTGACGCCAGCGACCCGTCCAACCTGGTCGCCCGCCTCACCTCGGTCGACGGCAAGCGCGTAGCTCAGGGCCGCGACTTCGACTCGCTGGGCCAGATCAAGAGCGCGAACACGCTCCACCTGGACGAGACGAACGCCCGTGCGCTCGCCGCCGCCCTCCAGGACACGAACTTCGCGGTCCGCTCGGTCGAGTCCAAGCCCTACCGCCGCTCGCCGTACGCGCCGTTCCGTACGACGACGCTCCAGCAGGAGGCCTCGCGCAAGCTCGGCTTCGGTGCGAAGTCGACCATGCAGGTGGCGCAGAAGCTGTACGAGAACGGCTTCATCACCTACATGCGTACGGACTCCACGACCCTGTCGGGCACGGCGATCACGGCCGCCCGCGCCCAGGTCACGCAGCTGTACGGCGCCGACTACCTGCCGGCGCAGCCGCGTACGTACGCCGGGAAGGTCAAGAACGCGCAGGAGGCGCACGAAGCGATCCGCCCCTCGGGTGATCGTTTCCGTACCCCGGCCGAAACGGGACTGACCGGCGACCAGTTCAGGCTGTACGAGCTGATCTGGAAGCGGACCGTCGCCTCCCAGATGAAGGATGCGGTCGGCAACTCCGTCACCGTGAAGATCGCGGGCCGGGCCGCCGACGGCCGCGACGCCGAGTTCAGCGCGTCCGGCAAGACGATCACCTTCCACGGCTTCCTGAAGGCGTACGTCGAGGGCGCGGACGACCCGAACGCCGAGCTCGACGACCGCGAGCGCCGCCTCCCGCAGGTCGGCGAGGGCGACCCGCTGTCCGCCGAGGAGATCACGGTCGACGGCCACGCCACCAAGCCGCCGGCCCGCTACACCGAGGCGTCGCTGGTCAAGGAGCTCGAAGAGCGCGAGATCGGCCGTCCGTCGACGTACGCGTCGATCATCGGCACGATCCTCGATCGCGGTTACGTCTTCAAGAAGGGGACGGCCCTGGTGCCCTCCTTCTTGTCGTTCGCCGTGGTCAACCTCCTGGAGAAGCACTTCGGGCGGCTCGTCGACTACGACTTCACCGCCAAGATGGAGGACGACCTCGACCGCATCGCACGCGGTGAGGCGCAGGCCGTGCCGTGGCTGCGGCGGTTCTACTTCGGTGAGGGCGAGGCGACCGGCGCCGCCGAGGCCGGCAACGGCGACGGCGACCACCTGGGCGGTCTCAAGGAGCTCGTCACCGACCTGGGCGCCATCGACGCCCGCGAGGTGTCCTCCTTCCCGGTCGGCAACGACATCGTGCTGCGCGTCGGCCGCTACGGTCCGTACGTCGAGCGCGGCGAGAAGGACTCCGAGAACCACCAGCGCGCCGATGTGCCCGAGGATCTGGCTCCGGACGAGCTGACGGTCGACCTCGCCGAGGAGCTGCTCGCCAAGCCGAGCGGTGACTTCGAGCTCGGCGCCGACCCCGAGACGGGCCGCCAGATCATCGCCAGGGACGGCCGCTACGGCCCGTACGTCACCGAGGTGCTCCCCGAGGGCACCCCGAAGACGGGCAAGAACGCCGTCAAGCCGCGTACCGCCTCGCTGTTCAAGTCGATGGCGGTCGACACGGTGACCCTGGACGACGCCCTCAAGCTGATGTCCCTGCCGCGCGTCGTCGGCAAGGACGCCGAGGGCGTCGAGATCACCGCGCAGAACGGGCGCTACGGGCCGTACCTGAAGAAGGGCACGGACTCGCGCTCGCTCACCGCGGAGGACCAGCTCTTCACCATCACGCTGGAAGAGGCGCTGGAGATCTACTCCCAGCCCAAGCAGCGGGGTCGTGCGGCAGCCAAGCCGCCGCTGAAGGAGCTGGGCGAGGACCCGGTCAGCGGGAAGCCGGTCGTGGTCAAGGACGGCCGTTTCGGGCCGTACGTGACCGATGGCGAGACCAACGCGACGCTGCGTTCCGACGACAGCGTCGAGGACATCACGCCGGAGCGCGGCTACGAGCTGCTCGCCGAGAAGCGTGCCAAGGGTCCGGCCAAGAAGACCGCGAAGAAGGCGCCCGCCAAGAAGGCACCGGCCAAGAAGACGGCCGCCAAGACGACGGCTTCGAAGACGGCAGCCAAGAAGGCGCCCGCCAAGAAGACCGCCGCGAAGAAGACGGCGGCCTCCGAAGGCTGAGCGACCGGCCGAACCCGGTGGCGCCCCGAAGGCTGAGGCACCGACCGAATCCTGCGGGGTCCCGCTCCTCAGGCCTCAGGAATTTCCGCGATTTCGTCGGCCTTCACCGGGCTCGGTCCCATGTCGGAGAAGTGGACGCCTCTACACCATTTGGTGTGGGGGCGTCCGTATGTTCGGGCAGCCCTCCGGGGAGTCAGTGGGTCCGGATAGGCTGGCAGGATGACGCGAGCCGAGCAGCCAACGGCCCAGAATTGGGCCCCCGACGACTCCCTGGTCGCGGATTCACGCGAGCGTGCCGTCCGCGCCCTGCTCCGTCAACCGCAGCTGAAGCGGTTGTGGAGCGCACACCTCGTGGGAGGTGTCGCGGACGCACTGGCCCTGCTCGTCCTGGTCGTCCTCGCCCTCCAGGCGGCGATCTCCGAGGGTTCCTTCGGCGGTGGCGCCCGCGGGGCCGCCCTCGCCGTGGCGGCTGTCTTCGGAGCACGTGTCCTCGCGACACTGCTCTTCGGAGCCGTGCTCCTCGGGCCGCTGACGTCGCTGACCTCCCCCGACGGGCTCCTCGACCGGCGCTGGACCATGCTCGGAGCCGACGGCCTGCGGGCCGCGCTCCTCATCGTCGCGCCGCTTTTCATCGACTGGACCCCGGACAACGCGCTCGCCGTCCTGCTGGTCATCGTCTTCGTGTCCGGAGTCGCCGAGCGGTTCTGGACGGTGTGCCGGGAGAGCGCGGCGCCCGCGCTGCTGCCCGCGCCACCGCTGGAGGGTGCCACGGTGCGCCCGCTGCCGGACCACATGGACGCGTTGCGGCGGCTGTCCCTGCGTACGGCGTTCGTCGCGGTACCGATCGCGGCCGTCGCCCTGGTCGTCGTCTCCCTGGTCAGCAACCTGCTGGGCGCCGGGATCGACTGGTTCGACCAGCACCAGGCGGCGCTCGCCTCGTACGTCGCGGCCGGACTGTTCGCGGCGTCCCTGTCGGTGATCACGTTCCTCGAACTGCCCGACGCCCGAACCCCCCGCGCGCGGTCGCCGCTCGAAGGGCTGCGCCGCCCGAAGACGGGCACCGGCATCGACAAGGGCCGCACCGGCGCGATCCCGCTCCTGGTGCCGGCCTGCGCGGCCGTCGCCGGGGCGATCTCGGCCGCCGTCGCGGTCTCCGTGCTGGACGCCATCGACCTGGGCGGCGGACCGGTGACGTACGGGCTGCTGGTGCTGGCCCTGACCGGCGGCGTCGTCGTCGGCATCCGCACGGCACCCGCGCTGCTTCCGTCGCTGTCGCGGCGCAGGCTGCTCGCGCTCGCGATCGCCTTCACCGGGGTCGCGCTGCTGGTCGCCGGCCTGGTCCCGGATGTCACCACCGTGCTGCTCATCGTCGCCTTCGCCGGTACCGGCGCGGGTGTCGCCGCCAACACCGGGCACGCGCTCCTCGACCAGGAGGCCGAGGACTACCGCCGGGCCCGCACGACCGAACACCTTCACGCGGTCGTACGGGTCTTCGTGGCGGTCGGTGCGATCGTGGCGCCGCTGGTGGCCGCCGCGATCGGCCCGCACCGCCTGGAAAGCGGCAAGTTCGTGTTCGCGCACGGCGGCGCCGCCTTCACCCTCATGCTGGTCGGCGCACTCCTGCTGCCCGTCGCCGCCGTGGTGCTCGCCAAGGTCGACGACCGTTCCGGGGTGCCGCTGCGCAAGGACCTGCTGGACGCGCTGCGCGGCGGTGACGACCCGGCACAGGTCGCCGCGACGAGCGGCTTCTTCATCGCCCTGGAGGGCGGCGACGGGGCCGGCAAGTCCACCCAGGCTCAGGCAATCGCCGACTGGATCCGGGCCAAGGGCCACGAGGTCGTCGTGACCCGCGAGCCGGGCGCCACGCCGGTCGGCAAGCGGCTGCGCTCGATCCTCCTCGACGTGTCGTCCGCGGGCCTCTCGCACCGCGCCGAGGCGCTGCTGTACGCCGCCGACCGAGCGGAGCACGTCGACACCGTGGTGCGGCCCGCGCTGGAGCGGGGCGCCATCGTCATCTCCGACCGCTACATCGACTCCTCCGTCGCCTACCAGGGCGCCGGCCGCGACCTGTCCCCGACGGAGATCGCCCGGATCAACCGGTGGGCGACGGACGGGCTCGTACCGCATCTGACCGTGCTGCTGGACGTGTCGCCGGAAGCCGCCCGCGAGCGGTTCACCGAGGCGCCCGACCGGCTGGAGTCGGAGCCCGTCGAGTTCCACACGCGCGTGCGGTCCGGTTTCCTGACGCTCGCCGCCGCCGACCCGAGCCGCTACCTGGTCGTCGACGCCGCGCAGGAGCCCGAGGCCGTCACCACGGTCGTTCGGCACCGGCTCGACGTGATGCTGCCCCTCTCCGAGGCCGAGGTGAAGGCCCAGGAGGAGGCGCGCAGGGCGGCCGAGGAGGAAGCCCGGCGCAAGGCCGAGGAAGAGGCCGCCCGCAAGGCGGAGGAGGAGCGCCTGGAACGCGAGCGCCAGGCGCAGCTCGCGAAACTGCGCGCCGAGGAAGAGGAGCGCAAGCAGCGCGAGCTGGAAGAGGCCCAGCGCCGCGAGGCCGAGCGCCAGGCGGAGGAGGCCCGGCAGCGTGCCGAGGAGGCCCGCCGTCGGGCCGAGGAGGAGCGGGTCCGGCTGCTTGCCGAGGAAGAGGCCCGCGCCGCGGAGCAGGAGCGGGTGCGCCGGCAGGCCGAGGAGGAGGCGCGGCTGCGTGCCGAGGCCGAGGCGCGCCGTCTGGAGAAGCAGCGGAAGGCCGAGGACGCGTTGCTGCGCGCCGAGGAGGCCCGACGGATCGCTGCGGAGGCGGCTGCCGCTTCGGCGGCCGCGGCGGCCTCGGCCGAGGCCGCGGTGTCGAGCGCCGGGACGGGTACCGGGGCCGGTCCGAGGGGCGGTGCCCCGACCGGTCCGGGGGCCGGCACAGGGACGACGGGGCGCGATGCCGGCGCCGGGACGGGACGCGACGCCGGTGCGTCTTCGACAGTCTCGGCGTCTTCGTCTCCGTCACCTTCTACGGCTGCCTCCGCCTCCAGGCCTTCATGGGCCGCGGCGGCTTCCGGGCCGGACAACGAGACGACGCTGCCCACGCCGGTCGTAACCAACCCGGCGACCGACGAGACCACCGTGCTTGCGCCCGTACGACCGGCTGAGGGACGTGCCGCCAAGCGTCCGGCGTCCCGTTCCGACGTCGAGGACACGGCCACGCTGCCGAAGCCGCCGGTTCCGGGTGGGGCGGCGGACGAGACGGCGGTGCTGCCGCCCGTCTCTCCGGCTTCAGGTGCGGCCGACGAGACGGCCGTCCTTCCTCCGGTACGGGACGGAGGTGCGGGGGCCAGGGCCGACGCGCCGTCCGGTGATCCCGCGGACCGGATGCCCCGGGGCTTCTTCCGTGACGAGCGGCCGGGGGCCGGGCCCGAGGGCCCCGTCGACCGCACGCGGGAACTGCCGCAGGTGGACGAGACGGGCGCCCCGCGCCGCAGGCCCCGCCCCGACTGGGCCGAGGAGACCCCGCTCGACGACCTCCCGACCCTGGCGGACGAACTGCTGGGCCCGCGCGAGGACGAGGACGACTGGGACGAGGGGCAGGGCCAGGGGCGCGGCGGGCGGCGCCGCTAGTCTCCGGCCGCCGGACACGGCGCGCGCGGAAACACGCGCCGCCGAGGTCCGGGGCGGTCCGGGGCGGTCCTGGCGATGCCGGGGCCCCGACGGTGCTCCGACGGCCCGGCGTCCGGCGGCGGGCAGTTCGCGTTCGGCGGCCTGTGGGCCGGGTCTGGCAGGCTGCGGTCCGGCGGTATGCATCCCGCTCCCCGCGCGCGGCTCTCGGTGTCCGGCTCCCCGTCCGGCTCCCCGTCCGGCTCCCCGTGTCCGGTGAGCGGGTGGGTGGGGCCCGGTTGTCAGTGGCGACCCGCACAATGGACGACGCGAGACAAAAAGCGATGGAAGGGCGGAGCCCATGCCTGTGTGGGACGACCTGGTGGGCCAGGAAAAGGTGAGCGAGCAGCTCGCCGCCGCTGCCCGGGACGCCGACGCCCTTGTCACCGCGGTCGCCGCGAAGGCCCCGCTCCCCGAGGCGTCCAAGATGACGCACGCCTGGCTGTTCACGGGCCCGCCCGGTTCGGGCCGTTCCACGGCGGCGCGGGCGTTCGCGGCCGCGTTGCAGTGTGTGAGCCCCGACCGCGCGCTCGGCGGAATCCCCGGCTGCGGGTTCTGCGACGGCTGTCATACGAGCCTGGTCGGGACCCACGCCGATGTGCAGATCGTCCGCACCGACCTGCTCTCCATCGGCGTCAAGGAGACCCGCGACCTGGTCCGTCGCGCGCAGCTGTCCCCCGCCGTCGGCCGCTGGCAGGTCATCGTCCTGGAGGACGCGGACCGCCTCACGGAAGGTGCGGGCAACGTCCTGCTGAAGGCCGTCGAGGAGCCCGCTCCCCGCACGGTCTGGCTCCTGTGCGCGCCGTCCATCGAGGACGTGCTGCCCACCATCCGCTCCCGCTGCCGGCTGCTCACACTGCGCACCCCGCCGGTGGAAGCGGTCGCCGACATCCTCGTTCGCCGTGACGGCATCGAGCCCGACGTCGCGGCGGCCGCCGCGCGCGCGACGCAGGGCCACATCGGACGGGCCCGCCGCCTCGCGACCGACCCGAGCGCCCGGCAGCGCCGCGCCGCCGTCCTCAAACTCCCGCTGCGGATCGACGACATCGGCGGCTGCCTCAAGGCGGCGCAGGAGCTGATCGACACGGCTTCGGAGGACGCGAAGCAGCTCGCCGAGGAAGTCGACGTCAAGGAGACCGAAGACCTGAAGACGGCGCTCGGCGCGGTGCAGGGCGGCCGGATGCCGCGCGGCACGGCGGGCGTCATGAAGGAGCTGGAGGACCGGCAGAAGCGCCGAAGAACGCGTACGCAGCGCGACAGCCTGGATCTGGCTCTGATCGACCTCACCGGCTTCTACCGCGACGTACTCGCCCTTCAGCTCGGCTCGCGCCTGGCCATCGCCAACGTGGAGGCGGGGGACACGCTGGAGCGGCTGGCCCGCGGCAGTTCGCCGGAGTCGACCTTGCGCCGCATCGACGCGATCGCCGCGTGCCGAGAGGCACTCGACCGCAACGTTGCCCCGCTGCTCGCCGTGGAGGCGATGACGATGGCGCTCCGGGCGGGCTGATCCCCTTGCACGCGCGCCGCATGCCATCCGCGCCGCATGCCATCCGCGCCGCATGTCTCCATGATGTGGTGCAGGGCCTGGTGCGGTGTGCGGCCCCGGCCATCGGGCGGGACGTGCGGCCCGGACCATCCGGGCGTGGTCTGCGTGGCTTGCGGGCCTGGGCGGCCCGGTCAGGGGTGGCGCGCCCGGCGACCGGTTGACCGACTCACTCGTATGAGCCGGTTACGAAACTGAAGGTGATCAATTGATCGCGCAGGGCTACGCTCGCGAGATGCATATGAGGCGCACCGCTCGGCCGGCCCGACCCCTTCGTGCGGGCGGCGTGCTGCTGGCCGCTGCGGTGCTGCTCATCTCCGCCTGCTCCTCGGGGAGTTCCACGACGACGGCCGCGGCGACCGAGGCGGCGCTCACCGCGCTGCCGCGCGCCACACCCTCGGCGCTGTCGCCCTACTACCAGCAGAAGCTGAACTGGCGCAGTTGCGGTGTCCCCGGCTTCGAATGCGCCACGATGAAGGCGCCGCTCGACTACGCGAAGCCGGGCTCGGGCGACGTCAGACTGGCGGTCTCCCGCAAGAAGGCCACGGGGCCGGGCAAGCGCCTCGGTTCGCTGCTGGTCAATCCGGGCGGGCCGGGCGGTTCGGCGGTGGGCTATCTCCAGTCGCACGCCGGGATCGGCTACCCGGCGGACGTCCGTGCCCGCTACGACATGGTCGCGGTCGATCCGCGCGGAGTGGCCCGCAGTGAGCCCGTCGAGTGCCTCAACGGCCGTGCGATGGACGCGTTCACGCAGACGGACACCACTCCGGACGACGGTCGGGAGACGGATCAGCTCGTCGAGGCGTTCAAGAAGTTCGCGGAGGGCTGCGGCGAGCACTCGCCCGAACTGCTCCGGCACGTCTCCACTGTCGAGGCGGCCCGCGACATGGACATCCTGCGGGCCGTGCTGGGCGACGAGAAGCTGAACTACGTCGGGGCGTCGTACGGGACGTTCCTGGGGGCGTCGTACGCGGGCCTCTATCCGGACCGGGTGGGCCGGCTCGTCCTGGACGGCGCGCTGGACCCGTCCCTCACCGCGCGCAAGCTGAACGAGGAGCAGACGGCGGGGTTCGAGACGGCTTTCCAGTCCTTCGCGAAGGACTGTGTGCGGCACAGTGACTGCCCGCTCGGCGACGCGGGTACGAGCCCGGATCAGGTGGGCAGGAACCTGAAGGCGTTCTTCCAGCAGCTGGACAAGGAGCCCATCCCGGCGGGCGACCCGGACGGCCGCAAGGTCGGGGAGGCGCTCGCGACGACCGGGGTGATCGCGGCGATGTACGACGAGACGGCCTGGCCGCAGCTGCGTGACGCGCTCACCTCCGCGATGAAGAAGAACGACGGCGCGGGCCTGCTCGCCCTCTCGGACAGCTACTACGAGCGTGACGCCGACGGCCAGTACGCGAACCTGATGTCCGCCAACGCCGCCGTGAACTGCCTCGACCTGCCTGCCGCCTTCTCCGGCCCGGACCAGGTGGAGCAGGCGCTCCCCGCCTTCGAGAAGGCGTCCCCCGTCTTCGGTGAGGGGCTGGCCTGGGCCTCGCTGAACTGCGCGTACTGGCCCGTGAAGAACACCGGCGAGCCCCACCGCATCGAGGCGAAGGGCGCCGCGCCGATCCTCGTCGTCGGCACCACCCGCGACCCGGCGACCCCGTACCCCTGGGCCCAGTCCCTCGCCTCCCAGCTCTCCTCCGGGACCCTCCTCACCTACGTCGGCGACGGCCACACCGCCTACGGCCGCGGCAGCACCTGCATCGACTCCACGATCAACCGCTACCTCCTCCAGGGCACCCCTCCCGAGAAGGGAAAGCGCTGCTCATAGCCCTGCCGGGCACCCCTGGAGCGCACGCCCCGAGGCGGGTGCGGAGCACCCCCGGAAACTGTGTAGACTTACCGACGTTGCTGATCGCACCATAGGTGTGGGCAGCGCGCCGCCTTAGCTCAGATGGCCAGAGCAACGCACTCGTAATGCGTAGGTCTCGGGTTCGAATCCCGAAGGCGGCTCTGTGGAAGCCTCAGGACTCACTCGCCGTGACCTGGGGCTTTTACTTTTGCGTGATCTCTTTGTGGTCTGAACCGCTGCCCGATTGGGCGCCAGGGTGGTGGCCCGGTGGGGGCCGATCCGGGGCCCGCGCGAGTCCGGTCCGCCCCCTTGGGCCCGGTCTCCTTCGCTTGGTACCAACCCCGGCGCGGGTCCTGTGATGCCCGGCGCCTGCACCTTCGCCGCGGCGGGCTTCGTCGCCGACCCGGCGACGCGCGAGATCCCGCTCCTTCAACCGGGCGCGGTGATCACTGACCCCCGATCGCCGGCAACAGCATGGCGGGCAGGGGCGGTTGAGGGTTTCGGCCAGTCCGCAAACCCGCTCGCTCCCCTGTCGGGGCGGCCGCTAGAGTCCGACGCGTTGCGTGATGTTCACGACAACCGTACAAAAGAGCGCGGTCGGCCTCCGGATGTTCGAGACAGCGAGGCCGCGCCATTCCCGTGGGGGGAATCCAGTAGTGAGAACACGCTCTTTGGTGTCGGCGGCAGTGTCCGCTGCACTGGGCGCCGCGCTCCTCGCCGCGCCGGCGCTGGCGTACGCGGCCGACGGCGACACGCCCGGGCAGTACCCGGCGGCCACCGCGACCACGGATCCGACGGCTGATCCGACGCCGGCGTACCCGACCACCAGCGCCCCGTCCGGCACTCCTTCGGACACCCCGACCCCGTACGACCCGCCCATCGGTGAACCGTCGGACACCCCGACCTCCGCCGATCCGACCCCGTCCGACCTGCCCTCCGGAGACCCGACGCCCGCCCCGAGCGGCAGCGCGCCTGCCGCCGACGGCACCGGTGCCCCGGTGTTCGGCGACGTCGGCTCCGACCCTTCCGACGCCGGCTTCCTGACGGTCGCCGTCTCCTCCGATTCGGCGATCACCGAGGTGTCCGCCGACCTGACCGAGCTGCGCGGCACGGACCCGGCGACCATCGCAGTCACCGGTTTCACGCTCGTCTCCGGCACGCCGCAGGACGGTGTCTGGCGCTCGCCTCGCATGTCGCAACTGCCGTCGTACGGCAGCTACGACGTGACGGTCAGCGCCCAGGACAGCGACGCCGACAGCAGCTCGTCGGCGCACGCCACCACCGTGGACGTCGAGCCGAAGCCGGTCTTCGCCGATCGCAGCATCAGCCCCGCCGTGCTGGACGTGGAGCACACGCACGTCACACTCGGCGGCCGCATCTCGCTCTTCGACCCGATCACCGGCGACACCTCGCCGCTGGCCGGCAAGACGCTGAGCGTGGTGGCCGAGAACGGCTACAGCACCGTCACCGCTGCCGACGGCAGCTACGCGATCGACGTGGCACCGAAGTTGAACGGCGACAACGCCACGTCCGTGCCGGTCTCCCTCTCCTTCTGGATCGCCAACCCCGACGGCACGAACACCTATGTGCTCGTCGACTCGAAGACCCTGCCGGTCGTGGTCAGCCCGAGCCGGATTCGGCTGGACCACTCCAGCGTGCGGATCAAGTTCGGCGCCAAGGCGTCCTCGTCCGGTGTCGTGGAGTACCTGTACGACGGCACCTGGCGCCCGGCCAAGGGCGTCGCGGTCGACATGGGCTACTACGCCACGGCGACCAGCGGTGCCGGCGGGCGCTTCACCCTCACCGACCCGTACATCCCGTACGACGACGGCACGTTCACGGTCGAGACCACTCGCGACAGCTACCTGGCCGACCCGTATCTGACCGCCTCGCACGCGCAGTTCAAGGTCGACGTCATCAACAAGACGAACATCTGCTTCTGTTCGAGCTGGATCGACGAGTACTCCGACCTCCACATTCAGGGCAGCATGAACGCCAGCAACGGCAAGGTGCCGCCGAACCGGAAGCTGTACCTCCAGCAGTCGGCCGACGGCAAGACCGGCTGGAAGTCACTCGGCTGGTTCACCGCGAAGTCCGACGGCACCTTCAACCTCGACGGGTACGTGTCGGTGCCGAAGGGCTACTGGCGGCTGTACTCGGCAGGGTCGTCGGACTACCAGTCCGGCTACTCCAACTCCGTACACTTCAACCGCACCGCCACCCGGATCACCGGCTTCAACGCCGGTCCCGAGCCGGTGCGCAAGGGTCACACCGTGACCACCACCGGCACCTTGCAGCGGCTGAGCGGCACGAAGTGGGTGGCGTTCGACAAGCAGCGCGTCCACATCCTCTTCCAGGCCAAGGGCAAGAAGTCCTGGACCGAATTGGGCTCCGTCAAGACCGACTCGCACGGCCACTTCACCGCCCGCTTCACCGCGAAGCAGGACGGCACCTGGGTCGGGTTCTACGTCGCGTCCGGCTCGTACGTGGACGCCGAGAGCTACCACGACTACGTGGACGTGCGCTGAGCAGCCTTTTGCGACGACCACGGCGAAGGGCGCCCCGGGAACCTCCGGGGCGCCCTTCGCCTTTGCGGCCGCTTGGCTACGCGCCACCAGGAGCTCCGCCTGCAGCAGGATGTTCCCCGTAGCTGCACTCAGCGCCGGGAATTCCGCGCGGGCTGCTGGTTCGGTGGTGCCGGAATCGTTGTATCTTCGATGGTGGAGACTGCCACGATCGAAGGAGTCGGCTCATGGTGCGCAGCGGCAACGCCGAGCAGCACGGGGCTTCCCCCCGGAAGGACTTCCTCATCGCCGAGCGTCCCGGCTATCTGCTCCACAAGGCGGGGCTGGTGCTGGTGGAGGACGTGGAGAAGGCGCTGGGCTCGGTCGGTATGCGCATCCGCGACTTCTTCGTGCTGGCGGCCCTGGCCGGCGGGCCCGAACTCTCTCAGCAGGACCTGAGCCGGCTGCTCAATCTCGATCCCACCACGGTCGTGACCGTGATCGACGAGATGGAGCGCAACGGGCATGTCGAGCGCCGCCGCAACCCGGCCGACCGGCGGCGCTACAACCTGATCCTGACCGAGTCCGGACGTGAGGCGCTCGCGACGGCTGACCGGGTGGCCACGGAGGTCGAGTCGGCCTTCTTCGGCGTGCTCGCGGAGGATGAGCGCGAGGCGCTGCGCAAGATGCTCGGCGTGCTGATGGCGGGCCGCTGGCCCGCGTCCGTCTGCTCCGACTGACATACGCGTTCCGACTGGCGCACACGTTCCGGCCGACACACACGTCCTCGAGGAAGCCCGCGGTGCCGCGTGAAACCGGCGCCGCGGGCTTTTGTCGTGCCCGTGACCGTCATTTCGGGTGAGCGCCCGCGGGCCGGCGATGGGCCGTCGGCCGGTCGCCCTGTCGGTCGCTACCGACCGTCACGGTCGTTGACGTACGGCTTTTCTATCATCTAGATTTCCATCATCTAGAGATCCCACTGATCGGAAGGCTCTCGTATGTCCGCAGAACGCGCGTTATCGCCCACGAGGTGGTGGACACTCGGGATCGTCGCGTTGGGCTCGTTCATGCTGATGCTCGATCTGAGCGTGGTGTCGATCGCGCTCCCGCAGATCCACCGCTCCCTGGGAAGCAGCTTCGCCGACCTGCAGTGGGTGTTCGACGCCTACGCCCTCACGCTGGCGATCTTCCTGGTGGCGGCGGGCTCGATCGCCGACCGGATCGGCCGCAAGAAGGTCTTCCAGGTCGGTTTCGCCGTCTTCACCGCCGCTTCCCTGGCCTGCGGTCTGGCCGACGGTGCCGGGCAACTGAGCTGGTTCCGGGCCGTCCAGGGTGTCGGCGCCGCCATCATGTTCGCGGTCGGTCCGGCGATGCTCAGTCACGAGTTCCACGGCAAGGAGCGGGCGACCGCCTTCACCGCGTTCGGCGCCGCCGTCGGTCTCGCCGTCGCCACCGGCCCGCTCATCGGCGGCTCGCTGATCAACGCGCTGTCCTGGCGCTGGATCTTCTACATCAACGTTCCGGTCGGTGCGATCGCCCTCCTCGTCGGTGCCCTGCGTGTCCGCGAGTCGCTCAACAGGCGGGCCCACCCCACCGACTGGGCCGGTCTCGCCACCTTCAGCGTCGCGCTCGGAGCGCTGGTCCTCGCCACCATCCGCGGGCCCGTGGAGGGCTGGACCAGCGGCACCACGCTCGGCCTGTACGCGGGCAGCGTGCTCTTCCTGGTTCTCTTCGTCGTCATCGAGCGGCGGCTGGGCGAGCGCGCGCTGATCGACCCCGCGTTCTTCCGCAGCCCCACCTTCGTGGGCATCTCGCTCGTCGCCATGATCGGCAACGCCGGAGCCCTGCCGTCGGTGTTCTTCGAGACCAGCTACCTGGAGAACATGCTGCATGTCGACGCCTGGGGCACGGGTCTGCGGTTCCTGCCGCTGACCGGCGCGATGTTCGTGGCCGGTGCCCTCGGCGGCGGTCTCATCGGCAAGGTCCCCTTCCGGGTGCTGCTGGGCGGCTCGACCCTGGTCATGGGCATCGGCATTCTGTTCCTGAACCTGACCAGGGCCGACTCGTCCTGGACCGTGCTCGTCCCGGCGCTGGTCATCGCCGGCTTCGGCATGGGCGCCTTCAACCCGGCCAGGGCCGCGCTGGCCATCGGCGTCACGGAACCGGCCAGGGCCGGTGTCGCCTCCGGCATCAACGAGACCTTCCAGCAGGTCGGTATCGCCGTCGGCATCGCCGGCGTCGGCGCGTACTTCCAGCACGGCGTGTCCCAGGACTTCACGTCCTCCGCGGTCGGCAGGCAGATGGGGAACGCAGCCGCGGAGCAGGCCGCCCACGGCATCAGTGCCGGCTCCCTGGACGCCGTCGCCGAGGCCGCGGGGCCCCTGCGCGACAAGGTGCTGGCCACCGGGCAGGACGCGTTCATGAGCGCCTTCCACGGCGCCATGACCCTGAGCGCGATCCTCGGGTTCACCGCCGCGCTCGTCGGCTTCACCATGCTGCGTACGAAGGATCTGCACGCCAGCGCGCTGTCGACCATTCCGCCGGACGTCGACGAGGACGCTGGGGTACGTCCCGACGGCTCGCCGGACGTCGCGGTGGGCGCAACGGCCTGACGCCGGCACTCCGGAACACCGTCAGTGGCCGCCCGGGTCGTGGGACGAGACCGCGATCGTCTCCTTGCGGAAGTAGCTCGGGCGGAACGCGCTGTACAGGAACATCAGGACGGCTCCGAGGAGGAGTGCGCCGATGCCGGTGACGAAGACGCCGCCGAATTGCCAGTGCGGCGGGAACGGCAGGGTCCACGACGTGCTGCCGTAGTCGGCGGCCGCGTACACGAAGCAGGCGTTGATGAAGAAGTACAGGAGCATGGCGCCGCCGAGGCCCGGCATGATCCCGCGCGTCCAGAGGTCGCGCGGGCTGCGGGTCAGCACCCTGCGGTAGTACCAGACGCAGGCGAAGCCGGTGAGACCGTAGTAGAAGGCGATCATCAGTCCGACCGAGCCGATGGAGTCGGCCAGGACGTTCTCGCTCACCCGGGTCAGCATGACGTAGAAGGCGATCGAGGCCAGGCCCATGCCCACGGTGGACCAGGTCGGGGTGAGGAACCGGGGGTGGATGCGGGCGAAGCGCTGAGGGATGGCCTTGAACGCGGCCATGGACAGGGTGGTGCGGGCCGTGGGGAGGATGGTCGTCTGGGTGGAGGCCGCCGCCGAGGTGAGGACCATCACGATCAGAAGCTTCGTGGCGACCGTGCCCCAGCCCCCGGTGCCGAAGACCTCGGAACCGAGACTGGAGAGGACGTCTCCGGAGTTGTCCGGGTTCCCCAGGCCGATGCCGTGCTCGCCCACTCCGGCGAACGCCTGCGCGGACGTGGTGACCATGAGGTAGACGAGCAGCAGGATGACGGTGGAGATGACGGCCGCGCGGCCCGGGGTGCGGTCGCGGTCGACGGTCTCCTCGTTCACGGACACCGCGGTGTCCCAGCCCCAGTAGATGAACACTCCGGCGAGGATGCTCTTGGTCAGGTCGTCGAAGGAGTTGATCTCGAAGGGGTTGAACCACGACCACGAGATCTCCGACGAGACCGCCGGTGCCGTACCGCCGTACACCTTGACCAGGGCGGTGACCGCCAGCAGACAGAGCACCACGATCTCGATGGTGAGCAGCGCCTTCTGCAGGTTGGCCGAGAGCTCGATGCCGATGTAGCAGATCAGGGTCATGACGGCGATCCACAGGACGCCGACCACGGTGACCCAGAACGTGTTCTGCGCCAGCCCGTCCGCGCCGATGAGCTGGAAGCCGTACGCGCCGGCGATCTGGGCCAGGTTGGCCATCACGATGATGTCGGCCGCGACGATGCCCCAGCCGCCCAGCCAGCCGGTACGGGGGCCGAAGGCCCTGGCCGCCCAGGTGAACGTGGTGCCGCAGTCGGGGTCGGCCCGGTTGAGTTCCTTGTAGCCGTAGGCGATCAGGAACATCGGGATGAACGCCAGCACGATCACGATCGGTGACTGGAAGCCCACGATTCCGACGATGACGCCGAGGGTCGCCGCGAGGCTGTAGGCGGGGGCGGTGGAGGCCAGCCCGATCACCGTGCTGGAGAACAGACCCAGGGCGCCACCCTTGAGGCCCTTGTCCGTGGCCCCCGGTCCCAGTGGAGGGAGCGGTGCGGGCGGCGGGACGGATGGTGAGCTCATGGCGCCCTCCGGAACCTTGTGGCGCCCGCCGGTGGTGGACCGGGCGCCCGCTGTCCCCGGCTCCGGACTTCCTCGGTGATCCCCGGGGATCACCGAGGAAGTCCGGGGGCACCGGGCCGCTCCCACCAGCATGAACCCGCTCGTTGCCAACCGGTAGTCGAGCTGCGGGTTCCACCCGTGAACCGGCTCCCACCCCTGTCCCGGCACGAGCGCGGCGGGATGCCTCGTACCGGCTGCCCGACGGTGTCACCTATGTCGCTCGGCTGGAACTCGCGGACGGGACCGAGAATCCGCTGCCCGCGATCGCGGAGTTCCGTGAGTTCCGGGCGGGCCTGAGGAACTGGATGGCCGGGCCGCCCGCCGTCGAGCACTTCGAGGTCAGAGGCGCGTACGCGGGCTGACCGGACCAGGCGGTGTCATCCTGCGGGGATGACGGGATCCAGCGCGGCGGGCGGCGGGTACTCCGGTACTCCGCTCGCCCGGAAGATCGGCATCAAGACGGGGCACCGGGTGCGGTTGGCCCACGGGCCACGGGACTGGGAGATCCCCGGACTGCCGGAGGGCTGCGAGGTCGAGGACGGCGGTCCGAAGGGGGCGGACGTCACCGTCGCCTTCTTCCGGGAGCGTGCCGAACTGGTGGCACAGGCGGCCGGATTGGTCGCAGACCTGTCCGATGCGTCCATGCTCTGGATCGCCTGGCCGCGCCGCGCGGCCGGGCACCGCAGCGACATCACGGAGAACGATCTGCGGGACCTTTTCCTGCCCCTCGGCGTCGTCGACGTGAAGGTGGCGGCGCTGGGGGAGGACTGGTCGGGGCTGAAATTCGTCCGGCGCAAGGAGAATCGGCGCCACTGATCGTGGACGTGATCGTGGACGTATGGGTGTAGATCAGGACGTACGTACGGCGGGCAGGGTGGCGTACGCGAGGGGGAATTCCGGTGAACGGCTAGCATCGCGGCACAGTTGTCGGCCGGGATGGGGTGGGTTTCGTGTCACAGGCGGAGGAGGGGCCACGGATCGCCGTTGCCGTGGTCACCATGGGCAACCGGCCCGTCGAGGTCGACGCACTGCTCACCTCCGTGGCCAAGCAGGACGTGGCGCCCACCCGGATCGTGATCGTCGGCAACGGCTGCCCGCTGCCGGAGTTCGCCGAACGCCTCGGCCTGCCGGGCGAGGTGACCACCGTCGAACTGGACGACAACCTCGGCTGCCCCGGTGGCCGGAACGTCGGCCTGAGCCGGCTCCGTGAGTTCGGGGACGTGGACGTCGTCGTCGAGCTCGACGACGACGGGCTGCTCGTCGACGGCGACGTGCTGCGCAAGGTGCGTGACCTGTACGCCGCCCGGCCGCGGCTCGGCATCGTCGGCTTCCGCATCGCCGACGAACACGGGGAGACACAGCGCCGTCATGTGCCGAGGGTCGGGGCCAAGGACCCGATGCGCGGCGGACCGGTCACCGGCTTCCTCGGGGGCGGCCACGCGCTGTCCATGCCGATGCTCGCCGAGACCGGGGACTGGCCGGCCGAGTTCTTCTTCGCGCACGAGGAGACCGACCTCGCCTGGCGGGCCATAGACGCCGACTGGACCGTGCTGTACGAGCCCGAACTGCTCCTCCAGCACCCCAAGACCTCGCCCGCCCGGCACGCCATCTACTACCGCGTGACCGCCCGCAACCGGGTCTGGCTCACCCGTCGGCGGCTGCCCCTGGCGCTGATCCCCGTGCACCTGGGCATCTGGATCGTGCTCACGCTGCTGCGGACGCGGTCGGCCGGCGGGCTGAGGGCCTGGTTCGGCGGATTCGCGGAGGGGCTGCGGCAGTCCGGCGGAGAGCGACGCCCGATGCGCTGGCGGACCGTGTGGAGGCTGACCCGTCTCGGGCGCCCGCCGGTCATCTGACCCGGCTCGCGGATCCTGTACGGACGGAGGCCCCGGTCGATCACCTCGCGACCGGGGCCTCTGACGTCCCCGGATCCGGCCGCGGCGGCGACACTCCCCCGAGTTACGCGTAGTACGCGCGCACCGTCGGGCCAGATCCGATGGACTGATCACATCAGGCCACGCCAACGGATCGCTAACATGAGGCCAACGGTTCCCACGGGAACGATCAGTCGATCGGCGTGAACTCGCCCCGAGAGGGCGGGAAACCGCCGTGGTGCGCGACCGGAGCGGTCGGGCGGAAAGGCAGTGGGGCGGCGTGATGCGGAACGGGCTGCGGTTCGGGCTGCTGGGGCCGCCGGTCCTGTACGACGCCGACGGCGGGGTCGGCTCGATCGGCAGCGGCAAGATGCGAGCCCTGCTGGCCGCACTGCTCCTGGAACCGGGCCGGGTCGTCTCCGTCGACGTGCTCAAGGACGCGCTGTGGGGCGGGACGCCACCCGCCTCCGCCCAGGCGTCCCTGCAGAACCATGTGACCCGGCTGCGCCGTCTCCTCGACGATCCGGAACGGCTGCGCGCCGTACCGCCGGGGTACGTCCTGCGGGTCGGCGAGGGCGAGTTGGACGTCCGCGTCTTCGAGCGACACGCCACCGTCGCGCGCGACGCGCACGCCGAGCGCGACTGGGAGCGGGCGCTGCGGGAGTCCACCGCCGCGCTCGCGCTGTGGCGTGGCACCCCGCTGAGCGGGTTGCCGCCCGAGACCGGCGGACACGCCTTCGTCCAGCGTCTGGAGGAGGCCCGGCTACTGGTCCTGGAGTGGCGGTACGAGGCGGAACTGTGCCTCGCCCCGACGGCCTCCCGGCTCGACCGGCTGGCACCGGAGCTGGCCGCCCGCACGGCCGAGCATCCGCTCCGCGAGTCGTTCCACCGGCTTCTGATGCTTGTCCTGCACCGCACCGGGCGCCAGGCCGAAGCCCTCGTGGTCCACCGCGACCTGCGGGCCCGCCTGGTCGACGAACTCGGCATCGAGCCGGGGTCCGCCGTGCGCAGGGCCCACCTGGAGATCCTGCGGGACGACGAGTGGGTCCCGGGTGAGGTCCGCGCTGCCGACCGGACCCCGGGCGGGAGCCGTGCCGATGACCGGGTCATGGGCGGGGGCGGGCCACGGGGTGGCGCTGGGGACCAGGGCGGAGGCAGGGCCGGGGACAGGGTTCCGGGCGGGGACGCCGACCGGGGGAGGAACGGTGACCACCGTACGAACGGTGACCGGGGCCGGGATCACGGCCGGGGCATGGACGGTGACAGCGACCGGACCTGGAACAGCGGCGGGGACGGGAGCAGCGACGGTGACGGGGCCGGAGACGTCAGCGACGACCGGATCTGGAGCGGGGACGGTGACGGGAGTAGCGACCGGACCTGGAGCAGCGACGGAGACAGAGACGGAGACAGGGACAGGGACAGGGACAGGCGCGGCGACCGACGCGGTGGCCGGGAAGGGAACGGCGGGGCGGCGGAATCCGCAGCCGGCTCCGCCCGGGTCGACCGGGCCACGGCTTCGCCGCCCCGCCCCGCCCAACTCCCGCCGCCCCCGGCACACTTCACCGGCCGCGAAGACGCCCGTGACCGGCTGTGCCAGGTCCTGGACCCGGAACACTCCGTGGACCTGACGCACCCGAAGGTCCCGGCACACCCGGACGGCGGGCCCGACGGCTCACCATCCGAAGGCGCGGCGGCAGGTGTGCCGGCAGGTGCGCCAGGAGGCACGCCCGGCGACGCGACGATCGCAGGGACGGCCGGCGGGACGGTCGCCAGGACGGCCGCCGGCAGGGCAGCCGACGGGGCGCAGAGCGGTTCGCGAGGCCGGTCTTCCGGAGGCGACCCCGCCACCGGGATGCCTCGTGTCGCGGTGATCAGCGGGATGGCCGGCGTCGGCAAGAGCGCGCTCGCGCTGCACGTCGCACACGGCCTGCGGGAACGATTCACCGACGGTCAGCTGTACGTCAACCTGCACGGCGCCACCCCCGGCATGACCCCGCTCACCGCCGGTCAGGCGCTCGCCGCACTCCTGCGCGACCTGGGCGCGGAACCCCGGCGCATCCCCGAACACCCCGACGCGGCGGCGGCGTTGCTCCGCTCGATGCTCGCGCCCACCCGCACGCTCATGGTGCTGGACGACGCGGCGCACGCCGCGCAGGTGCGGCCGCTGCTCCCGGCGGGCGCGGGCTGCGCGGTGATCGTGACGAGCCGCTCGCCGCTCACCGCCCTGGACGGCGCCGACCGTTTCCCACTCGCGCCGCTGACGGACGAGGACAGCGCGGCCCTGCTCCGCGCGGTCTCCGGCCGCCGGGACGGACTCGACGGCGGGCATCCCCTCGTCGAACTCACCGGCCGGCTGCCGCTCGCCCTCCGGGTCGTTGCGGCCCGCCTCGCCGCCCGCCGCGCTCTGACCCCCGATGTCCTGGCCGGTCAACTGGCTGCCACGGAAGGGCGGTTGCATCATCTGGAGTACGACGACTTGAGCGTGCGCCGTTCGCTCGCCGTCGCGCACGACGCCCTGCGCGCCTCCGAGCGCGAGGCCGACCGGGACGCGGCGCTCGCCCTGTGCCGTATCGGCGCGCTCGACCTGCCCGCTTACGGGGCCGCCCTCGTCGCCCGCCTCACCGGCACCGACGAACGCCGGGCCGAGGCCGCGCTCGACCGCCTGGTCGACGTCGCCCTCCTGGAGGAGACCGCCTACGGCCGCTACGCGCCGCATGACCTCGTACGGGATTTCGCCCGGGAGATCGCGGGCGCGGCGGAGTGCGTCCTGGCGGCAGCGGCAGCGGGCGCAGGCGTGGGTGTGGGTGCGGGCGTGGGTGCTCCGGCGGCCGGGAGTGTCTTCGGAGGCCCGGTCGTCGTCGCCTATGGCAGTGGCAGTGGCAGTGGCAGTGGCAGTGGCAGTGGCAGTGGCAGTGGCAGTGGCAGTGGCAGTGGCAGTGGCAGTGGCAGTGGCGGTGGCGGTGGCGGTCCGGCCGTCCCGGGCGGTCACGGCGATTCCGTTCCCCTCGGTCATGACGCGCTCGTGGCCGAGCGCGCCCTGCGCTGGTACGCCGGTGTCGCCGCCCGCTCCCTGGAGGCGATCCTCGAACCCGGCCTCGACCGGGAGGACCGCAGCAGGCCGACCGCCTCGCAGCCGGCCGGGCACGCGGCGGACGTCGCGGCCACGCCCCCGTTCTGTTCCGCGCGGGAGGCCTTCGCCTGGGGCGACACGGAGCTGGCGAACGTGGTCGCGCTGGCGGAACGGTACGCGCAGACCTCGCCGTACGTTCCCGTGCTGGCCCGCATGCTCAACCCGTACGTCCAACGCAGCGGCCGGGTGGCCGAGTTGGAGGTCCTTCACGAGGCCGCACTCGGGGCGGCGCGACTGCTCGGCGACGAGGCCGCCGAGGCGTACGCGCTGGGAGACCTCGGAGGCCTGCACTTCATGACCGGCCGTGTGGGCGAGGCCCTCACCCTGAACGACGAGGCGCTCGCGATCTGGCGCCGCCTCGGGGTGCTGTCCTGCATGCGGCGGGGGCTGAACAACCGGGGCATGCTCCTCGAAAGCCTGGGCCGTTACGCCGAGTCCGGTGAAGCCCTGCTCCAAAGCCTGTATTTCTCGCGGGAGTTGGGTGACCCTCACATGGAGGCCATCACCTACAGCCATCTCGGCAACCTGTACGAGCACACCGATCCACGGGCCGCCATCGATCACCACAAGCGCAGCCTCGCCATCGGCGACGCCGTGCAGGACGTGATCATCAGGCACTCCGCGCACTGCAACATCGGCTACGCCCACCTCACGCTCGGCGAACCGGCCGCCGCCGTACCGCACTTCGAGGAGAGCCTGCGCATCCTGGGCGGCCACGGCGACTGGCACGGCGAGTCACAGACCCGGCTCGGCCTGGTGCGCGCCCTGCGCGGCGTCGGCCACTGGGAACGGGCCGCGCGCGAGTGCGATCTGCTGCGGTGCCGCGCCGACCGTCGGGCCGACCGCTATACCGGAGGCCTCGCCCGCCACCAGCGGGGCCTGCTGCTACGGGAACGCGGCGACGCCGAAGCGGCCTACAAGGAGTGGACATCGGCGCTGGAGGACCTGGAGGAGACGGACAGTCCGGTGACGGGCGAACTGCGAAAGCTGCTCGCGCGATAACGTCTGCCGCCGACACCGGCGGCGACCTCCTTCGCCGTCCCTCGGGGCATCCGGCGCCGGAGGCGCAGAAGGCTACGCGGACGCCCTACTTCGCGTCCGCGTAGCACCGTACGACCGCCGTCGTGAAGGGGAACCGCACCGGCGTCTCCCCGAACGTGAGGCGGCCCGCGAGTTCGGCCGCGTCGCGGATGGCGGCCACCACGGTGTCGGCCTCCTCGGCGGGGCAGTGCACGATCACCTCGTCGTGCTGGAAGAAGACCAGCTCGGCGGAGAGCTGGGAGCAGGTGCGGCGCAGCGCCGCCAGCACCAGCAGGGCCCAGTCGGCGGCACTGCCCTGAACGACGAAGTTGCGCGCGAACCGTCCGCGGGCGCGGGCGTTGGAAGAGGCGTAACCCGGCACCCAGCCCTGGTCGACGGCGGTCCCGACGGGATCGTCCTGAGGGATGCCCGCCTCCTCCCCGCTGTCGTCGCCCGCCCCGACCGCCGGAGGACAGGTTCGCCCGAGCCAGGTCCGTACGAGGCGCCCCTCCTCGCCCGCGCGGGCCGCGTCGTCGACGTACGCGACCGCCTTGGGGAAACGGCGGCGGAGGAGGGCGAGGTTCTTCAGGCCGTCGCCGGAGGTCTGGCCGTAGACGGCGCCGAGCACGGCGAGTTTGGCCTGCGCGCGGTCGCCGGAGAAGGCCCGGTCCGACACCGACTGGTAGAGGTCGCTCTCACGGCCCGCGACCTCCATCAGGCCGGGGTCGCGGGAGATGGCCGCGAGGACACGGGGCTCCATCTGGTCGGCGTCGGCGACGACCAGCCGCCAGCCGGGGTCGGCGACGACGGCACGCCGGATCACCTTGGGGATCTGGAGGGCGCCGCCGCCGTTCGTCACCCAGCGTCCGGTGACCGTCCCGCCCGGCAGGTACTCGGGCCGGAACCGTCCGTCGCGCACCCAGTCCTGGAGCCAGGACCAGCCGTGGGCGACCCAGATCCGGTACAGCTTCTTGTGCTCCAGCAGCGGCTTCACGGCCGGATGGTCGATCGACTCGATCTCCCACCGCCGGGTGGACCTGACCTTGATCCCGGCCTGCGCGAAGGCCTTGACGACGTCGGCCGGCAGATCGGGTCTGACCCGTCTCCCGAAGGCGGCGGAGACCTCCTCGGTGAGCTCGGCGAGGCGCCGGGGCTCACCGCCTCCGGTGTACCGCTCGCCGAGCAGTTCGTGCAGCACGTCCCGGTGGACGTCCGCGCTCCACGGCAGCCCCGCCTGGTTCATCTCGGCGGCGACCAGCATCCCCGCGGACTCGGCGGCCGTCAGCAGCCGCATCCGCTCCGGGTGCGCGGTGGTCTCATGGCGGCGCTGCTGGTCGGCGTAGACCGTGAGGAGATCCGCCAGCGGCAGATGCACCGGGCGCGGTTCGAAGAGGGAGGACTGCGAACCGGGCTCGGCGGAACGCTGCGGCGGGTCCGGCGGCACGGGGCCGCCGCGCAGTCTCGCCAGCGCGGCGGCCGCCGACCGGGGCTCGCCGAGCCGCCCCTCATGCCCGAGCAGCAGGGTCTCGGCGGCCTCCATGTCGTAACACCGCTCCACTCGCACCCCCGTGGCGAGCAGGCGCGGGTAGACATCGGCCGTCGACCGCCACACCCACCGGCTCACGTCCGGCCGTGTCCGCACGGCCTCCGCGAGGTCCGCCTCCCGGCGGACCGGTCCCGTGGGCAGCCCGTCCGGGCCGAGGGCGGCGATCTCCACACCACCGTCCTCGGCCGGCGCGAGAGCCCAGCGCTCGGTCATGCTTCCGAGTCTCGCAGGAGGGTCTGACAATGCCGTCCGCCGCCGCGGCCGTAAGCCCGCAGGCCGTAAGCCCGCAGACCCGCTGCCCGCAGGCCGTAAGTCCGGAGGCCCGCTGCCCGCTGCCCGCAGACCCGCTGCCCGGAGGTCGCAGGCCCGGAAGCCCGGAAGCCCGGAACCCTGGAAGTCCGTAGGTCCGGAAGTCTGGAGCCCCGGAAGTCCGGCGGGCCCGGAGGCCTGCTGCCCGCTGGCCCGCAGCACCGGAAGTCCGGAGGACTGCTGGCCCGCAAGCTCGCAGCTTCCGGGAGCCCCGAAGTCCGCAGGCCGTAGGCCAGGAAGCCCGCAGACCTGCAAGCCCACCAAGCCCACCAAGCCCGCAGTCCGTGGGCCCCCAGCACGCAAGCCCCCCGAGCCCGTAGCCCCTAGTGCGCTGCCGGCGACGGCAGTTCTCTATCCGTTCCCCTCGGACTGTTCGTCCGACTTGCCCTCCGTCTTCGCCTGCGTCTCCGTCCTCTCCTTCACGAGCGCCTCGAGCATGCGCCCGATGTGCGCCTCGGTCGCCGCCTTGTCGACGCCCGCGCGGCTGAGGACGCCTTCGCCGTTCTCGAACTCCAGCAGGGCGAGCAGGATGTGCTCGGTACCGACGTAGTTGTGGCCGAGGCGGAGCGCCTCGCGGAAAGTGAGCTCCAGGACCTTCTTGGCGGCCGGGCCGTAGGGGACCAGTTCGGGGACCTCGTCGGCGGCGGGCGGAAGGGCGGCGACGGCCGCCTCACGGACGGCGCCCAGGGAGACGCCCTGCGCGGTGATCGCCCGTGCGCCGAGTGCGTCGGGCTCGCTGAGCAGGCCGAGGACGAGGTGCGCGGGCAGTCCCTCGGTCCCGCCCCTGGCCTTGGACTCGTTGTGCGCGACGAAGACGGCCTTGCGGGCTCGCTCGGTGTAGCGGCCGAACCCCTGGCTGGGGTCGAGGTCCGCCTCCGCCTTCGGCACGAACCGCTTCTGCGCGGCCTGCCGGGTGACGCCCATGCTCCTGCCGATGTCCGTCCAGGACGCCCCCGAACGCCGTGCCTGGTCCACGAAGTGCCCGATCAGATGATCGGCCACGTCGCCCAGGTGATCTGCCGCGATCACCGCGTCCTGGAGCTGGTCGAGCGCGTCGCTGTGCACCTTCTTGATGGCCTCGATGAGGTCGTCGAGACGCACGGATGCCTTGCCGGGTGGATTCGTCGTCATGTGTCAACGTTAGGTTGACAGTCCAGGGAGTGTCAACCCGAAGTTGACATCTGTCGTCATTCAAGGTGCCGGCGAAGTATCCGCAGGGTGCGCGCGAAGAGCCCGCGAAGAGCCCATGGGGCATCCGTCGGGCGGGGGTGAGGCGGAGATGGACGGAGGTTGGACGGAGGGCAGGGGAGGGTGTCTGCCGTCCGGAGTCCGGCGGTCGAGGCGCTGTCCACAGGGTGTGGACGATCCGACGACTTCGAGGCCAGGCCACACTTCGGCACCCGGCCGTCCCGTGACACGATCGGGGGATGAGTACGTCCAGCACCGTGGAGCGCGCCTTCGGGGCCGCCCTCTACGCCGACTCCGAAGCGGCCCTCGACACCGGCGCCTCCCTGCTCGCCGCCGACCCGGCCTCCGACGCCGAACTCGCCCGGCGCGGTGAGGAGTTCGCCGCGGCGGCCTGGCGTCGCGGCTGGCAGCCCGCCGATGTCGTACGGATCGTGCGGCGCGACCTGGACGACGTACACGTACGCCTGGTGACATCCTTGATCATCGAGGAGAGTCGGGGCGACCGCTCGCCCCGGGGTGCGCGCTGGGCGGCCCAGCTCGACGAGCTGGAGGCCGAGCCGCACGACCTTCGCACCGACCGCTTCACCCGCGCCACCGCCGCCCTGGAGCTCTACCGTCTGCTCCTGCGCCTGCCCTCCATCGAGCCGCTGCACCCGCCGAGGGTGCCGGCCACGGCGGCCGCCCCGCAGGAGACGCGCATGCTCACCCGTATCCGTGCCCTGCTCGCGAAGGCGGAGGCGACCGGGTTCCCGGAGGAGGCGGAGGCGCTCAGCGCCAAGGCGCAGGAGCTGATGGCGCGGCACAGCATCGACGAGGCGCTGCTCGCCGCCCGGACCCACGCGAAGGACGCGCCCGGCGCCTGCCGTATCGGCGTCGAGCCGCCGTACGAGACGGCCAAGGCGGTGCTCCTGGACGCGGTGGCGGGGGCGAACCGCTGCCGGGCCGTGTGGAACGACGCTCTCTGCTTCTCGACCGTGGTCGGCTTCGAACCCGACCTGGAGGCGGTCGAGCTCCTCTACACCTCGCTTCTCGTGCAGGCCACGGGGGCGATGACGAAGGCGGAGGCGGCGCAGCGGGCGGGTGGCCGCAAGCGCACGAAGACGTTCCGGCAGTCGTTCCTCGCCGCGTACGCGCACCGGATCGGTGATCGGCTCGCGTCGGTCGCCGAGGGGCAGGTGACCGCCACGGAGGGGGAGCTGCTGCCAGTGCTGGCAGCCCGTGACGTCGCGGTCGCGGACCACCTGGACCAGATGTTCCCGGAAACCGTGACAACCCGGATGCGTGGCGTCACCGACGAGGCCGGCTGGCACGAGGGTGCCGCGGCGGCGGACCGGGCCCAGGTCCGGGGCAGACGCCCGCTCCCGTAAGCACCCGGCCGTCCCTGAGCCCTCGGCTGTCCCGTGTCGGCCCGGCGGTTTCCGTGAGTCCTCGGCTGTCCCGTGAGAGTCCGGCTGTCCCGTGTCGGCCCGGCGGTTTCCGTTAGCCCTCGACCGTCCCCTGAGAGCCCGGCCGTCCGTGAAGGCCCGGACGTCCCGTGAGATCTCGGCTGCCCCGTAAGCGCCCGGCGGTTCCGGATGGGCCCGGCAGGGCGCTCGCTCGTCAGTCGCCCGCGTGCTGGAACGGCGTCACGGAGGCGTTCGGCTCGCTCGCCGAGCCCTTGCCCGCGACCGGGCCGTACGACCACGGGAAGCTCTGCGTCGTGCCGGCGCCGGGAAGGCTGATCTTCAGCGTCTTCACGGCGAGGGTCTTCGCGTCGCCCGCCGCACCCCGCACGTAGGTGATGGTGAAGGACGCGGTGTCGCCCTCGGCGAGGGTCAGTTGTTCCGGTGCCGCGGACTTGTCCGCGGCGATGTCCGCCGACGTGTCGCCCGCCTGTACGGAGAGCCCGGGGAAGCCCTTCAGGGTGCACTGGGCGCCCTTGTTGGTCAGGGTGACCGGGATGTTGCCCGTGTCCCCGGCGGCCGTGGCGGCGTTCGCGGGACCCACCTGGATACCGGCGTCACCGATCACGCAGGCCGCGACGGCGGCCTTCTTCGCGGAGCCGGCCGAGTCACCGGACTTCCCGGAACTGCTGGAGCTGCCGCCGCCGTCGCAGGAGGTCAGGGCGAGGGCGGCCGCGAGGGCGGTGACGGCGATGGGCAGAGCGCGCATGTGTTCCCCTGGAGGTCGTGACGATGTGCATGGATCATCACGCACTTGGGGCCGACGATGTTGCGCGCCCCTGGCCGTTCACCCACCCGGGACCGATATCGCCCGCTATTGTCCGCGGATCTTCCCCGCGCTGTCGGAACGGACCGTCGACGGAATGCATTGTCCGAACGGACCGACGGAACGCCTCTGACGTAACGAGCCGACGGAACGCCCTGACGGACCGACCGGACCAGACCGCACCGGACCGGACCGGAACGAATCGGGTGCGGGCGCCGGGGCTCGTGGAGTTCGCGGGATCAGGAGCCCAGGCTCGCCGTGGGCAGGTCTGTGGGCAGCTTTCCGCCCGTGCTCTTGGTGTACGTCTCCTTGCCGAGGCCGCCCTCCCAAGTGACCTTCAGGGTCGTACCGCTGACGGAGTCGACCATGCCGACGGCACGCTTCTTGCTGCCGTCCGTACAGGCGAGGCGGATCATCCGCATGCTCGCCTCGTCGGACGAGGTGCCGCTGCACACGGTGCCGCCGGTCGCGAAGAGGCCCGCCTGCTTGCCGTTGATCATCAGGACCACGGCCTTGCCGCCCGAGGTGGTGAGCCAGCTGCCCTGAAGTTCGCCGCTCGCCGAGGAGGTGCTTCCGGAGCCGCCGCCCGTACCGGCGTCACCCGTACCGGTGGCGTCCGTGGCGGACGCGCTCGGGCTCGCGGACGCGTCCCCGGAGTCGCCGCTCCCGCTGCTGCAACCGGTCAGCACGAGCGCCGCCGCCACTCCTGCGGTCGCGGCCGCGATGCGCGCCTGGCGTGACGGGAAGGTCGCCGTAGTCACTGAAGCCCCCAAGGTGGGTTGGATGCGGGTCGCCCGAACGATCGCAGCAAGCTATCAGGAGGACCTGGGGATCCCGGCCAGGTCCTATAGGTAGGAGATTACCTACGATTGACGTGTAGGCAATCTCCTACCTATCCTGTCGGCCATGAACATCACCCACGCCTCCTTCGTCACGCTTCCCGTCGCCGACCAGGACCGGGCCCTGCGCTTCTACACGGACGTCCTCGGCTTCGAGGTCACCGCCGACCAGGACATGCCGCCCGGCCGGTGGCTCCAGGTGGCGCCCGAGGGGGCGCAGACCGTCTTCACTCTCTCGGATCCGGGCATGGGGAGTTTCACGCCCGGCGAGACCCGGGGGATCATGTTGGTCACGACCGATGTCGACGCCGACTGCGCGCGGCTCAGTGCCGCGGGTGTCGCGGTGGAGGGTCCCGACGACCTTCCCTGGGGCCGCATGGCCTCGTTCCGCGATCCCGACGGCAACGGTCTGATGCTGATCACGGAGAAGGCCCTGGAGACGGCCTCGGAGTAGGAGTGAAGGGTGCTGAGCGCGCCATGACGAGGACCGGAACCGGGACCGGCCCGGAAGTCGGGACTCCCGACGGGGTTCCCGTCGAAACTCTCGCCGCCCGCGAGGACCAGACCTTCGCCGCGCTCGCCAACGCCACCCGCCGCGAGGTGCTCCGGCTGCTGCGCGAGCAGGGACCCCAGCCCGTCCAGGCGCTGGCCGACCGCTTCGCCATGCGCCGCCCCAGCCTCTCGGAACATCTCAAGGTGCTCCGAGAGGCCGGACTCGTGTCCGAGGAGCGCGCGGGCCGGCAGCGGATCTACCGCCTGGAGGCCGCCCCTCTCGCCGACGTGCAGGACTGGCTCCATCCGTACGAGCGGTTCTGGCGCGACAGGCTGAAGGGTCTCGGCGATCTCCTGGACCGCATGCCCGACGATGCCGAGACATGACCCCCGACTCACAAAGCGTGAACCCTGACCCGCAGGACGCGAACCCCGCCCCGCAAGGCGCGAACCCCGCCCCGCAAGGCGTGAACCCCGACCCGGCGGGACCGAGCCCCGTCTCCGAGGGCGACCTCACGACCATCCGCGTCGACCAGTTCCTGCCGCATCCGCCGGCCAAGGTCTGGCGTGCGCTCACCGAGCCCGAACTGCTCGCGCAGTGGCAGATGCCGGGGTCCGAGAACTTCCGGCTCGAAGTCGGCCACCAATACACGCTGACCGCGGTCCCGCGCCCCAACTCGAACTTCTCCGGCACCGTTGACGTGCGCGTTCTCGCCTACGAGGCGCAGCGGATGCTGAGCGTCCGGTGGGCGGACGCGAACGCGTCGCGTCCTGCGGACTGGACCATTACCTGGACACTGGAACAGGAAGGGCGCGGTACGCGTCTCTTCCTAGTACACGCGGGATTCGATCCGGACGATCCCGCACAGATGATGGCGCGGAAGATCATGGACGGGGGCTGGAGATCGCATGTGATGCGATCTCTGGGGAATGCGCTGGACCGAATGTAGTTCGTCCCGCACTCCGGTTGAGCTGCAGGCCGTAGTCGGGTGAACGACAGTCGGTAGTCAAGGGCCGGTAAAAGCTGTAACCGCAGGACCACCCCGCGTGCACGTGCATCTGCCCATGCATCTGCACATGAACAGAGCTATGATCCGAGTCAGTTGACTACTGCATCTATGGCCACCTCAGCCACTGCACGACCGGGGAGCGACCTGTGGACCACGACGTGTTCGACGTGGATGACGTGTACAACGGTATGGCTGAATTCGTGTACAACGGCATGGCTGCGACCGAGCTGGACGGCGTCGCCTGGCAGAAGAGCCGGCACAGCAACTCGCAAGGTTCCTGTGTGGAGTTCGCACGGCTGCCCGGCGGTGACGTGGCCGTGCGGAACTCGCGGTTCCCCGAGGGGCCCGCGCTCGTCTACACACGCGCCGAGATCGAAGCGATGCTCCTGGGCATCAAGGACGGCGAGTTCGATCACCTGATCGCGGGCTGACAGCCGTGATCGTGAACCGTCCGGAACGGGCCGGTCGCGGGAGAGCCGGTCGCGGGGCGGGCGACGTCAACCGAAGGTGATCGCCGTACAGCGTTCTGTAACGCGCGTAGAACCGCGGCGCCAAAAGACGCCGCGGTTCGTCATTCGGAGGGGGGTTCGGCCGTCCCCGGATGGGATCCCAGCCGGAACAGCGCCCACACGACCTTGCCGCTGAGTGTTCCGGCGAGCGGGTGCCAGCCCCAGCTGTCCGAGAACGAGTCGACCAGGAAGAGTCCGCGCCCCGACTCCGCCGCGAAGTCGTCCGAGTCGCCGGCGACCGGACTGTCGTGGCTGGGATCGCGCACCGCGCACACCACACGTGAGGTCCACCGCATCAAGTGCAGTCGTACAGGCGGCCCTTGGTCGTCCTTGCGGGGCGTGTCCGAGGGCAGCGCGTGCCGCAGGGCGTTGGTGACGAGCTCGGAGACCACCAGACAGACGTCGTCGAAACGGTCGCCTATCTCCCAATGGTCCAGCGTTCCGCGGGTGAACTGCCGGGCCTCGCGCACCGCTTCGTAGCGGGCGGGCAAGGCGCACGAAGCGGCGCTGGACACGGCCGCGGGATCGAGAGGCGGAAGTCCCTGCCGTAAGGGTTCGAGCATGGTCGATCCATTCGTCCCCATGCGAGGCACTCCCGGGTGTTCGCGGTCGTTGCGATGCAGCGGTGGCGCGAGGACCATGGTTCCGAATGCGTACGGCAGATGCAAGGGCAGATGCACGTGCACGCGCCCGAATTGGACCTTCCTCTCCTACTTCTTGCTCATTTCTTCCATCACCTTATTCTCAGTTGTTGACACCCGACTGGTCTTTTCCTGTGCTCTGCCTTTGGCTACTTTCCGTTTCCGTAACTGAACGAGTACTGCTTGAAGTGTTTTAGTGGCAGACTTCGGCGTCTGGGAGACGGTTGGGGAGGCTGACGAACGTGAGCGCTGGTGAGTCGAGCGGCTCGGTGGTGCGGCGCATGCTGCTGGGGTCACATCTGCGGCGCCTGCGTGAGGCGCGTGGCATCACCCGTGAAGCGGCCGGCTACTCGATCCGTGCCTCCGAATCGAAGATCAGTCGCATGGAGTTGGGAAGGGTGAGCTTCAAGACGCGCGACGTCGAGGACCTGCTGACGCTCTACGGCATCAACGACGAAGCCGAGCGCACCTCCCTGGTCTCGCTCGCCAAGGAGGCCAACGTCGCGGGCTGGTGGCACAGTTACTCCGACGTCCTGCCGAGCTGGTTCCCCACCTATGTCGGCCTCGAAGGCGCGGCCCACCTGATCCGGGTGTACGAAGTGCAGTTCGTGCACGGCCTGTTGCAGACCGAGGCGTACGCCCACGCGGTCGTCCGGCGCGGGATGAAGGGTGCCTCCGCCGCCGACGTCGACCGGCGCGTGGCCCTGCGCCTGGAGCGGCAGAAGTACCTCGTCTCCGAGAGCGCCCCCGAGTTCCACATCGTCCTCGACGAGGCCGCGCTGCGCCGCCCGTACGGCGACCGCGAGGTGATGCGCGGACAGCTCCAGCATCTGATCGAGGTCTCGGAACAGCCCAACGTACGGCTTCAGGTCATGCCGTTCAGTTTCGGCGGCCACTCCGGTGAGAGCGGTTCCTTCACCATTCTGAGCTTCCCGGAGTCCGACCTGTCCGACGTCGTCTATCTGGAGCAGCTCACCAGCGCGCTCTACCTGGACAAGCGCGAGGACGTCACCCAGTACGAGGGCGCGCTCAAGCAGTTGCAGCAGGACAGCCCGGGGCCGTCCGAGAGCCGCGACCTGCTGCGGGGGCTGCTCCAGCTCTCCTGAGAGTGTCCACAGGCTTCTCCGGACTTCGCCGGTCTCCTTCAACTCCCTTGAAACACAAGTACGATGACGTGTGATCAGACCGTGATCAGATGTCTGCTGACCCGGGCCAAGGACTGCCTCGGCAGCACAGGGATTGAGGGAGCACATGTCGTCCTACTTCACCGACCTGGCCCAGCAGTACATCGACGGCGAGTGGCGTCCGGGAACGGGCTCCTGGGACATCATCGACTTCAACCCGTACGACGGCGAGAAGCTGGCGTCGATCACGATAGCCACGGTCGACGAGGTTGATGAGGCCTACCGCGCCGCCGAGCGCGCCCAGAAGAAGTGGGGCGCGACGAACGCGTACGCGCGTCGCGCGGTCTTCGAGAAGGCGCTCGCCGTCATCGACGAGCGCGAGGCGGAGATCACCGAGGTGATCATCGCCGAGCTGGGAGGCACCCGCCTCAAGGCGGCCTTCGAGCTCCACCTCGTCCGGGAGTTCCTGCGCGAGTCGGTCCAGCTGGCGCTGCGCCCCGAGGGGAAGATCATCCCCTCGCCGG
The DNA here is from genome assembly GCF_025399795.1 of Streptomyces rhizosphaerihabitans. Taxonomy (GTDB): domain Bacteria; phylum Actinomycetota; class Actinomycetes; order Streptomycetales; family Streptomycetaceae; genus Streptomyces; species Streptomyces rhizosphaerihabitans. The sequence continues at coordinate 88,663 of NZ_JAODTZ010000013.1, read as the reverse complement.
TCGACGGCAAGGAGAACCGCCTCTACCGCGTCCCGGTCGGCGTCGTGGGTGTCATCAGCCCCTTCAACTTCCCCTTCCTGCTGTCGATCAAGTCGGTCGCGCCGGCCCTCGCGCTCGGCAACGGCGTGGTCCTGAAGCCGCACCAGAACACCCCGATCGTCGGTGGCTCCCTGGTCGCGAAGATCTTCGAGGACGCGGGCCTGCCCGGCGGTCTCCTCAACGTCGTCATCACCGACATCGCCGAGATAGGCGACGCCTTCATCGAGCACCCGGTCCCGAAGGTCATCTCCTTCACCGGCTCCGACAAGGTCGGCCGGCACGTCGCCACGGTCTGCGCCGCGAACTTCAAGCGCTCGGTGCTCGAACTGGGCGGCAACAGCGCCCTGGTGGTCCTGGAGGACGCGGACATCGACTACGCCGTCGACGCGGCGGTCTTCAGCCGCTTCGTCCACCAGGGCCAGGTCTGCATGGCCGCGAACCGTGTCCTCGTGGACCGCTCGATCGAGGCCGAGTTCACCGAGAAGTTCGTCGCCAAGGTCGGGACGCTGAAGACCGGCGACCCGAGTGACCCGCAGACGGTGATCGGCCCTGTCATCAACTCCTCCCAGGCGGACGCGCTGGCCGGTGTCGTCGAGCAGGCGATCGCGGAGGGCGCCACCGCCCTGTTGCAGGGCACGACCACGGACAACATGGTCGAGCCCTCCGTCCTGACCGGCGTCCCCGCCGACTCGGACCTGCTTCGGCAGGAGATCTTCGGGCCGGTCGTCTTCCTCGTCCCGTTCGACGGGGAGGAAGAGGCGGTCCGGATCGTCAACGACACCCCGTACGGCCTCTCCGGCGCCGTCCACACGGCCGACATCGAGCGCGGTGTGAACTTCGCCAAGCAGATCGACACCGGCATGTTCCACGTCAACGACGGCACCGTCCACGACGAACCCCTCGTCCCCTTCGGCGGTGAGAAGCACTCCGGCATCGGCCGCCTGAACGGCGAGACGACGGTCGACTCCTTCACCACGACGAAGTGGATCTCGGTGCAGCACGGGCGGAGCCGCTTCCCCTTCTGACCCTTCTGGCCCTCTGGCCCCTCGGACCTTCCTTCCGAGACGCCTTCGCGTGATCGTTCAGCGTGCCCGGACCCTTGCGGACAGAACCTGACCGCAAGGGTCCGTAGCGTCATCGGTGTCAGCCAGGAGGACCCGATGAAAGGCGGCCGGTCATGGTCACGCATGTGCGAGCGGAAGAGCAGGGCGACGAACGAGGGGCGCTGCTCGCCTTCATCGAGGAGCAGCGCAGTGGCATCCGCCGGTCGCTGCTCGGGCTGACCGAGGAACAGGCCGCGAGCCGGCCGAGCACCAGTGAACTCTCCCTTTCGGGACTGCTCAAGCATGTCGCCGAGGTCGAGCAGGGCTGGGTGGCCCGCGCCAAGGGCGAGTCGCCCGCGGTGAAGCGGGACGAGTCGAACTGGCACGAGTGCTTCGTCCTCGCCGACGGCGAGACGGTCGCCTCTCAGCTCGCGTACTGGGAGAAGGTCGCCGCCGAGACGGATGAGTTCCTGCGCGCGGTGCCGAGCCTCGACGACACCTTCGCGCTCCCGAACGACCCCTGGTTCCCACCCGAGGCCCGCGTCTCGATGCGCTGGCTGGCCCTCCACCTGATCCGAGAGACGGCTCGCCACGCCGGGCACGCCGACATCATCCGCGAGTCCCTGGACGGCAAGACGGCTTTCGAGCTGGTGGCGCAGGAGCAGGGCACCTCCTGGGGCTGAGCCGCCGCGAGACACCTGCTGGGGCTGAGCCCCCCGCCTGAGGCCTGACGGTCCGACGGCATGCCGTCGGACCGTCTCGTCGTTACGCGACGGCACCCACCCTCCACCGCCACCTGCCCTCCACCGCCACCCGCCGCTCCTCCCGGAGGGCCGCGAGCCGGTTCGGCGCGACAGCCTCGCTAGTGGTGGAAACTCGTCGCCGCGTCCTTGTCATGGGTCATCGGACCCGGCTGGCGGCGCAGTTCGGGCAGCAGCCGGGTCAGATCCTCGATGAAGAGGTCGGCGAGGTCGGACGAGAAGCCGTTGCGGCACACAACGCGCAGCACGGACAGATCCTCGCGGTTCTCCGGGAAGGTGTACGCGGGCAGCAGCCAGCCGCTCTCGCGCATTCTCCGGGACACGTCGAAGACGTCGTACGCGGTCACCTCGGGGGCCGTCGTGAAGGCGAACACCGGCAGCTCGTCGCCCCGGGTGATGAGCCGGAAGTCGCCCATACAGTCGATGCGTTCGGCGAGTGCGCGCGCCACGTCCCGGGTCGTCTGCTGCACGGTCCGGTAGCCCTCGCGGCCCAGCCGCAGGAACGTGTAGTACTGCGCGACGACCTGCGCTCCGGGCCGGGAGAAGTTGAGCGCGAACGTCGGCATGTCGCCGCCCAGGTAGTTCACCCGGAAGACCAGTTCCTCCGGCAGCTCGGCCGCCGTCCGCCACAGCGCCCAGCCGACACCCGGGTAGACCAGGCCGTACTTGTGCCCCGAGGTGTTGATCGACGACACCCTGGGCAGCCGGAAGTCCCAGACCAGGTCCTCGTCGATGAACGGCGCGATCATCGCCCCGGACGCGCCGTCGACATGGACCGGGATGTCGAGGCCGGTGCGCTCCTGGAGCCGGTCCAGCGCCGCGCACAGCTCCTCGATCGGCTCGTACGACCCGTCGAAGGTGGAGCCGAGGATGCCGACGACCCCGATCGTGTTCTCGTCGCACAGCTCCGCCGCCGCCTCGGGGTCGAGGTGGAACCGGTCGCCCTCCATGGGGATCTGGCGGGCCTCGACCTCCCAGAAGTTGCAGAACTTCTCCCAGCACACCTGGACGTTCACGCCCATGATCAGGTTGGGCCGCGCGCCCGGGTAGCGGTCCGCGTTGCGCTGCGTCCAGCGCCGCTTCAGCGCCATGCCGGCGAGCATGCACGCCTCGCTCGACCCGGTCGTGGAACAGCCCACCGCGGCCGACGGATCCGGCGCGTTCCACAGGTCGGCGAGCATCGAGACGCAGCGCCGCTCCAGCTCGGCCGTGCGGGGGTACTCGTCCTTGTCGATCATGTTCTTGTCCCGGCACTCCGCCATCAGGACCCCGGCCTGCGGTTCCATCCAGGTGGTGACGAAGGTGGCCAGGTTCAGCCGGGAGTTCCCGTCCAGCATGAGTTCGTCGTGGACGAGTTGGAGCGCGGTCGTGGGCGGCAGCGGGCCGTCCGGGAGGCGGTGCTTCGGCGGCGCCTCGACCATGCCGCTGACCGGATTGGTCTCGCCGTAGAACGGATTGACGGAGAGCGGGCGGTCATCGGGCTTCTGGTGGCCCTGGTGGAGCGGCATGGGCTTCTCCCAACGCTTCAGCGGGACGGCGCGTCCCTTTGGTTCATCTGCTTCATCGGATGAAGGCCACCCGTCGGTTCACCGGACCGAACTTCCGTCCTCGCGCAGTTGCAGCTGCGGCCGTCCGGTCACCAGAAGCCAGGCCGGCAGCGAGGCGATGCAGAGCAGGGCGATGATCGTGGGCGAGGACACCAGGACGGCGGCCGTGAACAGGCTCACCCAGCCCTGCCGGGTGGTCGCGAGGAGCACGCCCAGCACTCCGGCGGCCAGGCCCAGCGACGCCGGGACCGAGGACACGAGCGCGTGGGCGCACAGACCGAACGAGGCACCGGCGAAGACGGCCGGGAAGATCCGGCCGCCCCGGAACCCGCAGGACGTCGCGACGACCAGCGCGGCCAGCTTCACCACGGCCATCAGAGCGTACCGGCCCGCCGAGTAGGCGTCCGGGTTCCGGGCGATCTCATCGACCTGCTCCAGGCCCTTGAACAGCGTGAGCGGCCCGCCCAGACAGCCCAGTAGGCCGAGGACGAGCCCGCCGACGGGTAGGGCGATCATGGGGTGGCGCAGGAGCGAGAACACCTTGTGGACGTAGGGGAACACGTAGACGGCGGCCATGCCGAGCACCGCCGCCGCGGAGGCGATCACGAGGGCGGACAGCACATCGGCCCAGCCGGGATCACCGAGCGGGGGCAGATCCAGGTCGAAGCTCGGATGGCCGATCAGCGACGTGGTGATCGAGCCCACCGAGGCCGCCGTCAGCGGTGCGAAGAGGTTGTCCCACAGCAGGCCCTTCACCTGCCGCCCGGCGAGCGCCTCGGAGATGACCAGCGCCGCCGCGACCGGAGTGCCGAACAGGGCGCCGATCGTCCCCGCCTCGGCCAGGGTCACCCACAGCACGCCGGGCGCCGCGGGCGCGAACCTGCGGCCCGCCCAGAACGCCAGCGCGACGTTGGTGGCGATGATCGGGTTCTCGGGACCGAGGCTCGGGCCGCCCGCCAGCATCAGCGCGGTGGCCACCAGCAGTCCGGGCAGGATGAAGAGCGCCATCGGCTCCCCCTGGATCCCCACGGTGGCCGGGTCGGGGCCCGCGTGGCCCGGCGCCTTCCACACCACCAGACCGACCAGGATGCCGGTCGTGGTGAGCATGACGATCATCCAGAGCGAGGAGTATCCGCCGATGTCGAGCGCGTCCGGCAGGTCCGTCCACAGCACGTCCTTGAGCTGGTCGGCCAGCTTGCTCACACCCACGTAGAGAAGGGCCGAGACCGCTCCGACGACCACGGACGGCAGGAACAACGGCAGGAGGGTCCTTGCGGGCGTCGCCCGGGTGAGGGCCGGTCCCGGGGGAGCCGCTTCGTGGGTCACGGGCTCACCCTAAGCGCGCGAAACGGACATAACATCCCGGGCGTCGTCCCCGGACCCCCGGTATTCCGGGCTTGCACCTCACGTCACGTCAGGCCTCATCGTGAAGGGCGTATCGAGGAAGGAGCGGAAGTGGGCTACTCAGTGGGCCAGGTCGCCGGATTCGCCGGGGTCACGGTGCGCACGCTGCACCACTACGACGAGATCGGTCTGCTCGCGCCGGGCGGACGCAGCCATGCGGGTCATCGGCGCTACGACGACGCCGACCTCGACCGGCTGCAGCAGATCCTGTTCTACCGAGAGCTCGGCTTCCCGCTCGACGAGGTCGCCGCCCTGCTCGACGACCCGGAAGCGGACCCGCGCGCGCATCTGCGCCGCCAGCACGACCTGCTGACCGCCCGGATCGAGAAGCTGCAGAAGATGGCCGCGGCCGTGGAGCACGCCATGGAGGCACGCACGATGGGCATCAATCTCACGCCCGAGGAGAAGTTCGAGGTCTTCGGGGACAAGGACCCGGAGGCGCACGCGGAGGAGGCCGAGCGCCGCTGGGGCGGCACGGACACGTACGCCGAGTCGCAGCGCCGCGCCGCCCGCTACACCAAGGACGACTGGAAGCGCATGCAGGCCGAGGTGGCCTCCTGGGGCGAGCGGTACGACGCCCTGATGGAGGCCGGGGAGCGGCCGGACGGCGAGCGGGCCATGGACATGGCCGAGGAACACCGGCAGCACATCACCAAATGGTTCTACGCGTGCACGTACGAGATCCACCAGGGGCTCGGCGGCATGTACGTCGCCGACGAGCGGTTCAAGGAGTTCTACGACTCCATGCGGCCGGGTCTGGCCGAGCACCTGAGGGACGCGATCACGGCGAACGCCGCCCGGCACACCGGGGAGGCCTGACCCAGCAGGTGTCCGTGACGGCGACGGGCGCGGGGCCGGCCGGTTGCCGCCCGTCGCGCAGGCGGTGCCGTCGGCATCGGTAAGGGGCGTCCGCCACTGCGGGCGCCCCTTACCGATGCGCGCTACTCCTTCGCCAGGACCACGGCCGTGCCGTACGCGCACACCTCCGTGCCCACGTCCGCCGCCTCCGACACGTCGAAGCGGAACATCAGCACGCCGTTGGCGCCGCGCGCGCGTGCCTGCTCGACGAGCCGCTCCATGGCCTGGTTGCGGGTCTCCACCAGAGTCTTGGTGAGCCCCTTGAGCTCACCGCCGATCATCGACTTCAGGCCCGCGCCGATCTGGCTGCCCAGATGACGCGAGCGCACGGTGAGGCCGAAGACCTCGCCGATGACCTGTTCGACGCGATGGCCGGGAACGTCGTTCGTCGTCACGACCAGGACGTCCGAGTGGGGACCCTGGCCGCCGCCGTATTCATCGATACCCATGGTCCACAGCTTTGTCCCAGTCGTCGCACAGTGCATCCTGGAGTCACGGGTGGAACCTGGCGTGGACACATTGCGTTGATAGCTTTGGCCGGCCGTACAGGACCGCCGTCCTCCCCTCACCCCTCAGGAGCCCGGAACCGTGATGACGCTTGCCCTCGGTCCCAGCTGGCTGGATCCGAACACGCTCCTGGACAACTTCGGCATCTGGGGCCTGCTGCTGGTCGTCTTCGCCGAATCCGGCCTGCTCATCGGCTTCTTCCTGCCGGGTGACTCGCTGCTGTTCACCTGCGGTCTGCTGATCGCCACGGGCGCCATGGACTTCCCGTTGTGGGCGGCGGTCCCGCTGATCTGTCTCGCCGCGGTCCTCGGCGACCAGGCGGGCTACCTCTTCGGCAAGAAGGTCGGGCCCTCGCTCTTCACCCGCCCGAACTCCCGCCTGTTCAAGCAGGAGAACGTGGTCAAGGCCAACGAGTTCTTCGAGAAGTACGGGCCCAAGTCCCTGGTGCTGGCCCGCTTCGTGCCCGTCGTGCGCACGTTCACGCCGATCATCGCCGGTGTCAGCGGCATGAGGTACCGCCCCTTCCTCACCTTCAACGTCATCGGCGGCGTGATGTGGGGCGCGGGCGTCACGCTGCTCGGCTCCTGGCTCGGCAAGATCGAGCTCGTCAACAAGAACATCGAGCTGATCCTGATCCTGATCGTGCTCGTCTCGGTGGTCCCGATCATCATCGAATTCCTGCGCGCCCGTTCGAAGGCCAAGAAGAACCCGCCCCAGGAGTACCAGGAGTCCGTCCAGGCCCAGCCCGCGGACGCCTACGCCCGGCCCGCCGCGCCTGTCATGGACGACGCGACCAGGCCGCTGCGCGTGCCGCCGGTCCACGAGGGCCAGGACCCGTCGTACGGCAGCCAGGGCCAGCAGTACGGCAACCAGGGTCACGGCCAGTCGTACGGCAACCAGGGCCAGGACCGGCAGTACGGGAACCAGGGCCACGACGCGTACGGCAATCAGGGGCAGGGCTACGGCCATCAGGGCAACGGGTACCCGTCCCAGCAGCCCCAGCCCCAGCAGCCCTACGGCTCGGACCAGGGCTACGGCTACGACCAGCAGCAGTACGGTCAGCCGCAGTACGACCAGGGTTACCAGCAGGGCTACGACCAGGGCCAGGCCCACCCGCCGCAGCAGTACCCCCAGCAGCACCCCCAGGGCCACCCGCAGCAGCGGTACGGCGCGGAGCAGTACCCCTACGACCAGGGCCCCACGCAGAACTGAGGACCGGGCCTCCGGCGACCCGGCCTTCCGCGCCCCGCCCTCCGGCGGCCCGGTCCTCCTGGGACCGGGCCTCAGAACCCGCGCGTCCGCTTGGCGGCCCGCCGCCCGCCGGCGGAGCCGCCGGGCAGGCGCAGGAACAGCCGCGAGATCTCCGAACCCAGGTTCACGCCGATCGCGATGGCCATCGCGAGGGCCGCGGCCTTGGTGAGCGACACCAAGCCCTTGTCGACCTCGTTCTGGGCGATGGACAGCAGCCCGAAGTAGGTCGCCGAACCGGGCAGCAGGGGCCCGATCGCTGCCGTCGTGTACGGCAGCGCGGAAGCGAACCGGTAGCGCGAGAGCAGTTGCCCGAAGAGACCTACCAGGCCCGCGGCGACGGCCGTGGAGGCCACCGGCGAGATACCGCCCGCGTAGTGCATCGCCCCGTACACCGACCAGGCCACGCCTCCGTTGAGGGTCACCGCGAGGACGGTGGATCGTTCCTGCTGGAGCAGGATCGCGAAGGTGAGCGACAGCAGCATGGACGCGGCGATCTGGATCAGCGGCCGCTCCGATAGGCTCAGCCCCGCGTCCGGGTTGAGCTGCGTGCCCAGCTTCACGCCGAAATAGAGCACCAGCAGGACGCCGGAGACGATGCCCACGAAGAAGTACATGACTTCGAGCAGCCGCGCGGACGCGGTGATGTAGAAGCCGGTCAGCCCGTCCTGCACCCCCGCGACGAGCGCCCGCCCCGGCAGCAGCGCGAAGAGCCCACCGGTGATCACCGCGGAGGCGTTCACGTCGACATGCGCCAGCGTGAGCGCGACCCCTATCGCGGCCGGCGGCATCGCGGCCACCGTGAACTGGTAGAACTCCGGCAGCCCACGCCCCGCGCACAGCCACGCGAGCCGGTCGCCCAGCATCGCGCCGAGTGCCGCGGCGACGAACACGATCGCGTCACCGCCGACGAGCACGGAGGCGGCGCCGGCGAGCAGCCCGCCGGAGGCGGTCAGTACCCAGCCGGGATACGGGTGCCGGTTGCGCCGGATCTCCGCGAGCCGCCCGTAGGCCTCCTCCAGGGAGATCGCGGTCTCCGGGTCGCTCAGGTCGTCGACGAGCCGGTAGACGGCCGCCAGGCGTGTGTAGTCGGTGCCCCGGCGCCGCACGGTCCGTGACGCCGTCACCGGGTCGTCCACCAGGGACGGCTGGTGCGAGATCGACAGCAGGGTGAAGGTGACGTTCGGCTCGCAGCGGTCAAGACCGTAGGAGCGGCAGACCGCGAACATCGCCGTCTCAACGTCCTCGGCGCCCTCACCGCCCGCGAGCAGCAGCTCGCCGATGCGCAGGGTCAGGTCGAGGACGCGCGGGACTGCGGGCCCCGACTCGTCCTCCTTGTGCACGGGTTCGGGCGCGGGCCGCTCGGTCACCGGCATGCGCAGCATCGTGCGCATCCGGTCCTGCCACGGCACGTCCTTGGTCAGGCTGACCAAGGGGATGCCGGTCGCCGGGGTGAACGCGGGCGGGGCGTGCTTGGCGCTGTAGGTGCGCGGCGTGCTGAACGCCGAGCCCTCCTGCTCAGGACCGGCCTGCTGCGGTGCGTCGAGACCCTTGGGCAGCGCGAACTCCGAAGTCGTCGACGATTCCTCGTCGGCCGCCGCCGGCCCCGGCGCCGCCACACCGGCGGGCGAGCTGAATGCACTCCTAGCCTCGTCCGACTGCGGCTTGCGGTCTTCCGCTTCCGGGTCCGCCACCAACTCCAGCCTCGCCTTTCGCGTCTGTGTGGTTCTCCTTCTTGCCTTCCGTATGCCTCAGTATGCGTACGGAAGGCACGAACGGGCCGCGCGACCCCCATGGGGATCACGCGGCCCGTTCGGAAGCGGAGGAGGTCATCGACCGCCCGCGGGGAGGTCAGTGACCGCCCTGGTCCTTGAAGCGCTTGTAGGAACGCTCGACCTCGGCCTCGGCCTCGGTACGGCCGACCCAGTCGGCGCCCTCGACGGACTTGCCGGGCTCCAGGTCCTTGTAGACCTCGAAGAAGTGCTGGATCTCCAGGCGGTCGAACTCCGACACGTGGTGGATGTCGCGCAGGTGCTCCACACGCGGGTCGTGCGCCGGGACGCACAGCAGCTTGTCGTCGCCGCCGGCCTCGTCCGTCATACGGAACATGCCGATCGTGCGGCACTGGATGAGGCAACCCGGGAAGGTCGGCTCGTCCAGGATGACCAGGGCGTCCAGCGGGTCGCCGTCCTCGCCGAGAGTGTTCTCGACGAAGCCGTAGTCGGCCGGGTAGCTGGTCGAGGTGAAGAGTCGACGGTCCAGACGGATCCGACCGGTCTCGTGGTCCACCTCGTACTTGTTCCGTGAACCCTTCGGAATCTCGATCGTGACGTCGAACTCCACCGGTGGCTCCTCCATGATCAGCACATAGTTCTGGTGATTAAGTGTCCCTCACGCAGGTGGGTGATCGCGAAAGGGGCTGGTGGTCGTGCCAGAGCTGAGGGCTTGGCGGGCTGCGAGACCGCATGTGGTGCGGGTCGCGCGAACGGTGAAACCGCATGTGGCGCGGGTCACCCGAGCCGTGCGTCCGCGTGCCGTGCGGTTGACGACACCGCAGCTCACAGCCGTCGCGGCCACCGTGGGCCTGGCCCTGGCGGCCGGGGCGGTGACCGTGGCCGGTCCCTGGGACTCCACCGGCCAGCGTACGGCCGAGCGGGACTGGGCCGCATCGCGGGCGCCCGAGGGTGGCACAGATCACGCACGTAAATCCGGTACGCCCCGAACGTCACCCCGGCCCGCCCCCAGCGCCGCCTCCGTGCTGGCCGGACTCGGCGGCTCCGCGAGTGCCGTGCCCGTCCCCGCCGGGAAGGCCCTCGCGAACGTCCTCGACCCGCTGCTGGCCAACCCCGTCCTCGGCTCGGTGCGCACCGCCGTCGTGGTCGACGTGGCGACCGGCACACGGCTCTACGGCAAGGGTGCCGACCAGGTCCAGACGCCGGCCTCCACCACGAAGATCGCCACCGCGGTCGCCGCCCTCACGGCGCCGGGCCCCGACCACCGCATCCGGACGCGTACGGTCCTGGAGCCCGACACCAAGGAGGTCGTGCTCGTCGGCGGCGGCGACCCGACGCTGACCGCCCGCAAACCCGCGGACGGCTGGGCGGACCTGAGCACCCTCGCCGAGGAGACGGCCGCCGCCCTGAAGGCCCGCCACATGAACCACGTGACGCTCTCCTACGACACCTCGCTGTACTCCGGCCCCGGCCTCCACCCCATCGGAGTCAACGAGAACATCGCGAAGGTCACCGCCCTGATGGCCGACGAGGGCCGACTGGACGACACTACCGGCGGACCGGCCGGACGCGCCCTGGACCCGGCGGCGGACGCCGCGCGCAAGTTCGCGGACCTGCTCCACGACCACGGCATCACCACGACAGCACCCGGCCCCTCGAAGGCGACGAACCGCTCCGAGGCCCTCGCCTCCGTCTCCTCGCCGCCGCTGTCCGCCCTGGTCGAGCGGATGCTGACCAACAGTGACAACGACATCGCGGAGGCCCTGGCCCGCCAGGTCGCCCTCGCCACCGGCGAGGAACCCAGCTTCGACGGCGACGCGAAGGCGATCCGCGCCCAGCTGAAGAAGCTCGGACTCCCCCTGCCCGGGGCGCAGTTCGCGGACGGCAGCGGCCTCAACCGCGCCGACAAGCTCTCCGCCGACCTGCTCACCGCCCTGCTGGCCAAGGCCGGCGACCCGGCCCACCCCGAACTCCGTTCGGTCCTCACCGGCCTGCCCGTCGCCGGCTTCACCGGCACCCTCAGCACCCGTTACGCCGACGCCCCCACCGCCACCGGTGTCGTCCGCGCCAAGACCGGCACCCTGACCGGCGTCAACACCCTCGCCGGCACGGTCGTCGACAAGGACGGCCGTCTGCTGGCCTTCGCCTTCCTGACCTCCGACGCCGCCCACCCCCCGAACCCCCTGGAAGCGCGGGCCGCGTTGGACCACACGGCGACGGCACTGGTGGCGTGCGGCTGCCGCTAGGACCTGTCCTGGCCGTCCCCGAACGGACACCTCCGACCCCGCCCGGCCCGTGCACACCAGAAGCACCACCAGCCCCTCGATCGGGGCGCATCCGGCTCCGTACCTCTCACCGCAGCCGGACCCGCTCACGTACGGTTGACGCATGACGAGCATCGGTGGTGCTGCATCTACTGGGATGGTCGACTGGAATCTCGCGGTGGCGACCGCGACCCGGCTCGTGCGGCCGGGCCCCGAGGTGAGCCGCGACGAGGCCAGGGCCATCGTCGCGGAGCTGCGCCGACACGCGAAGGCCTCGGAGGAGCACGTCCGGGGCTTTACTCGTATGGGTGACGACGTCGTCCACGACACCCCCGTCCTCGTCGTCGACCGCCCCGGCTGGGTCCGGGCGAACGTCGCGGGGTTCCGGGAGATCCTCAAGCCCCTTCTGGACAAGATGCAGGAACGGCGCGGGAACACCGCGGGCGGAGCCGTCCTCGGCGCCGTCGGCGGCAAGGTCACCGGCGTCGAACTGGGCATGCTGCTGTCGTTCCTGTCGTCGAGGGTCCTCGGGCAGTACGAGACGTTCGCGCCCGCGACCAGGGACCTGCCCGCCGGGGCGCCCACCGGCTCCGGAAACGGCGGCGGCAGGCTCCTGCTGGTCGCCCCGAACATCGTGCACGTGGAGCGCGAACTCGACGTCCAGCCCCACGACTTCCGCCTGTGGGTGTGCCTCCACGAGGAGACCCACCGCACCCAGTTCACGGCCGTGCCCTGGCTGCGCGACCACCTGGAGGGCGAAATCCAGTCGTTCTTGGGGGAGACCGAGGTCGACCCCATGACCGTCCTGGAACGCATCAGGGAGGCCGCCCAGTCGCTCTCCGGCTCCCGCCCCGACACCGAGGAGGACGACGGCGGACGTTCCCTCGTGGAAATCGTGCAGACGCCCGCCCAGCGCGAGATCCTCGGTCGTCTCACCGCCGTGATGTCCCTCCTGGAGGGACACGCCGATTTCGTGATGGACGGCGTGGGGCCCGCCGTGGTCCCCTCCGTCGCCGAGATCCGCGAGAAATTCCAGCAGCGCCGCGCCAAGGGCGCCTCCCGCCTCGACCTGGCCCTGCGCAAACTGCTCGGCCTGGACGCCAAGCTCAAGCAGTACAAGGACGGCGAGCGGTTCGTACGGGCGGTCGTCGGTGAGGTCGGCATGGACGGCTTCAACCGTGTGTGGACTTCCCCGAACACCCTCCCGACCAAGGCGGAGATCGCCAAACCGGCGGACTGGGTCGCGCGGGTGCACCGCAAGGCGGAGTCGTGAACCCTGCGGGACGGTCGTGAAACGAATCCGGCCGATGGCAGGCAAACGCCCCTCGTGTCACCCGTCCGAGGGACCGTGGAGCACGGGTAGGCGTGCAATGCTCGGGGAACGCCCCGGTTCTGTCACCATCGTCACACTCTGAGTGACCGATCCCGGGCTAACCCCCCGAAAACTTCATGAAGGGAACCGGACATGGGTCCCCATCCTGCGGTCGCGGCGATACGCCTGGCGGTCCGCCGCGTACTCCACGACATCCTCACTGAGCAACCGCCCACCCCCGACACCCGGCGTACGCCCGCACGCGGTGCCGCGCGCCCCTGCGCGCCCGACGCGGAGCGCGTCCCCGCCCCCGGAACACGGCGCAGCATGACGGCGCCCGCACGGGTCCCGCACGACCAGCCCCCCGCGAGCTCCCGGCCCCGACCGGGCGAGGACGGGTCCCCGACGCCGGTCGTACTCGTCGCCTGCTCCGGCGGCGCCGACTCCATGGCGCTCGCCTCGGCCCTCGCCTTCGAAGCCCCCAAACTCGGCATCCGCGCCGGTGGCATCACCGTCGACCACGGTCTGCAGCCCGGCTCCGACCTGCGCGCCGACGAAGTCGTGCTGCGCCTCACCGAGCTGGGGCTCGCCCCGGCCGAGTCCATCGCCGTCACCGTCGGCCGCGACGGAGGCCCCGAGGCCGCCGCCCGCGACGCCCGGTACGCCGCCCTGGACTGTGCCGCCGAGCGCCACGGCGCCTCCGCGATCCTCCTCGGCCACACCCGCGACGATCAGGCAGAGACGGTCCTGCTCGGCCTCGCCCGCGGCTCCGGCATCCGCTCGCTGTCCGGAATGGCCGCGGTCTCGGGGGCCGACGGCCGTTACCGCCGCCCCTTCCTGCACCTGGACCGGCAGACCGCCCGCAAGGCGTGCATGGTCCAGTCGCTGCCCGTCTGGGACGACCCGCACAACGCCGATCCGGCCTACACCCGCTCCCGGCTCCGCCACGAGGGCCTCCCCGCACTGGAGAAGGCACTCGGCAAAGGAGTCGTCGAGGCGCTCGCCCGGACGGCCCAGCTCTCCCGGGACGATGCCGACGCCCTCGACGCTTGGGCCAGCCAGGCGGAGGCGTCCGTACGCGACGCGGCCGGCCTCCTGGAGTGCGCCAAGCTCTACGTCCTCCCGCCCGCCGTACGCCGCCGGATCCTGCGCCGCGCGGCCATCGAGGCGGGCGCTCCGGCCGGTTCGCTGTTCGCCCGCCACATCGAGGAAATCGACCGGCTGATCACCGGATGGCGCGGTCAGGGGGCCATCAATCTCCCGGGCAAAGTCGTCGCTCAGCGCCAGGGTGGCAGACTGGTGATTCGGCAAGGCTGAAACCGGACCCTGCACCGGGGCCGCTCGCGCGGCTCCCCGAGACCCCTTCAGTCGGGTCACGGGCGGTCCGAGCGGCCGCGCGGGTGAGCCGTAAGGGGACCGCCGCCAGTGACACGGGCGCCCTGAAGGTGAACGAGCCCAAAAAAGTGGGACGGACGACCGAAAGTGATGCGGGTGGACGCGAAAGACATGGGCACCGACCTCAAGTCGGTGCTCATCACCAAGGAAGAGATCGACGCGAAGCTGGTTGAGCTGGCCGCGAAGATCGACGCGGAGTACGCGGGCAAGGACCTGCTGATCGTCGGAGTGCTCAAGGGCGCCGTGATGGTCATGGCGGACCTCGCGCGTGCGCTGTCCACCCCCGTCACCATGGACTGGATGGCCGTGTCGTCGTACGGCGCGGGCACCCAGTCCTCCGGCGTGGTGCGGATCCTCAAGGACCTCGACACCGACATCAAGGGCAAGCACGTCCTCATCGTCGAGGACATCATCGACTCCGGGCTGACCCTGTCCTGGCTGATCTCCAACCTCGGCTCCCGCGAGCCCGCCTCGCTCAAGGTGTGCACGCTACTGCGCAAGCCGGACGCGGCCAAGGTCGCGATCGACGTGGAGTGGGTCGGCTTCGACATCCCGAACGAGTTCGTCATCGGGTACGGCCTGGACTACGCCGAGAAGTACCGGAACCTCCCGTTCGTCGGTACGCTCGCGCCTCACGTCTACGGCGGCTGAGCGCACTCTTCCTGAGGGCGGCTCAGTCCTCGTAGGGCGTTCGGGAACCCCAGCGGGTTTCGCGCCGTTGGAGCATGCGTGGGCAGGATTGCCAGCAGTCCCCTGCGGCTTCGGGTGACAATGCTGGGGTACCGTCCGAAGAACAGTCTTTATCAAACTCACTATGGCAGGAGGGACGGGGCGACACCGCTCCGTATGGATGGACGTGAAGCGATACTTCCGTGGGCCGGTCATGTGGATCGTGCTGGCCGTCCTTGCCGTGGTCGTGTTGATGCAGGTCGTCGGTTCGTCCGGCGGCTACAAGACGGTGGACACCGGTCAGGTCGTCCGGGCGATCAACGACAACAAGGCCCAGTCAGCCAAGATCACCACTGGCGACGAGCAGGTCATCAAAGTCTCGCTGAAGGACGGCGAGAAGGTTGACGGCAGCTCGAAGATCCAGGCGAGCTACATCGGCGACCAGGGCGTGGCCCTGGCCAACACACTGCAGGACAAGTACCAGAACAAGCAGATCCCGGACGGCTACACGGTCTCGCCGTCCAAGCAGAACCCCTTCGTGGGCATCCTGCTTTCCCTGCTTCCCTTCGTCCTCATCGTCGTCGTCTTCCTGTTCCTGATGAACCAGATGCAGGGTGGCGGCTCCCGGGTCATGAACTTCGGGAAGTCCAAGGCGAAGCTCATCACCAAGGACACCCCGAAGACGACGTTCGCGGACGTCGCGGGCTCGGACGAGGCCGTCGAAGAGCTCCACGAGATCAAGGAGTTCCTCCAGGAGCCGGCGAAGTTCCAGGCCGTCGGCGCGAAGATCCCCAAGGGCGTCCTGCTGTACGGCCCTCCTGGTACGGGCAAGACGCTCCTCGCGCGCGCCGTCGCGGGCGAAGCGGGCGTTCCGTTCTACTCGATCTCGGGTTCCGACTTCGTCGAGATGTTCGTCGGTGTCGGTGCCTCCCGAGTCCGTGACCTGTTCGAGCAGGCCAAGGCGAACGCTCCGGCGATCGTCTTCGTCGACGAGATCGACGCGGTCGGCCGCCACCGCGGCGCCGGCCTCGGCGGTGGTCACGACGAGCGCGAGCAGACCCTCAACCAGCTGCTCGTCGAGATGGACGGCTTCGACGTGAAGGGCGGCGTCATCCTGATCGCCGCCACGAACCGGCCCGACATCCTCGACCCGGCCCTCCTGCGCCCCGGCCGCTTCGACCGCCAGATCGCGGTCGACCGCCCGGACATGCAGGGCCGTCTGGAGATCCTCAAGGTTCACCAGAAGGGCAAGCCGGTCGCTCAGGACGTCGACCTGTCCGCGGTGTCGCGTCGGACCCCCGGCTTCACGGGCGCAGACCTGGCGAACGTGCTGAACGAGGCGGCGCTGCTCACCGCGCGCAGCAACCAGAAGCTGATCGACAACTCCATGCTGGACGAGGCGATCGACCGTGTGGTCGCGGGCCCGCAGAAGCGGACCCGGATCATGTCGGACAAGGAGAAGAAGATCACCGCGTACCACGAGGGCGGCCACGCCCTGGTCGCGGCGGCTTCTCCGAACTCCGACCCGGTCCACAAGATCACGATCCTCTCGCGAGGCCGTGCTCTCGGCTACACGATGGTCCTGCCGGATGAGGACAGGTACTCCACGACGCGCAACGAGATGCTGGACCAGCTCGCGTACATGCTGGGCGGCCGCGCGGCCGAGGAGCTCGTCTTCCACGACCCGACCACCGGCGCCGCGAACGACATCGAGAAGGCCACGGCCACCGCTCGCGCGATGGTCACGCAGTACGGCATGACCGAGCGTCTCGGCGCGATCAAGTTCGGCGGCGACAACACCGAGCCCTTCCTGGGCCGGGAGATGTCGCACCCGCGCGACTACTCGGAAGAGGTCGCCGCGCTCGTCGACGAAGAGGTCAAGAAGCTCATCGAGAACGCGCATAACGAGGCCTGGGAAATCCTGGTCGAGAACCGCGACGTACTCGACGCGCTGGTGCTCCAGCTGCTGGAGAAGGAGACGCTGAGCAAGGAGCAGATCGCCGAGGTCTTCGCTCCCATCGTCAAGCGCCCGGCCCGCCCCGCGTGGACCGGCTCCTCCCGTCGCACGCCGTCCACCCGCCCGCCGGTGCTCTCCCCCAAGGAGCTGTCACTGACGAACGGGGCGAACGGCTCGGCGGCGGCCATCGCCACCGCGACGGAGTCCGTCCCGGCGACGGAGGCGGCCCCGGAGGATCGCACCGAGAGCTGATATCACTCGGCTCCGGGCGGCCTCATCAGGCCCGGAATGGATGCCGTGCCCCCCAGGTTCTAGCCTGGGGGGCGCGGCATTTTCGTGTGCCCGCACCTTCTGGACGCGTCGAGGCACGCACAAGGATCCACAGGAACGAGGACCAGATGACCGACCCCGTGACGCTGGACGGCGAGGGCGTGATCGGCGAGTTCGACGAGAAGCGTGCCGAGAACGCCGTACGAGAGCTCCTGATCGCGGTCGGCGAGGACCCTGACCGTGAGGGACTGAGGGAGACACCGGGGCGGGTGGCGCGGGCGTACAAGGAGATATTCGCGGGCCTGTGGCAGGAACCGGAGGACGTGCTGACGACGACGTTCGACCTGGGCCACGACGAGATGGTCCTGGTGAAGGACATCGAGGTGTTCAGTACGTGTGAACATCACCTGGTCCCGTTCAGGGGTGTCGCGCACGTCGGCTACATCCCCGCCACCAGCGGCAAGATCACCGGCTTGTCCAAGCTGGCCCGCCTCGTCGACGTCTACGCCCGGCGTCCGCAGGTGCAGGAGCGGTTGACGACGCAGATCGCCGACTCCCTGATGGAGATCCTGGAGCCGCGCGGTGTGATCGTGGTCGTCGAGTGCGAGCACATGTGCATGTCCATGCGCGGTATCCGTAAGCCGGGCGCGAAGACCATCACGTCGGCGGTGCGCGGACAGCTGCGCGACGCCGCGACGCGCAACGAGGCGATGAGCCTCATCATGGCCCGCTAGGACGGACGCGGAACGGACGCCGACGCGGGCCGGCCTCAGACCATGGGGCCCGCCTCGGCGCTATGCCACCGGAGCGGCCCCGCCGTGGTGTTCGTCGTCGTCCTCCGGGAGCTTGCAGACGCGCTCCAGGAAGAAGGCGGCCGCTATCACGCCGATTCCGGCGATGACGGAGAGGCCGGCGTAGATGGCCTGGTCGCGGCGGGCGGGTACCTCCAGGGACTCCAGGAGGAAGACGCCGGTGCCGCCGTACATCCCCGCCACCAGGGCGGCCACCAGGGCGCTCGCCTGGCCGAAGACGACCGCGCGGGCGGCCATCAGCGGATCGACGCCCTTGGCACCGGGGCGGCGCTCGCGCTGCGCCTTGAGGCGGGCGCGCAGCGACAGGGCCGTCGCGAGGAGGACGATCGCGATCAGGGCGAGGACGATGGGTGCGGCCAGCGGGACCCGGGGCAGCGTGCCCACCGCGTTCCACAGGCGGGCGCCCGCCCAGGACAGCACTCCGGCCACCACGAACACGGCGGCCAGTGTCCTGATACGCAGCTCTTTCACGTTGCCCCTTCGGTAGCCCGCCTGTGGCCGGCCCCGTGTCGGGCCGGCCTGTGGTCGTCTTGACCTTAACGACTACTCGGGCAGCCGGAGTTCCAGGTCCGGGCGGGCCGCTACACCGTCGCACGTGACCACGGCGAGGAGCTGGGCGACGGCACCGCGACCGGGGAGCTGTGCCTCGGGATCCACGTCGTGCCAGGGGGCGAGGACGAAGGCCCGCTCGTGGGCGCGCGGGTGAGGGAGGGTCAGCACCGGGTCGTCGGAGACGACATCGGCGTACGCCACGATGTCCACGTCGATCGTGCGCGGGCCCCAGCGCTCGTCCCGTACCCGGCGGAAGGCCTCCTCGACCGCGTGGGCCCGCTCCAGGAGCGAGGACGGGGGCAGGGTGGTCCTGAGCACCACGACCGCGTTGAAGTACGAGGGCTGGCTGCCCGGTTCGACGCCCCACGGCTCCGTCTCGTAGACGGGGGAGACCGCTTTGACCCGGACACCAGGGGTGTCCTCCAGGGCGTCGATGGCGCCCTGGAGGGTCTCCAGGCGGTTGCCCAGGTTCGAGCCGAGGGAGATCACCGCGCGCCGCGGATTGTGCAGGGTCGTGTCGGCGGCGTCCACCCGCTCGACCACGGAGGCGGGCACCGGCTGTACGGTCGGGTCGCTCTGACCCTCGGTGAAGGACGCGGTCATGCTCGGCTCCGGATGATCGTGACGGTCACGTCGTCGAAGGGGACCGTGATGGGCGCGTCCGGTTTGTGGACGCAGACCTCGACCTCCTCGACCCCGTCGTGCTTGAGACACGTCTGGGCGATGCGCTCGGCGAGCGTCTCGATGAGGTCGACCGGCTCGCCCTCGACCACGGCGACGACCTCTTCCGCCACGATGCCGTAGTGCACGGTCTTCGCCAGGTCGTCGTCGGCCGCGGCCGGCCGGGTGTCCAGGCCCAGCGTCAGGTCCACGATGAAGGTCTGGCCCTCCTCGCGCTCCTTCTGGAAGACGCCGTGGTGCCCGCGGGCCTTGAGGCCGCGCAGCGCGACACGATCCACGCGAATCACTCCTGCAATTGTCGGTAACGGCCGTCATGCGCCGAATGCGGTCGGC
The DNA here is from genome assembly GCF_025399795.1 of Streptomyces rhizosphaerihabitans. Taxonomy (GTDB): domain Bacteria; phylum Actinomycetota; class Actinomycetes; order Streptomycetales; family Streptomycetaceae; genus Streptomyces; species Streptomyces rhizosphaerihabitans. The sequence goes on along the minus strand of NZ_JAODTZ010000013.1, from coordinate 69,278 downwards.
ACACCGGCCTCGAACGAATCTACCTGCGGGCACTGACAACGCTCGCCCACGGGGACGGGCGCCCTGGTGAAGGCCACGAGGCTTCACCGGGCGTTTCCCCTGGGGAACGCCACGGCTCACGGGTAGGTAGCCGCCCCTACCCCGGGTCGGCGATTCCAATCACCTGTTGGTCCCTGCGGGCCGTACACCCACTCAACCGGCGGTGTCCTCGTCCTCTTCCTCGCCGGACTCGGCCAGCACGGGTGAGGCGTGATGGGACCAGAGTTTCCAGCCGGCGGCGGTACGGCGGAACACGTTCGTGGCGACGACCAGCTGGCCGACGAGCGGGCCGAGCTCGTCGCTGTCGTCGGGGGCGGGGCCGCCGCTGAGGATGTTCTCGGTGCAGGTGACCAGGGCCGTGTCGCCGGAGACGGCGACGCGCACGTCGGTGAGGAAGAACTGGATGTACTCCGTGTTCGCCATGATCAGCGCGTACGAGCGGAGCACCTCGCCGCGGCCGTTGAGGACGGGCCAGCCGGGGTGGACGCAGGAGACGACCGCGCCCTCGCCCTCGAAGTCGTCGTCGGACGTGTCCAGCGGGGCCAGCCACAGCGAGGACAGCTCCTCGAAGTCGCCCCGCTCCATCGCCTCGTAGAACGCGGTGTTGGCGAGTTCGACCTGCTCGACGTCAGTACGCGGTGTGCTCACCGGGCTCCCTCGGCGGCCTGACCGCCGGCGGCACCCGATGCCCCGCCGGTCCGGGCACCCTCGACGGCGCGGGCGACCCGTACGGCGTCGGCGGTGGCCCGTACCTCGTGCACGCGGACGGCCCAGGCGCCCTGCTGGGCGGCGATCGCCGAGACGGCGGCGGTGGCGGCGTCGCGCTCGCGCGCGGGAGGCGGGGCGCCCTCGGGGCCGGCCAGGACGCGGCCGAGGAAACGCTTGCGGGAGGCGGCGACCAGCAGGGGGTGGCCGAGCGCGCGGAGGCGGTCGAGGTGGGCGAGGAGGGCCAGGTCGTGCTCGGGGTCCTTGGAGAAGCCGAGCCCGGGGTCGACGACGACGCGGTCGGGGGCGATGCCGCCCGCCAGAACGGCCTCCACGCGCGCGTGCAGTTCGTCGAGGACCTCGGAGACCACGTCCTCGTATGCCCCCTGGACGTTTCCGCCCGCCAGGAAGCCGCGCCAGTGCATGACGACGAACGGGGCGCCCGCGGCCGCGACGGCCGGGATCATCGCCGGGTCGGCGAGGCCGCCGCTGACGTCGTTGACGAGGGCGGCGCCCGCGGCGAGGGACCGCTCGGCGACGGAGGCGCGCATGGTGTCCACGGAGACGGTGACGCCCTCGGAGGCGAGGCCGCGGACGACGGGGATGACGCGCTTGAGCTCCTCCGCCTCGTCGACGCGGGTGGCTCCGGGACGGGTGGACTCGCCGCCCACGTCCACGAGGTCGGCGCCCTCGGCGACCAGGCCGAGGCCGTGCTTGACCGCGGCCGTCGTGTCGAACCAGCGGCCGCCGTCGGAGAAGGAATCGGGGGTGACGTTCACGACCCCCATGACCGCGCAGCGGTCCCACGTCGGCAGTCCCGCGACTCGGCCGCGCCCGCGCTCAATACTCATACGTCCAGCCTAGGCCTCCCGCGGGAGGCCTCATGGCCCACTGCCGGTCTCCGTGGTCCCGGTACGCGGGTGCGGATCCCTCCCGCCGGCGCCTCGCGACCGGTGCCGTCGGCCGCTCGCGGCGCGTTCCCGCCCGGAGCCCGGAGCCCGGAGCCCGGAGCCCGGAGCCCGGAGCCCGGAGCCCGGAGCCCGGAGCCCGGAGCCCGCTTGTCCCGGTCGGCTGGGACAGGTGGGCAGCGCTCGTGCCGCTCAGCCCCCGAGCGGCATCGCCCCGGGGCCACCGCCCGGCCCGCCGGCTACGCGGCCCTCATGTTCCGCTCCGCCACCGTGTGCGCGCAGGGGCGCGGGGCCGGTGTGCGGCGGCGCAGCATCCGGGGCAGGGCGAGGTTCACGAAGCCCTCGGCCTGCATGGCGGCGAGGCCGATGCGGGGGAGGTCGCGGGAGGCGGCGTAGACGACGAAGCGTGGCTCCCAGCGCGGGTGGAACTTGGCGTTGAACTTGTAGAGCGACTCGATCTGGAACCAGCGGGACAGGAAGACCAGCAGTCCGCGCCAGGCGCGCAGCACGGGCCCGGCGCCGATCTTCTCGCCGCGGGCGAGCGCCGCGCGGAACATCGCGAAGTTGAGCGAGATCCGTTCGATGCCGAGGCGGGGCGACGCCTGGAGCGCCGCCACGATCAGGAGTTCGTTCATACCGGGGTCGGCCGCGCGATCGCGGCGCATGAGATCGAGCGACACGCCGTCCGTGCCCCACGGGACGAAGTGCAGGACGGCCTTCAGGTCGCCGTACGGGCCGGGCCGGTCGTCGGCCTTGTGGGCCGTGGCGATCAGACAGTCGCCGTCGGACGGGTCGCCGATACGGCCGAGCGCCATGGAGAAACCGCGCTCGGTGTCGGTGCCGCGCCAGTCCTCCGCTGCGCGCCGTATCCGGTCCAGTTCTCCTTCGCCGAGGTCACGGATGCGCCGTACCCGGGTCTCGTAACCGGCGCGCTCGATGCGCTTGACCATCTGGCGTACGTTCCGCATCGCGCGCCCGGAGAGGGAGAAATCCGCGACATCCACCACCGCCTCGTCTCCCAGTTCGAGGGCGTCGAGGCCGGTTTCGCGGGTCCACACCTCGCCGCCCGTCTCGGAGCAGCCCATGACGGCGGGCGTCCAGGAGTGCGCCCTGGCCTCGTCCATGAAGCGTTCGATCGCACCGGGCCAGGCCTCCACGTCGCCGATGGGGTCACCGCTGGCGAGCATCACGCCGGAGACGACCCGGTAGGTGACGGCTGCCTTGCCGCTGGGAGAGAAAACGACCGCCTTGTCGCGGCGGAGCGCGAAGTGGCCGAGGGAGTCGCGGCCGCCGTGCCGGTCCAGGAGGACGCGCAGCCGGGCCTCGTCGTCCTCCGTGAGGCGGGCGGCGGGGTGTTCGGGCCGGAAGGCGAGGTAGACGGTGGTGACGGCGGTGAGCCAGCCGAGCGCGCCGAGGGAGAAGGCGACGGTCCAGGAGGTGGGGCCGGCGTAGTCCACGGGGCCTTCGAAGCCGACCAGGCCGTACAGGACGTGGCTGATGCGGTCGGCCAGGCTCGGGTCGCCGATCATGCGGTCCTCGTGGACGCTGACGATGACGAGCCCGAGGACGAGGGAACCGGCGCCCATGAGAACGAAGTTGGCGAGCGCGCGCCAGCGGCTGCGCGGATCGGGCAGCGCCGCGAACTCGTCGCGGTTGCGCAGCAGCGGGGCGAGCAGCGCGGCCGAGATGACTACGCCGATCACCGAGTGACGGTACGCGAACTGCGCGACGGCACCCGCCGGGAGCAGTAGGACCGCGGCGCGCCAAGCCCGGCGTTTGCGGCGGCGCAACCCATGGGCGAGCAGCAGCAGGAGCACCCCGGCGCTCAGCGACAGCGCCGCGGCGAAGGGTCCGAACGCACCGGGCAGCACCTCGGCCAGGGCGTGCATACGGCTGTGACGGAAGCGCGGGAAGACGCCCGCGGCGATGTCCAGGAGGCCTACGAGCGTGCAGGCCCTGGCGACCAGGGCGGGGACGGCCTCCGGACTCGGACCGCGGAGTATGCGCCGCGTCCGGCCTGTTCGGTCTGGAACCCCACCCGACAATTCCCCATCTACCCTGACAGACATCGCATCCCGTGGTTCTGCGAGAGACCTTGAATCCGGTGCCATTCCGGCATCCGGCGACATTGCGCCCTCTAGGACGGTGTCTTGGGGAGAGAGGTTCACTCCCTTTCGAAAAGCCGGTTCAAAAGGCAAGGAAAGTCCAGGGCAAGGCCTCGCCGATGTGCGGGACGGACCCGGACGGAAAGCGCAGGCGGAACAGCCCATGGGTCTCACAAGCAACAAGGTGCTGGCATTGGTGGTCCTGCTCGCCGTGCTGCTGTTCATCGGCACGGTGTGGTGGTGGCCGCGGCTCGCCCGGCGCACCTGGTGGTCCGTCAGCGGACGTGTGGGGCTGCTCCTGGTCACCCAGGTGATGTTGTTCGCCTCGATCGGACTGTCCGCCAACCAGGCGTTCGGGTTCTACGCCAGCTGGGCGGATCTCCTGGGCCGGGAGAGGGGCGAGGGTGTGGTCGTCGACCACAACGGCGCGGGCGGTCCGGGCGGCGGCCCCCTCCAAGTGGTGGACACCGAGGAGGTGGCCGTCTCGGGCGGGGGCCGGCTGCAGACCGGTGGCCAGATCCAGAAGATCGACATCGTCGGCGGTACGACCCACATCGCCACACCGGCGTACGTCTACCTGCCGCCGGAGTACTTCCAGCCGCAGTACCGCACCCGTACGTTCCCGGCTGTCACCGTACTGACCGGCTATCCCGGCACCGCCAAGGCGCTCATCACGGCCCTGCACTTCCCGCAGACGGAGAATCGTTTGGTCAGGACCGGCAGGAGCCAGCCGATGATCCTGGTCATGCTGCGGCCGGCCGTCGCTCCCCCGCGGGACACCGAGTGCGTGGACATCCCCGGCGGTCCGCAGACCGAGTCCTTCTTCGCCAAGGACCTCCCCGACGCCGTATCGGCCCACTACAGGGTGGGCAGGAAACCCGGGAGCTGGGGCGTCATCGGCGACTCGACGGGTGGCTACTGCGCGCTGAAGCTCGCCGTCCACCACCCCGGGGTGTACGCGGCCGGGGCCGGTCTGTCGCCGTACTACAAGGCGCCGATCGACCGCACGACGGGCGACCTCTTCCGCGGCGACAAGGCATTGCGCAACGCCGCTGACCTGCGCTGGTACCTGAAGCACAAGCCTGCGCCCGACACCTCACTCCTCGTCACCAGCAGCAAGGTGGGCGAATCCAACTACAAGGCCACACTGGGCTTCATAGACCTGGTGAAGTCCAAGAGGCTCACCAGGATCTCGTCGATCATCCTCGACAGCGGAGGCCACAACTTCAACACGTGGCGGCGGGAGATCCCGGCGACGCTGCAGTGGATCAGCGGGCGGCTGAGCGACCGCTGATCCACTGCAGTGCCAGGGCCGTGCCGAGCCCGGGCCGTGTCGTCCGAAGACGGTGCCGAGCCCGGGCCGTGTCGTCCGAAGACCGTGCGGTGCCGGGCCGTGTCATCTCGTGTCGGGCCGTGTCGTGCCGAGCGGACGAATTAGGGTGCTCGGTACGGAGAAAGGCTGCCCCTCGGGGAAATGTCGCGCATCGATGATTCCGATTCGGTGAACCGTCCGAGCCGACGGAATTGATCGAGGAGCGGGCGTGACCGGGGGTCGTGACGGGCCTTGTGGGACAAGCGGTGTGCCTTGCCGACGCCTGGTACAGGACAAAGGTTCCGGGGTGACTGTGTTTTTACCGTGCGGGGCACCAAGATTCGCCTACGCGCGGTAAGTTTCTGGCCATGCCACGTGGACGCCACCGCCATTCCCCGCCCTTGCACAGGGTGCTGCCTCCTTCGGCGATCGCCGGCGTGTCGCTCGTCTGCGCCGTAGGTTCCTGGCTGTTCACGGATGCGTTCGCGCTCCGTGTCCTGGCCGCGGGTGCCGCGGTGACGGCGGTCGCCGGCGCGGTCGCCATGCGCCGCTGGGACACCTCGGCGGGCAAACGCGTCGCCGACCTCACGCGCGCGCGGGCCAGCGACGAGTGGCGTCATGAGGAGCGCGTCGCCGAACTGGAGACAGACCTCGAGGAGTCGCGCGAGCTGCGCGTCAAGCTGGAGCAGAAGCTGCGCGTCAAGCGCACCGAGCTGGCCGGCCTGCGCAATGAACACGCGGCGCTGCTGCGGCGGTACGCCACGGCCGAGACGGAGCGGGCGACCGCTCTGGAGGGGCGTCGGCAGCTCGCCATAGAGGCGGCTGTGCCGGCACGTGCCCTGCCTGCCGCGCGGACGGCTCCGGATGCGGTGGAGACTCCGCAATCCCCGGACACGCCGGATTCCCCGGACACGCCGGATTCCCCGGACGCGACGGACCACTCCGACGCGGTGGATTCGCCGGACGCGCCCGAGGCGATCGAGACGTCCGAGGAACCGGACGAGCCGGAGCGGTCCGAGGAGTCGGGGGAGTCCGGGGGCGCGATGTCCGCGTCCGGGAGCGGGATGGAGGCCATCGAGGCCTTCATGGCGCCCGACGACGACACGGCTCCCCTGGAGGCGGACGTGGAGGTGCCGGCGGAGGCCGGCCCCGGGACCGACGAGTCTCCCGAAGTCTTCTCTCCGGCCGGATCATCGCTCTTCCTGCGGGCCGGAGCGGCGTTGAGCCGGATCGCGGGCAGTGCTCAAGGCGCGGAGGGCGTCAAGGCGGAAGGCGTCGGGACCGGGGCGGTCTCGACGTCCGTGGCCCTGGCGCTGCGGGACTCGCACCCCGATGCGGATCCCGCCCCCGACGCGGACTCGGCGACGGCCGAGTCGCTGAACACCGTGCCTGCCCGCGGCGAGTCCGCGCTGGACGCGGCCGTCAAGAGGGACGCGGCGGCGAAGAGGCGCGCGGCGCTGCGGAAGAGCGAGGTCGCGACGAAGGGTGCGGTCGCGACGAGGGAACTGGTCGCGGCGAAGGACCCGGTCGCGAAGGGTGAGGGCCCGCAGGGTGCTCCGGCCATCGAGGCGGGTCCGTCCTCGGACTCCGTCGCGGAGGCGGGTGGGGCGCAGGGGAAGCCCGAGGCGGTCGGCGAGCATCAGCGTGCGGCCGCCGAGGCCAAGCCGTCGTCCTCCGCACCGTCCACGCCCTCCGCAACGTCTCCCCAGGCCGAGGCGGCACAGCCGGCCCGGGCGGCGCATCCCGTCAAGCCGGCTCAGCGGTCCGGGCACTTCACCGTGCCGACGGCGGTCGCCGTCGTCCCGCACACCGCGCAGGTGCGACGTCCCTCGGTCGAGGGCGGGTTCGACTTCTTCGGTACGCAGAAGGAGGCGTCGGACGCCGCCGCGATGGAGGCCGTGCAGAACGAGGACCTCGCCGATGTGGTCGGTCAGGAGGCGCTCGCTCTGCACAAGGCCGAGGCCGAGTCCGGGTTCAAGCCCGCGAGCGAGGCTTCGCGCGGTGCCGACCGCCAGGTCATCGACCTGACGGCGCACGACGAGACCGAGCACATCAACATGACGGGGCTGCGGAGCGCGGTTTCCTGAACCGCCCGCCGCATGCCTGCCGAACAGGCGTAGAACAGGCGTAACGGAGTGAGGGCAGTGGCACCACGCCACTGCCCTCACTACTGCCCTCACTCCGTTTCTGAGGGGCAACCCTCTTCGCCCGCGGGCCCCCGCCTCCACAAACGCGCCTTGGCCGCCCGCCCCCTGGCCGCCCGTACGCCCTGGTCGGTGTGTACGCCCCCTGGTCGTGCGTGCACCCAGGACACGCGTCGGCGCCCCCAGCGCCGATTCCACGCCTTCCGCGCGCTCCAGAGCCGTGCCTGCCTCGGTCGCCCTCCGCTCGGTCCGCACGCCTGTGTGCACGCCCTCGGGCATCCCCTCTCGGTCCGCCTCGGTCCGCCTCGGCGTGAGCGCGACGCCCGCGCGGGCGCCTCAGGCCATCCAGCGGTCCGGCCGGGCTTCCCGCCGACCCGTGCGGGACCGGTCCGCCTGTGCCTGGAGAAGCTCCCTCGCCTCCGCGGCATCCCGCAGCCGCGCCGTCACCGTCTTGCCGGCGCCGGCGTCGATGTGGACGTCGGCGAGCCCCTTGAAGCGCTCCCACGGCCCCTGCGTCAGCCGTACGCTCTGCGCCTTCGCGTGCGGGACGAGGGAGAGGCGGCGCCGCAGCAGCCCGTGGCGGGCCGCGAAGACGGTGTCGGTGACGGCGAGTCCGTACCCGTGCCACCAGAACGGCACGCACCAGCCGGCCCGCCGCGGCGGCCGGTCCAGGGCCGCCGGGACGGTCACCCCGGGCAGCACCGCGGCGATCACCGCCTCGGCGACCTCGCGCGGAGCGACGGGCACGAGAACCGAGTTGGACGACCCCGCCACGTCCAGCTCGACACGCACCCACCTGCCCCGCCACAGCAGGGGCTCGACGATCCGTACGGTCTGCACGCGTCCGGGCGGCACCGTCTCGTGCGTACGGTCCAGGAGCCCGTGGTCGATGCGGAGTCCGTCGGGCGACTCGCCCACCGTCCAGTCGTACTCGGCGACGAACCGCCCCACGCTGCTCGCGCCCGCCGCGCCGAGCAGCGGCAGCCCGGTAGCGAGGACCGTCCACGCGCTGTGCGTGGCGAGCCACAGCAGCGTGGGGACGACGAGCGCGGCGGCCAGGGAACCCCAGGTGGCGCCGGTGAGCAGCAGGGAGGCGGCGAGGACGCCGGGCGGGACGTGCAGCAGCCGGTGGACCGGAGCCTCGCCGACCTCGCGGGCGGACTCGGGAGCGAACCCGGCGGCCCGGGCGAGGAGTTCGGCGCGCAGCATCCGGGCCTCGCCCTCGCCCAGGTAGGCCAGTTCGTCCTTCTTGTCCGTCCCGACGACATCGAGCTTGAGCTTGGCGACGCCCGCGACACGGGCCAGCAGCGGCTGGGTGATGTCGACGGCCTGGAGCCGTTCGAGCCGGATGTGCGCGGTGCGCCGGAACAACAGGCCGGTGCGGATGCGCAGTTCGGTGTCGGTCACCGCGAAGTGGGTGAACCACCAGCTCAGAAAGCCGTAGAGAGCGGCGCCCGGGACGATCACGGCGAGTCCGAGGAGCAGCGCGGTCGTGGTGAGTCTGGTCAGCTGCTCCTGCGCCTGGTTGGGGTCGTGGACGGCCCAGCCGGCGAGCACGGCGACCGGCGCCCAGGCGCGCCGGAACGGCGTCACGGGGTGCAACCGCCGTTCGGACAGCGGCTTTTCCTCCCGTACGGAGTCGTCCCCGCCCGGCAGGGCCGTCGCCCCGGAGGGACTGCCGGGCGTGGCGGAGGTGTGCCCCGAGGAGTCCGGGGAGGCCGTGCTCACAGGCCCGCCGATCGTGCCTCGCCCAGTTCGGTCAGCCGGTCCCGCAGCCGCTCGGCCTCGGCCGGGTCGAGACCCGGGATGCACGCGTCGGTCGCAGCGGCGGCCGTGTGCAACTGCACGCTGGCGAGCCCGAAGTGGCGTTCCAGAGGCCCGGAGGTCACCTCGACCAGTTGCATGCGCCCGTACGGCACCACGGTCTCCTCACGCCACAGCACACCCCGGCTGATCAGCAGGTCGTCCGCGCGTTCGGCGTACCGCCAGGAGCGCCAGTTGCGTCCCAGCATGCGCCAGCCCCACGCGGCCAGGGCGAGCGGCAGCAGGGCGAAGGCAGCCCAGCCCGGACCGGCGAACAGGGCGAGGAGCAGTCCGACGGTGATCGTCAGGAGTCCCAGCCACACCACCAGCAACAGCCGTCGCATCCGCAGCAGCCCTGGAGGCAGTCCGGTCCAGACCGGCTCCGGCATCGCGCTCTCGTCGGTCCGCGCGCTCCCCGTATTCATGGGGCAAGCGTACGTACGAGAGACTGTGCCCATGACTCCTACGACGGAGACCATGGTCGGCATCGGCGGCGCTGCCGAGAGCACCGACATGGTGCTCAACATCGGCCCCCAGCACCCCTCGACCCATGGCGTGCTGCGACTGCGGCTCGTCCTCGACGGCGAGCGGATCCAGCACGCGGAGCCGGTCATCGGCTATATGCACCGCGGCGCGGAGAAGCTCTTCGAGGCGCGCGACTACCGCCAGATCATCATGCTCGCCAACCGCCACGACTGGCTGTCCGCCTTCTCGAACGAGCTGGGTGTCGTCCTGGCCGTGGAGCGGATGCTCGGCATGGAGGTCCCCGCGCGCGCGGTGTGGACGCGCACGCTCCTCGCGGAGCTCAACCGCGTCCTCAACCACCTGATGTTCCTCGGCTCCTATCCCCTGGAGCTGGGCGGGATCACCCCGATCTTCTACGCCTTCACGGAGCGCGAGGAGCTCCAGCACGTCATGGAGGAGATCTCCGGCGGGCGCATGCACTACATGTTCAACCGCGTCGGCGGCCTCAAGGAGGACCTCCCGGCCGGATGGGCAACGCGTGCGCGTGCCTGCGTCGCCGCGCTGCGCTCGCGGATGGGTGTGTACGACGACCTGGTGCTCGGCAACGAGATCTTCCGGGGGCGTACACGCGGTGTCGGCGTCCTCACGCCGCAGGCCGTGCACGCGTACGGCGTGAGCGGCCCCATCGCCCGCGCCTCCGGCGTCGACTTCGACCTGCGCCGCGACGAGCCCTACCTCGCGTACGGCGAGCTCCAGGACACCCTGAAGGTCGTCACGCGCCAGGAGGGCGACTGCCTGGCCCGCTTCGAATGTCTCCTGGAGCAGACCCACGTCTCCCTGGACCTCGCGGACGCCTGTCTCGACCGGCTCGCCGAGCTGCCGCCCGGCCCGATCAACCAGCGCCTGCCGAAGGTCCTGAAGGCGCCCGAGGGGCACACGTACGCCTGGACCGAGAACCCCCTCGGAATCAACGGCTACTACCTCGTCAGCAAGGGCGAGAAGACCCCGTACCGGCTGAAGCTGCGCTCCGCCTCCTTCAACAACATCCAGGCGCTCACCGAACTGCTGCCCGGGACACTGGTCGCGGACATGGTGGCGATCCTGGGATCACTGTTCTTCGTGGTCGGGGACATCGACAAGTAGGGCATCGCGCAGGACGGCGTTCTCGGCGGCCGGGGCGTGCAGGGCATCCGGGGCGTCCGCAGCGGCCGGGACGTCCCGGAGCACGTCGGGGAAGCCGACGGGCTGGAGCAGCCAGCCGAAGTCGCCCAGCCCGCCCGGCGCGGTGAGTTCCGCCGCCGCGCCGGCGCCCGCGAGGGCCCGCACATAGGCGGCCGGGTCCGTGGACGCCAGCGCGAGCGGGGGACGTGCGCCGCTCACGCCCAGCGCGCGCAGTGCCGCGCGCTGGGTCACCACGCGTCCCCCGGGCAGCGCGCACGCGTCGAGCGCCACATGCGCGGTGATGTCGCACGACCCGTCCGGCACCGGCGCCGTCCCGCGTCCTTCCCGGAAACCGGTGAGCGTCCCGAAGGGCGGCCGTCCGCCCGCGAAGTGCGCGTAGTCGACGGCGACGGCGAGACCCCGGTCGAGTGCCGACACGGCGGAGGCCCAGGCGAGGTCCCGGGGAAGCCCGATCTCGGCACGGGCGCCCTCGGCGGCCAGGAGGGGCTCGTCGGCGGACGTGCGCGCCCCCTGTGGAAGGGGCGCTCCTTGTGGGGGCGTGCGGTCCGGCCGCGCTCCCGGTGCGGGCGTGCGGGCGAACCGCGCGCCGGCCGGCGGCCACCACCAGTTCCGCAGCCACTGGGCGTCCGCCCCGGTGACGGCCTCCCCGAGGCGTTCGGCTCCGTCGCCGCGTACGAGGACCAGCCGCGGAACCCCGTCCGGGCCGACCTCGGCGACGTCCACGGGCACGTTGTCCAGCCACTCGTTGGCGAACAGCAGCCCGGTGATCCCCTTCGGGGGCTCGGCGAGCCACGCGATCCGCCGGTCGAGGCCGGCCGGCCGGTCGGCCCGCTCGACCGCGAACCAGCGCGCCCGGGAGGCCACGTCGGCGGGGAGGGCGGCGAGAACGCCGGTCACCAGCTCGCCGCGGCCGGCCGCCATGTCGACGAAGTCCAGCGTGTCCGGGTGGCCGAGCGCCGCGTCGAGGCGGCACAGCAGCCGTGCCACGGCGCCCGCGAACAGCGGGGACGCGTGCACCGAGGTCCGGAAGTGCCCGGCCGGTCCCGCGGGCCCGCGATAGAAGCCGGAGGGGCCGTACAGCGCCTCCTCCGTCGCCTCGCGCCACCCATGCCACTCGCCCTTCACCGCACGTCTCACGGGCTCAGGCTAAGCGTCCCGGAGCGGGGGGCCTCCACCTTGGGGAGTACGAGGGGCGGTCCCGGATCGGTCCTCCGGTTGACCCCTGCACACTGCACGCTTCCCTACTCTGGGTTACGTGCAGCGCCTCTATGACTTTCTCCGCAGGCACCCGACATGGGTCGACAGCTTCTGGGCCGTCGCCCTGCTCGGGATCTCCGGCGTGAGCCTCAGCAATGTCAACGGCGCCGCGGACCAGCGAGGGTCGGTTGCCGCGGCGCTCCCGATCGCCGTCGTCATGAGCCTGGTCGTCGCGCTGCGCCGCCGTATGCCCGAGAAGATGCTGATCCTGGCCGTGGCGGCAGGCCTCGCGCAGCTCGTCCTGGACGTCCCGACGGGGCCCGAGGACTTCGCGATGCTGGTGATCATCTACACGGTCGCGGCGGACGGCGCCCGCTGGGCCTCCCGGTTCGCGCTGGTCGGCGGGCTGTGCGCGGGCACGCTCTCGCAGATGCGCTGGCCCACGCACGAGACGGGCGGTCTCGGCGGCGTCCTCATAGCGATATTCCAGACCGTCCCGTTCGCGCTCGCCTGGGTGCTCGGCGACTCGATCCGCACCCGCCGCGCCTACCTGGCGCAGCTGGAGGAGCGCGCCGCCCGTCTGGAGAAGGAGCGCGAGGCGCAGGCCAAGGTCGCGGTCGCCGCCGAGCGCGCCCGGATCGCGCGCGAGCTGCACGACGTCGTCGCGCACAACGTCTCGGTGATGGTGGTCCAGGCCGACGGCGCCGCGTACGTCATGGACGCCGCCCCGGACCAGGCCAGGAAGGCGCTGGAGACCATCTCGGGGACCGGCCGGCAGGCCCTCGCCGAGATGCGCCGCCTGCTCGGCGTCCTGCGCACCGGCGAGCACCAGGAGGTCGGCGAGTACGTGCCGCAGCCCGACGTCGAGCAGCTCGACGACCTCATCGAGCAGTGCCGCACGTCCGGCCTCCCCGTCGACTTCAAGGTGGAGGGCACCCCGCGCCCGCTGCCCAGCGGAGTGGAACTCACGGCGTACCGCATCGTGCAGGAGGCGCTCACCAACACCCGCAAGCACGGAGGCCCGAACGCGGGTGCGAGCGTCCGCCTGGTCTACTTCGACGACGGCCTCGGCCTGCTCGTCGAGGACGACGGCAAGGGCGCGCCCCACGAGCTGTACGAGGAGGGCGGCGCCGACGGGCAGGGCCACGGCCTGATCGGTATGCGGGAGCGCGTCGGCATGGTCGGCGGCACCCTGGACGCGGGGCCGCGGCCCGGTGGAGGCTTCCGCATCAGCGCCCTGCTGCCGCTCAAAGCGGCCCACTGACACCTGTACACACCTGATCCGTGCGAACGATCCGTGCGGATGATCTCATCCGTACGGATGATCCCTACGAAGTGAAAGGACCCCGATGGCGATCCGCGTGATGCTCGTCGACGACCAGGTGCTGCTGCGCACCGGCTTCCGGATGGTGCTCGACGCCCAGCCGGACATGGAGGTCGTGGCCGAGGCGGGCGACGGCGTCGAGGCCCTCCAGGTCCTGCGTGCCACCGAGGTCGACGTGGTCCTGATGGACGTACGCATGCCGAAGCTGGACGGCGTGGAGACCACCCGCCGCATCTGCTCGGACCCGAACCCGCCGAAGGTGCTGATCCTCACCACCTTCGACCTCGACGAGTACGCCTTCTCCGGGCTGAAGGCGGGTGCCTCCGGCTTCATGCTCAAGGACGTGCCTCCGGGCGAGCTGCTCGCCGCCATCCGTTCCGTGCACAGTGGCGACGCCGTGGTGGCGCCGTCCACCACCCGGCGTCTGCTCGACCGGTTCGCGCCGCTGCTGCCCAACACCGGCAAGGAGCCCCAGCACAAGGGGCTGGAGCGGCTCACCGAGCGCGAGCGCGAGGTCATGATCCTCGTCGCGCAGGGCCTGTCCAACGGGGAGATCGCGGCCCACCTCGTCCTCTCGGAGGCCACCGTGAAGACGCACGTCGGGCGCATTCTCACCAAGCTGGGGCTGCGCGACCGGGTCCAGGTGGTCGTGCTCGCCTACGAGACGGGGATCGTCCGGGCGGGCGGGCTCGGCTGACGCCGTCGTGCCGCACGGCTGACGGCGGGGATGAGAACGGGACGGGGACGGAGGCGGGAGCGTGACCGGGATGTGACCGGCGCACACTAGGGTCTGCGCATGCTCCTGTGGATCAACGGGCCCTTCGGGGGCGGCAAGACACAGACCGCACACGAGATCCAGCGCCGGCTGCCCGGCAGCGTCATCTGCGATCCGGAACACGCCGGTTTCGGCCTGCGCCGCATGCTTCCGCCCGAACTCCGAGGCGATTTCCAGGACTTGGTGTCCTGGCGGCAGGGCGTGGTCGAGGTGCTCGACCTCGCGCTCGGCAAGCAGGGCGGTGTGGTCATCGTCCCCATGACGGTCACGAACCCCGTGTACTTCGCGGAGACGGTCGGACGGCTGCGTGAACTGGGCCACGACGTACGGCACTTCACGCTGCTGGCCGAGCGCGAGACCGTACTGCGGCGGCTGCGCGAGCGCGGCTTCGGGCAGCTTCTGCGCCATGTCGCCGGGAAGAGCGCTCCGCTGCGGCGCGAGAGCTGGGCCGTGCGGCAGCTCGACCATTGCCTGGAGCGGCTGCGCGAGCCGGAGTTCGCCGAGCATCTGTGGACCGACCGGACGACGGTCGCCAGGACCGCCGACCGCGTAGCCGTCCTCGCGGGGCTGACACTCACGCCCAACCGGGACGGGGCCCTGCGCGGACGTCTGCGGCGGGCGCGGACAAGCGTGCGCCACATCCGCTTCGACTGAGCCTGCCGCACAGGCCGGAGGAGTTCCCCGCACCCGGGCGGCGCCCGGTGCCGGGGGAGCGGTGTTTCCAGCGGCCCGCGTGCCCGTGTGTACGGGTCGGCGTGCCGCCATGTGCACGGGTGCACCCGTGCACCCGGACCGTCTGTCGCCGTCGCGTCCTAGCGGAGGATGCCCTCCAGGAAATCGCTGCCCAGCCGGGCCACCACGCTGACGTCGAGCTGGTGCAGCACATACCGCCCGCGGCGCCGCGTGGTGATGAGGCCCGCCTTCTTGAGCACGCCCAGGTGCCGGGATATCTCCGGTGCGGTCATGCCGTGCGCCTGGGCCAGCTCGCCGGTGGTGTACGCGCTGCGTGCCAGGTTGCGGCAGATACGCATTCGGACCGGGTGGGACAGGGCGGTCATCCGCAGGGTGAGCTGTTCGACGGAGGGCGGGGTGGCGAGCTCGGGGGAGCTGACGGGGTAGTGCAGCACCGGCTGCCACTGGTACCGGTGCAGCACCATCAGATGCGGGCGGCCGAGGCTGGTGGGGACGAGGAGCAGGCCGCCGTCCGCCGTGACCGTGCGCCCCTCGGTCAGCTTGTCGACGGTGATGCGCCGCGCCGTCTCGTCCAGGGACAGGGCGGAGGAGACGGAGGCCAGCGCCTCGGACAGGCCCTTGTGCCGGAGCAGATCGGTCTTGTGACGGGCCTCCGCGGCGAGCGGGTGGCGCAGCCGGGACCAGGTCTCGGCGAAGAAGGCCTCTTCGCAGTCCTCCAGGAACTGCCTCAGCCAGGCCCGCACGCCCGGCGGGTCCACCAGCAGCCGCTCGGTGAACCGCGTCTGCTGCGGCCCGCGCGAGGCGGCCAGATCCACGGCGCGCCGCTGCACCTCGGGGTCGGAGAGGGCGTGCGGCCCCGCGGAGCTGTAGGCCAGCGCGCAGGTGAACTCCAGAGCCGCGTCCACGAACTGCTCGTCCGTGAGTTTGTCCAGCAGGTCCAGGTCCTCGGCGAGCGTCGCGCCCGGCAGCGTGGCCCCGCCCGGGACGCCCGCACACGCCAGGAACAGGTCCGAGAACGTCGTCCGCCACAGGAAGTCCGCCTCGCACATCCGGTCCGCGAGATGGGGATCGAGCCGGGCGGTCACCCCCGTCACCCAGCCCTGCAGCCCGGGGTGGTGTCCCGGCTCCGCCAGCGCGTGCAGCGCCATCCCCAGCTCGGCAAGCGGTGACGGAACGACGGCGATCCGCTCCGGCCGCAGCCCGCCGATCTCGATGTGCACGCTCATGTCCCCATGGTGCACCTCGCCACCGACAACGGCCGCCGCCGATTGACGGCGGCCGTCAATCGAGGCGACAGCCGTGGCGATCAGGCGCAATCTTGAGCATCCGGGGCATCCAGGGCATTTCGCGCAGGTCCTTCGGTCCCATCCCTCGTCCCGAGAGGCGATCGGTCATGAGCATCACGCAGCAGTACCTCCTGGACACCTACCGGGCCGCGCAGCACGGGGAAGCGGCGCCTCCGGCACCCGGCAGCCACGACTGGGAGGTCGCGCGGGAGCTGCGCGACTACCGGCAGTTCCGGGCCGTCGTGGCCGGGCATCCGGCCCACGGCCGGATACGCGGCGCTCTCACCCGGTGGCTGCACGGACAGCACCGGCACCCGGCCGGCTGACCTCCGCGGCCACCCCGATCGCCCCTGGTGGCAGTACGGGCCGGGCAACCGTGCGGCTGTCCCGAATGCGCTGCCGGGCCGTCCCGAATGCGCTGCCGGGCAGTCCCGGATGTGCCGCCGTGCCGGGCGTGTGTGCTGTCGTGCCGAGCCCGCCCCCGTACCGCTCCGACGAGCCGTCCGGTGACCCCGTGCCACTCAGTGACCCCGTGCTACTCGGTGATCCCGCCCGGCAGCCGCTTCACGAACGTCCGGACCGCCGCCCTGACGTCGTCCGCCGTCCACTCCAGACCCGGCCCGGCCACCGTGACCTCGGTGTAGGCGAGTCCGGGGCCGCCGCGGTTCCAGCCCTGGGCGAAGAGGCCCGTCCTCGTCTCCTCGACGTGCCGCAGCGCCGCGTCCCCGAGGACGTCCGGCTCGTACGGCAGCCAGACCTGGAACTGGTGGGTGTGCGGCTCCTCCGGGTGGACGCGGGCCCAGGGGACCCCGGCCTCCGTGAAGCCCTCGCGCAGGGCACCGGCCACCACGCGCGCGTGGGCGACGTATTCCGGCAGCCGGGGCAGCTCCCGCTCCAGGCCGATCAGTGCCGACAGGACGGTCGGGAACTGCTGGATGATCATGCCGCCGTACCGGTGCCGCCAGGTCTTCGCCTCGTCCACGAGTGTCTTCGGCCCCGCGACCGCGGCGCCGCCGAAACCGCCGAGCGACTTGTAGAACGAGACGTACACGCTGTCCGCCAGGCCCGCGATCTCGCTCAGGGGGCGGTCGAAGTGCGGGGTGCACTCCCACAGCCGGGCCCCGTCGAAGTGGACCACCGCGTCGCGCTCCCGGGCGGCCTCCACGACCTCGGTCAGTTCTTCCCAGGAGGGCAGGACGAAACCGGCGTCCCTGAGCGGCAGCTCCAGCAGCAGCGCTCCGAACGGCTCGGGGAAGTCCCGTACCTCCTCGGCGGTCGGCATCCGGGGCTCGTCCGTCAGACGGACCGGGCGCAAGCCGCTGACCTGGCTGAACGCCTGTCGTTCATGGACTTCGGGGTGATTGAGGGGGTGCAGCGCCACGGTCGCGTCGCCGGTCCGGCCCGCCCAGCAGCGCAGGGCGACCTGCTGGGCCATTGTCCCGGTCGGGAAGAAGACCGCCGCCTCCATGCCCAGCAGCGCGGCGACCCGCTCCTCCAAGGCCTCGACGAGGCCGTCGCCGTACATGTCGACCCGCCCGTCGAGGTCGCACACCTCGCCCGCGGCCTCGCTCAGCCAGGCAAGGCGCTCGCGGAGCGTCTGCTGGTGACCGGGCCGCCACAGCACCCGCTCGGCCGCCTTCCAGGCGGTGACGCGCCGCTCGAACCGCTCCTCGGGAGACAGCTTGGCCGTCTCCTCCCCGGCCTGCTCCGCAGGCTCCGTCCCGCTCTGTGCCGCCGTATCGCTCATCCCAGGATGATGTCCCGATCGCGCCCGGCCGGGCACCCCGATTTTCCGCGCGCCGGTGACCTGCGGAAATCCCGTTCACGCGGTCGGCGCACGTGCTTTTCCCGAGGCCCGCGGAAACCCACAGCCTGTGGACGGCCGAACTGCCCTCGAACCAATCGCGTTAACATGACGAGAAATCGTCCGGTACCCCGAGCGGACTGGAACGGAAGGCTGCCGTCGAGTGAGTACGTTTCCCCAGCCAGAGCCCAAGGACCGCCCCGCGCGGCTGACCGTCGGCGTCGTCGGCGCCGGCCGCGTCGGACCCGCGCTCGCCGCGGCGCTCCAGCTCGCCGGACATCGCCCGGTGGCCGTCTCCGGCGTCTCCGACGCCTCCAGGCGGCGTGCCGCGCAGCTCCTGCCCGACGTGCCGCTGGTGTCCCCGGCGCAGGTCCTGGAGCGCGCCGAGCTGGTGCTGCTGACCGTTCCCGACGACGCCCTCCCCGGGCTCGTCGAAGGGCTCGCCGAGACGGGCGCCGTCCGCCCCGGGCAGCTGCTGGTGCACACCTCCGGGCGGTACGGGGCGCGGGTGCTCGACCCGGCCCTCAGGGCGGGCGCGCTGCCGCTCGCCCTGCATCCCGCGATGACGTTCACAGGCACCCCCGTGGACGTCCAGCGGCTCGCCGGATGCTCCTTCGGGGTCACCGCGCCCGAGCAGCTGCGGATGGCGGCCGAAGCCCTGGTGATCGAGATGGGCGGCGAGCCCGAGTGGATCGCCGAGGAGTCCCGGCCGCTCTACCACGCGGCCCTCGCGCTCGGCGCCAACCACCTGGTGACCCTGGTCGCCGAGTCGATGGAGCTGCTGCGCACCGCCGGTGTCGAGGCCCCCGACCGGATGCTGGGCCCGCTGCTCGGCGCCGCTCTGGACAACGCGCTCCGATCGGGCGACGCGGCGCTGACCGGACCCGTCGCGCGCGGGGACGCGGGCACGGTCGCCGCGCACGTCGCCGAGCTGCGCGAGCACGCCCCGGGGACGGTCGCCGGTTATCTGGCGATGGCCCGCGCGACCGCCGACCGCGCGCTCGCCCACGGACTGCTCAAGCCGGAACTCGCCGAGGACCTCCTGGGGGTACTCGCCGACGGGACGGACGGGACCCAGGGAACCGAGGGAGACGCCCGATGACCACCGCCCTGCTGCGTACCGCCGACGAACTGCACGCGCGTGCCCGCGCCGGCCGCCGGGCCGTGGTGATGACCATGGGCGCCCTCCACGAGGGCCACGCCACCCTGATCCGCACCGCCCGTGAGATCGCCGGTGACGGGGGCGAAGTGGTCGTGACCGTCTTCGTGAACCCCCTTCAGTTCGGTCAGGGCGAGGACCTCGACCGCTACCCGCGCACCCTCGACGCCGACCTGAAGATCGCCGAACAGGCGGGTGCGGACGTCGTGTTCGCACCCTCCGTGGACGAGGTCTACCCCGGCGGCGAGCCCCAGGTCCGGATCTCCGCGGGACCGATGGGCGAGCGCCTG
This sequence comes from Streptomyces rhizosphaerihabitans, assembly GCF_025399795.1. Taxonomy (GTDB): domain Bacteria; phylum Actinomycetota; class Actinomycetes; order Streptomycetales; family Streptomycetaceae; genus Streptomyces; species Streptomyces rhizosphaerihabitans. The sequence continues at coordinate 50,087 of NZ_JAODTZ010000013.1, read as the reverse complement.
GAGGGCTCCGTGCGGCCCGGCCACTTCGACGGCATGCTCACCGTCGTCGCCAAGCTGCTGCACCTCACCCGCCCCGACGTGGCGCTCTTCGGCCAGAAGGACGCCCAGCAGCTGGCCCTGATCCGGCGCATGGCGCGCGACCTGAACTTCGGCGTGGAGATCGCCGGTGTCCCCACCGTGCGCGAGGAGGACGGACTCGCCCTCTCCAGCCGCAACCGCTACCTCTCGGCCGGAGAGCGGCGCACCGCGCTCGCCCTCTCGCAGGCCCTGTTCGCGGGCCGCGACCGGCACGCCGCCCAGGAGGCGCTGCGCGCGCGGGCCCTCGAGGTGCCCGCCACGCGTGCGCGTGCCGAGGCCCTCAGCGCCATAGGAGAGTCCCGGGCCGCGGCCGACGCGCACGCCGTCGCGAAGGCCGTCCCCGGCTGGCCCGGCGGCGTCCGTTCGGCGGCCCGGCTGATCCTGGAGGAGGCGGCCCGCATGCAGCCGCCGCTGGTCGTGGACTATCTCGCTCTCGTCGACCCTGACGACTTCACGGAGATCCCGGACGACTTCACCGGCGAGGCGGTCCTCGCCGTCGCCGCCCGGGTCGGGACGACCCGGCTGATCGACAACATCCCCCTCACCTTCGGAGCCGCCTCGTGACCGGCAAAGGCACAGGTTCAGACACAGCCACCGCTACCGGCATACGACTGCACGCGCCCGCCCCCGGCTGGGCCCTCACCGCGGACGTCGTGATCGTCGGATCCGGCGTCGCCGGTCTCACCGCGGCCCTGCGCTGCGAGGCAGCGGGGCTGAGGACCGTCGTCGTCACCAAGGCACGTCTGGACGACGGCTCCACGCGCTGGGCGCAGGGCGGCGTCGCCGCCGCGCTCGGTGACGGCGACACCCCCGAGCAGCACCTCGACGACACCCTGGTCGCGGGCGCGGGCCTGTGCGACGAGGAGGCCGTGCGCATCCTCGTCACCGAGGGCCCCGACGCGGTCCGCCGGCTCATCGCGACCGGCGCCCACTTCGACGAAACCTCCGAGGGCGGACTCGAACTCACCCGCGAGGGCGGCCACCACCGGCGCCGCATCGCGCACGCCGGCGGCGACGCGACGGGTGCCGAGATCTCCCGGGCCCTCGTCGAGGCGGTGCGCGCGCGGGGCCTGCGCACGGTCGAGAACGCGCTCGTCCTCGACCTCCTCACGGACGCCGCCGGCCGCACCGCGGGCGTGACCCTGCACGTCATGGGAGAGGGCCAGCACGACGGGGTGGGCGCCGTGCACGCCCCCGCCGTGGTCCTCGCGACCGGCGGCATGGGGCAGGTCTATTCCGCCACCACCAACCCGTCCGTCTCCACGGGCGACGGCGTGGCCCTCGCCCTGCGCGCGGGCGCCGAGGTCTCCGACCTCGAATTCGTCCAGTTCCACCCGACCGTGCTCTTCCTCGGAGCCGACGCGGAGGGCCAGCAGCCGCTGGTCTCCGAGGCGGTACGCGGCGAGGGCGCCCACCTGGTCGACGGTGACGGCGTGCGCTTCATGGTGGGCCAGCACGAGCTGGCCGAACTGGCGCCCCGGGACATCGTCGCCAAGGGCATCACGCGCCGGATGCAGGAGCAGGACGCCGAGCACATGTTCCTCGACGCCCGGCACTTCGGCGCCGCCATGTGGGAGCACCGCTTCCCCACCATCCTGGCCGCCTGCCGCGCCAACGGCATCGACCCGGTGACCGAGCCCGTCCCGGTCGCCCCCGCAGCGCACTACGCCTCCGGAGGCGTGCGGACCGATGCCCGGGGCCGCACCACGGTCCCCGGCCTGTACGCGTGCGGCGAGGTCGCCTGCACCGGTGTCCACGGCGCCAACCGGCTCGCCTCCAACTCGCTGCTGGAAGGCCTGGTCTACGCCGAGCGCATCGCCGCCGACATCGCGACGAGCCACGCCGAGGACGGTCTGCACGCGCGCGTGCCCGAACCCGTCCCGCACCCCCAGAAGCCCGCGCACCCGCTGCTCGCCCCCGAGGACCGGTTCGCGATCCAGCGGATCATGACCCTGGGCGCCGGTGTGCTGCGCTCCGCCGAGTCCCTTTCGACCGCGGCCGACCAGCTCCAGCGGCTGCACACCGACGCGCGGGACGCCCTCGACGAGAACGGCAAGACCTCCGAGCCCGGCGTCGACACCTGGGAGGCCACCAACCTGCTGTGCGTGGCCCGCGTCCTGGTCGCCGCCGCCCTCCTGCGCGAGGAGACCCGGGGCTGCCACTGGCGTGAGGACCACGCCGACCGGGACGACGCCCAGTGGCGCCGCCACATCGTCGTACGGCTGAATCCCGACCGGACGCTCGCGGTCCGGACCACCGATACCGCAGACTTCCCCCCGACATCCCGGCAGCCCCACGCGGCGCCCCAGTCCCGTCCCCAGGAGCAGTGACCGAAGTGAGCACCCACGACCTTCCCCTCGCCCAGAGCGGCGGCTGCGGCGACGGCTGCGGCTGCGGCGCCGACACGGACGAGGAGTACCTGGAGTGCGGCCTCGACCCCGCGCTCGCCCAGCTCCTCGCCGACGCCGGTCTCGACCCCCTGGAGGTCGAGGACATCGCGAACGTGTCGATCCAGGAGGACCTCGACCACGGCGTGGACGTGACGACGGTCGCGACCATTCCCGAGGGCGCCGTCTCCACAGGCGACTTCACCGCCCGGGACGCGGGCGTCGTCGCGGGCCTGCGGGTCGCCGAGGCCGTCATCTCCGTGATCTGCACCGACGAGTTCGAGGTCGAGCGGCACGTCGAGGACGGCGACCGCGTCGAGGCCGGCCAGAAGCTGCTGACCGTCACCACGCGCACCCGCGACCTGCTGACGGCCGAACGCAGCGCCCTGAACCTCCTGTGCCGCCTGTCCGGCATCGCGACCGCCACGCGCGCGTGGGCGGACGCCCTGGAGGGCACCAAGACCCGCGTGCGGGACACCCGCAAGACGACCCCGGGCCTGCGCTCCCTGGAGAAGTTCGCGGTGCGCTGCGGCGGCGGCGTCAACCACCGCATGTCGCTCGCCGACGCCGCGCTGGTCAAGGACAACCACGTGGTCGCCGCCGGCGGCGTGGCCCAGGCCTTCAAGGCCGTACGGGAGATGTTCCCGGAGGTCCCGGTCGAGGTCGAGGTCGACACCCTGCACCAGCTGCGCGAGGTCGTGGACGCGGGCGCCGATCTGATCCTGCTGGACAACTTCACGCCTCTCGAGTGCGAGGAGGCGGTGGGCGTCGTCGAGGGCCGGGCCCTCCTGGAGGCGTCAGGGCGGCTCACCCTCGACAACGCCGCCGCGTACGCGCGGACCGGCGTCGACTTCCTGGCCGTGGGCGCGCTCACGCACTCCTCCCCGATCCTCGACATCGGTCTCGACCTGCGAGCGGCGGAGTAACCGCGACCATGCTGCTGACCATCGACGTAGGCAACACCCACACGGTCCTCGGCCTCTTCGACGGGGAGGAGATCGTCGAGCACTGGCGCATCTCCACCGACTCGCGCCGGACCGCCGACGAACTCGCCGTGCTGCTCCAGGGCCTCATGGGCATGCACCCGCTGCTCGGCGAGGAGCTCGGCGACGGCATCGACGGCATCGCGATCTGCGCCACCGTGCCGTCCGTGCTGCACGAGCTGCGCGAGGTGACGCGGCGCTACTACGGCGATGTCCCCGCCGTCCTCGTCGAGCCCGGCGTCAAGACGGGCGTGCCGATCCTCACGGACAACCCCAAGGAGGTCGGCGCCGACCGGATCATCAACGCCGTGGCGGCCGTCGAGCTGTACGGGGGACCGGCGATCGTCGTCGACTTCGGTACCGCGACCACGTTCGACGCGGTCAGCGCGCGGGGTGAATACGTCGGCGGTGTCATCGCTCCCGGCATCGAGATCTCCGTCGAGGCGCTCGGCGTCAAGGGCGCGCAGCTGCGGAAGATCGAGGTGGCCCGGCCGCGCGCGGTGATCGGCAAGAACACCGTCGAGGCGATGCAGTCCGGCATCATCTACGGGTTCGCGGGCCAGGTCGACGGGGTCGTGAACCGGATGGCGCGCGAGCTCGCCGACGATCCCGAGGACGTCACGGTGATAGCCACGGGCGGCCTGGCTCCGATGGTCCTCGGCGAGTCCTCGGTGATCGACGAGCACGAGCCTTGGCTGACGCTGATCGGGCTGCGCCTGGTCTACGAGAGGAACGTGTCCCGAAGCTAGGGCGGCACGGCCGACTCCGTGTTCGCGCGGAGTTCATACAACCTTCTGGTGGGGTTCAGGGTCATCGCGGGTGACTTCGGGGGTGTCCCGAGGCCCTGGACCACCAGAGGGAGTTCGGATGAGATCGGTTCCGACTGCGGCCAGAACCGCCGGCAGGAGATGGGCCCGGTCGGCCGTGTGCGCCCTTGCCGCGGCGACGGCCCTGACGGGCGTGTCCACCGGATCGGCGGCGGGGGCGCCCACGCCGCCGGCCGGCACCCGTGTGGTGCTGGACAGTCCGGCGACCGCGGAGGCCTTCCCGTACAAGTCCTACGGACTTCCGATGGATGTGTGGGTGCGCAACACGGGGACGACGACGATCGACTCCTACAAGCTCACCGTCGACGCCACCTCGCTCAAGGGCATCGCCGATGTGACGGCGTGCTGGAAGCCAGCGGACCCCGTCCGGGTCTGCGACTCGGACGGAATCATCTCGCCCCGTGGGGGCCGCGCCCACCCGGTCGACCTGCGGCGTGCGAAGAACGCGGTGGTCGGTGCCTCGGGCGAGATCCGCATGACCGTCGAGTCGCACGGGGTACAGCTCGCGACGCGGACGATCAAGGTGACGGTTCCCGACGCGGGCTTGCCCCTCGACCGGCTGGAGCGCACGCCCGGCAGCGAGAAGGTGAAGCCGGGAACCTCCATGAAGGTGACGAGCGGGTTCACGAACTACGGTGCCGCCGCGCAGGACACCATGGGTCTCTACATGTACTACGACGGTCTGACACCCGACGAGGAGTTCAGCAACTGCGAGTACTCGACCTCCCACGGCACCGCGCACGGCGGCGGTACGGTCTCCTGCGTCTTTAAGGGCCCGTTCGCCGTCGACGGATCGTACGATCTGGACCTGGGCTCGGTGACCGCCGACACCGCCGTGCTGGAGGGATCCCTCTCGGTTTCGTACGGGAAGGCGGAGCACGATTGGGACGGCCAGGCCCACCACCGCGGCACCGGCCGTGAGTTGAGGCCGACGCCCCGGCCCGCCTCCGCGCCCCCGGGGGAGCCGCAGACGCAAGGGGTCACGAGCTTCCAGGTCGACAACACCGCGGACATCCAGGCCGTGGGGGCCACGGTGCGGCAGAAGAAGGCCGGGGACCCGGTGAGGTTCACGGTGGGCGTGCGCAACAACGGTCCCGCCGGGATGCTCGCCTGGACCGGCAGCGAGCCGGGCGAGGACGCGCCGTACGAGACCCGCGTCTACATCCCGGCCGGGACGGAGGCGGTCACCACTCCCAAGGCCTGCCACAAGTTCACGAAGCACGGCGTCCTCGACTATTACGAGTGCTACGGGGATGTCGACGACTACTGGATCGACCCGGGCCAGTACACGAAGTGGGACTTCGACCTGCGCGTCGTCGATCCCGCCAAGCTGAAGCCGGGCCGGATCACGGTGGATTCGCTGTCGGTCGATCCCGACAAGACCAACAACACCGCGGCGATCGTCGTCCGCGTCCCGGGCAACGCCTCGGGCACGGGCGGTGCGGCGGGCGGCTCGGGCGGCTCGGGCGGCTCGGGCGGTACAGGCGGTACGGCGGGCTCCTCGGGCTCGGGAGGTACGTCCGCGGCCTCCGGCGGGGCGCAGGGCTCCGGCGCCGGTACGGCGACGGGAGGCACCGGGAACGGGCCGCTGGCCGCGACCGGAGCGAGCCCGGCGACGGCGCTCGCGGCCGCGGGGTCGGTCGTGGCCCTGCTCCTCGGCGGGGGGCTGGTCCTCGGTCTGCGCCGCCGCGGGCAGCGCTGAGCATCAGTGTCCTCTGTCGTGCCCGCCGCGGACCTGCGGCGGGCACGACACGTGTGGAGCTGCTTGTGGTGATGCGGGGTTCGTACAACCTTTCGGCGGCGTCCGGGGTCGTCCCGGGCGGCATCACCGGGGGTCTCCCGGTGCCGTGAGCCACCGAGGGAGTCTCCATGAGATCGATTCCGGTACGCGCCGGAACGGCCGGCGCGGGGTTCGCGTGGCCGGCCGTGTGCGCCCTCGTCGTGGCGACGGTGCTGACGGGCGCGTCGACCGGACCGGCGGCCGCGAACGGGGACGCGGTGAGGGGCGGCGGGCCGGCGGCGGGGGCGTCGGTGCCCGCCGGCACCGGCGTCGTGCTGGTGAGCCCGACGGACGCGAAGGCATATCCGTACGACGATCAGAATTCCGAGGGTCTGTACGCGGGCGTGCGCAACAAGGGAACGACGACGGTCGACTCCTACACGCTCACCCTCGACACCACGTCGCTCACGGGTGTCGCCGATGTGACGGGCTGCCCGGAGCAGGCGGACCGCGTCCTGGTCTGCACGACGGGCAAGGAGTCGCTCGAGCCCGGCGGGTCCGCCTCGTACGACCTCGGGCTGCGGCGCGCGAAGGGCGCGGTGGTCGGTGCCTCGGGCGAGATCCGTATGACCGTCGAGTCGCACGGGGTCCAGCTCGCGACCCGGACGATCAAGGTGACGGTTCCCGACGCGGGCGTGGTTCTCGACCGGCTGGAGCGCACGCCCGCCAGCGAGAAGGTGAAGCCGGGAACCTCCCTGAAGGTGATGGGCGGGTTCACGAACCACGGTGCCACTCCGCAGGAGAGTGTGGGCTTTTCCGTCCGGTACGAAGGCGTGACGCCCGGCCAGGAGTTCAACAACTGCGAATACCGTGCCTGGGGCGACTCCACCCATGGGAGCGGCCTGGCGCACTGTGTGGTCAAGGGCCCGGCCGACGTGAGCGGTTCCTACGATGTGGATCTGGGCTCGATGACGGTCGACTCGGCGGTGCTCTCCGGTGAGCTTGCCGTCCACTACGTGCCTGACATGCGGTTGGGTGGGCAGGACGGCTACCACCGCGGAGCCGGCGCTGAGCTGAAGCTGACGCCGCGCCCGGCCTCCGCACCGCCGGGTGTGCCGCAGAGCAGCAACGGGGACTACACCCGATTCTCCGTCGACAACACCGCGGACATCCAGGCCCTGGGGACCACCGTGCGGCAGAGGACGGCCGGGGAGCCGGTGACGGCCACGGTCGGTGTACGCAACAACGGTCCCGCCGGGATGCAGCCGTGGAACGGCAGCGAGCCGGGCGAGGACCCGCCGTACCAGACGCATGTCTATCTCCCGGCCGGGACGGAGGCCGCCACCGTTCCCGAGCACTGTCACAAGTTCACGGACAAGCACGACGCCGTCTACTACGACTGCGTCATGAACACCGAGCAGGACTTCTGGATCGACCCGGGCCAGCGGACGTCCTGGACGTTCGGACTGCGCGTGGTCGATCCGGCCGCTCTGAAGCCGGGCCGCGTCGAGGTGCTGTGGAGCGACCCCCACCAGAGCAACAACACCGCGTCCATCGTTGTCAGCGCATCGGGCCGGGGTTCGGGCAGTGATGGCGCGGGCGGCACCGAGGGCCCCGGCGATACGCCCAGCGCGCAGGGCTCCGGCGGCACCGGCGTCGACGCCGGGCAGGGGGAGCTGGCCGAGACGGGCATGGACTCGGTGACGCTCGCGGCCGCGGCGTCGGCGTCGGCCCTGCTTCTCGGCGGTGGCCTGTTCCTCGGCCTGCGCCGCCGAGCGGCACGCTGAGCGCCGGGGTCCCGTGACGTGACCCCTGCCCCCGCCGGGCCTGCCGTGCGGACCTCCGTGGTCCGAATGGCGGGCCCGTGCCACGCCGCAAGAAGTATATTCGTCTGATTCTTCGCATTCGGTGCGTATCGTCACTTTCATGCCCACTCCCTACGGATCCCACGGCGGCATGGCGTTCGGTGCGGAGGAGCTGCGTGTGCTCCGTCGTGCCCTCGCCCTCGCCCTGCACCCCAGTCCCGTCTCGGCCGAGGACGTCCAGGACTGCCTCCGCCTCGCCGAGTCGGTCGACGAGGCGGCCTGCGAGGGAGCCAGGCTCCGGACCTTCCTGCTGGACGACCTCGCCCGCTACCGGGCCGCGTTGCCGGGCACCGCCGCCGGCTATCTCGTCCTCCTGGAGGAGGTCCTCACCTCCGGGTACCGGCCGAACCCCGACGACCTCGCCGCACTCCGCGCGCTGCGCGGCAACCCCACCGCGGCGGCCCTCCTGGACCGCTGCCGGGTCCTCGCCGAGCAGGACGTGCGCGCCCGGCTCGCGGGCCGCGCGGTCGCCTCGGTCCCGTCGTCCCGCACCCGGCTGCTGGCCCTGCCCGGAGGCCGCGCCGCCGACGAGCCGGCCAAGAAGCCCGAGCCGAAACCGCAGTCCCAGCCGCCGGCCGGGACACCGCGTCCGGACCGCCCCGTCCCCACCCCGGGCGAGGTCTTCCCGCCGAGGCGCAAGCCCGGGCCGCCTCCGGCGAACCCGCCGCAGCAACTCGCGGCGGGCTAGCTACTCTGGAGCCATGGACTACGTCTCCGCGCTCGTGCCCCCCGTAGTGATGGCCGTGTTCTTCATCGGGCTCATCGTGACGATCGTGAAGAGTCAGGGCGGGGCCAACAAGGCCAAGGAGGACGGTGTCGTCGACGCCGCCCTCGCGCGCGTGGAGGCCGCCCAGCAGGCTCAGGCCCCCAAGGACGCCGGGGCCTGAGCCCCGGGAGGCCTCGCGCGCGGTTCCGCCGAGCACCCTTCGGCTGCGGCCGTCCCGCACCGCACCGCGTTGTCACGGGCGTACGACTCGGACGTTTCATACGTTCTTCGAGTCGTACGCCCTTTTTGTTGACCATCTCCCACTATTGTTCTGAACTGTGCCTCGCCCATTGGGAGAACTCGAAGACGCGGTCATGACGCGGGTGTGGAAGTGGAACCGCCCGGTGACCGTTCGGGAAGTCCTGGAAGACCTTCAACAGGAACGGACCATCGCCTACACCACGGTGATGACCGTTTTGGACAATCTCCATCAGAAGGGCTGGGTGCGCCGCGAGGCGGAAGGCCGGGCCTATCGATATGAGGCCGTCTCCACGCGGGCCGCCTACTCGGCGGCGCTGATGAACGACGCCTGGTCGCAGAGCGACAACCCGGCGGCCGCTCTCGTCGCGTTCTTCGGGATGATGAGCGAGGAACAGCGGGTCGCGCTCAGGGATGCCGTACGGATGGTGCAAGGGCCCGAACCACAAGCTTCCGAAGCCGCCGAAAGGCCACCGGTGCCCGAGCCCTCCGAGGAGAACCCCGCCGCCGACGGGGACGCCTCCGGGCGATAGCGTCCGCTCATGCCAGCAGAGCGTCCCGCGGAGGTTCCGGCAGAGCTTCCGGCACAGGATCCCCAAGTCACCGCGAAAGCCGTCACCGTCCGGCGGGCCAGGACCAGTGATGTCGCGGCCGTACGCGGACTCCTTGACGCGAACGTGCGCCGCCGTATCCTGCTCGACAAACCCACGGTCACCCTTTACGAGGACATCCAGGAGTTCTGGGTCGCGGAACGCGACGCGGGCTCAACTACTGAGGTGGTCGGCTGCGGCGCCCTGCACGTGATGTGGGAAGACCTCGCGGAAGTCCGTACTCTCGCGGTGAACCCCGCGGTCAAGGGTCTGGGCGTCGGGCATCAGTTGCTGGAGAAGTTGCTGCAGACCGCGCGCTGGCTCGGCGTTCGACGGGTTTTCTGTCTGACCTTCGAAGTCGCCTTCTTCGCGAAGCACGGCTTCGTGGAGATCGGTGAGACACCCGTCGACACCGATGTGTACGCCGAGCTCCTGCGTTCCTATGACGAGGGCGTGGCAGAGTTCCTCGGTCTCGAACGAGTGAAACCGAACACCTTGGGCAACAGCCGGATGCTTCTGCATCTGTGATCGCGGCCGGCTATTCCGGCGGAGTGCGCTGCCCACGTTCCCTATGTCCGAAACGCGCACGTTTCCGGGCGGGCAGTGTCCAGTGAGTCTGCGCCAGGGGTTTGTGTTTTTCCAGCAAAAGCGGTTTGCTTTCCGACGTACTGCAGTACTGCATATAACAAGGGACGGCGAAACGGCGGACGCCGCGGACCCTCCTTGCCCTGAAGTTATCGATGAAAGGAAATCCGGTGGCACAGAAGGTTCAGGTCCTTCTTGTCGACGACCTCGACGGTGGCGAGGCGGACGAGAGCGTGACGTTCGCGTTGGACGGCAAGACGTACGAAATCGATCTCACGACCGCCAATGCGGACAAGCTCCGTGGCCTTCTCGACCCCTACGTGAAGGGTGGCCGTCGTACCGGAGGCCGTGCCTCGGGTGGACGCGGAAAGGCCCGCGCCGCTTCCGGTGGCAGCCAGGACACCGCGCTGATCCGCGCCTGGGCCAAGGAGAACGGCTACGAGGTCAACGACCGCGGCCGCGTTCCCGCGACCATTCGCGAGGAATACGAGAAGGCCAACGGCTGAGCGCACGCTTGCCGCAGCCTTACCCGGTGACATTGTGTCGCCATCGTCTGCACCAGTCGTACGAGATCGGGGGCGCCCCCAACGCCCCCGCCGACGCCCCCGCCGCCCAGCGCCGACAGCGTCGGCAACGCCGGCTCCACCTCGCGGCCGGGCTCCGGGGGTCGCAGCCAGCGGGCGGCCCCTCGCGGGCCCCTCTGCGTTTTTGGACCGGTCGGCAGCCGGTCCGCGGGACGGGCTTGCGGGTGGTCCTCGGGACGGGCTCCGGGCCGGTCCTCACGCCCGGCCGGCAGCGGAGCACGGGAATCCGGCGACGCCGGAGCCCCGAAGTCCGGCGCCGTGGAGACAGCTCCGCAGCCCTGCGCCGACGCCGCAGTACCGCGCTCCGGCGCCACCGAGACGCTGAGATCCGGCGGCGGCGGAGCATCGATGCTTCCGTCCGCGCCGATCGCCGTGAGATCCAGCGCGAGAGAGCCCCACTCCAGCCAGTCGAGCAGCCCCGGCAGCTCCTCCGCGCTCCCCGCGGCCACCAGCAGCCGCATCCGCTCCCCCTGCAGCGCCACCGGAGAAGCGGGCCCCAGATGCCGCAGCGCCGCGAATCCCGCCTCCGCCGGCACCTCCAGGACGTCGAAGCGCAGTCCCGTGACGAGCCGTACCGGCGACCCGGGCACTGCTGCCCAGCCCAGTTCGTTCTCGTACCACTGGTGCACCGGATCGACCGGATCACCCGGATCGAACGGCCGGCGAGGGACAGGGACGGTGGGAACCATGCAAGGAGCAACCGCCACAAGACCCCTGGAGTTACGCTGGGCGTTTCCGTGAACGCACAGAGTTCCGGGAAAAGGAGCGTGCGGGAGCGTTCCGCCGGGCATGGATGTTCGCCCGTAGCGGAGGGAACCGGTGCGCGCGGCATGGAGTGTCAGTGCGTACGGGTAAGACATCCCTAGTGGGAGAGGCGACACGCACGGCTCGGGCATCTCACGTTCGCCATCGGCGTACAGCGGGAGAGGGTATCTGCCTGGCCTGCGGGAACATCGTCTCGCACCATCAGGTTGGAGCAGATGTCGGCGTTCGGGGTCAGGAGGCCAAGGACGGTGTCGGCAGTTGGAATGAGCGGTCCCCGCTTGCGGGACTAAGCTGCGGAAGGACAGGGAGGGGAGCGTCCCCTTACTGCCTGACCGCTCTGAGGAGCGATTAACGATGTTCGAGAGGTTCACCGACCGCGCGCGGCGGGTTGTCGTCCTGGCTCAGGAAGAAGCCCGGATGCTCAACCACAACTACATCGGCACCGAGCACATCCTCCTGGGCCTGATCCACGAGGGTGAGGGTGTCGCCGCTAAGGCCCTGGAGAGCCTCGGGATTTCGCTCGAGGCGGTCCGCCAGCAGGTGGAGGAGATCATCGGGCAGGGCCAGCAGGCCCCCTCCGGCCACATCCCCTTCACCCCCCGTGCCAAGAAGGTCCTGGAGCTGTCGCTCCGCGAGGCCCTTCAGCTGGGCCACAACTACATCGGCACGGAGCACATCCTGCTCGGCCTGATCCGCGAGGGCGAGGGCGTCGCCGCCCAGGTCCTGGTCAAGCTGGGCGCAGACCTCAACCGCGTGCGGCAGCAGGTGATCCAGCTGCTCTCCGGTTACCAGGGCAAGGAGACCGCCACCGCAGGCGGTCCTGCCGAGGGCACCCCCTCCACGTCCCTGGTCCTCGACCAGTTCGGCCGGAACCTCACCCAGGCCGCTCGTGAGTCCAAGCTCGACCCGGTCATCGGGCGCGAGAAGGAGATCGAGCGGGTCATGCAGGTGCTGTCCCGCCGTACGAAGAACAACCCGGTGCTGATCGGTGAGCCCGGCGTCGGCAAGACAGCCGTCGTCGAGGGCCTCGCCCAGGCCATCGTCAAGGGCGAGGTGCCCGAGACCCTCAAGGACAAGCACCTCTACACCCTCGACCTCGGCGCGCTGGTCGCCGGCTCCCGCTACCGCGGTGACTTCGAGGAGCGCCTGAAGAAGGTCCTCAAGGAGATCCGCACCCGCGGCGACATCATCCTGTTCATCGACGAGCTGCACACGCTGGTCGGTGCGGGTGCCGCCGAGGGCGCCATCGACGCCGCTTCGATCCTGAAGCCGATGCTGGCCCGCGGTGAGCTCCAGACCATCGGTGCCACGACCCTGGACGAGTACCGCAAGCACCTTGAGAAGGACGCGGCCCTCGAGCGCCGCTTCCAGCCGATCCAGGTGGCGGAGCCTTCCCTCCCCCACACGATCGAGATCCTCAAGGGTCTGCGCGACCGGTACGAGGCCCACCACCGCGTGTCCATCACGGACGAGGCCCTGGTGCAGGCGGCGACGCTCGCCGACCGGTACATCTCGGACCGCTTCCTTCCCGACAAGGCGATCGACCTGATCGACGAGGCGGGCTCCCGGATGCGCATCCGCCGGATGACCGCACCGCCGGACCTCCGCGAGTTCGACGAGAAGATCGCGGGCGTGCGCCGCGACAAGGAGTCGGCCATCGACTCCCAGGACTTCGAGAAGGCGGCCTCTCTCCGCGACAAGGAGAAGCAGCTGCTGGCGGCGAAGGCCAAGCGCGAGAAGGAGTGGAAGGCCGGCGACATGGACGTCGTGGCCGAGGTCGACGGCGAGCTGATCGCCGAGGTCCTGGCCACCGCCACCGGCATCCCGGTCTTCAAGCTGACCGAGGAGGAGTCCTCGCGTCTGCTGCGCATGGAGGACGAGCTCCACAAGCGGGTCATCGGCCAGAAGGACGCCATCAAGGCGCTCTCGCAGGCGATCCGCCGTACGCGAGCGGGTCTGAAGGACCCGAAGCGTCCCGGTGGTTCCTTCATCTTCGCCGGCCCCTCGGGTGTCGGTAAGACGGAGCTGTCGAAGACCCTCGCGGAGTTCCTCTTCGGTGACGAGGACGCGCTGATCTCCCTCGACATGTCGGAGTTCAGCGAGAAGCACACGGTCTCGCGTCTCTTCGGTTCGCCCCCCGGATACGTGGGCTACGAAGAGGGCGGCCAGCTGACCGAGAAGGTCCGCCGCAAGCCGTTCTCCGTCGTCCTCTTCGACGAGGTCGAGAAGGCCCACCCGGACATCTTCAACTCGCTGCTGCAGATCCTGGAGGACGGTCGACTGACCGACTCCCAGGGCCGGGTCGTGGACTTCAAGAACACGGTCATCATCATGACGACCAACCTCGGCACGCGGGACATCTCCAAGGGCTTCAACCTCGGCTTCGCGGCCGTGGGCGACGTCAAGTCCAACTACGACCGGATGAAGGCCAAGGTCAACGAGGAGCTGAAGCAGCACTTCCGCCCCGAGTTCCTGAACCGTGTCGACGACACGGTGGTCTTCCACCAGCTGACCGAGGAAGACATCATCCAGATCGTCGACCTCATGGTCGCGAAGGTGGACGAGCGTCTGAAGGACCGGGACATGGGCATCGAGCTCAGCCCGAGCGCCAAGTCCCTCCTCGCGAAGAAGGGCTACGACCCCGTGCTGGGCGCCCGGCCGCTGCGCCGGACCATCCAGCGCGAGATCGAGGACATCCTCTCCGAGAAGATCCTCTTCGGAGAGCTCCGTCCCGGCCACATCGTGGTCGTCGGCACGGAGGGCGAGGGCGAGGCCAAGGCCTTCACCTTCCGGGGCGAGGAGAAGTCGGCGCTTCCCGACATCCCGCCGATCGAGCAGGCTGCCGGCGGCGCCGGTCCCAACCTGAGCAAGGAGGCGTGACCTCCGGGTCCGCCTGAAAAGGGGCTGCCCCGGGACTTCGGTCCCGGGGCAGCCCCTTTTTCTGGAGAGCAGGGGAGGAGCCGGGAGAAGTCACAGAACGTTGTGGGTCGTGGTCGTCGTGTGTTCGCCCGGCAATTGCCTCGAGAGTTCTTCCGGAGCGCTGCCGGTGTCCGAATTGAGGACGAAATTGACCGTCCGCAGATTCGGCAGCAAGGCCCGGAGCGCGGAAAGGTCCTCGTTCCCCGCCGGCTTTCTGAGCTCCAGGTGCTCGACCGCCGGCAATGGCGGCGCCGACGCGAGAGATGCCAGTGCGGCCCGGTGGATCCGCAGTTCCCTGAGTTCCGGCAGCGCGGCGGCCTCGGACCAGTCGTCGGGGGTGAGTTCGCCGGGCACCCGGCTCAGCCACAGGGTGTGCAGGGACTGCCAGTGGCTGAGCCCCCGCATCCCGGTGTCGCGGAGCACGTCCAGCCCGAAGCAGATGACTTCCAGCGGTGCGTTCAGGGGGAGACTCTCGCTCAGCGACCGGCCCGTGAGCCGGTGTCCGACGTTCAGTTCACGCAGCGAGGTCAGCCCCGCCAGACCGTCGGGGGCCGGGGGCCGTCCCGAGGCGGACGGCAGGAAGAGCCGCTGCAGGGGCAGCTCCCACAGGGGCGCGAGGTCGTCGACCCGCGGGCACTGATCGAGGTTGAGCTGCTCCAGCTGCCCCTGAGCGGTCAGGAAGTCCAGATCCCGCAGACGGCTGTTGTGCCGTAGAGCCAGATGGGTCACCTGGTCGGACGGCAGGCAGGAACGCAGCTCCGCCGAGTCGATGTCCCCGACGATCTGCAGCCGGGGCCGGCCGCCCAGGTCGCGCAGCACATGGAGCTGGGCGGTGGAGTGCGCGGTGAAGTACAGGCCGGCCGGGTCCAGTCGGGCGATGATCTCGGACGCGTACCGCTCGGTGTCGAACCTGTGCCATCCCCAGGCGAGTTGGGCCCGTACGGACCGGGCCGGATGCGAGCGGAAGCGCGCCAGTACGGGGATGGCGGCGTCGGTGCCGATCAGGGAGGCGGTGACCACGACGCCGTGGGCCTCGGCCTCGGTCAGCCCCTCCGGTCCGGGCAGCAGTTCCAGGACGAGGGGTCCGGCCTCGGCCAGGGCGCGGGCCTCCTCGGACGTCCTCGGGGGGATGAGCGCGGCCGCGTCGCCCTCCACGGCGGCCCGCACCTCGGGCGCGAGCTGGGTGGCGTGTTCCAGCGAGGCGAGGGCGAGAAGCCGTACGCGGGTCGCGGACGGCCCGTCCAGCCGGGCCGCCGCGCCGGTCATGGAGCCCAGCAGCTCGGCCCGTTCCCGTGGCCGGGCGTGGGCGACGGCCATCCGGACCACATCCGCCCACTGGGACTCCCCGGCGTTGCGCACCAGCAGACCGAAGTCCCCGTCCTCCACCGCGGCCTTGGCGCCCAGGTAGTCCTGGAAGGTGCGGTGGACGAACTCGACGGTGCCGAGGGCGGGTTCACGCAGAAGGCCGCTGCGGACCAGGAGGTGGCGCAGGATCTGCGCGGCGTCGCCCTGCTGGGCGGCGGCCGGGAGGGAGGGCAGGACGTCGGCGACGATGCGTTCGGCGCGGTCGCGGTCCATCTCCGCCCGGCTGTTGCGGATGAGCCAGTAGGCGAGCCGTTGCAGAAGCTGGATCTGCGGAAGTTCCGTGAGACGGATGCCGTCGTGACCGCTTCCGCGCACGAACATGTCGCGCTCCTCGTCGCGGCGCGACAGCAGCATGGAGAGCGCGGCCTCGTACAACTCCTGTCTGCCGTGCGGCAGATAGCCCCGCCGGTCACGGTGCAGCGCGCAGATCAGACCGCACATCAAAGGGTTGGTGGCGAGGCGGCCGAGGTCCGGCTTGGTCCGGACGGCGTCGAGGAGGGAACGCTCGTAGCCGTCGAGGCGGTCCGTGTCCGGGTCGTCCAGGCGTGCCGCGGCATGCCAGCGGCGGATGAACGCGGCCACGTCGTCGCCGGTCATCGGCGAGAGGACCAGTTCGGTGAATCCGTCGGGGGCGAGCCAGTCCTCCCGCACGGCCGAGGGGCGGGACGTGACCAGCCACTGGTTGCCGGGGTAGGCGTCGAGGAGCTCGCGCAGCCAGCTGCGGGTGTGTTGGCGGTCACGTTCGGGGATTTCGTCGAGGCCGTCGACGAGCAGCAGGCCGCGGCCGTGTCCGAGCACCCTGTCGGTCCAGCCGTGCGGCTGGGTCGCGTGGAAGGGGAGCCGCACGGCGGACAGGAACGCATCGGGGGCCGGCAGGCCCTCGGGGCGGCGGACGAGGGTGCGCAGCGGGAGGACGAAGGGGATGCGGTCTCCCCGCTCGCCGCGCGCCGCGGTCACCGCCAGCCACTGCACCAGCGTGGTCTTGCCGGAACCGGCCACACCGCGCAGCAGAACCAGGTCCTGCTCCGACAGGGCCTGTTCGGCGGGCAGGGAGGCGGCCGCGGCGGCGATGCGCACACCGTCCGACGAGGCGGTCTCCTCGTCCTCCACGGGGCGTAAGGCCTGGAGGCTGAGGTAGGCGGCGTCCAGCGGCCAGCGTTCCGGGGAGTTGACGAGGTCGATGCCGTAGATGGTGAGGTGGCTGTGCCGGGTGGCGAGATGGGCGAGATAGCGCTGCTCGAAGGCCTGGTCCGTGCCGCCCGTCATGGGTGTGCGCGCGATCAGCTCGTCCACCTTGGCGATCAGCTCGCGCTGTCTGCGGCTCTGCTCCACGAGGGTGCGGGGGACAAAGGCCGAGCGCTGGGTGAAGAAGTGCAGGATGTGGAGGCAGGCCGTGTCGAGCAGACCCTCGTAGAACAGGGCCGCGTCGTAGGACAGGTCCCGGTCGGGGTTTCCGCCGGCCTCGCGCAGCCGCCGGGCGAGCGCCCGGTGGCCGAGCTCCACCGCCTGGACGTCCGTCATGGTGAGGTCGCCCAGGGCGTGCAGGGTCGCCGCCAGCGCGTGGACGACGGCCGGTTCCTCGTCGGCGGAGAACGGACGCTCTCCGCCGCGCAGCGCCCGCCCGACCAGGGTGGCCGAAAGACTGGCCAGGTCCTTCTCTCCGACGGCCTGTTTCTCGCCTCTGAAGGAGACGAGCGCCGAGATCCGTACGGGCTTGTCCACGAGGCCCGCTCCCGGGCCCTCGGCCACGAAGAGCTTCCTGACCAGCGGCGCGGCCACGCTGGAGGCCAGGCGCGTGCCGACGGTTACTGGGTCCATGACGATCCCCCGGGAGAGCGTTGAGCCGGAAGGGCAACCGTATGTTCTGACAGCCGATCGGCACAGAGGTGCCGGAGGCACCCGTGAAGGGTCCGCGAACGCCCCCAAGACCCTTGAAAACAGGGGCCGGCGGCGTAGCCCGCGTCACATTCCAGGGGTCCCGGATCCGATGGCCCGGTGACATGAGGCACAGGCGTTTTGTCCGGTACTAGGGCGAGTAGTAGCTACGCGAAAACGGACAAAAAGGACCTTTGACCCGGGGTGGGGAGGTTCGTCGGCAGGTTGTCCGGACAGGTGGGCCGAGAGCAGGTTTAGCAAGGGATGTGCAGGCCTGAAGTGGGGTTAAACCCTGTTTTCCGGGCCAAAGGGACAAGATCCTTCGCTGAATGTCCGGGGTGTCAACGTTCGGGAAGTTTGGGGATGAAGTACTACTTCACGCCGTAGATGGGGGGTTTGAGTGCAGCTGGGGGCGCGGGTTACCAATGAATGGCCAACACGGCGGCAGGCAGTTCGCCGGAGTGGTTGCTCAGTCCCTTGTCCCCGTCTCCACGAGGTATTCATGTCGAAGCGCGTCACGTCCCGCAAGTCCCTTACGTCCATGGTCCGCACTCGGGCGGCCGTTCTGACCGTCGGTCTGGGAGCCTCGGTCGTTCTGGGCGCAGGGGTCGCGACCGCCGCCGAAACGGGCGTCAGCAGCAGCGCCACCGTCACCGCGGCCAACGCCGTTCACACCCAGGCCGCCGCTCAGGCCAAGGCCGCCGTCGCGAAGAAGACGGCCGCCACCAAGGCGGCTGTCGCC
Source organism: Streptomyces rhizosphaerihabitans (assembly GCF_025399795.1). Lineage (GTDB taxonomy): Bacteria > Actinomycetota > Actinomycetes > Streptomycetales > Streptomycetaceae > Streptomyces > Streptomyces rhizosphaerihabitans. Next base: position 31,838 of record NZ_JAODTZ010000013.1, on the reverse strand, counting down.
AAGAAGGCCGCGGCGAAGAAGAAGGCCGCCTCCTGGATCGACCCGGTCGCGAAGTACTCGCTGTCCGCCAGCTTCAACCAGGCCGGCGGCATGTGGGCCCACAAGCACTCCGGCCAGGACTTCGCCGTGCCGCAGGGCACCAACGTCATGGCCGCGCACGGCGGCACCGTCGTCAAGGCGGGCGGCAACGGCGCCGGTGACGGTCCGGCGTACGGCAACGCCGTCGTCATCAAGCACGGCAACGGCACGTACTCCCAGTACGCCCACCTGTCGCGTATCGACGTGCACGTCGGCCAGGTCGTCACCACCGGTCAGCACATAGCCCTGTCCGGCAACACCGGTAACTCCAGCGGCCCGCACCTGCACTTCGAGATCCGTACGACCCCGAACTACGGCTCGGCCATCAACCCGGTCGCGTTCCTGCACGGCATGGGTGTGACTGTCTGATCCACCCGCGCCGGTGACCCGGCGCGCGGCCCCGGCGCGCAGTGCCGGGGAGCGAAAACAGAAGCGGAGCCCCGCTGCCGGAGACGGCGGCGGGGCTCCGCTTTCGTGCGAGGGGGGCGGCGCCGGGAAACTCTGCGCGCCGGAACCCGCCCTAGGAGGCTCCGCCCCCGTGGGCCTGTGTCACCAGGTCGATCGCGACCTCGAGGACGGCCTTGCGCTTGTCCTCGGGGTCGCCTTCGACGTCTTTGAGCACGAACATGCCGGCGTGCATCGTGAAGAGCGCGCTGATGCAGCGGACCTGGTCGGTCAGCGGCGACTCGGGCTCCTTGATGATCTCCAGCATGCTGATCATGCGGTCCTTGAAGGTCTCGCCGATGCTCAGCTCGCGTACCGTCGCCTGGTTCTCCTGCATGAAGCGGAAGAGCGGGGACGCGCCGCCGAGGGCGTCGCTGTAGCGGCGCAGCACCTCCTGCTTGGTCTCCAGGCTGTGCGGCTGCTGCTTGCCCCACTCGATCAGCTCGTCGAGCGGCCTCGTCAGATCCTCGAAGAGGCTGATGAGGATCTCTTCCTTGGTCTTGAAGTGGTAGTAGAGCGCCGCCTTGGTGACATCGAGGTGCTCGGCGATCTCGCGCAGCGAGGTCTTCTCGTAGCCCTGCTCGGAGAAGAGTTCGAGGGCTACGTCCTGGATGCGCTGCCGAGTGTCGCCCCGGCGCTGTCGCTTGGTGCCGTCCATCGTGCCGCCCATCCTCGTATGCCTCGCGCTCCCTGAAACTTACCTGTCGACCGGCTGGTAAAACTAGTGTTACTTACTTGACGCCCGGCTAGTTGCGAGGCTATTTTCCCTGAGTGTAGTCAGCTTGCCGGTCGGCAAGTAAGTAGCCGGACGGCGGCAGAGGTACTTAGGGGAGTGGGAACGATGGCGGACAAGACGAAAGCGGCCGAACCGGCCGCGGAGCAGGCCGGGCCACAAGCCGACGGCCAGCCGGCGGTCGAGGGCGGGAAGCGACAGCGCAGCGTGCGCGTGGTCCTCCTCGCGCTGATGCTCACGATGATGCTGGCGATGCTCGACAACATGATCGTCGGCACGGCCATGCCGACCATCGTGGGTGACCTCGGCGGACTCGAACACCTTTCCTGGGTCGTGACGGCGTACACCCTCGCCACCGCGGCCTCCACCCCGATCTGGGGCAAGCTCGGCGACATGTACGGGCGCAAGGGCGCCTTCATGACCTCGATCGTGATCTTCCTGATCGGCTCCGCGCTGAGCGGCATGGCCCAGAACATGGGTGAGCTGATCGGATTCCGGGCCATTCAGGGTCTCGGCGCCGGCGGTCTCATGGTCGGCGTCATGGCGATCATCGGCGACCTGATCCCGCCCCGTGAGCGCGGCAAGTACCAGGGCATGATGGCCGGCATCATGGCGCTGGCGATGATCGGCGGTCCGCTGATCGGCGGCACCATCACCGACAACTGGGGCTGGCGCTGGTCCTTCTACATCAACCTGCCGCTCGGCGCGATCGCGCTCGCCGCGATCAGCATCGTCCTGCACCTGCCGAAGAAGCGGTCCGAGACGCGCATCGACTACCTCGGTGCCGCGCTGCTGACCATCGGCATCACCTCCATCGTCCTCGTCACCACCTGGGGCGGCACGGAGTACGCCTGGTCGTCCGCGCGGATCATGGAGCTCATCGGCCTCGGCGTCGCCGCGCTGGTCGGGTTCGTCTTCTGGCAGACCAAGGCCGCCGAGCCGATCGTGCCGCTGCACATCTTCCGCAGCCGCAACTTCACCCTGATGTCGATCATCGGCTTCGTCACCGGCTTCGCCATGTTCGGCGCCACGCTGTTCCTGCCGCTGTACCAGCAGGCGGTACAGGGCGCGTCCGCGACCAACTCCGGTCTGCTGCTGCTGCCCATGCTGGGCGCGATGCTCGTGACGTCGATGGTCGCCGGGCGGGTCACCACCGCCACCGGCCGCTACAAGATCTTCCCCGTCATCGGCGGTGTGCTGATGGTGATCGGCCTCTACCTGCTGTCGACGATGGACACGGACACCACCCGTTTCATGTCCGGCGTCTACATGGCCGTCCTCGGCCTGGGCATGGGCTGTCTGATGCAGGTCACCATGCTGGTGGCGCAGAACAGCGTGGAGATGAAGGACATGGGCGTCGCGTCCTCCTCCACCACCCTGTTCCGTACGCTCGGCTCGTCGTTCGGTGTCGCCGTCATGGGCGCGCTGTTCAACAACCGCGTCAAGGACGTCATGGCCGAGAAGGCCGGCGCGCTGGGCTCGAAGATCACCGAGCAGTCCCCGCAGCTGGACGCGGCGAGCCTGGCGAAGCTGCCGGCTGCGGCGCGCGAGGCCTACCAGCACGCGGTGTCGGCCGGTACGCACTCGGCCTTCCTGCTGGGCGCGTCGGTGGCCGTGATCGTGATGATCTCGTCGGTGTTCGTCAAGGAAGTCGCCCTCAAGGGAGCGGGAGCGCCCAAGCCCGCCGAGGACGGGGCGCAGGACGAGGCACCCCAGATCCCGCTCGCCGAGCCGGTCTGACCTGATCGCAGGGGCCGGCCTTTGCGCCGGCCCCTGAACTCCTCGCAACGAAGGCCCCCGGCGTTGTCCGCCCCGGGGGCCTTCTCCTGTGCCGGCCTTCTCCTGCGCCGTGCGGGCCTTCTCCCGCGCAGGGTCACTGTCAGTGCCGCGTGCCACCATCGGGAACGTGGACCGAATGCGGCAGCTGCGGCTCGCCAAGGACGTCATCGACCGGGACTGGGCCGAGCCCGGCACCGACCTCGACACGCTGGCGGCGCGCGCCGGATATTCGCGGTATCACTTCATACGCGCCTTCAAGGCGGCGTACGGCGAGACCCCGGGCCAGTATCTGACGCACCGGCGCATCGACCGGGCGGAGGACCTGCTGCGCACCGCGAACCTCTCGGTGACCGAGATCTGCCATCTGGTCGGCTTCAGCAGCCTCGGCACCTTCTCCGCGCGCTTCAAGACATGGACCGGGATGACGCCGAGCGAGTACCGGGCGAAACACGTCGGGCGGGGTGCCGCCCTCATACCCGGCTGCTACGCGATGCTCTGGGCCGGCGGCTTCCGGACCGGGCCGGGCGCGGGAGCCCGTGACGGCACCGGTGCCGGAGAGCGCAATTCCGGAGAAGCGCCGTGACGGGGAGGGCGCCTACCGTGGCAGGGCGCGCGCGGCCGACGACGACCCGGCCCGGCCGCGCACACCTCGCGATCCCGCACACCTGGAGCACACCATGATCAAAGGACTCGCCATCTCGACCGTCTGGGTCCTCGACCAGGACCGGGCCAAGGAGTTCTACACCGAGAAGCTCGGGCTCGAACTCCGTACGGACATGACGATGGGCGAGGGCGGTATGCGCTGGCTCACGGTCGGTGCCCCGGATCAGCCCGGGATCGACCTGACCCTCATGGTGCCCGGACCGCCCGCCATGGACCCCGAGTCCGCGGAGATGATGAAGAAGCTGATCGCCAAGGGCGTGCTCGGCGCGGGCGTGCTGAGGACCGACGACATCCACGGCGACTACAAGAAGCTCAAGGACCGCGGCGTGGAGTTCCTCCAGGAACCGCAGGAGCGTCCGTACGGCACGGAAGCGCTGTTCCGCGACGACTCGGGGAACTGGTTCTCCTTCACCCAGCACCGTGAGGGCGAGCTCGACCTGGAAAAGGACTGGAGCTGCTAGGACAGACCCGGCAGGTCCGGAGCTGCTAGGACAGACCCGGCAGGTCTGGAGCCGCTGGGACAAGGCCCGCCGGGTCTGGAGCCGCTGGGACAAGGGCGCCAGGTCTTGACCAGCCAGGACCGGCGCCCGCCGCTGCGGCTACTTCCCGGAGGGCGGCAGTATGGGGTAACTCCCCGTGCTCGTCGGCGCGTGCTCCGGCAGCCACAGCACCGCGACCGCGCCCTCGGCTGGTACGTCGTCCGGGGCGCCGGCGGGTCGTACGTTGCGGAAGGTCAGCCGTGCGCCGAGCACCCGTGCCTGGCCCGCGGCGATGGTGAGGCCGAGGCCGTGGCCGTCGCCCGCGCGGTCGGTGCTGCCGGTGCGAAAGCGGCTCGGCCCCTCGGCGAGGAGTTTCTCGGGGAAGCCGGGGCCGTGGTCGCGGACGCGGATGACGCGGCCCTCGACGGTGACCTCGATCGGCGGCCTGCCGTGCCGGGCGGCGTTCGCGAGGAGATTGAGCAGGACGCGCTCCAGCCGGCGCGGGTCCGTCGTGACCTCCGACTCGTGCACCACACGCACCTCGACGTCCGCGCCCTTGGCGGCCACCCGCCGGGTCACGAACTCGCCGAGCATGATGTCCTGCAGCTCGGCCCGCTCCGAGGCCCCGTCGAGCCGGGCGACCTCCAGGACGTCCTCGACGAGGGTGCGCATGGCCTGCGCCCGGTCCCGTACGAGCTCGGTGGGGCGGCCGGGCGGCAGGAGTTCGGCCGCCGTGAGCAGTCCGGTCACCGGGGTCCGCAGCTCGTGGGCGATGTCGGCGGTCACCCGGCGTTCGGCCTCGATGCGCTGCTGGAGCGCGTCGGCCATGGCGTCAACGGCACGCGCGAGATCATCCGTCTCGTCGAGCACGACACCACCGATCGCGTCCCGCACCCGGACGTCCCGCTCGCCCTTGGCGACCCGGTTCGCGGCGGCCGCCGCCTTGCGCAGCCGGCGCGACAGCTGCCCGCCGATGAGCACGCCGAGCGCGCTGCCGCCGAAGACGACCGCGATGGAGCCGATGATCAGCGCCTGGTCGAGGTCCTTCATCACGTCCGCGTTGCGGTCCGTGAACCGCTCGTGCCAGGACAGCACCTGGCCGTTCCTGAGCGGTAGGGCGGCCCAGATGTCCGGCACGCCGTTCGAGCTGTCGGAGACGTAGGTCGCCCGCCGTCCCTCCGAGACCTTCACCATCAGGTCCGCCGGAATGGAGGGATCGTCGATCTTGGCCCCGAACGGCGGCTGTCTGCCCGGCCCGTACATGCGCTCGGCGAGCTGGATGCGTTCGTCCGCCAGGTCGCGCGAGTTGTCCAGCATCGAGACACGGGCCGCGTTGTGCACGACCAGGCTCAGCGCGATGGCGACCAGCGCGCCGACCAGGGCGATCGCCGTGCTGAGCTTCCAGCGGATGCCCGTACGGATGCTCGTACCCGAATCCGCGCCCCGGTCGATCCCTATGCCGATGCTTCGGCTCCTGCCCGGGTCTCTGCCGGTGTCCCTGCCGAGGATCTCGTCCCTGCCGGAATCTCTGTGGCCGCCGATCCCGCCGCCCGCGCCGTGGCGTGAACCCGTGTCCACGCCGCCGCCCGCGTCCGTGAGTCTCCCCGGAATCGGTCCCTGCCCCGGAACCGAGGGCTTCCCCGGAGCCGAGCGCTGAAATATCCCCCGCATAGCGTGCTCAGGCCTTCAACTTGTAGCCGAAGCCGCGGACCGTCTCGATACGGTCCTGGCCGATCTTCGTACGCAGTCGCTGCACATGGACGTCGACCACCCGGGTGTCCCCGCCCCAGCCGTAGTCCCACACACGTTCGAGCAGCTTGTCGCGGCTCAGGACCGTACCTGGCGCGGACGAGAACTCCAGGAGCAGCCGCATCTCGGTGGGCGTCAGCGCCACCGGCGTACCGCTCCTGAGAACCTCCATGCCCTCGGTGTCGATCTCCAGATCACCGAAGGCGAGCACCCCGCCGTCCACCGTCGCGGACTCCCCGGCCGCCGCGCCCATGCCGCCGCTCGCGTGCCCGAAGCGGCGCAGCACCGCGCGGATGCGGGCGACCAGCACGGCGCCGTCGAAGGGCTTGGTCACATAGTCGTCGGCGCCCGCCTCCAGGCCGAGCACGATGTCGATCGAGTCGGCGCGCGCGGACAGCATGATGACCGGCACGGTCGACTCGTCGCGGATACGGCGGCACAGCGAGACACCGTCGAGCCCGGGGACCATCACGTCCAGCAGGGCGATGTCGGGGCGGTCGGCGCGGAACGCCTCCAGGCCCGAGAGCCCGTCGGGCATGGCCGTGACCGCGAAGCCGTCGCGCTCCAGGGCGAGTTGCGTGGCCTCGCGGATGACGTCGTCGTCCTCGACGAACAGGACGTGGGTCTGCTCTGCCATCCGGCTGCTCCGTCCGCTCTCAGTTCGCGTCGGGGGCGGGCGAACTCGTGCCGCCCACCGCGTTGCTGTAGTCGTTGTGGATCCGGGACTGCTCGACGAAGCGCGTCGCGGACCAGCTGTAGGTGATCACTTCCTCGCTGGAGGGGTACGACACCGGGTCGCCCTTCTCGTACAGCTGCTGGGTGACCACCAGATCGCCCCGGTCGATCTCGGCGTAGACCGGCGGCTCCTCGGTCTTGAAGACATTCTGGTACCTGCCGTTCTCCTCGCGATAGACGTACGAGCCGACGCCGACGGCATCGGCACAGGTCATCACGTTGATCACGAGGTCGTTCGTGGACCCGCCGGTCAGATCCCCGTACGACACGTCGACCGGGTACTCGTCGGCGACGCACGGCTTCAGGTCGCGCTTGACCGCCGCGCTGACCGCCGGGTCGCCCTTGACGATCTTGACCGCATCCACGCGCTTGGGCGCCTTGGAGGGCGAACCGGAGCCGGCCGGCATGATGCCGCCCTTGGCGACCGCGTCGCTGCCCGCCGGGCCCTCGTCGCGGGCGCCGGTGCCGCCGGTGGCGCACGCGGTCACGAAAAGGCCGAGGGCGGCGAGCCCGGCCGCCGCCGAACTCCCCGCCTTCAGGGCCGCTCTGGCCCGAACTCCTAGGCCGCGCAACGCTCCCGCTCCTCACGTTCGAGCGCGCGGGCGTCCAGGTCGCGGCTCTCCAGCTCCTCGCGGAGCCGGGCCAGCGCCCGGTGCAGCGTGCTCTTGACCGTTCCGGCCGACATACCGAGTGCGGCGGCCGTCTCCTCCGTGGACATCTGCTCCCAGTGTCGCAGCACCACGACACTGCGCTGCTTGGGTGCCAGCACCTTCATGATGTCCATCAGCAGCGCGCGGTCCGCGTGCTGCTCGGTGGCGTCCTCCACCCGCGCGTCCGGCAGCTGCTCGGTGGGCACCTCGTCGAGCTTGCGGGCCCGCCACCACTCGGTGCGCGTATTGATCATCACGCGGCGCAGATAGGCGTCGGCGAGGCGCTTGTCCGCGATGCCCTCCCAGCGGCCGTACGTCCGCACGAGCGCGGTCTGGAGCAGGTCCTGGGCGTCGACCGGGTCGGGGACCAGGCGGCGGGCACTGCGCAGCAGCGCGTCCTGCCGAGTGCGGACGTACTCCTCGAATTCGAGCACCTCGCCGTGCGCCATGATCAACCGCCTCCATCCCCGTTTCCGACCTGCCTGCTGCCGGTTGTCCGTTGCCTGCGAACCGCCGCTCCTGCGCCGCTCGTTGCGGCGTTTCCTGCGGTACGGCACTGAAAGCTACGGAGGCGTTGTCACGGGGTTGTCCGAGACAGCCTGCGGCCAGCACTCGGCTGTCCGTCGGTTGTGTAACGGCTATGGAAACGGGGTAGGAGAACGTGGCTCTATGGCCTGGTTGATCCGGTTATGGCGTCTGTTCTAGGTGAGGGGCAACCGATACAGACCGCCGGGGAGCGGCTCGACCAGTCCGTCGGCGACGAGCCCGTCGAGCGCGCGGCCCCGCTGGACCGGTTCGTCCCACACCCGGTCCAGCGCGGTCTGCGGAACCGGTACATGCGCCTCCCGGAGGACGGCCAGCAGCTTGCCGCGCACCTGGCGGTCCGTGCCCGCGTACGTCTGCCCCTTGCGCGGCGGTCCGTCGTGCTCCGGCTTGCCGGCCAGCCGCCAGGCGCACTGTGCGGCGATCGGGCAGCGGTGGCACGTCTCGTTCTTCGCCGTGCAGACCAGCGCGCCGAGCTCCATGGACGCGGCGGCCCAGCGCGACGCCGTGCTCTCGCTCTCGGGCAGCAGGGCGCGGGCGAGCTTGCGTTCGGCGGCGGTGGTGGCGTTCGGCGGGTACTGCACGCCGGTGACGGCGCGGGCGAAGACCCTGCGGACGTTCGTGTCCAGTACGGGATGCCGCTGGCCGTAAGCGAACGACGCGACCGCCGCCGCCGTGTACTCCCCGATGCCGGGCAGCGCCAGCAGCTGCGCGTGCTCCGTCGGTACGTCCCCGCCGTGCCGCTCCGTTATGGCCACCGCGGCGCCGTGCAGACGCAGGGCGCGGCGCGGGTAGCCGAGCCGTCCCCAGGCCCGGACGGCTTCCCCGGGCGCGTCCTGCGCCAGGTCGGCGGGGCGCGGCCAGCGGGCCAGCCAGTGCTCGTACACGGGCAGGACGCGGTTGACCGGGGTCTGCTGGAGCATGAACTCGCTGACCATCACCGCCCAGGGGCCGGCATCGGGATGCCGCCAGGGCAGATCGCGGGCGTGCTCTTCGAACCAGTCGATGACGGGGGTGTGGAGGTTCTCGCCGGGGGTGTTCCGGGTGGGCGCGGTGGGCTTGGTGGGTGCAGTCATGGCGATGTCGATCCTGCCATGCGGCGGCGAGGATGCGGGGACGACGCCGGGGGCGGGCGGTGGTGAAAGACCGCACCCGGCGGCCGTCGCGGCGCCGGGAAGGGTGCCCCGCCGGGATGATGATCCGGAAAAGTTGGTACCGGGGCGGCGGGTGGGGCGAGCGGCGCGGCCGATCTCTCGTACAGTTTGCGCCGTGGGATCTCTGCGCAATCCGGTCGGGCCGCTCCCCTCCACCATTTACTGGCGTCGGAGGGCCGTTCTGCTGTCCGTAGTAGGGCTGTTGGCGCTACTCACCGTCTGGGTGGTCGGCACCGGCGGCGGGGGCGGCAACAACGGTGCCGGCGGGGCGAACGGCAAGAACCCCGCGACCTCGATCACGCCCGGCCCATCCGGTTCGGGTCCCGCGATCAGCCAACACCCGGGCGGCCGCGACGAGTCGAGCGGCGGGGGTGACAGCGGCGGCGACACCGACGGGAGCGGGAGCGACAGTGGCGGGGGGTCCGGCGGCGGTTCCGGGGACGGTTCCGGCGACGGCTCCACGGGCTCCGGCACCAGCACCGGCGGCGGCTCCGGCGACGGGGCCAAGAACGGCGGAGGATCGGCCGATCAGCTCCCGGCCGGCTCCACTCTTCCCAACTGCACTACGAACAATGTGAAGTTGACGCTCAAGAGCGTGCAGAACACATACGCCCCCGGCGAGCAGCCCGCGATCGAGCTCATCGCCAAGAACACCTCGGGCAGTGACTGCAAGGTCGATCTCGGCCCGAAGAACACGGTTCTGACGATCACTCAGGCGGGCAGCGACAACGACATCTGGGCCTCGGACGACTGCCCGAAGGACGCCGCGGGTGTCCTCTACCGCGTACCGGCGGGCAGCCAGGTCGTCTACACGGTGAAGTGGGACCGCAAGCCCGGCGCCCCGGCGTGCGCGACGCCCCCTTCGGGTTCGGCCTCCGCCGGCACCTACCTGGTCGAGGCGAAGGCCCCGGGCCTGACGAAGGCCCAGGCGTCGTTCGTCCTGTCCAAGGACTGAGGACCCTCGGCCAGCCGGGCCCGATCCGGGGGTGCCTCGACCGGTGAGACGTGCACCGGGTCTCGACCGATGGGGGCCTGAATCCGGGCGCCTCGACCGGTGGGGCCTGAAAAGGGGGCCTCGACCGACGCGGACTCCTAGACGTAGCGCTCCAGGATCGACGACTCCGCCAGCCGGGACAGCCCCTCGCGGACGCTGCGCGCCCGTGCCTCGCCCACGCCGTCGACCGTCTGGAGGTCGTCCACGCTCGCGGCGAGCAGCTTCTGGAGCCCGCCGAAGTGCTCCACGAGCCGGTCGATGATCGCGCCGGGCAGGCGCGGCACCTTGGCCAGGAGACGGAAGCCGCGCGGGGAGACCGCGGAGTCGAGCGCCTCGGGAGAGCCGGTGTAGCCCAACGCCTTTGCCACCGTGGAGAGTTCGAGCAGCTCGGCGTGGGCGAGCGCGTCCAGCTCGGACAGCGCCTCGTCGACCGTGCGGGAACGCTTGGCGGTCGGCTCGGGCACGTAGTCCCGTACGACCAGCTCGCGATCGGGCTCGACGCCGGCGATCAACTCATCGAGCTGAAGGGTCAACAGCCGCCCGTCCGTGCCCAGTTCGACGACGTACTCGGCGATCTCGGTGGCGATGCGGCGCACCATCTCCAGGCGCTGGGCGACCGCGGAGACGTCCCGGACGGTGACGAGGTCCTCGATCTCCAGCGCCGACAGCGTTCCCGCGACCTCGTCCAGGCGGAGCTTGTACCGCTCCAGGGTGGCGAGGGCCTGGTTGGCGCGGGAGAGGATCGCGGCGGAGTCCTCCAGGACGCGGCGCTGACCGTCGACGTACAGGGCGATCAGGCGCATCGACTGGGAGACCGAGACGATGGGGTAGCCGACCTGTTTGCTCACCCGGTCCGCGGTGCGGTGCCGCGTGCCCGTCTCCTCCGTCGGGATCGTCGGGTCGGGCACCAGCTGCACGCCCGCCCGGAGGATTTTGGTGATGTCCTTGTCGAGCACGATGCCGCCGTCGAGCTTGCACAGTTCACGCAGGCGGGTCGCGGTGAACTCCACATCCAGGACGAATCCGCCCGTACACATCGCTTCGACGGTCTTGTCGGAGCCGAGCACGATGAGTCCGCCCGTGTTGCCGCGGAGGATCCGTTCAAGCCCGTCGCGCAGGGCCGTGCCAGGTGCCACGGCGCTCAGTGCGGCGCGCATCAGGCCATCGGCACCGGAGCTCCCACCGGACTTTCCGGGAGCTGCTGCCCGGTCGTTGGCTGCCACTGCACTCCTCCGGTCGAAGGTTTCCGGCCGCCCTCGGTTCGTACGGACGGGCGAGACCAGGGCAAAGTCTACCGGCGCTGTTCCTCGTCCCGTGGGGCCTCTCTGCGACGCGAGCGCGGAAGGACGCTCAGCGCCGCGCCGATGTCCGCCACTTCCAGGACCTTCATGCCGTCCGGGATCTTGCCCGGATCGGTCGGTACGAGAGCGTGGGTGAAGCCCAGACGGTGTGCCTCGGACAGCCTGCGCTGGACACCCGTGACCCGTCTGACCTCGCCCGCGAGCCCCACTTCGCCGATCGCCACGAGGTTCTTGGGCAGCGGGGTGTCACTCGCCGCGGACGCCAGGGCGAGCGCGATGGCGAGGTCCGCGGCGGGCTCGGAGAGCTTCACACCGCCGACCGTCGCCGAGTAGATGTCCCTCTTCCCGAGAGCGCTGATCCGGCCGCGCTGCTCCAGGACGGCGAGCATCATCGAGACGCGGGAGGTCTCCAGACCGGATGTCGTACGGCGCGGGGAGGGGATCTGGGAGTCCACGGTGAGCGCCTGCACTTCGGCGACCAGCGGGCGGCGGCCCTCCAGAGTGACGGTCAGACAGGTGCCGGGGACGGGCTCGGCGCGGCGCGTCAGGAAGAGACCCGACGGGTCGGTGAGGCCGGTGATGCCCTCGTCGTGCAGCTCGAAGCAGCCGACCTCGTCCGTCGTGCCGTAGCGGTTCTTGACCCCTCGGACCAGCCTCAGGCGCGCGTGCCGGTCGCCCTCGAACGACAGAACGACGTCCACGAGGTGTTCGAGCAGCCGGGGTCCGGCGATCGCGCCGTCCTTGGTGACATGGCCCACAAGCAGGGTGGACATGCCGCGCTCCTTGGAGGCGCGGATGAGCGCACCCGCGACCTCCCGGACCTGGGCCATGCCGCCGGGCGCGCCGTCGATCTCCGGGGAGGCGATGGTCTGGACGGAGTCCAGGATGAGCAGGGACGGCTTCACCGCGTCCAAGTGGCCGAGGACGGCCGACAGGTCTGTCTCCGCGGCGAGATAGAGATGGTCGTCGATCGCCTTGATGCGGTCCGCGCGGAGCCGCACCTGGCTGGCCGACTCCTCGCCCGTCACATACAGGGTGCGGTGTTCGTCGCTCGCGGACTTGGCCGCCACGTCCAGCAGGAGGGTTGACTTGCCGACGCCCGGCTCACCCGCGACCAGGACGACCGCCCCGGGCACGAGCCCCCCGCCGAGGACACGGTCCAGCTCGGGCACGCCGGTGCTGCGGGCGGTGGCCTGACGGCCGTCGACCTGTCCGATGGGCACCGCGGACGTGGTGACCCGTCCCGGGGCTGTCGTGCGGACAGCGGGCGTGCCGTACTCCTCGACCGTCCCCCATGCCTGGCATTCGGGGCAGCGGCCGAGCCACTTGGCCGTCTGCCAGCCGCACTCGGTGCAGCGGTAGGACGGCCGGTCCTTCGCGGTTTTCGTACGGGCAGCCATGACCGAACCGTAGCCGCAGCCACTGACAGCCCGGCACGCGCCGGTGCGGACCCGCCCTGATCCGCCCGCGCCCCACCTTGATCCACCGCGCCCCGAGCCGCTGTGACCTGCGCCCAGAGCTGTTGTGACCCGCGTCCAGAGCTGTTGTGACCCGTGCTCCGAGCCGCCGTGACCCATGTCCCGAGCCGCCGTGACTCGTGCCCAGAGCCGCTGTGACCCGTGCCCAGAGCCGCTGTGACCCGGGTCTCCGGACCTCCGGGCCCGTGGCGCGAGCCCCCGTGCCCCGTTCCCACCCCCGCGCGATCGGGCCCTGCGCGGAGCCCCCGCGGCCCCATCTGCCATGGACTGCCATAGCCACCGGTGACGGCCCAGGCCAGGGGTCGGGGGTTCCTGTCCCCTTATGAGGGATCGTTTCACCCGTACGGATTAAATGTGCTCAAGGGGGAGGAAGGGCCTGCCTCCGGGCACCTACGGTCGCACGGGTGATGAGCAGCAGTCCGGAGACCTCAACGCACACCACCGGCGCACACCGGGCGCACGGAGCCGCGCGCAAGCGGGCGGGCGCGCCCCGTGGCGCGACCCCTCGCACCCTGATCCAGCGTCCCCCCGCGCGTTACGAGCCCTATCTGGACGGCCTGTTCACCTACTGCCTGTCCGTGCTGTGCGACCACGACGCGGCCACCGCCGCCCTGGGGGACGCCCTCGCGCTGGCCGAGCGGCGCGGCCCGCGCGGCCCAGAGTCCGCCGGCGACCGCAGGGCCTGGCTCTACGCGCTCGCCCGCTGGTCCTGCCTGCGCAAGCTCACCGAAGCGCGGCGCAAGCGGCAGGCGGCGCACGCCTCAGGGCGGCATGCACCCCACGGGAGCGACCCTCAGGGTGTCTCCAAGGGCCCCCGTGAAGAGGCCGCCCTCAAGAGGGCGCACAAGGCCGCCGCCGACCGGCGCGCGGCCGAGGCGCTGAGCGCCGTTCCGGTGCCCCAGGAGGTCCAGGACGACCGTCGGCGCGAACTCGCCCTGCTGGCCTGGCCGGAGGCCGCCGGAACCACCCCGGAGCAGCGCGAGGCGCTCGAACTCGCCGTGCGCCACCAGCTCGCCGCCCACGAGGTCGCCGCCGTCCTCGGCATGGACCTCGCCGCGGCGCGCGAGCTGCTCGCCTCCGCCGCCTGCGAGGTCGAACGCACCCGCGCGGCCCTCGCCGTCGTGGAGACCCGCGTCTGCCCCAGCGTCGCCCGGCTCACCGGCGACAGCCGGCTCGTGCTGAGCACCACCCTGCGCAGCGAGCTGGTCCGGCACGTCGACGACTGCCCCCGCTGCCGCCGCACCGCCGAGCGCGCGGTCGCCGGCGCCTGGCCCGGCACCAGCGTCACGCCCGCGGCGCTTCCCGTGCTGCAGGCCCCGCACGCGGCCCTGCGCGTCGCGATGGCACACGCCCCACGCGCGCGGGGCAGCGCTCCGCGCTTCGACCGGCGGGGCTTTCCGATGGACCCCAAGGACCACGCCGCCCGAAGGGACCGTCTTCGCGCGCGTGCCGTCACGACGACGATCGTCGCCACGGTCGTCGCCGCGCCCGTGCTCGCCCTCTGGGCGGCGTACCGGGGCGCACCCCTGACCGGCGAGGGCGTGGACGGCCGCCCGGCCAGCACGAGCGAGGCACAGGACCCCGAGGGTCTGGACGGCGGACAGGCGGGCGGCTACGAGAACGCCGGAAACGCCAGCGCGGGACCCGGCTCCCACTTCTCCAAGGGCAGCGGCTCGCCGGATGTGTCCGTGGAGGTCGTCAGCGCCCGCGGAAGCACTCCGGGGCACCTGTCGGTGGCCGCCGGAAGCAGTGGCGACACGACCCTGGTCACGCTGACCGCGTCCGGCAGTTCACCGGTCCACTGGTCCGCGCGCACCGGCGTGTCCTGGCTCTACCTCAGCCAGTCCTCGGGAACGCTCGAACCGGGCGGGTCGTTGACGATCAAGGTGTACGTCGATCACCTTCGCGAGCCGGCGGGCCACTGGACCGGGCGGGTGGCGATCGCCCCGGCGGGTGCGGTGGTCACCATCGCCGGGTACGGGAAGGCGGGCTCGTCCCACCCCGACCCCGCCGCGAGCAGCCCGAGCCCCTCAGGACCGGGCCCCACCCCGACCGCGACCCCGACCAGCCCGGACCCGTCCCCGACCGACCCGACGCCTACGCCGACGGTCACCGACTCGTCCTCCCCGGACCCGGGCGACTCGTCACCGACACCGGACGACAGCGGTGACCCGGACGCGTCGTAGGACCCTGCCACAGGCCGGATGGCCCGGCCGGATGGCCCGGAGGCGTTGTAAGACTCCGGCCACCGGCCGTATGTCTCGGGCGCGTCGCGGGACCCCTGCCACCGGCCGGACGGCCTGGAGGCGTCGTAGGACCCCGGCCACCGGCCGTACGGCCCGGACGCGTCGTCGCACCCGAGTCACCGGTCGCACGCCGACCGGGCGCGGTCCACGTACCGCTCGGCCGGCGAGCGGTCTACGCATCGCGCGGACGCGGACTCAGTCCACCGGGTCCGCGGGATGCGGTGCCAGCAGCGGCAGCTGCGAGGCCAGCCGCTCCTCGCACAGCTGGACCAGGCGGTCATATCCCGCCTTGCCCATCAGCTCGATCAGCTCCGGACGGTACGAGACGTACACCGGGTCGCCGGCGCCGTGTGCCGAGGTCGCCGACGTGCACCACCAGTGCAGGTCGTGGCCGCCCGGTCCCCAGCCGCGCCGGTCGTACTCGCCGATGGAGACCTGGAGCACCCGGGTGTCGTCGGGCCGGTCGATCCACTCGTACGTGCGACGCACGGGCAGCTGCCAGCAGACGTCCGGCTTGGTCTCCAGCGGCTCGCGCCCCTCCTTGACGGCCAGGATGTGCAGCGAGCAGCCCGCGCCACCGGCGAAGCCGGGACGGTTCTGGAAGATGCAGGAGCCCTCGTACGGGCGGGTCTGGCGGTCGCCGTCCTCGTCCTTGGACACCCAGCCCGTCTCCACGCCCACGTCATGGTTCTGCCAGATCTCCGGCGTGAGCCGGGCCACGTGCCCGGCCACCCGCTTCTCGTCGTCCTCGTCGGAGAAGTGGGCCCCCAGCGTGCAGCAGCCGTCGTCGGCGCGACCTGCCTGGATGCCCTGGCAGCCGCTCCCGAAGATGCAGTTCCAGCGGGAGGTCAGCCAGGTCAGATCGCACCGGAAGACCTGCTCGTCATCGGCCGGATCAGGGAACTCCACCCATGCGCGAGCGAAGTCGAGCCCCTTCTCGTCGCTCTTCTTCACGGACTTCTTGGGCTTGGTGGCCTTCGCCTGCGGGGAGCTCGTGGCTGATTTGTCGGACTTCGCCTTTTTCGTCTTTGGCACGGGTCCAGGGTAAGTCGCTTCCGCCCGCTCCGGGGACGCCCCGGCGACCGCCCGGAGATCACCGTTCGACGTGGGCTTTCGCCCCACCCCTCGTGAACCGCCGTGTGGGCAGTAGCGTTCCGTCCATGAGACTCGGTGTCCTCGACGTGGGATCGAACACGGTGCATCTGCTGGTGGTGGACGCCCACCCCGGCGCCCGGCCGCTGCCCGCCCACTCGCACAAGGCCGATTTGCGGCTTGCCCAACTGCTCGACGAGAGCGGGGCGATCGGCCCCGAAGGCGTCGACAAGCTGATCGAGACCGTCCAGGAGGCCCTGGAGGCCGCCGAGGACAAGGGTGTCGAGGCCCTGTTGCCGTTCGCGACGTCGGCCGTTCGCGAGGCCGGCAACGCCGACGAGGTTCTCGCCCGGGTGCAGGCCGAGACCGATGTCGAGCTGCAGGTCCTCACCGGCGCGGAGGAGGCCCGGCTCACCTTTCTGGCGGCCCGCCGCTGGTTCGGCTGGTCGGCGGGCAAGCTCCTCGTCCTCGACATCGGCGGCGGCTCCCTGGAGATCGCGTACGGCATGGACGAGGAACCGGACGCGGCGGCGTCGCTGCCGCTCGGCGCCGGCCGGCTGACCGCGGGCTGGCTGCCCACCGACCCGGCGGACCCGGCGGACGTGCGGGCGCTGCGCCGGCATGTACGGGCCCAGATCGCCCGGACGGTCGGAGAGTTCAGCCGTTTCGGCGCCCCGGATCACGTGGTCGCCACGTCCAAGACGTTCAAGCAGCTCGCCCGGATCGCCGGCGCCGCACGCTCCACCGACGGCCTGTACGTCCAGCGCGAGCTCAAGCGCCGCTCCCTGGAGGACTGGGTCCCCCGCCTCACGTCCATGACGGCGGACGAACGGGCCGAGCTCCCGGGCGTCTCCCCGGGCCGCTCCGGCCAGCTCCTCGCCGGCGCCCTGGTCGCCGAGGCCGCCATGGACCTCTTCGGCGTGGAGACCCTGGAGATCTGCCCCTGGGCCCTGCGCGAAGGCGTCATCCTGCGCCGCCTGGACCAGATGGCCTCGGAGTAATACGGAACGGCGCCCACCGGAACCCCCGACCCGCCGGTGAGGGGTAACCGGCCCCGGGGGCGGCGCCTCCATGGGGGCGCAGGGAACAGCGGGACCGGCCCTGGGCGGCGACCGGCCGCGCGACGGCGCTCTCTCCCACGGCGAGTGGGCACCCGACCGCCGGTGACGGGTGACGGGCGGCCTCTGGCGCCCCGCAAAGGGGGCGCGGGGAACGGCGGGACCGTCCCCTTGTGGCGATCGGCCGCGCGACGGACCTCTCCCTCACGGCGAGTGGGCACCCGACCCGCCGGCGAAGGGACACCCCGGCGCGGGTCCGTGGCGTCGGCCGGGTGAGCACCCGTGGGTGCGTTGCGTCGGCCGGGTGATGACCCCGCGGTCCGTGGCATCGGCGGGGTGAGGACGCCGTGGGTGCGTGGCGTCGATCACGTGGGCACGTCGGCGCGGGGCCGTCGCGCCGGTCGCCGGAGCATCCCGGCAGGGCCCCGCCCCCTTCGGAGCGATGGCCGCCGCACCCCGGGCCGAAGGCCGGTCCACCCCCAGGTCGGAGGCCCGTCCTCCCCCGCCCGGAGGGTTCGTCCGGCCCCGGCCCGGAGCCCAACCCACCCCCGCCGGGGGCCCACAGGAGCCTCCCGGCCAAGCTCGCCGCCCCTCGCCCAACCGCCGGAGGCACCCCGTACGCTGTCCCTCGTGGCAGAACCAGTCGTGCGGATCCCGGATGCGAAGGTCGCGCTGTCCACGGCGTCCGTGTACCCGGAGTCGACGGCGACGGCCTTCGAGATCGCCGCGCGCCTCGGCTACGACGGCGTCGAGGTCATGGTGTGGACCGACCCCGTCAGCCAGGACATCGACGCGCTGCGCCGCCTCAGCGACTACCACCGGATGCCGATCCTCGCCGTCCACGCACCCTGCCTGCTGATCACCCAGCGGGTCTGGTCCACCGACCCGTGGACCAAGCTCCAGCGCGCGAAGGCGGCCGCCGAGAAGCTCGGCGCGAGCACCGTCGTGGTCCACCCCCCGTTCCGCTGGCAGCGCCAGTACTCCCGTGACTTCGTCACCGGGATCTGGCGCATGGCCGACGAGACGGACGTGCGGTTCGCCGTCGAGAACATGTACCCGTGGCGCTACCGCGACCGCGAGATGCTCGCGTACGCCCCCGACTGGGACGTGACGAAGGACGACTACCGGCACTTCACGATCGACCTCAGCCACACGGCGACCGCCCGCACCGACGCCCTCCAGATGATCGACCGGATGGGCGACCGCCTCGGACACGTCCACCTCGCCGACGGCAACGGATCCAACAAGGACGAGCACCTGGTCCCCGGCCGCGGCACGCAGCCCTGCGCCGAACTCCTGGACCGCCTCGCGCTCTCCGGCTTCGACGGCCATGTCGTCATCGAGGTCAACACCCGCCGCGCGATGTCCAGCGCCGAACGCGAGGCCGACCTCGCGGAGGCCCTCGCCTTCACCCGGCTCCACCTCGCCTCCGCCGTGAAGGTGCCCCGCGGATGACGGACGCCGCCCCGCGCCGCGGCCGGGGACGCCCCACCCGTACACAGACCGAGGCGGCCCCCGCCACCCGTGACCGCATCCTGGAGGCGGCCCGCGAGGAGTTCTCCGAGCGCGGGTACGAGAAGACGTCGATCCGCGGAATCGCCAGGTCCGCCGGCGTGGACTCGGCCCTCGTACACCACTACTTCGGCACCAAGGAGCAGGTCTTCGAGGCGGCCGTCGAGGGAGCCATGGCCCCCGCGCTCGGCGCCCCCGACACGATCGTCGAGGGCCCTCTCGACGGCGTCGGGGAGCGCCTCACCCGCTTCTTCCTCGGCGTCTGGGAGAACCCCACGAGCCGTACGCCGCTGCTGGCGATCGTCCGCTCGGCGGTCAACAACGACACAGCGGCCGCCGTCTTCCGCCGCCTCGTCGCAGCCCAGCTGCTGCGACGCGTCGCGGGCCGGCTCGACGCCCCGGACGCGGAGCTGCGCGTGGAGCTGGCGGCGGCCCAACTGGTCGGGGTCGCCATGCTCCGCCATGTGATCAAGGTGGAGCCGCTGGCCTCGGTGGACCTGGAGCGCATCGTGGCCAAAGTGGCGCCGGTGGTGCAGGGACACCTGACGAACCCATGAGCGAGCGGAACCGCCGACGAGGTGGCTCCACCCCGTCAGTACGCCGCTGACGTGCGCGTATGCCATGCGAAGGTGGCCGCTGTTCGAGACGTATGTCCCGAGATACGGACGGCCTGTCCGGATCCTGGAGCACCGGCGTACGCTCGACTTCAGTCATAACCCTCCTCATACCTCCCCGAAGGAGCGAGCGACGATGCCCGAGCTGAGGTCCCGCACAGTCACCCACGGCCGCAACATGGCGGGCGCACGCGCCCTTATGCGCGCCTCCGGTGTACCCGGCGCGGACATCGGACGGAAGCCGATCATCGCGGTCGCCAACTCCTTCACCGAGTTCGTGCCTGGTCACACCCACCTCCAGCCCGTCGGCCGGATCGTCAGCGAGGCCATCACGGCCGCCGGCGGCATCGCCCGCGAGTTCAACACGATCGCGGTCGACGACGGCATCGCGATGGGCCACGGCGGCATGCTGTACTCCCTGCCCTCCCGCGACCTGATCGCCGACTCGGTGGAGTACATGGTCGAGGCGCACTGCGCCGACGCCCTGATCTGCATCTCGAACTGCGACAAGATCACGCCCGGCATGCTCATGGCCGCCCTGCGCCTGAACATCCCGACGGTGTTCGTCTCCGGTGGCCCCATGGAGTCCGGCCGCGCCACCCTGGTCGACGGCACGGTCCGTACGCTCGACCTGGTCGACGCGATCTCCGACGCCGTGAACGACAAGATCTCGGACGAGGACATCCTCCGTATCGAGGAGAACGCCTGTCCGACCTGCGGGTCCTGTTCCGGCATGTTCACCGCCAACTCGATGAACTGCCTGACCGAGGCCATCGGTCTGAGCCTGCCCGGCAACGGCTCGGTCCTCGCCACCCACACCGCCCGCAAAGGCCTGTACGAGGACGCGGCCCGCACGGTCGTCGACATCACGCGCCGCTACTACGACCAGGACGACGAGTCGGTCCTGCCCCGCAACATCGCGACGCACGCGGCCTTCGAGAACGCCATGGCCCTCGACATCGCCATGGGCGGCTCCACCAACACGATCCTGCACCTGCTGGCCGCCGCCCAGGAGGCGGGCGTCCCCTTCGGGCTGGACGAGATCAACGAGGTCTCGCGCCGGGTGCCGTGCCTCGCCAAGGTGGCCCCGAACGTCGCGAAGGACCGCACGTACTACATGGAGGACGTGCACCGCGCCGGCGGCATCCCCGCCCTGCTCGGCGAACTGCACCGCGCGGGCCTGCTCAACGAGGACGTCCACACCGTCCACAGCCCATCCCTGTCCGACTGGATGAAGACGTGGGACGTGCGGGCCGGCTCCCCCTCTCCCGAGGCGATCGAGCTGTGGCACGCGGCCCCCGGCTGCGTCCGCTCCTCCGAGGCCTTCTCCCAGTCCGAGCGCTGGGAGGCCCTGGACGAGGACGCCGAGGGCGGCTGCATCCGCTCCGCCGAGCACGCCTACTCCAAGGACGGCGGCCTCGCGGTCCTCAAGGGCAACCTCGCCGTCGACGGCTGCGTCGTGAAGACGGCGGGCGTCGACGAGTCCATCTGGACCTTCGAGGGCCCCGCGGTCGTCTGCGAGTCCCAGGACGAGGCCGTCGACAAGATCCTCAAGAAGGAGATCACGCACGGCGACGTCGTGGTCATCCGCTACGAGGGCCCCAAGGGCGGCCCCGGTATGCAGGAGATGCTCTACCCGACCTCGTTCCTCAAGGGCCGCGGCCTCGGCAAGACCTGCGCCCTGATCACCGACGGCCGCTTCTCCGGCGGGACTTCGGGCCTGTCGATCGGCCACGCGTCCCCGGAGGCGGCGTCCGGCGGCACGATCGCCCTCGTCCGGGACGGTGACCGCATCCGCATCGACATCCCGAACCGCTCGGTCGAACTGCTCGTGTCCGACGAGGAGTTGGCCGACCGCCGCGACTCCTTGAACGGCGTCTACGCCCCCGCGAACCGCGAGCGCAAGGTCTCGGCCGCCCTTCGCGCGTACGCCGCGATGGCGACGAGCGCGGACAAGGGCGCCGTGCGGGACGTCTCGAAGCTGGGCTAGCCGCAAAGAGCCGCAAAGAGCCGCAAAGAGCCGCAAAGAGCGGCAAGGGGCGGCAAGGGGACGTAAAGGGTTGCCAGGGTCGTGAGGCCGAGGCTGTGAAGGGGCCGCTCCTGCCGGGGCGGCCCCTTCGCGTCTCACCAGGCCGAGGGATCCCGCGTGTCGACGGCGAAGAGGGAGCCGTCGGGGGCGGTGGCGTAGATGTGGCCGTCGGCGGCGAGGGGGGCCGGGAGCACGCTGACGAGCGAGCCCCGGTCACTGCCCAGCCGTGTCTTTGTCTGCCCGAGCAATGTGCCCCGGTCGGTGTCGACGGCGATGAGACGCCCGTCCGCCGCGGTGAGGCAGAGACGATGACCGGCCACGGTGGGAGCCGATGCCCTGCTGACGGACGTCTCCACCCGCCACAGCTGCTCCGACGTCCTGGTGTTCACGGCGACCAGCGAACCGTCGCTTCCCAGCAGATACGCGGTGTCCCCTTGCACGGCCACCTGCGTCTGCGCCTGCGGGATGCGCAGCGTGGTGCGGTGGATCCTGCGCTTCGCCACGTCGTAGCGCAGCACGGAGTCCGTGTACTGGTCCACGGTGGTCGAGGTGAACCAGACCGTTCCGCCGCGGGCGGCCACGAGGCTCAGCGCTCCGTCCATGCGCCGCTGCCAGGTCGTGGCGCCGGTCGTCGGGTCCACCGCGGTCACCCGGGTACCGGTCCCGCTCCCGGGCGGGGCGGGAGGCGAGACCACGTAGACGAGCCCGTCCCCGTACGACTGGAACTGGGGGACGGCAAGGCCCGGGATCGCATGACGCCACTTCTCCTCGCCGGTGGCCGCGTCCAGCGCGGTGACCTTGGAGTCGGGACCGGTGAGCAGGACGACACCGGCGACGTGGGTGACCCGGCCGTCGTAGCGGGCGACGTCGCGAGTCCAGCGAGTCGCGCCCGTGGCGGGATCCAGGGCCGTCAGCCGGTTCCCGCTCCGGCTGCCGACCAGCAGGAGCCCCCCGGAGAAGACCGGCGCCGGGGTGGAGTAGGAACTCCCGTTCCCCGTGTCGCTCCGGGACCACAGCACCTCGCCGTCGTCCGGGTCGATCGCGGTGGCCAGGACACCGGGCCGGACGCACAGCAATGCTCGAGGCGCGTACGTGCACCGCGGCTGACCGTCGGCCTCGGCGCCGGAGGCCCTCAGGTCGCGTTCCCACGGTTGAAAGGTGCTCTTGGACGGCCGCGCGGTGTGATGTTCCGCTACGGGGCTCTGTGACCCGCCGAGGAGGCCGAAGGCGCCGACGGCACCACCGGCGACGGCGAGCCCGGTTACCGCGATGACAGCGGGCAGGCGCCGGCCCCGCCCTCCCCTCTTCCGGGCGGCCACATGGGTACGGTCTTCGGCGCCCTGCGGACGCTCGTGCCTCGGCCTCGGAACCCTCGGCCTGGAATCCGAGTCCTGCGCGGGCGGCGCCGACTCCCCTTTGCCCGCGCGC
Source organism: Streptomyces rhizosphaerihabitans (assembly GCF_025399795.1). GTDB lineage: Bacteria > Actinomycetota > Actinomycetes > Streptomycetales > Streptomycetaceae > Streptomyces > Streptomyces rhizosphaerihabitans. The sequence goes on along the minus strand of NZ_JAODTZ010000013.1, from coordinate 9,079 downwards.
TGTTCGGGTATGAAGGCCCGCGTGTCGTACGAGGCCGAGACCGAGCGCAGCGCGACCATCAGCTCGTCCGGGGTGGGCCGGTCCTCGGGCTCCTTGGCGAGACAGCGCGACACGAGGCCGACCAGGTCCTCCGGCACGCCCGTCAAGTCCGGTTCGTCGTGGACGACTTGATAGGCGACGAGATACGGGCTGTCCGAGTCGAACGGCCCGCTCCCGGTGGCCGCGTGCACGATCACCGACCCGAGGGCGAACACGTCGGCGGCCGGCCCGACATGCCGTGGCCTGCTGAACTGTTCCGGGGCCATGAAGGGCGGAGTACCGATCAACTTGCCGGTCTCCGTGCGTAGTTCGCTGTCGGCGGGGCGCGAGATCCCGAAGTCGATGACTTTCGGCCCGTCCTCCGCCAACAGGACGTTGCTGGGCTTGAGGTCGCGGTGGACGACCCCGGCCCGGTGGATGTCCCGCAGCGCCTCGGCGAGCCCGGCCATCAGGTGGCGCAGCCGGGCCGAGGACAGCGCGCCGTTCCGCTTCACATGCTCGGCGAGCGTCGGTCCCGGGATGAACAGGGTTGCCATCCATGGGTGTTCGGCCCCGGGGTCGGCGTCCACCACGGGTGCGGTGAAGGCACCGCTGACCCGCCGGGCGGCCGCGACCTCCTGGCGGAACCGCCCCCGGAACTCGGGGTCTTGAGAGAACTCGGCATGCACGACCTTGACGGCCAGCCGCAAACCGGAGGCGGAGCGCGCCAGATGCACGATTCCCATGCCACCGGAGCCGAGTCTCGCCTCCAGCAGGTACTGCCCGGCATAGCGCGGATGTTCCGCTTCCGAGTCCGTACCGGTGCTGCGCTGTGGCGGCATCACTCACCCCCGTGGGTTCGACCGCGTGCGCGACGCGCAGAGCCTAGTCGATCCTTCGTGCGAAACCTCGACGGCTTGCTAGCCTCGGCGCGCAGTAAATTTCTGGCGCGAATCAATCAACGGGGGAGATCGACATGGCCTTGGAAGACATTGCCGTCACGGACGCGGCGGACGTGGAGCCGCTGACCGCCCAGGCGCTCCGCACCTACCCGCTCGCACCGGGCCACAACGTCAACGTCCGCAGCGGTCCGGGCACCCATTTCAGCATCGTCCGTACCCTGCCGGCAGGGTCGCGTGTTCCGATCTACTGCCAGTGCCCGGGAGAGTCCGTCACCGGCCCCTACGGCACGAGCAAGATCTGGGACAACATCTCCAACGGCCAGTTCGTCGCGGACGCGTACGTGCAGACGGGCAGCGACGGCTACGTCGCCCCGGCGTGTTCCTGACCGACGCCCCGGCTCAAGGGCACCCGCGGCGGACGCCGGAGCCGTGACCGGAGCGATAATCGTGGCGTGAGCGACGAGACCAGCACCGCAACCGGCACCCCCGCGGGGCCCCGGCCCGAGCCCCTGCGCTTCTTCGGGACGACCTGGGTGGAACACGACGGCGGCTACACCGGTCGCCGTATCGCCGTGGCCGTCGGCTCCCTCGCCGCCGCGGTGGCCGCCTGCTTCGTGCTTCGCTTCGCCTACCAGGGCCTGGCCATCGCGGACGTGGGGACACCCGTGACCGTGCTGGTCGTGGTGATGTTCGCGGTGTGCAGCGCCCTCGCGTTCCGCCACACCTCGGACGCCTTCACCAAGCGCCCGGACCCCGACCGCCAGGCATCCCTCCGTGGCCTGCTCGCCATCGGTTTCGTCGGCTCCCTCCTCGCCTACTGCTTCCGCTCCCTCACCGAGGCGCCGGGCGAGAAGCTCCACCGCGAGGAGTACGAGGCGGCGAAGGAGCAGTACACCCGCCGAACCGCGCGCCGCGCCGGCAACCCCTCGAAGAAGCGACGCCGCTCCTGATCCCGTCCGGGTCCCGCACCCGGGCATGAGCCCGCGACGCGACACGCCCGGTCAGGGACACGCTCGGTCAGGGGGCACACCCCTCGGTGCCAGAACCGGGATGGACGAGGGGACGAGGGGCCGGGGAGACGGGGAGACGAGGGGACGGGGAGACGGGACAAGAGGGTCTACCCCAGCACCCGCACCACCCCCGATCATGAACCCATGCCTCCTTCCCCCGCCGCAGCCTCCCAGCACGCCGCCCGGGCCCACTCCTTCAACTCGGCCGCGGCGCAGTACGCCGCGAACCGTCCGTCGTATCCGCCGGCCCTCTTCGACGCCGTCGAAGCCCTCGCCGCCCGCCCGCTGGCCGGTGCCAGGGTCGTCGACGTGGGCGCGGGCACCGGAATCTCGACCGGACTCCTGCACGCCCGCGGCGCGGATGTCCTCGCCGTGGAACCCGGCCCCGGCATGGCCGCCGAGTTCCGTCGCGTCCATCCCCGCATCCCGATCGTCCGGGGCAGCGGCGACGCACTGCCCCTCGCCGGGGCCTCCGCGGACTTCCTCACCTACGCCCAGGCGTGGCACTGGACCGACCCGAGCCGTTCGGTGCCCGAGGCGCTGCGCGTGCTGCGTCCCGGCGGGGCGCTGGCCCTGTGGTGGAACATGGAGGCGCTCGACGTCCCGTGGATCGAAGCGGCAGCCCGGCGCGCCGCGCGCTTCCTCGGCTGGGACCAGGAGGCCGAGAAGAGCGCCGCCGCCGCTCGTGCCTCCCAGTTCAGCTCCGCCGACCCCAGCGGCAGTCTCTCCTTCGACCGCCGCCAGGTCCGCTGGAGCCGGCGCATCCCGGTCGACACCCGCCTCGCCAACACAGGCAGCCACTCGCAGTTCCTGGTCCTCGGCGAGGAGACCACCGGAGCGTTCTTCGCCGAGGAACGGAACCACCTCCTCCAGGCGTTCCCGGACGGGTTCGTGGAGGAGACCTACGTCGTGGAACTGCTGGTGGCGATCCGTTCGTGATCCCGCCCGGCGGCCCATGCGTCGAGGGCCGCCGCACACGCGTGATCGACGTGCCGCAACCCGCCCAGCTCCAGCCGTACGTCACGGTCGTGCGGCAACGCCTCCAAGGCGTCCAGCAGCTTCGGCAGCCGGAGGAACGTGGCGTTGCCGAGCACCCGTACGACCAGTCCCGCGGCGCCCCGGTCCTCGGTCTCCACGTGCACATGACTGATGTCCCAGGCGGTCTTGCCCACGGCGAGCGCGAGCCCGACCAGCACCCCCTCGAACAGGTTCCCCAACACGATCGCCACCGCGGTCACCGCCAGTACGACCACCTCACCGCGATGCCCACGCCACAGCGTCCGCACCTCCCGCACCGGCACGAGCTTGCACCCCGCGTGCACCAGCAGCCCGGCGAGCGCCGCCACCGGAATCAACCCGAGCACCGCGGGCACCACGGCCGTGAAGAGCAGCAGCCACACCCCGTGCAGCACCCGCGACACCTTGGTCTGCGCCCCGGCCTGCACGTTCGCCGCACTCCGCACGATCACGGCGGTCATCGGCAGTGCCCCGAGGATCCCGCACACGGTGTTCCCGGCGCCCTGCGCGATGAGCTCCAGGTCGTAGTCGGTACGCGGCCCCCGATGCAGCCGGTCCACCGCCGCCGCACTGAACAGCGACTCCGCCGAAGCGATCAGCGCGAACGCCAGGACGGTCCCGATCACGCCCACTTCCGTGAGCCGGCCCAGGTCTGCGAGGGACGGCGGCCGCACGGCGTCGAACAGCCCCCGCACCTCGACCCGTCGTACCGCCAGATCGAACGCCCCGGTCACGGCCGAGGTGAGCGCCACCGCCAGCAGTGGTGCCGGCACCACCCGCGCCCCCCGTCGCCAACGCGGCCACAGCAGGAGTACGGCCACGGTGGTGCCGCCGATCGCCAGCGCCACCGGATCCGCGGCACCGGCCAGCGGGACGAGCCCGGCGATCTTCCCGAGTCCACCGGAAGGCGCGGTGGCGTCGCCCATGGCGTACACCTGGCCCGCGATCAGCACGAGCCCGATCCCGGCGAGCATCCCCTGCACGACGGCCACGGACACGGCCCGGAACCACCGCCCGAGCCGGAGAACCCCGAGTCCGAGCTGCACCAGCCCGGCCCCGAGCACCAGCACGCCCAGCGCCCGGACCCCGTACGACTGCACAGCCTCGTACACCAGCACGGTCAGCCCGGCCGCGGGCCCACTCACCTGCAGGCTGCTTCCGGGCAGTATCCCGGCGACCAGCCCGCCGACGATTCCGGTCACCAGCCCCAGCTCGGCCGGCACACCGGACGCTATGGCGACCCCGACACACAGGGGCAGCGCCACCAGAAAGACGACGAGGGACGCGAACAGATCGGCTTTGCGCATCACGACAGCACCTCCGGTCGACAGCGGGAGATGCGTGGGTGCCGTGCCGGGGGAGGGCACGGCGGACCTGGCGACCCGGCATGGGGCCGTATCGCACAGTGAAATCCATTGTCAGGTAAGCCAGTTGATTGCGCAGCTCCTCCGGGCCACCGTCACGCGAACGCGGGAGCGCGCGGTTCGGCGGCACCGCGGACGATCCCGTTCCGTTTGCGCCGACGTGCGCCTGCGCCGCCCGGCGCTCCCGCCGTCCGGCCGGTACGCCGTGACCCTTGACCGGCGCACCTCACTAGAGGAATATTCATCGAGTGATGATTATTCGTCCGCGTCCGCCCGACCCCACAGGATCACCCGTGCCCCTTTCCCCGCCCGCCGTCCGCGCCGAAGGCCTCACCGTCGTCCGCGGCACCCGCTCCGTCCTGCACGGACTGGACTTCACCGTGCCGCGCGGCCAGATCACCGGTCTGCTCGGCCCTTCCGGCTGCGGAAAATCCACCCTCATGCGCGCGACCGTCGGTACCCAGGCCAAAGTCAGCGGCACCCTCGAAGTGCTCGGCCTCCCCGCCGGCGACGCCGCACTCCGTTCCCGCATCGGTTACGTCACCCAGGCGCCCTCCGTCTACGACGACCTGACCGTCCGGCAGAACCTCGGCTACTTCGCCGCGATCCTCGACCCGGGCCGGGCCGCCTCCGAGCGCCGCCACGCCGACGTCACCCGGGTCATCGACGACGTCGACCTCGCCTCCCACGCCGACTCCCTCGCCGGCAACCTCTCGGGCGGCCAGCGCAGCCGCGTCTCCCTCGCCGTCGCCCTCCTCGGAACCCCGGAACTCCTCGTCCTCGACGAACCGACCGTGGGCCTCGACCCGGTCCTGCGCCGCGACCTGTGGAACCTCTTCCACGCCATCGCCGAGCAGCGCGGCACGACCCTCCTGATCTCCTCCCACGTCATGGACGAGGCCGAGCGCTGTCACCGGCTCCTCCTGATGCGCGAGGGCGGGATCCTCGCCGACGACACCCCCGACGCCCTCCGCGAACGGACCGGCGCGGACACCGTCGAAGCCGCCTTCCTGCACCTCGTGGACGAGGCGGCCGAGGCCGCACACCGGCCCGCGACGACCACCACGACCGCACCGCGGAACCCCGCGGCCCCCGAACTCCCGGCCCCGGATTCCCCCGTCCCGTCCCCGGAGCCCCCGGCCACCGGCACCGACCCCCGTCCCGCCGGTGCCCACCCCCGCGAGGAGACCGCACGATGAGTCCCACCGCACCCACGAGCCCCACTCCGCCCACCGCAGCCGTGAGCCCCGGAGTCCCCGGGCAGGCGGCCCCGGCGTCCCGCCCGAGCGCGCTCGACTTCTCCCGCACGACGGCCACCGCGGCCCGCGCCCTGCGTCAGCTGCGGCACGACCCGCGGACCATCGCGCTGATGATCCTCGTCCCCTGCGTGATGCTGGTGCTGCTCCGCTATGTCTTCGACGGCAGCCCCCGCACCTTCGACTCCATCGGCGCGTCCCTCCTCGGGATCTTCCCGCTGATCACGATGTTCCTGGTGACCTCGATCGCGACCCTGCGCGAGCGCACCTCCGGCACCCTCGAACGCCTCCTGGCCATGCCCCTGGGCAAGGGCGACCTGATCGCCGGCTACGCCCTCGCGTTCGGCGCGCTCGCCATCATCCAGTCGGCCCTGGCCACCGGACTCGCGGTCTGGCTCCTCGGCCTGGACGTCACGGGCTCCCCCTGGCTCCTTCTCCTGGTCGCCCTCCTCGACGCCCTCCTCGGAACGGCCCTCGGCCTCTTCGTGTCGGCGTTCGCCGCATCCGAGTTCCAGGCCGTCCAGTTCATGCCGGCGGTGATCTTCCCGCAGCTGCTCCTCTGCGGACTGTTCACCCCGCGCTCCGACATGCACCCCGTCCTGGAGGCCATCTCCGACGTCCTCCCCATGTCGTACGCGGTCGACGCCATGAACGAGGTCCTCAAGCACACCGACATGACCGCGACCTTCGTACGCGACGCGCTGATCGTCGCCGGGAGCGCGCTGCTGGTCCTCGGACTCGGAGCGGCGACCCTGCGACGCAGGACGCCGTAGGGTCGCGGCGACGGGGCGGGCCGGTCCGCCCGCCCCGGCCCGCCGGGACCGGGGCGACCTGCCGTCCGCCCACCGGACATCCCACCCGTCCCCATGACCCCGGTGGGAGGATGAACGCGGACGACTCAACCCTCGGAGGGCACCCGTAACCATGCCTCAGAAAGTCGCAGTCCTCGGCACCGGCAAGATCGGCGAAGCCCTGCTCAGCGGAATGATCCGAGCCGGCTGGGCCCCCACCGATCTCCTGGTCACCGCCCGCCGACCGGAGCGGGCCAGGGAACTCCAGGAACGCCACGGCGTCACCCCGGTCAGCAACGCGGAAGCGGCGAAGACCGCCGACACCCTGATTCTCACCGTCAAGCCCCAGGACATGGGCTCCCTCCTCGACGAACTCGCCCCGCACATCCCCGCCGACCGCCTGATCATCAGCGGCGCGGCCGGTATCCCGACCTCCTTCTTCGAGGAGCGCCTGGCAGCCGGCACTCCCGTCGTCCGCGTCATGACGAACACCCCGGCCCTCGTCGACGAGGCCATGTCCGTCATCTCCGCCGGCAGCCATGCCACCGCCGAGCACGTGGCGTACGCCGAGGAGGTCTTCGGCGCCGTCGGCAAGACCCTCCTCGTCCCCGAGTCGCAGCAGGACGCCTGCACCGCTCTTTCCGGTTCGGGACCGGCGTACTTCTTCTACCTGGTCGAGGCCATGACGGACGCGGGCATCCTGCTCGGCCTGCCCCGCGACAAGGCGCACGATCTGATCGTCCAGTCCGCGATCGGCGCCGCCGTGATGCTCCGCGACAGCGGCGAGCACCCTGTGAAGCTCCGCGAGAACGTCACGTCTCCCGCGGGCACCACGATCAACGCGATCCGCGAACTCGAGAACCACGGTGTACGCGCGGCACTCATCGCCGCCCTGGAAGCAGCCCGCGACCGCAGCCGCGAACTCGCCTCCGGCAGCAACTGACCCGCTCCCGCCCCGACCAGGCCTCGGCACCGACCCACCCCTGGACCGAGCCGAGGCGCCCCCGGCGCCGAGGGCCGGCCGATGCAGGGGGCGGCTCGTCGCCGAGGCCGACAGTCAGCCCTCAGGACTCAACCCTCGGGGTTGAGTCCTGAGTCCTGAGTCCTGAGTCCTGAGTCCTGAGCCCGGAGCCCGGAGCCCGGAGCCCGGAGCCCGGAGCCCGGAGCCCGGAGCCCGGAGTCACTCAGCAGCCGCGGGCGGCAGCAAACCGATCGCCTCGTAGGCCGCGTCCACCCTGGGCCGCGCCAACTGTCTGGCCTTCTCCGCACCGTCCCGCAACACCCCCTCCACATACGCAGGATCCGTACACAACTGCTTGTGCCTTTCCTGTACGGGCCTGAGGGTTTCGACCACGGCCTCGGCGGTGTCCTTCTTCAAAGCGCCGTACGACTCGTACGCACCGGCCAGGGCTTCCGGGTTTCCTCCCTCGCACGCCGCGAGGATCTCCAGCAGATTCGAGACCCCGGGCCGCTCCGCCGGGTCGTACTCGACGTCCTGCCCGCTGTCCGTCACCGCGCGCATGATCTTCTTCCGCACGGCTTCCGGTTCGTCGAGCAAATAGACGACGCCCGGTCCTACGTCGTCGCTCTTCCCCATCTTCGACGTCGGCTCCTGCAGATTCATGACCCGTGCCGCGACCTCAGGACGCGTCGCGCGAGGCACCACGAACGTATGGCCGTACCGCTGGTTGAACCGCACCGCCAGATCCCGGGTCAACTCGACGTGCTGCGTCTGGTCGTCCCCGACCGGCACCTCGTCGCTTCCGTACGCCAGGATGTCGGCCGCCATCAGCACGGGATACGTCAGCAACGACAGCCGCACGCTCCCACCGCGCTTCCGTTCCAACGCGGCCTTCTCCTTGTACTGGACCATCCGCCGCATCTCCCCGTCGGTCGCGACGCACTCCAGCAGATAGGAAAGCCGAGCGTGTTCGTCCACATGACTCTGTACGAACACGGTGCACAGCTCGGGATCGAGCCCCGACGCCAGCAGCAGCGTCGCCGCCTGCCTGCTGAGCCTGCGGACCCGCCCCGGATCGTGGTCCACGGTCAGCGCGTGCAGATCGACGATGCAGAACAGGGCTTCGGCCCGGTGCTGATCGACGGCGGCCCAGCGGCGTACGGCTCCCAGATAGTTCCCCAGCGTCAGATGCCCGGTCGGCTTGACCCCACTGAAGATTCGCGTCATCTCTCCACCTCCTGGTCGAGGCCGCCGCGCCCACCGGCCGGCTCCCCAGGAGGGAGACACAAAAACGGCCGCCGAGGGCGGCGGCCGTTGGGTACATACGTGTGTACGGCCGCCGTCAGGCGGCCCACCACAGCTGGGTGCACGTATGGGTAGTCATGGACTCACCGTACGCCTCGGGCGGCCCGTCCGGAGCGGAGTTGACACGACTCCTACCTCTACGTAGTGTTCTCCGAGTTGTCCGACGTGAGCGTCGACTCCGGTCGGTCCCCGGACAGCCATTCCGCACCACCATTCAACGATCGACGACTCGTCGTCGGCTCGTTTTCATGCGTGTTTGCGAAATGAGGATTCCGCGTTCGAAAGGGCGCCACCCCGATTAGCTCGGGAGCCAGGAATCCGCTAATGTCTCACTCGTCGGAACGGCCCAACAGCCGAGAAGACAAGCCCCGCTGACTGGGAGTCAGGCCCGAAAGGATCTGGTAGAGTCGGAGCCGCTGGAAAGGGAAACGCGGAAGCGGATTACCTGGAAAGCG